>NZ_FNCW01000003.1:0-181445 GCF_900099815.1 Psychroflexus sediminis | reverse complement strand
TCGGAATGACATGCATCACTGTCATTCAGAAGGAGACTACAGTCGACTGATGAATCTCTACTATCGAAAAGCATTAAGGATTCGATATAAAAGATTCCCCTCCTTTGTCGGCAGGCAGGCCTGCCTTTGCCAAGGAAACGCAGGCAGGTTCCTGTCGTCGGAAAGACAAGGCAAGCCTAAAGCAAAAAAAGGTTCCGGCTGAATGCCGGAACCTTTTCAATCTTATAGGTTTAAGAGGGGTTAAGCCTCTTGCTTATACCCTTCAGCTTTACTTAAAACCATAGCTAAATTGGTTAGAAGCACACCGTAAATAACTTTAGAAGCTATATCTGCAACGGTAAAGGTCATTTGTCGTCCTACAACCCCGGCTTCATTAAAGAATCCACCTTCAATACCCAATAGATGTGGCATGAGATAAGCGCCTGGATATAAGAACCACGAGAAGAGGAACAATACCCAAATGCTCTGTAAAATCTTTTTGCCTTTATCAGGAATTCCTTCTTTACCTTCTTTGATCACCCTATACATAACAAATAAAATGTGGATGAAAAATGCGGTAGAAATAGCACCCCAGATAAAGAAAGCAGGAAGATTCGTCACTTCATAATATTGACCGATATAACCGGTAATAATCATTAAAGCCCCTGAAAACCAAAACTGATTTCTGATACTGCTAAATTTCGATTTGGTCAAACTGACCACAAATAAAATTTGGAAAAGTAACATCGGCACATCGATCAGCCAGTTGAGATAACGGTATCCGTTATTGAATAAATCTTCACCCGCACCTAAAAAGTAAAGGCCCCTTTCGGCGTCAAAAACAAAGCTGCTGGTCCAGTTGTTGGATTGCGCGTACAGCAGTAAAAATGCTGAAACCATAACCACAACCGATAAAACAGAGGATATTCTATACTTTGGTGCTACCGATTTGATGGTCAGTATAAAGTATAATAAGCCGGCCAGCATCACGGCATAGCCCAACGTCAAAACATGAGCAACCATCTGGTAAGCCATCTCACTGAACCCCTGGTATAAACCAATGTAATTCTCAAAATTCGCATTTCCTAATTCGTTCATAAGTGTTGTTTTATATGTTAGTGACCCTAAATTAAAAAAAAAAATCATTCAATACGTTAAATTTAAAATAGATTGTTCAACTTTTAAGATTTTTAAACATCGCCTGAAAAGCACAGCATTGAGGAGTAAGACCCACTTCTTCCATGGGTTTTACTGAATAAAAATTCAAATATGACATTTAAAAAAGTTTCGGTAAGGCTCTGCTTTCGGAACTATACGCTTCAACAAAAGGCTTAGGAATTGAGCGGAAAGCATACAAATCTTAAGAAACACGCAGGTCGGTAAAATGTAAAAAAAGCTCCTTAGAATGACAAGCAATGTCATTCTAAGGAGCTTTTTCATTGACTGAAGACTCTTTGATTATCGAGAGACAAAAGATTCCCTGCCTTTGCCAAGGAAACGCAGGCAGGCAAGCTCCTGTCGTCGAAATGACATCTGCCTCTGCAGTACCCTTACAAGTTCCACCTCACCCCCAGTTGAAAGTTATTCAAATCCCGGATATTGTCGGTAAAAATAGGATTGAGGTTATATTGAGCAAACACGGCAAAATCTTCCCAGCCGATATAGGTGCTTAACCCGTATAACAGGTTATTGGTATTGAAATCATCGCGCTGTTTAAGTTTTTCATCTCTTCTGCCATCGTCAAATTTGAGTTTTTGGGTGTTGAGTATATTAATTCCTGCAAAACCTCCAATTCCGATTTTGAAATCATGATCGCTAAAGCGTTTATTGCCGTTATCCAGAAGCCTGGTTTTAGAACTTCCAAACTGAAAATGAATTGGGATGATCAAATTGTCCATTCTGAACTTAGATTTCTCCAGATCAAAGGCATAGGTTTCCAGTTCGGTTTGCTCACCATTTTGGACAAAAATTTGGTTGTCTTTAGGCTTTAAGCCATTAAACTGAAGAGCAACTCCGTAGTTGATGCGCAGGAAATTGGTTTCCTTAAACACCCGAGTGCTCCATTCATAACCAATTTCAAAACTGCGACTCCCGCCAAACTTAAAGGGGGTATCGTCTAAACTTCCTCCCTCCAGCACGGCATTATTGAAAGAAATACCAATAGTTAAGTCAGAGTCTGTTCTTGGGGAATAAGGCAAATCTCTTTCTTTATAGTCTGTTGTCCTTTCAGATTCCTTTTTTGAGGATATTGTAAAAATATCGAATGTAAAGCTCGTCGGTTTTAACCCCAGCTCGTCAATTATGGACAGGTAAGACACATAATCTTCAAACTGTTCAAAACTGACTTCGCCATATTTTCTCTTTTGGAAAGCGGCCCAGTCATACACCAGGTCCTGTGCTTTCGAAATAGTAATGGCCGTGTTTTCAGCAGCTTCAAGCTTAAGGTCCTGAGCCTCTTCAGCAGTGAGTTCGCCGTTCTCCAGTTGGGTATTGATATCCTTAACTTTAGCTTTCAGCAGGCTTTTCTCCTCGGTTTCAATCCTGCTGAGGAGTGCCTGTAATTCCTGTTTTTCATCTTCGGCAAACGCCGAGAAATCTCGGTTTTGGGCAGTCAGTTGAGCACTGCATAAACTGACTAAAAGGGCTAAAAAGAGGGTGATTTTTATTGGCATGATGTTTTGTTTTTTTAAGGTTGAACATTGGATTAATACAACAGGTATGTCTATAAATTGGGCGCCAACATATCTGTATTAAATTATAACTACCTAGCCCCCAGGCTAGACTTTAATTCATTGAAATTCACTTCGATTAACTTCCAGATTTTATCCTTGAATGAGCCGTTAGTATCGGTATCCACCTCGGCCAAAAGGCTTTCTGCCGAGAGCTGATCGAAAATCTGTTTATCCCTCTTCGTGGATAAATCGGCTCTGGCCTGTGCTAATAAGGCATCCATTTCGCTTAAATTCTGCTGACGGAATCGCTCTTCTTCCAGCTCCTGCTCTACCTCAGCCAGTAAGGTTTTAGCTTTTAGATGCTTAGGTTTTAGGGTACTGCTGCTAATAGATTTAGGTGCTTCGATTCTTAGTTTTGATTTGGGAAACTGAACGAATGAAGCTTTTATCGCTTTAGGTTGAAGTTGAATGACAGATACGATAACTGGTCTTTCAGCTTTCATTTCCTGAGTTTGCTTTTCTTCTGAATTGACCACAGGTCCCTCATCTGTAGAAACAGAAAAATAAGCTGGAGAAAGTAAAACGAGGAGCCCGATAAACCCGGCGGCAATGCCGCTCCAAAGCCACAGGCCTTTCGTTTTACGTGTGCGGGAACTGGCTAATTCTCCCGTGATTTTCCCCCAGGCTTCCTCCGTTGGCTGGATTTCGCGCTGGTTGAATTTATGCTGTATGTCGTTTTTAAACTTGTCCATGAGCTGAGGCGCTTAAGGTTTCTAATTTTGTTTTGAGCAGTCGCCTGGCTTTAAACAGCTGCGACCTGGAAGTCGCTTCCGTAATACTGAGCGTTTCTGCAATGGCTTTATGCGAGTAGTCTTCGATCACATGCATGGTAAATACGAGCCTGTAGCCTTCCGGCAGTTCGTCGATAACCTCCTGCAGCTCCTCCACCGACCACTCGGTCAGGCCTGGCATCTGGACCCCTTCAAAGTGTTCTACCTCATCGGTAGAGAATTCGATGTTTTTTTGCTGTCTGATGAAATCAATCGCTGTGGTCACCATGATGCGGCGGACCCAGCCTTCAAAACTCCCCTTGTTTTCGAAGCGGTGCAGATTTTTAAAGACTTTCACAAAGCCGGTGGACATCACATCTTCGGCATGATAAAGGTCTGAAATGTAAAGCCTGCAGACCGAGAGCATTTTGGGAGCAAACTGTCGGTAAAGCCGGTATTGGGCCTTCTGGTTGTGGCGCTAGGCCTCCCGGATGTTTTGCTCGAGGTCTTTATGTAGCTTTATCAGTTTCACGTTACGAAGATGTGTCTATTAGTATAGACGATGGATAAGCCTTCAGCGTTGCCTGAAGCCTCCATTTTTTTTATAAAAATTTTTAATCGTCTTCCTCACCAGACATCCGCTTTCAGACAGGACGGGGGTTGAAGCAAATATCGTGACCTTTTAACATGTGTTGTACACAAAATCAAAAAAAGAAAAAAAAGCAGGTCTGTAAGCCGGATTCTGTTCCCGATAGGTATCGGGACCCTATCATTTATCTAGGATTTTTGTTGCCAAAAACCTCAATCTGTTTACCCTCCAAGATCGGGCGCACAACCCTCAAGCCTTGGTTTACATAACATTTCACCACATAGAGTTTACCGATTTCACTACAGCCGAACTGTACTTGCTTTCTGTTGCACTGGTCCTTCCCCGTCCCGATTGTCCCGATAGCTATCGGGATCGGGACGGGGCGACGGGCGTTACCCGCTATGTTGTGCTATGGTGTCCGGACTTTCCTCTCTCCCGTCCCGATCCCGATTGTTATCGGGATCGGGATTCGGGACAGCGATAGGGCGACCTGCGCTGCAAAAGTAAGTTTAATTATTGGAGTTTTGATGGAGAAAGTAAAGAGTAATAAGTAAAGAGTAAAAATAGAGAAAAGAACAAAGAGCATAGAATAAAGAGAAACAATAAACCAGCAACGAATAACTAATAACGAATCAGGAATCAGGAACCACGAGACAGGACAAGTGAGTAGTGAGTAGTGAGTAGTGAGTAGTGAGTAAAAATAGAGAAAAGAACAAGGAGTATAGAGAAACTTCCAATTAGCAACGAACAACTAATAACGAATCAGGAACCACGAACCACGAGGCAGGACTGACCGTACTGGCACGAGCAAGATGCCTGTCTGACGACAAAGGCAGGCTCGCGCTAGCAGTGAGACTAGTTGACTGGTTTAAACAGGACTATTTGATTACTTCAAATGCTCTAGCTAGAATAAAGAATCCCAAGGATTTATATGATTATAGCTTATGAAGCTAGAAATGAATACGACCCTATCAGGGTCGAATAGAACCAAGGTTTAATAACTATATCATCCCTTCAGGATGGATTAATCCAATAGTGAATCTCACCAAAGCTATTGGTTTCAATAGAAGAAAATCAATCACATGTTAGAGCGTTTGAACTGGTTGACTAATTGAATAATATACTGGCTGACTTGCTAATTTAGTCGATATCCGTTATGATTTTGATATTTTCTTTCACTACATTGGATAGTTCTTCAGGTAATAGACCTACACGTTTAAGGAGTCTTTTGTTATCAATCGCACGAATTTGATCCATCATAATATCACAAGGCTGATTTACGTTTGCAACTCCGTCTTTAACATGAACCCTCAATATTTCTGAACCTTTTTTGACATTGGTCGTTAAAGGGCATACCAAAGTTGACGGGTGAGATACTTTGTTGAGTAAATCGGTCTGAATAACCAAGACGGGCCGTGTCTTACCGGGTTCGGTTCCAATTTGAGGATTTAAATCTGCAAT
Organism: Psychroflexus sediminis; assembly: GCF_900099815.1. Lineage (GTDB taxonomy): Bacteria > Bacteroidota > Bacteroidia > Flavobacteriales > Flavobacteriaceae > Psychroflexus > Psychroflexus sediminis. The sequence continues at coordinate 175,974 of NZ_FNCW01000003.1, read as the reverse complement.
CCAAATTTCAAATTGCTTAATCTGCATCTTCGATTTTTTCAAATTCTTTAAGCACAGCCATAGAATCATCCTTAACAAGTTCTGACTCCTTCTTTAGTTTTTGTTCGATGATTTGCTTGCGTTGAAGTTTGTTATATAAATCTAGAGCCTCGTTAATGTAACGGTTACGTGGTTTTTTGATTTTACCAAGGATTTTTTCGGTTTCACCGAAAATTGAATCGTCTATTTTTAAAGATACGGTTTTCATATGCTTATTAATATCACAAATATATACTCTTTTGGTATATTATAAAAGTATATTAAAAGTTTAAATAATTATCTGTAGTTATTATACCAGTGAACTGGTCGACCAGTCTACCGGTTAACTAGTTAACTAACAACTCACAGACTCAATTCTATCCACTACTTCTTCATCCTCAGCTTCAATGCGCGGTCTGGATAGTCGGTGATAAGACCATCAACGCCGAATTTAAGAAGGGTCTTCATTTGTTCTGTCTCATTGACGGTCCATGGAATGACTTTCATTCCTAAGTCATGGGCTTCACTGACCAGCTTTTTAGTAACCAAAGGAAAATAGGGACTATAAATCTCAGGAACAAACCCTAAATCTACCAAGGCGGTTTCAAGGTCTGACTTATATACCAAAGCGGCGAGTTTTACCTCTGGATAGGACCTGTATAATTCCTGTAATATTCTGAAATCAAAGCTTTGTAGATTCACCCGTTTCAATTTGGTTTCTTTTTGAAGCACCTCCATCACGAGTTTAACAAAATCCGCTGGTTTTGGATGATAAATCCCATCGCCTTCGGGAAGGCTTTTCAATTCAATGTTGTACTTGATCTTCTTACCGTGATTTTTACTCAGGCTATCCGCCATGTTTAGGACTTCTTTGAGTAAAGGTTTGTAAGCCGATTCTAGTTCCTGCTCTGGAAACGCAGGGTTAAGCTTGCTGCCGCAGTCAAAGGCTTTGACTTCCTCATAAGTCAGTTGATAAATATTGAAGGCCTTTTCGTCATCTTTTTTGATGGCGTTACCATCGGAGTCTAGACAGATATCTGCATTCATCCAGGGCTCATGAGAGACGACTACCTGATTGTCTTTGGTAACAACCACATCGAGTTCAAGCGTGTTTACCCCAAGCTCCAAGGCTTTTTGAAAGGCCTGCAGTGTGTTTTCAGTTGCGAGTCCTCTGGCTCCACGATGCCCTTGAAGATCGAATGCATAGGTCGTAGATTTTGAGATTGCGGTCTCTTTTTGAGATTGAGCATGCAACGAGGGTAAGGTGAGTAAAAGCATAAATAGATAGTTCATTACTTTTTGATTTTTTCCTGAATAAAATTTTGAGAGGCTTCTAAAACTGATTCCCAATCCTGGGATCTCAATTCACTGGCGATGACATGATTCCCGGTTTCTGGAAAAGCTTGTTTCAGTTTTAGTTCTTCCGAAGTTCCTAATTGGTCGTACATTTCAAGCATAGCTGAAACAGAGACGACCTGATCTTGTTCTTCTTCGCTTTTATAGTAATACGCCATAAAAACAGGCGCTGTCACAGCATTAAAAGTATCAGGAGTCATGGTTTCTTTAAGCATACCGATGAGTGCAACGTAGGCATTGATATGGTATTCGGTTGACCAGTAGTTGGATTCTGGTTCGGAACGGTCCATTTTCTGAACTTCACCTCCAATCATAGATTTGAACATCTCCCGGCCTTGAGGAGTCGTAATCTGGCTCATCATGGGGTTTTTAAGTCCTACAAAAGGTGAATACAGGACCAATCCGGCGATATCTTCATATTTAGAAGCTAAATAAAGGCTCAAGGTGCCCCCTGTTGACGTGCTTATCAAAACCACTTTATCTCCAAGTAGTCTTCCGATTTCTAAAGCTTCTTCAGCGGATTGTAAATAGTTTTCTTTTGTCAGTTGCTCAAAGCCTTCCACTCCACTTCTGCCGTGTCCTTTGAGTCTGGCATAAAACACATTGGCTTCAAATTCTTCTGCCAATTTGGAAACCACTGGCTCTGCTTCCATTCGACTGGCACCAAATCCATGTAGGTATACAAAAACCAAGTCAGTAGGAGACTTTGTGTCATTAGCCCAGGAAATCATGGCGTTGTTGTCTTTTTTCAAATCTGAAACTTCAGCTTCCTGCTCCTGAATCCATTCGTCGATGGTTTCATTGGTATAGGTTGAAATAGCCTGAGCGGAAAGCTGTGGAGAAATCCACAGCATCCAACTCGAGACTACCAATTTTAAAATGCTTTTCATAAATATCCTTTAGGTTATAAAACTAGTTAAAATCTAATTGAAAATTGTGCTCCAAAAAATCTGGGCGGGCCAGCAATAAAAGTTGGAATTCCAAAGGCTCCACCAGTATTCCCAGCGTCGATAATAAATTCTTCATCCAGAGCATTGGTCATGAAAAACGTCAATTCTTTGGTATCATCCAACCTAAGCCCGGCTCTTAAATTTAATAATCCATAAGCCTCTTGCGAAATGTTAGGTAAATTGGTTTCTTCAAAGAAAACTTCAGATTTGAAAGAATACGTAGGCAGGAAAAAACCTTCTAACCGGTCAGATAAAGGAAAACCGATATTACCACCAAGCGAAAACGAATGTTCCGGGGTTAACCTAAAGCGGTTACCTGCCAAAGCCTGCTCGTTTCCGTCTTCATCAACATCATCGAATGTAGCATCTATGTAGCCGTAATTAGCAAAAAAGCTTATATCCTTACTCACAGCATATTGGAAGGAAGTTTCAAATCCATAGGATGTTGCACTCCCACTATCGTTTGGAATGATTACCAAACCATCAACAGAATCCAGTCTTGCTATAGTTGTTTGGAAGTTTTGATAATCGTAGTAAAAGGCATTCGCATCAAACTGTAATCTGTTTTTCAGAAATAGGGATTTAAAACCTACTTCGTAAGACCATACGGTTTCATCAGATAACACATCGACGTTAGATGCAGTTACATTGATGACATTGGGTCTTCGCCCTCTGGCGATATTTCCAAAGACGGAAATTTCGTCGTTGAAATCATAATCCAAAGCAAAACGCCCTACAGCAGAGGTGAAATTTTCACTAGCGCTTCGTCTCCCATTCGTTGGTGCAAAAAGGTTATTGGGGAATGAGCCTAAAAAATTACCAAGTAAGCCAGGTTGATCCGCATTTTCAACCTCTAGCCCTGCGTTGATGTTTTCCCAGGTGGCTCTTAAACCAAGAGTTGCGGTCAATTTAGTGGTGATATCGTAAGATCCATCAACAAATATATCTCCGGAATAGTTTTTACCAAAGTTTGTTGACCTCTCCTTATTAAATTCTAAAAGAGGGGCTCCCGCTAATGGTCCAAAAGCAGGGTTGTTGGGAATAGTTGGTAAAAACTGAGGAACACCATTCACCACTAAGTTTTCAATATTCAGTAATAAAAGCGCATAACTCTGCTCATTGGTTTCAAAAGGAATCGACTGCGAACCATCTTCCGCAAAGAAATTAACTCCGAAGAAACCTCTGAACTTGTCTTGAGTATCGAAATTAAACCTCAACTCCTGACTGAATTGCTTCCCTTCAGATTGCTCTCTGAAAAATAACACGGGAGCAGCTGTACCATCTGCATCAAAAGCCTCATCCGAATCAAATTGACGATAAGCCGTAATCGATGTAAGATCCCAGTTTTCATTAAAATCATGTTTCAGAATTCCAGTGATTCCCCACACCTCTCTGTCCAGTCCCAAGGCTTCACCCCGTTCGAGGTCTGCGAATGTATTTGGGTTTGTAGTCCCTCCGCGTGGAGCAAAAGTTCCACTTTTAAAGGAAGTTCCCGGTGGAGTATCGCTTTGCCATTTAGCAATGACATCTAATGTTGTACGTTCTCCCATGAGGTATTTTAAAGAAGTTCTAAAGGCCAGGGTTTCTTTTCCATTGAGGTTTCCACCAGATAGATTGTCTATAAAGCCATCCCGTGCATTATATATTCCTGCAAATCTCACAAAGAGTTTATCTTCAATAACTGGTGTATTGACATGGCCAGTGATAATACGCTGATTATAATTTCCATAGGCCGCTTTAAAAAAGCCTGATTTTTCATTTCTGGCTTTATTCTGAATCAGATGTATGGCACCAATTTGAGCGCCACGACCAAACAGAGTACCCTGAGGTCCTTTTAAAACTTCAACACGTTCCATATCGTAAAGTTCAACCACAGAGCCTCTGGATTTACTAATAGAAACACCATCCTGAAAGACAGAAACTCGTGGCTCTACTCGCGAATCTCCACTATCTGATGTAATTCCACGAATCACAATACCAGGGTTGTTTACGCTCTGTATTTGAATCTGAAGTCCGGGTACAAATTCTGAGAGCGCATCGTATTCAAAGGTATTGGTGCTCTCTAAAAATTTACCACCATAAGATGTTATTGCTATAGGTACCTCCTTGTTCATTTGCTCCCGCTTCTGAGCGGAAACCATAATGCCATCCAGCATATAATTAGCTTCATTAAGCGTGACATCCAGCTGCATATCTCCAGAAACTTCGATAAGCTTTTCAATAGTTTCAAAACCCAAATACGTCACCTTCAAAGTGTAGCTGCCTTCTGGAATAGTATTGAGTTGATATTCACCCTTAGAATTGGTCACCGTCCCTTTATTGAGTTCAGGAATCATAACATTTGCACCGGAAATCAAATTTCTTCCAGCATCTCTTACTTCTCCTGAAATAGAATACGATTGTGAAAAACTAGTTAAGCTAACTAAACCTAGCAGCACTGTTAAAAAATAAATCTTTCTCATTGTTGTTTTTTTTCCAAAAGTAACCGCAGAAAACCGAGGTAACTTTAAGAGAAAAGCATCAAAACATTAACAGAATGAAGAAAAGGGTTAAAGAGGTGTTAAGCAACTTACATAAAGACTTGTTTAATTGACACGCCATTAACGTAGAGATAAATTCCCATTAACACCTTTCAACTGAAATCGCATCATCACTGGCAAATGATCTGAAAGTAAGTTGGTGTTCGAAATGGTTTTTGCGTCAATCATTTCAATAAAATCTGAGGAATAAAAGATGTAGTCAATTTTCACTTTGGGGGTTTCGGCGCTAAACGTATAATTATCATCTCCAAAATCTGTCACCTGACTTGTTGAGATGGCATGTCCAAAATTGGGTTGTTTATAAAATTTCTGCATCAGTGAAGCTTCCATAGGCAGTAAAGATTCATTAAAATCACCAAGCAATATGGCTGGTCCTTTAGCAACAAGGGCTTTAAATGTATCGAAAACATGCTCTAAATGAATAGCTCTGGTTTTTTCACTAAACGCTTCAAGATGAATGTTCATAATAGTTAAGTCTGTGCCATCAATCGAAATTTTTGATGTCTGAATCAGTCTGTCCAGATAAAAGTCATTGTAATAAAAAGGCCGATCCACAGGTTTCTCTAAAATCTCAACAGTATTGGATAGTATAGGATATCGACTTACCAGAGCCTGACCAGATTGGATTTTTCCGAACTGAAGATGGACTGGCCAGTAAGGAAAGGGAACATAGTTTTTATCCCAGTTTATGGCTTTAGCAGCAAAATTGTAGTTCCCTTTTTTCTGAATTAATTCAAGTTGATTTACTTCAAAACTTCTGGAACTTCCAAAATCAATTTCCTGCAAGGCCAGAATCTCTATTGAATTTTCATCTAAAAGCTGGAGTAATCTATTGGCATTAGCATCGAAGAGCGCTTTTGTTCTTTCCACAGCTTTGTTGTTGGTCATGCCGGATAAATAACCAATATTGAACGTAATGATGGATAAGGTGTCCTTTTCTAAAGCTTCTGAAGTTGAATTGTTATAAATCGCGTATCTATCTGTGTCTGTATTAAATTCACCAGAAGAAGCCCAGATATAAAATCCAAGAAAAGCAATAACGATCAGAACGAGGCTTACAACTATTTTTTTCATGACAGAAATTTTTGTTTAAAGCACTCAAATTTGGATGTATCTCAGGTTAAATCTATATCATGAAATAATTATCTTAATCAGATATGAGATGTCAGAATTGAGATATTAGAATTGGACGTGTTCACTTTACACCAGGTCGGCTTTTAAAATCTCCTTACACATGATTTTGCCTTCCTCCAAGCTCAATCCCTTAGCCAAGGCTGGATTGGAGGCACAGGCTTCTTTCCATCCCTTATTTGCGATTTCCATAATATACGGGAAGGTCACGTTGGTCAGGGCTAAAGTGGAGGTGTAAGGCACTGCTCCGGGCATGTTGGTGACGCAGTAATGCACCACATCGTCTACGATATAGGTTGGGTTTTCGTGAGTGGTTGGTCGGGTGGTTTCAAAACATCCGCCCTGGTCAACAGCCACATCGACCATCACCGTGCCAGGCTGCATGTCCTTCAGCATGTCTTTGGTGATCAGTTTAGGCGCTTTGGCACCGGCTATCAGCACGGCCCCAATAATCAAGTCGGCGGTCTTGATGTGTTTCCTGATGTTGTATTCATTCGAAAAGGCGGTGACCACATGACTGGGCATGATATCGTTGACATACCTAAGTCTTTTCATGCTGATATCGAAAATAATGACGTGGGCACCGAGACCTGCAGCCATCTTGGCCGCCTGTATCCCCACCACGCCTGCGCCCAGCACCAGCACCTTTCCCGGGGTCACCCCGGGAACACCCCCTAAAAGGATGCCTTTGCCACGGATGGGCTTTTCGAGGTATTTGGCGCCCTGCTGAGTGGCCATACGACCGGCAACTTCAGACATGGGAGTGAGTAAAGGTAAACTTCCGTCTTCGTCCTGTACCGTTTCGTAGGCGATACAGATGGCTTTGGAGTCTATCATAGCCTGAGTGAGTGTCTGACTGGACGCAAAATGAAAATAAGTAAAAATGATCTGACCTTTTTTAACCAGGCTGTATTCCTTTTCGATAGGCTCTTTAACTTTGACAATCATTTCAGCCTTCTCATAAACCGACTCCAGGTCAGGTAAAATGTCCGCCCCGGCTTCCCTGTAATCCTGATCCGTAAAACCGCTGGCCAGGCCGGCCTGGGTCTGAACGTAAATCTGATGCCTGCTTTTGGAAAGTTCAAATGCACCTGCGGGGGTGATGGACACCCGACTTTCATTGTTTTTGATTTCAATTGGTACGCCTATTTTCATAATACTATGTTTTTATTTACTTACCCCCTATTTATGTATAGGTAAATATATAATTAATGTGTTTATAAATAGAAAACCCCCTTATTTTTAATTCGATTTGAATTATTATATTAAAATTTGAATGGATTAGGAAACAGGAAACACCACAGGTGAGTAGTGAGTAGTGAGTAGAAATAATTATTTTTTGAATATAGAATCTGGAAAAAGAGAAAAGAGCAAAGAGAAAAGACAAACGATGAACCAATTTCGATGCAGGAGACAGGACAATTAAGTAAAGAGTAACAAGTAACAAGTAACAAGTAACTATTAAGGAATAAAGAACCAGGAACCACGATACACGACGGGCAAGGAACTAACCACGAGAAACTAATAACTAAACACGAACCAGTTCACCAACTCACCAGTTCACCATATCACCAACTCAAAAACTCACCAACTCATCACCTCACCTCTCTCCTGAATTTTCAAAAAAACAGTACATTTAGGTTTTAAAATCTATACCTATGACTGCTTCTGATGTTTTTCAAATCGTCAATACCATCGTCTTACCCGCCTGGCTGATCCTTATCTTCTTTCCTTCCAAATCCTGGCGGAATCCTGTGATTTACGGCTTTTCCATGGCCATGTCTGTCGTTTACCTCGTCTATGTCATCACAGGTTTGGGTAATTTTGATATGGAGTCGTTCAGCAAGCTGGAAGGCATCAAAGCCATGTTCACCTCCGATGCGGCGGTGCTGACCGGCTGGGTGCACTATCTGGTGTTTGACCTCCTCATCGGTAACTGGATTCTGAATCAGTCGCGAAAACACGACATTAATCATTTCCTTATCATTCCTTGTTTACTACTCTGCTTTATGTTTGGTCCGGTCGGCTTTCTGCTGTACTCAATTATTAAGCTGGTGAAAACTAAAAAGTTGAATTAGGTTGTAGGATTGGAGATTGGGGATTTTTGATTGCTGATTTTTGATTTAAAACGAAGACCAAAACGATGACAAAAACTGTCGGGACGTATCGAAGCCACTTCTCGATAAGGTCATTTCGATACATCCGCCTGAGGCGGACACTCAATGACCAATTAGAACTTAGTAGCTGAGCCTGCCTGCCAAGGCATTCAGGTAGGTGATTCGACGAAAGGAGAATCGTATCGAAGCCAAGTACTGTTTCGTGTCTCTTGGTTCTTCTGTTCACTGTTTGCCCTTGATTTTTGATTGCTGATTTTAGATTAAAGACGAAGGATTAGACTAAGACAAGAACCAGGACGAACATTTAAGAAATAAAAAAGCCCTGCAACTGCAGAGCTTTTCCTGAATAAAAATTAAAAAACAATCCACTACATTCTCACATCAAAACGGTCGAGTTCCATGACTTTGGACCAGGCCTCGACAAAGTCGTTGACGAATTTTTCTTTTGAATCTGCCGTTGCATAGACTTCCGCTATGGCTCTTAACTCTGAGTTGGAACCGAATATTAAATCGGCGCGGGTAGCCGTCCATTTGACCTCATTGCTTGCTCGGTCTTTTCCAATAAATACACGTCTGAACTCATCTTTGGCTTCCCACTTGTTGTTGATATCCAGTAAGTTTACAAAGTAGTCGTTGGTTAGTTCCCCTGCTCTTTCGGTAAAAATACCGTGTTCCGTATTGTCATAATTAGCGCCTAAAGCTCGCATTCCTCCCACCAAAACGGTCATTTCAGGAGCGGTAAGCGTCAGTAACTGTGCTTTATCTACCAGCAGTTCTTCCGTGGTCAGCGTGTAACGCTTGCCCTGGTAGTTGGTAAATCCGTCTGCCATAGGCTTGAGCAATTCCATGGATTCCACATCGGTTTGTTCCTGTAAAGCATCGGTTCTTCCCGGGGTGAAGGGAACTGCTACGGTATATCCAGCTTTCTCAGCGGCAACTTCAATTGCGGCATTACCTCCAAGCACAATCAGGTCGGCAATAGATACTTTTTTGCTGGAATGCTTCTCATTGAATTCCTTCTGAATAGCCTCGTATTTAGCCAAGACTTTATCCAATTGCTTGGGATTATTGGCTTCCCAGTTGCGCATAGGCTCCAATCGGATTCTGGCCCCATTGGCTCCTCCTCTGCGGTCTGAATCTCTGTAGGTAGAGGCTGAATTCCAGGCGGTAATCACCAGTTCTGAAGTGGTTAAGCCTGAGTTTAAAATATCTGACTTTAACGCATCGATATCCGCTGCCGTAATCTGGTCGTAATCCGCTTCCGGAATCGGATCCTGCCAGATGTAATCTTTGGTAGGTGCTTCTGGACCTATGTAAGTGGATTTAGGCCCCATATCTCTGTGGGTGAGTTTAAACCAGGCATCGGCGAAGGCCTTGTTGAATTCTTCCGGGTTTTCATAAAAGAATTTAGAAATCTTTAAAAATCCAGGATCCTTAATCATAGTCAGATCGGTCGTAAACATGGTTGGCTTATGAAACTTGCCTTCGATATGCGCATCGGGATAGTTAGCTTCCGCCTCATTAGCGATCCACTGGTATCCTCCTGCCGGGCTTTTCGTCAGTTCCCATTCGTTTTCAAACAGCGACTTGAAATAACCCTGACTCCATTCTGCCGGAGTTTTGGTCCAGATCACTTCCAGTCCGGAGGTGATGGTATGTTCTGCCTTACCAGACTCGTATGAACTCATCCAGCCTAATCCCTGATTTTCAATGGCTGCTGCCTCAGGTTCGGGTCCCACATGCGAGGCCGAGGCCGCACCGTGTGACTTGCCAATGGTATGCCCTCCGGCAATCAATGCTACCGTCTCCTTGTCGTTCATTCCCATACGACCGAAGGTTTCACGAATACCGGCTGCTGCCAGAGCCGGATCCGGTTTTCCGTCAGGTCCTTCCGGATTCACGTAAATCAGTCCCATTTGTACGGCTGCCAGGGGACGCTCCAGGTTACCTTCCTCGTCGTAGCGTTTGTCGTTGGCCAGCATTTCATCTTCCGGTCCCCAGTACACAGTGCTGGCAGGCTCCCAGGTATCTTCACGACCCCCACTAAATCCGGTAATCTCCAGTCCCATATCTTCATAAGCAACCGTTCCCGCCAAAATCATCAGGTCTGCCCAGGATAAACTCCTGCCGTACTTCTGCTTGACCGGCCAAAGTAATCGTCGCGCTTTATCCAGATTCGCGTTATCCGGCCAGGAGTTGATGGGCGCAAACCTCTGTTGACCATCCCGTGAACCTCCGCGGCCATCTGCAGTCCGGTAGGTTCCGGCACTGTGCCAGGACATCCGAATAAAAAACGGCCCGTAATGCCCGTAATCGGCTGGCCACCAGTCCTGAGACGTGGTCATCACTTCAACTAAATCGGCTTTAAGCTGCTCGTAATCCAAAGCAGCAAAAGCTTCACGGTAGTCGAAGTCTTCGTCCATCGGATTGGACTTCGCCGTATGCTGTCTTAAAACGCTCAGGTCTAAACTATTGGGCCACCAGTCTTTTCCACCGGTTCTTTTGGTCGGTGCAGATTCGGTTTCCACCTCGACTGTTTTGGCCTTCATCTTGGCGTGAGGATTTTCACCGTCTTTCACCTTGATGCGGATTCCTGTAACAGGACAGGTCTTGTACTCAGCTTCAGCGCTCTGTTGTGCAAACACAGCAACTGTAAACAAACTGAATGTAGCGATTATAAAATTTTTCATAGGTCTAATTTATTTAATTTGAACCACAAATTTAGCTGCGAAATCTATTCCTCAAACGTTTGAAAATTATAGTTTTTGATAAGAGCATAAGGCTTTCTGATAGTTAGCGTTTATGGTATTGAAATTAGCTATGTATCAACAGAATAACCTGGGTGGGATTGGAGATTGGGGATTGGGGATTGGGGATTTTTGATTTCTGATTGCTGATTAAAAACTAAGACTTTGACGAAGACGATAACGATAGGAGAATTGTATCGAAGCCACGTCTCGATAAGGTCATTTCGATACATCCCGACGAAAACTGTCGGTACACCCGCCTGCCAAAGGCATTCGGGCAGGCTCAATAACCAACTTATACTTGGTTGCCGTTCATGCTTCACTCTTCAGCCTTGACAAAGACTAATGATGAAATAAAGAATAATAATTTCAAATCAGAATCTTAAAAAGGGCCTACTTTTTATGGATGTAAGAAAACAAGAAAGTGGTGAAGCTAGGATGAGGAGCAAAGCACTAGTGAAACGGTTTGCTTTGCGAGGGGGAGCCACTTTTGTAGTTTTCAAAGACATAAAAATAAGCCTAGCGTTTTTTGATTCTTTTTTGGGCGATGCAAAAAAGAATGAAAGCTTTAGTTTTACCGAGATTTTGTTTAATTGGATTCTAGAATAATCGTGTTTCGTGACTCCTGGTTCTTCTGCTCACCCTTTATTTTTGACAAAGGCTGGTGTCTAAGCCTTTCACTTCGAGTGATTTACTTGCTTTCCAAAAGCAAATAAATCGTATCGAGAAGTGTTTTAGTCTAAAAGCATTGGGTCACTAGAAAATACCTCAGGCAAGGTCGAGTTCTCGATACAATCCCGAGAAAAGTGTCGGGACACCTGCCTGCCTCAGGCGGGCACGCAGGCAAGATCGAACTGACAAAAACTGACATCTCAACACTACTCCACAGAGGTCATTTCGATACACCCGCCTGCGGGCGGACACTCAATGACCAATTAGAACTTGGTAGCTGAGCCTGCCTGCCAAGGCATTCAGGTAGGTGATTCGACGACAGGAGAATCGTATCGAAGCCACTGTTCGCAAATCACGAGACACGACAGGAGTAGTGATTAGTGAGTAGTGAGTAAAAATATAGAGAAGAACAGGGAGCATAGAACAAAGAGACACGACAAACGAGGAACGAATCACAAGACACTGGCACGAAAAACGAATAACGAACCAGGAAGTGTGATTTACTAGCAACAAACAACCATTGAACGAGCCAAAAGCTTAAGGCCAAAGGCAAAAGCATACATCATTCTTATGGCCTGATTAAATTAAATCCGTTGACCAGTTGATCACCTGACCATACCACCACATCTCCAAATTACTATTTCACCACTGCACCGTTTTAAAGTTCCACCAGGATATCCACCAGCTTCTGATCCAAATCTCTAATGGCCTGGGCATAAATGTCATCCCATTGGGAAAGCCTGTCCTTGTTCTGCATTTCGATCTGGTACTGTATACCCGGCAGAATCCAGGAAGCGTAGCCGCTAAAGGGATCTGAAGAGGCATACAGGGATTTATACCAGTCGCCGTAAGGCATGCCTTCGGGATATAAAAAGCTTTTTTCCAAAGCCAGCAGCTTCGCATTCAGTGCTTTCGCTTCCTCTTTGCTGATCGACTGACTTTCAAGCTGTTCCGCAACGGCTTTCGCCACCAGGTTAGCAGAAGCTTCCAGGCTGGCTATCGCTGCTGTGGAAGCCTTAAACCCGGCAAAATCAGGATAAAACTCCTTCACCTGTACTTCGGCATGAGTGAAGTGGGCATCCAAATCTGTCGCATACTTCACCACATCGTAAGGCAGTAAAGCCGCGTTGGCCAGACGCAGACTGAGGGTTCCCATGACCGCTTCCACGGTAGGTCCCATCTGGAACTCGGGATCGACGAAGTTTTCGTAAAAAAAGAAATCGTCGTAGTTGGTATGGTAAAGGGTCGGACCGCTGGCACCCCCACTGAGGGAGGGCACCCCGGCATGCATGTAGAACGCGATGTGATCTGAGCCGCCACCCAGGTTACCTATGCCTGGGGTCTCCTTGTCTTTGGACCAGTGTTCGTAAACCGTTTCGTCGGTATACGGATAATCGACATTTTTGGTCGCCTGAGCAAGGACGGTTTTAAGGCTTGGCGAGGCCGCTGCTCCGAAATTCTTACCCGACACTGCGCCGTCGAGGTTGATATAGGCCACGGCTTTGGCTTTGAGCTCGTCCTTAAACTGCTCCACCCACTCGCTGGACCCAATCACACCATGCTCTTCGGCATCCCAATGCGCAATGAGGATGGAACGCTTCGGACGCTTACCGTTTTTGGCCATCTCGCCCAAGGTTTCGGAAAGACTCAGCAGCATGGCGGTGCCCGAATTGGGATCGGTGGCGCCAAAGGCCCAGGCATCGTAATGGCATCCCAGGATAATCCACTCGTCGGGATGGGTTTTGCCTTTCAGTGTACCCACCACATTGTAAACCTCGGTAAACTCTTTGGGCTGCTCCACTTTCAGCCTGACTTTCAAATCGGGTCCGCCCTGAAGTCTGTAGGTGTACGGCAAACCGCCCTGCCAGTTTTTAGGCACGGCATCGCCCTGCATATGCTTAAAGATATTATCGGCCGCCCCGTAGGAAATGGGCGTGACGGGAATCGTATGCAATCCAGCGTCTGTCGGGTCGAGTCGCTCGGGGGAGTCTTTATGATCCAGTGGCAAAGCCGGTTCGTAAGGTGTTAGGGGATCGCCGGTCCAGTCGGCAGTGAGCAATGACCCGCGTTGAATACCGGTTTCGTTGTAATACACCCCTTCCGGGAACACCAGGCCGCGGGTAAATCCTGAATCTTTAGGATCGGTATAAATAATAAGTCCGGCAGCGCCGTGAGCTTCGGCAAATTTGGCTTTATAGCCCCGGAAGTTCCCCCCGTAACGGGCGATGACGATTTTATCCTTCACCGATACCCCGAGTTCTTCCAGCTGTTCAAAATCGGCCTTGGTGCCGTAATTGGCATACACCACCTCCGCCGTCACGTCGCCGCTTCCGGAGTAGGCATTCCAGCCTTTAAGCAGTTCGGGGTGACTGGAATAGGGATCTTCGGTCAGTGGCTTTTCCTGCTGTTCCAAAATCACCGCCTCTGGCGTAATGACTTCTACCAGAGACTCGCCGGGCCCCGTGCTCATATAGACGTCGTAAGGGTAGGTTTCCACCTGCAGCCCGGCCTGACGCATGCTTTCCACGATGTAGTCTTTCACCTTCTCGTTGGCTGGCGTTCCGGCGATATGCGGGTTTTTGGTCAGGGTTTTGAGATGGGATTTGAAGCGGGTGTTGTCTATGCTTTCCCGAAACTGAGCTTCGAGTTGAAGTTGTGTTTTGGCGCCTTCCGGGCTATAACCGGTAAGGTCCTGGGCCTGTAAGCTCAGACTGAGGATTAAACAGAAACTGAAAAGAAGTCCTTTCATGGTGTGGAGCGTTTAGATTTTGGTGCTGAATTTACGGAAAAAAATTAAGTGGCAGGAAGTAGTAAGTTGGTAGTGAGTAGTTTTGATTGCTGATTTTTGGTTTATGAAAACAGAGAAAAGAACATAGAGCAAGGAAGTAAGTTCGAGGATTGGAGATTATGGATTGTAGATTGAGGATTGGGGATTTTTGATTGCTGATTTTTGGTTTAGGAACGAAGACCTGGACGAAGACGAAGACCAAGACGAAGATGAAGACGAAGATGAAGACAAAGACCATGACGAAGACTTAGACGATGACTTTGACGAAGAACAAGACGTTAAGGATAGGAGAATTGTATCCAAGTTACGTCCTGTTTCCTGGCTCCTGGCTCTTCTGCTCACTCTTCACCCTTGACTTTTGACAAAGACTGGTGGCTGAGTGATTCGACGATAGGAGAATTGTATCGAAGCCACTTCTCGATAAGGTCATTTCGATACGTCCCGACGAAAACTGTCGGTACACCTGCCTTCCAATTTAACGCAGGCAAGCTCGAACTGACAAGGGTCTACTTCTTCTTAAAACTACAAAACACAAAATTCTGCACTGCCCCTGAGGGCGTGGTGTGATCGACAGTTATGCAGTTGATGTTTTTAAAATAGGTATCAAATGTATTCGTCAGGGAAGCTTTTGAATACTGCTGAATCTCTATCCCACTGCATTTGGTGGGACCCTGCTTAGAAAACGTACCCATGAGTAGCAGGCCGTTAGGTGCAATCCCTTTTTGAGCAATATTGATATAGGTGGATATTTCCTCTTTCTGCGTCAAAAAATGAAAGGCGGCCCGGTCATGCCAAACGTCATAGCGACGTGTGGGCGCGAAGGTCGTCACATCCGACACTATCCAGTGGACCTGTTCAGCCTGTTTCCCCAGGCGTTCTTTGGCTCGAGCAATGGCTTCTGCCGAGATATCCAGCACCGTGATATCCTCGTAACCGCGCTCCAGCAGGTGATCTACCAAAAAACTATCGCCACCCCCGATATCGATGATTTTGGCCGTTTTGGGTATCTCGAATTCTTCAAAGAAACTCAATGAAGTTTCGGGCGTGGGCTGAAACCAACTGACGTCCTCAAGGGCTTTGGTTTGATATATCTTGTCCCAGTGGGACCTGCGGTTAAAATCTGTCATACTGATCCAGGTTTATACTATCGACTAACAAATTTACCCCTTTTTAAATGATTTAGTAGAAAGTGGTGAGTAGGGATTGGAGGTTTTTGATTGCTGATTGTTGATTGCTGATTTTTGATTTAAGATTTAAAACTAAGACTTAGACGATAACCAAAGGAGAATTTCGTCGCATTGAGTAAAATCGAAATGTATCCAAGCCACTTCTCGATAAGGTCATTTCGATACATCCCGACGAAAACTGTCGGGACACCTGCCTGCCAAAAGCATTCAGGCAGGTGATTTTTCAATAGAAAAATAGCGCTGCATTGAGCGGAGTCGAAATGTATCGAAGCCAAGTCGTGGTTCGTGCCTCATGTTTCGTGGTTCGTGGCTGCTGCTTCTTCTACTCACCCTTCACCCTTGATTTTTGACAAAGGCTGGTGGCTGAGCCTGCCTGCCAAAAGCATTCAGGCAGGTGATTCGACGATAGGAGAATTGCGTCGCATTGAGTAAAATCGAAATGTATCCAAGCCACTTCTCGATAAGGTCATTTCGATACATCCCGACGAAAACTGTCGGGACACCTGCCTTCCAAGTTAACGCAGGCAGGCGGAGTCGAGAACCAATTACATCTCGACAGAGGTCATTTCGATACATTCTGTCTATCGACAGAACACTCAATGACCAAGTAAACATCTGGTGGCTGAGCCTGCCTGCCAAGGCACGCAGGCAGGTGATTCGACGGTAGGAGAATTGCGTCGCATTGAGTAAAATCGAAATGTATCGAAGCCACCGACAATGTCATTTCGATACATCCGCCTGAAGCGGACACTCAATGACCAATTAGAACTTGGTGGCTGAGCCTGCCTGCCAAAAGCATTCAGGCAGGTGATTTTTCAATAGAAAAATAGCGCTGCATTGAGCGGAGTCGAAATGTATCGAAGCCACGTCCTGTTTCGTGACTCCTGGCTCTTCTGCCCTCCCCTCACCCTTCACCGTTTCCCCTTACTCAAAAAGAAACCGCTGAAAGCTCTCCCATTCTGAAAAAATGAGAAAGGCAAAAAGAAAGACCAGAATGTAAACAACAAACTGCCAGATTCTTAATTTCTTCTTCTTTTGCATCCTGTGTTGGTTTTGGTGGTTTAAATCTTTAGTTATACTGAACAGCTCTTAAGCCCTGCTCAAAGCCAGGTACCGGAACAGCCGGGGGATCTGACCTCAACGCGGTTCAGAAGTCAAGGCCCTGGATAAACCTAAAGCCACACCCCCAGAGTCCTGCTGTATCCTAAATATACAAAGAAATGTTTTAAGCTTCATTCCGGGTGACCAACTCCTCCATCTTCAGTTTTCCGGCTTCTGAAAAGTCGGCCCTGAGCCGTGATCCTAAACCCAGGTTAATCTTGAGAAATCCGACTTACTACATAGGCCTAGTCAAGGGCGTGTAAGAGGGATTCGGTTTTTTCGATATCCATAAGCGCTGGTGTTAGATTGAATTTAAAGTTAAAACTTTTTGAGGTATGAAACACTGCTGAATTTTAAAAGTAAAAATGTTTTGTCTAGTAGTGTTAAATGTTTAGATTTAAACCTGAAAACCAATCCATCCTAACTGAATGAATTATCGTGATATTAATTTTCCCGATTCTTTTGAATTTCGCTCTGATTCAAATCACATACCATTAGAATTTTACAATGAAGCTTTCCCAATATCTAAAAAGGTAGATCTATTCTTAGGTTATTTTAATTCTGGTGCTTTTCGAGTTTTGTCTGAAAGTTTTGCTGAATTTATATACAATGGTGGTAGTATGCGAATGATTACTAATCATTGTTATACAAAACTAGACTACGATAATCTAATTGCTGAGCCTGAATTAGATGATTATGGCGATATTGTAGAGCCAGTTTCATGTTTAGGTTTAAAACCTTAAAACCAAACTTTTGAAAGAAAATAAAGATTCTTTAAATTTCTACATCAAAAAATTCACATCACTAAGAAGGGATAATAAAAACGGTGGCGCACCACACAAACCGATTTTATTACTTAGTGTTATTGAAGCTTATGAAGATGAAATATTTTACACGAATGAGGTTTATATAGTACCTGAATTAGTTGCAAAATTTAAACACATTTGGTCACAAATTGTAGAAACCAATCATCATTCAATTTTTGCTTTACCTTTTTATCATATGAAAAGTGAAGGGTTTTGGAAACTTATACCAAATTATGGTTTTGAAAAATTAGTAGCTTCCAAAGCAAGTCTAAAAAGTAGTTTTTATACTTTGAAAACAGCTATATATTGTGCAGAAATTGATAAAGAATTATTCGAACTCTTAAAAGATGATAAAAACAGAAACCTTTTAAAAATAAGTCTTTTAGAAAGATATTTTCCAATAACTAAATCTTTATATAAGAAAGAAACACAAGATGATAATTCTTTCTTGTTTGAAAATGAAAAGCAATATTTCAAAAACTTGAAGCATTTAAAAGAGACTTTAAATGAAAATAGTTTTCAAGAAGATATTTTTGTAAGAAGTGGAATTTTTAAACGTGAAATTCCTAAACTTTATGATTATACATGTTCGATTAGCGAAATGAAAGTAGATGCAACTATAAATGCTAGTCTAGTAGATGCTTGTCATATTCTTCCTTTTTCATTAAGTAATGATGATACAGTAGGAAATGGAATAACATTATGCCCTAACTTACATCGAGCTTTTGATCGTGGACTTATTTTTATAGATGAAAATTATAAAGTAGAAGTTAATAAGAATTTTATTGAGAATAGCGATTCTTCATATTCGATTAAACAATTTAAAAACAAGCAAATAAAACTACCAAATAACCCAAGCTATTATCCTAAAATTGAAAATCTAGTGAAACATAAAGCTAAATTTTCTTAAAACAATTTATCCATGAATAACGACCTATTTTCAGAAACTGATTTAACTAATGAAGAATTATTTAAACAAATTTTCAATGCTCGTGACGAGGAAGAATTAATAAGTGTTATTAATAAATATGAAGATGTTTTTGAGGATGGAAATTGGAAACCACTAGGTGATAATGATAGTAATTATGGTATCGTTAAGAACCAACAATCGAATCCAATCGCCGCATTAATAGAAAAAGTTACAAACTCGATTGATGCCCTTTTAACAAAGAAATGTTATGAAGCAGGTGTTGATCCTAAATCAAAAGATGCTCCTCAATCTATGAATGAGGCTATTTACAAATTTTATCCAAATACAAATTGGGATTTACAAGAGTTCAGAAGAAAACAAGCAGAAGAAATACAAATCATTGCTGATGGTAAAGGACCAAAAAGCAAAAAAACACCCTACGATACTTCTGTGATTGTTTATGATGATGGCGAAGGGCAACATCCCCACGATTTTGAAAGAACATTTCTCTCTCTAGTAAGAGGTAACAAAAACGATGTGCAATTTGTCCAAGGTAAATACAATATGGGTGGAAGTGGATCGATTGTATTTTGTGGTAAGCGAAGATATCAACTTATTGCTTCAAGAAAATATGATAAAAAAGGCGACTTTGGTTTTACTTTAATCAGAGAGCATCCGAAACGGAAAACAGATAAATCTAAAGAAACATGGTTTGAATATTTACTGATTGATGGTAAAATACCATCTTTTAAAATTGATAAACTTAAACTTGGATTGGAAAATAGAAAATTTGAATCAGGTTCAATTATAAAAATGTATTCCTATCAATTTCCAAAAGGCTATTCTGGATTTGCTCAAGACCTAAACCAAAGCATAAATGAATATTTATTTAATCCCGCTTTACCATTACTAACAAAAGACACCGAAAAACGCTATCCAAATAATAACGTTTTGGTGAATGACTTATTTGGACTGAAAAGGAGGCTGAGCAAAGAAGAAAACGATTATTTAGCTGAAAGCTTTTCTGAAGTTCATACCGACTCCAGAATTGGACCGATGAAAGTGTCTTGTTATGTTTTTAAAACAAAAGTTAGAGACAATGATCTTAAAAAAACAAAAGAAAACATACAAAAGCGTTACTTCAAGAATAACATGAGTGTATTGTTTTCGCTGAATGGTCAAGTTCATGGTCATTATACATCTGAATTTATTACGCGCTCTCTAAAAATGAATATGCTTAAAAGCCATTTGTTGATACATGTGGATTGTACGGAGATGAATTACGATTTTAGAAAAGAGCTTTTTATGGCTTCAAGAGATCGATTAAAAGATGGAGAAGAAACACAATACCTAAGAAACTACCTTTCCAAGCATTTAAGTAAAAAAGGGGGAAGACTAGATGAAATTCAAAAATTCAGAAAACAAGCAGTGAATATCGATTCGTCTTCTAATACAGAAGATATTCTTAAAGATTTTACTAAAAACATGCCTTTGGATTCTGACCTGATGAAGCTTTTAGGTAAGACTTTCAAGTTGGACCAAACCAAGAACAAAAAAGACAACACCAATAAACCTAAAAAGGACAAAAAAGAACAAAAGGAAACTCCATTTAATCCACAACGTTTCCCTAGCCTATTTCAAATTAACGGAAAAGGAAATAATGAAGTCACTAAAATACCGCAGGGTGGTGAAAAAACCATTCGGTTTCAAACTGATGTTGAAGATGATTATTTTGACAGAACCGAAGATCCTGGAGATCTTAAAATAAGTGTACTTGGAGTAAACTCTAACGAAACCGAAGGTGGAACCAAACAAGGTGAACCAAAAACACCTACCGACCTTTTTAACATCGTAAAGTCTAGCCCAAGTAAAGGAACTATTCGACTGACTTTAAATCCAAAAGATGAACTTAAAGTAGGTGATTCTGTGCAAATAAAAGCTGAACTGAGCGCACCTGATGGAGATTTAGCTGAAATTTTTATGGTGAAAATTGCAGATAAGGAAAAGCCAAAAGATAAAGCGCCAAAAGATGATACCCCAGACGAAAACTTAGGCTTACCTCAACTTATATTCATTTATGAAACTGTTGAGGAAGGAAGTGAAAGCCAAGTAAGTTGGGAAGCAGTTGAAGAAGCTACAAATGAAAGTGTAGATTATAAAACCGTGATGATTCCAGACGTTGAAGGTGACGCTTTAAAACGTATTTTTATCAACATGGATAGTACGGTTTTGAAAAACTTCAAGTCCAACATTAAAAACCTAAATCAAGAACAAATTGATTTGGCGAATAAGAAATATTATACATCGGTTTACTTCCATTCATTATTCCTATACACCATCACTAAAAACAGGGGTTACCAAATTAGGCAAAAAGACAAAGAAACGGACAAAGAAGAAGACATTGACTTAGGCACTTACTTAAAAGATCTATTTGATAACTACTATTCCATATTCATACTTAATTTTGGCGGAATGGAAGAAATGATGCATGGAATTGGGGATTAGAAAAAAAAATGTGTTTTTATCAGCTTTATTAAAGCTATATATTTTTCTAGACTGGTGATATGTTGTGAGTATATATGTCATTATTTAGTTCGTAAATCCTACTCATTTCTGAATGTATATAAGATTCATCGTCAAATTTACCAAGAAGATAAAGAATCAAATTTTTCTTTAACCTATTTTCACCTGTTACCATTTTTTCATTCCAGAATAAATATTTCCAAATTGAATTAGATAAATTAAAATCAATTTTCGATAACCGTTCTTTGAATAGTTCTATTTCATCGTCTCCAAATTTTGTGAAAGCAAAAGCTAAAAGTTTTTGTCCTACAGGTCTCAACAACAGACTACCCCCTGACTCATGATTACGATAAATAGGTTTGCTATTTATAGTAACATTAGCCTCCTTATTAAGATACTGGTTAATTTCAGGAAAGGTATCAAAAACCGAATCCCAAAAGGCAGTTGCTTCTTCGTAGTGGGATTCTAATTGGTCATCACTTGGACGAACCGTGTAGTATGCTGGTCTTTTATTAAAGAGTATTTTGTTTATTGATGAAATTGTTACAAGTGTTGTTAAAGAATAATTATCAGAGTTTGGCATAGACCCACTTTTAGTTGTAGAAAGAGCTGACCCTTTTGATAGTATTTCGTGATCAGAAACTAACTTTCTAGCAACTATAGCAGCACAGTCGTCTTCGTCTAAAATAATTAGTTCTGCACCTTTTGGCTTCTCTGCGTATTTATTTAATACTGTAAATAATCTTCTAGTTTTGTCAAGCCTCTCGTGATTGTGAATGACAAAAACAACAGGAACCTCTAATTCTCCTAATTCTGGATAGTCTTTAAGAGTTTTTCTCAAACCCATTAATCTATGCTGTCCATCTAAAGCAAAAATTTGTTCATTTCCAGTTAATGTCAGGACACCAAATTTTCCGTTTAAAAAAGCTAAAGACTTTTCATCAATTATATCATCGTCGATCTTAAAAGATTGATTTAAATCTATTTCTGTCCATTTCGGTTCACCTTTATGTATTGCAACAACTATGCTTCCTAGAAAACGTTCGTCATTTGAAGAAATATATTCAGAAATTGCTTTAATTCGCTTAAGATTTATTTCACGTTGAAGAATTTCATTGATATTTTCAGAGAATAACTCTGCTGATTCAGAAACAGTTATTATCCGTTTATCATCGACGATGTCTTCTACCTTCATTACTGTAGAATAAAAATCCCAATATCCTAAATTACCGTGTGTGCATGCAAGGTGTATCATATTAGTAAAATTGTCTTGTTAATCTAGCATCTCCATCTAACCTTTCATTGAGTGGTGGTACAATATTATTAAAAATATTCTGTTCAATCTCAGTGATTTCTTCATCACTCCTTTCTGTAAGATTAAAATAATAAACATATGTATGATCAGGCCATAAATTAGTAAGTCTCATAATATTTCGTGCCACCTTTTTATTTCCAATTGCTACAACGTATTTGTAAAAACGCTTGAAAAAATTAAAGTTTGAATTACCCTTTTTAACTCTGCCAACATAAAGCATTTGCTTAGTTGTTACATCATCATGCAACTGATGATTTGTCTCTAAAAAAAACATGTAAATACCACAACCACCTTTTATATCTGGTGGCATATTTTCTCTAATTTGAGAGTTAAACTTAATTTTAATTGGTTCTCCCAAATTATGATTATTAATTAAACTCCACCAGTTCGGATTATGATAAACAGCCATTCTGTGTGGTGGTCCGAATGGGTATGCATGTAAAATTTCTTCACTAGTTAAGTAAGGCATAATTTACAAAAAACAAGTATTACAACCATCACGTTCAGTGCCTTCTAAAATATCTAGCAAATATGGTGATGATTTGGTTTTAGTTTTATTTGTACGATTAATATGTCCAAGTTTTATTTGTTTTATGCGCTCAGGTTGTATCAACTCTTTTAAGGTCTCGTTTGGTATCCAAGTGAATAAATCATCTTCACTTTCGTAAGCCATGGCTTTTTTAAACAAATCGGGGTGTTGTTCATACAACCAAACCCATTCAATTTTTTGTTGGAAAAAACAAAAATAGCAACCGGAACGGCTTCTAGCATATTCGCCTTTCTGCCCATCTACTTCAAATTCAACTTTTTCATAATATTCAGGAACACCAACACCAGATTCACGTAAAATTCTAAAAATATCATCTCTTACTAAGACATCTTCATTTTCTAATAAAACGTAATCAATTTCTTTAGCCAAAGGATACTTAGTGGTCTTTAAAAAATCAAAAACTCCGCGATTAAATCGGGCAATTCCCAAATCCAAAGATGAGTTTGCTTTTCGTTTTAATATCTTTTCTGCTTCATTTTTATGGTTTTTGTCAAAACTGATAGGCTCGTTAAAAATATCTACCAATTTATCTAAATCATTTCCTGAATAATAGGATTGGAAGTAATCTATAACCATTTCAAAATTTTCTGGTTGAAAAACTTTAGTCATAACATCACTACTCCAAATATTTTTTCTAAATGGAAAGATAGATTGGATATTTGCTTCTTTAGAAATATAACCTTCACGTTCTTCATCGCCACGAATGCCAACATAAGAAACAGCATCATCACCGTTTACAAAATTCTCAAAAGGTTTTAGTTTCATCAAGGCTGTACACCAACGCGCTTGTGGAGATGGCAAATAACCCCGAAAAGATTTATAGTAAAAGTCAAATGGATTATCACCTGTACTATCAATATCAGGATTTTCAAGTTTCTTTATGCTCTTCCCTAAATAAGATTCCAGATTGTTGATCAATTGGTAGGTTTCATCAAGCTCCTTTCCTGTATCACAGAAATAGTATTCAAAATCAAATTGTGGGTATTTATCGTTTAGATAAATTGCTAAAGCCGCACTATCTTTACCGCCCGAAATCCCTAACAAGTGTCTTGTTTTAGCCATTTTTTAATTCTTTTTCTAAGATGGATAGCAAGATAGGTAATTTAATTTTTTTGTGTTTATTCAAACTAGATAAAATCTCTACAGCTGCTTCTTCTATCTCTTTCTCTTGATTTTTATTAATTCTAATGGTTTGTTCTTTTCCACCATCTTCCAAACTTGTGATTTGTAATTTAGCCACACGTTCATCTGCCTTTGGTTTTAACTTATGTAAATCGACTAAATTATCCAATTCATTTACTATACTAAGAAACCTCTCTTTTAAAAGCAGTTCATCTTTATCATCAATTTTATCAAGACCTTTGTTAATTAAGGCTTGACTTAATGACATTAGATAGCTATTTCTGTCGTTTAATGCTGAGTTAATTCGCATTAAAAATACTTTGTGCCGAGTTAATGCTTGGTGTTCTTTAACGGCACTAAAACGGTCTTTAAGTTTCTTCTGATAGTTTCCAAAACTAAGTCTCTCACCAATAACTTCATCGCATATAAAAAGCTCAAAACGATCTAGTAAATCATCAAATGAAGTTTTAATTTCTTGGATTCTATTTTGAAAATCAATGATATAATTTTCAAAAAGCTCATCGCTTTTAGTTAACTCTTGTAGCGAATAGCCTAAAGCACTAGGAAATTCTTCAAAAAAAGTTTGCTCAGGATCTCTTGCTTTGCTTATTGCATCTCTGAGTTGAATAGCTTCCTTTGAAATTGTCTTAGTTTTCTTATTGTATTCAGGTAAATCCCTGTAAAAAATCAATAAAGGTCGGATGCTTTCAATAAATGAATCTGTGCTAAATTCATCTGTATTTTCTTGCTGTAAAAAATCTCTATATTTATTAAAAAGGCTTAACCTTAAATCATTTAACTCGAAGCTTTTTAAGGAATATTCTTTAAGATTTCGAGTCAGTTGATATAGAACGACCTCATCTATAACCGGTACAAAACCATTATCGTTATAAAGTGCAAAATCTCCACGTTTGATAAAAAGAAAAATAGGAATCCAAAAATCGATTACTCCCTTTTTAAGTTTGATAGGAGCTTTACTTAATACATCTTCAAAATCTGTTAGTTTCTTTTTAGAAGTTTTAGCATCGTCTAAAAATTCTTCACTTATTTTCCACAAAGGCATGATATCGTCCTGTGTAGGTTTTTGAAAAGCATATTTACCATTTATTTCTTGATGAATTCCACTACGTTTTAATAACGAGTAATATACCGTCTTCTCAGCTGGCCATTTATCTTTAGGAAAACCTAAATCTTCTTTATCTTCAAATTGGGTTATGGCATTCCATAAGTTTTTTCTAGCAGAAGAAATAGAACCCGATGTTTTATGTCTATTGAACAATTCGTTTTGTAAAACAGGAGTTTGTGTGTAAGTTGCTTCAGCAATTTTTGATAAAATTTTATTGAATTCTTTCTTATTCTGAATATTCAGGGGTTCGCCATTTGCAAACCAATTTACTCTATCAGTATAAAGGCTATTAATAACATAATGGTTTAAGAGATTCTCATTGCTTTTTACGATTGACTGTAATTCTCGTATTGCAACTCTATCATTCTCATCACGCATTTCTTTTAAAACTTCATTGGTTTTTTCAATTTCCAAAAGTGTTTCTTTAATGCCCGTTGTATTTTTAAAATAACCGTAAAGTGTAGGGTTTTGACTAGAATACTCTAGAACTTTCTCTTGGTTAAAATTATCAACATTGAAAACCAGATTAATAAAACCATCTATTTGACCTTCTGCTTTTTCATTTATTGGTTCCTCAGTTAGCTTAAACTCAAAAAGTCTTGGCGTACCAAACTTGTAAGAAACAGACTTTGCCAACAGAACAGGGAAATTAAAATAGCTATTTAGTTTTCCAACTAAATTTAAACCTATCACTTTATTTTCTGCTTTAGAAATTGCAGATTCAATATCTAAATCAGTGCCTTCAAAAAGTTTATATGAATTATCAAATTTACTAAAGCGTATTACTTTATGCTTTTCAAGCAATTCTAAATTAGCAAGAATATGATCCTTTTTGAGTTTACTATCGAAGTATTCTTTTAAAAAATCACTGTTTAAAATAGCTGCTTTGCTGCAAAAGACATTAAGCAGACCAATTGTTTTAATTAGCTTTTCACTAATTAATCTTTGATGAGACTCAAAATTTTCAACGCGTTCTAAAGATGATTTTATACTACTCCAATTTGAAAAATCTGGATTTGATTTGCTGTTTATGTAGTTATAAAAATCTTGTAATAAATAATCATAAACATCAGATATTCTAAACGATTTGTTTTCTTGCTTGAAATTTTCAAAAGAAGAAGAATTCAAAAAAGTAAATAATGAACGTTCATTTTGTCCATAAGTCTGCAAGGCTTTTGCAACAACAAGACCACTAATCGCATTTAAAGGAAAAAGCTTGGGTTCAATATTATGGAAGTTTTCGATACGAGTATTAAATATTTGATACTTCTCTACTAATTTCCAAGTTAAATCATGTTTTAATTCCCCTCTATAATTAATATAATTTGAAGCTAAATGAACCAAGTGTTCTACAGGTTCATTAAAAGTTAAGTCTATGAATCTACCTTTTACTTTTCTCCATTCCTGAATTTGCTCATTTTTAAGATTATGTGCGTAAGATTCTAAACTTTGGTGAATAGAAGTAATTAGAATAATATTTCTGTCTGCTTTGTTGACGAACTCTGCAAGTTTTTGAATAAAATAGATTTCTTTTTCTTGAGATTCATTTGCAGCATATTCTAAGAATTTTCCAAATTCATCAACAAGTATAAATAGATGTCCATTTTTTTCGGTTATGTTTTCATAACGTTGGAAAATTTTATCAAACAACTTCTGATTTCCATCATGATCATTTTCAATATCAAATTCTTCATTTAAAGCTTGATTAAATGACTTATAATCACCAATAATTTTTACAAATTCAGAATTGTAATTATTTTGAGATTGAAAGTGATTTAATTTATTGGTAAGTGTTTGTTCAAAAGCTAACAGAAAAGAAGATTTTCCAGTTCCAAATGAGCCGATCAAATTGAATGAGTGGTAACCTTTGTTTATATTAGAAAAGATGTTTTCAAAAGTTTCTTCAGCATTTGGGGTAACTATATAATTTAAACTTCCCTGTTCGTCTCTGATTATATTAGTAGAAATTGATTTATGCATTGTAGAAGTTTTTAATGATGTCCATGGCATTAACATCAGATTTAAATTGAAGTTCTTTTACTCCTGCCTCACTGTTGTAAGTTACGCCTTTAAATTTTTCACTTATCTCAATTAACTTAGTTTCAAGTATATCTTTATCTAGGCAGAAAATTTTACCAACCCCATTTTGATTGTTGTACAAGCTATTGAAGCTAATCGATTTACCGTAGTCTTCATTACTCAAGATACAATACAATATAATTTCATCTGGTATTTCTTCTTGGGAAGGGTTTTCAATTCGATATAACTGCTCGCCACTATGAGTTTTCCCTATTTCCCTCACAAGATTCAATTCAGTCAATAAACCACTGTAACCATCATTTAGATCTTTATGATTTTCTAGATACATTCTTAGAAAAACGGAAAAATCTTTTTCAAGTGTTTTTTTATTTTGCTTTGGATCTAGACTTCGAGTATAATCAACAAAGTTCTTTCTGGTAAATTCAGGTCTTTGCATTCTCAATTCACCAAATAAAATTCTGTAGATAGTTGAATGATTTAATTCATTCAACTTATAATGCAACAGCCATAAAGTTGCCTCGTTTTCTAGATATGGATCAAAACCTTCATCATCAAAAATATGTCTATAAAAACCGTTTACTTTATAAGCATCATCAATTACTCCAAAAGACTTTAACCAAAACCTAATTGAGTTAACCATATTACGACCAACTCCCAAGTCAACTCCAGAATCATCTTTAAACTTTTGTTCATTTGAAACGTAATCGTAACCTTTTTTTAGCCAAAATAATCGGCAATGGAAAGTATCGTGACCTGAAAAATTCATAATATTAAAATTAAAATAGCAAATTAAACATTAAAAGCATTATTGATAAGTTTAATCCAAGTTATTCTTTTTGTTAAAGGCAATTTTAGCTTTAATAAGAATTCAAATATCTTTCAAAATAATTAAAACGAAAACCCAGTCCCCTGCCCACACCAAGGTTATTTTTATTAAAGCTTCATCTCGTTAATTTCTAGGGATTGCAATAATCGCAGTACATCGGGTCTTCGAAGGTTTTCCCGTGGTGATACCTAACTTCCTTGGTATACTCGCAGTCCTGGCACACATAGACATGACTAAGGGTGGATTTGGTGGGGGAGCCGCAGAGTTTACAGGCTAAACCGGGTTTCACGGTGGTGATGCCAAAGCCAGGCGTTTCACAGCCGGGGCAGCAGGACTTTATCTTGTCTGCCAGTTTCCGGGCTGCAGTCTGTATGACCTGCATCCGGGTGGGGTTGTACATCGCCCGCATATCGGTTTCGGCGTAGACAGTATCGGTGGTTTTAAGTAGTGTATAAAAGGCTTCCTCCAGCCGAGCGGTGTCGGTTATACCTTTAACCAGCTGAGCGGTATCGGTTTTGGACGCGCGCAGAATCACCGCATGCGAGGGAAACTTGACACGCTCACAAAAATCGTTGAGTTCCTGCTGGCTGCGGACCTCCTGTCCGTTGAAGTTGGTATCCATACTCAGCTCCCGGGCGATAATCTCCAGCTTGTTTTTTTGATCTATAAACATCAGGAACTCATCATCGGCATTCACGAAAAACAGCGAGGGATGCGGTCCAAACGAGCCTTCACTGGCCACGCCCAGGTCGCAGTTGCTCTGCGCCATGGCCATCAGGCATTTTTGCCTGGCGTTGGCCACCGGGTCCAGCTCACGCTCCACTTCCCCGGTAAAGGTACCCAGGCTGTCGGTGTCGAAGTCCTCATTAACGATGCACTCCACCCCCAAAGCGGCTTCCAGAATGGGCGCTATGACTTTTTCCTTGCCATGCTTGGTGGCGATGAGCAGTTTTCTGTCTTGAAATACGGCCTTCGGCATACTAGAAGATTATGAAGAGGTGGCGCGTTCCAGCCTGTCGTTGATGGATTTCCCCAGCCCCTCCTCCGGGAACCTCTGGGCGACGATAATATCCAGACCCAGACTGTCCAGCTTGTGCAGTGCGCTGTATAAGTTAGAAGCCGCTTCTTTGAGGTCTCCGGCCGGCGATAACACCTGCACCCGCTCCCCTGCCAGGCTTTTTATTTTCTCAGAGAAACTTATAACGCCTATCCTGGCATAGTCGGTATTTTGTAGAAAACTGTCGATATCCTCTACCAGGAGGGTCTTGGTTTGCGGGGCGTAATGCTTGGCCAGCATACCCGGCGCCTCGGGGGCATGTTCCTTTTTGTTCCGGATGCTGAGCGGGCCCACCACCTCCTCGATCTCCTCCACCGCGATGGAACCGAGTCGGTAGAGCACGGGCTCCCCGTCTTCAAAACCGATAATGGTGGATTCAATGCCCGCCTGACACTCACCCCCTTCCAGCACCAGCTTGAGGCGGTCCTTAAAATAGGCTTCCACATGCGAGGAAGACGTTGGGCTAATCCGGTTAAAGGGATTGGCACTGGGGGCCGCCAGCGGAAAATCCAGCTGCCGCAGCAGCTCCAGGGTTACGGGATGCCTCGGGATTCTCACTGCCACACTGTTCTTGCCTCCCGTGATCAGATCGGGAACAGTTGGTTTTTTCTTGAGAATCAGGGTCAGCGGACCCGGCCAGAAGGCGTCGGCCAGCAGTCGGGCTTTTTCGGGAAATTCACTCACCAGCGCCCCCAGCTGATCGACGGCATGCACATGAACGATTAAGGGATTGAATAAGGGCCTTTGCTTGACGTCAAAAATCTTTCGGATGGCTTTTTCACTGTAAATATTTCCTGCCAGTCCGTAGACGGTCTCTGTAGGAATAGCCACTACCTCCTCCTGGTTTAAGAGGCTAATGGCTTTTTGTATGTCATTGGAGATAATGCTCATAGAAGTTACTTCGATTTAGACCCGAAGGCGATGGGCAGCCCGTAGGCCTGTTCGTGAAAGGTCCCCGAGTCGTAGATAAGATTCCCATTGACAAAGGTATGGGTCACCTGGGTCTGAAAGGGGGTACCTTCCAGCGGCGACCAACCGCATTTGTAAAGAATATTGTCTTTGGCTACCGTCCAGGGGCTGTCCAGATCGACCAGGACCAGGTCGGCATAATAGCCCTCGCGGATATAGCCGCGGTGGGTCATGTCGTAGAGAATCGCCGGATTATGGCACATCTTCTCCACGAGTTTCTCCAGGGAAATGAGACCCTGTTTATAAAACTCCAGCATGCAGTTCAGCGAGTGCTGTACCATGGGGGCTCCCGACATGGATTTGAAATAGGTCTGCTCCTTTTCCTCGAGCGTATGCGGGGCGTGGTCGGTGGTGATCAGGTCAATTTTATCCTCAAGCAAGCTTTTTAAAAGGCCTTTTCGGTCTGCTTCGGTCTTGATGGCAGGGTTCCATTTGATGCGCATGCCCAGGCGCTCATAATCCCGGTCCGAAAACCACAGGTGATGCACCGAGACTTCGGTGGTGATATTCTTTTCCTGTAGCGGAATATCGTTCCGAAAGAGGTGGGTCTCCGCTTCGGTCGTCAGGTGGAGAATATGCAGCCTGGCCTTATGCTTTTCAGCGATGGCAATGGCGCGTTCGGTAGCTTCGTAACAGCCGCGTTCACTTCGGATGAGCGGATGAAACTTAGCCGGGAGGTCCTCGCCGTATTTTTCTCTAAAGGCCTCTTCGTTGGCCTCCACGATTTCTTCTTTTTCGGAGTGTATGGCGATGATGGACTTGCAGTTGGCAAACAGCTTTTCCATTTTTTCAGGGCTGTCGGCCAGCAGATTTCCTTTTTTGGTAAAGTACAGGCCATCGTCCGACACGCCGATCAGCTGACTGGTATCCATCGCAAGGACCTCATCGATATTATCGCCGTTTACCCCCAGGAAAAAGGAGTAGTTGGCCAGGGACTTCCCGGCCGCAAGGTCAAACTTTTCCTGCAGGCGTTCCAGGCTTAGGGTATTGGGGACGGTGTTGGGCATGTCTATAAAGGAGGTGACTCCGCCGGCCACCGCCGCTTTGCTTTCGGTGTATAAATCGGCTTTATGCGTCAGTCCCGGATCTCTGAAATGCACCTGCGCGTCGATAATTCCCGGCAGTAAGACCTTGCCCGTGGCATCAATGACCCGGTCTGCCGCCTCACTCTCTAAAGTTCCGATCTTCTGAATGCGTCCGTTTGAAATCCGCACATCGCCAACGACAGAGCGTCCTTCGTTGATGATGCTAGCGTTTTTAATTAAAATATCCTGATTCATGTGTTTAAAGCTTGAATGGGTGTGAATTTAAGCAGCGGCCCCCGGCTCCGCTAAGAGAGGATAAAAATATGCTTTTTATCTAAAAGCCTAAAATTTCCACCGCCTTCATTTGGGTGCGGGAGTGGGGATTGGAGATTGCAGATTGGAGATTTTTGATTGGGGATTGTGGATTGGAGATTTTTGAGAAAAAACCTAGACCAAGACGAAGACTTAGACGATAATAAAAACTATTGGACTCTGAACGTGCTGGTGGCTGAGGGTCCGCCTGTGGCGGAAAAACGCAGGTAGGCCTAGCTGCAACAAGAAAGTGGACTTATTTAAGCCGCTTTATTAACTTAAACATAGACCCTGAAATATCCCGACGCTTCGGGACAGGGTGACAAATAATGTTTCGTCGGGATGTCTCGAAGCCAAGTCCTGGTTCTTGTTTCCTGATTCGTCATTAGTTACTAGTTTGTCGTTTCTCTATGCTCCTTGTTCTTTTCTCTATTTTTACTATCAACTCACTACTCGCCTGTCGTGGTTCGTGGTTCCTGACTCTTATTTCTTCTGTTCACTCTTCACTATCCACCCTTGACTTTAGACAAAAGCCGGTGATAAAATTAAAGAGAATATATAATTTCAAATTAGAATTTCAATAATGGCCTATTTTTTATGGAATGATTAAAACAAGAAAGTGGTGAAGCTAGGATGAGGAGCAAAGCACTAGTGAAACGGTTTGCTTTGCGTGGAGGAGCCGCTTTTGTAGTTTTAAAAGACATAAAAATAAGCCTAGACTTTTTTGATTCTTTTTTGGTCAATGCAAAAAAGAATGAGAACTTCAATTTAAACGAGTACATTCTATTTAAAGCTCAATAATCTAGAAATATTCAAATGTAGTATCCAACGCTCTGGTTGGAATGTATCGTAGCCACCATCATTTCTCTGTTTCCACCGCCTCCAGTGCAAGCAGTCTTTTTTGAATTTGTTCCAAAACCTTTCGATGCGAGTACTCCGTACAGTGGCCTTTCATGGGAGAAAAGACAATTTCGGCGTTGGATTCAGGAGCTGCCGTTTCACTTAAATAGGCCTCAAACAAACGCATCGCGTTATTGAGGTAGAAATTATCCATATCACCCATCCAGATGTAAATCTTATCCTGAATTTTCGGACCCAGACTCGGCCAGTTAGCCCGGGTGTATTTCAGTAAGTCGTAATTCTCCCAATGGGCCGCAACAGTAGAATCTATAACTCCGGTCTCATGGTCAAAAAGCGGTTGTGGCAAGCCATCTTCGTCTTTGGGGCTATAGAGCGCATTCCATCCGCCCCACTGGCCGCCGGAAGTCGTATAGGTATTGGAATAGCCCTGGACATTTTCATCGGTGATTTCCTGTTGGATTGAAAACCTGGGATTTCCATAGACATCTCTCATGCTTGGAATCAGGTAATCTGCAGCGTTGTAGAAGGCATTGTCATCCTGATAAATATTCACCAGCTGCATATGCCGGAAACTTACAGGATCCGGACTGTAAGACCAGCAGCCATTAAACTGTTCCGGGTAAAACAATTGCAGAGCCAGGGAAACCCATCCGCCTGTGGAACAACCATCTAAAAACCGGGTTTTAGCCGTGCCTGATATTCGGAATTCCTTTTCAACGCGAGGAATCAATTCGGAGATCAAAGCTTCTCCATAAGGACCGCTGTTTTCAGAATCCAGCTGATAGGGATCGCCAAAAGGCCCCTCGCCATCTAAAAATACCGTAATGATTTGTGGAGCTTCAGGACCTGTCCACCAGTCCATAAATTCAGAATCCTCTGCTAAAGCATTAACGCGGGTGTAGCGCGATCCGTAGCCTCCAATATTGTAACGCACAGGAAATTTTTGATCGGGATTCCCGGTATATCCCGAAGGTAACAATACAGAGGCTTTTAAAGAAACAGATTTATCCCACCACTTGGAAAGCACTTCACTTTCGAAGGTGAAAAACTTCACTAAATCATGACTGACGAGGCTGCGTTCAGGGATGATTTCAGATAAGGCAATATCCACGTTTTGGTTGTCTTGCAACTGAATAAATACAGGTTTACTGTACAAATTATGTGGCGTATTGCTTCGCGATTCGTCATTTTGCTTCCAAAGCACCTGAACGAAATAGTCCCCTTCAGGTACAGAATTAAAATCCCAGTCTGCTGTGGTGATCAGCTCATCGTTTCCCTCTAAGTTAAGCACCTGACTGCTGTCCCATCCTTGAATGTTTTTAGCAAAACTCTGTCCCCCACCAAAAACCGAAGAAAATCTGGGTGCAGGCTCTTCAGCTTCAGAAACGTAGATAAACAAGCGACCCTCAGGCTGGAAAACGGCTTTCACTTCTTCGGAAACCGATATCGCAAAGCTCATTTCGGAGGTTTGCTGTTGCGCAGAAACTACAGCTCCTAAAAGGAGTAGAAAACAAAGGACCAGGGTTTTCATAAAATTGATTTTGAATCAGATAAAAATAGGTATAAAAGTTTTAATGGCATTCCTCTTTTTTTACCTTAAGTCCTGTTTTCTGGCTCCTGTTTCTTGTTCCCTGATTCGTTTTTAGTTGCTAATTTGTCGTTTCTCTATGTTCCCTGTTCTTTTCTCTATTTTTACTCACTACTCGCCTGTCGTGTTTCGTGTTTCCTGTTTCCTGACACCCTGCTTCTTCTGCTCGCCGTTCACTGTCGACCCTTGACAAAGACTGGCGATGAACTAAAAAGAATATATAATTTGAAGTTAGAATTTCAATGATGGCCTACTTTTTATGGATGTAATAAAACAAGAAAGTGGTGAAGCTAGGATGAGGAGCAAAGCACTAGTGAAACGGTTTGCTTTGCGTGGAGGAGCCGCTTTTGTAGTTTTAAAAGACATAAAAATAAGCCTAGCGTTTTTTGGTTCTTTTTTGGGCGATGCAAAAAAGAATGAAAACTTTAATTTTATCGAGATTTTGTATAATTGAGTTCTAGAATAGTCGTGGTTCCTGTCTCTTGATTCTTCTATTCAACCTTCAACCTTCACCCTTGACTTTTGACAAAGGCTGGTAGCTGAGCCTGCCTGCCTTCCAAGAGAAACGCAGGTAGGCAGGCAGGTGTTAACCTTAAGCATTCCCCTCACCCTACAAAAAAGCCTTTGTCTAAGCCGGAGTCCTCGCCAATAACTGATGTATTTAAAACAAAGCCATTTTCTAATTGAAGAAAACGTGTATCTTTATTTGAAAATCAGCCTCCATGAAATCCATTACACTTACCTTAGGTTTACTGATCTGTTGTACAGGTTTTTCCCAGACTCCGGATCAGGACCGACTTGAAAAACTGGCCGATCAGGCTTTACAGAACAAGATAGAATTGCTGAAAGACTGGCTCAGCATACCAAACAACGGCCTTGTTGAACAGCAGGTGCAGGCCAATCTGAATTATGCACAGACTGCGTTTGAAACTCGCGGATTTAAGACCCGGGTTCTGGAAACAGAAGCGACACCTTTGCTTCTTGCCGAACGTTTCACCCAAAACGATTTGCCGACCCTCCTCCTCTACGCCCATGCCGATGGTCAGCCGGTGGAGCCTGAGCGCTGGAATCAGCCCAATCCCTATGAGCCGGTTCTCAAACAACAAACCGCTCTTGGCGAATGGGAAATCCTTCCCTGGTCGGCTTTACAAAACTCTATAAATCCAGACTGGCGAATCTACGGCCGGTCTACCTCCGATGATAAAGGGCCCATTGCCATGCTGTGGTCAGCCATAGATCTTATGGACCAGGCGGATATCACTCCGAAAGTCAATCTTAAAGTCATCATCGATTTTGAAGAAGAACTCGGCTCACCCAACTTACCTGCAGCGGTTAAGGTGCATAAAGAGAAATTGGCTGCAGATATGCTGGTCATCCTGGATGGCCCGCAGCATTCTACCAATCGGCCGACCTTATCCTTTGGAGCCCGGGGTATTCAAACGCTCACGCTAACCACTTATGGCCCTAAAGGCTCTCAGCATAGCGGTCATTACGGCAACTACATTACCAACCCGGCTCGCCAGTTATCTCAGCTTTTAGCTAGTTTTTACACCGAAGACGGACGCGTAGCCATTCCGGGCTATTACGAGGGTGTGGCGATTTCAGCAGCCGAAATGGCCGCTCTCAAAAACGTGCCGGACAATGAAGTGCAGCTCAAAAAGGATCTTGGCTACATCACCCGCGATAGCGTGGCAGGTTTCCTACAGGCTTCCATTCAGTATCCATCGCTTAACATTAGAGGCCTAAAATCGGGCTGGGTGGGTGACGAAGCCCGCACTATTGTACCCGATAAGGCTGTTGCGGAACTGGACATCAGACTGGTGAAATCTTCTCAGCCTGCAAAACTTATAGAACGCATTCAATCTCATATCGAACAGCAGGGCTATACGGTGTTAAGCAGTCCACCCAACGATGAGCAAAGACTCAGTATGGATAAAATCGTACAGATGAACCATGAATTCAATTACGATGCTTTCAAAACCGATATCGATTCCCCCGTTGGGGAATGGCTCACCTCTGCCTTGGAGCGTGCCTTCAATACTTCCCCGGTCATTATCCCGACATCCGGGGGTTCTATTCCTATTTCACCATTTGTAAGTACGCTGAATGTCCCTGCAGTTACCGTTCCGGTGGTCAATAATGACAATAATCAGCATAGCCCAAATGAAAACATACGAATTGGGCATTACCGGGATGGAATTATAAGCATCATGGCTATTCTTACTCAGGAATACAAACCTTAAAAAGTCCTGTTGAGCTTGGAAACTTTGTCGTCGCGAAGTAAAGAATCAGGGAACCGGATGTAAGTCAAAACACCTTCAACAGCTTCTTCCCAAGCCTGTACTGAGCCAAGTCGAAGTAAGGGAAGACTGGAGATAGGAGTGGTGAGTGGGTAGTGGTGAGTGAGTAGGGATTGGAGATTGGGGGTTTTTGATTGCTGATTGCTGATTTTTGATAAAGACTTAGACGAAGACGATGACGATAACAGTCGGGGTAACTGCCTGCCGAAGAATGCAGGCAAGTGTAAGACGTATCGAAACCAAGTCCTGTTTCGTGACTCCTGATTCTTCTGTTCACTCTTCACCGTTCACCCTTGACTTTGACAAAGGCTGATGAATGTAAATCTGGAGTGCAATCCGGACTGGTACACAGATTCTTTTTAACTTGCAACCTATTGTATCATAGTCTGATGACTAAAAAAACTCTTTTACTGGTACTGGGATTTGTGCTCTTTTGGAATTCCGGGTTCGTAGGGGCTGAGTATGGCCTGCGCTATGCTGACCCATTTACCCAGCTGTTCTGGCGTTATCTGGGCTTAACACTGCTTCTGGGTCTGTTTTTGAGTTTTAGAGGACGTTTGAAATGGATAGGATGGAAACAGGCCAAACCCAGCTTTCTGGTCGGGATTTTGGCTCATGGCGTCTGGCTGTCCTGTGCACTGCTTGCCATCGCAAAGGCTGTGCCTGCAGGAATCGTGGCCCTCATCATTGCCTTGCAGCCCCTGGCCACGGGTGCTTTATCGGGCTGGGTGACGGGAGAACATACCTCCACCCGGCAGTGGCTGGGTCTGGGTATTGGTTTTTTGGGTGTCGTTTTAAGTGTCGCGTATAGAATCGACATGGAAAACTCCTCTGCGTTTTGGGCCTATTTCCTTCCGTTTGGCGCTGTCATTGCCATGACCATAGCCAGTTTATACCGGCGCCACAGGGAACTGAACAGCAGCATAACTAAATTACCTATGGCCTTATCCCTCTTTTACCAATGCCTGGGGACCACAGGCGTTTTACTCCTTCCGGCAGTGGTGGTCGAAAATTTAGAAACCCGGTGGACTCCTGAGTTTATACTCACCCTCACCTGGCTTATCGCAGGAGTCTCCCTCCTGGCCTACCTGCTCATGTGGAAGCTCATTGAGCGGATGAGTGCCACAAAAGTAGCGAGTTTGTTTTATCTCGGTCCGCCGGTCACCATGCTCATGGCCTGGCTTATGTTTGGGGATGCGATCTTAGTCTGGGACCTGTTAGGCCTCGCCGTCATCCTTATTGGCCTGCTCATCACCCAGGTCAACTTCAGGAAACGACTTGATCAACTCAAACAATACATCTGATTTTTTTCTTCTGAACGGGCCTGCGTGATGCTGTCAGGCAGGTTTAATACAGGAGTTGAATTAAAATCTCTAAGGCCCTTAGCTTCATCCTGTTGACGGCTTAAAAGGACGTCCTGACTTTGCGACCTCACTAAAAGTC
Organism: Psychroflexus sediminis; assembly: GCF_900099815.1. Taxonomy (GTDB): domain Bacteria; phylum Bacteroidota; class Bacteroidia; order Flavobacteriales; family Flavobacteriaceae; genus Psychroflexus; species Psychroflexus sediminis. Next base: position 138,594 of record NZ_FNCW01000003.1, on the reverse strand, counting down.
TGTGCCTTTTAAAAGCTTTGCGACTGCTTTCTGCGCGTAGAACTCATCAGAATCCATTTTGATTGAGGCAGGCCTGTCCCTTTTCTCGTTTAACAAAAAAGTCCTGTTGAATTTAGTACTTTGCATGGCCTAAACCTTTGAGCTTATCTAATAAACCTCAACTCATGAAAACACCTTTATTTTTTCTGTCTCTTCTGCTGTGCCTGAGTGCCTGTAAACAAAACAGCGTTCAGGATTCATCTGAGGAAGTAAAAACAAATCCTTTAGTAACACAACCCCGGTCTCTTAAGCAATTTGGCATAAGCGATACGAATCAGCCTAAAGGTCTGGAAACAGGGGATAAAGCCCCAGAGCTCCAAATGACCACCTCTGCGGGAGAGCAGGTGAGCCTGGCTTCGCTATATAAAGACCAGCCTTTGGTCATTATTTTTTACAGAGGCTACTGGTGTCCGTCCTGTAATCGCTATTTATCTGAATTTTCGGAACGGAGCGATGAGCTTAAAGCAACAGGAGCCAGTCTTCTGGCCGTAACACCGGAAACTTATGAAAACATAGAAACCACAAAAAAGGAAACGGGTTTGAATGTTACGGTGGTGTCCGATACGGACGGGTCTGTTATGCAGGCTTTTGATGTGCTTTTTAAAGTCACTGAGGAATATCAGGACATGATCAAAACAAATCTAAAAGCCTCAATAAGCGAAACGAATACAAGCCAAAAGGCCATTCTACCCGTACCGGCTACCTATATCCTCAATACCCAGGGTGAAATCGTGTATAAACACTTCAATCCGGATTATAATCAGCGAGCCTCTGTAGATGATATTTTGAAAAATTTGCCTAAAAAATGAAAATTTGTAGTCGTTAATCTTTGGAAATTACCCGATTTATCTCTTAAATCGGTCCTGTATCAAGTACCCCATCGGATGAAAATGTAGTAAAACCAGTCATTTTGGTTTTAATTTAAAAATTAATGTAAAATAAACTTTACATTTCAAATTATTGATATATTTTTGTAAAGTCTTATTTACATAATGTATAATCTTAATGACTTTTTAAAATGGAAAATCGCAGGAAAAAAATTTTAAACTTAGCGGGATGGACCTGGTCCTGGGTAGCTACGCTTGCCCTGGCCACCTTTGGACCCAAGTACATTTGGGATGATCACCGGTTGCTTACTATCCTCTTTGTAGGCTTAAACCTCGTCAACGGCATTGCCATGATTATTGCCAATCGGGATTTGTTCAACAGCATGGACGAATTGCAGCGCAAGATTCAGCTCGAGGCGCTCGGCATCACTCTGGGACTGAGTGTCATTGTGGGAATTACCTACTCTGCCCTGGATACAACCAACCTTATTCCTATGGATGCAGAAATAGGCTTTCTGGTAGGATTTATTGGGGTTACCTACTTTGTTACTTTATTGATCAACAGAAACAGATATGCATGAAAAACACACTCAAGGTTTTACGTGCACAAAATGACCTTACCCAGGAACAGCTGGCCAAAGCCGTAGAAGTCTCCCGGCAAACCATCAATGCCATAGAAAAGGAAAAGTTTGACCCGAGTTTGATATTGGCCATAAAACTTGCCCGTTTTTTTAAAATGGATATTGAGGAGATTTTTATTTACGAAGCCTCGTCTTAGAAAGCTAAGCAGGTCTAAACATCTTCAACAAGCTTCTTCCCTGGCCTGTCAAACGGAGAAATACCGTTTTTTCCTGTAGCGTGGAGACTGGTAGAGGGTAGTAGTGAGTGGGGATTTTTGAATGCTGATTTCCGGTTGCTGATTTCCGGTTGCTGTTTTTTGGTTTATGAAAATAGAGAAAAGAACATAGAGCAAGGAAGTAAGTTGGAGGCTTGGAGGTTATGGATTGAGGATGTTTGATTTTTGATAAAAAACGTAGACGAAGACTTAAACTAAGACGAAGACGATCATAAAACTATCAGACTCTGAAAGTGCTGGGTGGCTGAGTCAGGCCGAAGCCACAAACACCGTCATTTCTATACATACGCAAACACCTCAAACCCAAAAAGTCCCAATACCGGATCAGCTCGGCATTGAGACTTTTTTTTTACAGGGTCAAAGCTTTATAGTTTACTTACCTCCTGTTCCCAGGAAGCCCCGCTTATGTCTGTGATCCTCAGGGTGTAATTTCCTGTGGGTAAGTCCCGCAATACTGGATCGCTTAAGGACAGCCTGGCTTTGGCTCCCAGCGGCACCACCAAACTATGGGCGCCGGGTTTGACTTTGGCCACATAATAATTGGAGATCCAGTCGTCTCCCATTGTAGCTAAATCCGTTTGAGTATAGCTTAAAACGCTTTGCTGTTGCGCATCGAATACTTCTATGCCGATGATCCAGGCCCCGTAAACGTCTACGCCTTCAGTCCTAAAGACATCAAAACTTATGGCTTCGTGGCTCATCATCGTCTCCGTAATTTCAAGTTTTGGCTTCACCGATTTGTTGTGTAAAGTTCCCCATAAACCGCCGTGAAACACCTGATTCGTCATCAGCGTCATCCCAAGGATCAAAAGCGATCCTAGCAACACTACTTTTGGGAAAACACGCTCTCGAATAGGCAGAACACCGGAACCTAACCAGGCAAAGCCCTTTGTCTTGGTCAGACTGAAGTTGTTTTTCATCAGATAGTTGTCCAGGGAATATTTACCACTCCCCGTTAAGAACAAAACAAAGCCGGTAGCAATTCCAAGCACCCCGATTTGCCATTCATCCAGGCAGGTTGTACCGATCCAGCCTGAGCCCAGCAGGATGCCCATCGCCAGACCAAATACACCTATACTCATCAGGCGTGTAAAGAGTCCAAACATAATAAACAGGCCTACAATACCCTCTATTACAGTGAAGATGACCATATTGATCCACAGCACATCCGGATGTTCTACCAGGTACTGAATGATAGGTTTGATACCCAAAGCATTGGGCAGAAAATGATTGAATTTTTCACCGATGTAGCCCGCCTGTTCCGGATCGAGTTTATCGGCTAAAATCGTTCGTCGCCAAAGGGCCGAGAAATAAGTCCATCCGACCACAAGCCGAAGCGCAAGCGTTAATAAGCCTGCGTCATTTTTGATATGTATAGCTTTCATGTGCTTCAGATTAAATGCTTAGGGATATAAATCCTTTTTTCTTGAGTTGAAATCCGTATAAAATGCCATTGCCCACAATTTCCAGTGTGTCGGGTAGCTGATCTGGGCTTATACTGAATTTACTGAGCGATAATCCACAGGCTACAACCCTGACGTGTTGCTTCTCAGCCTGATTTAAAAGCGCCTTGAAATCAGCGTTATCGGGCATATCACTCACGGTTTTTCCACAAAAAACAACATGGAATTTGCCGTAGTTTTCACCGTCCTCTTCAACGAGTGAAGCAGCGGTCATCAGTATCGGTTTAAGTTGTTTTATGTTTTTGGACACAACCACATAATTATGTTGATCTGAGTTATGATCCTGGGCTTTCATCTCATTTGTTCCTAGCACAAGAAGGAGTAAAACTGTTAGGTGTATTATTGAATATTTCATCGGTTTTGAGTTAAATTTGAATTTATACTGAAGAATAAGAGTCCGCCGAGCAGGCCTATATTTTTGAAAAGCGGTCCTATGCTTTCCACCTGACCTACCTGAACGGTGAGAGTAATGGGAATTAAGACAGCGATGAGAATAAGTGCTGCAATTCTGGTTTTGAAGCCTATTAGCAAAGCAGTGCCGGCAATAAGCATGAGGACTCCAGATAAAATTACCGCAATTTTGGGTGTTCCCAAAAGCTCTCCCAAGAAGCCCATCTGGGCATTCTGCATTCTATTGATTGTTTTTCGGGTATTGATAAAGTGACTGATGCTGGCTACTATAAATATGAAGCTAAGCATCACCCGGAGTAAGACAACAGAAATGTAGCTTACCTCCTGAGTACTAAGTTTAGAGTTCATTGAAAATGATTTGTATTTGTTTTAAAATAGACAATGTTATTTTAGCAAATAGTAACTCAATACACACAAAGCTCATTCAGGATTTTGTTAGAGATGCTCGAGACTGAAAGAAAATGACTTTCTATAGCAGACTATCAAAAATTGTCATGTGATGAGTTAACTATTTTTCCTGATCATCAAAAACTACAGGTAAATTTTGAAGTTGTTGAAAAGAATATACAATGGCACTGAAGAGACCAAATTAGGTCTTATATATCCGTTTTGAATAGAGGCTTGAGGGAAAGTAGCATCAAAATCAGGGCTGAAATTGAGGCTTGCAGCACCAGTAAATTGATTTATATCCAACTTATTAATGGCAGTTTTGGCTTGAGCGATGTTCTGGGTCTGGCAACTGAGCTGTGGAGCAAACGACTGACTTTTACTGGACACCTGGGTCTGTTCGACACCAAGTTCTGCCTGAATGAAGTTTCTGAAATTACATGGTGAAAATAATAGCAGCAGGCCTAAGCCTAATACAGAAAAAATCGATACTATGTCTTTGAAATCTTTCACGGTGTAAATCTAAGTATTTTGAGCACCCCCCAATGACATTAGCTATTAAAATTGAATTAACTAGTTCTTAAAAAGACCTTAGCAAAAGTAAACCTGAACCCTTAGGATCATTTCGATACCTCCCGATCAAAACTGCTGGCACACCTCTCTTTGCTAGCGAGGCAGGCGGGTAATTTTTCGTTAGAAAAAAAGCGATGCATTGAGCGGAGTCGAAATGTATCAAAGCCACTGGCTAAGAATCCTTCAGCTGCTGCTTATAAGTCGAAATCTGATCCTGAAGCTCATCGGGCAGACTTGGATTTTGAATATCGGTATACTTCTCCATGCGTTCCCGTATGGTTTTAGCCACCAGTAATCGGCCGTGAGGCTTCGAATCTGCAGGAATAACATACCAGGGAGCATGTGGCTTTGACGTGGCAGAAATAGCTTCTTCATAATACTGTGTGTACTCATCCCAAAGTTCACGGTCTTTAAGATCTTCCGGTGAAAATTTCCAGTTTTTACTGGGTTTGTTCAGCCGCCTCAGGAGCCTGCTTTTTTGTTCGTCTTTGGAAATATGCAGGAAAAACTTGAATATGATGCAGCCATTCTGGTGAATGGTCTTTTCGAAATTGTTGATTTGCTCCAGTCTGTTGTTCCAAAAAGCGGGGGTCATGTCTTCTAAACTGTTGATATGCGGAATCTTTTCATTCAAAACGATTTCGGGCTTGACTCTCGAAATCAGGACATTTTCATAATGCGAGCGATTAAACACCCCGTATTTGCCACGAGCTGGCAAGGCCTTATAATGTCTCCAGAGAAAATCATGATTGATCTCCTGCTCTGAGGGCTTCTTAAAACTGTAGGAAATGACCCCTCTCACGTTGAAGTCTTTGAAGACTTCGCGTATCAGGCTGTCTTTACCCGAGGTGTCCATTCCCTGTATGCAAATGAGCACTGAATATTTTCCATGGGCATAGAGTGTGTTTTGCATCTCCCCGAGTTTCTTTCTTTCCTTCTTGAGTTTCTTTTTTAAGGGCTTTTTGCTGGAATTGTGACTGAGTTCAGTGGGGAAATCACTTAATTTTACTGGGCCTTCTAATTGTAGATTTGGTAATTCCATAATACTGATTTAAGAGACAAAAGTTCGGTTTTTATTAAAAACAACTAGCAAAATAAGGAAATTCACTAAAAAAACTGCTAAAATACATGTTTTTTAGAAGGCTGTTTTTAATAGGTCTTTACTGAAAAATAAAATCAGAAAATGCTAAAAAAACTCAGGATTCCTGACTCTTTTAATTTTGAAAGAGAAAATTTTCCTGTAACAAAGACTCATTGCCAGCGTCTTACTCAAAACCAAACTCATGAAATCTAGCCTTACTCTTGCTCTTTTTATGTTTATATCTGGCGTTTCACTCTCTGCTCAAAGCCTTCGGGGTCGTGTGGTTGAAGCCGGTAAACAGCAGGGTATTCCCTTTGTTACGGTGCAGCTTGGAGATAATTACGGGGTGATTTCCAATGCTGAAGGCTATTTTATACTTCAGCATAAAACAACAGATACTGACTCTCCTCTCATTTTCTCATCCATGGGCTTTGAGACGCTTGAAATTCCTGTAAAGGATTTTACAGACAACCAGGTGATAAGTTTGAAGCCTGCAACCTATGAACTGGACGAAGTCTTATTATTTGACAAACAGTTATCGGCTGAAGAAATCCTTGAAAAGTTTAAAGCCAATGCTAAAGAAAACCACCAGCTCAGCAATGCCAGAGTCCAGGTGTTTTTAAGATCTGATAACGATTATAAAGCTGAAAGGTTTGGGATCGATGTGAAAAAAGCCTCCTTCCTGAGTAAATCAGAACGCAGAGAAATGAATGAGAACATGAAGAATCTGGGGAAAAAGATCACTCAAACCGCATCTACATCTTATAAAGAACGCTTGACTGATATTTATGCTTTTGAAGATACCTTAATCAATCATCACCAGAAAGCGCTCAATTTAATCAATAGAAAAACGACGTTTAACACAGAAGATATTCAGGAACAGGTCTTTTTTGAACTTTTAAGAAGCCTGGAATCTCCTAATTCCTTTAAAGTCAAATCAGGAATTATTCCACTGGACAGGGATTTATCGCTTAATGATCTGCTTGAAGACATGGAAGAAGATCAACTGAAACTGCCAGATACACTTCGTCATAAAAACGCATGGCGTAGCGAATCTTATAAGAAGCATGCTACGCAATTTAACAGTGATTTTTTCACCTCTCCAAAATACTATACTTACGAATTGGTAGGCGTGACCAAAGTGTATGGAGAACCATGTTATCACATCAAATTTTCACCAGATCGCAGAAAAGGAAAATACACGGGAGATTTGTACATCCATACACAGGATTTTGGGATGGTGAGTTATAGGTATGATCTGGAAGAAGGAAGAAAAGCCATGAGTGTGAATTTGAAATTTGTTCTGGGGATAAAAGCAAACACCTTTGCAGACAGCGGGTTTTTAATTTTTTCTAAAAACAGCGACAACATTTACTATCCAAAATACATCAAACAAACGGACGGGGATTATGCTTATATCAACCGCAGTCTTTCTTTTAAAGAAAACAACCCCAACCGAAGCGAGCGTAAAAAAATGACCTTGGAGTTTGAAATGGAGTTCAATTTAATTGAAACTATAGAATATGTAGGCGTTGAATACCAAAGCATCGCTCCGGAACTTAAAAGTACACTGAGTTTTGAGGACTATGTCCTTATAGATGAAGTAGAAGAATACGATGCCGGGTACTGGAAAGACTATAACATCATAGAAGCTACAGAAGCGATAAAGATGTATAAATAAGCCTTGGTTTTTAAGCCCTTAGCCTGTTGTTAGCATTTAGAACCAAAAGGTTTAAAACTCTTTTGAATGCCTCATATTCTTAATTATACCATGCTCAGCTAAAATCTCATGGAAATAAATATTTCCGAAAAAAATAAAACCAACTCACTACTTTAAAGTATAACTCCCTCTCTATAAAATTCGCCCCCGCCTGAGTTTTATCTTTTACGTCTTTTTGTTTTTTAATTTTTTATCAACACTATTTAGAAAGCTGTTTTTCTTTTCTAGTTTTTTCCTCCACAATTCCTTGGCATACTTTTGCATATCCGTAACGGTGTCCTTCTCATCTACTATTTCAAGCCCCAGGATAGTTTCTATAATATCCTCCATGGTTACAATGCCGTCCATTCCACCATACTCATCTATAATAATGGCAATATGTTCCCGGTTTTCCAGAAGTTTTTCCCACAGCGTAAAAAGCGGCATGGTACCAGAAACAGCACTGATTTCGCGTTTCAGGTCCTTAAGCTGATGATGGTATTCTCCTTCAGCCAGCTTTTCAAGTAACTCCTGGCGGAATACGCAACCTGTAATATTATCTTCACTAACGGAGTAAATAGGTAGTCTGGAAAATTTAGTGTATTTCTGATTTTTCAAGAACTCCTTTAAGGTCGTGTCTTCATCTTCTGAAATGACAACTACTCTGGGCGTCATAATTTCTTTGACCATTATATTTTTGAGTCTCAATATATTCTGGATTATTTTGTTTTCCTTTTCAGTAAACAATCCCTCTTTATTACCAATACTGGCCAGAGCAGCAATCTCCTCTCTGCTGGTAGATTTTTCATCTTTATTGCTCGATAACATATTGGTAATCACGGAGGACATCATAACTAAGGGATAAGTCAAGAAAATCATGACTCGAAGGATGTGATAGGACACCTTACTTAATCTTTTCCAGTATCTGGCACCCAGGGTCTTGGGAATGATTTCAGTCAATACCAAAATCAAAAGCGTCAGGATAGCTGAAACTACCCCAAAATAGGCATCCCCAAATACCTTTACAGCCTGAGCCCCTACCCCGGCAGCACCTATGGTGTGGGCGACGGTATTTAGCGAAAGAATGGCCGATAAAGGCTTATCGATTTCTTCTTTGTACTTCATAAAAGATTTGGCCCATACCTGTCCGTTTTCTTTTTTGACAATGAGGAAGGAGCGATTGGTCGATAACAGAACGGACTCCATGATGGAACATAAAAAAGAGACAAACAGCGCTAAAAACAGGTAAGCAAATAGTAAAAACATTCTTTTTTTATCAAAAATAAGACTTGAAAAGGGTTTTATTGCCAATGTTTTGTTATCCGAAGCCTTGAAACTTTACATCCGGTATAATTCTTCTGTTTTATCACGACAATAAAGCAGGTCTTTGGCTTACTGTTTAAAAATAAATCAACTTTCCTGGTGAAATTTAAAAATGCCGTGATAAATCACGAGTCAGGGCCTGGAAGAAAAGCTTTATCTTTAAATTTATAAAATAAAAATCTATGAAACCCTATATCGCCTTACTGAGCCTGATCGTCAGTTTTCAATGTTTTGCTCAGGCTCCGGAAAAAGATAAACCCGAAAAATTAGCTGACCACACTAAAAAACTCAATTTTGACCAAAATCCACGAGCAGTAGTTCAGGCCCAGCTAGAAGCCTATAATTCCAAAGATCTAGAAGCCTTTTTAAATGTCTTCGCGGAAGATGCAGAAGCTTATAATTATGGAGAAGCGGAAGCCTTTATCACCGGGAAACCCGAATTCAGAAGGATTTACGGGAATCTGTTTGACGCTTCTCCAGCGCTTTACAGTGAAGTGATTTCAAGACAAGTTATTGGTAACACCGTCATCGATTATGAATACATAACCGGACGGCAGGGAAACGCTCAACCGCTTTTGCTTGTCGCCATGTATGTTGTAGAAGATGGCAAAATTGTGAGATGTGAGTTTATGAGGGAATAACACAAATTGCGGAATACTTGGTAAAAATGACATTTTAGACTACCTATAAAGAATAGTTTAAACTTATAATTTAAGTCACCCAAGCGCAACTTGTGTTATTCGAAACATTGTGGTGCATTGGAAAAAAAATAAAATTCGGATATAAATAATAGTTCTTGTATTGACAAAAATATTATTAGAAAATGATTGGAAAAATACTAAATACTCAAAACATAAATTATTCTTCAAATCTAAATGGAGATAATTTAAAGCAAAAAATTCAAGACATTTTTGAGAAGAACCACTTAAGTTTTGTCGGTAAATTTACAAGTCAGAGTAGATTTTCAGCTGCTGACAAATGGACCTATATAAAGTGGTACGTACCAAATTTTAAGAGAAAAACGGCTTATTTAAACGGAGAAATAATAAAAACGGGAAAAGGAACTTTGATAAAGTTAAACCTTAAACCAAATCCGGTTGTATCCATTTTTCCTGCCCTTACTATATTGATTGGATTAATTTTAATAATAGTAGCAGAAGTAAATAAGGATAACGCCACAACCTTGAATTTTGGATTAATTTTAATTGCAGTTGGAATTTCATTTTATCTGTTTGGAATGTTTTTGAGAAATAGACTATTAAATAATTTTAAGAAAAATCTGGATTTACAAAAGGTCTGAATCGAAGATGGAAGATAAAAGAGCGTGGAGTAAAAACGCAGCACAACAATGAATGAATTTGATTTCGTCAGGCTGAGTAGACCCCCGACGAAAACTTTAGGCCACCTGACGGAAAGCATAAAAGATCGTCATATTCCATGCTGTTACATTCTAACGGTTAAATATAGGTCGATTTATCAAATTATATTGCCCACAAAATAACTCAAGATTATCGATATGAGACGCTTACACCCTAAGGCAGGGAAAAGGTGAAAATATGACCTCCTATTAGAGCAGAATTGCATTGTGTTTAATTTAAGAAAGGTTGACTTTTCATCACAAATTACAATTAAATCCTCTTTTAATACATACTATAGTACATAACTTTGGCGTTAATATAGAAAATCGGGATTATGAGCAAGACATTGGGTTTGATAGAAGACGTAGCTAATTTTACAAGCGCTGGTACATCTCAAATAACTGTGAATACTTCCAAGGGACTAGAGCAAGTAGAAATAGAGAATATAGCTCAACTGGATTCTGATTATAAAGATTCTGATCTCGGTCGTCTTTATGCAGAATTTCCAGATAATTTTATTAAGATTCAAAAAATAAGATTTCGCGATCAACTCTTCTTTAATTGTTATTTCAACTCCGATGCTAATCTCAGCATTTTGAAGTTCGATGACGAAGGTGCTCTTTTAGATGAAAATCGTCCCTAGTTTCCCTCATAATTTACCCCTGAAGCCCCTGACTTCAATTCCATTTTATTTTAAATCATACAAAACATTTTCAACATGAAACATACGATGAAAACACTTACCTGCGTTCTTATTTTAGGCCTGATGGCTTTTACCACCCAAGCTCAGGAAAATGCTTTTGGGGTAAGGGGCGGACTGAATTTATCTAACTTTTTCACTGAAAACGTGAATGATAAAAATTTACGAAGCGGACTGCATTTCGGAGTCTATTCGAGAAGTCCGCTCATAGACAATTTGCTTTATTTACAAGCTGGTCTCGGATATTCCGGAAAAGGGGCAGAAATTGAAGGTAGCAGCGGTCAGGCTGAGCTCGGCCTTGGTTATTTGGAATTACCTTTTCTGGCTTCTGTTGGAATTGCAGATTTCCTGTTTATAGAAGGTGGAGCTTATGCTTCTTACCTTTTAAGTGCAAATGTTTCTGGTGAAACAGCTGGTGGCTCATCTTTTTCTGATGACATCAGTACGGATAATTTTAAAGACTTTGATTATGGACTCGCTGTAGGAGCAAATACCCATCTGGCCCCACTGGTAGTAGGTGTAAGATATTACTACGGCTTACAAAACATAATCGCCAATGATTTTGCAAATTTTGCAGGAATTGAAGCAAGAAACTCAACCTTTCAGGTTTATGTTGCTTTTGAGTTTTAATTAGAAGAATAAAATAATTATAAGTTGAGCGCATCTTTTAGGTGCGCTTTTTTTATGCTAAACATTGCCTTTTCAGTAATTTAAAGTTTAGAATTATCAAACTGAGCAATAGATGCAAAGCAGGAGATAAAGATTGGCTTAACATTGGCTTAACACTTGTATGATTGTCGACTTGTATGCTTAGATTTACTTACATATAATATAAATATTGATTTATGAAAAAGTTACTTATTGCAGCATGTTTTATCGTTGCCTTTGGTTTTCAATCTCAGGCGCAATCTATTTCTGAACATGCTATTGGATTAAGATTTGGTGGAAATAACGGGTATGGAGCAGAAATTTCTTACCAAAATGCACTGGGAGATAACAACCGCCTTGAACTTGATTTGGGATGGAGAAATAATGATAATTTCGATGCTTTTAAACTGACAGGTTTATACCACTGGGTTTGGAATATAGAAGGAGGATTCAACTGGTTTGCAGGCTTTGGTGCTGGTCTTGGTAGTGTAAGCTACGATAACGGTTATCGGGATGGTGGTTTTGATGATGACAGTGAAGTTTTTGTCTTCGGTGCTGGTAATATTGGTATTGAATATAACTTTGATATTCCTTTGCTTATCGCTTTAGACTTTAGACCAGAAATCGGTTCTGGAGATTATAACAACGATCTGGATTTTGACATTGCTTTAGCGCTGCGTTACCAGTTCTAAGTCTGTAAAGCACTATAACTATCACAAAGCAAAACTTTGTGCAAAGCCTCGAATTCATTTCGAGGCTTTTTTTATGGGAACATTTGAAATTTAAGCTTTATATTCAGTTCATCTTTCAAATTGGTCGATTCATCGAAAACATGATTTTAAAAATGACATTTCAAGTTACTTTTGAATCAAAATAAAAATCATGAAAACAATACAACTTCAACAATTCTATAAATTAGCAGGTATATCTTTAGCAATAGCTGTACTGATAAACTTCATTAATTTTTTGTCTGCAAATTCTATAGATTATTTAATAGATTATAAAAGATTTATCACAAATTTTTCCTCTGCCCTCTTTATAGGAGGATTGAATATGATTTTCTTCACACTTATTCAGAAAAAATATTCCTGGCGTAAAGCTCCATTTATATTGATTCTTCTTGGCATCCCAGGTTCTATGATTTTATCTGTTCTTGGATTTTTTATGGCCAGACTCATCCAAGGTGTTTTACTTTTTGGAATCACTTTTCAAAACTTCATAGCTAATGAAAGCCTATTCAACTATATTTTTGTAGCAATAATTTCGCTTATTGTTAGCCTGGCTTTTCATACCTACTACTTTTACAAATTTGGAGTTGAGTCCGAACTGAAAGTTCAGAAAGAAATTATTGAACATACCAAAGCCAAGCATAAAGCGCTTCAGGATCAGCTCGATCCGCACTTTTTGTTCAACAGCCTGAGTGTCTTAGCCTCCTTAATTGAAGAAGACCCTAAACGGGCTACTGAATTTACCACAAGCCTGTCTAAAGTGTATCGCTACGTGTTGGACCAGCGACAGGAAGATCTGGTAAGTATTTCTTCTGAACTGGATTTTGCCAGAGTCTATTTGAATCTGCTCTCTACCCGGTTTGAAGACAGTTTGGAATACAGCATTGAAGTCCCAGACGAATCTTATGATACAGTTCCGCTTTCTCTTCAGCTTTTAATTGAAAATGCCGTAAAACACAACAAAGTGACAGAAAAGTCTCCATTAATCATCCAGATTTATCAAACTAAAGAACATTTCGTTATTCAAAACAATGCGAACCCAAAGGCTAATGACTCCAAAAGAAACGGAATAGGTTTGATGAACATCAGGAAGCGATTTGAAAGGTATACTGAAAGTCCAATCGAAATTGAAAAAGATTCTGATACCTTTAGAGTAAAATTACCTCTCATTCAAACTCAAAACTTATGAGCAAGATAGTTATCGTAGAAGATGAAAAACCGGCAGCAAGAAGACTTGAGAGAATACTCACTGCACTTGATTATATTGTTTTCAAAAAATTACATTCGGTAGAAGAGGCGATAGAATGGTTTCAGAAAGAACCTAAAGTTGACTTGATTTTTCTAGATATTCAATTGAGTGATGGCTTGTCTTTTGAAATTTTTGAACAGGTCCATATCGAATCCGATTTAATTTTCACGACGGCTTACGATGAATATGCCCTGAAAGCCTTTAAACTCAATAGCATTGACTACCTCCTCAAACCAATTGATAAGGAGGAACTCAAATCAGCTCTTAAGAAGTTTGAAAAGAGAAAATCCTCAGAATCCATCGACGCCAAATTGCTGAAAAGTCTTTTGCTGAAGTCCCAAAACGATGCTGAATATAAGACTCGTTTTTCTGTGAAAGTGGGCGAAAAGCTTAAAACCTATTCCGCCGATGAGATTGCCTGTTTTGAAAGTTCAGATAAGGCGACTTCCCTGGTGACTTATGAAGGAAAGCATTACGTCATCGATGAATCCCTCAACCAGCTTGAGCCTAAATTGTCCCCCAAAGATTTTTTCAGAATAAATCGAAGCCATATCATTCATTATTTGGCAATTCAGGATATGCTGAGCTATTCCACCAGTAGAATCAAAATCAATTTGAAAGCTCTTGACCAGCCTGTTATTGTAAGTCGGGAACGGGTGAAAGACTTTAAAATCTGGATAGGTTAATGTTCTCCATGCTTTTGAAATTGCTTATATTCAACATAAAAAATGAAGATTTTATGTATTTCCGGTTCCGCTTCCAGAGACAGCAGTAATGTCAAATTCCTTAAGGCTATCGCTGAACACCTTTCCGATAAACATACGGCTGAAGTCTACGAAGGGCTTTATCGTTTTCCCTTATTTACGACGGAACGGCTTAATGCCGGAATGCCTGAAATCATAAATCTACTGCGCGATCGTATCACACAGGCGGATCTGGTGCTCATCTCCACTCCGGAGTACAATCACAACATCCCGGCAGTCCTTAAAAACATGCTGGAATGGATAACCGATTCCGGAGAACTCTTTGGAAAAAGGGTTTTGCCCATCACCTTTACCCCCAAAGCACCGCGAGGTGAACACGCCTTAATATCCCTGCAAATGAGCCTTAAGGCTCAACAGGCCTCCATCATTTCTGAAGCCAATTTTTATAAAACAGATGTGGAGTTTGTCGATGACCTCATCGTTTTACCGGAAGATATTAAATTGATGTTTGATGGTCTTTTAGAAATATAAAAGCCTTTATTTTTCTAGATTTACAGATCATTTTTATTCCAAATCAAAACTCATAATAATGAAATATTTATTTCTAAGCCTTGGGCTTTTATTATCGTTTACTGCCTTATCTCAAGTTGAAGAATCCAAACTTGGAAGTTGGTATATGTACTTTTATAATGTCAATTTTGAAGAATCCAATTTTGGTGTCCAGGGTGATTTTCAATACAGAAACTGGAATAGCATTGGAGATTTGGAACAGCTCTTATTAAGGTCTGGAGTTACTTATAGGACTGATGATTCTTCTGTATTATTTACACTTGGCTATGCCAATATTACTACTGGAAGTCCTGGGAGAAGTTCATCGACAATCAATGAAAATAGGATTTATCAAGAAGCTCTTTTCGGCCAAAAGATTTTACAGAGAGTTCATTTGACTCATAGGTTTAGATACGAACAACGCTGGATAGAAAATCAGGATTTTAGAACACGCTTAAGGTATAACCTATTTATCAATGTAGGATTAAATTCAAAAGAGCTTGTGCCTAAAACCTTTTACACCGCTTTTTACAACGAATTATTCATCAATGGAGAACGAAACAATGGTATAAGTGAAGTTGAACTTTTTGATAGGAATCGAACTTACTTTGGGCTGGGCTACATCATAAGTAACAGCGCTAAAGTTCAATTCGGATGGATGAGACAAGAAACGGAAACCTTTTCCAAAAATCAATTACAGTTTAGTTTTCATCATAACTTAAATCTTAAAAATTCTGATCAAAATTAAAGATTAGAAATCGCATAATACAAATAAAAAAAAGAAAGCCTGTTCAAAAATTTGAACAGGCTTTTCAACTTTATATAAAACGATCTGCTAGATGATTTTGAAACGTTTACGATCGGTTTCGGTCAAATAGATTTTACGTATTCTTAAAAAATGTGGGGTTACTTCCACGTATTCATCTTTCTGGATGTATTCCAAAGCTTCTTCCAGGGAGAATTTCTTCGCCGGAACAATTTTAGCTTTATCATCTGCACCGGAAGATCTCACGTTAGATAGTTTTTTAGTTTTTGTGATATTCACAGTCATATCATCAGACCTTGAGTTTTCACCAATGACCTGACCCTCGTAAATCTCTTCGCCCGGGTCTACAAAAAACTTACCTCTGTCCTGAAGTTTATCGATAGAATAAGGAATGGCTTTTCCTTTTTCCATGGATACTAAAGATCCATTCTGACGCTGTGGAATATCCCCTTTAAGCGGTTGAAATTCTTTAAAGCGGTGAGCCATAATCGCTTCACCGGCTGTAGCGGTCATCAACTGGTTTCTTAAACCAATGATTCCACGAGAAGGTATTAAAAACTGAATAGTCATCCGGTCTCCTTTTCCTTCCATGCTCAGCATTTCACCTTTGCGCAAAGTCACCATCTCAACAGATTTCCCTGAAATATTCTCAGGTAAATCGATAGTCAGTTCTTCAATAGGCTCACACTTCACGCCGTCAATTTCTTTGATGATAACCTGTGGCTGACCAATTTGAAGTTCGTAACCTTCTCTACGCATGGTTTCAATCAAAACCGATAAGTGCATAACGCCTCGTCCGAAAACGTTGAATTTATCTGCAGAATCAGTTTCTTCTACCCTTAGAGCTAAGTTCTTTTCCAGTTCTTTAGTCAAACGATCCTTGATGTGTCTGGAAGTCACGAATTTTCCATCTTTTCCGAAGAAAGGAGAATCATTGATCGTGAACAGCATACTCATCGTTGGTTCGTCGATCGCAATAGATTTCAAACCTTCAGGATTTTCGATATCGGCAACCGTATCACCAATCTCAAAACCTTCAAGGCCAACAATGGCACAAATGTCACCAGCCTGAATTTCCTCCACTCTGCGTCTTCCAACACCCTCAAAGGTGTGAAGCTCTTTGATACGAGTTTTAGTAATACTACCGTCACGTTTCACCAATGAAACCGGCATATTTTCTTTTAAAGTTCCCCTGTGCAAACGACCTATAGCGATTCTGCCCGTATAAGAAGAGAAGTCTAAAGACGTAATCAGCATTTGCGTATTTCCTTCTTTTACTTCAGGAGACTCTATATGTTCTATAACCATATCGAGCAAAGGCTCGATATTATCTGTTTTTTCATCTGGACTCTCACTCATCCAGTTGTTCAATGCCGAACCATATACCGCTGGAAAATCCAGTTGCCATTCTTCAGCACCAAGCTCATACATCAAGTCAAATACTTTCTCATGAACCTCATCTGGAGTACAGTTTGGCTTATCGACTTTATTGATGACCACACAAGGCTTAAGCCCCAGGTCCAGAGCTTTTTGAAGCACAAAACGCGTTTGTGGCATAGGTCCTTCAAAGGCATCTACTAAAAGTAAAACACCATCGGCCATGTTAAGCACTCGCTCTACTTCCCCGCCAAAATCGGCGTGACCAGGAGTGTCTATAATATTGATTTTTGTGTCTTTGTAAACTACAGAAACGTTTTTGGAGACAATCGTTATCCCTCTCTCCCGCTCGAGATCGTTATTATCTAGTATAAGATCTCCTGTGGATTCGTTGTCACGAAACAATTTACAGTAATGCATAATTTTGTCCACCAAAGTTGTCTTGCCGTGGTCAACGTGAGCGATAATCGCAATGTTCTTGATATTCATAAAAAGGCGTAATTTTAAGTGTGCAAAGGTAGGCTTATTTTATGTATTAAAAACCGCTTTGGCAAAATGATAGTGGAATGACTTATAAATGGAATAAAAATCTAATAATCAACGATTTAATCCGGTTATCGATTTAACACTTCAAGGATATGACTTTCAAGCTTTGGATCAAATAAACTCAAGGAATTATTAGTCAGGCTATAATTTTCATCTAAAACGTAAACCCGATTGAGATAATTTTTAAAGAATCCATAGGTATTGGGAGGCACATCAGAAACGACCTGAAATTCAGTTTGTGAAGGGTGATTAAATCGCTTGAGCGCATTTCTCCATAAATTGAGATTCTGGAAATCTAAGTTGATACTTATAAAATCGAGTTCAGGGTATTTTTCGCGAAGTTCTTTAATCTTTTTGAGATTGTTTTTTTTACTTTCAAAAGTCAGGGCTGACCAGGTGTACATCACAATCGGCTTAGCTTTTGAAATTTGATAAAGCTGAACAGTATCCATGGCCGGGGTCCTCAGACTCAAATCTTTTAAGTTTTTTCCAACCAGATATTTACTTTGAATAGTCGTCAATTGATGTAGTTCTTCTTTATCCAGGGCAGAAAGATCAAATTTGTCAATCAGGGCCAAGGTTTCTTTCAATTGCTCTTCAGTTTTAGAAAAAACAATCTCCCTTCTGATGAAGCGGTTAAAGAAATTGGATTTCAAATATTCATTGTCAAATAAATCATGAACAAGATTCAGTCGGCGTTTCAAATTTTGATGATCGTTCAAATCGAAGCAATCTCTATTTTCAGTTTCGCAAATTTCGATAGACTTATTTCTTAAGTAATTATCTAAGAACCGCATATAACTGAAATTTGATACCAAATCGGGATGATTAAAATTTACCGCTTCTCTGTAATCAAAATAATAGTCTGGGAACTCGTCAAACTTACTCGGAATATATTTTTTCATCAAAAACGCATAACGCTCTCTCATGTCATAATGCTCATATTCAATCGTGCTTTCCGCTATGTTTTCAAAGTAGGCTGTGAATTCTGATTCTGCCTTTAAGCTTTTAAAATTTTTAAGGCGAAGACTCATGATAGAGTCCGTTTTTTCAATAAAACGCTGTGGGGAAATTTTGTAATATGACAGGATCAGTTCGTTGTCATGTTCGTTCAAAAGAAACATATTGATCAGAAAGTTATTCTCTGCTGAAGAACTCCCGCCAAAACTTAAGGATTCATCGAATTCCAGAGTATTGACTCTCAAAACTGCACTGTCTCCTGGTTTTAAATAAATATTTTGACTCTCCGGATAATGTTTAAAGGTATAAATCGACTCTTCCTCCTGCGCAAACTCGTAACCAAAATTATTATTTGAATCTAAAGGAATGGTGTCAATAACCTCATCATTATGCTCTAAAGTGACATAGCTAGAATTGGGATTGACAACTCGGCCACCAATAAAAGTTAGATCGTTTTCCTGTTCTGAAGAACAACTGAAACAAACCATTAGAAAACCAGCAAAAAGATACTTCATATAATCCATTAACATTACAAAACTAGTTTTACATAAACTGTAAACATGTTAAGCCACCGTTAAAAAAAGCAGGCCAATAATTCTTTAGGCATTATAATAAAATGAGTACTTTTGCAAAAAATTCAGCTTTATTATGCTTTCAGTTTCAAATCTTTCTGTTCAATTTGGTAAGCGCATCCTTTTTGACGAAGTCAATACCAGTTTCACTTCTGGCAATTGTTATGGTATTATTGGTGCTAACGGCGCTGGTAAGTCTACGTTCTTAAATATTATTTCAGGAAAAATGGATCCTACTTCCGGGCATGTTCACCTGGAACCGGGCAAACGTATGTCTGTACTGGAACAGGATCACTCTATGTATGATGATTTTAATGTCCTGGAAACAGTGATGATGGGTAATGAGCCTCTTTTTAAAATTAAAAAAGAGATGGATGATATCTATGCCAAGGAGGACTTCAATGATGCAGACGGCGAACGCGTGGGAGTATTACAAGTTGAATTTGAAGAAATGGACGGATGGAATGCAGAAAGCAATGCTGCGGCCTTACTTTCCAACCTGGGTATAGGTTCCGACCTTCATTACACCCTGGTCAAAGACCTCGATGGCCAACAACGGGTAAGAGTACTTTTGGCCAAAGCGATTTTTGGAAATCCCGATGTGCTGATCATGGATGAGCCTACCAACGATTTGGATTACGAAACCATAACCTGGTTAGAAAACTTTTTAGCCAATTTTGACAATACAGTCATCGTGGTTTCTCACGACCGTCACTTTTTAGATGCGGTATGTACGCATATTTCTGATATTGATTTCGGGAAAATAACTCATTATAGCGGTAATTATACCTTTTGGTATGAATCTTCCCAATTAGCAGCCAAACAAAGAGCCCAGCAAAATAAAAAAGCTGAGGAAAAGAAAAAAGAGCTTCAACAGTTTATAGAACGCTTCAGCGCCAATGTTGCCAAATCCAAACAGGCGACCTCCAGAAAGAAAATGCTGGATAAATTGGATTTTCAAAACATAAAACCCTCCAACAGAAGGTATCCCGCTATTATTTTCGAAAAAGAAAGGGAAGCTGGAGATCAAATCTTACATGCTGAAAACTTATCGGCTAGTATTGATGGCGAGAAGATATTCACCAAGGTTCATGTCAACCTCAACAAAGGAGACAAAGTAGTGATTTACTCAAAAGACTCTAGAGCGACTACTGCATTTTACGAAATCATCAATGGTAAAACCGAACCTGACACGGGTTCTTACAAATGGGGGGTGACTACCAATCAATCTTATCTGCCAAACGACAACAGCGAATATTTTGAAAGTAAACTCTCACTGGTGGACTGGTTGAGACAGTGGGCCAAAACCGAAGAAGAAAGAGAAGAAGTCCACATCCGGGGATTTTTAGGAAAAATGCTTTTCAGTGGAGATGAAGCTCTAAAAACCTGCGATGTCCTGTCTGGTGGTGAAAAAGTAAGGTGCATGGTAAGTCGAATGATGATGACCAGAGCGAATGTCTTAATCTTAGATGAACCTACCAATCACTTGGATCTGGAAACCATTACGGCCTTCAATAATTCACTGAACAATTTCAAAGGAAATATTTTACTGACCACTCACGATCATCAATTTGCACAGACTGTTGGTAATAGAGTGATAGAACTTACGCCAAACGGCATCATCGATAAATTCTCCACCTTCGATGAGTATATGTCTGATCCTAAGATCAAAGAACAGCGTGAAAAAATGTATGCTGTGGGGGTTTAAATCCCGAGCATCGCATAAATCAAAAGCCCTTAGGATAAATTCCTAAGGGCTTTTTGCTGATGTAAAAACTCAATGTTTTTATCTATATATTTCTTGTTTGTTAACCCACTTTTGATACAGCCTCGCATTGCGATTGTGCTGAGCCAAGGTTTTTGCAAATTGATGATAACCGGGATTTTCAGGATTGGCAGCAAAATAAAGATAGTCGTGAGACTCGGCGTTGAGCACTGCATCTATGGAAGAAATATCCGGCATGGCAATAAGTCCGGGAGGCACGCCGGTATACTTATAAGTGTTATAAGGTGAATCCATTTCCAGATCTTTATAAAGCACCCGTTTGATGGGGGTTTCGAAATCCTGATTTTCATATTGAAGGGCAAAAATCACTGTTGGATCTGCCTGGAGTTTCATTCCTCTTCGCAATCTGTTTAAGTAAACCCCGGCAACCCTCGGACGTTCTTCCACCTGAGCCGTTTCCTTTTGAACGATGGCCGCCAGAGACATAACTTCCTGAGGAGACAAATCGATATCTTCAGCCTTTTTAAGTCTTTGGGCATTCCAGAATTCATCATAATAATTCACCATTCTATCACGAAACTCTTCACCTGAAGTGTTCCAGTAGAATTCATAAGTATTGGGAATGTAATACTTCAAACTTTCCAATGCACTAATCTCAAGAGAATCCAGGAAGGTTTTTGAAGTCAATGCTAACAAGACCTCCAGACTATCGGCTTCTATTTGCTCAGCGACTCTCCCGGCCAAATTTTCCAGTCGGTGCTGATTGTTGAAACTCACTTGAACTGGAACATTTCTAGACCTGAGTGTGTTTATGATTTCATTGTTGTTCATTCCTTTTTTCAAAAGAAAATGCCCGGCTTTCACATTGCCGGCGTATCCTTTTTTCTTGGCGACTGTGATAAAGTTATCGGTGTCTTTCAATAAAGGATTCAGTTGGTTTACAACCTCTTGTATAGAATTATCCGAAGATATATAAACCGACTGTGTATCGGTTTCGAATGCGGTATTAGGCGAAAAAATTATAGTATAGATATAAATACTTATTCCACCAAGCACAACAAGCCCCACAATAGAAGCTGCTATCAGTATTTTTTTAATGTACATGTTTTATTTTTTGTAAAAAATATTCACCCTGGAAATGACCGGAAATGTATCTCCAGTCTTTTTTTAAACCAATCATTTCAAAGCCAAAACTTTTAAATAACTTAAGGCTTCGCGTATTTTCTTCAATAATTGTTGCATACAACTGATGCAGGTCCAGGACATCAAACGCATAATCGAGCATGAGTTCCAAAGCTTCCGTCCCGTAGCCTTTAGATTGATAATCTTCCAAAATAAGTATCCCCAAACCCGCTCTTTTATGCTTAGGGTCGAAATCATAAAGGTCAATAAAACCAATGGGTTGTTTATTATGCAAACCCACCACTAGCCGCATTTGTTTGGCTTCGTAAATATCTCTGTGAGAGTGGTCCAGGTATTCTTTTAAAACAGATCTGGAGAAAGGCTGCAAAGTATCACTGAGATACCATAGATGCTCATCATTTTCAACCAACTCCAGAAAATCTAGATCTTCCGGAGTTAAAGCCCTTAATAAGATGTGTTTGCTCTTTAATTTAATCATAATAATCTCCTTCAAAAACCAGCCTGGCCGGACCTTTTAGCCAGATATTACTAACAGCGTTGGGACCTTCAATTTCGAAATCTACTTCCAGAACACCGCCTTTGGTCTGTACTTTCACAGGAAGTTGATCGATTTTATTGGACATTTTGGCAGTGATAGCAGCAGCTGTAACTCCTGTTCCACACGAAAAGGTCTCGTCTTCTACTCCTCGCTCATAAGTTCTAACGTGCAGAACATCATCTATAACTTGTATAAAATTGACATTAGTTCCTTTAATAGTCTTGTAATTTGGCAAATTCCTAATGCGTCTTCCCTGCGTAAATACATCGAAATCGTATACGTCATCGACAAAAGCTACATGATGCGGCGAACCCGTGTCCAGGAAAGAAGCCTCTCTGCTCAAGTTAACCATTGGAACATCTACCATTTTCAAATTGACCGAATCCCCTTTTACAATTGCTGAATGTAATCCATCTACAGCTTCAAAAGTAGTCTCAGAATCGATGAGTCCCAATTTTTTTGCAAAAGCGACTATACACCTGCCTCCATTTCCACACATCGTACTTTCATTGCCATCAGCATTGAAGTAAAGCATTTTGAAATCGCATAAATCCATGGAGGAATCCTCCAATAGAATTAACCCGTCTGCACCAACACCAAAACGCCTGTCGCAAACCTCTTTTATAATTTTGGTATCGTTTTTGAATCTAGACTTTCTGTTATCTATTAAAACAAAATCGTTTCCTGTGCCTTGGTATTTATAGAAATGTAAATCCATCACTTGGGTTTAGAACTTGCAAATATAGACAAATATAAAAGGAAGTTCAGGGGTTAAAAATCGGTTAAATTCAGTTTTGAATAGAAAACATGAAAGTAACTTTAATTTAAAATCATATCATCAAATGAAGAAAAGTGTTCAATTAGTATCCATTGCATTGTTCGCAAGCGTTTTAAGTATCGGAGGCTACAAGTTTTTCCTTGAAGAGCCTGAACCGATAACGCAGCAAGACTATGAAATTCCATGGCAAAAGGAAAATAATGCGGCCTCTACACACCTGGCTTCTTACGTCGGAGAAAATTCAGAATTGAATTTTACTGAAGCCGCCAAGAAAACAGTTAACGCAGTGGTCCACGTCAAGAACATCACTACAACGCGACAAGCGCGAAGCGCCTTTGAATATTATTACGGAAGCGGAGATGTTCGAAAAGCCATAAGAGGTGCTGGCTCAGGCGTTATCTTAAGTCCAGATGGCTTAATTGTAACCAATAATCATGTGATCAAAGGAGCTTCTGAAGTACAGGTCACCTTGAATAATAACGAGACCTATATTGCAGAAGTTTTGGGAACGGCAGCAGATAGCGACATAGCTTTACTCAAAATTGATGCAACGGACTTAGACTATCTGCCTTTCGGAGATTCTAACGCTGTTGAAATTGGTGAGTGGGTTCTGGCAGTAGGAAATCCATTTAACCTCACCTCTACTGTAACAGCAGGAATTATAAGTGCAACAGCAAGAGATCTGGGAAGATCTGATAATCAATTTCAATCGTTCTTACAAACCGATGCGGCTGTAAACCCGGGTAATAGTGGCGGCGCCCTGGTGAATACACGTGGCGAACTGATAGGAATCAATACCGCTATCACCTCTCAAACCGGTTCCTTTATTGGGTATTCATTTGCCATCCCAAGTAATAATGCCAAAAAAATCGTTGAAGATTTACTTGAATTTGGAAACGTAAGAAAAGCCATTTTAGGAGTAACCGGCAGCGACCTGAACAGCATAATTGCCAAAGAACTGGATGTAGAAAGTTCACAGGGATTCTATATAAGTAGTGTTGAGCCTGGAAGCGGAGCTTCTGAAGCCGGACTGCAAAAAGGTGATATCATCAAATATATAGATGATATCAAAATAAGAAAATTTGCGGATATGACCGGCTATCTGAGTTCCAAAAATCCAGGAGAAACCGTTAGTATCACTTACTTAAGAGATAATGATGAGCGACAGACCGATGTCATTCTCGATATTTTTAAAGTCTATCAAATCAAAGATATCGGTATAGAAGTCACTGAACTTTCTGAAGCTGAACTGGAAAAATATGGTTCCGCCTCTGGAGTCATAATCAATAAAATGTTACCCAATAGCTTTACCAAAACGGATATCAGTGGTTTGGTTATTACAAAAATAAACGAAAAAGAAGTAAATTCCATAGAAGACGTCAAGTCTATCATCAACAATAAAAATCCGGATGAGCCTATGTTAATTACCTTTTTAAGTCCCGGTGGACAAGAAAAAACCTATGTGTTCAGATAAAGTCTGAAACGTATATTAAAGTCACTGACTCCCTTTTTCAAAACTGAAATGGGGAGTTTTTTATTTAGGTTTACGGACTCCACTTAATAGGTTTTGAATTCCTATATTTGCAGTTCATAAAATTTATGACATGGTGAAGCTTCACGATTTGGAATTTGAGCCCTATCTTGATCAAAATACATTACAACAATCAGTCAAAGAACTCGCAGAACGCATCAGTGCAGACTACACTGCTAAAACCCCGGTTTTTCTCGGAATTCTTAATGGTGCTTTTATGTTTTTATCCGATTTAATGAAGTACTATGAAGGTGACTGCGAGATAAGCTTTACGAAACTGGCTTCCTATGAAGGCATCTCTTCTTCCGGAGAAGTTTCAACTCTACTGGGAGCCGGAAATTTGAGAGGCAGGGATGTGATTGTAGTGGAAGACATTGTAGATACGGGAAATACGCTGGAACATATTGTTGACGTTCTAAAAAATGAAGGTGTGGCTTCCTACAGGATTGCAAGTCTGTTTTTAAAACCCGAAGCTTACAAAAAAACATTTCCAGTGGATTATGTAGGTATAGAAATACCCAATAAGTTCATTGTAGGTTACGGTTTAGATTACAACGGCTTAGGAAGAAATATACCAGAAATATATCAACTAAAATCAAATTCAAATGATTAACATCGTGCTATTTGGCCCTCCTGGAGCTGGAAAGGGAACTCAGGCAGAAAATCTGAAAGAAAAATACGATCTCAAGCATATCTCTACAGGAGATATGTTCAGACACCACATCCAAAACCAGACGGAACTGGGCAAACTAGCCAAATCCTATATGGATAAAGGAGAGCTGGTTCCCGATGAAGTCACCATCAAAATGCTGAAGGCCAAAGTAGAAGAACATCTCGACAGCAAGGGTTTCATTTTCGACGGGTTTCCAAGAACCAAAGCCCAGGCAGAGTCTTTAAGTGAATTGATGCAGTCTAAAGGTTCGCAAATCGATGCCATGATCGCTTTGGAAGTGCCGGATGAAGTCTTGGTAGAACGCCTTTTAGAACGCGGTAAGACTTCGGGGAGAAAAGACGATTCCAACGAAGAGGTCATTCGAAACAGAATAAAAGTATATTATGAGGAAACTGAAGTCCTCAAAGAATTTTACAAAAAAGAAGACAAATACTACGGTGTAAACGGAGTAGGCTCCATTTCGGAAATTACAGACCGCATCAGTAAAGTGATTGATTCTTTATAAAAACAGAGCGTTTAGCTTAAGACTATGACAGAAGGAAATTTTGTAGATTACATAAAACTCCATTTAAAATCTGGAAACGGAGGTAAAGGCTCCGCACACCTGAGAAGGGAAAAATACATTCCCAAAGGCGGACCTGATGGCGGTGATGGTGGTCGTGGCGGTCATGTTATTTTTAAAGCCAATAAAGACCTCTGGACTCTATTCCACTTAAAGTTCAAAAGACACATAAAAGCCACACATGGCGAACACGGCAGCAAGCAAACCAGTACTGGCGCAGATGGTGAAGATCAATATATCGAAGTTCCATTAGGAACGGTGATCAGGGATACTGAAACCAATGAAGTCATTAAAGAAATGACGGAGCACGAAGAAGAATACATTGCGGTAGAAGGCGGCATGGGTGGGAAAGGAAATGCACATTTCAAAAGCTCGACTAACCAAACGCCACGTTTTGCTCAACCAGGAATTCCCGGGGAGGAGAAAGACCTCACCTTAGAATTAAAACTTCTGGCCGATGTAGGTCTGGTTGGTTTCCCCAATGCTGGCAAATCCACTTTACTATCGGTGGTCACCGCAGCTAAACCTAAAATTGCTAACTACGAATTCACAACCTTAAAACCCAATCTTGGGATTGTGGAGTATAGAAATTACAAAACTTTTGTAATGGCTGATATTCCTGGGATTATCGAAGGCGCTGCGGAAGGAAAAGGACTGGGATATAGGTTTTTGAGACATATTGAAAGAAATTCTACTCTGTTATTTCTTATTCCTGCCGATGCTTCAAGCGTAAAAGAACAGTATGAAATCCTTTTGGACGAATTGCGACGCTATAATCCTGAACTCCTGGATAAATCCAGAGTCATTGCTATTTCTAAAGCAGATTTACTCGATGAAGAACTCAAGACTGAATTGGCTCAAGAAATAAAAGACGCCTTTGGACATATTCCCCATGTGTTTATCTCTTCGATAGCGCAACAGGGCTTGATGGAACTGAAAGATTTGCTCTGGAAAACCCTGAATGAAGACAAAGCTGCTGACTAAGTTTTAGGCAGTTTGATTTCAAAAATAGTTCCTGCTTCTGAAGAACTGGAGAGGACACGTATCTTTCCGGAATGATAGTCTTCTATGATACGTTTGGACAGTGAAAGCCCAAGCCCCCAGCCTCGTTCTTTTGTCGAATAACCAGGCTGGAAAATGGCTTTAAACTTTGAACTGGGTATACCCCTTCCCGTATCACAGACGTGAATTTTATAAAAGTTTTTGTCTTCAAAGAGAGAAATTTTTACACTACCGCGACCTTTCATGGCATCAATGGCATTTTTAGTCAGGTTTTCTATGGTCCAGCTTAGTAGGACAGGATTCACTTTGCAATAAAACTCCTCAGATGGCAAGTCAATCGAAAACTGAATCAATTTAGAACTTCTATCGCTTAAATAATTATATGAATTCTCGACTGCAGCATTGAGACTGGACACTTCCAGGGTGAATTTTGAGCCTACTTTAGAAAAGCGTTCCGTGATCGTTCTAAGTCTGTCAATATCTTTTTCAATTTCCAGAATGTAATCCGGGTTGACATTTTCTGATCTCAGAATCTCCATCCAGCCTACCAGTGATGACAGCGGGGTCCCTATTTGATGTGCGGTCTCTTTGGCCATCCCTGCCCATAGCTTGTTCTTTTCACTGTTTTTGGCAGTGACATAATACAGATAAACAAGACTGATCAACAAGAAAATGATAAGCAATAAGATAAAAGGATAGTATTTTATTTTAGTCAGAATAGAAGAGTCTCCATAATACAAATACTGCTGACCAGAATTCCCCAAATCGATGACAATAGGTTGATTTTGACCTTTTATAGATTCAAAGAAATGTCGCAACCGTAAAGAATCAGTTGCAATTTGGTCTGAAATATTATTGATTTCCTGAAACCCGTCAGATTCGTTCACAATAAACATGGGAATATCGTTTATGGTATTTAAAATCTCCAATTCCAGGCTAAGGTCCTGTTCATCTCCTGCTCTATTGACTGAAGCCTGAGCCGAAGACCATATTCTCATCTTTTCTCGTTCTTCTTCTTTTACACCTTCGTAAAACACCGATATATTCCAAACCACCACGGCAATAACCAGAATAGAAGTAAAGAGAATAAAAAGCCTGACTTTTACGGTATTTTCGAAAAATTTCATAAAATGGACATTTACACAATATTACTGAAAACGAAATTGCTTTACTACTAACTTTTCAAAATCGAAATTATTTTAGAAAATCACGAGAACAGCCTGTAAATCTATTATTTTTGTAGCATGACACATTATTTTTCTTCAGATTTTAAACTCGGAATTTTAGGCGGAGGGCAATTGGGTAAAATGCTGCTTTATGACACCCGCAAATTTGACATTCAAACCTACGTGATGGATGCCAACCCGGAAGCCCCTTCCAGACTGGCTTGCAATCATTTTGAAACGGGAAGCCTTATGGATTATGATAAGGTTATGGCTTTTGGGAAGAAGGTCGACCTGCTCACTTTTGAAATTGAATCCGTCAATGTAAAAGCTTTAGAGGATTTAGAAGCTTTAGGCAAAAACGTATATCCGTCAGCGGCTACCTTACAAAAAATTCAGAATAAAGCGGTTCAGAAAAGATTTTACAAATCCAATCAGATTCCAACAGCTGACTTTGAGGTGTTTTCGAACTTAAAAAATCTTAAAACCGCCGTATCAGAAGGAAAAATAAGCTTCCCCTTTGTTTGGAAAAGCAGCACGGGGGGGTATGATGGTAAAGGGGTGAGCCTTATTAAATCTGAAAGAGACCTAAGTCAGCTCCCCGATGCAGAATGCATTGCTGAAGAGCTTGTCGATTTTAAAACCGAAATTGCAGTTATTGTAGCCCGGAGTGTTTCTGGAGAAATCAAGACCTACCCTGTGGTAGAAATGGAATTTCATCCTGAAGCCAATCAGGTCGAATATGTCTTATGTCCGGCAAGAATAGAAAACAGTCTGGCAGAGAAAGCCAGAGCACTGGCTCATTTAGTCTCGAGTAAATTTGAGCACGTTGGTCTTTTGGCCGTTGAAATGTTTGTGACCCCATCTGATGAAGTTCTGGTCAATGAAGTTGCACCAAGACCGCATAATAGCGGCCACTTCAGTATTGAAGGGAGTTTTACCAATCAGTTTGAGCAGCATTTGAGAGCGATTTTAGATTTACCTCTTGGCAGCACCGAAAGCAAAACCAATTCTGTGATGGTCAATTTGGTTGGTGATGAAAATCACACGGGAGATGTCGTCTATAAAGGCATCGAAAATATAATGGCTATGCCGGGTGTAACTCCGCACATTTATGGAAAACGCGAAACAAGACCCTTTAGAAAAATGGGACACGTCAATATAATTCATTCAGATTTGAGTGAAGCTCGAACGATGGCCGAAACGGTAAAATCGAAAATTAAAGTCATTTCAAAAACATCCTAAGCTTATGAATAAAGTTGCAATCATCATGGGAAGCAAAAGCGATCTTCCAGTCATGCAAGAGGCCATCGATATTTTAAAAGAATTCAATATCGAAACAGAGGTTGATATTGTTTCTGCTCACCGAACTCCAGAATATATGATGGATTTTGGAAAACAGGCACATAAAAGAGGAATAGACGTGATTATTGCTGGGGCCGGAGGTGCAGCACACCTTCCCGGAATGGTGGCCTCCCTTACTCCCCTCCCTGTCATTGGTGTCCCTGTAAAATCCAGCAATTCGATTGACGGATGGGATTCTATTCTCTCCATTTTACAAATGCCAAGTGGCGTTCCTGTAGCTACGGTTGCCCTTAATGGAGCAAAAAACGCAGGTATTCTTGCAGCACAAATCTTAGGGGTGAAAGATCAAAATCTGCAAAAGCAACTTCTGGTATATATGGAACAACTTAAAGAAAAGGTTCAAAAAATGAGACAAGATTTATAATGTTTAGTAAAAAAGGATTTGGTATTAAAATCTAATTCCTAATTTTAAATAAAAATGAAAGTCAGTTTTAGCGTATTTCTAATTTCTATTATTCTCTTTTCCTGTAGTTCTCCCAAAGTATTTACCGATTATGCCTCTGATGTGGAATTTGATGAATACAAAAGTTTTGCCTTCTATGCTGTAAACAACTCGGGCTTGGCTAAATTAGATGAGGATCGTGTTTTCTTAGCAATAGAAGACACCTTAATTGCCAAAGGTTTTGAAAAAAAATTAATTCCAGATTTTAAAATCAATTTTTACGCCGAAGTCTTTAATCGTGTTTCCAATAGCAATTTTGGAATTGGGGTTGGCGGTAGTGCTGGAGGTGTAAATGGAGTAATTTCACCTCAGCCGGAACGCAGTATAGCCTTGACGATAGAATTTGCTGATGGTCTTACCAACAATCTTTTTTGGCAAGGCGTTGTAGAAGCAAATTTTGATGAAAACCTACAGGGAAAAGAACGCAGAGAGTTTTTCAGAATGCTAGTTGGCAAAGTTTTGGAGAAATACCCTCCAGAGAAATAATCCTGAATTCTATCCCGCTATCAATCGTTTTCTCAATCCCCGACTTTTGAATTTTGATATAGTGACTTAATAATCCCGTCTACGAGACCTATTTTGGGAACATGCACAGATCTTGACCTGCTCCAGTTCATAGCTGATAAATAAATTTTTGTCGCCGGTATTATTACATCGGCTCTGTCTTCATTAAGACTGAGTTCCGAAATTCGCTCTTCATAAGTAAGAGAATTCAATAATTGATAATATGAACTCAAGTAGAAAAACGACAAAGGCTTTCCTGTTTTTTTATTACTAGACTTAAAAATATTGTTGATGTTACCGCCCGAGCCTACCATTTCAATCCTTGAAAAGGCCTTGGTTACAGATTTAACCCAGTGTTCAGCCTCTGTCCAAACATCTTCTGAAATGGTGTTATTCAAAATCCTGACGGTGCCCAGCTTAAAAGATTTTGAATCAATCGTCTTTCCATTAGAAAATAATGTAAACTCTGTACTTCCCCCGCCAACATCTACATACAGATAAGTCTTATTGTTATCTACCAGGCTATGCAAATCTGTAGCGGCAATTATGGCCGCTTCATCGGTTCCATCTATGATATCGATATCAATATTACAATCCGTAGCTATTTTCTCGGCAACCGCCTGTCCATTTCGAGCATCTCTCATTGCTGAAGTCGCGCAAGCCCTGTAGGCTTCAATTTTATGGGATTTCATAAGTAAACTGAAGGCTTTCATGGTATCTACCATACGCTCGGTACTTTCATCGGAGATGTAAGATTGTGTAAACACGTCCTGACCCAGTCTGATAGGTACTCTTACCAGGGAGGTTTTCTTAAAGTTCACGGGTTTATTATCGGGCTCTGTTATCGTAGAAATAAGAAGACGAACAGCATTGGAACCAATATCTATGGCAGCAAATTTTTTGATGGAAAGCATAAGAGATTATTTATTTACTGATTTCTTGAGTTTTTCCTGATAATAGGTATAGGTCTCGAACTGACTTCTGAAATCCGGGCCGAGCTTTTCTCTGTAAGCATTGTCTTTTTTTGAAGAGAAATCTCTGGCTTTACTATTATCCTTCCAGCAGATATCAAAGGTTTCTATCAATTCTTTCTTGATGTCTTCGTCATAGATAGGGCAGGTGACTTCCACCCGATGATCTATATTTCTTGTCATCCAATCGGCAGAAGATATAAAAACTCTAGGGTGTTCATCATTTTGAAAAATGTAAAGCCTTGGGTGTTCCAGGAATTTATCTACAATACTAATGGCCTCTATGTTTTCGCTCATTCCCTTTACCTGAGGTATCAGGCAGTTTATACCTCTAATGATCAGTTTGATTTTCACACCGACCTGACTCGCTTCATAAAGCTTATCAATCAAACCATAATCCGACAAACTATTCATTTTGATGGAGATTCCGGATTTCTTACCTGCTTCATGATTTTCAATTTCCTGATCGATCAGATCTGAAAATTTTGAACGTGAGTAATGCGGCGAAACAATAAGGTGCTTGTATCTTTTAATCTTATAGTTCACTTCAAAGAAGTCGAAAACTTTATCGATATCTTTCAGAATGCCTTGATGTGCTGTAAACAGGGTGTAATCTGTATAAATCTTAGCCGTATTTTCATTGAAATTTCCGGTGCTGATAAACCCGTAATATTTGATTTTGTTATTTTCCAAACGCTCGATGATACAGGTTTTGCAATGCACTTTCAGGCCTGTCACCCCAAAAATAAGCTTGACGCCTTCGCGCTCCATTTTTTCAGCATACTTGATGTTATTGGCTTCATCAAAACGGGCCTGAAGCTCGATAGAAACCGTGACCCGCTTACCGTTTTTAGCAGCATTGATAAGTGAACTGGCTATATGCGAAACTGCAGCTAACCTGTAAATGGTTATTTTGATGGATTTGACTTTAGGGTCTAAAGCTGCTTCTCTCAAAAATTTGACCGTGTAAGAAAAGGTTTGGTAAGGCACATGCTGAAGAAAATCCTTTTTAGCTATTTTTTCCAGGAGACTGCCCTGTATTTCAAGTCCTGGTATGGGCAAAGGTTCAATTTTATCGTACACCAGATGCTTAGCGCCGAGGTCGGGAAAATTCATATAGTCCCGACGGTTATGGTACTTACCACCGGGAATTAAACTGTCTGTCGTATCGATTCCCATCTTTTTCAGTAGAAAATCAAGCGTGTCCTGTTCAATTTCCTTATCGTAGACAAAACGAACGGGATCTCCTTCAATTCTATCCTTCACGCTATCCATCAGTTTTTCGATATAACTTTTGCTCAGGTCTCCTTCCAGATCAAGCTGAGCATCTCTGGTGATTTTGACCATGTGAGCCGATATACTATCATAATCGAAAATGTTGAAAATAACATTGAGATTATAGCGAATCAGATCATCCAGCAAGATGATATACTTTTTCCCGTTTGTAGAAGGAATCTCTACAAATCGCTCTACACTTGAAGGAATCTCTATCAAAATATACTGATTTTGCAGCCGGTCTCTTTCCAGCTGAACCATCTTCACGGCCAGATAAGCCTTGGAGTCTTTCAGGTTTGGAACCTTATCGATCTCGTTCAACATAATGGTGACCAGAGCCGGACTCACCTTTTGAAGAAAAAATTCCTTTAGGAATTTAGCTTGCTCTGAAGTCACTTGATTTTCATCAATGACATAAATATCATGTTCTTTAAGCTGGTCCTGAATCGAAGCGAGAATCTCCAGACTTTCCGCTTGTTTCTTAATCACAATTTGGGTGATCTCCTTGAGCAGTCTGCTGGCATTAAATCCGCCAAGCACCTTTTTCCCGGCTTTCCCTGCAAGATCTATTCGTTTTACAGTGGCATAACGCACTTTAAAAAATTCGTCTAAGTTATTGGAAAAGATTCCTAAAAACCTCAGCCTTTCGATTAAGGGAACACTAGAATCTGCAGCTTCCTGCAAAACCCGCTGATTGAATTTCAACCAACTCAATTCTCTGTTATCATATTTATTATTGCGCATTAGCGTAGATGTTTCGGGGCTAAGTATAATCGAGTATCTCCGGTCTGAATCTGACTCCAGGATTCACTTTGGAAAACGATGCTAACTAAACCAGTGGTTGGTAAATTGTCTAGCCTTAAACTGCCGAGTCTGTTCACCAATTCTGTATAAGCAGGGTTATGACCAAATAGCATAAGACTGTCAAAATTATTCTCTGTGTTTTTAATGAACTCAAGTACTACTTCTGCATCAAAGGTGTACAATTCAGGGCTTATATGAAAATATTGGTCTTCAATATTGAGTTTGGTTTTAAACAGTTCTGCTGTAGTTCTGGCCCGTTTTGCAGGACTTGAAAAGATTTCAAGGTGAAAATCCAAATGGGCTTTAAACGCTGTAATAACATGTTCTGCGTCCTTATAAGCTCTCTTTTTCAAAGGTCTGTCTTTATCTCCCACGGGGAAATCCCAGGATGACTTACCATGTCTTACAAAAATTAATCGCTTCATACTAAGGTGCTAAACGTTCAATTTTCCAATCGTAACCTGAATCTGATTTTGTATACAAAAACCTGTCATGAAGTCGGTTGGGTCGGCCCTGCCAAAATTCTATAGATTCTGGTCTGACCAAAAATCCTCCCCAGTTTTCCGGCCGGGGAACCTCCTTGTCGGCATACTTCTTTTCTAAAGCTTCCAACTCGTCTTCCAGAACCTGACGGTTTTTAATGACACTGCTTTGATTGGAAACCAGGGCGCCAAGCTGACTTCCCTTGGGTCTCGATGCGAAATAACTATCTGATCTATTTTCCGGAACTTTTTCTGCCATCCCTTTTATAATAACTTGTCTTTCGGTGTTTGGCCAAAAAAAGGACAAACACGTCTGGGGATTGTTCTGCAAAGCCTGTCCTTTTTCACTTTCGTAATTCGTGTAAAACACAAACCCGTGTTCATCATAGGACTTCAGGAGAACAATTCTGCTTTTAGGAAAGCCGTCATCTCCAAGTGTTGAAATTGTCATGGCATTGGCCTCATCTATACCTCCAAATCGTTCAACATCATAAAACCAGGTTCTGAACTGCTGAATCGGATTTTCATCTAAATTTTCACGAATCAGGCTGGCTTTTTCGTAGGATTTTCTGTAATCGTGTAATTTGTTTTCCATGTTAGCAAATTAGAAAATTATAGTTTCAGTAGCAATGCAATTCAGAAAATATTGAGACTATTCGAACCTGAAAATTTTACCGGTTTCTGCATTTTCAGCATTATCAAAAACAACCTGTGCTTCTTTTTCAAATAAAGATAAATCTTTATACCGCGAAGAGAAATGGCCTAAGATCAATTTTTGAACTCCCGCCTTTTGAGCGATGATTCCTGCTTGCTTAGCCGTGGAATGTTTGGTTTTTTCACACAGATGTTCTTGCTCTTCAAGAAATGTCGACTCGTGATAAAGCAAAGTCGTACCTGTGATCTGGGGAACAATATCGGGTTTAAAAACCGTATCGCTACAAAACGCATAACTTGGAGCAGGCTTGGGATCCTCTGTTAAATCCTGATTTTTAATAAATAAACCATCCCGTGTTTCAACATCCTTACCTTTTACTATGCTTTTATAATAGGCTTTATCTATATCCAAATTTTGGACTTTGTCAATAAGCAGCTTCCTGTCTCCGGGTTTTGCTTTAAATAAAAATCCATTGGTATAGATGCGATGTGATAAGGGTATCGTATGAACGGTCAACTTGTCAGTGTCTAAAATAAGTTCTGGCTTCTTAGAGTCCAACTGATGGAAAATAAGGGTATAGGAGGTATAGGCATGGCTCACTCTCAGTTGAAGCTTTATGATTTCCTCAAGCCCCTGTGGAGCGTAAATGTGTAATTCTGCTGTTCTGCTGAGCAAACTAAATGTAGACAACAAGCCAATAAGCCCAAAATAATGATCGCCATGTAAATGTGATATAAAAATATGTCGTATTCGAGAAAACTTGATCTTGTGTCTTCTTAAACGAACCTGAGTACCCTCACCGCAGTCAATAAGCATCAGCTCACCATTCATATCCAAAACCTGGGAGGTGGGATGGGCATTTGCTCTTGGTGTTGCTGAGTGACAACCTAAAATGGTAAGTTGCATCATATCAAAACCCCAAATCTCTTTCTATTTCTTCTAAGCCGATCAAATCTTCTGCCTCCTGCAAGGTAGGGACCACATGAATTTCTCCCGGTACTGCATCGATGTTGATCGTATCATTCACAATCACCAATGACTTTTTACCTTTTCTGTGAATTATTGAAAGTTTCAGAAATTTCAAAAGCTCATCTAAAGTAAGTTGGCCATATTTCTGAATATCAATGACGAGGTTTTTATCTTTAAACTTATCATGAATTCGAGTAAGAAAATCGGCAAAATCTTCTACATCATCTCGCTCATCTCTTAAAATAATATAATTGTCTTTCTCTTCAGTTTTCATAATTTTTGATTTTTGAAGCAAGCAGATACACGACGGCCATACGAATGGCAACGCCATTTTCTACTTGATTTAAAATAATGGAATGCTCAGAATCTGCCACATCACTAGTAATCTCTACACCTCGGTTAATGGGGCCTGGATGCATGATGGTTATGGGCTTTGTTAAGGTTTCAAGCAATGCTTTATTAATACCATATTGCTGAACGTACTCTCTTGTACTGGGAAAATAAGAATGTTCCATGCGTTCATGCTGAACTCGCAACATATTTGCAATATCACACCACTGTAAAGCCTTGACGAGATTGTGTTCTACTTTTACGCCTAGGCTTTCGATATGCTTTGGAATGAGCGAAGTGGGTCCACAAACTTTCACCTCTGCCCCTAATTTTTTTAAGGTAAAAATATTACTTAAGGCTACTCTGGAGTGCATAATATCCCCCACAATAACTATTTTTTTGCCCGCTACATCGCCGTATTTTTCTCGAATCGAAAAGGCATCCAGCAAGGCTTGTGTGGGATGCTCATGCGCTCCGTCACCAGCGTTGATGATACTGGCTTTCACATGTTTTGAAAGAAAAACTCCAGCCCCTGGATTGGGATGACGCATCACTACGATATCCACTTTCATTGCCAGTATATTATTGACTGTGTCTACAAGTGTTTCTCCTTTGGTAACTGAAGAAGAAGAAGCTGAAAAGTTGATCACATCTGCACTCAGTCTTTTTTCAGCGAGTTCGAAAGATAATCTGGTTCTTGTACTGTTCTCAAAAAAAAGATTGGCGATGGTAATATCTCTTAAGCTAGGAACTTTTTTTATGGGTCTGTTGATGACTTCTTTAAACTGGTCTGCAGTTTCAAAAATAAGATGAAGATCCTCTGTAGTAAGGTATTTGATTCCCAATAAATTTGAAACACTAAGTTCTTTCATGATTTGTGATTAGTTTTTCAAGACATATATAGCGTCTTCTCCATCGTTCTCTTTCCAACAGACTTTTACATGTTCATTATTTATAGCATCCACTTTTCTGCCGTTATAATCGGGTTGAATAGGTAAGTGTCGGCTAAAGCGTCTATCGATTAATGTCAGCAATTCAATTTTGGAGGGCCTTCCGAAAGACTGTAAAGCCGTTAAAGCCGAACGTATACTTCTCCCTGTGAACAACACATCATCAATCAAAACCACATGCTTGTTTTCGATGATAAAATCAATGTCAGTCTCATTGGCTTTTAAAACCTTGTCTCCACGTCTGAAATCATCCCGATAGAATGTAATATCCAGCTTCCCGTAAGCTAGCGCAGTTAAACCGTAATCCATTTTTAAAATCTCGAAAAGCCTATTCGCCAAAAAACTTCCTCTTGGCTGAATGCCAATAAGTACAGAATTTTCAAAATTTCTATGATTTTCAACAAGTTGACAAGCTAAGCGCTGAAGAATGATATTGATTTCCTTCGCATTAAGAAGCAATTTTTGACTCATCGTTGAAGTTAGTTTGGTTTACAAAAGTAATTAAAATTAGCTGCAATGTTAAAGAGTAGTTTCACTTTATGATTTTAGGATTGAAAATTAAACATATTCAAAAAATAGTAATACAATTGTTAATTAAAAAACATAGAATTTGAAAGGTGTATTAAAACACATTGGCCCGGGGTTTTTGTTAGCTGGTGCTGCAATAGGGGTGTCACATTTGGTTCAAGCCACCCGGGCAGGAGCCGATTATGGTGTAGTTTTGATCTTTGCTATTATAATTGCCTGCCTTACCAAATATCCTTTTATGGAATTTGGATCAAGGTATGCAGCAACCACCGGTAAAAATTTAATAGAGGGATACAAAATACTCGGCCGGTGGTATGTCAATGTTTTTGCCTTGATAACCGTCTCTACAATGTTTATCATTCAGGCTGCGGTGACTATTGTTTCTGCGGGTTTAGCCGAATATTTATTTGGATTTGGCTGGTCAAATTTTACGTGGAGTCTTATTCTGTTGCTCTTATGTATTCTTATCCTACTCATCGGTAAGTACAAAAAACTGGATGTATTGATGAAAATCGTGGTCAGTTTTTTAACCATTTCCACCCTGTTTTCAGTGATTATCGCTGCTTTTCAGGTCGACTTTTCGACTATCAGCTTTAATAAAACATCGAATTTATGGACGCTTAGTGGAATGGGCTTCGTTATAGCTTTAATGGGCTGGATGCCTATTCCTATTGATGCATCTGTATGGCATTCCATCTGGATTCAGGAAAAATCTAAACAAACTCAGCAGCAGCCCAGCATAAAAGAAGCTGGTTTCGATTTCAACTTAGGCTATTTGTCAGCTGCTTTGCTGGGTATTTTATTCTTCCTGATGGGCCTTTTTCTCATGAATAACAGCGACATCAGTTTTGCTTCCAGCAGTGTTGCATTTTCTGGACAATTGATCGAAATGTATGCGCAGACTTTAGGCGAATGGAGCAGGGTTTTAATTGCGTTTATCGCTTTCGTGACTATGTTCAGCACCACTTTAACGGTAACCGATGCATTTCCCAGAGTGATGTCCAAGTTGACACAAAAAGATAATCAAAGCCTAAAGGAAACCAATGCCTACCGTATTTTTATCATTGGGATTCCCATGATAGCCCTTATGATTCTTTATGCTTTAAAAAGCACCTTTACCGTTTTAGTTGATTTTGCGTCAGGATTATCATTTTTGGCTTCTCCCGTTTTGGCCTGGTTCAATTTGAAATTGATGACCCATAAAAAAAATCCGATCAGAATGAGTTCAGGTTATTTGCTGTTTTCCAAAATCTGCCTGTTTCTTTTAATTTGCTTTGGATTACTGTATATCGTTTATGAATTCACCTTATAACCTAGGCTTAAATCCCAGGCTAACCTGTGAATAAAAAAAGCCTGCGATTAAAATCGCAGGCTTTTGAAAAAATTAGAATCTAATTATTTACTTGACTTCTTCGAAGTTTATACTTCGAGTTCGCTCAGTACAGGCTATTTGACTTCTTCGAAGTCTACGTCTTCAACATCGCTGTCGCCGTTTCCTTTGGAATCGTCAGCATCAGGTCCTGGCTGCTCACCACCACCTTGCTGAGATTCAGCTTGTGCCTTGTACATTTCTTCAGAAACAGTTTTCCAGGCTTCATTCAATTTCTCCAAAGCTGGAGTAACTTTCTCAAGCTCTTTAGTTTCGTAAGCTGCTTTCAATTCTTCTAAAGCATCTTCGATAGGCTTCTTCTTGTCATCAGAAATTTTGTCACCAAATTCTTTCATTTGACTTTCAGTTTGGAAAATCATTGCATCAGCTTCATTTAGCTTGTCTACTTTTTCCTTAGCCTTTTTATCAGCCTCAGCATTGGCTTCAGCTTCCTGCTTCATTTTCTTGATTTCCTCTTCAGTCAATCCGGAAGAAGCTTCAATTCTAATGTCCTGAGATTTTCCAGTTGCTTTATCGGTAGCACTTACTTTGATAATACCATTGGCATCAATATCAAAAGTAACTTCGATTTGAGGAACTCCTCGTTTTGCTGGTGGAATACCATCTAAGTGGAATCTACCAATCGTTTTGTTATCCGTTGCCATTGGTCGTTCACCTTGTAACACGTGAATCTCTACACTTGGCTGATTGTCCTGTGCTGTTGAGAATACCTGAGACTTTTTAGATGGAATAGTGGTATTGGCTTCTATAAGCTTGGTCATTACACCACCCATAGTTTCGATACCAAGAGATAGCGGTGTTACATCGAGTAACAATACATCTTTCACATCTCCAGTTAATACACCACCTTGAATTCCTGCACCGATAGCAACAACTTCATCCGGATTTACACCTTTACTAGGTTTCTTTCCGAAGAAATCTTCCACCGCTTTTTGTACTGCTGGAATACGTGTTGAACCACCTACTAGGATAACTTCATCGATATCACTGGTTTTTAATCCTGCAGCTTTTAAGGCTTTTTCACATGGTGTGATTGTTCTTTTGACCAGGTCTGAAATTAATTGTTCAAATTTTGATCTTGATAAAGTTCTTACCAGGTGTTTAGGACCACTTTGTGTCGCAGTGACATATGGCAGGTTAATTTCAGTTGAATTGGAAGATGATAATTCAATTTTTGCTTTTTCGGCTGCTTCTTTTAATCTCTGAAGTGCCATGGCATCTTTTCTAAGATCGATATCTTCATCTTTGATAAATTCTTCGGCTAACCAATCGATGACCACTTCATCAACATCGTCACCACCCAGGTGAGTGTCACCATCAGTAGCTAATACTTCAAATACGCCGTCTCCTAATTCCAAGATAGAAACATCATGCGTTCCACCACCAAAGTCAAATACAGCAATTTTCTGGTCTGTATCTTTTTTGTCCAGACCGTAAGCTAAAGCAGCAGCTGTAGGTTCATTGATAATTCTGCTCACTTTTAAACCTGCGATTTCTCCAGCTTCCTTAGTGGCTTGTCTTTGAGAATCATTGAAATATGCCGGAACTGTAATCACAGCTTCAGTCACTTCCTGACCTAAATAGTCTTCTGCGGTTTTCTTCATTTTCTGAAGAATCATGGCAGAAAGTTCTTGAGGTGTATACATTCTACCGTCGATATCGACACGAGCGGTATCATTTTCACCTTTTACCACTT
The DNA here is from genome assembly GCF_900099815.1 of Psychroflexus sediminis. Lineage (GTDB taxonomy): Bacteria > Bacteroidota > Bacteroidia > Flavobacteriales > Flavobacteriaceae > Psychroflexus > Psychroflexus sediminis. Next base: position 98,301 of record NZ_FNCW01000003.1, on the reverse strand, counting down.
TATAAGGGACTCTTTCTACTTCTTTTTTGGATTCAGAAAACTTATTTCCCATGAATCTTTTAATAGAAGAAATCGTTTTTTCTGGATTGGTAACGGCCTGACGTTTTGCAGGGTCACCTACTTTAATTTCACCACCTTCTACAAAAGCTATAACAGATGGTGTAGTTCTTTTTCCTTCAGCATTAGGAATAACCGTTGGCTCATTTCCCTCCATAACGGAGACACAAGAGTTGGTCGTTCCTAAATCTATACCTATAATCTTACCCATAATTGTTTTTTTTATTCTTAATAATTGATTTCGATTCATAAAAGTCAATCTTTATGCCATCACAACTAATATGACAGAGTGTCACCCTGAATGTATTTCATACAAAACGCATCATTTTAAAAGATTATGAATTTAATCTCGAAAAAAACTTGAATATTTGTAAATTCATAAACAAAGCTTAAAACGAATGAAGAAAATTGAATGCATTAGTGTTTTCGATATGATGAAAATCGGTATTGGACCCTCAAGTTCTCATACACTTGGTCCATGGCGTGCGTCTCAACGTTGGATTGAAGAACTGAAGGAAGATGAGCTTTTGGATAAAATCAAAACCATTGAAATACACCTCTACGGTTCATTGTCTTTGACTGGTAAAGGGCATGCGACCGACATTGCGGCTATTTTAGGTCTATGTGGTCATGATCCTGTGACCATGGATATCACACATATAGATGTAGAAATCGACCGGGTCAAGAATGAAGGTCGGTTAAATTTAGATAATTCCCGTTTTATCGATTTTGATTTTAAAGATGATATCATTTTCAAGAAAGATTTTAAAGAATTTCATCCCAACGGCATCACTTATATTGGAACTCTAGAAAACGGAAAATCTGTAGAATCTACATTTTACTCCATAGGTGGTGGTTTTGTGGTAAAAGAAGATCGGGAAAATGCCAAACAAAAACAAGAAGAATTAAAAGGCTTCCCCTTTCAAATCAATTCTGCTGTGGAATTGATTGAGCATTGTAAAAAAGAGCAAAAAATCATTTCTGAAATTGTTTTAGAAAATGAAAAGTCTCTTAGAAGTGAGGAGGAAATCCATTCTGGCTTAGAGAAAATTTGGAATGTGATGCTGGAATCTATGTATATAGGTTGCCATACTGAAGGTACTCTACCTGGTGGACTGAATGTGAACAGAAGAGCAGCCAAAATGAATAAAAATCTTCTTGAGCATAAATTTGAAACTTACGATACACCACAGCAATGGCTGGAAACCATAAGAACCAAAGAAGTAAAATTTAGGCAGATTTTGCAATGGGTAAGTTGTTTTGCCATCTCTGTAAATGAAGTCAACGCATCACTTGGCCGGGTCGTCACCGCTCCAACCAATGGGAGCTCCGGAACTTTACCGGCGGTGATGATGTATTATATGGTCATCGAAAATCATAACGCCACTTTTGAGCATTTAAAGCAGTTTATGCTCGTCGCTGGTGAAATCGGAAGCTTATTCAAAAAAGGAGCAACAATTTCGGCCGCCATGGGAGGTTGCCAGGCAGAAATCGGTGTTTCCTCGGCTATGGCCGCAGGCGCCCTTACCGAAGTTATGGGCGGCACACCTGAGCAGGTGCTGATGGCCAGTGAAATCGCTATGGAACATCACCTGGGAATGACCTGCGATCCCATAGCAGGACTGGTTCAGATCCCCTGTATAGAACGCAATGCGATGGGAGCCATCAAAGCCATAAACGCCGCTGAAATCGCTATGGAATCAGATGCCTCCAAAGCCAAAGTTCCTCTGGACAAAGTCATCGCTACCATGTGGGACACCGCTCAGGACATGACTTCAAAATATAAGGAAACCTCTGAAGGCGGGCTCGCCATCAAAGTGAATATGAGTGACTGCTAAACAAAACCCCCTTAATTTTAGATAAATTAAGGGGGTTTTTATTTATTTAAGGCTTTACTTAATATCAACCAATTCCAGGTCGAAAACCAAAATTGAGTTGGCTGGAATCACGCCTCCCACTTCTCTGTCGCCGTAAGCCAGATGCGGAGGAATCACGAATTGAGCTTTAGTGCCCTTATTCAATAGCAGAAGTCCTTCGTCCCAGCCTTCAATGACGTGTCCTGCTCCTACAGGAAATTCAATAGGCTGTTTCCTTTTGTAAGACGAATCGAACACGGTTCCATCGACTAAACTTCCTTTATAATGAACGCTTACATTTTGGCCTTTTTCAGGTTTTGGACCGGAACCTTCATTGATAATCTGGTAACGCAAACCGCTTTCGGTTTCTTTATAACCCTTTGATATTTCATCAAGTTTTTTAGAGGCTTCAGCTTTTAGCTCAGCTTCTCTTTCAGCTTTTGACGACTTGAACTTTTCAAAACGCTCTACAGCATCAAAAGCTTCAGCTTCTTCACCAACGCGTTCTATTTCTAATGAATTCAATTTGTCGTTCACTTCAATACTATCGACTACGTCCTGACCTTCCACAACATATCCAAAAACACTGTGTTTTCCATCAAGCCAGGGTGTTGGTTCGTGAGTGATGAAAAACTGGCTCCCGTTGGTCCCTGGGCCTGCATTGGCCATAGACAAAACTCCAGGCCGGTTATGCTTTAAGTCAGGATGAATTTCATCATCAAACTGATAACCAGGTCCTCCAGTTCCATTGCCTTTGGGATCTCCGCCCTGAATCATAAAATTCTCGATAACCCTGTGAAATTTTGTGCCATCGTAATAAGGAGTACCTAAGTCTTTGGCCGAGTTCTCAATTTTACCTTCAGCTAATCCGATAAAATTCCCAACTGTTCCCGGGGTTTTATCATAAGTCAGTTGAACTGTAATTTTGCCTTTTTCCGTATTGAAATGCGCGTATATTCCGTTTTCCATAAGTTATATTTTTTTTGCAAATTTAAGATTAAATCTATTTTAGAAGGCTTCAAATTCAGTTTAAAATCTGAAGCGTCTTTTGTTGATTAATCGTAGATATAAATTTCTGTAGCTCCCAGACCATATTTTTGATAGTCGGCATCGTAAAATTCAATCTGATCATAGCGCCTGAAAAGCGTGTGTAATTCTGCTTTTAAAACCCCGTCCCCTACACCATGAATGAAGACGATGCGTTTGATTCGTCTTTCGATGGCAAATTCGATTTTCTTCCGGCTGTGTTCCAGCTGTATATTGAGCATTTCAAAATTGGAAAGCTGTGCGGTTTTGTCCACAATATTATGAATATGAAGATCCACTTCCATCGCAGGCTGCTGGCGTTTAGGTTTTTGTGAAGGTCTTTTTCGTTTAGGGTTTAAATCTGACTTTAGCTTTTGAAGTAAACTGTCATCGCTAAGATCAATTTCCAGTTTCCCTTCTGTTTTTACTAGAAAAGAAAATGGGACTTTCATTTCGAAACCATCAGAAGTTTCAAAGGTCACCTCATCCCCTTCCACTTTTGTCACCACTCCAGCCACATCATCATCCAAAAGTTCTACTTTATCGCCAACGCGAAAGGTTTTACTGCTCATCTTCAGGGGTATCTTGGTCGTCTTTGGGATTATCTTTTGCCCATTGCTTTGTAGAATTATATAATCCTATCATGAGTAAAAGTAAACCGCCAACCTTTAAGTAAACATTTTCATTTTCACCGGTGAGGTCATAGATAATAAGTAAACTTCCTATGACTATAAATACAGTATATAAAGCTTGCTTCTTGGTATCGATCATTGCCTAAAATTTTTAAAAAACAAAGATAGGCTCAAATTCTATTAAGAGCCAGTAATTCTTCCAGGTGTTCGCGACTATTGGATAGTCGCGGTATCTTATGCTGCCCCCCCAATTTGTTGTGCCGCTTTAGCCATTGCTGAAAAAGCTTTGGCTTGGCTTGATGAATTTTCAGCAAATCTAAGGTCATATTATTATAACGCTTGGCTTCGTAGTCACTATTGATCTCCTGAAGATTTTTATCCAGGTGAATCCGGAAGTCATCCAGGCTTTCTGGTGGTGTTTTAAATTCTAAAATCCATTCATGTGCCCCTTTTTTATTACCGCTCATAAAAACAGGAGCGGCAGTGTATTCCATAACTTCACAATTGAGTTCGGAAGCTGTTTTATTGATGGCAGCTTCAGCATTTTCAATAATGAGTTCTTCTCCAAAAGCATTGATGTGATGTTTTGTCCTTCCAGTTACCCGTATTCTATGGGGACTTAAAGAGGTAAATCTAATCGTATCTCCAATCTTATAACGCCATAAACCGGAATTGGTTGTAATCACGATAGCGTAATTCTTACCAATTTCGACTTCGCTTAAATTAATGACCTTTTCATGAGGTGTCCCGTAAGTGGACATCGGAATAAATTCGAAGAAAATGCCGTAATCGAGCATCAGGAGTAAATCTTTGGAATCGTTGCTATCCTGAGCAGCAAAAAAACCTTCGGAAGCATTATAAATTTCGTAATACTTCATGTTTTTATTAGAAATGAGCTGCTCATATTGATTTTTGTAGGGCTCAAAACTTACTCCTCCGTGAAAATAAACTTCTAAATCCGGCCAGACTTCATCTATCGCAGTTTTACCTGTAGTTTCAAGAACATCATTGAGCAACACAAGCATCCAGGAAGGGACTCCTGCCAAACTTGTTACGCGTTCTTTTATGGTTTCATCAACAATAGCTTGCATCTTGGTTTCCCAGTCGCTCATCAGAGAAACCGAATTCCCTGGTGTACTGCTATAAGTAGCCCAAAATGGCATATTGTAAATAAGTAAAGCGGATAGATCTCCATAAGAAGTTCCTTTATCCTGATAAATCTCTTTACTTCCACCAAGTCTTAAGCTTTTTCCCGTAAATAATTTGGAGTCTGGATTATTATTGAGGTAAATACAAAGCAAATCCTTGCTGGCGGCGTAATGACAATCTTCTAATGATTCTTGGCTTACAGGGATAAATTTACTTTTTGCACCTGTGGTACCACTGGATTTTGCAAACATGGTGATAGGGGTTGGCCATATAATGTTAGCTTCACCTTGTCTACACCGTTCAAAAGTAGCTTCTAGATCTTCATAAGTTTGCACGGGAAGTCTTTCCCTAAAGGTATCGTAATTTTTTATCTCATGGAAGCCATAGGTTTTTCCAATTTCCGTATTTTGGGCTTTGAAAATTAGATCCAATAACAATTCATTTTGAACCTCATTGGGATGCTTTTTAAACAGTTCCATATGGTGAATACGCTTCTTTAAAATCCAAGAAGCAATTGAATTTACAATTGGTATCGGCATAGACAGGCAAAATTTAATACTAAATTCTTCTTTTGAAAGTTCAGAAAGAATTCACCAAACTTAATAAAAAATGCAATATAGAGGAGTCTTAAAAAAAATGAAAACGGAGAATAATGAAGAAGTTGATTATTTTTTGGAATTCAATGATGACGTGGTCCACCTTAATCAACTTTTAGATAGAGAAATAGCGATCTATTTTGTAGAATATCAGTGTCTGAATTGCGGAAAAAATAAAAAAATATTTAGACAGGGCTTTTGTTATGACTGTTTTCAGGAAATACCCAATGCCGGTGACTGGATCATGCATCCAGAGTTGAGCAAAGCACACCTGGATGAGGAAGATCGGGATTTGGCTTACGAAATAAAGGTTCAATTACAACCTCATATCGTTTATCTGGCCAATTCCAGCAATGTAAAAGTGGGGGTCACACGCAAAAGTCAGATTCCAACCCGCTGGATTGACCAGGGGGCACACGAGGCCATTGCCATTTTAGAAACCCCTAATCGCTATCTGGCAGGAATTACAGAAGTCGCCTTAAAAAAACATGTAGCCGATAAAACCAATTGGCGCAGTATGCTCAAAAATGAAATTGAAGACAAGAATTTGGTAGATGAGAGAGAAAAGCTCAAGGAATTTATCCCGGATGAAGCAAAGGCGTATTATCTGGCCTCCAGTGAAGAATTCAATATTAATTTTCCAGTGATCGAGTATCCAACTAAATTAAAAAGCCTTAATCTGGAAAAGAATAATCATTTCAAAGGGAGATTAAAAGGTATAAAAGGACAATACCTGGTTTTTGAGAACGGCGTGGTGTTCAACGTGAGGAACAGCGAAGGTTACGTCGTGGACTTCGAGGTGTTAACTTAAACAAAAATACCCTGTGATATGAATATCACAGGGTTTGTATAAAAATAAAAAACTACTACATATTATCCTTCTCTCTCAAAGACTGGATATACTGAGCTTTCTTTAAACTTTGTCTTTTTTCAACAGATTTTTTCGTGAATTGTTTTTTATCACGAAGTGTTTGAAGAACTTTAGTATCTCTAAACTTACGTTTTAGACGCTTTAGAGCTCTTTCAATTTTTTCACCATCTTTTACTTTAACTACTAACATATAATGATTAATTATTTACAGTTGACTTAAAATTTTCGAATTGCAAATATAGATAATTCAATTATAAATAATTCATCTCCTCTGCTTTTTTCTGATATTTATTTCAGAATATTTATAATATACAAATTTCCATGATATTTTACAATAAATTGTAAACCTAAATACAATAAAATCAGCTCATTATAAAATATTTGGATTTACATTTATGTTCAGATTTTTTAAGAATGTTATGAACAAGTTATTCATTATAGCCTTATTATCATTTATAAACTTCAAGCCTCTGCTATATTCACAAAATCAGGATAGGGGTATCGACAGAAGACCAACACTAGTCGGGATGAGTTTTGACTACGGCTATATACTCAAGCATTCCGAAAATCTTAGAGAATTGGATGATGCGTATCCCTTGGGATTAGGCTTAGAGTGGAGCAAAATACTTCTGACAAAAAATGCCTGGGAATTTTGCAATTGCCTCCCAAGACTTGGGCTTAGCCTCGCCTACTGGAACTGGGACAATCCCGACATTCTCGGAGACGGCATTTTGGCTATGGGTTTTGTAGAGCCCTATTTCAGAACTCATAAGAGAACAAATCTATTTTTCAGCGCAGGTTTAGGGGGTATTTATCTTAGCAAAGCCTATGATGCTGAACAGAATCCTCAAAACTTGTCTTACAGCACAGACCTGAGTTTTGCTCTCATGCTTGGAGCTGGTATCAATTATCGCTTGACAAATGTATGGAATATTGGACTTCAGGCTAAATACAATCATACGTCCAACGGAGGTATAAGAGCTCCAAACAAGGGAATCAATTTTCCTTCTATTAGTTTCAGAATTAATAAAAGCCTGGAGCCTATTGTTTTTCCTGATTTTCAGAAAATTGAAAACAGAAAGCCGCCAGATAAACTTTCAAGAATTTCAGTCACTCATTTTTCAGGCTGGAGTAACGCAAGTGTAGGTGACCGAGATAAGTTTTATGTCCTCGGACTTTCTGGACAATACAGTCAATGGATAGGTAGAAGAAGCGCTGTTTCTGTTGGAAGTGAATTGATTTTAGATTATTCCAGAAGAGAACAAATCAGTTTGGATCATCAAGAGGATGATTTTGTTCAGGCTGCCGCCCTGATAGGTCATGAATTTTGGCTTGGAAAAGTAAGCTTCAGTCAACAAATCGGCATTTACTACTACAATGATTACAGAATCAATGACGACATCTACCAGCGCTACGGGCTAACCTATAATTTTTCAAAACACATCCTTGCAGGCTTCAGTTTGAAAGCTCACCGGCATGTAGCTGATTTTTTTGACTTAAGAATTGGTTATGTCTTTTAAGCAAAATGCAGACGAGGACCTTATAAGTCATTCAGAAAATTTAATCTGAATTTCCTTGATGTCGAAAGCTTCCAGCCTGTCCTCTTCAAATTCAACACTAAGCCTTCCATAACTATCCACCCCTCTGATGAGTCCTTGAGCTAGACTTCCATCAGGAAATTGAAGCATAGTCACTTTGTTATATTTATAAAGGGCGGCATAATATTCTGAAATAACTTGTCTATAACTCGATTCATTGAATAAAGCAGGGAGTTTTTCAAATTCAACTAAAATATCGTCCAATAAGGCTTCAAGGTTAAAACTATTACCGCTTAAAATTCGCATTGAAGAGGCTTTTGGCAAGTTCGAAAACGAAGTCTGATTAACATTTAGCCCAATTCCTACAATGCTAGCCCCTTCACGACCTTGAGTGAAGATGTTCTCTATGAGAATTCCTCCTATTTTATATTGACGTGACAGGATGTCGTTTGGCCATTTGATGGCAAGTTTTGGCATGTCATACACGGTCAGGACTTTTTTGACTGCCAGAGCCACCAATGCACTCAATTTGAAAGTTTCTTTGTGAATAGATTTTAAGCCGGGTAAATAGACGCTAAAGGTCAGGTTTTTACCAGCCTCACTCTCCCAGGCTGTTCCGCGCTGGCCCCTACCTGCAACTTGATGATGTGCAACCACGCAATACATTTGTTTTTCAGAATGGGTTTTCACAAAGGCTTTAAGGAAACTATTGGTAGAACTTATGGCATCAACTTTGACTACTTTCATAAAGATGTTGGATATCGAATAATCTTTTGTTAACTGACGCAAAAAAAGGTATTAAAAACCTATTTTTGCGTTAAAATTTAAATTTTTAGATGAGTACAAAGAAAGAGCAAATTGACCAATTGATCACCTATATAATTCAAGGAATAGAAGACGTTAAGGGTAATCAGATTGAAATTATAGATTTAAGAGACATTGAAAACACCGTATGCGATTACTTTATCGTGTGTTCGGGTAATTCCAATACTCAGGTAGATGCCATCGAAAGTTCCGTAAGAAAAGTTGTAAGTAAAGCACTGCAAGACAAGCCCTGGCATGTAGAAGGCTTAGAAAATTCCCAATGGGTACTTATGGACTACGTAGATGTAGTCGTCCATATTTTCCAAAAACAAGTTCGAGAATACTACGATATCGAGAGTTTGTGGGGAGATGCAAAAATAACATCTATCGAGTCTAATTACTAAAATAAGAGAAAGAGAGAATGGCGAATAAAGCAACACAGAAAAAAAATGCAAATAAGGATCCAAAAAAACCAAAGTTTAATTCGTATTGGATTTATATAGGTATCATCCTCATATTCTTTGGAGTTCAATTTTTTGGAGGAAGTGGTTTTAGTGAACCCAAACAAACGAGTATAGCGCAATTTGAGCAGTTCTTAAGAAGTGGTGATGTTGAAAAAATAAATATCATTAAAAACTCTAGAGTCGCTGAAGTTTATTTAACCGCTGAAGCTGAAAAAGAACCACAGCATAAAGGGACAAATGAAGATCAGGTATTTGCTTCTTCTGGCGGTCCGGATTACACATTCGAATTTGGTGATTTACAAAACTTCGAGAACAAAATTGAAAAAATAAAAGAAGAACAGAATTTAGACACCAGTATTTATTACGATACAAGGTCTAATTATTTTAGTGAAATATTAATCGGTCTTCTTCCTATTATACTGATTGTTGGTATTTGGATATTTATCATGAGACGTATGAGCAAAGGCGGCGGCGGTGGCCCTGGTGGTCAAATTTTCAACATAGGAAAATCCAAAGCCAAATTGTTTGATGAAAAGAAAGATATCAAAACTTCATTTAAAGATGTAGCTGGTTTAGAAGGCGCTAAAGATGAGGTACAAGAAATCGTTGATTTTCTTAAACACCCGGATAAATACACTAATCTTGGTGGTAAAATACCTAAAGGCGCTCTTTTAGTAGGCCCTCCTGGTACAGGTAAAACCTTACTGGCAAAAGCTGTTGCGGGTGAAGCAGGTGTCCCCTTTTTCTCTTTATCTGGTTCCGATTTCGTTGAAATGTTTGTTGGAGTTGGTGCTTCAAGAGTAAGAGATTTATTCAAGCAAGCTAAAGATAAATCACCATCGATTATTTTTATAGATGAGATTGATGCTATAGGAAGATCCCGGGGAAAAGGCAATATGTCCGGATCAAATGACGAGCGCGAGAACACATTAAATCAGCTCTTAACGGAAATGGATGGGTTTGGGACCAACACCAATGTGATTGTAATCGCAGCGACCAACCGTGCCGATGTTTTGGATAAAGCTCTGATGAGAGCTGGTCGATTTGACCGACAAATTTACGTTGACCTACCAGATGTAAGGGAGCGTGAAGAAATTTTTGAGGTCCATTTAAAACCTCTCAAAAAGGTTGCTGACGAACTGGAAACAGAATTCTTGGCCAAACAAACTCCCGGATTTTCTGGAGCGGATATTGCAAACCTTTGTAATGAAGCGGCATTAATTGCTGCAAGAAATAACAGCAAAGCTGTAGGCAAACAAGATTTCCTTGATGCTGTTGACAGAATTGTTGGTGGTTTGGAAAAGAAAAACAAAATCATGACCGTGGAGGAGAAAAAAACCATAGCCTTTCATGAAGCTGGTCATGCTACAGTAAGCTGGATGCTGGAATATGCTGCTCCGCTTGTAAAGGTAACCATAGTCCCCCGCGGACAATCTCTTGGAGCGGCCTGGTACTTACCTGAAGAAAGACAGATTGTAAGATCAGAGCAAATTCTTGATGAAATGTGTGCAACCATGGGTGGTCGTGCAGCAGAAAAAGTGATTTTCAACAAAATTTCTACAGGAGCTTTAAGTGATTTAGAAAAGGTAACTAAGCAGGCTAAGGCCATGGTTACTATTTATGGCCTCAATGATAAAATAGGAAATTTGACCTATTACGATTCTTCGGGACAATCTGATTATAACTTCACAAAACCCTATAGTGATAAGACGTCGGAATTGATAGATGAAGAAATTTCAAAACTCATTGAAGAGCAATATATAAGAGCAATCGCTATTCTTGAGAAACACAAGGATCAATTGACAGAATTAGCTGAATTACTTTTAGAAAAGGAAGTCATTTTTAAAGATAACTTAATTGAAATTTTCGGGGAGCGTCCTTTCAAAAAACCTGAAATGATCAATACCTATAAAAAGAAAGTTGAAGATCAGAATGAAAAGGCCTCTTCCCCTGAAGAGTCTAATGAAGAGTCTAATGAAGAGGAGAAAGACTCAAAAAAAGACGATAAAATAAAAAGTGATTCTTAACGTATTAATCGACTATTAATAAAAATTAAAAAACCTGATTTTGATTTAATCATATTCAGGTTTTTCTTTATATTTAAATATATGTATATTTGGATAAAATTTATGCAATTTTTATGAACTTCTTAAAACGCATTTTAGGTATTGATACCGAAGAAGAAGTCACTGACGAGAACGGTAACGAGATAGGTAAATTCATGCCTAGACCTGAAATCCCTATCGATGAGGAGTTTATGCTAAATTTCAAAAAAAATGGCGGTAAGTTTTTATACTGTGAAAACGAAAACGAATTAAGGCTGAATTTTTCCGAAATATTAAAAGAAAACGAATGGGATGAATGCGAGGTATATTGCAGCAAACCAGACATCTATTCTAAATTTGATCATACAAAACTTACCTTTAATAAGAATTTAGAAGCTTGTTTCTTTCTTTCAGATTGTGAGTTTTTAATTTCTAATACGGGCGCTATATTAGTAAGTTCAAGTCAGATGGGAGATAAAAAACTATCAGACTTACCTCCAAATTTCATAATTATTGCTAAAACTAGCCAACTCATAAAAACCATCGGTGAAGGTCTTCAACAAATCAACAAACGACAGGACAGAAACCTTCCTACAAACATCACAACTATCAAAACCTTTGATGAAAAAAAAGATTCTGATTTTATGAGCTATGGAAGTATTCCAAAAAATTTATATTTGCTCCTTCTAGAAGATTTATAGCAAATGTCCGAAATTCTTAAAAGGAGTATTACTGGTGCTTTATATATTATTATCATAGTTTCTACTGCTTTTTTGAGTCACTATCTCCTGCTTCTTTTTTTTACCATAGTCGGTTTTATTTGTTTAAAAGAGTTTCAAACGCTACTTCGTTTTAGAAATATAATTTCTTACGTATCCTTAGTGGTATTGCTTTATTATTTTAATTTCACAGAAGTCTATCTTCCACTTCTCATCACTTATATGGCAATGACTTTGGTGGTTAAGCTGTTTTTATTGAAAGATTTGTATACCTTAAATGATATTCCCATTTTCGATGGCAGAAAGCATTTGCTTACCCTTTTTTATATTGTTCCTTCTATCATCTTCTTAACCATGATTCCTGTTTATAAGGAAAACTACGAATACGTCCTTGTTGGAACTTTTGTCCTCATATGGACAAATGACTCCTTTGCTTACCTGGTAGGAAAGAATTTTGGAAAGAATAAGCTGTTCGAAAGGATTTCTCCCAAAAAAACAATTGAGGGATTTTTTGGAGGAGCTATAGCTTCAGTCATCGTGAGTTACCTTATTTTTATTTATATCGATTTATTATCATGGTGGGCCTGGGTGATGCTTGCAATTATCGTCAGCATATTTGGCACCCTTGGAGACTTAGTTCAGTCCAAATTCAAAAGAAAAGCAGATGTGAAAGACAGTGGTAAAATCATGCCTGGACACGGCGGGATCTTCGACAGAATGGATAGTATGCTTTTTTCCAGTACATTTGTTTTTATATTTATTTTACTCTTAGATTATGTTTCATAAAGAAGGCTATAAAATTCTAGTATGGAGTTTAATTGGTTTAATTACCATCAATCTCCTGGCAAATTCATTTCTTGGCAAAGAAAATCAACTGATCATCACGATCATTTTTATTATCAGCTTTGTCATATTCATTCTTATAGCCCAGTTTTTCAGAAACCCTAAAGTCCGGGTTAATAAAAATGAAAATCAGATTCTGTCTCCTGTAGACGGTAAAGTCGTTGCCATAGAAAAGGTCAATGAACTTGAATATTTCAAAGGAGAACGACTGCAGGTATCCATTTTCATGTCACCGATTAATGTACATGTCACGCGTTATCCTATTGGAGGGAAAATTTTATACAGCAAATATCATCCGGGTAAATTTCTGGTGGCCTGGCATCCAAAATCCAGCGAAGAAAACGAAAGAACGACTGTGGTAATAGAGACAAAAAATTTTGGAAATATTCTGTACAGACAAATAGCAGGTGCAGTTGCAAAGCGAATTGTAAATTATGCTAAGAAAGGCGAAATGGCCATTCAGGGCCAAGATTCAGGATTCATCAAATTTGGTTCTCGTGTAGATCTATTTCTACCGGTGAATAGCGAGATATCTGTTAGCATAAATGATAAAGTAAAAGGAGGAAAGTCTATTATCTCTAAAAAAGCTTAGAATGGATTTGGAAAGGTATTCTGAAGAAGACTTAGACCGTTTATTCGAACTTGCCTATATCAAGGTAAGTGAGACCGAACAGAAATTTCCTCAGGATGTTCTTCTTTATTTTTATGCTTACTACAAACAGGCTAAGAATGAATCTGACCTTAAAGTCACCCAAAACCCCATCAACGGGGAACAACTGGTAGATGCTTTCAAAGCAAATGCCATATTTCAGGTAAAAAGATTTACTAAAAGAGAGTCTAAAATAAGATACATACAACTGGCTCGTCTTCATTTAGAAGATGAATTCCCGCTAGAATAAAAAAGACCAGTCGATTAAACTGGTCTTTTTTTTTAGGATTTTAATAAGATTTCAGTTTTAAAGACTACTCAAACTTTTGGTAATCGTTTCAATTTGAGCTAAAGCATCTTCCTTCTTTTGTTTCTCAATATTAACGACCTGTTCTGGCGCATTACTTACAAATCGTTCATTGGAAAGTTTTTTCTCAACAGATTTCAAAAAACCCTCATAATATTTCAGTTCCTCTTTCAGCTTTTCTTTTTCAGCTTCAACATCAATAGCACCTTCCACAGGTATAAAATATTCATTGGACTTTACCCTAAATGTTAGACTGCCGTCCACGGGCGAATCTGTATAGGTCAGATTCTGAATATTTCCCATTTTAAGAATAACATCATCTAAGGCTGTTGTAACGGATTCATTATTAAGGACAACCAGATCGATTTGGTTTTTAAAAGCTATGTTTTTCTCCTTTCTTATGCTTCTTATTCCTGAAATAACTTCAGAAGCAAAGTCAAATTCAGAAATAAGATGAGCATCGTATGGTTTTTGTACTGGCCAGGTAGAAACAGTTAAGGCTTCGGTTGGCTTTCGTTCAGCGATTTGATGCCATAGCTCTTCGGTGACAAACGGCATGAAAGGATGTAGAATTTTTAAATTATCTTCAAAAAATCCAATTGCCGAGTCGAGAGTTGATTTATCTATAGGCTGTTGATATGCAGGTTTTATAATTTCTAAAAACCAGGAACAAAAATCGTCCCAAACCAACTTATAACTGGCCATTAAGGCATCAGACATTCTATACTTACTGTAATGGTCTTCCAGTTCCCTGAGCTTATCCTGAAAAACTGAGTCGTACCATTCTATAGCCTTTTTAGAAGATTCTGGCTGCTCAATATCAGCATCTATCTCCCAGGACCTAATCAGTTTGAAGGCATTCCATATCTTATTACTAAATCCTTTCCCCTGTTGACAAAGGGATTCATCAAACAGCAAATCGTTGCCTGCTGCATTACTGAGAAGCAGTCCAACTCTAACACCATCTGCACTGTAATTTTCTATTAGCTCCAGGGCATCTGGTGAATTCCCTAAAGATTTAGACATTTTTTGCCTTTTCTTGTCTCTCACTAAACCTGTGAGATACACGTTTTCAAAAGGCTTTTGGTTGGTGTATTCATAACCTGCCATGATCATACGTGCTACCCAGAAGAATAAAATATCTGGTCCGGTCACTAAATCATTGGTAGGATAGTAATATTGAAATTCTTTATTTTCCGGGTTTCTGATGCCATCAAAAACACTCATTGGCCAGAGCCAGGAGGAAAACCAGGTATCCAAAACGTCTTCGTCCTGTCTAAGGTCCTGTAAGCTCAAGTCTTTTCCAGATTTTTCTTTTGCCATCACCAAAGCTTCTTCATTGGTTTTGGCAACCACATAATCGTTTTCTCCATCGCCATAGAAGAAAGCGGGTATCTGATGTCCCCACCATAACTGGCGAGATATATTCCAATCCCGAATATTTTCCATCCAATGTTTGTACGTATTTTCAAACTTCTTGGGATGCAATTGTATCTCATTGCTCTTCAGAACAGCATCTATGGCAGGCTGAGCAAGGTCTTTCATCTTCAAAAACCACTGGTCGGAGAGCCTGGGCTCGATGATAGCTTTGGTTCGTTCTGAAGTTCCCACTTTATTGGTATACTCTTCAACCTTCACTATAAACCCCTCTTGTTCTAGATCTTTAACAAAGTTTTTCCTGGCTTCAAAACGATCCTGGCCGTCATACTTCATTCCGAAGCTGTTTAAGGTCGCATCGGGATTAAAAATATCATAGACTTCAAGTTGATGTTTATCGCCCAGAATTTTATCGTTCTCATCATGAGCTGGTGTCACCTTCAGGCAACCTGTACCAAACTCCATATCCACGTATTCATCTTCAATAATTGGAATACTTCTCCCAACAAGCGGAACGATAGCTTTTTTCCCCTTAAGATGGCTAAAACGCTCATCGTTTGGATTAATACAGATGGCCGAGTCTCCAAATATGGTTTCTGGTCGTGTAGTAGCTATGGTTAATTTTTCATCTGAATTTTCTAAACTGTAGGAAATATAATAGAGCTTACCCTGTTTTTCCTTGTAAATGACTTCTTCATCAGACAAGGTCGTTTGAGCTTCAGGATCCCAGTTTACCATGCGGTAACCTCTGTAAATCAAACCCTTGTTGTGTAAATCTATAAACGATTGAATTACAGATTCATACATGTCATCATCCAGGGTAAATTTGGTTCTCTGCCAGTCACAGGATGCGCCAAGTTTCTTGAGTTGATTCAATATTCTGCCTCCATAATCATTGGTCCATTCCCAGGCGTGGCTTAAGAATTCTTCTCGAGATAAATCTGATTTTGAAATGCCCTTTTCCTTTAGCTTAGCGACAACCTTGGCTTCAGTAGCGATAGACGCATGGTCCGTCCCAGGTACCCAACAGGCGTTTTTCCCAAGCAATCTTGCTCGTCTTACAAGAACATCCTGAATAGTATTGTTGAGCATATGCCCCATATGTAATACCCCTGTAACATTTGGTGGAGGAATGACTATAGAATAAGCTTCCCTTTCATCTACTTCCGAATGAAAAAATTCGTGTTTTTCCCAGAAGGAATACCATTTTTGCTCAGATTCTTTTGAATTATATTCAAGTTTGCTTGACATGCTTAGAAATTATTTTGAATGGCGAAATTACTCATAAGTCTGTAAACTAAAAAAATTAAGATTTAGAATATGAAGAGAAATTAAGGTATAAAATTGTGGAGTACATTTACTTCATGTAAAACTTTTCGCTTTTTTTTGTGTATTATTTCTCTCCTGGTTTTTGGTCAAAATAAAAAAGGCCCGTACAAGAGCTATCTAAGACTTTGGACGCAAAGGACCTGTCCGGAAACCCTTAAGCGTCTTTACCTCAAGCAGAACAAAAAACACTTCCCTTAAAGGAAAAGTCATTGTTTGCCCTAATTATCGGAAAGTTTATTAAGCTGAGAGCTTAAAAAAAGTTCTCTCTTCAGAATATTATCACCTCTTTTAATCTGTATTTTTATGCGTTTACCTTCTTCGCTGCTCAATAAAGTATTGATGTCTTCCAGCGACATATTATTGACTGTTTTTCCGTTTAGTTTTAAAATTCTGTCGCCTATTTTGATATCAATACCTGCAGCTGGAGAGTTAGGTCGAATCTGAGAAACTTGAAGAATCTTAGAGATTTGAAGTCTTATTTCAAATTTATTTTCTGCATTTGAGGAGTTATAGTTTGTTTCGTCATCAACTCTCACCATAACGGGTATTCTTGTCTTGGTGATTTCATCACCCACGTACATCAAAATTAAGCCGCTGCGGTCATAATTGGTATTATCGTTAAAATTTCGATTTGATCTCAGATATAAATTTCGACTCTCATAATCAAAAAACCAGACAAATCTTCTTAAAATTTCAGAACCTATAATGCCATCTTTAAATCGATCTGCAGTAAACAATTGTGCAGAAATTGAATCTATGTAGGCAACTCTTGGCGCTGGCAACTTATAGTCACCAATTTTGGCAGATTTAAATTTGGTTCGCTTTCCCTCTATAGCAAGTTCCAATCCATAGCCCACAAAATCGGTAAAAGCCTTTTCGGGAACGGGTACATCTTTATCTTCGAACAGCCAGAAAGAATCACTGGACCCTGTATCTAAAAGGAACACCAGATCCTTTTCAGAGCCGTTTAAAAATTCAACAGCGGTTTTGATATGAGGTTTTTTACGGATAAGTCTGAAATTGATGTTATCAAATCTTCGCAGTTTTCTGTTAAACTTATGGCGTTGATATAGCCTGAGACTTTCATTATTATAATTCAGTCGAACAATAAAGCCTTTAAACAATTCATAGCCAATGATGCCCTGAACATTGACACCTAATTTACCAGCCAGATCAAAGCGAGGGTCGGTGATGTAATAAACTTCCTGATTTTTACCCGTAATGGGACCGAAATCGATAGTGTTATTTTGGGTTTTATAGCCTTTTACAGGCTCCGAACTCCCAAGACTTCGCATGGATATATATTCTGCATTTTCCAGAAGACTTGAATCTTTTGGCTGAGCAAAAACTTTGGTTTTATTGACTCCGGTATCGACTAAGAAATTGATGAATTCTCCATTTAACAAGGTTGAAAGAATAATCAGATTGTTAACAGAGTCGAATTTTAATGTAACAGCTCTTTTATCTTGATCATCAAATTCAAATTGACTTTGAGAATAGGCCAAATCGAAATTCCAAATTATTAGAATGAGATAAATAAATGTTTTGCTTCTCATCATATAAAATATAAAGATAAGTCTAAATCTTGCTTCAGAAGGAAAATTAGCAAGTCTTTAAAGCTTTTTTAAATGCTTTTGAACATTAGGAATCTTGCAGTTACTATTTAAAATCACCACATTTGTAAAAAAATAAAACTATGCCCAAACTATCCTTTAAAGGTCTCGAAATGCCTGAATCTCCAATTAGAAAATTGGCCCCGTTTGCAGATAAAGCTATAGAAGAAGGAAAAAAAATATATTTTTTAAATATCGGTCAACCTGACATTGCTACGCCCAAAGTAGCTCTGGATGCTGTTAAGAACAGTGATCTGGATATTTTGTCTTACAGTCCCTCTTCCGGGTTTGATTCTTACAAAACAAAACTTGCCAAATATTATGTAAAAAATGGAATTGAGGTCAAGGCTGAAGATCTTATAGTTACTACAGGCGGCTCTGAAGCACTTTTATTCACAATGGGCAGTATTACCGACCCTGGTGATGAAGTCATCATTCCTGAGCCTTTTTATGCTAACTATAACGGTTTTGCTGTAGCTTCAGGCGTCACAGTTAAACCTGTGGAATCTCATTTTGAGAATAATTTCGCCCTCCCTCCTATCAGTGAATTTGAAGCTCAAATCACAGACAGAACCAAGGCTATAATCATTTGTAATCCAGGTAACCCAACTGGGTATTTGTATACTCAAGATGAAATTCAAAAATTAGCAGACCTGGCCCTAAAACATGATATATTCATCGTAGCTGATGAAGTTTACAGGGAATTCGTGTATGATGGTGTAGAACACCACTCAATAATGAGCTTACCCGAGTTAAAAGATCATGCCATTATGGTAGATTCTGTCTCTAAACGCTACAGCATGTGCGGTGCTCGCATAGGCTGCATGGTCTCCAAAAACAAAGAATTGATGGCCACAGCACTCAAATTTGCTCAAGCCAGGTTAAGCCCCCCTACCTTTGCTCAAATTGCAAGTGAAGCTGCTCTAGATACCACCGATGATTATTTCCTGGAAGTGAATGAGGAATATAAAGAACGAAGAGATACACTTATCGAAGCTTTGGAGGCTATAGATGGGGTTGAAGTTGCAAAACCCAAGGGTGCATTTTATTGCGTTGTCCAGCTACCGGTGGAAGATACCGAGGATTTTGCAAAATGGCTGTTATCAGAATTTGATGTAAATGGTGAAACCGTCATGGTAGCTCCAGCGGCTGGTTTCTATTCGTCTCCAGGTATGGGTTTAAATCAAATACGAATTGCCTACGTTTTGGAAAAACAAAATTTAATGAAAGCAGTTTCTATTTTAAAAATGGGATTGCAAGCTTATAATAATAGATAAATGAAGCTTGAAAAAGATATTTCTTTAAAGCCCTACAATACCTTTGGAATAGATGTGAAAGCACATCAGTTCATCTCTGTCCAGAATGAAGAGGAGCTTTTAGAAATATTGAAACGCTTTTATACTTCAGAATTATTTGTTTTGGGAGGAGGCAGTAATATGCTTCTTACCCAAAACATTAAAAAAACAGTTCTTCACCTTGATCTCAAAGGCATTGAAGTGTTGGATGACCAACCTGAGCATGTTCTGATAAAAGCCTGTGCTGGTGAAAACTGGCATGATTTTGTCAATTTCTGTTTAGATCATAATTTTGGGGGGCTGGAAAATTTATCACTTATTCCCGGAAATGTTGGGACGTCACCAATTCAAAATATAGGCGCCTACGGGGTTGAACTCAAAGATGTCATGGTCTATTGTGAAACCATCAATAGACAAACCCTTTCAAAAGAAAAATTTTATACAGAAGATTGCCAATTCGGATATAGAGATTCAATCTTCAAATCTAAATTCAAGAACCAGTATATCATTACCAGTGTGGTTTTCAAATTGTCTAAGAATAATCATCAGCTGCATATAGATTATGGTTCTATCCAGGCCGAACTCAGTGCCAAAGGCATTACTTCACCTAGCATTCAGGAAGTATCTGATGCTGTGATTGCAATACGACAATCAAAGCTACCAAATCCGCAAGAAATTGGCAATAGTGGAAGCTTTTTTAAAAATCCCGTGGTTCCGAATTCAATTTTAAAACAAATTCAAATTGAGTTTCCCGAGGTTCCCAATTTTAAAATTGATGAAAATACAGTAAAAATACCGGCGGGCTGGCTTATTGAAAAAGCGGGCTTGAAAGGTTTCAGAAAAGGAGATGCGGGTGTTCATTCCAAACAAGCTTTAGTACTGGTGAATTATGGAACTGCAAGTGGAAAAGATATTGAAAAAGTAGCAAAACGTGTTCAAAAAGAAGTCAAAAATAAATTCGGTATTGCTCTGGAAACTGAAGTCAATGTGTTTTAAACCTATTTCTTCAAGTTAACGTTAAAAAAACAAGATAAAACCTCAATTTTGTTTGGATTAGTTCTACATGTATTAAATTTGCAGTATGAAATTATTACTTATAACTATCGTGCTTTTAGGTTTAGCTGTCGCTGGTATAGCTATAAAAATTTGGGGTAAAAAAGATGGGAAATTTGCTGGAACCTGTGCAAGTCAAAGCCCCTTTTTAAACAAAAGTGGTGAATCTTGCAGTTATTGTGGTAAAACCCCGGATGAACAGACTGACTGCAGCGGTGTGGATAAAACCAAATAACACTTAAAACTCAAATGGTTGAAAATCATTCTTCTCCTTTTTTTGATTTCAACTGTTTATATTCTGATTCAGCAATTTAAGATTGTCGGTCTATTTTCAAAACATACATCCCCACCCTCTCCGCATAAAAATACCAAGACCCCGGTTAGCATAGTTATCTGTGCCAAAAATGAAGCAGAAAACCTTTCAAAAAACCTTAAATTCGTTTTAAATCAAAAGTATTTTGAGTTTGAAGTGATCATCGTTGATGACTTTTCAACGGATTTAACTTCAGAAATCATCAAAAAATATCAGGAGAACTTCGCTAATCTCAAGCTGATTCGACCTTGGGAAAACACATCAAACTCTAAGCGAGATGCCCTAAAAACAGGCGTACTGGCTTCAAGTTTCGAAAGGATTTTATTAACAGATGCAGACTGCCGACCAGTTTCCGAAAACTGGATTTCAAGCATGTGTGCTCAGTTGTCACCATCAACATCCTGTGTGCTTGGTTACTCTCCGTATCTACAGCATTCTTCATTTTTAAATTTCATCATACAATTTGAAACTTTGCAAACAGCAGGTTTATATTTATCTCAGGCCATAGATAATAAGGCTTATATGGGTGTAGGCCGAAATGTGATGTATACTAAAAACCTTTTTTTAGACAGCGAAAATTTTGAAAATGAAAAACATCTAACTTCTGGAGACGATGATTTATTAATACAGCAGATTTCAGATAAATCTACGATAACAGTGAGCCTTAGTTCCGATAGTTTCGTGATAAGTCAGCCAAAAACTTCTTGGAGGTCCTGGTGGAAACAAAAGCTCAGACATTATTCAACAGCGCCTTATTACAAACCAACTAACCAGTTATTCCTGGGGCTTTATCATATTTCTCATGCTGTGTTTTGGTTAACTTGTGTGCTGTTACTTTTTACCCATTTCTCAAAAATTGCAGCAGTTATTTTAGTAATTTATGTCATCTGCAAAAGCCTGCTCATCGTAAATTATGGCAAGACTTTGAAGGTCTCAAAATCGGTTTTATTTATATGGCCTATCTTAGAAGCCTGTTTACTATGCTTGCAAATTGGCCTTGGTGTCAATAGCAGATTCAAAAAACAAAAATCGTGGCAGTGAAACCAAACATAGACGAACTCATTTTTAGGGCAAAACAGTCTGATCAAAAGGCTTTCAGGATTTTACTGAATTATTTTTGGGAGGATGTTTACAAGTTTCAATTAAAACGCACTAAGGATGCTTATGAGGCTGAAGAAGTTACTGTACAGACGTTTGCCAGAGCTTTCGATAGAATTGAAACTTACGAAGAGACTTTTAAATTTAAAACCTGGTTAATAACAATATCTAAAAATATTCATATCGACCTTACACGAAAACAAAAGCTGAAAACTTCAGAAATTGATTCGAAAGGAGTTTCTCAGATTGCAGATATTGAACCAACCGTCGAAGATAAAATCATTAATGAGCAAAATCTAAGCAACCTGTTAAGACAAATCAAGGAATTGCAACCCCATTACAGAGAAGTCATTGAATTGAGATTCTTCAAAGAAATGAGTTATAAAGAAATTGCTATTCGCACAGAACAACCCTTAACAAATGTAAAAGTCAGGCTGCTTAGAGCCAAAAAACTCCTTGCTGAAATTATCAATCAGAAGCAAAAATAATCATGAAAACACTTATATTAATATTTTTTATCAGTCTTATGAATATACCACAGGGATTTAACGACAGGCGCATTATTGTTATTAGCAGTTCAGAATTTACGGCAGAAGTAAAACAGCAAATCGATACTTTAAAGGAAGACACCGAAGAACTAGAAGAAAGAAAGCTAGCTATTTTTACACTAATAGACGGAGATGTAAAAGCAATTTTTAATTCAAGTGAAAAAAGCGAAGCCTTTATTGAAAAAAACAAGCCGGATTTTAAGGCTGCCTCTGCTCCTCAGCTGTATTTAATCGGTTTGGACAAAACCATAAAACAAACTTTTAGAATTCCGGTACAGCCTCAGCAAGTTTTTGAAATTGTAGATAGCATGCCGATGCGAAGAGCCGAAATGAAAAGAAATTAGGACTTCAAATAGTCTTCAATATTGCTCAAAATTCGGGTTTCCATGGAATTCACATCTGCCTTTTGAAAGCGTTTTCCGGTGATTTTCTCGTAAAGCTCGATATATCTTTCGCTTATGGAATTGACCACTTCTGGTGTAAGCTCAGGAATTTCCTGTCCTTCTTTTCCCTGGAAACCGTTTTCCATTAGCCATTCTCTGACAAATTCCTTGGACAATTGCTTTTGCTTTTCACCTTTAGCCTGTCGCTCCTCATAGCCTTCTTTATAGAAATAGCGTGAAGAATCCGGGGTATGAATTTCATCAATAACTACAATTTTACCCTCGGGAGTTTTACCAAATTCATATTTGGTGTCCACCAACAGCAAACCTCTTTTATCAGCGAGTTCCGTTCCTCTGTGAAATAATTTGAGCGCATAATCCTCTAAAACCTCGTAATCGGCCTGACTTACAATCCCCTGATCGAGAATTTCTTCTCTGGAAATATCTTGATCATGTTCGCCTTGCTCTGCTTTGGTTGTCGGGGTGATAATTGGGGCATCAAACTTAGCGTTCAGCTTTAAGCCTTCTTCAAATTCTACACCACAAAGTTCGCGTTTACCAGCAAAATATTCCCTGGCAGCATGACCAACCAAATAATTTCTAACTACCATTTCAACTTTGAAAGGCTGGCACTTCACCCCTGCACTTACATTAGGATCTGGAACTGCTTCCAGCCAGTTGGGAACAAGGTCCTGGGTTGCTTGAAGCATTTCGGAAGCAATTTCATTTAAAATCTGACCCTTATAAGGGATGCCTTGTGGCAGGACCACATCGAAAGCACTGAGTCGATCTGTCGCAACAATCACTATTTTATTTTGAGCCAATGTATAGACCTCTCTGACTTTCCCTTTATAAAAATCGATTTGATCGGGAAGTTGAAACTGAGTTGATAAAAGTGTAGCACTCATAGTTTAATCCTGATTTTCTATAGCTTTATAAGCTGAAATTACTTTTTTGACGAGTCGGTGGCGAATCACATCTTTATCATCCAGGTAAATCATGCCAATTCCTTTGATATCCTTCAACACCAGCAGCGCTTCTTTAAGGCCAGAAATGGCGCGTTTTGGCAAATCTACCTGACCCGGATCTCCTGTAATCATGAATTTGGCATTTTTACCCATCCTCGTGAGAAACATTTTCATCTGGGGATGAGTGGTGTTTTGGGCTTCATCCAGAATCACAAAGGCATTATCTAAGGTTCTTCCTCGCATAAAAGCCAGTGGAGCAATCTGAATAGTTCCTTTTTCGATATAGCTCTCCAATTTTTCTGGTGCGATCATATCTCTTAAAGCATCATAGAGCGGCTGCATGTAAGGATCCAGTTTTTCCCTGAGGTCACCAGGTAAAAATCCTAAATTTTCTCCAGCTTCTACAGCAGGACGGGTAAGAATGATTCTACGGACTTGTTTATTTTTCAGAGCCTGCACGGCTAAAGCCACTCCAGTATAGGTTTTTCCAGTACCAGCAGGACCAATAGCAAACACCATATCGTTGGTATTCATCTGTTCGACCAGTTTTCGCTGATTGGCTGTTTGAGCTTTGATGAGCCTGCCTCCTACACCATGCACTAAAACATCTCCTGAAGAAATGGGGGCATCATAATCTGCTTTGGACTGGCTGGTTAAAATTCTCTCTATCGCATTTTCATCTAAGGAGTTGAATTTAGTAAAATGATCTGTCAGCATCTGGAAACGCTGCTCAAATTCTTCAAGACGCTCTTCATCGCCAAAGACTTTTATCTTATTTCCTCTCGCTACAAGCTTAAGCTGGGGGTAGTATTTCTTAACAAGTTCAATATTTACATTGTTGTGTCCAAAAAATTCTCTTGGGTTGATTTCTGAGAGTTCTAAAATAAGTTCATTCAAAAGCGCCGATTTTTGGTTAAAAATAATAAATTCGCATAGCAAATTTACGTTTTTTTTTGACGAAATTTAGCTTCCAATTATTAACTATCTATTAAATGCCCATCATTACTCTTACTACAGATTTCGGACTCAAAGATCACTCTGTGGCGGCTGTTAAGGGCGCCTTGCTTTGTGAGCTAGAACAGGTCCACATCGAAGATATTTCTCACGAAATTTCACCCTTCAATTACACGGAAGCTGCTTATATCATCAAAAATGCTTATCATAATTTCCCTAAAAATTCGATTCATATCATAGGAGTGGATTCTGAATTGACTCCAGAAAATAAACATCTAGCTATTTTTCTCGATGGTCATTACTTTATTTGTGCCGACAATGGAATTCTTTCACTAATTTCTTCTGAAATAAAACCAGATAAAATTGTAGAAATCAACATTCACGATAATTTTGAAAGAAAGTCTAAAATTCTCGATGTGTTTATAAGTGTAGCCGCTCACATCTGCAGAGGGGGAGACCTGGACGTTATCGGCAGGACCATGACTCATATGAATGAGCTCACTCACGTCAAGCCCATTGTAAATCAACTAGAAGACCAGATTATTGGTCATATCATTTATATCGATAATTTTGGGAATGTGGTTTCCAATATCAGCAAAAGACTTTTTAAGTCTGTAGCCAAAGGGAGACAGGTGCTTATTTCTGCCAGGTCTACTCAATTTAAAAATGTGTATTCCAATTATTCTGAAGCGATTAACTTCAATGTGCCAAAGGAAAACAGAGAGATGGAAGGAAAAAAAATTGCTCTGTTCAATTCGTCGGATTTTCTGGAACTTGCCATTTATAAAAGTAATCCCTTAAGTGTTGGATGTGCTTCTAGTCTTTTCGGCTTAAAATATTTGGATACACTCACCGTTAAATTTTTATAGAATGCTTATAAGGATCGTAAAAATGAAATTTGAACCCGAAGCTGTAGAAGGCTTTCTGCATTTATTTCAAAAAAATAAAGAAAAAATTCGCCATTTTGAGGGCTGTCAACGCCTGGAGCTTTATCAAGATCAGAAGGACAGGTCCTTGTTTTTCACTTACAGTTACTGGCAATCCGAATCGCATTTGAACGCATATAGACACTCCGCTTTATTTGCTGAAGTCTGGAAGGCTACCAGAGCTGGCTTTTCTCAAAAAGCTGAAGCCTGGAGTTTGGATAAACGCATTGAATTAAAATAGTATGTTAGCGATATTCACTAAAGAATTCAATAGCTTTTTTTCAACTCCCGTTGGTTTTATTGTCGTAGGACTCTTTTTGATTTCTATAGGCAGCTTAATCTGGATTATTCCAGGCGAGTTCAATATTTTCAATTCAGGTTACGTCAATCTCATTCCTTTTTTTGAAGCCCTGCCCCGGGTGTTTGCCTTTTTGATTCCTGCGATCTGTATGCGAAGCTTTTCAGAAGAAAAGAAACAAGGTACCCTGGAACTTTTGCTAACCAAACCTTTGAGCCTTAATCAATTGATTTTGGGGAAATTTCTGGGCTGCCTGGCCTTGAGCCTGATTGCCGTCCTGCCCACCTTATTTTATTTAATAAGTTTAACTGAACTGGCTGCAGCAGGTGTTGCTGTGGACTACGGGGTGATCTTTAGTTCCTATCTGGGAGTCGTTTTATTCATATCCTGTTTTACTTCCATTGGAATTTTCGCCTCTTCTTTGAGTCCTAATCAGATTGTAGCTTTTATTTCAGGAACCGTCATCAGTCTGTTTTTATATTTTGGATTTAATGGCTTAAGTTCGATTTCTATTGGTGATTCTGAACTTTATACGTTGGATTATTTTGGATTGAGTTATCATTATAACAGTATCACCAGAGGTATTCTGGACAGTAGAAACCTGATTTATTTCTTGAGCATCACCGTTTTCTTTCTCGCACTTACCCGTATTCACCTAAAGTCTACTTCAGAATGAAAAAAATCTTCGGAATAGTCCTTATAATCCTGCTGGCTAATTTACTGGCTTCTGAATATTTCTTCCGTTTGGATTTTACCTCAGACGCAAGATATACCTTATCAGACTCAACTCTGGAATTGATAGATTCTATCGAAAATCCGATATTTATTCAGGTCTATCTCACGGGAGATTTGCCTTCAGAATTCAAAAGACTTCAAACAGAAACGCGCTATATGCTGGAAGAGCTTCAGGCTTATAATTCCAATATAAAATTTGAATTTGTAGATCCTTTAAAAGGTGATTTGGAAGCCCTGAAAGTAGCCAATCGTTTTTACGAACAAGGCATGCCACCAGAGTCGCTCAATATCCGGGAAAACGGAAAAATGACCGAGCGCCTCATATTTCCGTGGGCTGTAGCAAACTACAAAAACCAGCAGACTTCCATTCAGCTTATTCAAAAAACCCTTACGCAAAGCAACTCTGAATTAATTCAGAAATCCGTTGAAAATCTGGAATATGCCTTTGTAAGTTCTTTAATTAAGTTAACGCGGGAGCGGCATAAAAAAATCGCCATCATCAAGGGTCAGGGTGAATTGGAAGACAGGTACATTTCAGATTTTCTGAGTACGCTGAAGGCTTATTATTTGATAGCCCCTTTTACACTGGACTCGGTAAATACGGCTCCTGAACGGACATTGGAACTGCTCAAAACTTATGATCTCATCATCGATGCTAAGCCTTCTGAAGCTTTTAGCGAAGAGAAAGTCTATGCCCTCGATCAATATATCATGAGCGGTGGTAAAGCGCTATGGCTTACAGAACATGTGAATGTAGAAAAAGATCAATTATATAAAGCATCCAAGTCGACAATAGCTCTGCCAAAAGATTTGAATTTATACTCCTTATTTTTTAAATACGGCATAAGAATCAACCCTCAGCTGGTGAATGATCTCTACTCGGCTCCAATTGTTCTGGCTTCGGGAAGTGGTAATGCCACTCAACTGACGCGTTTCCCCTGGTTTTATGATCCACTTGGAAACCTAGGACAAAAACACCCTATCACGTCCAATCTGAATCCGGTTAAATTTGAATTTGCCAATCCCATCGACACCTTACCGTCCAGGCTAGAACAAACCATCCTGCTGAAGAGTTCTGAGCTTTCCAGAACAGTAGGTGTCCCTTCAGAAATAAATCTAAATGAAATCACTCAAGAACCGGATCCAAGACTTTACAAAACCGGTCAGTTTCCTTTAGCAGTCCTGGTAGAAGGAGAATTCACCTCTGCTTATAAGGCAAAGCTCAAACCTTTTCAAGTTTCAAATCCATTGGAAAAAAGTCCTGAAACTCAGCAAGTTTTTATTTCTGATGGCGATGTCATCAAAAATCAGGTTCAATCGGGAAAAGCCTTGGAATTAGGCTTTGATCGCTATACGGGATTGACCTACGGAAACAAAACTTTTTTACTGAATACAGTCAATTATCTTCTAGGCGATATAGATTTAGTGAACCTCAGAAATAAATCCATACGTCTGGATGAAATGGACTTAAAAACTTTAGAACAGAAAAAACTAACCTGGCAAATCTTCAATTTGGCAGTTCCAGTCTTGTCAATTTTGATTTTTGGAGTTATTTTTTATTACTGGAGGCGTCAAAAATACAAGCACATTAAGACCTAAACTTCTCTTTATTTCTGTTGACAATCAAATAAATGGCAGGCAGGATGCCTAAAGAGTTGATGAGTGCCAGGAAAATGAACCAGGCGACTTGCTTACGTCTGGCGGATTGCCATAAGGCAATGAGTTTCAAAACAACATCCACAACAAGAAGAAAAAGAAGAATACCGATCAGAATAGAGTAGTCCTCATAAAGCGATTGAAAATCGGGTTCAGTCAGGTCCATAATTTTATAATTTAGCATCCAATTTAGTTTAAAATCCAAAAAGAAAACTAAAAGGAGTTGAAAAAATGAGCTCACAAAGCTTTTAAAATTATAAATTTGCGTGTATGACCATCAATTGTAAAGGACATTTACTCGATTTATCAACACCTAAAATCATGGGTGTGCTCAATTTAACCCCAGATTCGTTTTATGACGGCGGTAAATTCAAAACCGACAAAGACGCGCTTGAACAGGTGGAGAGACATATTCGAGACGGCATGGACATTCTGGATATTGGTGCTTACAGTTCGAGACCTGGCGCAGAGGACATCGGTGTGGATGAAGAATTGCGCAGACAAAGGTCAGTTTTACAACAGGTGACCAAAGAATTTCCGGAGCTTATTATATCGGTAGACACCTTTAGAAGTCAAGTAGCCAAAGAAAGTATAGATCAAGGTGCGCATATCATCAACGATATCTCTGCAGGAAAACTAGATGACGACATGCTGGATTTAATTGCAAGTTATCAAGTACCTTACATCATGATGCACATGCAGGGAACTCCGCAGACAATGAAAGAGTTTACAGATTACGACAACTTGGTTCACGAGGTCATTTTATATTTTTCTGAAAGGATTTCAGCAGCAAGAAGCAAAGGCATTACGGACTTAATCATTGACCCGGGATTTGGTTTTGCTAAAAATATTTCTCAAAATTTTGAACTCTTAAATCATTTGAAAGCTTTGAAAAATCTTGATTTACCCGTACTGACAGGAGTTTCGCGTAAATCTATGATTTATAAAAGCTTGTCTATAGAGGCCAAAGATGCTTTGAATGGAACTACAGCACTTAATATGACAGCTTTGATGAACGGAAGTTCCATCCTGAGAGTACACGATGTTCTAGAAGCCAAACAATGCGTTATCTTGTACCAAAAATTGACAGAACACTAAAGCATGATAGGTTTAGATTTTTTAGAGTTTAGATTTTTAGATATCCTGGATGTCTTATTGGTTTCTGTACTTTTATATTATGTCTACAAACTTGTAAAAGGCTCTGCAGCCATCAATATTTTTATAGGCATCGTCATTATTTACCTGATCTGGAAGCTCACTGAGTTGCTTCAGATGGAGATGCTGAGTAGTGTCTTAGGTGAATTTATAGGTGTAGGCATGTTTGCGCTCATCGTTGTCTTTCAACAAGAAATCAGGAAATTTTTACTGATGATAGGCTCGACCAACTTTAGCAGTAAGAATAACTGGTTGCGGCTAAATTTTTCCAAAACAGAAAATCAGACCCTAAATTATGTTGATATTATAGTGGAAGCCTGCAGAAAGCTGGGAACAACCAAAACGGGTGCCTTAATAGTCATCAAAAGAAATACAAAGCTTGAGTTTATAAAAAATACAGGGGATGATATGGATATCAAGGTTAACAGACCCATCATCGAATCCATTTTTTATAAAAACAGCACGCTTCACGATGGCGCAATAGTAATTGAAGATGGAAGAATTACAGCTACCCGGGTCATATTGCCGGTGAGTAATGACAGAGATATACCTTTGAGATTTGGTCTAAGACATCGTGCCGCTGTAGGAATTAGTGAAAAAACGGATGCTGTAGCTTTGGTCGTCAGTGAAGAAACCGGACAGATCTCTTATCTGAAAAATGGAGAATTCAATATTTTTGATGATTTAGAAAAATTGACCGAACAGATTAAAGAAGACTTAAGCTAATTCACTTCTTCATGCTGAAACTGAGCTTCGTATAGATTTTTGTAATAACCACTTTCCTTTTTCAGCAACTCAGAATGTGTTCCTGTTTCTACGATTTTGCCCAGATCCATGACGATAATTTTATCTGCATTTTTGATGGTTGCCAGTCTATGCGCAATCACTATAGACGTTCTGCTTTTGGTCAATTTATCTGTCGCTTCCTGTATGAGCTGTTCGCTGTAGCTATCTACTGAAGAAGTAGCTTCATCCAAAACCAATACGCTAGGATTGGAAACATAAGCTCTCAAAAAGGCAATGAGTTGACGCTGACCAGAGGATAACATCACACCTCTTTCTTTTACGTTATAATGATAGCTGTTGGGTAAAGTAGTAATGAACTCATGAACCCCAATTTCTTTGGCCGCTGCAATCACCTGCTCTTCGGTAATCCTTTCTTTATTTAGTGTGATATTATTCAAAATACTATCTGCGAAGAGGAAGACATCCTGTAAAACTACCGCTATTTGGCTACGTAACGCGGTGATTTCATAATCATTAAGCTCTTCTCCATCTACCCTGATAGTTCCGCTATCGATTTCATAAAAACGGCTCAGCAGATTGATGACCGTACTTTTTCCTGCACCGGTAGCACCAACAATAGCAACGGTTTCTCCAGGCTGAACTTCAAAAGATATCCCTTTTAGAATTTCTTCATCGGGTATATAACTGAACCTTACTTCTTCAAAAACAATGTGTCCTTTTAGTTTCTTAGGAACAAGAGTCCCTGTATTTTCAATTTGAGAGTCGGTATCTAAAATTTTGAATACACGGTTGGCAGCTACCATCCCCATCTGCAGTGAATTGAATTTATCTGCTATTTGTCTTAAAGGACGGAAAAGCATCTGCGCCAATTCGATAAACATGACAATGATACCCAGGGATAATGTATCTGATTCTACAACACGCAAACCACCAAACCAGACGATTAATCCTATGGTAATCGATGTGGACATTTCTGCAATCGGAAAGAAAATGGCATTGTACCACACGGTTTTTATCCATCCTTTTCTATGCTTTCTATTGATGTCCTTAAAGCGTTCATATTCTTCCTCTTCCCGGTTGAATATTTGAACGATTTTCATCCCCGTGAGATGCTCCTGTACATAGGAATTGAGGTTGGAAACCTGCGTTCTCACCTCTTCAAAAGCGATTTTCATTTTCTTTTGAAACACACGGGTTGCATAAATGATAAAAGGTAAAACCGTTAAAACAAGCAAAGTCAGCTGCCAGCTTTGCCAAAACATAAACACGAGCACCACAAGCATTTTCAGCAAATCGCTGATAATCATAAACAGGCCCTGACTAAAGATACTGGCGATGGTTTCGATATCACTTACCGCACGCGTTACAAGTCTACCCACAGAAGAATTATCAAAGTATTGCTTTTTGAAATTCATCATGTGTTTGTAAAGTTTCACACGAATATCCCTAATCACTTCCTGGCCAAGCCAGTTGGCATAAAAAATAAAGCTGAATTGAAAAATGACTTCAAAAATGAGAACCACCAGCATTGAACTCACATAGAACACCAGGCTATCGGCATCGTTTTGAGTAATGCCTTTATCGATGGTCAATTTCAATAAATAAGGTCTAAGCACCCCTAGCCCAGACAAGGCAATGGCTGCAAAACCTACAAAATAAAACGTCTTTTTGTAAGGATTTGTATACTTTAAGAGTCTCTTAAAGAGTTTTGTATCGAAGGCGTTACCGCTATTATTTTCCATTTCTTTTATTAGCAAGTTCTTTTTCAGGATACTCTATTTTTTTCAAAACCAAAGCATGAGCAGGAACGGATTTACCTGCTCTGGACCTGTCTTGGGCAAGAATAATATCGTTAAAATCCTCTACTGAAATTTTATGTAATCCCACTTCAACTAAAGTTCCAACGATAGCTCTTACCATATTTCTCAAAAATCGATTGGCCGAAATTTCAAAAAGAAGATGATGTTCATGTTGATGCCAAATCGCTTTTTTTATTTCGCAGTCAAATGTATAAACATCGGTTTTAACTTTAGAAAAAGATTGGAAATTTTTATGATTAAATAAGAGATTAGAAGCTTTTTGCATAGGTTCTACATCCAATTCATTTTTCACAAAATAACTCCTGCCAATAGAAAAAGGATCCTTAAACTGAACTATAGAATATTCATAAGTTCTCGAAGTCGCATCAAAACGCGCATGAAAATCTTCTCCTACTCTTTTCAGATCATGGACAGCGATGTCTGGCGGCAATATGCTATTCAGTTTGAAAATGTATTTTTTGTAATCGGTGATCCGTTGTTGGCTGTCAAAATGAGCCACATAACCTGACGCATGAACCCCGGTATCTGTCCGGCCTGCTCCCACCACATCCACTGTTTCCTGCAAAGCCGTCTGTAAAGCGTGGTTTACCTGAGACTGAACGCTTACTTTATCCAGCTGTTTTTGCCAACCATGATAATGGGTTCCCAAATAGGAAAGTTGAAGGTAATATCTCACAGTTAGAAAAATTTTAAAAACACAAATATAAGGATAGAGAATAGATCAAAACCTAAAGCTTTATTTATCTTGCCTCAAAAAAGATGGCTAAAGCTATTTTGCTCTTAAGCGACACCCACGGCTATATAGATGACAGAATTTTGGACTGGGCCTCCAAAGCCGATGAGGTCTGGCATGCAGGTGATATTGGTGACCACAGCGTTTCAGATGCCCTAAAAGCAATAAAACCCCTGAGGGCTGTGTATGGTAATATTGACGGACACGAGTTGAGAAGTGAATTCCCCTTGAACCAGCGTTTTACTCTTGAAGGTGTTGAGGTCTGGATGACCCATATTGGCGGTTATCCCAACCGATACAGCAGAGAGGTTAAAGACGAAATCAAAGCCAATCCGCCAAAATTATTTATCAGCGGGCATTCTCATATACTGAAGGTCATGAATGACAAGCATTTGGGGCTGCTCCACATGAATCCGGGAGCTGTGGGTATTCATGGTTTTCATCTCAAAAGAACCATGCTGAAATTCGTTTTGGATACAGGCAAGATCAAAGAGTTGGAAGTGATTGACTTTGGGAAAAGAGGGAAAAGCTAAATCATAGCTAGCTTATGCTTTATAAAATTAATAGATCCTGTTCTATTTTGTGTTTTGGGTTACTATTATCTTTTCGGAAATATAAAAATATCGAATCTGTGGGCTATTATCTGTTTGCATGGATTGAATAAAAGAATCTGAAGATTTCAAATGTATATAGAAATTGTCAATGAATTTAATACGACCCCGATGGGGTCGAACAATCACGCCGTTTAATTTCTATAAAGATGTAATCCCTTCAGGATTGATAATTACATCCCAACAAACAGTCCATTTTCCTCGTTTGTATTGAACAAAAGAATCTGAAAAACTAAAATAGCTTGGAAGTAACTGCACCACTAAGGCAGGTTCCGAAAAATTAAAAAGCGAAAGTCTTTTTTCAATTATCAGCTTATCAAATTTTTCTCAGGGCCATGATTCTGTTTCGCATTA
This sequence comes from Psychroflexus sediminis, assembly GCF_900099815.1. GTDB lineage: Bacteria > Bacteroidota > Bacteroidia > Flavobacteriales > Flavobacteriaceae > Psychroflexus > Psychroflexus sediminis. Next base: position 64,779 of record NZ_FNCW01000003.1, on the reverse strand, counting down.
AATTTATTTATGTAAGGCTTCAGTTGAAGCCTAGTTTATAATAATTCGTACTTCTTAAAGCTATCTTCCATAAGAGCTCCCGGGTTTAAGTCAACGTGAAGGTTTTAAGCTTACTTTCTTAAAGATTGACTTCTAATGCAGGCATAATCAGCATAAAAAAAGGAAAACCCAAACGCAAAAAACCCCGAGTGGCTGCTCGGGGTTTTCATGCACTAACATTACTAAGATTTCAGGTTTATCGCAATCGATCCACAGATTTTACAAGATCTTCGTCCTTCTTGATAGCCTTGTTGGCCAGAGCAATAAAAACGATAGAAATTATTGGAAGAAGCATCCCAATACCCTTCTCTGAGATATCCATCTCTCCAGGTAAACTTAGCGTCCAATATGCAAAAACACCTACTAAAACAAAGTTTAATATGATATTAATTCGTCCTAAAACGAATTGACGTTTTCTTTTCTTAAATGAAAATAAAGTAATGATCGAAATCAAAACCGATACTAAAAACAAAGATATGGCTACTGGTTGAGATAGCGCATAGATTTCTACATTTTCTGAAGTAATCCATAAGGGCAAATAAAAACTAAGCACTCCGTTAAGCAAAATAGCTATAAGTAAATAAAAGCTTTGAATTCTTTGTATCATTTGTTAATTGTTGAACAGCAAAAATAAGAGAATATTTGAGAATTAATATTTATAAATAAAATAAAGTTGTATAATTGCAATGTCTTCGGACTTACGCTTTCCTAAGCGTTTACAAATCATCAATTTAAATTCGAATCTCCCTCGAAACCATTTAATTTCAAAAAATATCAATGTTAGAAATTATTGAACTAAAGTCTAGAAAACTTTCAGACTTACAAGAAATTGCAAAAGAATTAAAAGTTCCAAAATTTAGAAGTCTTAAAAAATTAGACCTCATCTACCAAATCTTGGACTATCAGGCTGCCAATCCTGAGAAGATGAAAGAAATTCTAAGCAAAGAAAACTCAGGACAAGCATCTTCGTCCAAAGAAAAGGCGCCAGATACTGATTCGTCTTCGAAAGAAAAACCTGCAGAATCCTCTTCAAAAGAAAAAACAGCTGAACCTTCAAAGGAAAAGCAGACAGATCAGGAAGCTTCAAAAAAACCCCGAAAAAGAGTTCAGAAAGGAGAGCCTAAAAAAGCCCCTAAAAATCCATTTGAGTCAAGCGATAAGTCTAAAGAAGATGCTAAATCAAAATCTGAGGATAAAAATCAAAATAAAGATAATTCTACTGCAAAATCTTCTTCTAAGCCTGCTCAGAATAAAAAACCTGCTCAGGAAAAGAAACCAGCGCAGCAAGCACAACAAAACAAAGAACCTAAAGAAAAAAAGGTGCCTCAACATAATCATCCCAGCAAGGATAATTCTCAAAAAAACACCTCTTCTCAGAAATCTCAAAATCCAAAGCATCAAAACCCTAAATCCAGGAATGATAATAAGTCTAACGATAAAAATGGAAATAGAGATAGCCGTAACAAATACAAAGATCCAGACTTCGAATTTGATTCTATCATAGAAAGTGAAGGCGTCTTAGATTTAATGCAGGATGGCTACGGATTTTTAAGATCGTCTGACTATAATTATTTATCCTCTCCAGATGATATTTATTTATCTCAGTCACAGATTCGTCTTTTTGGTTTAAAAACTGGTGATACAGTTCTTGGTGAAGTAAGACCCCCAAAAGAAGGAGAGAAATACTTTCCTCTGATCAAAATCAAAAAAATAAACGGATTAGATCCTAAGATTGTTAGAGATCGCGTTTCTTTTGAGCATTTAACGCCCCTTTTCCCGCAGGAAAAATTCAAGTTGGCCGAAAAACAGAGCACACTGTCTACACGAATCATCGATTTGTTTTCACCTATCGGGAAAGGACAAAGAGGTATGATTGTTTCTCAGCCAAAAACTGGGAAAACCATGTTGTTAAAAGATATTGCCAATGCAATAGCGGCTAATCACCCTGAGGTTTATCAAATTGTTTTATTGATTGATGAGCGTCCGGAAGAAGTTACAGACATGCAAAGGAATGTAAGAGGTGAAGTGGTTGCTTCTACATTCGACAAAGAAGCTCATGAACATGTGCGCGTTGCCAACCTAGTTATAGAGAAGGCCAAGCGTCTGGTAGAGTGCGGTCATGATGTTGTCATCTTATTAGACTCTATCACGCGTCTGGCTAGAGCTTACAACACAGTTCAGCCTTCCAGTGGTAAAGTATTAAGTGGTGGTGTAGATGCGAATGCTCTTCATAAACCAAAACGATTCTTTGGTGCTGCCCGTAATATCGAACACGGTGGCTCATTGTCTATAATAGCAACAGCATTGACAGATACCGGCTCTAAAATGGACGAAGTTATCTTTGAGGAATTTAAAGGAACGGGTAATATGGAGCTTCAACTGGATAGAAAAATTGCCAACAGAAGAATTTTCCCTGCTATCGATTTAACTTCATCCAGTACAAGACGAGACGATCTTTTACTCGGTGATGATCAAATTCAGAAGATGTGGATCATGAGAAAATACTTGGCAGATATGAATCCTATAGAAGCTATTGAATTTCTAAATCAAAGAATAAAAGACACTAAATCTAACGAAGAGTTTTTAATGTCCATGAATGGATAAGATTTTTTCTTCAACAAAAAAATCCCCATTAGAATTTTTCTAATGGGGATTTTTAATGTTTAAAACTCTGTAAATTCCCTTCTATTTAACTTAGTTTGAATTATGATATTTAAATATTCGGCTTAATCTTATTTTATTTAAAGCTCTCTGTTTCTGAATATATTCTTTATAGCCACAAAGCAGGAGCGTGACGCCTGTCTGCCGACAAAGGCAGGCCAGCGCTAGGTGGAAAGAGGTTAAAATCCAATCTTTCAGAATATGTTATTCAACAAGCTTCTAAAGGATATATTCACAATATAGCCTAAGAAGAAGCCAAAATTCGTAGTGATCAAGATTGAATAACCACAAATTTATTGAAAAATATTTTTAATTCGCAAGATTAGATAAATCTAACTTTCAACAACCTTAGGTTTTCTAGGTTCTCCAACAATATTGACATTAATCACTTTATCAGCTTTGATGAGTTTTTTATGGCTACTACTGGACAAATTTCTGATGTAGACCTTTTTGCCATACTTATGATAGCGTTCGGTCAGTTTGTTTAGAGCTTCTATTGCCGACATATCAGTAACTCGACTTTCAGTAAAATCTATCATGACTTCATCAGGATCATTTGCCACATCAAATTTTGAATCAAATACTTCAGTTGAACCAAAAAATAAAGGGCCAAAGATTTCATAGTGTTTGATACCTTTATCATCGACGTATTTTCTGGCTCTAATTCGTTTAGAATTTTCCCATGCAAATACTAAAGCAGAAATAATTACTCCAACTAAAACAGCAAGTGCCAAATTATGTAAAAACACAGTAACAAGTGCAACCAAAACCATGACTAAAATATCAGCTTTTGGAAATTTATTGAATGTTCTCAAACTTGCCCATTCAAAGGTTCCAACTGCAACCATAATCATAAGTCCTGTTAAAGCAGCCATCGGGAGAAGCTCTATTATACCTGAACCAAATAACACAAAGGCCAAAAGCGAAACAGCAGCCACAATACCAGATAATCTTGCTCTGGCTCCATTTGAAACGTTGATCAAACTCTGACCTAACATTGCACAACCACCCATTCCAGAAAAGAAACCAGAAAAGATATTTGCAGCACCTTGAGCAACAGCTTCTTTGTTACTTTTTCCACGTGTTTCTGTGATTTCATCCACGATATTTAAGGTCAATAAGCTTTCAATAAGACCAACACCAGCAACAATAGCTGCATAAGGTAAAATCAACATAAAAGTTTCCCAGGTGTAAGCAATATCAGGAATATTAAATGGTGGGAAACCTCCTTTTATAGAAGCTATATCTCCAACGGTTTTAGTGTCGATACCAAAACCTATAACCACACCAAACACCACAAGAATGGCGACTAAAGATGCAGGAATAACTTTGGTCAATTTGGGTAAACCCCAAATGATAAGCATGGTTAGAAGAACCAAACCTAAAATAATGTAAAGAGAATCTCCAGTTAACCAATTCCCATCACTGTCTTTAAACTGATTGAGTTGAGACATAAAAATAATAATGGCCAAACCATTCACAAATCCAAAAATTACGGGGTGTGGAACCAGTCGCATGAGTTTACCAAGTTTCAAAACACCAGCCAAAAACTGAATAATTCCAGCTAAAACAACGGTTGCAAAAACATACTCAGCTCCATGACTTACAGCTAATGCAATTATTACAACAGCTATAGCTCCTGTAGAACCAGAAATCATACCTGGGCGACCACCAAATATAGAGGTAACAAGTCCGACAACAAATGCAGCATATAATCCAGTGAGCGGAGATAAACCTGCGATAAGCGCAAAAGCCACAGCTTCAGGAATAAGGGCTAGTGCGACTGTGAGGCCAGACATGACCTCAATCTTGTAATCTACTTTCTGTCTAAAATCGAATAAATTAATTAACTTTTTCATTGGTTTGTTTAAAATTTAATAATCTCTGTTTTGAATTACAGTGAGAAAAGACGAATACTAAATCCTGCTATAAACTAACGGTAATCTTTGTTTGTAAAAGTTTGCAAATCTAGAGCTTAAAGTGAAATAAACAGAAGTTAAATAGATTTTTTTTTACAACCAAGCCAACTAGAGTTTAATCAATTGAATGTCAGTAAATTACACCTTTCTGTTTTGATTTAAAGGACTTATAATTTCTATATCCTGAAATTGAATAGCAGCTTTAACGATTGAGTTGATCGACTCTTGTAAAGCATTTATGATATGGGATTTCAACTCATTTTTATGATGAACCAAACTTATTTCTCTGGAGGGATATGGTTTTTTAAAGAATTTGACATTTTTAAGCATGCCTTCTTTTAAGTCTAGAGTATGTAAATAAGGCAATAAAGTCATTCCCAGACCTTCGTCAGATAGTTTAATTAAAGTTTCAAAACTCCCGCTTTCCAGATAGAAACGTCGTTGATCTGGTAAGTTTTGGACACTCTTGCACAGGTTAAGAATATTATCTTTAAAGCAATGACCATCTTCCAGAAGCAGAACTTCATCCACATCTAAATCTTCGGCTGTAATGTCTTTGGTGGTAAATAATCTGTGCTGTTCCGGGATATAAGCCATAAATGGCTCGTAATAAAGAGGTTTTTCCTTTATCTTTTCATTCCCAAGCGGGGTAGCTGCAATTCCTGCGTCTAAGTGTCCATCAATAAGTTTCTCTATAATAGCTTCTGTATGAAGTTCTTCGATCTTTAAATTGATTTTAGGATATTTATTGACAAAATTTCTTAAAAACATAGGGAGTAGAGTCGGCATAACTGTTGAAATTATACCCAGTTTAAACTCGCCACCCACGAAGCCTTTTTGCTGATCGACTATATCTTGAATCCTTACGCTTTCGTTGACAATATTTTTTGCCTGTTCAATGATTTTCTCACCTACTGGAGTTAATTTGATAGGTTTTTTGCTTCTATCAAAAATCTTTACGTTCAATTCTTCTTCAAGCTTTTGAACCTGCATGCTTAAAGTAGGCTGTGTGACAAAAACCTTTTCTGAGGCCTTGGTGAAATTCTTATACTCAGCTACAGCAAGCACATACGTAAGTTGCGTGATAGTCATTTTTCATAATTTGTCTCAAAAATACAAACTATTGGAGAAGCGCATAACTCTATAAGCTGTTATTATGATTAAATGAAGAGAATATTAATAAGGATCAACATTTGTTATCACTTTAATAGACCTGAATTGAGCTATAGATTTGAATTTATCTACACCTTTTTTCACATGCGATTTAGTTTTAGTTAGAGACTGCTCTTGTGGTATTTTGATCAGAATATTCTTATGATATTCATTTCTAATTCTTGATATTCCCGGAAATTCTGGTCCTAACACATTGGTTGTAAAAATTTGTCTGTAATACAGGGCAAGCCAGTCTGATGCTTCATTAAGTTTATTCAAGTCTCTGGATTTGAAGGTGATTTTAATCATTCTGAATAATGGCGGGTATTTGAAATGTCGTCTTTCATCCAGTTGCTCCTTAAACATTTCATTGTAACTGTTGGTAGTTACCTGCTGTAAAATTCTATGGTAAGGATTATAGGTTTGAATAAGAACCTGACCTTGTTCCGCTGTTCTCCCAGCTCTTCCTGCTACCTGGACCAACAATTGAAAACTTCTCTCATGAGCTCTAAAATCAGGAAAGTTCAATAAACTATCGGCATTCATCACCCCCACAAGTTTGACATGCCTGAAATCCAAACCTTTGGTCAGCATCTGAGTTCCTACCAGAATATCTATTTCTCGATTCTCAAAGGCTGAAATAATCTTTTCATAAGCAAACTTCCCGCGAGTCGTATCCAGATCCATGCGTTTGATGACTTTATCTTCAAATAAAGAGTTCAGTTCAGTCTCGATTTGTTCGGTACCAAAACCTTTGGTCGTCACATCGGCAGAACCACATGCCATACATTTGGTTTGCATGGCGATATGATATCCGCAGTAGTGACACCTCAGTGTATTATTGTGTTTGTGATAGGTAAGACTCACGTCACAATTGGGACATTGTGGGGCATGACCGCAAGTATTGCACTCCAAAATCGGTGAATATCCTCTTCGATTTTGAAAAAGAATAACCTGTTGCCCTTCTTTTAAAGTCGCTTCAATTGCCTTAATCAGGGTTTCAGAAAAATGTCCTGTCATTTTCTGTTTTCTCTGCTGATCTTTCAAATCCACCAATTCCACTTTCGGAGGAACGACATTGCCAAAGCGTCTGGAGAGCTGCGCAAAAGCATACTTATCCTGTTTTACATTATAGAAACTTTCAAGGCTAGGCGTTGCTGTTCCCAAAAGCGTTTTTGCCTGAAAAAAAGAAGCCAGGACGATGGCTGTATCTCTGGCATGATAGCGAGGAGCGGGATCAAATTGCTTGAAGCTGCTTTCATGAGACTCATCTATCACTAACAGTCCAAGATTTTGAAAGGGTAAAAAAATAGAAGATCTCGCGCCAATCACAATTTTTCCTTTGCTGTCATCGAGTATGTGTCTGTAAACCTCCACCCTTTCATTAACAGAGTATTTGCTGTGGTATACCAAAACTTCATCCCCAAAATAATCCTGAAGACGCTGAATAAGCTGAGTGGTAAGCGCAATTTCTGGTAATAAATAAAGCACTTGCTTTCCCTGTTGAATCGTTTTTTCTATCAACTTGATGTAAACTTCAGTTTTTCCTGAGGAAGTCACTCCTTGTAATAAACAAACCGGCAGTTTCTCAAAGCCTTTTTCAATGTCTTCCAAAGCTTTTTCCTGATACTCATTCAGATATATTTCCGGAGAGGAGGCCTCTCCTTGATATTCAATTCGGTCTTTCTTGACGTAGTATTCTTCAAAAATCGATTTATCTACCAAGGCTTTAACCACCGCTTCAGAAACTCCGGCTTCTTCTTTTAATTTTTTAGCAGAAATCGGTTGTTGGGTCTGAGCTCTAAGACTAAACAGTTTCAGCAGTGCCTGCTTTTGTTTCTTGGCCCGTTCAAGGCTTTCCAGGAGGCCGGGCAATTCGGTTTCAGAAGCAAAGTGGTCGTTAAGTTTGATATATTTCTGGAGTTTGGGCTTATATTGTCTGTTGAGTTCCTGATTGATGAGAATCATGCCTTTTTCTGCCATAGCATTGATGACTGGAAAAATAGTTTTTTTATCAAGAATCAGGATAATCTCACTTATTTTCAATAAGCTTTGTTTCTGAAGTGCCTGAAGAATTAAGTATTCACTGTCATTCAAGTGTTCAGCTTCATCGATTGCTTTAAGATCAAAATCCGGATGAGGTTCAATGACCGTTTCACTTTCAATCAAAAGCGCACTGGGCAAAGCAGACCTCAAAATTTCTCCTTCTGTACAGAGGTAATAATCGGCCATCCACTTCCATAGCTTGAGCTGATAAGCGGTAACCGTTGGCGTTTTATCCAGCAGCTCTTCTACGGGTTTTGCCTCATATCGCAGTGGTGGTTTTTCGTGTATTTTGGCAACAATGCTGGTATACACCTTTCGTTTACCAAAAGGGACCGCCACACGCATTCCAAGATCTAAAAGTAGCCGTTCATCATCAGTAATGGAATAGGTGAACCTTTGATCTAAAGCTAAGGGAACAATGACATCGATATAGAAAGGCATGAAAATATTGTATTAGAATTTATTCCTTAACTCTCTCCCATTCCTGCGTTCTGTAAAAAAAAGCAACATAGCCTCTAACCATTAAGGTATTGGGCATTCCCTCTTCAATCCAGATCCTGGCATCATAGGTTTTACCATTTTCAGGATCGAGTATTGTACCTCCGGTATATTCTTCGCCAGCTTTAGAGAGGCCTCTTATAATAACCATATTTTCGATTTTCTGGTTTTTAAGATCGCCCTTGCATTCAGTACAACGCATGTCTCTTTTATCTTCTCTAAGAATTTTCTTTATCTTTCCGAAAACCTCTCCGTCTTTTTTATAAATTTCAACAATAGATTTGGCGACACCGGTATCTTCATCTATGGTTTTCCATTCTCCAAAAACTTCCTGAGAAAAAATAAGGTTTCCATAAAGGAAACCTATGCAAATCATTACTAATTTCATAGGTTACTGGTTTAACATCCCTTTCATCAAATCCTTGTCGGCAGGTTTTTCACCGAACCAGATACCGAATAATACTTTTTTAAAGTCTAAACCTTCAATCGTTCCCAGTTCTTTGTAATTTTTAAAAACGACAACCCCGGTTGCAGGGGTGTAAGTGATATCAAAGACATCATTTTTGGTGATTTCTTCTGAAAAGAAGGATTTAAATTTATCGATTTTGGCTCTGAAAGGTTCTGTATTACCTCCGGTAGAATTCTCAAAACCATCTTCAACAGAAGAACTCATTTTATCACTTGAGATTAATCCCGATACAATGTGAAGTTTGATTAGCATTGGAACATCTGCATTCCTTACATTTTGCGCCACATTCATTTTCTCGGCTGTATAAAGCCCTCCGGCATACATGTCCATCCAGTATTTTTCTCGGACACCTGCACCGTTGAGACTCAACTGGGTTTCGCCAATTTCAAACGTATTTGGAAGTACAATACCAGCAATTTCTGTTTGAGCAAAAGAAGATGTCGCTACAAGGAATGCCACAATCATAAAAAAGCCTGTTTTCATAAATTTATTTTTTTAAGGTTTGGGATTTTTGTTTTAAGTTGTACAGTGATCCATTTAATTCAAAACCCAATAAAAGAATATTAGAGTTTAACCAAATATATAACATGAGTATTAATAATGCACCAATCGAACCATATAGTTTGTTATACGCACTGAAATTTTCAACATAAATGGAAAACAAATAGGTGGTTAAAATAATTAAAATCGTTGTAAAAAAGGAGCCTAAAGAGAAAAAACGGGTTTTCTTTCCTTCTTTGGTTCCAAAATAATAAAGCGTTGAGATCCCAAGTACCAGTACCAAAATCAAAATCGCAAAACGACCGTACTTGGCCAGCAAAAGCGAATCGCCTACCACGCCAATACTTTTAAACTGGTCAATAAGAAAACTGAAATAAACCGTTGCAATGACGGCAATCAAAAGCAAAACAGCCACGATGATAGCAACCCCTACAGCCACGAAGTATTGTCTTATAATCGGTCTGTTGATTTGTGTGTGATAAGAAAATTCAAAGCTGGTGAAAATTGCATTGACGCCGTTAGACATCAAAAAGATGGAGAGTAAGAAAACAAAGGAAAGCAATCCGGCTCGTGGGTTATTGGCAATATCATAAAAAATGTCCTGAAACATCCCGGAAGTTTGGGGAGGGAGTAAATCTTCAAGATAATTGAGTAATTCCTGTTGAAAATCATCGATAAACCAGACAAAGGGAATCAAATTCAGAATAAAAAGTAAAAAGGGGAAAATAGCCATAAAAAAGCTAAAGGCGATGGCGCTTGCTCTCGTAGAAAATGTTCCTTTTAAAATCCCTAACGTATATAAACTGAACAAATCGTAAAGTGTAAACCCTTCGCGACCTGGTAAATTTTTCTGGTTAGCCCAATACGCAAGTCTGGAAATTATCGGTATTTTTTTAAGGGTATCGCTTATTTCGGCAGCCATCTTATACAGCTTTTAGACTTAGATCCAAATTATGAACCGAGTGGATGAGCGCTCCGCTTGAGATAAAATCGACTCCGCATTCGGCATAATTCTTAGCATTTTCCAAAGTAATTCCTCCGCTAGATTCTGTTAAGCATTTTGAACCGATTATTTTCACGGCTTCCCGAGTGTCTTCATAACTGAAATTATCTAGCAGGATTCTATATACTCCCTCAGACTCCAAAATTTCTCTGACTTCTGAAATTGATCTTGCTTCTACTACAATTTTCAGATCCAGCTTTTCCTGCTCAAGGTAACTCAATGTTTTTTGAATAGCCTTTGAAATACCTCCGGCGAAATCTATGTGATTATCCTTCAGCATGATCATGTCGTACAAGGCGAATCTGTGGTTGGTCCCACCCCCTATTTTTACAGCTTGCTTTTCCAAAGCTCTAAAACCAGGGGTGGTTTTGCGTGTGTCCAGAATTTGAGTTTTATATGCTTTTAATAAAATAGAAAACTTTTGTGTTTTAGTTGCAATGGCACTCATGCGTTGCATGGCATTTAGCACCACTCGTTCAGCTTTTAGTATAGATTGACTTGAACCAGAAACATAAAAAGCAATATCCCCGTAAGTCATGGGGTCACCGTCTTTCATCAAGAGTTCAACGTCCAAGGAAGAATCAACATAGTTGAAAACCCGCTTCGCCAACACAACTCCAGCCAGAATGCCCTCATCCTTTACAAGGAGTTTGGCTTTTCCATTAGCGTCTTTGGGAATACAAGCCAGACTGGAGTGATCTCCTGCTCCTACATCTTCTCGTATCGCATTTTCAATAAGGATCTGGATTTCTTCTTCCAATTGCTTTTCGCTAATCATTTGGTTCTCTATTTTTGTCTCGAACAAAGTTAAACTTTTTTATACGGATGACCATCACCTTAATCCTCGTAGGCAAAACAGATAATCGCCATCTGGAAGCCTTAATCAGTGATTACAAAAAGCGGCTGTCGCATTTTGTAAATTTCGAAATAAGCATTATTCCCGATCTCAAAAAAAGAAAGAATATGGAGATCGAGCTTCAAAAGGAAAAAGAAGGTGAACTTATCTTGAAAAAAATTTCGAATTCTGATTTTGTGGTTTTGCTGGATGAAAAGGGTTCTGAATATTCCTCTACCAAACTGGCAGGATGGCTACAAAAACGCATGAACACCGGTCTTAAAAACTTGGTTTTTGTAATTGGTGGTCCTTATGGCTTTTCTCCAGATGTTTATTCCAGAGGAGATCAAAAAGTATCACTTTCCAAAATGACATTTTCTCATCAAATGATTCGGTTGTTTTTTACCGAACAGTTGTATAGAGCCTTCACCATTTTAGGCAATCTTCCTTACCACCACGAATAAAAAAAGCTGACTTGCAAAATACAAGTCAGCTCCTTCATTACTTTTAAGCTATCTACTACAAAATCAACATAGCATCGCCGTACGAGTAGAATTTGTATTTTTCTTTAATGGCTTCTTTATAAGCTTTTTCCATCAAGTCATGTCCTGCAAAGGCAGAAATCATCATCAATAAAGTAGATTTTGGCATGTGGAAATTGGTAATCATGCAATTTGCAATACTAAAATCGTGAGGAGGAAAAATGAATTTATTGGTCCAGCCATTGTATTCATTCAACCTGTGGTTCGAGCTTACCGCACTTTCCAAAGTTCTCATCACTGTAGTTCCTACAGCACAAATTCTCCTTTTTTCAGATTTAGCATTGTTGATAATACTGGTCGCATTACTATCGATCATGATCTCTTCACTGTCCATTTTATGTTTGGACAAATCCTCGACTTCTACGGGATTGAAGGTTCCTAAACCGATATGTAAAGTCACTTCTGCAAAGTCAATGCCTTTGATTTCCAAACGCTTCAACAGGTGTTTAGAAAAGTGAAGTCCCGCAGTTGGCGCTGCAACAGCACCTTCATTTTTAGCATAAATCGTTTGGTAACGTTCAGCATCTTCTGGAACGACATCACGCTTGATGTATTTAGGAAGTGGCGTCTGACCAAGTTCAGTTAATTTATCTCTAAAGTCCTGGTAAGACCCGTCGTAAAGAAAACGAAGGGTTCTCCCTCTGTTGGTGGTGTTATCAATCACTTCGGCCACCAGGCTTTCATCTTCACCAAAATAAAGTTTGTTACCTATTCTTATTTTTCGTGCAGGATCTACAAGAACATCCCAAAGACGTGTTTCTGGATTGAGTTCTCTTAATAGGAAAACTTCAATTTTAGCTCCTGTTTTTTCTTTATTTCCGTATAATCTAGCTGGGAAAACTTTAGTATTATTGAACACCATGACGTCCTTTTCGTCAAAATAATTGATAACGTCTTTAAACATTTTGTGTTCAATAGAACCATCTTTACGATTTACTACCATTAGTTTGGCTTCATCTCTGTGCTCAGACGGAAATTCTGCCAAAAGGTCTTCAGGTAAAGTAAATTCGAATTGTGAAAGTTTCATTCCCATAATAATCTTATTTTTTTAAAAGAGTGCAAATATACGACCGCGAGATAGGCGTTGTCAAGTAATTTATAGTTTATTTACCTTAATCACAGGATAATCGCTGTTTTTACCGGATACCTAGTACTCGCATTTTATCCCAAAAGTCTGGAAAAGATTTGGACACCACTTCAGGATTCAAAATTTCCAAATCGGTTTTTACAGTCAGAGGTGCAAAAGCCATAGCCATCCTGTGGTCCTGATAGGTTTCTATTTTGACTTCTGAATTAAATTCGTCAACAGGTTTTAAGTGTAAAGATTCATCGGTAATAATCACCTCAGCACCAAATTTTTCAATCTCATTTTTAAGAGCGACCAATCTGTCGGTTTCTTTAACTTTTAGAGTATGAAGTCCGGTTAAAAAACACTCAACACCTAGTCCTAAACAGCTTACTGCAATCGTCTGTGCCAGATCTGGGGTGTCATTGAGATCTAATTCAATTTTCTGAGGCAACTTAAAATTATCCATTTTTGAAAGTTGAATGAAGTTTGTCTTAAAATGAGTCTCGATACCAAAAAGTTGATAAAACTCGGCTACCCTAGAATCTCCCTGAAGGCTGTCTTTATAAAAAGTGGATATATTCATATTTCCGGCATTCATTAATGCCAGGCAGCTGTAAAAATAAGAAACCGAACTCCAGTCGGACTCCACTGAAATTGTAGTAGGTTCTATTTTAGTTTTAGAATGAACTCTAATCGAGTTGCCATCATATTCAACGTGAACCCCAACCGACTCAAGAGCCTGAGCGGTCATTTTAAGATAGGGTTTGGATGTGACTTTAGATTCTAAATGAATAGTTAACCCGTTTTTTAAGGAAGGAGCAATGAGCATTAACGCCGTAATGTACTGGCTACTCACATCTGCAGAGATGGAAATGTTTTCTTTCTGAAGCGGTTTCCCTGAAATTTTTAAAGGTGGAAAACCTTCATTTTTGATATATTGAATATCAGCACCAAGGCTTCTAAGCGCTTCCACCAGAATACCAATGGGGCGCTCCTGCATGCGCTGACTTCCCGTCAGTATGACTTCACAGCCAGGGAGTGCAGAAAAAAAGGCAGTTGAAAAACGCATGGCCGTTCCCGCATGATGAATATCGATTTCTGTAGTTTCCTGTAATGATGCAGATAAAGCTTTTTGAAGCACCTGAGTATCATCGCTATTGGATAATCCCTTCAAATTTAGATTCGGAAAGAGAGCTTGAAGAATAAGATATCTATTGGAAATACTTTTGGAACCCGTGATTTCAAACTGAAATTGTTCAGTTTTTGGTGTGGTAAAGCTCAATTTCATTTAGCTTCATTTTTTTTGATGTTCCCTCTGAATTTTAAATAGGTGACTATAAAACCATACACAAAACCGCTCATAATATTAGCGACAAAGAACCTCAAAAGGTTTTCTTTGGCTAATCTGTTTTCAGCATAGAGCGACCAGTTAAAATCATAGGCAAGCCAAACATCTACGATGTTATAAATAAATATGAAGCCTATGGCTAGAACAATAACAGATCTCCAAAACCCTTTAACTGAAATTACTTTTTGAAACATTTACTTTAGTTTTGAATTGTTTTGATGACGATCGTGATCGCGTTTTGTTTTGACATCCAATTTTTTATCGAAAGCCTGCTGTAAATCGATTCCTGTTTGGTTTGCCAAACATAAAACAACAAAGACTACATCTGCAAGTTCTTCTCCAAGATCTTTAGACTTATCGCTTTCTTTTTCGCTTTGCTCCCCATAGCGTCTTGCGATAATTCTCGCCACCTCTCCTACTTCTTCCGTGAGCTGTGCCATATTGGTAAGCTCATCAAAATAACGTACGCCGTGTTCTTTTATCCATTCATCCACAGCTGATTGAGCGTCTTTTATATTCATAGGTTAAGATTTTACAAGTACAATTTTCTCGTTTTCTTTATTGATTAATTCTGCATAGAATTGTCTTAGATCTTCATATTCACCTGGCAAAAACAATGTTCTGTTGACAGTTTGTCTAACCTTTACTGATACAAAACCGTTATTTTCTTCAATTAGATAGGTTAAGTTGATAAAATCATCACCAAATTTAAAAATTGTCTTTTCAGGTAAGTAATCAACTTTATAACCTTCCGGCAGTTTCATTGAGATGAGATAGTCAACATTTTTTGGAAAAGTGAAATCTATAGGATAAGTTCGCTTTTCTTCAAGAAAAGGATTTTTTTCTGATTTTAGAAAAAGCATGGGAGAAATATAAAACTTTTTCCCGATTTGTTCTACGAATTTTTGATCATCAGAAGAAAATGTAAAACCTTCCAGCAAGGGTTTTGAAGTTTTAAGGAGGTTAGAAATCTTGATATCCTTAACCTCTTTAATTTCAAAATTATTTTCATATCTCAATTTGATTTCCTCTAAATCCTTTTTGTCTAGACTTTTGCGTGTAGCAAGTCCAAAATGATTATAAGAAATTATTCTACACTTCCCATGAATGATACCATCGGGATCTAAACTGGCCTGTACCTGATATTTTTTTAAAGAATGCTCTTTTGGAACAAGTTCCAAGATTTCAAATGCATTTGGTTTCATCACAATGCCATTCCAGTTTAAGGCGCGCCTGGGTAAAAGATTTGGTGTTGTAAACTTCTCAGTTGCATCCAGAACGTAAGTTTCGCCATTGATATTCACATGGGAGAAGACATAATTCAAGCCTGAAATTGTTGGAAATAAAGGAATGCCATGGGAAATTGTGCTGGATAAAACTGGATTAGCCTCCAGTTTGGCCTCCCTAAGCATTGCCGTAAGCAGAATATTAATGTCTGCAGAATTTCCTACACCAAGTTCATAGACTTTATCCAGTCTATCACTCGTATATATTCTCTGCTCATCGTTCCAGGTCATTCTATCTTTTACGAAATCGAAAACAGCCCTCATTTTATCCTCAGGAAGTGTCTTATCTTGCAATATTGTTTTGAGATTCTCTTTAAAGTATTTTGTTCTCGACATTTCTTTTTCATATGTATTGGTTTCTCTCAAGGTTTTCACCACATCTTCCCAGGATCTGGAAACAGATTCTAAAGGACCATATTGCTCTGTTTTATATGATGAAAGCTCATAGCTTATGCCTGGTAAATAGTTAGTGACATTATTTACATGGGATTCATTTCTGATTTTAGGCAGATTTTTAACTATATGTTTTGACTCTCTTATGGAGGTTGATATTTGAGAAGCAGAAGATCTTACATATATCCTCCCTTCTTTAATTTCGTCTAAGCTTTCTATCGGATAATAGCCTTTGGTTCTCATACTATAGGCCAAATATTCTGATGGTATATGGGTCGAGTATTCGGAATAACGAGTTGGAATTTTATTTTGAAAAATCCATTTTGGTAAATTATTGATATGCGGAGAATCTATGTCATAAGAATATTCTATAATGACTCCATCCTGAATTTTGGGTAAAGTGAATTTTTTGGCTTCCCATAAATCACTTAAATCTACTTCGAATATATCGCTATTTCTTATTTTTTCACGTTCAACCTCACCATCTTTCTCATAATAGACATAGCCCTCGATATTAGACACGGATTCTCTATCTGAATTTCTATTTCCTACAAAATATGGGATTTGTACATTAGCTTGATCATAGCCTTCCGGAGTATAGATTTTTATCCTTCTGATAACTTTATACTCATACTCCCATGAATTTTTAATTGAAAATCTGATTTCTGCTTTTTCATAAAGAACTTCAGCTACTGCAGAAGAGTCTGTCGGGCTTTGAGTTTCCCTAAGCATTTCTAAAGTTACATCTTCAAGTTCTTTAGCTTGTGAGAAAGAAATAGTAGTGATGAATAAAAATAGGATGGACATAATAATTGTTTTCATCTGTAAAATTGATTATGTTTTTTATACTTTTTTGAAACTAACTTTAGTATTATCGAATTTGGAAATGGTCGAAAAGAACTCGACAAAGTCTTCGTAACTAGACTTGTCGTAGTTGTTTTTTTTCAGGTTTAAATATCTTTTTACAACTAATTTATCTTCATTCAAACTAAAACTTAATCGATAGGATCCAAAATCAGAATCAAATTCTATATCCTTAAGTTCCGTATCAAGGGCTAATCCTTCTGTATTGAAAACAAACTCATCTTCATCGACAAAGCCCCTTTCGATAACAAAAGGCGTTTTTCTGGTTGCATATTGAGGTAAATTGACTTGAAATTTATTAAAGGGATTGACATCCAGGATAAGGTCATTCCCGTAAATTTTGACATAATTTTCACCTACCACTTTTAAACTTTCAGTAAAAACAATTTTTTCTTTATTATTTTGAAATCTGTAATCTGTCAGGTTAAGTTGCTTTATATTATCAAAGTAGTTCAAGTAGTAAGACCTGATATCCTTTTCAGTTCTGTCAGCAATGCTGTATCTGCTATCATACTGAGTCCCTTTAGTCTTTATTTCTACATCTGCTATGATATCTCTATTCTGAATATTTATCTTTGCTTCTGTTTTCTGAAAATTAACTTCATCATCATAAGCCGGTGTTTTTATAATTTTTCCACCATCCGGGGTTAAAGCAAGAACCCGGCGATTATCTGTAAATGTGCCTAAGAAATCGAAAGGAATATCCTGACTCGTACATTCCAGCCAAATATTTTCTTCGTTCTCTTGCGGAATCGTAAGGATAACATGATTGCCCTGCATCGATGAAAACTCTTCTTCAATATTTATGATTTCGTCACCAGCAGTTACTACACAATAAATGGATTCTACACCAACAGCAGAAAGCAATGCCTTGGTATAATTAGTTAAACCCTTACAATCTCCATATTTTTTTTCATCGACCTCCTCAGCAGGAATAGGTTTCCAGCCTCCGAGACCAATTTGTACACTTATATATCGTGTATTGTTTTGAACATAATCGTAAACAACTTCTGCTTTTTCTGCATCGGACTGCAGATGTGATGTCAAAGATTTTATTTCGCTTACCGTAGATTCAGAAAGTTCATCTTGACCTTTTAACAGGTTTTCATATTGCCATTTTCCAAAATCTTTCCAACTGGAAGCCTGACCTTTTTGGCCTTCAAGTTCAAAAGTATTCAATGCAAACATAATCTGCGGAGTGTATGTTTCCAGAGACGGGCTATAGACTTCTCTAGGGATAGATTCCAAGTTTTCTATAGAATAAAGAACTGTATTTTCATCTAGCTGTTCCATTTTTATAGCTTCAGAATACTCATTCGGATGAGATCTGAGTATTTCTCCGGAGTTATTTTCTATTTTGAAAGTCGATTCTTTAATCGTCTGATCATAATTTTGAATAGGCCTAAAGCTTTTTATAAAAGCCGTATTAGATGTTTTTACTTGTTTTTCAAAATGAACAGTAATGGGGTAACTCGAAGGTATATAATCAAGATATTTCACTCTGTTATCTGTATACAAACTTACAGAGCCAGCAACACTTACATCTGTAAAGTCTCTTTCTTTGAACTTTTGTAATTCTGCTCCAAATGTATTGTAAACCGTCAAAGTCAAGTTCTTAATCTTTGTTGATTTATCGTAATGAGCAAAAGCATCTAAAGCAGATAAGCCCTTTTTATTCAAAATCGTAATGAGCTTGTCTTCAGTAATCGTCATTGAACTGTAACTGTCAATTTCGAGATGAATATCTTGACTTATGATGACAGAATTCGATTTTTTTAATAAATCTAAATTTAAATTTGCTATTGAGTAATCCTTTTGAGCATAAAAAAATGAAAAAAAGAAGAGCGAGAGGGTTAGAAATATGTTTTTCATGGTTCCAAATGTAAAAAATTCCTTAAAAAAATGTGAATGTTTTTTTAAATCTTTTGCCTGGAATCTAAGATAAATGTGAGCGGACCGTCATTTATGGAATAGACCTGCATATGGGCACCAAATCTTCCTGACTGAATGTTGCTGTGATACACATCCTTGATGGATACTATAAAATCTTCGTACAATTTTTTAGCATATTCTGGCTTTGCCGCTCCTGTAAAACTAGGTCTGTTCCCTTTTTTCACAGAGGCGTAAAGCGTAAACTGACTAACGATTAAAAACTCTCCTTCAACCTCCCTTATATTCAGATTCATTTTCCCTTCTTCATCCGAAAAAATTCGCATCTGAGTCACCTTTTTGACTAACCAGTCAATATCTTCCTGTTTGTCTTCATCTTCAATACCCAAATAAATCAAAAGTCCATTTTGTATGCTGCCTGCTATTTGATGATCGATCTCAACGGAAGCTTCCTTAACTCTTTGCAGTACAATTTTCATATTATCTCAAATCTTGATAGGGGTCCTTTCTAAAACTTTCATCCTCTTCACCTTCTAAAATCTGCAAATAGCTCTTATATCTGGAATACGCTATTTTATCTTCTGCCAGGGCCTCTTTAACTGCACATTGCGGCTCGTCCACATGAATACAATTATTGAATTTGCAATGGGTTTTCAGTTCAAAAAACTCTGGAAAGTAGTTGTCTAAAGTATATTTATCGATATCCACAACGCCAAAACCCCGTATACCCGGAGTATCGATAATCTGACCGCCAAAATAAAGCTCATGCATCTCCGCAAAGGTGGTGGTATGCTGTCCCTGTCTGTGTTGTTCTGAAATTTCTGAAGTCTTGATGTTCAACCCAGGCTCTATAGCATTGACCAAAGTAGACTTCCCGACTCCACTATGCCCCGCAAAAACACTTACTTTATCCTTCATCAGTTCTTTAACCTGATCGATGTTTTCGCCAGTTTCAGCTGAAATCCCAATGCAGGTATAACCTATATCTCTGTACAGTTCTGCCAGAAATTTCATCTCAGCAAATTCTTCCATGCTATAAGCATCTACTTTATTGATAAGAAGCACGGTTCTAATGTGATAAGCCTCAGCGGTGACGAGAAATCTATCGATAAAGGTGGTGCTTGTCGGCGGATTATTATGTGTAATGAGTAAAAAGGCTACATCTATATTAGCCGCAATGATGTGAGTTTGCTTGGATAAATTCACCGACTTCCTGATGATGTAGTTCTTCCTATCGTAAATCTCCTTGATGATGCCGATAGTCTCATCACCTTTCTTTTCAGTGTCAATTTCGACATGATCCCCCACTGCCACTGGGTTTGTACTTTTAATACCCTTTAGCCTAAACTTACCTTTTATCCTCGAGTTATAAATCTCTCCATCCTCTGCTTTTACATAATACCAACTTCCCGTAGATTTATAAACAACAGCTTTCATTAGTTAAGTTTTGAAGGGGTTACAGTTATCAATATTGACTTATAATTTTATGCTGATGCGCAATAGATTCTTCATGTATGGCTTTGGTAAGACGCTCTACAAAATCTTTAGACAGCTGATTTTTTTCTCCTTTCAGGGTCAGCTTATTCAAAACATTATTCCAGCGTTCAGGCTGAAGAATAGCCACATTGTTTTCTTTTTTCAATTCACCAATCTCATCGGCAACGCCCATACGCTTCCCTAAAAAGTCGATAATTTGATTGTCGATAACATCAATTTTGGACCTTAAGACGTTCAGCTTTTCGTTGAACTCTCCGGCGCCATGTTTTTTTCTGATTCGCAGATCAATAGTCATCTGCTTCAAAAACTCTGGGGTGATTTGCTGTGCGGCATCGCTCCAGGCTTTATCCGGAGTATGATGCGTTTCCACAATCATACCATCATAATTGAGGTCTAAAGCGGTCTGGCAAATGTCAAAAATCAGGTTTCTGGCCCCGGCAATATGAGACGGGTCTACTAAGATAGGCAAATCTGGAAATCGATTTTGCAAATCGATGGCTATTTGCCATTCTGGATTATTTCTGTATTTAATTTTCTCGTATGTAGAAAAGCCTCTGTGGATTACCCCAAGATTTTTGATATTGGCTGCATAAAGACGCTCCACCCCACCAAGCCATAAGGCCAGGTCTGGATTCACCGGATTCTTCACCAAAACTATTTTATCGGTTCCCTGAAGGGCATCTGCTATTTCCTGAACTATAAATGGACTTACAGTACTTCTGGCCCCAATCCACAAGACATCTACATCGGCCTTGAGTGCAAGGTCAACATGAGTTTTATTGGCAACTTCAGTAGCGATCATCAGCCCGGTTTCTTTTTTAGCTTTTTTAAGCCACTCCAGTCCAATAGCTCCGACGCCTTCAAAATTCCCAGGTCGGGTTCTCGGTTTCCAGATTCCTGCGCGCATCACCGTAGCATCAGAATCTTTGAGCTGATGAGCAATATGGAGCACTTGTTCTTCAGTTTCAGCACTGCAAGGACCTGCAATGACCAACGGGTGATCCAGATTCATCTCCGTTAACCAGTTTCTTAATGTTTTATCGTTTTCCATGCTTACAAAATTAACTTTTAAAATCAGAAAAAAAAGGCATTTGACTTGCTTTTAAAACTAAGGCCATGTTATAAAAAAATTTAATACAAATACATTCTGAATTTGTGAAGAGATATAATTTGTATTTTTGAGCAAAAAGTTTCAAAATGTCGATTGAAGTTAACTCCATTTCAAAGTCATATAAGAATCAGCCTGTCCTGAAGGATATCAAGTTCAAAATGTCCAAAGGTGAAGTGGTGGGCTTGCTTGGACCCAATGGCGCAGGTAAATCTACACTTATGAAAATCCTGACCGGATTTATAAGTCCCAGTTCCGGTGAAGCCAGCATCAATGGATTACAACTCACCAAAGCAAAAACAGACATCCAGAAACAAATCGGTTATTTACCAGAACACAATCCTATTTATCTGGAGATGTATATCAAGGAGTATCTTAATTTTCACGCGAAAATTTTCAAAACGCCTAAAGAACGTATAGATAAGGTAATTGAGCAAACCAAACTCAGCCAGGAAACCGGCAAGCGGATTTATCAGTTGTCCAAAGGCTACAGACAACGGGTGGGTCTGGCCGCTGCCTTGCTTCACGATCCCGAAATTTTAATTCTGGACGAACCTACCACTGGCTTGGATCCGAACCAGCTTATTGAAATTCGGGAATTGATTAAATCTATAAGTAAAAACAAAACCATCCTCTTATCAACACACATCATGCAGGAAGTAGAAGCGATTTGTGACCGAGTCATCATCATCAATAAAGGTGAAATTGTCTCAGATAAAAAAATGGAAGACCTCAATGAAGCAAGTCAGCAGGTCATCGAAGTTGAATTTAATTACAGAATAGAAGAAGTCGCTTTAAAGGAAATCGGTAAAGTAGTTCAGGTGAAAAACACGACCCGATTCAAATATGAAATCACTTTTGACACAGGTGTTGATAAACGTCCAGATGTCTTTGATTTCGCCCACGATAAAGGTTTAAAAATAATTGAACTTCACAAGAAAAATAAAAACCTTGAAAGTTTGTTTATTGAGTTAACCAAGGATTCTCAATAAAAACCAACACTCTATAAGCAGTCTTGAATATATCAATCCATTTATGAAAAGAAATTTAAAATCCTACATCACCGTCAGCTTAAAAGGTCTGGGTATGGGTGCTGCTGATGTTGTTCCGGGGGTTTCCGGAGGAACCATCGCTTTCATTACAGGTATTTATGAAGAATTGGTGACCACTATTGCCAATGTGGATTTCAGTTTATTAAAAACCTGGAAAAAAGAAGGCTTCAATACCATGTGGAAACAGTTGAACGGAAACTTTATCCTGGCCTTGTTAATCGGTATTTTTATAAGTGTCTTTACCCTGATGAGGCTTACCAATTACTTACTCGAATCCTATCCAGTTGTAGTGTGGTCTTTTTTCTTTGGATTGGTAGTGGCGAGTGTGTGGTATGTCGGTAAGCAAATTGACAGATGGACCATCAAACTGGTAGTTTTTGCACTTATTGGCTTTGTTATTGCCTTCGGCATCACCTTAATGGCTCCTGCTCAGGGTCTGGATCATCCGCTTTATTATATGTTATGTGGAGCTGTAGCCATTTGCGCTATGATTCTACCTGGAATTTCAGGCGCTTTTATTCTTGTTTTAATGGGTAGCTACAAGTCGATAACCGAAGCGGTTTCAGAATTTAATTTTCAAGTGATTGGACTTGTAGGTCTTGGTGCTATTATAGGTATATTGAGTTTTTCTAGGATATTGAAATGGCTTTTTACTCATTTTAGATTAATCACTTTAGCTCTCCTCACAGGTTTTATCGCTGGCTCACTGAACAAAATATGGCCGTGGAAAAATGTGATGGATTCTGAACTCATAAAAGATAAACTGGTCATTTTGGATGATGTTTCTGTTTTACCTCAAAATTTCGAGGGAGATCCACACTTGTTTTTAGCTATCATAGCCGCTGCTTTAGGATTTTTACTCATATTGCTTTTAGAAAAAATAGCAGAAAAACAACCTCTTTCCCATGCAAAGCACTAGGACTTTTAGTGACAAGGTCTTCCTGTTTTTAAAGGGACTTGCCATGGGAGCCGCCAATAAGGTGCCTGGGGTATCTGGTGGTGTGGTTGCTTTTGTTGCCGGATTTTATGAAGAATTTATTTACTCGCTTCAAAAAATCAACCTGAAATCACTTAAACTCCTTATCAATGCAAGATTTAGAAGTTTTTTTCAGTACATCAATGCAAAATTTTTAGGCATTCTCATTTTAGGCATGGTGTTTAGTTATTTCAGCATATCCAAATTATTGGATTTTCTCATTCAGCACAACGAATTATACGTTTGGTCCACTTTTTTTGGCATGATAATCGGTTCCATCTACTACATCGGCAAAGATTTCAAGGTCAGGTCTTTGAGCACTATCCTCTTTATTGGCATCGGGGTTTTAGCTGGAATTAGCATTAGTTTTTTAAAACCCGCTACAGAAAACGACAATCTGATTTTTGTATTTTTCTGCGGTATCATCAGTGTTTCCGGAATGACTCTCCCCGGTTTATCTGGCTCGTTTATCCTAATTTTGCTTGGTAATTATGTTTTATTACTGGTAGATTCTGTAAACGCTCTTTATGATACTTTGGCAGAAATAATAAAGCTCAATTTTTCATTTATCGATAATCCGGAACGAATACGACTCTTAGAAGTTTTAGGATCTTTTACGGCTGGCTCTTTATTTGGGTTGGTCACGCTTTCTCACCTTTTGAATTATGTTTTAAAATATTACAGAAAAATCACTTTTTCCATCATCATTGGTTTCATAACCGGAAGTTTAGGCGTAGTTTGGCCCTGGAAAGAAAAACTATTTAAACTAAACGAGGCTGGAAAAATAGTAAGAGATACAAGCGGAGATCCGGTTTTAGATAATTATATAAGGTATTGGCCAGACCTGTCTTCATTAAATACTTGGCTAGCTTTCTCTTTTATTATACTGGGAATTTTAATAGTTTTAAGCCTTGCTTACTACGGCAATTTAAGAAAAACAAAAAACCTATGACAACCTACGGACTTATTGGAAAAAATATAGATTATTCTTTTTCAAAATCATACTTCAATACCAAATTTAATAATGAAGCTATTAAAGCCAAATACATCAATTATGATATTGAAGACATCAAAGAAATAAAACAAATCGTTAACAATTCAATAGAGTTGGCCGGACTTAATGTCACCATTCCCTACAAAGAAGCCGTGATTCCCTATTTGGATGAAATCGATTCACAGGCAGAGCGTATTGGTGCGGTGAACACAATCAAAATTGAAAACAAAAAAATGATTGGTTATAACACCGATGTATTTGGATTTACCAAGTCCGTCTTTTCTCTTATTGCTCCTAATCATGACTCTGCGTTGATTCTGGGCACCGGTGGCGCTGCTAAAGCCATAAGACATGCTTTGGTTTCTATGGGCTATCAAATCAATTTTGTATCCAGGGATAAGGAAAAGGGAGATTTTACCTATGACGAATTAAATGCCGAAATCATAAAAAATCACCAGCTCATAGTAAATTGTACGCCGCTGGGAACACATCCGGATGTTAACCAGTTCCCTCCCATTCCTTATGAATTTGTTGACAAAACACATTTGCTTTACGATTTGATTTATAATCCTTCGATCACCAGCTTTTTGGCTCAGGGTAGAGAAAACGGCGCCCAAATCATCAACGGCGAACAAATGCTTATCGCTCAAGCTGAAAAGGCCTGGGAAATATGGAATGGGCAATAAATACCCTAAAGCAAAGCCCCTATCCCCAAAGGGGAGAAACAATAACGATTACTAAATAAGTGAAAATCGAATGATGAAGTTTTAGTCTTAGTTGATTAGTTTATAGTTGAACTGAACTGTTTTGTCTCGTGGTTTTTGTTTAGCTTTTCTATCCTCACTCTTCTGGTATCTGAAATCTAACGTCTAAAACCTATTTTGACCATTACACCAAATCACCACACCACTAATAATACTTCTTATACTTATACTTAGCAGCAACGCCCAGGACGATCCATACCACAAGGGCTATAATGATAAATTGATAACTGATGATTTGATCACCACTAGCGTAGGAGTGCAAACCTGTCAGGTAGAAATTCACTCCAAAATAAGTCATCAAAATAGAACCAAAAGCCAGTACTGCAGCCCAATTAAAAGCAAACAAGCCTCTCAGGCCAGGCACTAAGCGCATGTGAATGACAAAGGCATAAACAAAAATACTGATCAGCGCCCAGGTTTCTTTAGGATCCCAGCCCCAGTATCTTCCCCAGCTTTCATTGGCCCACTGGCCACCGAGGAAATTACCGATCGTCAGCATCACTAAACCAACAGTTAGAGCCAGTTCATTAATAATGGTCAGTTCCTGGATATTCAGTTTCATCTTTTTGAAATTGGATTTATTGGTGGCTATAATCAGAATAAGCGATACCAGTCCAATTATGGCTCCTAAAGCGAAAGGTCCGTAACTTCCCACGATCACAGCCACGTGAATCATTAACCAGTACGAATCCAATACGGGCTGCAGGTTTCCTATGGTAGGGTCTAACCAGTTCCAGTGGGCTACCATCAAAATGATGGACGTTACAAAAGCGGTGGAGCCCATGGTTAAATCACTTTTACGACCGAAGGCTAAGCCGAAAAACATGGTTGCCCAGGCGACATAAATCATACTTTCATAAGCATTACTCCAGGGCGCGTGGCCGGATATATACCAGCGGGCTGCAAGTCCTGCCGTATGGGCCGTAAATAAGATGACCAGCAGAACTTTACTTAAATTAATCGCATACTTGTTGAGTTTGTTTTCTTTGAAAATCCTCAGGATCACGAAAATAATCATAATCAAACTCACATAAAGATAGTACTGGAACAAGAGGTTGAAAATATCGATCTTGTTATATAAAATTTCAGCTTTCACTTTGTCTTCTGCAGGAATGACCTCTTCGCCGTATTTCTTTTGAAACGATTTTAAACTGAGCAGCAATTCATCTGCCTGGTCATAATCTCCAGTTTGACGGGCACTTCTCAAGGACTGCATGTATAACGGAAGAATTTGTTTGGTATACAGCGTATCAATACCTGTAAAATACCTCTCCTCGTCCAGTTCCGGGTAAGCCACCCATTTGTTATTGGGATGATCGGGTATAGGGAAAATCTTGAACTGCTTTCCCTGTAGCGTATTATAAATCAGATTTACTTTCTCATCAGCTTTAATAAAGTCCTTTTGAAATTGATTGGGCACTGCAGCTTTATAGGCTTCATCCAGATAGTCACCGAGTTTATATTCGCCATTCATTTCAAAAAAATCGGTTAAAGCCACGTATTTTTTGTTTTCCTCAACACCCAGTACATGATGTATGCTGTCATTTTTGGTCTTAATGGAAATAAGTGGAGCTGAGTACCAGATCTGCGGATTTTCAATCATAGAAAGCAGGACCTGGTCACTATTCAAATCATTATAGGCATCTTTTTTACCGAGTTTTCTCAACAATTCTGAAGAATAGGTATTGATGGGCTTCATTCGACCACCATAATCCTGAATGATCAACTCACCAAATTTGGCAGCATGCGCTGCACTCACTTTATTGGCCTGAATCAACTTGATGATCTTATCAGATTCAACCTGATGTATCACCTCATCCTCAGGGCTGTCTGCAATTAAGGTATCCTGAACCTGCCTCGACTCCTCAACAACGTTTCCGTTTTCGGTTTGAGCAAAACCTGACATTCCAAAAAGAAGGATCAGGATGCCGGTCAGTTTTGCTTTTTTCTGTTTTATTTTTTCCAATTTCTTTCTTAATTCTCCAAATCTGGATCCTCTGTCTACCAAAATCGCCATTAATCCTAAGTAAAGTAAAAAGTAACCTATGTAAGTAATCCAGGTGCCCCACCAGTCATTATTGACAGACAAGACTGTACCGCCTTCATCAGGATCAAACGAGGACTGGAAAAAACGATAGCCTTTATGATCCAAAACATGATTCATGTAGATATCGTAAGGATAGGAATTGCTTCCATCTACCACTTCCACTTTACTCATAAAGGATTCGTAACTCGGCTGAGGCCTGTCTTCGGTCCCCGGATGTTTTTCGGCAATAAAGTCATTTAATTTAAGAGCAAAAGGCAGTTTCACTTCCATGCTGCCATAATTCATGTAGATGTCGTAACCTCCTACATATATTTTTTTCATATCCATTTGAAAGCCTTTACCCCCCAGCAATCCGACAATTTCGGACTCTCCGCCGGCTGTGACTTTCACAAAAACACCATCGGGATCACTTCGGTTAACCATTTCTTTTTGGACCAAATCGTAACGCCCCTTGATGGCTGGATCGGGAACAACAAATTGCATTCCCCCCACATTATACAGCGAACGCATCTGTAGTTCCTGAATGGAATCCTGCGCCAGCTGACCTTTAAACTGGTCTGCCATACGCATCCAGTCCCCTTCAAAAGGAGAGGTAATCGTAAATCCTACCTCATTGCTTCCGGAAATGTTTATAGCACCATCCGTTTGTTTGTTGAAAGCAAACAGTATGTTGTGAATATTAGCAACTTCGCCGGCTTTCAAAAAATGATCGTGTCTCTCACCATCCCCTGCTTCAACAATCTTTAAGAAATAATCTCCATTTTCAGCTTCAATCACCCCTTCTTCTGCACCTTCGATGAATTCTAAAAATTCAAATTTTACGGGATTCCCGTTATAATCGGTTTCAATGGTTTTGCCAGCCGTGATGGCAGGCCCTAAATTAACTTCAAAATCTTGTTTTTTTCGCAAAGGCTCACCTTCGATTTCACCATCTATAAAGGTGGTTAAATAGGTGCCTTCAGAAAGCATTGTGTTTTCGACTTCACCTTCGCGTATGGGCATGATTCCTTCCTCGCCGATATAGCGCGTCACCCAGGCTCCTACCAAAATCAAAATAAAGGATAGGTGAAGTAAAAGCGTTGTCCATTTTTTCTTTCGTAAAAGCTTATATCTGAAAATGTTTCCTATAAAATTGATCACAAAAAAGACCATAATCACCTCAAACCACCAGGCATCGTAAATCCATTCTCTTGCCGTAACCGTTGCATAAGAATTCTCAATAAAAGTCCCCACAGCCATGGACACGGCATAAATGACAAATAACACGGCCATCAGCCGTGTAGAAAACAATATATCTTTGATTTTTTTCTCTAACATAATTTCTTTTGTATCGGCGACAAAGATACTCATTACAGGAGGATTAGTAAAGCTTAGGCCCGGTTACGAACGTTGAAGTTGTGTTAATTAAACGCTTTTAAAAATTCTGATTTTAGCTGTTAATAATTTAGCTGAAAATCAGTATTTCCAACTATTTTTTAAACTATATACTTATTTTTTAAGACCGACATCATTTCTTTATCCAGGATTATAAAACTTACTATTTGATTATTGGAAATGAGCCTTACCTTTGTTGCATAAAACTAAAGTTTTTATAATGTTTTCAATAGTCATCTTAGGTACTGGCAATGTAGCAACTCATATGTTTCAAGCCCTGCGAGAAACACAAAAATGCGCTGTTATTCAGGTGTATAATCATCAGCCTGAATCTTTAAAAGCTTTTGAAGAATTTACGGCAACCACCACCGATTTATCTGAATTGATGGAAGCTGATCTATACCTCCTGTGTTTGAAAGATGATGTCATTAAAGCTACAGCAGAACAAATCCAAACTAAAACCGGAGTCATTGCCCACACCTCCGGGAGTCAGCCCATTTTGGAAGCCTCCAATTCCGGAGTGTTTTATCCGCTCCAGACCTTTTCCAAAGGCACGAAACTCGATTATTCCAAAATACCCTTCTGCCTGGAAGCAAATTCTAAAGACCATGAAGAGCTTTTAAAATCTATTGCCAGCTCTATTTCTACTGAAGTTTTTAAAATCAGTTCCGCTCAGCGACAAACTTTACACCTGGCGGCTGTTTTTGTGTGTAATTTCACCAACCACCTCTATGCTATTGGGGAAACCATTTGCAAGGAAGACAACATGCCTTTTGATATTTTAAAAGCTTTGATTCAGGAAACTTCTGCAAAAGTTCAGAAAAATTCTCCCTCTGAGGTTCAAACGGGGCCAGCCATCAGAAAAGATGAAAGCAGCATTAAAAAACATATGAGCCAGCTCAGGCATCAAAGCCACTTGGAAATTTATCGATTACTTACACAATCAATTTTAAAAAAACATGACAAATTATAAAGAACTGCTCAACCAAATCACAACCTTTGCCTTTGATGTAGACGGCGTGTTTACCAACGGTTCCCTTCAGGTTTCTACTTCTGGAGAGCTGATAAGAACCATGAACGTGAAAGATGGATTTGTGGTAAAAGAAGCCTTAAAAGCAGGTTACGAGATCATCGTTATATCGGGTGGAACCAATGAGATGGTAAGAACCCGACTTAAGGATCTGGGTATAACCAACATTCACCTGGGCATTGCCGATAAGGTTGAATGCATCCAAGAATTTTTAGAGGTATATGATATCAAAGCTGAGCACGTCGCTTATATGGGTGATGATATTCCAGACATATACCCCATGAAAATGCTTGGATTAGCCACATGCCCTCAGGACGCAGTGCCGGAAGTAAAGGCCATTTCAGCTTATGTTTCTCACAAAAAAGGTGGCGAGGGTTGCGTAAGAGACCTCATCGAGCAGGTGATGAAAACCCAGGGCAAATGGAAATATTAGGATCTAACCTCTAAGTTTTATGCACATCCTTGCCCTTATAAGATGGAAAAATCTGCTGATGCTTGTTTTTTCCGCTGCGCTTATAAGATTTGCCCTGGTTCCAGGTTTTGGTGTAAATACACAGATAGATTTGACGGCTTATGCTTTGCTAGTCATTTCCATTCTTTGCATTGCGGCAGGAGGAAATATCATCAACGATTTTTTTGACATCACCACCGATAGCATCAACAAACCGGATCGGCTTTTGATTGATAAGGTTATTTCCAGACAGACTGCTTTAAAGCTTTATTTTGTAGTCAACGCAATAGGCGTTGGCCTGGCGTTTTATCTTTTTTTGACCCAGGCCTTTGAGCAGTTTGGACTGGTGTTTTATACACTCGTTTTTTCGCCGCTGCTACTTGCAGCTTACTCCATCTGGTTAAAGCCCATGGCTATTATCGGAAATCTTCTCGTGAGCTTACTGGTGGGACTTAGCCTGTTTTGTCTGGGAACAGCGCTAGTGAATCAAGATCGATACCCAGTCGTTTTTTTCACTATCGGGATTTACTCTTTTCTTGCTTTTCTTCTGAATTTGTGCAGAGAATTGATTAAAGATATAGAAGACATCAGAGGGGATAACTTTTGTAACATGTCAACTTTGCCCATATTAATCGGTAAAAAACGCTCCAATTATGTTGTCTTCGGTTTACTCACATTTATAATTCTGGTGTTGCTATCCGTAGTCCTGTCCTATTTCCTTACCCTGAATCTGCTGATATTTTATGTCTTTGTGTTCATCCTCCTTCCCTTAATACTGATTTCAAAACAAGTTCTGGACGCAAAAGCTGAAAAAGATTATAAAAAGATCAGTTTACACTTGAAACTCGTATTTTTAACGGGTATTTGTTCCATGCTTACATTTTTGATCTTATGATATTGAATAATTTAAAAGACAAACGCATCATTTTAGCTTCGGGTTCGCCAAGACGACAGGAAATTCTAAAGTCTATTGGTGTTCAATTTGAAGTTGAACTGCGCTCCGTCAAGGAAGTGTTTAATCCAAAATTAAAGCATCATGAGATCAGTGATTATCTGGCTCAGCTTAAAGCCGATCAGTTTGATAATCTAAAAGCAAACGAAATCCTAATCACCGGAGATACTATCGTTTGGCATCAGGGTAAAGCGCTTAATAAACCAAGCACTAAAGAGGAGGCCTTTGAAATGTTGCAATCACTGTCGAATGCCACTCATGAGGTCATATCTTCGGTTTGCATCAAAACTCAAGAACAGACCGAAATCTTGTATGATGCTACTGAAGTCAAATTTAAAAGCCTGTCTGAAGAAGAAATCTGGCATTACATCGAGGCCTATCTGCCTTTCGATAAAGCCGGAGCCTATGGCATACAGGAATGGATTGGACAAATAGGGATTCTGGAAATTAAAGGTTCGTTTTATACCGTTATGGGATTTCCCATTCACAAGGTTTACAACACACTTTCACTTATAAATTAGGTCTTATGAAATATGTATTTATTTTATGTATTGCTATACTCACAAGCTGTGAAACCATAGTAGAATCCGAACTAGAATCAATAAAAGAAACTCAGGATAAAAGAGATTTAACTTCAGAATTTAAATCCTACTGGTTTGATGGTAAAGCTGAGTTAACGAGTTATGACTTGCAGTTTTACCGCTACGGCGAAAAACGGGAGGGCAAAGCCATGATGATTTTTGTAACTGAAGATTTTCTGCAGGACACACAGGTGAAAGCAAATTCTCAATCCGAGAACACCATCACTGTTATGAAATTGAATTCTTTAAAGAAATTCAACACAGGAATTTATCCTTACAGCATCATGCAAAGTACATTTGTGCCTGTTGTTTATGAAGCACCTCTTTTAAAACTGAGTTCCAGCATTCAGGAATGGTGCGGACAATCTTATGCGCAACTCAATCACCGAAGACAATTTGAAATAGAAAAACACTCTTATTTTGAGGGCGAAGCAGATTCAACTCTTGTGCTTGAGCCCACACTGTCAGAAAACGAAATATGGATTCAACTAAGGATAAATCCTAAAAAACTGGAACTGGGAGCACAACAAGTTCTGCCCGATTTTTCCTTCCTTCAGCTCAATCATAAAGCTTTTAAACCTTATGAAGCAGAGCTGAAACAAACTGAAGGCAACTATCTGCATACCAGGATTACTTATTCGGATCTGGGGAGAATTGTGAACATCTATCAGGAAAAAACCTTCCCCTATTCTATCGAAAAGTGGGAAGAAATTAAATATAATTCCAAAGATACCCTCGTGTCTTCAGCAACAAAAATCAAAACTCTTATAACTAAATATTGGCAACAAAACTCGAGCAAATATTTACATTTGCGAGACAGTTTAGGTTTATAAGATATGATTGAAGATATTTTCTTTAAGTACGAGTACCAAATCATTTGGACAGGCATTGTAGTCTTGGGACTTTTGTTTCTTAGGCTTGGACTCAAACAATCCGCAAAGCGAACCGCCAAGAGAGACGAACTCAACTTTGCCAGAACAAGGCTTATCTATAAATACATCAATGTCCTGGTGTCATTTATCGCCATCTTTTCTCTGCTCCTCATCTGGGGTGTGGAAGTTAGAGAGTTAACCGTCATTTTTTCTTCAATTTTCGCTGTTATTGGGATTGGTCTTTTCGCTATTTGGTCCATACTCAGCAACATCACTTCAGGAATAATCATGTTTTTCTATTTTCCCTATAAGATTGGGGATAAAATACAAATTCACGACAAAGATTTTCCTTTAGCGGCTATTATTGAAGACATCAAAGCCTTTCAGCTACACCTAAGAACAGATGAAGGGGAATTGGTTACCTATCCCAACAATCTTTTTTTACAAAAATCGGTTAGTTTGCTCAAAAAAGACGCTATAGTGGAGCGAACCGAAAATGCCGACCGTTAAAAGCATTAAAATAAACCTCCTTAAAACCCTGGGGCTTGTATATTTGATTAAAAATTTTGAATATGATTAGAAGTATTTTTTGTAGTCTTTTCTTATTGATAAGCACTATCAGTTCATCTCAGGAACCTAAAAAACCATCTTCTTCTGAAATCTATCAACAACTCAAAGACCTCAATTTTCTTGGCAATGTACTTTATATCGCTGCTCATCCCGATGATGAAAACACAAGCCTGATCACCTATTTTTCCAAAAATACACATGCCAAAACCACTTATCTTTCGCTTACCCGTGGAGATGGCGGGCAAAATTTGATAGGACCTGAGCTTGGCAAAAAACTGGGAATTATCAGGACCCAGGAGTTGCTTAACGCCAGAAAAATTGATGACGGACAACAATGGTTTACCAGAGCTATCGATTTTGGATATTCTAAAACGCCCGAAGAAACATTAGAGGTATGGGATAAGGAAAAAATTCTTGCCGATGTAGTTTGGGCCATTCGAAAGCACAGACCTGATATTATCATCAATAGGTTTGACCATAGAACTTCAGGCAGCACGCATGGACATCATACCTCTTCGGCCATCCTGAGTACAGAGGCTTTTGAGATAGCTGGCCAAGACGATAAATTTACCTCCCAATTGGAATTCGTAGAAGCCTGGGCTCCAAAACGCGCTTTCTTCAATACGTCCTGGTGGTTTTATGGAAGTGAGGAGGCGTTTGAAAAGGCAGACAAAACCAATTTGATCGAATTGGACATCAACACCTACTATCCTCTGGAAGGCTTATCCAATAACGAAATTTCTGCGCTGAGCAGAAGTCAGCACAAATCTCAGGGCTTTGGCAACACGGGTTCTCGCGGAGATAAAGTAGAATATATCGAGCTTATCCAAGGCGATAAACTCGAGGGGAATAATCCTTTTGCAGGAATAGATACCTCCTGGAATCGAATTCCTGAAGGAAAGGCCATTGGTGAAATTCTGAATCAGGTAGAACATGAGTTTGATTTTAAGCAGCCGTGGAAATCCGTTCCAAAATTGCTGAAGGCTAAAAAATTAATCGACGGCATAGAAGATGAATTTTGGAAAACTCAAAAGAGTGCCCAAATCAAATCTGTCATCTCTGCTTCCCTGGGTCTTTTTATAGAAGCGAGGAGTGAACTTCCTTACGTAAACCCGGGAGATACGATTAATATTGAATTTGAAATCATTAACAGAAGTCCCGAACAAATTCAGCTAAAGTCAATTGCTCATTCCGGACAAGCCTTTGCTATTAATTCGACTGTACTGGAAAACAATATAGATTATAAATTTTCAAGTGCCTTTGTATTAGACCCACAAGAAAAGTTCACGACGCCTTACTGGCTAAAAGAAGAACCGGAATTGGGAACGTATAAGGTAAATGACCAAAAATTAATTGGACGCCCGGAAAGCCCTAAACCCTTGCTGTTTACTTTTGAATTTAATATAGAAGGGACTACATTCCACATCACAAAACCTCTTATTTTTAAGTATAACGACCCTGTTAAAGGAGAGGTTTATCAGGACTTTGAACTATTGCCCGAGGCTTCTCTAAGTCTGGAGGAGTCGGTTTATATGTTTAAAAACTCCAATCAAAAATCGATTGAAGTCAATGTCAGAGCCCTGACAAATGACTTGTCCGGAAAACTAAAATTAACTATACCTGAAGCCTGGGAGGTCTCGCCAGAATTTCATGAAGTCAATCTGGATAATACAGGAGAAAACCAAACCTACGTTTTTGAAGTCACCCCCACTTCTTTTGAAGCGGTAAAAGTGACTCCAGAATTGGAATTAGCGGATAAAACACTGGACCAAAAAGTGTCAACCATCGATTATGATCATATTGGCGTACATAATCTGGTAGAGAAATCTTCTGCAAAACTGGTGAACCTCAATATCCAGATTAGCGATAAAAAGGTCGCTTATATTAGTGGTGCGGGTTCAAGTGTCCCCAGCAATTTAAGAGATCTTGGGTTTTATGTCGAGGAATTTTCTGCGGAGGCGATTACGAAAGAACGTTTAGAAGGATTTGACGTGGTCATCATGGGAATTCGGGCTTACAACATTCATGAGGTTTTAGCTTACAAGCAGGATATACTGTTTCAGTTTGTAGAACATGGAGGGACTATGATCGTCCAGTACAATACCAATCGCGGTCTGAAAACCAAAAACATTGCGCCTTTTGACATGCGTATTTCTCGTGACCGGGTCACAGAAGAAAAAGCAGAAGTGGCTTTCATCGCTCCTGAACATCAGGTACTTAATTATCCGAATACCATTGTGAAAGAAGATTTTGAAGGCTGGGTTCAGGAGCGTGGGCTTTATTTTCCTGACCTGTGGTCTCAGGAACTGACTCCTGTTTTATCCATGCATGATAAAAATGAAACTCCGAAACTGGGCAGCATTTTGGTGGGTAAATATGGAAAAGGACATTATATTTATACTGGCTTAAGCTTTTTCAGAGAATTACCAGCGGGAGTTCCCGGAGCCTATAAACTGATTTCCAACTTAATTTCCATAGAATAATATGTCCGAAAAGCCTGAAAAATACGTCTGGAAATCTGCTTACACCTGGATACTCATTTGTAATGCGATTTATATTTTAGGCTTTTATATATTCATGAATTGGTTCCAAAACTAAAGCGAATTCATGGAGACGATAGACTTTATCATTCTTTTTGCCACACTTGCCTTTATCGTTATCTACGGCACCTTAAAGTCAAGAAAAAATGCCAATGTCAACGACTATATAAAAGGAGGAAACCAATCGCGCTGGTGGACCGTTGGTCTGTCCGTCATGGCTACCCAGGCAAGCGCCATAACCTTTTTATCTACACCTGGTCAGGCCTTTCACGATGGGATGGGATTCGTTCAGTTTTATTTTGGATTACCAATCGCCATCATCATTATCTGCCTGGTTTTTTTACCTATATATCACAGACTAAAGGTTTATACTGCTTACGAGTATCTGGAATCCCGCTTTGATTTAAAGACCAGAAGCCTGACTGCCGGTTTGTTTTTAATTCAGAGAAGTTTGGCAGCAGGTATTACCATTTATGCCCCATCCATTATCCTTTCTGCAGTTCTTGGCTGGAATTTATTTTATCTCAATATCCTTATCGGGATTTTAGTTATTATCTATACCGTCACGGGAGGTACAAAAGCGGTGAACGTAACTCAGAAACAGCAAATGGCTGTAATATTTTTGGGCTTAATCACCACTTTTGTTTTGATTTTTTCCTTCCTGCCTGACGATATCACTTTCAATAAAGCCATGAAAATAGCGGGAGCCAATGACAAACTGAATGTTTTAGATTTCTCATTCAGCTTTGATAACCGCTACACCTTTTGGAGTGGAATTATAGGCGGTAGTTTTTTGGCATTGTCTTATTTCGGAACAGATCAAAGTCAGGTACAACGCTATCTGTCAGGTAAAAGCTTAAAAGAGAGTCAGATGGGCTTGATTTTCAATGCCATTCTAAAGGTGCCTTTACAGTTTTTTATTTTGCTCATAGGTGTTATGGTGTTTGTGTTTTATCAATTCAACTACTCTCCTATCAATTTTAATCCTGCAGCTAAAGAGGCGGTATTAGAATCTCCTTACAGTTCTGAGTTTAAAGTTTTGGAAGATCGGCTCAAAACTATCCAGGATAAGAAACAGGTGTTGGCCAATCAATTTGCGGAGGAAGTTTCAGATTCAAATGAGCCTGAGGTCTTAAAACAAAAACTGGCTCAGCTCAATTCCACAGAATTCGAGTTAAGAGAAGAGGCTAAAGGTATTATTGCCATGGTGGATGAAAAGATCGAAACCAATGATAAAGACTATGTTTTTATTCATTTCATCCTCAACAATTTACCCAAAGGTTTAGTGGGATTATTACTAGCCGTCATTCTATCCGCAGCCATGTCGTCTACGGCTTCAGAACTCAATGCCCTGGCTTCCACCACCACCATAGATCTTTATAAAAGGAACAAAAAAGGATCTGTAAGTGAAAAACATTATGTCAATTCTACAAAGTTATTCACTTTAGGCTGGGGAATATTTGCAATTATATTTGCCTGTACAGCCAACTTATTTGATAACCTGATTCAGCTGGTCAACATCATTGGCTCTATATTTTATGGTAATGTATTAGGCATTTTCCTACTTGCCTTTTTTATAACTTTTGTAAAAAGTCGGGCGGTGTTTATAGCAGCTATTCTCACGCAAATTATAGTTATTATCGGCTATTCTGAAGACTGGATGCCTTACTTGTGGCTCAATTTATTTGGTTGTGCTCTCGTGATCGGCATAGCGATTCTGATACAATTTTTCACAAAAAAAACCGACTCCGCAGAGGGAGCCGGTTTAGAAAAGTAAATGTTCTTCAAGCTACATAGACTTCCATTCCTTTAGGGAATCTTCATTCATTTTGACGTAATCTGCATTTCCTGCTTTTTTTGCTGCTGCTAAAGAGGCTTCGGCAGTCTCAATAGCTTTGTCTTTTTTACCATTGGCAGCATAAATCAAAGATTGCTGTCTTAACATCCAATAAGGCTTATTTTCAGACATTGCCATTGCTTTTTCCATCCACTCTTCAGCTTTATCAAGGTCTTTACCCGCACTCAGGTAGTAGACTGCAGAACTGTAATAATCTGTGGCCGTAGGTCCAGTCATCACAGTATTAATATTTTCCATGACCAAAACATCGGTTGGAAATTCAATAGGTACTTCTACCATTGCGTTTGCCCACGCCATTTTTAGATGAGCTTTATCTAAGTTGATATTATCAAAGCCAATCGTGAAAGTTTCCACATAGTGATTTAATTCCTTTACGGGAACATTCGCCATGGCAGCGACATCCTCTTCATTCCAAAGTTTTGGTAAACCCCAGTTCTGTGTTTCTTCATAGAAAAAAACATCCCAGCTTTCTTTATTGGGAATAGTGTAAATCGCATAACTACCAGCTGAAAGCAGTTGTCCGCCTACTTCCACATCATCAGAAAAGGTGATGATAGTGTTTTCATTGGCTCCTGTTCTCCAGAGTTTATCATAAGGAACTAAATCTCCAAAAATAGTTCTTCCGTTTGCAGAGGGTCTTGAGTAAGCCACACTTGTTTCAGAAAGTCCTACGACTTGTGTTAGTGTGGAATTAGGGCTAGGCTGCGGAGTTTGTACCTGTGCATAAGTAAAAACTGTGGTTGCTAAAGCCAGTGCAGTTAAAATTGTTTTCATATTGATATCGATTTTAATTTTTTTTTGTTTAAAACTTAAAGGTAAGGAAATTAGCATTTGAAAATTCTCTTATCTTAAAAAATACGTCTAGAATAAGCTCTTTGAAATCCTTATCTTTGAAAAAAATTTCGAAATGGATTTAAAACGTATTCCAAAACTTAAACATACAGATTCTACCAATTTCTTTCTCCTGGCTGGTCCCTGTGCCATTGAAGGTGAAGAGATGGCTTTAAAGATTGCAGAGCGCATTGTAAAAATCACAGATAAGCTCGAAATTCCTTTCGTGTTTAAAGGCTCCTTCAAAAAAGCTAACCGAAGTAGAATTGATAGTTTTACAGGAATAGGTGATGAAAAAGCATTGAAAATACTTAAGAAAGTGAGTGATACTTTCGACCTGCCAACGGTTACAGATATTCATCAGGAAAGCGATGCTGCTTTGGCTGCTGCGTATGTGGATGTGCTTCAAATCCCGGCGTTCCTTGTAAGACAAACCGATTTACTCGTGGCTGCGGCTGAAACAGGAAAGGTGGTCAATCTTAAAAAAGGACAGTTTATGAGTCCGGAGAGCATGCAGCATGCCGCTCAAAAGATAAAAGATTCCGGCAATGACAAGGTGATGATCACAGACCGTGGAACCATGTTTGGATACCAGGATTTGGTTGTGGATTTCAGAGGTATTCCTACGATGAGACGTTTTGCGTCTACTGTGCTCGATGTAACGCATTCTTTACAACAACCCAACCAGTCTTCTGGTGTAACAGGTGGTCGACCAGAAATGATAGAAACTATTGCCAGAGCCGGCATTGTAAATAATGTAGATGGATTGTTTATAGAAACTCACTTCAATCCGAGAGAGGCTAAAAGCGATGCCGCTAATATGCTGGATCTGGAATTGCTGGAGGGGCTTTTAACCCGCTTAGTGAGCATCAGAAAAACCATCAACCAGTTTTAAGATTCCTTGTCTTCGGTTAGGTCTACCATATCATCTAAAGCGGAGTTGACCTCAACTTCGGTTTTGGTGAGTATGGTTTTACAATATTTGATGAGTTCTGAAGCACGCTTCACCTTTTTGGTGAGTTCATCTACAGAAACCGAATCGTTTTCTATGTCAGACACGATGGTTTTGAGCTCTTGCAGGGCACTTTCGTAGCTTTCAGTTTTTTTCATGGGGTTCAATTTTGATAACGTCACTTTCAGCATATCCGTCGCTAAACATCGTCTTGAGGCGATCTCCAGGCTTAAGTTCTGTCGAAGATTTTATAATTTTATCGTTGACCAAATTCAATGTATAGCCGCGACTGAGTAAACGCTCTGGCGATAACAGACTGAGAGTGGATGATAAATACGTGAGCTGTTGTTGTTGATTTTCAATTTTGCTTTTGCTTTCTTTTTGCAAGGTTTTGGATAACTGAAACAAATCTTTCTTCTGGTTTTGAAATTGCTGTTGCGTTAACCATCCCAGACGGTAACCGGAGTTTTTTAAATTGTCAAATCTAGTTCTTATTAAAGAGGGCATGGTGGACTTTATACGTTGCCGCTGTTCTTTCAGCTGATAATTGTGATTTTGAAGCAGAACATTGACCTGGGTTTTGAAATCATGATGACTAAGTTTCAGGTTTTGCTGCTCTTCTTTTAATTTAAATTTTACGGAACCTGTGAATTTTGAATGCAAATTTTGAAGTTCTTCCCACCGTTCCTGAAAAATACTGATAAAGAAGTAAGCCACATCGGTTGGCGTGATTTTATTGGCAAAAGTGACCATTTCTACTAAAGTTTCGTTGGTAGAATGTCCAATTCCTGAAATAACAGGCAAGGGAAACCGTGCCACCTTGGAAGCGAGTGCAAAGCTATCGTAACAACTCAGACCAACGTCTCCTCCTCCCCCTCTTATGATGCTAACAAGGTCGAATTCCTGTTTCCTGTTTTTAATATTTTCCAAAGCTTCTGCTATGGACGTTATGGCTTTATCGCCCTGCAGCAAAGCAGGAAATAACTCTATCTTGAAATTGAATCGAGAATGACTTTTGGAAATGATATTCATAAAATCCTGGTAGCCTTTGCTGGTGTTGACGGAAATAACGGCAATGCGCTGAGGAATCTTAGGAAAATTAAGAGCTCTATTCAAATTGAAAATGCCCTCTGCCTTCAGGCGTTTCAGGCTTTCCAATTTTTCTTTGGCCATCTCACCAAGCGTAAAGCCGGCATCGATGTCTAGGATATTTAAAGAAAATCCGTAGCTGGGATGGTAATTGACTTTGGCCAGTAACAGGACTGTCATGCCTTCAGAAATAGGTTTTTTGGTGGTCTCTTCAAATTGTCTTGAAATCGTTTTAAAGGTGTCCGACCAAATGGTAGCTCGCATTTGGGCTAAGACCTGACCGTTTTGCTTTTCAACAAGGTCGGGATAACAATGACCGCTTTTGGTATACGCATTGAGTTTTGCTATTTCAGTTTTGATCCAGTACGGCTTGTTGTAATGCGTGGAAATCATCCTTTGTAAACTCCTGCCGATATCCAAAAGTGTAAATACAGAAGTGGTCTTGTTGGATGGCATTTTTAATTTTTAAAGATAACGCTCTTTGATGATATGGATGTGGTGTTTTTGATGTCCACAAACAATAAAGGGAATCACTCTTACAGAAAACGGACCACCACTCGCTACGCCTACATTGAGTAAAACTCGCTCATCAAAACTTTTGTAAAGATGAATACTGGATTGTCTTACCACTTTGTATTCTTCCA
The DNA here is from genome assembly GCF_900099815.1 of Psychroflexus sediminis. Classification (GTDB taxonomy): domain Bacteria; phylum Bacteroidota; class Bacteroidia; order Flavobacteriales; family Flavobacteriaceae; genus Psychroflexus; species Psychroflexus sediminis. The sequence goes on along the minus strand of NZ_FNCW01000003.1, from coordinate 24,082 downwards.
GCATATCCTCAACAGAGCGCTTGTTGGAAAAGCAGTGTTCCGCATAATAATTCTCATCGTAACCAGGCAATTCTGTAAAATCTTCCCTTGCAAACCTCAGTGCCCGATTCATAAAAATACGCTCGGTGTCTATGAGGTGCTGCAGAATCTGCCTGGGTGTCCATTTCCCGGGAGCGTAGCGAAAATTAAGCTTTTCTTCAGGAATAGATTTAAAAAATTCAATCAGTTCTTCTTGTTGATTGAGAGCTTCAGAAAGTTCGGTATCGGGGGAAACCCTGTCAAGATATAACTCATAATAAGACTTGAATTCTCTTGCTAAAATATCTGCTTTTTTTGGATCCATATTACTCAACACGTTTTACAAACTGTCCATCTCTTCTTTGCTTTTCTTCCCTCAATAAGGATAATTCCCGTCCTGTCTGGCCTTGCACCGAAGAGTTTTCCTGAGCTCTTCTGATCAAATAAGGAATAACATCTTTGATAGGACCAAAAGGTAAAAGTTTGATGGCATTGGCGTTTATTCTACCTAAGTTAAAACTGATATGATCACTCATGCCGTAGAGTTGACCGAACCATATTCTATCGTCGGACAAATAGATTTCTTTTTGACTCATAAGTTGTAAAGCCATATAGGTGCTAACCTCATTGTGAGTTCCAATGAATTGTGAAATGTCATCAATATTGTCAATGATATAACACATAACGGCGTTGAAATTCACATCTGTAGCTTCTTTATCTTCACAAATAGGGGTGGGATAGCCATGTTTTTTTGCTCTTTTATTCTCCTTTTCCATGTAGGCTCCGCGAACAGTTTTGAACCCGAGTTTAAATCCCTCCTTTTTGGCTCTTTCATGAATCGCTTTTACATAGGATAATCTATCCCAGCGATAGCACTGCAAGGTATTGAATATGATAGCCTTTTTCTTATTGAATTTTCTCATCATCTCTTCAACAAAATTGTCAGCAGCATCCTGCATCCAGGTCTCCTCAGCATCTATAAGAAGTTTGGTATCGTAATCATAAGCGGCCTGACAAACCCTTTCGAATCTGGCCTTGATATTATTCCATTCAGCCTGCTCCTCATCGTTCAAAATATCATTTGCAGTCACCTTTTCCCAAATTTCGAAGCGTCCAAGACCTGTAGGCTTAGCTACAGCAAAAGGGATTTCTTCGGTCTTCGAAGCGTATTTTATGATCTCAATTTTAGTTTCTGCAGCCTTATCAAAATCTTCTTCATTTTCTTTGCCTTCCACAGAATAATCTAAAACGCTGTAAACGTTTTCTTTTCGCATTTCTTTTACGAGAGGCATGCAATCATCCTGGCTTACTCCACCGCAAAATTGTTCGAAAATGGTAGCCTTTACAATGGGTTCTATAGGTAGTTTCAATTTCAGAGCTACATTTGTAGCCGTAGTTGAAACTGGAACAAAATAAGGGATATTCATCATCGAAAAAAGAAATAAAGATCGTTTGAGATCTTCATCGGATTTCAAAACAAAAGCATGTTTTGTATTATTAAATATTTTAGTATCGATCATAGTTTAAAATTGTATTCAAATATAACTATTGATGTCTTACTTTAGCTTTTGATTACTTGCAATTACATTAATCTTAACACAAGCATTTTAGAGATGAACAGCATAGAATTGAAGACCTATAAAATCGTATTTCAAGAAGAAGCTTACAAAGAACTCAATCTGTTGATTAAAGAGTATTCTTATTCTTCTGTTTATATTTTAGTAGACTCCAATACACAGGAATTTTGTTCTGGATTTCTTTCAGAAAAAATTGAAGCCGATGTCAAAATAGAATGGATAGAAATTGAGCCAGGAGAAGAACATAAAAGCATTTCAACCTGTAATGAAATCTGGAAAACCTTATCCGAAACCGGGGCCGACAGAAAATCACTGCTTATAAGTCTTGGCGGTGGAATTGTAACCGATATTGGAGGTTACTCAGCTTCATGCTTTAAGCGGGGAATTGACTTCGTCCACGTTCCCACTACTCTTTTAGGAATGGTCGATGCAGCGATTGGCGGTAAAAATGGCGTGAATTTAGATAGTCTGAAAAATCAAATCGGTGTGATAAAACCCCCTAAACTAGTTTTAATAGATGTGGGTTACCTGTCCACCTTACCTCCTGAAGAAATGAGAAGCGGACTGGCGGAGATGCTGAAGCACGGACTCATCGCCAACGCTGAGGACTTCTTTGCTTTTGAAGATTTATCTCAATTTCAAGTCGATAAGTTACCGGAATTGATTCGGGATTCTATTCAGATCAAGACGAAAATTGCGGAAGAGGATCCATTTGAAGACGGGCTAAGAATGGCACTAAACTTTGGCCATACCCTGGGACACGCTATAGAATCTTATCATATGGGATCTTCCTCCAAAACCAAATTACTGCACGGCGAAGCTGTAGCTATCGGAATGATCCTGGCTCTGAAGCTTTCTGTGGAAGTCCTTAAGTTTGATCAGAAAACCTGCGATGAGGCAAGCCGGATAATCAGCACTTATTTCAAACCTGTTGAATTTTCAAAAAAGGATATTTCGAATCTAAAAACCTATCTGAAACACGACAAAAAGAATTCTGCAGGAAATATTAATTTTGTGCTTTTAGAAGACATCGGACGGCCTAAAATCAATTGCAAAGTGAGCGATGAGCAAATAAAAAAGGCTTTTGCGTATTACAAAAGCCTTAGTAAATAATTTTGATGCTTTAAATCAGTTTAACACAGCCTGAGGTTCAGAGCGTTCGGTTGACTCAAAACTTGCCAAGTAGCGCTCAGCGTCCAAAGCTGACATACATCCCGTTCCTGCGGCGGTAATCGCCTGACGATAGACTTTATCCTGAGAGTCTCCACACGCAAAAACACCTGGACAATTGGTATTGGTCGTTTTGGGTTTGGTGATGATATACCCTACCTCATCCATATCCAGATAAGGCTTGAATACATCTGTATTAGGCTTGTGTCCAATAGCTATAAATAAACCGGTAATCTTGATTTCATCTTTTTTTCCGGTTTTATTGTTCACTATTCTTAAACCTTCTACCACCTGATCTCCTAAAACTTCATCCACTTCAGAATGGTAACGCAAATCTATATTTCGAGTGTTTTCCACTCGATGCTGCATGGCTTTGGAGGCCTTCATCTCTCCTTTTCTCACCAGCATAGTCACTTTGGTACAAATATTAGCCAGGTAGGTAGCTTCCTCACAGGCGGTATCTCCACCACCAACTATAGCCACATCCTGTCCTTTATAGAAAAACCCATCGCATACCGCACAGGCAGAAACGCCTCCGCCTCTTAATTTTTGCTCACTGGGTAAGCCCAGGTATTTCGCAGAAGCCCCTGTAGAAATGATGACTGTTCTTGCTTCTACCCAGGTTTTATTATCGATTTGTGCTTTGTGAATGCCGCCGACCTGATCTGAAAATTCAACTTTAGTGACCATGCCAATTCTAACATCCGTGCCAAAACGCTCTGCCTGCTGCTGAAGCTCAACCATCATTTTGGGTCCGTCAATTCCTTCTGGATAACCAGGAAAATTATCTACCTCTGTAGTGGTGGTTAGTTGTCCGCCAGGTTCCATTCCTGTATAGACTACAGGTTTCATATCTGCTCTCGCAGCATAAATAGCCGCTGTATATCCAGCAGGACCTGAACCTATAATAAGGCATTTTATACGTTCGATATTTTCTGACATAATTTTCAAATTTTACACAAAGGTAGTAAGTTTTTAGGTTTTCAGTCAGTGATTAAATTCCTTATTAACATATCGCTATAACTTCTCCTTATAAAGGAATTGAATTTAATTCTGAAGGGAATAAAAGTTGGAAGTCCAGCTTTCATTAAAGCTTGATATGTATAGCTAATTTAACTTATTTTGATAAATTTGAATCAAATTACACCTCATGGATAAGGAGCTTTTACATCAACTTGAAAAGAAATATGAAGCTCTGGGAGAAAATCCTGAAAGCTACCTCAAAGGACTCCTTTACGCCAAACCTCTTAGCTACTGGGACTATATTGAAGTGGATACGCTCCTGACTTTACAAAAGCCAAAAACCCATTTTAAAGATGAAACTGTCTTTATCATATATCATCAAATCACAGAGCTAACTTTAAAGCTCATGATTCATGAAGTAGAGCAGCTTGTAGCGCTGAGCGATTTCAACTCAGAAAAGGTTTTTACAGAAAAACTAAGGCGACTGATACGCTATACCGATATGCTCATTACTTCTTTTGAAGTGATGACAGAAGGTTTGGATTATGGGGATTACAATAAGTTTAGAATGTCCTTAACCCCTGCCAGCGGTTTCCAAAGCGCCCAATTTCGATACCTGGAATTGATGAGTACTCCTGTCCTTAATCTGGTAAACAAAGAAGGTCAAAAAAGACTTTCTGAAGAGCCAAGTCTTGATGAAATTTTTGACAACATCTACTGGAGAGATGCAGGCTATAACAGAAAAACAGGCAAGACCTCTTATACCTTAAATGCTTTTGAAAAAAAATACCTGCAAAGCTTCAAAGATCTCACGACCACAACTCAAGGACATACGCTTTGGGAACAATTTCAAAAATTTGAAAAGCCTTCCGATAATTTGATTTTCAGAATGAAAGACTTTGACCATCAATACAATGTAAAGTGGCCTCAAACCCATCTTAAAACCGCCGAAAAATACCTGGAAGACAAAGGAAAAGCTAAAGAAGCAACGGGAGGATCTCCATGGAAAAAATACTTACATCCCAAATACCAGCAACGCAGTTTCTTTCCGAATTTATGGAAAAATCAGGAAATTCTAGAATGGGTATAATATTTGCTACTTTTGAATTATGAAATTATCTCGCTACCTTATCATTTTAATTCTTACACTCAGTAGTCATCTAGTGAAAGCACAAACCGATTTTAACTGGTTTGAGGCCAGACCTATGCCGTCTTTAAGTTTCAATGCAGATCCTTTTAGCACCACGTCGCTGGGCAGAGAATTCAACCTTCCGGAAGTTGATATTTTTAAAGATAGATTCGCGGAGCGACCAGAAATCAACATGGTAGAAGCGGCCAACCGAAAGGCTTATAGAGCAGAACAGCTGCAAGAACAAAAATTTTCTTTTGTAGAACGACAGTCCGCCTTGTTCAGTAAGTTCAAACCTAAGTTTGACAATTCATCATCCTCACCCTACGCCCCATCCTATCATCAACAGCCTATCTATTCTGACCTTAACAGAATAAAGAATTCAGCCTATGAAGATTTGGGTGATAAGTTCAACAGAATATCTCCGTTTTATCAGCTCTCCCCTTACAGAAGAAGCTCAAGACCCGTATTCTATATCAGCAGATAATTTTTTTTAAAGTCATCATCAAACCTCAAATTGACTTAAAATACAGGATAATGGATCTGATGAAGTTTTATTAAACCTAAAAATTCTATTCTTTATTTAAAAAAATACCTACACCATTTTCAATGGTGATTTGACGTTCTTTATAGAGGGTTCCTATTGCTTTTTTGAAAGCTTTTTTACTTAAGTGAACGGTATTGTAAATCAATTCTGGTTTCGATTTATCGTGAAGCGGTAAAAAGCCTTCTTCAGTAGCTTCCAGAATTTCCATGACTTTATTGGCATTGGGTTCTATCCCTCTGTAGCCAGGACGCTGTAAAGAAACATCGATCTTGTTGTCTGTCCGTATTTTTTTTACGATTCCTTTTAAGCGATCCCCGGTTTTTAAATCCTGAAAAACTTCGTCTTTATAGAGCAGTCCAATATGGATTTCATTGATAATCACATTGTAGCCCATTTCGGTGGCATTGGTTACAATCAGATCGACCTCATCAAAATGCTCTACGGTTAAAATAGTGTTGTCTACAAATTTATTGACCCGGCTCGAAGCCACCAGTCGGTTGGTTTGTTCATCCAGATAGCAAAAAATAAGATACTGCTCGCCTTTAATCATTTTATAAGCCTGTTCCATATGCGGAACAAACAGATGTTTCTCCAGGCCCCAATCCAAAAATGCCCCAAAATCGTTGCTATCCACACAGGTCAGGTAAGCAAATTCATCCAGCATCACCTTCGGCTCCAAATTTGTAGCCACAGGACGCTCGTCGAAATCGAGATATACAAATACCTCAAGTTCGTCTCCAATGTCAAACTGACTGGGTTTGTATTTGTTGGGAAGAAGAACCTCTTCACCGGCTTCATTTGTTAAAAACAATCCGGGGGGGGTATCCCTGTCTATGGTTAAGGTATGCTTTACGCCTAAGTCTAACATTCAAAAATTTATTTAGACCACAAAAGTAATGAATTTTAAAATTGCATCTGCTTTAGTTTGGATTAGACTCTGCCGATCTTGGTTTGAGAACCGATTGAAAATCGATATGAGTTTTTAAATAGTCAAAATAAGTCAGAAGCACTTTATCATTTTCGAGCCTGGGTGTGAAGATTTCGATGAGCTGTGGGCATCCATTTCGCTCAAAAAATAAAGGCAATTCTTTATCCACTTGCTTTAAGCTACGGGCTTCGGTGTATTGGATTTGGTACATATCACACAAATGCTTAGCATGGAGCTCATGCGTCGTTTCGAAATAATTGGCGAAATACTCTTCTTCTTTATTCCCTGGAAGAATCCTAAAAATCCCACCACCTGCGTTATTGAGAAGTATGATTTTAAAGGACTTGGGAATATACTTATTCCAGAGTGCATTGGAGTCGTAAAAGAAACTCAGGTCTCCTGTCACCAGCGTAGTGGGTTCCTGGCTGGCCACCGCATAACCAATAGCAGTAGAGGTGCTTCCATCAATTCCGCTTGTACCTCGATTGGCAAAGGCTTTAATTTCTCTCCTGGAATCAAACAAATTCGCGTAACGAATGCTGGAACTATTAGCAAAATGAACCGTTTCATCTTGCGGTAGATTTTCAAATAAACTATAATAAAACGCAAAATCAGAAAATCCGATTTCACTCTTATATGAGGTTCTGTATTCTAAGGTTTTTAATCTGACCGCATTCCAGCTTTCGAAATAGGTAGAATCAGGTTTTCTCAATGAACTGTTCACCCTTTCAAAAAAAGAGCTGACCGTCGTTTCAAAATGTTTAGATAAACAAAAAAAAGTGTCGTTGGCTTCTCTGGGATCGATATGAAAATGCTTCTGAGGCTGAAATTCCCTCAGGAATTTTTTCACCTTCTTGGATACAATGAGACCACCAAAGGTGATCAAAACCTCTGGCTGCAATGCTTCACATAATTCCGCGGTATTTTCTTCCAACTCTATAGGAGCCAAAATGGAATCGATGTTGGTGAAAAAATTCGGGTGAGAAATATTGGAAGTGATCTCTGTCATCACGATGACCGAGGGATCTTCAGAAAGTAATTTTAAAACCTCTTCATCGATTTCTTCATCAAGGTTCACCCCTACCAAAACCAGCTTTTTTGCTGATGAATTCCAGGAGTGGATAAAATCTGAAGCATCAAGTTCACTGGGCTCAGGCTTTAAAGAATCGAGTGTAGGAACGTCGATGCTTAAGCTGTCGGTTTTGTGATAAAGCGGCTCGTCAAATGGGGCGTTGATGTGAACAGGCCCCTGATTCCATATCGCAGTTTGTAAAGCTTTATGGACTTCCTGAGTGTTAAACTCTAAAATCGACGCATCCTCAGACTGATGAGAATCTCCTTTAAGATTTGCGGAGTACAAAATATGATTGGTAAACACATGGGGCTGTCTTATCGTTTGACCGTCGCCAATATCAATCAAATGTGGTGGTCTATCGGCTGAAATCACAACCAAAGGCAGATTGCTGTAAAAAGCCTCAGAAACTGCCGGATAATAATTCAAAAGGGCGGAGCCAGACGTACATACCACAGCTACAGGCGCATTGAAACGCTGTGTCATCCCCAAAGCAAAAAAAGCTGCGCATCGCTCATCTACAATACTATAAGCCTTGATTTTAGGATGATTGGCGAGAGTAATTGTTAAGGGAGCATTCCTGGAACCAGGAGAAATTACTACATGTTCAATACCATTTTGCACACAGAGTTCGGCAATCATTTGAGCGGTTGGTATCGAAGAGTAAATCTGATTCATATCACAAAAATAAGCGGATGACTTTCTTTAGGTCCAAAGTTAATTGAATTCTTATAGCACTTTTAACATCGTCCTAGATTTATTCACGGTTTCGAGCCACTCGTCTTCAGGAACACTATCTTTTGTGATACCGCCACCCACATAAATATTTATGGTTCCATCCGCATAGCTTAGGCATCTCAAATTGACATACAAATTGGAGACCCTAACTACAGATTTGTAAGCCTGATTTTCCTGATTTTGGGTCCGACTGGATCTTTGGTTATGTTGTGGCATATTCAGTTCGCCAAAAAACCCTGTATAAAAATCCCTGTCGTAAGCTTCATTTACTTTTAAAAACTGATAGGCTTTTTCCTTTGGTAAACCACAAACTGCCGGAGTAGGATGCATTGCCTTGAGCACATCACCTAATTTTGAGCTAGCTAAAGTCGCCCTGATATCGGTCCTTAAATGTAATAGATCACCTGCTTTATCTGTCTGGCGTTCAGAAATCTGAAGATTTTCAGTGTGATTTTTTAAGGCATCCGTAATTTCATCGGTAACCATTTGCTGCTCGTCCAGCTCTTTTTCAGTCCAATCTCGATCTTCATCCGCGGGTTTAGTTCCTGCAAGAGCCATAGTTTTGAACTGTGTTCTGTATGTCTTAGCCAAAACTTCTGGTGATGCGCCTGCCCATAAACCAACTTTAGGATGGTACCATACGTAAGTAAAAGCTTCTGGATAGAACTGGGTCAATTTCAAAAATAATTCAGATGGATGCTGTAAATTATAGGCGGTAGAAATCTTTCTAGACACCACTATTTTTTTAAATCTTTCAGCATGGATTTGGTCAATCGCTTCCCAAAGTAACTTTAAGTAATTTTCCTTTTCTTCTGGATTTTCTTTTATACTGAATTTGCTTTTCGATTCCTTACCAAAATCGATAAGCTTAAATTTCAAAACCTCTGAAGAAGCTTCAGGAAATACGATGGTTTGGGATTCAATTTTAAAAGGTGAAAATATAAAACCAGCTTCGTCATAGTGCTGAAGGTAGCGCAATTGTGAATCTTTAGGAAAAAAACAATTGACTTCCCCGGCCTCAGGAAGATGGTAAGCTACAAATGGCATTTCTGAAGCCCAGGCGCCTTCGATATGTTGAATCAACTCCTGCATTAGCTAGCTTTAGGCAAAGCAATGGTCGTTAACTTTACGGCAGAAATTAGTCTGCCTTCACTATCTGTCAATTTTATATCCCACACTTGAGTCGTCCGCCCTTTATGAATGAATTTTGCAGTCGCAAACACATCGCCTTCACTCAAACTTCTCACGTGATTGGCAGAGATTTCCAATCCCCGGATCATATAATTCTGAGTATCTAAAAACACATAACAGGCTGCACTTCCCACACTTTCTGCCAGAGCTACCATTGCGCCACCATGCAATACGCCATCGGGCTGATGAACTTTAGGCGTGACAGGCATTTTAGCCACCAAGAAATCCACGCCGACATCTACATAAGAAATATTCAGAGTTTCCATCAGGGTGTTTTTAGTGTAAGCATTGCACTGCTCTAAGACTTTTTGTTTATTCATTGTTGCAGATTGAATTAACAAAATTACGAAAGCAAAGCTATTCGTACTATTTATCAGATGTATTTTAAAAGAGTTTTATGGAATTTATCGAAAACGAAGAAAAAGGAATCCAAAATAAAAAGAAAAAAGAGTCAAGATGAAATAAGAGAAAAAAGAACAAAACTTCTGTTTGCTGGTAAACCCGTAAAGTGAGAACCTCCTAAAATCGAAGCCTGGGAATATGCGTTCCCGGATAATGTATCGCATCAAACGCCTTATGGGTTTGAGTTTTCTTTACGACAGGGAAGTCTTTTTGCTTTGACGAGGAATCGTTTTACCTAAGGATAGTCTGAGATTTTTCAGTTGACCTATGCCTCTTTCGAGGTCTGGGCAGGCAGAGTAACACCAGCGTGATTAGCGATTTATGAGGAGTGGGTAGGTCGTAAAATAATATTATTCGGCGTTTCGTATTCGGTGTTCGAATAAAAAGAAAGATATTCACCGTTAGCTACTCAACAGGTCTACCGAAAAAAGACTTCAAATAAAGTTCAGAGGCTTTGCTTTGAACTGTAAACCGGTTTTGATGTCGCTTTGAATTCTTGTCGTAATTAGGGAACCATTTCCATAAAAATCCGCCTGCGAACCAGTCTTTATCCCATAAACTTTGATGCAGGCCTTTGAGTAAGTGAAGCTGTGCTCTTTCATTGCTTGGATTTGCATACCTGGAAGAATCCCATGGTTGCTTTCCAGCAAAATCAATACTTCTATACCCATATTCGGTAAAAAGAATTTTAGTATTGTAAGAGTTTGAAAAAGATTTTAATTTTTTTGTCAGGCCTTTCCAAGCTAAATTAACCTGGTCTAAACTTGGAGTTTTGGCTTCAGAAATCGGGAAGTAAGCGTCGATTCCAATAAAATCTAAACTATCCCAAAACCTTACACCTGTATATGTATCCCAGTTTTCTGCATAGGTCAGTTTCCCGGAATAAATGCTGCGTATTTCGTCGATGAGCTCACACCAGAACTCCGGTCTTCTACTAACAAACTCCTGCAGTTCTGTTCCTATACAAAAAAGGGAAACTTTATTTTGCTCAGCCAGTTTTGCAAAAGCCAAAATATAAGTCTTGTAATTTTGTTCAAATTGACTCCAATCCCCTTCAGAAATCATAAAAACATCTCCTGTAAAGGCTGCATTCCCGACCCAGACATGAGGTTTTATCATGAGTTTCAAGCCCTGAGATTTCAAGGTTTTTACATCTTCTGAGATGCCTTGAAGTGTCTCGCCAAACCATTGGTTATCGGTGTCAAAAATCAATTCAGGTTCGTTTGCGTCAGGCATAAAGGCATACGGCATGACGGCTACGTAGTTTGAACCTAAAGTCTTCAGATGCCTAGCGTGAACATCATCAATAGAATGTCTTGCAGCCACCATACTGATCCCGTTTATCTTTTCAGAAACCCTAGCCTGGGCAAATGCAAACATCAGATTGAGCAAAAGAAAAACTAAACACAGATAAAATCTCAATTTCTTCATGTGCAACGAAATTAAACATTTACTTTGAGTAAAAATTTTAAAATTTACGAATAAAGTGAGTCACACAAAACACGTCAGTTATCAATCTACAAACACCTACTCTACTCTTAATTCAATGACCGATGACACCCAAAACATTTGGATTGCCTGTCATGGTATTGGTTATTTGAGTAAATTTTTTATCACCTATTTTGAAGATTTGGATCCAAAACGCAACTATATCATTGCTCCGCAGGCACCTTCCAAATATTACCAAAGCAAAGCTTACAAATATGTAGGAGCGTCCTGGCTAACCAAAGAAAACAGAGAACTGGAAACGGAAAACGTCCTGAATTATTTAGATGCCCTTTTAGAAAGGGAAAGATTACCAAGGGATAAGAAGATTATTCTCCTGGGGTTTTCGCAAGGTGTTTCGGTAGTCACCCGCTGGTTGGCGCAGCGCAGGATTTATTGTGACCATTTGGTGATACATTCTGGAGGTATTCCTACAGAATTTGATTCTGAGAGCTTTAACTATCTGCCGAATTTAAAAACATCCATCATCTACGGGATAAAAGACGAATATCTTACGGAGAAAAAAATTCAATCTCAGCTAGAATTAGCTAAATCGATTTTTCCTAATCTACCAGAAGTTTTAAAATTTGAGGGGAAACATGAGATGCATAAAGCCAGTTTAGAAAAGATTTCAAAGGAAGTTAATCTGGAAAATTAACAATTCGTTTAAGAAGTTATAAATAAAAGCCGGGAAAATCATCTCAATAGCTGATTTTCAGAATCTCAACAGGCCGGGTTTCTTCTCCGAGTTTGAAGTCAAATTTATCAGCCTCTTTTTTGGAGGTCATTGCTTTGGCAAGTGGAGAAATAAAAGCGATTTTCTTTTCTTTCACATCGGCTTCATCTACACCAACAATTTGAAATTCTTGAATCGTTTTATTCATTTTAAATCTGACCTTAGCTCCAAACCGCACTTCATTTGGATTCTGGTTTTCAGGTAGAATAACCTGAGCTGTTTTTAACCTTTCATTGAGTAATTTCAACTTGCCGTCAATCATAGAAAGTTCCCGTCTGCGTTCAGTTTCGTCCTCAACAGTCAAATTTGTTCGCTGTTTTTCTAAAAAGTTTTTTTCTTTCTCCAATAAGTCTTTCCCAAAGGGAGTCACGTAATTGATTTCTTTCTCTGGCAATGACGCTCTTGGTGGAACTACTATAGGTGCTTCTTGATCACTTTCTTTAACAAATCCTCTACTCATAAACTTATATTTAATTAAAAAAATAAAGCTGTACAACATGTAATATAACATTTTTGTACAGCTTTACCTAACAAACTAAATAAACACAACCATGAACTTAATCTTGGTTTCTTTCTGGAGGGTATTTCTCCAATATTTCTCTTACAATTTCATTTATTTTTTCAATTTTCTTATCCATATCAAGACTTAGGATACCAGTCCCAAGACCTTGCCAAACCAGCTCATTTTTCTCAGCATCGATCAAATCAATATACAAGGTTCCTTCCACATTTGTCGACACGTTATTGAATCCGCCTGGACCCCAGAAATACGGATTCCAACCCCAGCCATAACCAAAATTATTCTGGTAGATATTCACGTTTTCTGTAGTTTCAGTAAAAATACTCACCAGTAAATCTGGATTGGTTTTTTTAACCATTCCTTTGGCAACTAACTCTCTCTCAATAGCTCTTAAAATTCTTTTCTTATCTAAATCAGAAATTTCTGCAGCATCAATTCCAGGTTTATAAAAAGCAAAAGAATCGTATTTTGTAAAATCTATTTTCCTATCATAATCTGTAGCTACCTTAATAGACGAACATGAAGTTAAGAAAAAAATTCCGACAAGGAATAAAGTGAGTTTAAATGTTTTCATTTTTTTAAATCTTAGAAGATTATGAGCAATTAAATATAAATAATCAAGTAATATGCCAAAGTAGTGAAGTATTGAGTGTTTTATAAGATTAAATCAAATAAAATCAGTTAGCATCTCTATTTTTATCAAATCCATAGGGACAGTGCCTGCAACCACTTTTACAACAGTATCCTCGTTTGAGATGATACTGCTTGGTAAAGCATCTATAGCCTTCTTTTGTTACATAAAAATCTCCTTCTTCTAAGGGAATATGTTTTTTAAATGTATTCATTAGCGAAATTTAATAAACTTCTCTTCATATTGAAAATAAGGCTTTAATTTTGAGTTTAATTTTAGAATTATATGACTTCTATTTCTTTTTTTGAACAAAAGTATAATTCTGTAGCTGAATTTATAGGAAAATTTAGCGATGTAGAACTTTTCGTCAAACGCGAAGATTTAATACATCCCGTAATTTCGGGCAATAAATTTAGAAAGTTAAAGTATAATTTATTAGAAGCCCAAAAAAACGGCACGACTGATATCTTGACTTTCGGTGGAGCATTTTCCAATCATATTGCGGCTACAGCAGCAGCTTGCCATCTTTTAGAACTCCATTCTACAGGTATTATTCGTGGTGATGAACTCGGTCATGATCTAGAGAATACCCTTGCAACCAACCCCACATTAAAATTTGCTCATCAGAAAGGAATGCAACTTCACTTTGTATCCAGATCAGACTTTAGGCTCAAGAAAGACATGCCTATTGTAAAGACTTTACTCAACAACAAACCATCCACTACTATAATTCCTGAGGGCGGGACCAATGCGCTTGCCATAAAAGGCTGTCAAGAGATTTTGCAACATGAAGATGATTTCGATTTTATTTGCTCATCAGTAGGGACTGGCGGTACCTTAGCTGGGCTCATCGAAGCTTCAAAAGCTCACCAGCATTGCATCGGGTTTAGTGCTCTAAAAGGAGATTTTTTAAAAAAAGAGATTAGCAAATGGACCTCTAAAACCAACTGGTCACTTCAAACGGATTATCATTTTGGAGGCTACGCCAAGGTGAATTCAGAATTGATAGAATTCATGAATAATTTTCAAAAAACACATCAGTTACCACTTGACCCTATTTACACAGGAAAAATGTTTTATGGCCTTTTTGAAATGATTGAAGCTGGGTATTTTCCCAAAAATACTCGTATTTTAGCAATTCATACCGGGGGTCTTCAAGGAATTGAAGCCATGAACCAAAGGTTAGAACAAAAAGGCTTACAAACCATTAAAAGCTTATGAAATATACTTTCGCATTCAGTCTTATATTCCTGCTGATGATGATGTCCTGTGGTACATCGAAGAAAACGAAATCAGCTTCAGCTGAACAACCTAGAACTCAGCAACCCAAACCAAAAGCAGAACAACCTAACACCATAGGAAATACTGACTCGGAAGATAGCTTAAACCAAGAAACTGAAGAGGTTGAAGAAGTTGATTTGAGCAGCTTAAACGCTGTTGAACGTTATGTCTATAATTATGCAGGTATTGCCCAAGAAGAAATGAGACTTTATGGCATTCCTGCCAGTATCACTATTGCCCAAGGAATCCTGGAATCCGGTTCTGGAAGCGGAAAACTCACTAGACGTTCCAATAATCATTTTGGAATCAAGTGTAATGGATGGCAAGGCGATAAAGTATATCATGACGATGATGAAGCCCAGGAATGCTTTAGAAAATATGGAGATGCCAAATATTCTTTTAGAGATCATTCTTTATTTTTATTTGAAAGAAGCCGATATGGTTTTTTATTTGACTATGACAGCGATGATTATAAATCTTGGGCTAGAGGTTTGAGAAGAGCAGGATACGCAACAGATCCAAGATATCCAGAAAAGTTAATCAGTTTAATAGAGCGTTATCAACTAAATGAATTTGATAAGGAAGTTCTGGGTAAAACAGGAGATACAGCCTTACCAAAACCTCAGAGACTGACACTGACTAATTCTGAATATTACAGGGTCAAGCGGGGAGATACGCTTTACAATATTTCTGAAAAATTCAATCTTACTGTAGAAGAATTAAAATTAATTAATAAGTTAAAAAGCGACCACATCCAAGTTGGTCAGGAATTAAAAGTAAAAAATTAAAGTTATGATATATAAACGAAGTAGTGCCTTATTTGATGAAGCTAAAAAATACATTCCTGGGGGTGTAAATTCCCCGGTAAGAGCTTTTAATGCTGTTGGAGGAGATCCTATTTTCGTAAAAAAAGCAGAAGGTGCTTATTTGTATGATGAAGATGATAACAAGTTGATAGACTATATTTCATCCTGGGGACCAATGATTTTGGGCCATGCTTTCCCTTCTGTTGTGGATGCTGTTGTAAAACGCACCAAACTCGGCACCTCTTACGGAATTCCAACAGAGCTTGAAACTAAAATTGCCAAGCTTGCTGTTGAAATGGTGCCCAACATCGATAAAATTCGTTTTGTTAACAGCGGGACCGAAGCCTGTATGAGTGCCGTTAGATTAGCGAGAGGGTATACCGGAAAAGATAAAATCATCAAATTTGCTGGCTGCTATCATGGTCATAGCGATTCTTTCCTTATCCAGGCGGGAAGTGGCGCAGTGACTTTTGGCGAGCCAAACTCACCGGGCGTTACAAAAGGTACCGCAATGGATACACTTTTGGCTCATTACAACGATTTGGAAAGCGTAAAAACACTTATCCAAGAAAATCATGGAGATATCGCCTGTATTATTATTGAGCCAGTAGCTGGAAATATGGGCTGTATTGTTCCTGAAGAAGGCTTTTTGGAAGGCTTGAGACAGCTATGCGATGAAAATAATATTCTTTTGATTTTTGATGAAGTGATGACAGGTTTTCGACTGGCTCCTGGTGGAGTGCAGGAACTCTTAGGAGTAAGAGCCGATATTGTCACTTTTGGAAAAGTGATTGGTGGCGGACTTCCCGTCGGAGCATTCGCTGGAAAATCTGAAATCATGAACCACCTGGCTCCTGATGGACCTGTCTATCAGGCTGGAACTTTAAGCGGAAATCCTTTGGCTATGGCTGCAGGTTATGCTATGCTCACAGAATTGAATACCAACAGAGGAATTTTTGAACGTCTGGATAAAAAAACAAAGACTCTGCACCAGGGCATGAAGAAAGTCCTTGAAGATGCTGGAGTTGTACATCGAATCAACAGAATCGGGTCTATGCTATCAATTCACTTTTGCGAAAACCCTGTCACTGATTTTAAATCTGCTGCCCATGGTAATAATGATAAATTCAAGACTTATTTTCATGGAATGCTAGACCGAGGGGTGTATATGCCACCCAGTGCTTTTGAAAGTTATTTCCTAAATGATGCCTTATCTTATGAAGATATAGACCATACCATCAAGGCACTTTCTGAATTTGTTGATGAATTGAAGTAATTTTCTTTACAAATATTTAATTAGTTTGGTTTGAAGTGTTAATTTTATCAAAACTAAAATTTATAAAATGGAAACTAACCAAAGTCAACCACCAATGCCTCCAAATCATTTGGCATTATCGATCATTACAACCATTCTGTGCTGTTTACCAGCTGGTATAGTAAGTATTATCTATGCTTCGCAGGTGAATTCAAAGTATAACGCAGGTGATTATGAAGGTGCCTTAAGGGCCTCTAAAAACGCTAAAACCTGGTGGATTGTAGCAATGGTTTCTGGCCTTGTTATAATCATAGGTTACATAGTATTTATTGTACTTGTTGGCGGTGAAGCATTCTGGGAGGCTTACAATGCAGAAATGCAAAAAAATGTCTATTGATAAGTGCTTAGAACTAATTCTTTACTGATAAAAATAGGTATACCCATAGCCATATTGACTCTGGGTATATTTTATTATTATTTTAATCCAACAAGCTTTGCCTTCACACCACAATGTCCTTTTCATTTTTTAACAGGATTCCACTGTCCCGGATGTGGCTCTCAGCGCGCTTTTCACGAGATTTTGCATGGCAATATCTGGACTGGCCTAAAGCATAACTTCTTGATTTTACTTGCTTTTTTAGTTATAGGTTATAAACTTTATGTGTCTTTCATCAATAAATCAACTTCCAAAAAAAATAATAATTTGCTGCATCATAACTCTACACCTTGGATAATTTTAGCAATAGTCTTGGGGTTTTGGATTCTTAGAAACATACCTTTGGAACCATTTCTAATCCTGGCACCCTAAACTGATATGATTGTTTTACAAATCCTGGTTCTCTTCATAAGTATTTCATTTTTCTTTTACGGACTTGGTTGTTTTTATAGCCCAAAGATGTATGAGGAATTCAGGAGATTTGGCTTGAGCCCTATTCAAAGACAGCTCACAGGCTTCTTTCAGGTTTTGGGAGCAGTGGGTTTGGTCGCTGGCTATTATTTCATCCCTGTTATAGGCTTCTTTGCAGCCATCGGACTCACGCTTTTGATGAGTCTTGGATTTGGAGTTCGAATAAAGATTAAAGACAACTTTGTTCAATCCTTCCCCTCCCTGTTTTTTGCCCTGTTAAATTTATATGTAGCCTTTAGATTTTTCGAGGTATTTGATTTGTTTTAAATCAGATCGAAATACCAGGGAATTGTAAAGCTGGAGATGATCCAGAATACCATATTCAGAAGAAAACCCACTTTAAAGAAATCTCTGAACTTGTAATTGCCGGCGCTATATACCATGGTATTGGTTTGATAGCCAATAGGCGTCATAAATGTGGCAGAAGCCGCAATCATCACAGTGACCAGAAAGGGTAAGACTTCAACCCCGGAATTGTGAGCGATAGCAATAGCAATGGGCGTCATTAAGGCCGCTGAAGCATTATTGGACATCACTTCTGTCAGCAGGGAAGTCACTAAATATAGTCCGGAAATCACAGCGATGATACCGATTGGTTGAAGCTGTCCAAGCATAGTCTGGGCGATAAGGGTATCCAGTCCCGTTTTGCTGATGGCCAAGCCTAAACTTAAAGCCCCAACCAGAAGGAAAATAATCTTCCAGTTGATGGCTTCGTAGATTTCTTTCATCGTGAGTATCCTGGCAAATACCAAAACTACCACCGCACAAATGGCCCCTACCATAATGTCTAAAAATCCAGTACTCGCTAAAAGCACCATGATTCCAATTAATGAAATGACAATGCTAAATTTCTTCTTGTCAAAATCTGTGATATGATTTTCAGATAGCAAAACAAAGGGGGTATTTTGACCAGATTCCAACTTGCTCAACTCATCGACATAATGGGACTTGACTTCGGCAAGTATCACATCTCCAGCCTTTAGCTTGATATCATATAAGTCATCATGCTTTATGTCTTCTCTGTGTTTTACAGCCAGAGGAATTGCCCTAAACCGTCTTCTAAAATCTAATTCCTTAAGCGTTTTTCCATGAATTTCTGATGAAGAAGTGATCACCATTTCCACCAAAGCAGAATTTTTTCCAGAAAGGTCATTATCACCAATTTTCACCGGAGAAACCGATAAAGTCTTGGTCTTGCCTTTAAGTGATTTCAGCTTTTCCACATCACACCTCACCTTGAGAATATCTCCCTCATTCAACTCAAAATCACCAGGAGGCAAAGTAAACTGACTTCCATTTCGCCTCACTTCAATAATATCCATCTTGAATTCTGTCACCAGCTCAGATTCCATAATTTTTTTTCCTATTGAAGTTGAATTTGATAGCAATTCTACCAAAGTGATGTAATTATTAACTTCAAATTTTTCTCTTAAATTCTTAGAGCGTCTGGATTTAGGAAGGAGTTTAATGCCTAAAATTGACATATAAATAACACCCACTACTAAAAGTATCCCTGCCACAGGTGTCATTTGAAACATTTCAACAGCCTGCTCCCCTTCCTTTTCAGCTATACCACTAACCAAAATATTGGTAGATGTGCCAATCAATGTACACATCCCACCAAAAATAGAGGCAAAAGACAGGGGAATCAACATTTTGGATGGACTTTGCCCAGAGGTATGCGCAATCTGAATGACCACAGGTATAAAAACAGCAACCACAGGAGTGTTATTTACAAATGCAGAAATAATAGCAATCATAAACATCATCATCAAAATACCACTATTGAAGTTATATCGGAAAATATTTGACAAGCGGTGGGCTAAAACCTGAAGAGCTCCCGTTTTCAGCAAAGCAGCACTCAGCACAAACATAAAGGCAACCGTGATGGTAGCTTTATTACTAAAACCCTCAACCCCTTCTTGTGGAGTGATCACACCAGTCAGTACTAAAATAAGCATTATCGAAATAGCCACTAAATCTATAGGCAGAGCTTCAGTGGCAAATAAAATAACAGCAAGAATAATAACACAAATGGTAATAATGGCTGCGGTAGTCATCAAAAATATTTTTCCAAATATAGAATAGTCTACCTGATCTATAGACTTTATATAAAAAAATATTTATTTATGACTCTGAAAGAGCTAGAGAAGAGTAATCAGGCGATTTTCCCGTTTTATAATTTCACTTAAGCTTGCTTGTTTTAAAAGTTCTACAGTTTTCTTTTTTACTTCAAAAAAAACATCACGAATACCGCAGGTTTCTTCATCCTTGCATTCTTCACAACGCTCGTAGTATTTATAGGTCACACAGGGTAGAAAAGCAATAGGCCCATCGAAAAGGCGCATCACGTCGGCTAAATTGATTTCGTTTGGATCTTTCAAAAGATAATAACCACCTCCCTTTCCCTTTTTACTGGCCAGAATACCTGCTTTTTTAAGATTGAGCAAAATAGATTCTAGAAATTTTCTTGGAATATGCTCTTTATCAGCGATTTCACTAATAATAATAGGGCCTTCTCCATTTCTTTTGGCAAGAAAGACCAGGGCATTGATAGCGTATTTAGTTTTTTTGGATATCATTATGACAAATATATCATTATTCAACTTTAAAAAACTGAAACTGAAATTGTAATTTGCAACTTCAATTCCGAAACCTTTTTCATGTCCGCTCAACTTATTCAGAATAGCCTTTCACATCTTAAAACCTATTTTGGTTATGATAGTTTTAGAACACACCAATCTGAAATAATTGAGCACGTGCTCAATAAAAATGACGCTTTAGTGGTCATGCCTACCGGTGGCGGAAAGTCCATGTGTTTTCAGTTACCAGCTTTGTCATTTGAAGGTGTTACCCTGGTTATTTCTCCGCTCATTGCCCTGATGAAAGATCAGGTAGATGGACTAAAAAGCAACGGTATTGAAGCCGAGTTTTTCAATTCAACCCAGACAGCCGAGACCCAGCAGGACATCAAATCCAAAGTCGCCAGAAGAGAATTAAAATTACTTTATACCGCACCAGAGAGCCTTTCGGGTCTACAGGAGATTTTAAACGAAAACTATATCAGCTGTGTTGCTGTAGATGAAGCCCATTGTATCTCGTCCTGGGGTCATGATTTCAGACCTTCCTACCAACAGCTCGGGTTTTTGAAAAAATCCTTACCTAATACGCCGGTGCTGGCCTTAACGGCAACAGCAGATAAAACCACCAGAAAAGACATTCTAAAACAACTAAGCATTCCAAAAGCTAAAGTCTTTCTGTCTTCATTTGACAGAGAAAATATTTTTTTAGAGGTTAGAACTGCCAACCAGCGCTTAAAGCAGATTGAAAATTTCTTGTTGAAAAGAAAAGATGAAGCTGGAATTGTCTATAGCTTAAGCCGGAAATCTACAGAAAAGCTAGCCAAAGATCTCACTCAAAAGGGATTTAAAGCCAAAGCATATCATGCTGGTTTGGATGCAGAGACAAGAACCAAAATTCAAGAAGAATTCGTCTATGATAAAACCCAGATTATTTGCGCTACTGTAGCCTTTGGGATGGGTATTGACAAGTCGAATGTACGCTGGGTAATTCATTATAATATGCCCAAAAATATAGAAGGTTACTATCAGGAAATAGGCCGGTCTGGAAGAGACGGCCTTAAAGCCAATGCACTGATGTTTCATTCTTACGCCGATGTCATTCAGTATAAACGCTTCAATGAAAATGGAAATAACCAGGACGTTCAAGATGCCAAATTAGAACGTATGAAGCAATTTTCCGAAGCCACGTCCTGCAGAAGACGGATTTTACTTGGCTACTTTGGCGAACACCTCTCTGAAAATTGTGGATTTTGTGATGTGTGCAAAAATCCACCACGATTTATAGATGCTAAAGTTATAGCGCAAAAAGCTCTCTCTGCAGTGGCAAGAGTTAAGCAAGAAGAACCTATAGGGGTCATCATCGATATTTTAAGGGGAGCCAAAAATGCGGGAATTTATGACAAAGGCTATCAAGAGCTTAAAACCTATGGTATTGGAAGCGATATCAGCTGGAAAGATTGGCAGCACTACATTTTACAGCTTATCAACCTCGGCTATATTGAAATTGCATTTCACAGAAAAAATGCTTTAGAATTTACACCTTTAGCAAAACAAGTCCTTTTTGAAGGTGAGCAAGTGTGGTTAACAAAACCGAAAGCAGAACAAACTGGAGGGACAGAAATTAAGAAGGCCTCAAAAACATCAACTCTGTTCAATCAGTTAAAACAATTGAGGATGCAAATTTCTGTTGAAGAAAACATTCCGCCTTACTTGGTCTTCAACGATGCAACATTAAAAGAAATTGAAAAAGACAGACCTCAGAGTGAAGAAGAATTCAGATCCATAAGTGGTGTGAATAGCTTAAAAGCTGAAAAATATGCCGATGAATTTATTGAGGTTATCAAATTATTCAACACCAGGAAAAGAAAAAAGAAAACCTCAACTTATGAAGAGACCTATAAGCTTTATGAGGATGGAAATAGCATTGAAGAGATGGCTAAAAAACGAAACCTTAAAACGACGACTATCATCTCTCATTTATCCAAACTATATTCCGAAGGAAAACCTGTAGAGTTAAGACAATACATTTCGGACTCAGAACTAAAAGAAGTCGAGAGCATGCTTAAAAAGATAGATTATAAAGGCGCCGTAAAACCAATTTTTGAGGCTATGGATGAAAAAATGAGTTATGGAAAAATTCGAATAGCCATTGCTATTTTGGAAAAGTAGTTACTCGTTTTTAACGATGACGGTACTGGCTTTGACGCCAGTTAACAAATTCCAGACGTTTCTGGACAGCAGTTTAGACCCATCAATGATTTTAAGTTCAGCTGTATTTGGACCGGCCTCTCCCTGGTTGAGCGCTATAAATTCAATTTTATTAAAACCTATCTCAAGCGGTATGGTTATTTCCTTATAAGCGTTTTCCAAAAGTAAATTTTCTACGATGATTTTATCGTTAACTCTGATCTGAACACGGTCACCGTCATACATCATATGATCTCGGCAAATAAAGGTCATTTTGTCTGAAGAGGTTACAAAATCACCAAGACTCATATCTTCCGCCCATTCCGCTCTCATGCCTTTATTCTCATCTTCCGGTTTTTTGTTGAGCTTATCCGTCCACAAATCACTAGGATTGGTAAATTGAGTTTTCGCCTTAAAGTCAACGCCTTTTTCATCTTTTGCGAAAAAATCCTTGACTTTACTACGGTTAGGGACGCCAAGACGATTCATTCCGGAACTTGAACTCGACGATTTAAATCTCGGATTAGAATTCACTTCAGATCCACGAGTAGGAAAATCACGACTTTGAGCATTTACAAACCCTACGGAACTTATTAAAAGAATTAAAAATATGTAGTTAAAACCTTTCATCATTACAAATATAATAAACCAATTGCATGAATTGTACCAGAGACGCATTCTTTATTAAATTCTTAATACTGAAAGGCTTGGAATTTGCCGTGATGGGTTTTTGAAACAGGCGAAATTTTATCTGCCAGACTTAAGACTGGCAGACCCAGTTCTGTTTTTGTGAATTTTGGAAGCGATGGAAGATTGAGCTGATTTTTGACCTTCAAAAGAAAATCGCAACTCCCGCCAAAAAAATTATGATTATGTTCATTATCCAAGACTTCAGAATAGACGAAATCTTCGGTCTGAAGGGTTTTAATAGCAAGCTGATGATCACGAAAATCCACTGTTCCAAATTCAGAATCTTCAAAAAGACAGGTAAAAGCAAATGGATTGAACACCGGTTTTAGATCAAACTGTCTCTGAAATGCTTTATAAGCACTTTCTTTCATCGTCCACATTCTCCAGAAGCACTTCACGGGATCGGTAGCAGATAAAATGCGTTCGATTTCTTCGGGGGAACTGACTTTTTGAAGATATCGAGGCCGAAAAATGTTTGACTCTTCCTTGGCCTTAGCTAAATCGACGATGTCATTCCCAATCACTTTGCTTTCAGTTTATTTTGAATGACCTCAACAGTAGTTTCTACATCGGTCATTTTTTCCATATCGTCATTTTCAATACGAATGTCGAATTCATCCTCAACATCAAGCACGATGTCCACCAGATTAGCAGAATTGATTTCAAGGTCATTGATGAAGTTAGATTCAGGGCTTAGATTTTCAAAATTTTCCTGATTGTTGACATAAGGTTTTACGATTTGCTTTAAACGCGCTTGTATAGCTTCAGAAGTCATAAATTTTTTGAAAGCAATTTACTAATTTGTTTTTATAATTTTGAATATAAGTAAAGACTCCACACTAAGAAATATCCTATGAATGTTCTACCGGGTTTTCAATTTAATTGCTTCTGTCTAAAAACCTCTCGACTGCGCTATTAGTTTTACATTTTATATTTATAAGAAGTTTAATCATA
Source organism: Psychroflexus sediminis (assembly GCF_900099815.1). Lineage (GTDB taxonomy): Bacteria > Bacteroidota > Bacteroidia > Flavobacteriales > Flavobacteriaceae > Psychroflexus > Psychroflexus sediminis. Next base: position 313 of record NZ_FNCW01000003.1, on the reverse strand, counting down.
TTAAATTTCTGAAAAACCAGAGGAGCAAGGTGAACTATCTCGACTCTTGAAATTTAAGCTTCATATCGAGCATTAGTCCTTGCACCCTCTTTAGGTTTTGGTACCATTTAGAATGTAAAGCTTTTAGGCTTATTAATAGCGTTAGTACTCAGACCTATTGGTTCTTCAGGTTTTTAATAGCTAATTCAAAGTTATGGAAAATATTGTTACAGGAATTGACATTTCAAAAGACACTTTAGATTATTGCTGTTTGAACAGCAATGATGTACAAGTTAAAAACAGAGGTGTTCTGGATAATCACCCACAATCTATT
>NZ_FNCW01000033.1 GCF_900099815.1 Psychroflexus sediminis | reverse complement strand
GCCATCGGTTGACTCTTATCCTCTTTCACTTATATTTGTAAAACTAAAAATTTATTCCAAAAGCAAACATAGGAGCTATCGGGATTACGGCAATGGAAATCGAGGAACGAGATTCACGAACACTTAATACAATAAAAGCTTGGGTGAGATAAAAAAGTAATGAAGCATAAGTTTGGTCGAAAAACAATGAAACGATAAGGCTTTAAAGATTCATCGTCGAAGCAAAAAGCTTCTCTGTCTGAATGACATTTTTCTCGATAGCTACACTGAGCGAAGTCGAAGAGCTATTTGTTACGTTTCACTTCATAAAATCACCCACCTGCGTTTCCCGCCTGAGGCATTCAGCTGTCCACCTTAGACGGATACATGTGTCATTCCGACGAAGGGAGGAATCTCTTTTGTCGTAATATTCAAATAAGGATTTAAAAAATTAGGTGTTAGGAATTAGGGATTAAGTTTTAGATTTTAGGTTTTAGGAAATGAAAAGTTATTCGAGAAGTAAAACTTACTCATTAAGTTCCAAAATACGAATAAGTGAAACATTTAATTTCTTTAATTCATTTGTATCTAAGCCTCCCAATCGTCCAAGAACTAGATTCTTATTAATCGTAGCAAGTTTATTAAGCCTAATCAATGATTCTTTCTTTAAACCATTTGTCTCTGAGGGCTGAATATTAACATCAAAATCCGATTGCCATTTTAGTTGCGTGGTCATAAAACAAATACTTACATCTTCGTCGGTCGAAATTAAAACGACTGCAGGGCGATTTTTACTACCAGATAAGTCTGTAAAAGGAAAAGGGATCAATACTATGTCACCTTTTTTCATTTATAGCGATCTTTTAAATCTGATACGCTATATAGGTCTTCCTCTTCTTTTAAAAAGTCAAAAGATGTAGATTCTGATGATAATTGCTGAGCATTATCTAGCAGGATCTGGTTGTCAATTTTGCTAAAGAGAAAGTCTACAAAATCACTCACCTCTTGAATTTTGGCCTCAGGGAGCTGACTCATTTTATGGGCAGCCTGCTCAATAAGTTGTTCTTTTTTCATTTTGAAGTGTTTACGTAAAAATACAAATCAATTCCCTTAAATCCTAAATCTTCGAAATTTCTTAAAAGTAAAGAATTGAAAATCAGGTGTCGACTAATGTGAGTCGTGAGTCGTGAGTCGTGAGTCGAAATTAATTATTTTGAATTAATTGGTGGCTGAGTGTCCCGACTTTTGCGTCGGGATGTATCGAAGCTACCATCAGTTTTCTGTTTTCGGTTTTCGGTTTTCAGTGAATAGTGAGTCGGTGAGTCGGTGAGTCGGTGAGTAGGTGAGTAGGTGAGTAGGTGAGTAGGTGAGTA
>NZ_FNCW01000005.1 GCF_900099815.1 Psychroflexus sediminis | reverse complement strand
ATATTTAAACCTATGGCATATTGATAACTTAAGAGTTTTACGAGCCAAAGCCAAGAAAGCTGTAGAGCATTATAACACTAAAAGACAACATGATAGTTTGAGTGGGAAAACCCCAAAAGAATTTAAAAATTATGTTTTAAATTTGGATAGCCAAGAAAGACCGATGACGATCATATATGCTGATGGTAATTATAAAATCAAAGAGGCATTGAAGCACCATAGCTTAAACCCAAATGAAGAGCCTCAGGCTCATAATTGTCCGATAGGATTATGAAAATAATCAATTAGTATATTAACCAAAACGGTCAACGCTATTTAGGGAAGGTCATATTCCAAATTTCCCATTACCTATTACCTAATACACGATAAACGCTAAACGAAAAACTATAAACGGACTTTGAATACTGAATACTGAATAAAGAATTTTAAATTTGACTAATGACTAATGACTAATGACTAATGACTAATGACTAATGACTAATGACTAATGACTAATGACTAATGACTACTGACTACTGACTACTGACTCTTGACTCCTGACTCTTGACTCCCGAGTCCACCAGATACTAGTGATGAGTGAACAGTGGTGAGTGACTTGATATTTTTTACTGATTACTTGTTACTGATTACTATTCACTAGCTACTGATTACTAGTTAAAACCTTACTAAACACCAGGCATAGACAGAACAATCTGGCTATTTTAGATAAAAATAAATTATGCGAGTTTTAATTACCGGAGCAACAGGTTTAGTGGGTCAGGCCTTAGTGGATCTGTTTCATGAGCAAGATATTGCTGTCAATTATTTGACAACCAGCCGTTCTAAAATTGAATCTCAAGCCAACTATCAGGGCTTTTACTGGAATCCTTCTACGTCGGAAATAGCCCCGGAGTGTTTTGAGGGGGTGTCGACGATTATCAACCTCGCTGGTGCGAGTGTGGCCAAACGCTGGACCTCTTCTTACAAACAAACAATCTTAGACAGTAGAATCGATAGTTTAAATACGCTTAAAGCAGCTTTAGCTAAGCGCGACCATCAGGTGGAACATCTCATTTCTGCCAGTGCTGTAGGGATTTATAAAGATTCATTGACCAAATTCCACGAGGAGGATGATTTTGAGACAGGCGATAATTTCCTGGCAGAGGTAGTGGAGCAGTGGGAATCTGCAGCCGATGAGCTTGGTGATTTAGGGCTTGAAGTCACAAAAATAAGAATAGGCGTGGTGCTTTCAGACGAAGGCGGGGCTCTGGAAAAAATAAAAGACCCCATCGAAAAATACATTGGAGCTCCTTTAGGCAGTGGAAAACAATGGCAATCCTGGATTCATATTTCAGATCTGGCCAGCCTGTTTAAACATGTGATGGAAAACCGACTGGAGGGCGTATTCAATGGAGTTTCACCAAATCCCGTTACCAATAAAGAATTGACGGAATGTATCGCCCAGAAACTGGATAAGCCGCTTATTTTGCCCAATGTTCCTGCTTTTGTTCTCAAGTTGATGCTGGGGGAAATGGCAACTATTGTGCTGGCAAGCCAGCTGGTAAGCTCAAAAAAAATCCTGTCAACGGGATTTCAGTTCAGGTATGCGCAGTTAAAACCTGCGATTTCGAATTTGTTATAAGTCATTCTGATATCTAAAATCTTTCTTATTTTTGAGTATATTTTAAACGATGAAATCAGTAACTTTTGGGTTAATTCTTTTAATCATGTCTCAAGCCTTTAGTCAGGACTCTTTGCGATATTTAGCTCTGGGGGATTCATATACCTTAGGGGAGCAAGTCCCTGAATCTGAATCGTGGCCATTTCAACTGACGGCTTATCTCGAAGCTGAAGGCATCTCTGTTCAGGATCCGGAGATTATTGCCGTGACCGGCTGGCGAACCGATGAGCTGCAGGATTCCATCGCTTCTCAAAAATATAAGCCCAATTCTTTTGATCTGGTTTCTCTTTTAATCGGTGTTAATAATCAGTATCAGAAAAAACCGTTTAAGCAATTTAAAACTGAATTTGAAAACTTACTGCAAACAGCGATAGCTTTGAGTTCGAAAGATGAAAAAGGAGTGTTTCTTGTGGGTATACCAGACTATAGCCTGTCTGAATTTGCAAAGGATGAAAAACTAAAGAAAGTATCTTCCCGATTGAAGCGGTATAACCGATACATTCAAAAAATGAGTCAGCGTTATGATGTAGCATATTATCCGCTCCAGGATTTGAGCAGACCTTTGCATACGGATAAATCTATGCTGGCTGAAGATTTACTGCACCCTAGCGGGAAGCAGTACAAGGTTTGGGTAGATAGTTTTAAAGAAAAAGTAACTGAACAAATACATAACTTCTAAAATGCAAGAAGCTTTTCTTCATAGCCTGTGGAAATATAAAAAGCTGAATTTGAATCAGCTTCAGACCACGCGTGGAGAAGAATTGCAGATATTACAAACGGGTCTGCATAACGAAACGGAGTCCGGTCCCGATTTTTTTAAAGCTGAAATTAATCTTGGTGGTCAGCATTGGGTGGGGAATCTCGAAATTCACCTTCGCTCTTCAGACTGGTACGCCCATCATCACGAAACTGACCCGGCTTACGATAATGTGATTTTGCACGTGGTGTGGGAAGATGACATGAGCATTTTCAGAAAAGATGAAACGGAAATTCCCTGTCTGGAGTTGAAATCATACATATCCAACTCCCAATTACAGGCTTATCATGAGCTTTTTGAAAATATATACGATAAGTGGATCAACTGTGAGACGCACTTCGGTGAGGTCGACGAGTTTAAACTCATCAGTTGGTTAGAACGCTTATACATAGAGCGGCTGGAAGATAAGAACGAACTTATTCTGAATTTGCTGAGAGTATCCAATAACAACTGGGATGAGGTGGGCTTTAAACTGATGGCAAAGGCCTTTGGACTTAACGTCAATGGAGACGCTTTTATGCAGATGAGTTCTGCAGCTGATTTTAAAGTATTTCAAAAATGCTTCCAGAACCCTCTTCAATTAGAAGCTTTGTGTTTTGGCCTGTGTGGAATGCTTCCTGCTGAAAGTGAGGAGGCTTATGTCAATACCCTTCAGAAGGAATTTGTATTCCTGGAGCAAAAATTTCAGTTGGCTATACCCCTGACCAGCCAGGTAAAATACTTTAGGCTGCGTCCGGACAATTTTCCGAGCATCAGGTTATCGCAATTTTGTGACTTATATTCGAGAACCCCACGGGTGTTTGCCAAACTTATTCAGTGTAAAACCAAACGCGAGCTATACGACTTACTAGAGGCTAAGACTTCAGGCTACTGGGAATCGCACTATAGTTTTGGTAAAAAAAGCAAAGCAAAAATCAAAAAAATAAGTCGGTCTTTCAAGGATTTACTAATCATCAATACGATCTTACCTTTGAAGTTTGCCTATGACTCTTACAAAGGTCAGATGAGTTTTGAGGAGAGTATCTATCCGATAATCTCCACGCTGAAGCCGGAGATGAATAGCATAACCAAAGGCTTCGAGCAACTGAAACCCAAACTGGCCAGGTCAGCTTTAGAAAGTCAGGCTTTGATTCAGCTGAAGTCACACTATTGTGATCTGAATCGCTGTTTGAAATGCCAGGTAGGTTTAGAATTAATACACGCATGAAAAATTTTATATACAATTTAAGGACGTTTTTTGAGAAACATGGATTCTATGTGAGTTCACGACTTGCCGATACCCTGGGAATGAAAGCTAAATCGGTACGGATCTTTTTTATTTATATTTCATTTGCCACCTTCGGTTTTGGCTTTGGATTGTACCTGACCCTGGCTTTCTGGCTCAAATTGAAAGATTTGGTCTATACCAAACGAACCTCTGTATTTGATCTTTAATCAACCTATGAAACGAAAAGTGGTCACAACTCAGGACGGTTCAAAAACCATTCGCCTGGAAGAATGGGATGAGCATTACCATTCCACGCATGGAGCGATACAGGAAAGTCAGCATGTCTACATCGAAGCCGGGCTGAATTATTTTACAGCCAGAACACAAGCCAAATCGATTTCAGTATTAGAAGCAGGATTTGGCACCGGACTCAATGCTTTGTTAACTTATTCATGGTCTCAGAAATCTGATATTCAAATCGACTACCGGGGTATCGAAGCCTTTCCGATAAGCGAAGATGAAAGGCAGGCGTTGGAGTATCATCAAAAAATCGATGGAGAGGATATCGAATCGGTTTTTAAAAAACTCCATCAGGCTCCCTGGGAAGACTGGTCAGAAATTTCAAAATCTTTTCGGCTCAAGAAACAAAAGCTTTTCTTTTCAGACCTGGATCTTAAAAATGAGGCAGATGTGGTGTTTTATGATGCCTTTGGTCCACGAGTGCAGCCGGAGTTATGGGAAAAGTCAGTTTTTCAAAGCTTTTACCTGGCCTTAAAGCCCGGGGGAATCTTCGTGACCTATAGTGTGAAAGGGACTGCAAGAAGAGCTCTTCAAGCTATTGGTTTTGAAGTAGATATCATTGAAGGGCCTCCCGGGAAACGCCATATGATGCGTGCTTACAAGCCCTGTTAATTGTATTAGGCTTTTTAAAATAGTCTCTTAAAGATTTTAAGGCTTAGGGTTTGAATGCAAACCATATTTTTTGCATATTGCGGGATATTTTAAAATCCTGTTGGTTTTAAACAATTATTTTCCTTTGAAATATCAAATCAAAAATAGCCTTATGGTAAGAAATATCACCCTGATTGCTTTCCTATTATTTACTATTCCATTCACCTTTGCACAAGAACTGCAAGTTGAAGAAACAGTCATTAATCCATCAGATAAGATAAATGATGCACAAGTTAACTTGGAGGTAAAAGGGGGAACCCCTCCCTACACTTATCAATGGTCTAAAAATGAAGTTCCTTTAACTTCTAATACGGCTGGAGATCTTACCGAAGGAATTCTGTATTCCGTAAAGGTTAGCGACGCAGCAGGAGCTAGTGTCGAAAAATCATTTAGCATTGAACCGGAATCCATCGTGGAGACCTTCAACGGAACTTTTAAGCCTGTGGTAGATGCTATGGGTAGTGTCTTGTTTTGGGATCCTTTTGCAGCGATTGGGATATATGACCCTATTGTGTATACCGATGAAAAACTCCTGTTTTCACCAAGGTGGGAACCCAATACCGAAAGTGAGTTTTTGCTGAAAGAATGGCTGGTTTCTGAAGATGAACATGTTGAAAAAGGCCAGGATATTGCTATTGTTGAAGTGGATGGAGAAGCTTTTACCGTACAGGCCGAAGTCGATGGTGAAATAGAATTTCTTACTCCTGCAGGACAGTACATCTACAATCCCAATAACAAAGAAGATATCATTGCTCAAAACGCTCATAAATTTGGTAAAATAATCTATGATGAGCCTGTAGCTTTAACCAATCCAAACGGGACTCCATTACAGAAAGGAATTCCTTTTATCGTTATCTGGCTGATTTTTGGTGCGGCATTTTTTACCTTTAGAATGGGCTTTATCAATTTAAGAGGATTCAAACACGCCATACAACTGGCTAAGGGAAAATTCGACGAACCCAATGCTCCAGGGAGTATCACGCATTTTCAGGCCCTGGCTACTGCTGTTTCTGCAACTGTAGGTTTAGGAAATATAGCCGGTGTCGCTATTGCTGTTTCACTTGGTGGAGCGGGAGCCACGTTCTGGATGATTTTAGCAGGTCTGCTGGGGATGTCCTCAAAGTTTGTAGAGTGTACGCTTGGTGTGAAATATAGATTTATAAATAAAGAGGGCCGTATTTTTGGAGGTCCTATGAATTATTTGAGGTACGGACTTGAAAAGCGTAACCTCGGTAAGCTGGGAAAAGTTTTAGCCGGATTATTTGCAGTTCTTGCTATCGGTGCTTCTTTTGGTGGAGGGAACATGTTCCAGGCCAACCAGTCTTTCGAAATTTTATCCAATCAGATTCCGTTTTTAGACAGTGACAGTGGTTTCTATTTTGGCATATTCCTGGCGATTTTAGTAGGTGTTGTCATTATAGGGGGTATTAATAGTATCGCTAAAGTGACGGGTAAAGTAGTGCCAATTATGGCCGGAGTTTATGTTATTGGTGCCCTGGTTGTTATAGGGATCAATATTGAAAACGTTGGACCAGCTTTCAATGCCATTATAACTGGTGCCTTTACGCCTACGGCCCTTAAAGGTGGTTTTATAGGGGTTCTTGTGGTAGGATTCCAGCGTGCGGCTTTCTCTAACGAGGCCGGTGTAGGTTCTGCCGCCATTGCTCACTCTGCAGCTAAAACCAACCATCCGCCTTCCGAAGGTTTTGTGGCTTTGCTGGAACCTTTTATCGATACCGTAGTGGTATGTACGCTTACAGCACTCGTGCTTATTTTTACAGGTATGCATGAAGTGGATGGTGTGTCCGGGGTTCAGTTAACAACCGATGCCTTTGGTAGCGTTATCTCCTGGTTCCCTTATGTGCTTTCTATAGCTGTTTTCCTTTTTGCCTTTTCAACCATGATCTCATGGTCTTACTACGGGATGAGAGCCTGGACCTATATCTTTGGAAAGAGTAATCGTTCTGAAATTATATATAAAGTCATATTTTTATTCTTTGTCGTGCTAGGAGCATCTGTAAGCTTGGGCGCTGTCCTGGACTTCTCAGATATGATGATTCTGGCGATGTCTTTCCCTAACATTATAGGTTTATATATCATGTCGGGTGAAGTCAGAGACGATCTAAGGGAATATATGTCCAAATTGAAGTCTGGTCAAATCTTCCAAAAAGAGGTGTTGAAGAAATAAACTAAACAGATGAATTCCAATAGAAAATTCCGTTTCGGTTACACCAAAGGTGATCGAAACGGAATTTTTGTGTTTTGTCTGATTTTGATGCTCGGTATAGCACTGCATTACTGGAACCTGAATTCTATTTCTCCTTCTGAAAATTCCTCGCGCTTATCTAAAGTTGAAGATTCGCTTCAGCGCCTTGTAGATTCGTTAAAAAATAAACAAAGCCTTGATCATCAGAGGAGTATTTATCCTTTTAATCCTAATTTTATAACCGATTACAAAGGATATACGCTGGAGATGACAGTAGAGCAAATCGATAGACTTTTGAAATTCAGGGCCCAGGGCTACTGGATCAATTCTAAAGCTCAGTTTCAGCAGGTAACGCAGGTTTCTGATGAATGGATGTCGGAATACAGCCCATACTTCAAATTTCCGGATTGGGTTTTAGCTGCTGAAAATAGAAAACCCAAACTCAGCAAACGTCAGGTTTTAAGTTACGCAGAAAAGAAAGATTTGAACCTGGTCACAGAATCCGATTTAATCGAGGTTTCTGGTATTGGAGAAAGCCTTGCAGGACGGATTATTTCTTATAGAGAAAAACTGGGTGGTTTTGTAGATATCATCCAGTTGAAAGATGTTTATGGTCTGAAAGCCGAGGTCATCCAAAACCTGGAAGAGCGCATCGTTTTAAAGACTCCGGTTGAGATCGAAAAGCGAGATATAAACAGCAGTAGCGTACTCGAACTTAGCGAGCTCCCGTATTTCGATTATGAAATGGCCAGAGCGATTGTCAATTTCATTAAACTGAGAGAAGGAATCTCAAGTTTTGAAGAATTATCAAAAATTGAAGATTTTCCTAAGTATAAATTAGATAGAATTCAATTATATTTGGAAATTAAAGAATAATATTCAAAAATTAGATATAGCAGATATGAATCATATGTATTTTAGCGAAGAACATGACATGTTCAGAAAAAGTTTACAGGAATTTCTTCAGAAGGAAGTTGTCCCGCACATAGACAAATGGGAAGAGGAAGGAACTATTGAGCGGTTTATTTGGAAGAAATTCGGTGATATGGGCTACTTCGGTTTAGCTTATCCTGAAAAGTACGGCGGTTTAGATTTAGACCTGTTTTATACCATCATTTTTTTAGAAGAGCTTCAAAAGATCAACTCAGGAGGCTTTGCAGCAGCTATATGGGCTCACGCCTATTTGGCGATGACCCACGTCAATAAAGAAGGCAGTGAAGAAATCAAAGAAAAATATTTATCGGCTTCTATAAGTGGAGATATGATTGGATGTCTTTGCATCACAGAGCCTTTTGGAGGTTCGGATGTGGCAGGAATGAAAACGACCGCTGTGGAAAAAGAGGATTCTTTTGTCATCAATGGCTCCAAAACCTTTATCACCAACGGCGTTTATTCAGATTATCTGGTTGTTGCAGCCAAAACAGCTCCGGAGAAAGGCGGGAAAGGCATGAGTATTTTTATTGTAGACAGAGATACCCCGGGTATTTCAGCAACAAAACTCAATAAACTAGGCTGGAGAGCTTCCGATACTGCAGAATTGGCTTTTGACAATGTGGAGATTCCGAAATCTCACCTGATGGGAGAGCGCAATCAGGGGTTTCCATACATTATGCAGCACTTTGCCCTGGAGCGATTGATTATGGGTGTGAATGCACACGCAAGAGCAGAATATGCTCTGGAATATGCGATTCAGTACATGTCAGAACGTGAAGCTTTTGGTCAGACTATTGATAAGTTTCAGGCTCTGAGACATAAGATTGCTGAACGAAGCAGTGAAGTTGAAATGGCCAAGGCCTTTAATTATACAACAGCCAAGCGTCTGGATGAGGGGGAGTATGTGGTAAAAGAAGCGACGATGTCCAAATTACTGTCGACTAAGATTGCTGATGAGGTTATTTACGATTGCCTGCAAATGCTCGGAGGCTATGGTTATGTTGAAGATTACCCCTTGGCAAGAATGTTCAGAGATAGCCGATTAGGCCCAATTGGTGGCGGAACCTCAGAGATCTTAAAAGAAATCATAGCCAAAATGGTGATCGATAATAAAGACTATAAGCCTGCGACCTAAACTTATTTATAATAAATTTGTAACCATGTGTTTTTTCAGCACATGGTTTTTTTATGGAGTACATCAATGCTTTTCTGGATTATCTTCAGCTGGAGAAAAAGTATGCTCAGCATACCCTGACGTCTTATGCTTCAGATTTAAGTCAGTTTCAATCATTTCTTATTGAAAAGTACCAAACAGATGATTTTACAGAAGTCAATTATCCCATGATAAGACAATGGATTGTCAGTTTTGTAGATAAAGACCTGACCCATAAGACCATCAACCGTAAGCTGTCAAGCTTAAAAACCTTTTTCAGGTTTCTTCTGAAGGTAAAAGCGATAGAGGTGAATCCGATGCTTCAGCATAAATCCTTAAAACTGCCCAGGCGCGAACAGGACAGCTTTTCTGTGCTTGAGCTTCAGAAGATTTCAGATTATTTTGAGGATTCCAGTTTTGAGGGCTTGAGAGATCACCTGATAATCGAATTGCTTTATTCAACGGGTATGCGCAGGCAGGAACTGATAGATTTGAATCTTACTTCAGTTGACTTTGCGCAAAATCAAATAAAAGTACTTGGAAAGCGCAATAAGGAAAGAATTCTTCCTTTGCTCCAGACATCATTAGGTTTGATCCGGGATTACATAAAAGCAAGGCAGTCTTTATCTCCTGAAACCCGGAAGTTATTTGTGACCCAAAGCGGTAAGCCCATCTATCCGAATCTGGTGTATAGAACGGTGAATACGTATTTCAAAAAGGTATCTACCAAGGAGAAATTAAGTCCGCATTTACTAAGGCATGCATTTGCAACCCATCTGCTTGAAAAAGGAGCTGAGATTACCGCGATCAAGGATTTGTTGGGGCACAGTAGCCTCGCCTCCACCGAGGTTTATACGCACTCCAATTTTAAGGAGTTGAGCAGGGCACATGCGGCGGCACATCCCAGATCTTTAAGGCGGGAAGAGGAATGATTTTCCAGATGAAAAACATTTCGATTAAATTTCAGAAAAAAAGTAACAAATAATTTTCAGATACCAATATTCGTTTTATATTTGCAACCCGTTACGAAAAGTAGCGTTTGACATACTGAAAAGCCGATGTAGCTCAGCTGGCTAGAGCAGCTGATTTGTAATCAGCAGGTCGTGGGTTCGAGTCCCTCCATCGGCTCAAGGATGTAGTGAAGTTCATTATATTCTTTAATGGTATTTAGAGCTTAAAAGTTTGGGGCGAGAAATCGTTCCCGGACGAAGATGAGGGTAGTCCCTTTGCAGGTTCATTTATCAGATTAATTGGGGAGATACTCAAGCGGCCAACGAGGACAGACTGTAAATCTGTTGGTTTTACCTTCGCAGGTTCGAATCCTGCTCTCCCCACCACCGAGTCGGATAACATCAGGCTTTGCATTGACATATTGAATTAAATAAGCGGAAGTAGCTCAGTTGGTAGAGCGTCAGCCTTCCAAGCTGAATGTCGCCGGTTCGAACCCGGTCTTCCGCTCTATTTTTTAAGATGCAAATTTCTGAATGCCGACGTAGCTCAGGGGTAGAGCGTTTCCTTGGTAAGGAAAAGGTCACGAGTTCAATTCTCGTCGTTGGCTCAATTTTAAGTCTCAAAACCTGGTTTTGTTGGCTTTTTATGTTGTTATAAACATTAACACTAATATATAACTAAGATTAAATAATTACTACTATGGCAAAGGAAAATTTTGATCGTTCCAAACCGCACCTAAACATAGGTACTATTGGACACGTCGATCACGGAAAAACTACACTTACAGCTGCTATTACAAAAGTAATGGCTGATGCTGGATATTCTGAAGCTAGTGCTTTTGATCAAATTGATAACGCACCTGAGGAAAAAGAGCGTGGTATTACTATTAACTCTTCTCACGTTGAATATCAAACTGCAAATCGTCACTATGCTCACGTTGACTGTCCAGGTCACGCCGATTATGTAAAGAACATGGTTACTGGTGCTGCTCAAATGGACGGTGCTATTCTTGTTGTTGCTGCTACTGATGGTCCAATGCCACAAACTCGTGAGCATATCTTATTGGGACGTCAGGTTGGTATTCCAAGAATTGTTACTTTCCTAAACAAGGTTGACCTTGTTGATGATGAGGAGCTTCTTGAGCTAGTTGAAATGGAAGTAAGAGACTTGCTTTCTTTCTACGAATATGATGGTGACAATGCGCCTGTAATTTCAGGTTCTGCACTTGGTGCTTTGGAAGGTGATGAGAAATGGTCTAAAACTGTTCTTGATTTGATGGAAGCAGTTGATGACTATATCGAACTTCCAGAAAGAGATGTTGAGAAAGATTTCTTAATGCCGATTGAAGATGTATTCTCAATTACAGGTCGTGGTACAGTTGCAACCGGACGTATTGAAACAGGTGTTGCTAACACTGGAGATCCTGTTGAGATCAACGGTATGGGAGCTGAAAACTTGAAATCAACGATTACTGGAGTTGAAATGTTCCGTAAGATTCTTGATAGAGGAGAAGCTGGTGATAATGTAGGTATCTTGTTAAGAGGTATTGAAAAGAGCCAGATCTCAAGAGGTATGGTTATCGCTAAGCCAGGATCTATCAAGCCACACGGAAAATTCAAAGCTGAGGTTTATATCCTGAAAAAAGAAGAAGGTGGACGTCACACTCCATTCCACAATAACTACAGACCACAGTTCTATGTTAGAACTACAGATGTTACTGGTACTATCAACCTTCCAGAAGGAGTAGAAATGGTAATGCCTGGTGATAACCTAACAATTACTGTTGATTTGATTCAGCCTATTGCACTTAACGTTGGTTTAAGATTTGCAATTCGTGAAGGAGGTCGTACAGTTGGTGCTGGACAGGTTACAGAAATACTTTAATTCTTTAGAATAAAGTTTTAAATCAGTTAAGGTGTTCGCCATCGGTGGATACCTTAACTTTTTAAATTTCCTTTTTTATCTGAAAGAAATTTTGTTTCTTTGCACGCTCTAAAAAATGAAATATTTACGGGTTTAGCTCAGTTGGTAGAGCACTGGTCTCCAAAACCAGGTGTCGGGAGTTCGAGCCTCTCAACCCGTGCAAATCTTAAAGAGATGTCGAATATTATAAATTATGTAAGCGAGTCTTACAATGAGTTAAAGAATCATGTGACTTGGCCTACATGGGCTGAAGGACAAAAACTCATGGTGATTGTAGCTGTGTTTTCAATTCTTTTTTCACTTGCTATTTGGGGAGTGGATGAAGTGTTTAGTTCAGCAGTGAAGCAATATTTTAATTGGGTTAAATCATAATTCATGTCTGAGACAGGTTTAAAAAAATGGTATGTCGTCAGAGCCATCAGTGGTTCTGAAAACAAAGTTAAAGACTACATCGAGAAAGAGATTTCTCACCAGGGTCTCAGTGACTATGTGGATGATATACTTGTTCCTACAGAGAATGTTGTTCAAATCCGTAATGGAAAGAAGATCAACAAAGAGAAGGTTTATTTCCCGGGTTATATTATGGTGAATGCCAATCTGGAAGGTGAAGTTGGTCACGTGATCAAAGGCGTGAATGGCGTTATAGGTTTTCTGGGTGAAACCAAGAGAGGTGAGCCGGTACCGATGCGTAAATCAGAGGTCAACAGAATGCTGGGTAAAGTAGATCAGCTTTCTGTTCAGAAAGAAAATGTCGCCATACCTTTTAGCATAGGAGAGTCTGTAAAAGTAGTTGACGGACCTTTCAACAGTTTCACAGGAACTATTGAAAAGATCAATGAAGATAAGAGAAAGCTGCAGGTTATGGTTAAGATCTTTGGTCGTAAAACGCCGGTAGAACTTAGCTATATGCAAGTAGAGAAAATTTAAATGTTACATATAATATAGAGTTGTTTTTAAACATAATGCTTCCCACTGAAAACAATTCAACTAAATTTTGAAAAATGGCAAAAGAAGTAAGTAAAGTAGTAAAACTCCAGGTACGAGGTGGTGCAGCAAACCCATCCCCTCCAGTTGGACCTGCTTTGGGTGCTGCTGGTGTGAATATCATGGAATTTTGTAAACAATTCAATGGTAGAACACAAGATAAGAGTGGAAAAATCCTTCCTGTAGAAATTACAGTATACAAGGATAAGTCTTTTGATTTTATTATTAAGACACCACCTGCAGCAGTTCAGTTGATGGAAGCATCAAAACTAAAGAAAGGATCTGGTGAACCTAACACAAAAAAGATTGGTTCTGTAACCTGGGATCAGGTGAAAGCGATAGCTGAAGATAAGATGCAGGATTTAAATGCATTTACAACAGAATCGGCAATGAAGATGGTTGCTGGAACAGCAAGATCTATGGGTATAACTGTAAAAGGTAATGCACCATTCTAAAAAAACGAAATTAACATGGCAAAAATAACTAAAAAGCAAAAAGAAGCACAAGGTAAAGTGGATGAGTCAAGGACTTATTCAGTAGCTGATGCCTCTGCTTTATTGAAAGATGTAGCTTACGCTAATTTCGACGAATCTGTTGATTTGGCTGTAAGACTTAACGTCGACCCTAGAAAAGCTAATCAGATGGTTCGTGGCGTTGTAACCTTACCTCACGGAACTGGTAAAGATGTCAAAGTCTTGGCTCTTGTTACTCCGGATAAAGCTAAAGAAGCTGAAGAAGCTGGTGCAGATTACGTCGGTTTAGACGAATACCTGGAGAAAATCAAAGGCGGTTGGACAGATGTTGATGTGATTGTCACCATGCCAAGTGTTATGGGTAAATTAGGTCCCTTAGGTAGAGTATTAGGTCCGCGAGGACTTATGCCTAACCCTAAAACCGGTACGGTAACCATGGATATCGCCAAAGCAGTTTCTGATGTGAAAGCTGGTAAAATCGACTTTAAAGTTGATAAAACCGGAATCGTTCATGCTGCTGTTGGTAAAGTATCCTTCGACGCAGAAAAAATTGCTGGAAATGCAAGAGAATTACTAACGACGCTCGTCAAGCTTAAGCCTCAGGTAGTGAAAGGAACTTATATTAAAAGTATCCATATCGCTTCTACAATGAGTCCAAGTATTGAAATCGATACGAAACGATTTACCGAGCAATAATTTTAAGTTATGACAAGAGAAGAGAAATCTATAGTAATAAAAGATTTAACTACTAAGTTAGCAGATTCATCAAATGTATATTTAGCAGATATTTCAGGATTGAATGCATCCTTAACTTCAGACTTAAGACGTGCTTGCTTTAAGGCAGACGTTAAGTTGATGGTAGTTAAAAATACTCTCCTGGCCAAGGCTATGGAAAGTACAGATAAAGATTTTGGTGAGCTGACAGGTACTTTGAAAGGAAGTACATCGATCATGCTTTCCGAAACTGGAAATGCTCCAGCTAAAGTGATTAAAAACTTTAGAAAGAAAAATGAAAAGCCTATTTTGAAAGGGGCTTATGTTTCAGAATCCGTATACGTTGGAGATGAAAACCTAGATGCTTTAGTAGATATCAAGTCTAAAGAAGAAGTTATAGGAGATATCATCGGATTGTTACAATCCCCAGCCAAAAACGTTGTATCCGCACTTAAGTCAGGTGGTGGTAAACTTTCTGGAATCCTTAAAACACTTTCACAAAGAGAAGAATAAACACGCACTAATTACTAATATTAAATTACACTAAAACGATAGAAAATGGCAGAATTAAAAGATTTCGCAGAACAATTGGTTAACCTTACTGTTAAAGAGGTAAATGAGTTAGCTGATATTTTAAAAGAAGAATATGGTATAGAGCCTGCTGCTGCTGCAGTAGCTGTTGCTGGTGGCGGTGCTGCTGGTGGTGGTGAAGAAGCTGAAGAGCAATCAGAATTCGACGTAATTTTGAAAGCCCCAGGTGGTTCTAAACTAGCAGTTGTTAAACTTGTAAAAGAATTGACAGGTTTAGGTCTTAAAGATGCAAAAGCATTGGTTGACGGTGCACCAGCTCCAGTTAAGGAAGGTGTTGCTAAAGACGAAGCTGAAGCGCTTAAAGCACAACTAGAAGAAGCAGGTGCTGAGGTTGAGCTTAAGTAAGCTCACTCACACTTAGAATACCAGGTTTAGACCACAAGATTTAGTCTTGTAGGTCTAAACCATTTTGCGTATCTATACGCGACGTGTTTATTTTACTTTTTATAAGTTAATATTGCTGATGAATTTTCATTGAATTCAAAGCATTAAAATCTTTCTTAGATGTTAGCAATGCATAATGAACGAATTAGTTTTTCTTCCGTTAAAAACAAGCCAGATTATCCAGATTTCCTGGATATCCAAGTAAAATCTTTTCAAGATTTTTTTCAGCTTGAAACCAAACCAGAAGAAAGATCCAACGAAGGATTATATAATACCTTCCAAGAAAATTTCCCAATTACAGATACGAGAAATCAATTTGTACTTGAATTTTTAGATTACTTTGTAGACCCTCCCCGTTATTCTATACAAGAATGTATCGAAAGAGGGCTTACCTACAGTGTGCCTCTTAAGGCAAGATTAAAACTTTACTGCACCGATCCAGAACATGAAGATTTTGAGACGATCGTGCAGGATGTCTATTTAGGAACTATTCCTTACATGACCCCAAGCGGAACTTTTGTAATCAATGGAGCAGAACGTGTTGTTGTCTCCCAGTTACACAGATCCCCGGGTGTTTTCTTTGGCCAGTCTTTTCACGCCAACGGAACCAAGCTATACTCAGCTAGAGTAATTCCTTTTAAAGGATCTTGGATTGAATTTGCTACAGATATCAATTCTGTGATGTATGCTTACATAGACCGTAAGAAGAAATTACCTGTAACCACTCTTTTCAGAGCTATTGGCTTCGAAAGAGATAAAGATATTTTAGAGATTTTCGACCTTGCAGAAGAGGTGAAAGTGTCTAAAACCGGATTGAAAAAATATCTTGGCCGTAAATTGGCTGCCAGAGTATTGAATACATGGTATGAAGATTTCGTAGATGAGGATACCGGAGAAGTGGTCTCTATTGAGAGAAATGAAATCGTATTAGACCGTGATACCATTCTGGAAAAAGATCATATAGAGGAGATCTTAGAAACGGGTTCAAAAACGATCTTACTGCATAAGGAAGATAATTTGACCGGTGACTATGCTATTATATATAACACTTTGCAAAAAGATCCTACCAACTCTGAAAAAGAAGCGGTAGAGCATATTTACAGACAATTGCGTAATGCTGAGCCGCCAGATGAAGAGACAGCTCGTGGTATTATCGATAAATTGTTCTTTTCAGATCAACGTTACAATTTAGGTGAAGTTGGTCGTTACAGAATGAATAAAAAACTAGGTCTTGATATTAGCATGGAAAGCAAAGTACTTACTAAGCTGGACATCATTACTATTATCAAGTATCTTATCGAATTGGTTAACTCCAAGGCCGAAGTTGATGATATTGATCACCTTTCCAACCGTCGTGTTAGAACTGTAGGTGAGCAGCTATCTCAGCAATTTGGTGTAGGTCTGGCTAGAATGGCTAGAACCATTAGAGAGCGAATGAACGTAAGAGATAACGAAGTCTTTACACCTATTGACCTGATTAATGCGAAGACCCTGTCTTCTGTAATTAATTCTTTCTTTGGGACCAACCAGTTATCTCAATTTATGGATCAAACCAATCCTTTGGCAGAGCTTACCAACAAAAGAAGGCTTTCGGCATTAGGACCTGGTGGTTTATCGAGAGAAAGAGCTGGTTTCGAAGTACGTGATGTTCACTATACTCACTACGGAAGACTTTGCCCTATTGAAACTCCTGAAGGACCAAACATCGGATTGATTTCCTCAATGTCGGTTTACGGAAAAGTAAACAGTATGGGATTCATTGAAACTCCTTACCGTAAAGTTGAAAATGGTAAAATTGATTTTAAATCAGAGCCGCTTTATCTTTCTGCGGAAGAAGAAGAAAACAAATTAATCGCACAGGCGAATATTCCTGTTGCTGAAGACGGAACAATGACATCAGAACGTGTTATTGCCCGTATGGAAGGTGATTTCCCTGTTGTAGATCCAAAAGAAGTGGATTATATTGATGTTGCTCCGAATCAGATTTCATCGATTTCGGCTTCATTGATTCCATTCCTGGAACATGATGATGCCAACCGGGCTTTGATGGGCTCCAACATGATGCGTCAGGCACTTCCTTTATTGAGAGTGGATGCACCTATCGTGGGAACCGGACTGGAAAGACGTGTTGCTCAGGATTCCAGAGTTTTGATCAACGCTGAAGGTGCTGGTACTGTGGGTTATGTAGATGCTAGAAAAATCATTATTTCTTATGACAGAACAGAGGATGAGCAGCTGGTAAGTTTTGATGATGATGATAAAACTTATGACTTGATCAAATTCAGAAAAACCAACCAGGGTTCCACCATCAACCTAAAACCTATTGTAAGAGTAGGAGATAGAGTGACTAAAGGACAGGTTCTTTGTGAAGGTTATGCTACAGATAATGGTGAATTAGCTCTTGGTAGAAATATGAAGGTGGCTTTTATGCCATGGAAAGGCTACAACTTTGAGGATGCTATCGTTATTTCAGAACGCGTTGTTAAAGACGATCTTCTAACTTCAGTTCATATCGATGAGTATTCTTTAGAAGTTAGAGATACCAAACTTGGTAATGAAGAATTAACCAGCGATATTCCAAACGTTTCTGAAGAAGCTACAAAAGATTTGGATGAGCATGGTATGATCAGAATTGGTGCAGAAATCAAGCCTGGAGATATCCTTATTGGTAAGATTACGCCTAAAGGCGAAAGTGATCCTACACCGGAAGAGAAATTATTGAGAGCTATTTTTGGTGACAAAGCTGGTGATGTAAAAGATGCTTCCTTAAAAGCTTCTCCATCGCTTAACGGGGTTGTGATAGACAAGAAATTGTTTACCAGAGCAGTAAAGGATAAGCGTAAGAGAGCTCAGGATAAGCAAGAGATTGATGCTTTGGAAGCCAAGTACCAGGTGAAGTTTGAAGAACTAAGAAACCGTTTGATTGAAAAATTATTCAGTATCGTAGGCGGTAAAACGGCACAGGGTGTTCAGAATGATTTAGGTGAAGATACCTTGCCAAAAGGTAAAAAGTATACGCTTAAAATGCTGAATTCTGTAGAAGACTTCAGTCACCTAACCAAAGGGACCTGGACTACAGATAAAGCAACCAACGCATTGGTAGCCGATCTTTTACACAACTACAAGATTAAACAAAACGATCTTCAGGGTAACCTGAGAAGAGAGAAGTTTACGATTACTGTTGGAGACGAACTCCCTTCCGGTATTCTAAAACTTGCTAAAATTTATGTGGCTAAGAAGCGTAAATTGAAAGTAGGAGATAAGATGGCGGGTCGTCACGGAAACAAAGGTATTGTTGCTAAAATCGTAAGAGAAGAGGACATGCCATTCCTGGATGATGGAACTCCGGTTGATATCGTATTGAACCCACTTGGTGTACCATCCCGTATGAACATTGGTCAGATTTATGAGACCGTTCTTGGATGGGCCGGACAAAAGTTAGGCAGAAAGTTTGCGACGCCAATTTTTGACGGAGCTACTTTAGATCAAATAAACGAACTGACAGACGAAGCTGGTATTCCAAGATTCGGACATACTTATCTTTATGATGGAGGTACTGGTGAGCGTTTTGACCAGCGAGCAACCGTTGGTGTAATCTATATGTTGAAATTAGGACATATGATTGAAGATAAGATGCACGCCAGGTCTATCGGACCATACTCTCTTATTACGCAGCAGCCTCTTGGTGGTAAAGCACAATTTGGTGGACAGCGTTTTGGTGAGATGGAAGTTTGGGCACTCGAGGCTTACGGAGCTTCTGCTACCTTGAGAGAGATCTTGACGGTAAAATCTGATGATGTGATTGGTAGAGCCAAAACTTACGAAGCTATCGTAAAAGGTGAACCTATGCCAGAACCAGGATTACCAGAATCTTTCAATGTATTGATGCACGAATTGAAAGGTCTAGGATTAGATATCAGATTAGAAGAGTAATAACAATCCTGCCTTCGGGCAGGAGATGTTATCACATTTATTACAATAATTCTTTAGCACTTGTATTATGACAAGAAATAATGATAAGAATACACAAAAGAGATTTAATAAAATCTCTATAGGTTTATCTTCTCCGGAAAGTATTCTAGCCGAATCCAGAGGTGAAGTTTTAAAACCTGAAACTATTAATTACAGAACACACAAGCCAGAAAGAGATGGACTGTTTTGTGAACGAATTTTTGGCCCTGTCAAAGATTATGAATGTGCTTGTGGAAAATACAAAAGAATACGATACAAAGGAATCGTCTGTGACCGTTGTGGTGTTGAAGTTACCGAGAAGAAGGTAAGAAGAGACCGCGTTGGACATATCAACCTAGTGGTTCCTGTAGCTCATATTTGGTATTTCAGATCTTTACCAAACAAAATTGGATACCTTCTTGGAATTCCTTCCAAGAAACTCGACATGATCATTTATTATGAAAGATATGTCGTTATTCAGCCAGGTAATGCGAAGAATGAAGAAGGAGAGCCTCTTAAAAAGATGGATTTCTTAACCGAAGAAGAGTATCTGAACATTTTAGATGAACTTCCTCAGGAAAACCAGTATCTGGACGATGACGATCCTAACAAGTTCCTGGCAAAAATGGGAGCTGAATGTCTATTGGAAATTCTAAAGCGTCTGGATTTGGATGAGCTTTCTTATGACCTAAGACATAAAGCAAATAATGAAACCTCAAAGCAAAGAAAAACAGAGGCTTTAAAACGCCTTCAGGTTGTTGAAGCCCTTAGAGATTCTAAAAACAACAGAGAAAACAATCCTGAGTGGATGATCATGAAAGTGATCCCGGTAACACCACCGGAATTAAGACCTCTTGTGCCTCTTGATGGAGGACGTTTCGCAACATCCGATTTGAATGATCTTTACAGACGAGTAATTATCAGAAACAATCGTTTAAAACGATTGATGGAAATAAAAGCTCCGGAAGTTATTCTTAGAAATGAGAAACGTATGCTTCAGGAATCCGTAGATTCTTTATTTGACAACACCAGAAAATCTTCTGCTGTTAAAACGGATTCTAACCGACCATTGAAATCACTTTCTGATTCCCTAAAAGGAAAACAGGGACGTTTCAGACAAAACCTTCTTGGTAAGCGTGTGGATTATTCTGCCCGTTCTGTAATCGTCGTTGGACCGGAAATGAAAATGTTTGAATGTGGATTGCCAAAAGATATGGCTGCAGAACTTTACAAGCCTTTCGTCATCAGAAAACTGATTGAAAGAGGAATTGTAAAAACTGTAAAATCCGCTAAGAAAATAATAGACAAAAAAGAGCCTGTTGTTTGGGATATCTTAGAGAACGTGCTAAAAGGACACCCGGTGTTACTTAACCGTGCTCCAACTCTTCACAGACTTGGTATACAAGCCTTTCAGCCAAAATTGATTGAAGGTAAAGCTATACAGTTACACCCACTGGTTTGTACTGCCTTTAATGCCGATTTTGACGGTGACCAAATGGCGGTTCATTTACCTTTAGGACCAGAAGCTATCTTAGAAGCGCAACTATTGATGCTTGCATCTCACAGTATTTTGAATCCGGCTAACGGATCTCCAATTACTGTACCTTCCCAGGATATGGTTCTTGGCTTATACTATATGACTAAACCAAGATCATCTACTCCAGAGCATAAAGTGAAAGGGGAAGGTCTTAAGTTTTACTCAGCTGAAGAAGTTAACATCGCTTACAATGAGAAGAAAGTTGACTTAAATGCACTGATTACGATTAGAACTAATGACGTTGATGAACATGGTGAAATCGTTAAGAAAAACATAGAAACCACAGTTGGACGTGTATTGTTTAACGAATCTATTCCTGATAGCGTTGGGTTTATCAACGATGTGATGACCAAAAAAGCACTTCGTGATGTTATTGCCCGTGTACTTAAGAAAACATCTGTTCCAGAAACAGCTGAATTTCTTGATGAAATCAAGAGTCTTGGATACAACTTCGCCTTTAGAGGTGGATTGTCTTTCTCTTTAGGTGATATTATCATCCCTGAAGAAAAGCAGACGATGATTGATGATGCCAACGAGCAGGTGGAAGGCGTTATAGGCAACTATAACATGGGTCTGATTACCAACAATGAGCGTTACAACCAGGTGATTGATATCTGGACCGCCACCAATGCTAACTTAACCGAACTCGCTATGAAGCGTATTCGTGAAGATAAGCAAGGCTTCAACTCGGTATATATGATGCTTGACTCTGGTGCAAGGGGGTCTAAAGAACAGATTCGCCAGCTTACAGGTATGCGTGGATTGATGGCTAAGCCTAAAAAATCGACGTCTGCAGGAGGTGAAATTATTGAAAACCCTATTCTTTCTAACTTTAAAGAAGGTTTATCTATTCTAGAATACTTTATTTCTACTCACGGTGCTCGTAAAGGTCTTGCCGATACAGCATTGAAAACAGCCGATGCGGGATATCTAACCCGTAGACTGGTAGATGTTTCTCAAGATGTTATCGTAAGAGAAGAAGATTGTGGAACCTTGAGAGGTATTGAGGTATCTGCTTTGAAGAAAAACGACGAGGTTGTAGAAAGCCTTGGAGAACGTATTGTAGGTAGAACAGCACTGAATGATGTTATCGATCCTATTTCTCAGGAACTTCTTGTGAATGCAGGCGATGAAATTCACGAAGATGCAGCCGACAAAATTGAAGCTTCTGCTTTAAATTCTGTTGAAGTACGCTCACCATTGAGTTGTGAAGCTAAACAGGGTATTTGTGTGAAATGTTATGGTAGAAATTTATCTACTAACAAAACGGTTCAGCGAGGGGAAGCTGTTGGTGTAGTAGCTGCTCAATCTATTGGTGAGCCAGGTACACAGTTGACTTTAAGAACCTTCCACGTGGGTGGTATTGCAGGTAACATTTCAGAAGAAAACAAACTTGAAGTTAAGTTTGACGGTGTAGCAGAAATCGAAGATCTTAAAACGGTTGAAGGCCGAAACAGCGAAGGAAAGAAAACGGATATCGTTATTTCCCGAACTTCAGAGGTCAAAATCATCGATAAGAAATCTGGAATTGCTTTAAGCACGAATGTGATTCCTTATGGTTCTGAACTGATGATAAGCCCAGGCGATAAAGTCAAAAAAGGCGATGTCATCTGTAAATGGGATCCTTATAATGGTGTGATTATTTCAGAATTCTCTGGTAAAATTGAATTCGAAAATATCACTCAAGGTCAAACTTTTGAAATTGAAAGTGATGAGCAAACAGGATTCCAGGAGAAAGTAATTATTGAATCCAAGAACAAACGTAAGATTCCAACACTTCACATCAAGAACAATGATGATGAAATCATGAGATCCTATAACTTACCAGTTGGAGCTCACTTGATGGTAGACGATGATGAAGAAATCAAAATCGGAAAGATCTTGGTGAAAATACCTAGAAAATCATCTAAAGCTGGTGATATAACAGGTGGTCTTCCACGTCTTACAGAATTGTTTGAAGCGAGAAATCCTTCAAATCCAGCTGTAGTCAGTGAAATTGATGGTGTGGTTTCTTTTGGTAAAATAAAAAGAGGTAATCGTGAAATCATTATAGAATCTAAGCTTGGTGAAGTCAAAAAATACCTGGTCAAACTTTCTAACCAGATTCTGGTACAGGAAAATGATTATGTAAAAGCAGGTATGCCATTGTCAGACGGTTCTGTAACTCCAGAGGATATCTTAAACATTAAAGGACCTAGTGCAGTTCAGCAGTACTTAGTGAACGAAGTTCAGGAAGTATACAGACTACAAGGGGTACAGATTAATGATAAGCACTTTGAAGTTGTCGTAAGACAAATGATGAGAAAAGTGAAAATTCAAGATTCTGGTGATACGATTTTCTTAGAAAACCAATTGGTACACAAAGAGGATTTCATTGAAGAAAACGATAATATTTTCGGCAAAAAGATTGTTGAAGATGCCGGCGACAGTTCTACTCTAAAGCCTGGTCAGGTTGTGACTTTACGTGAATTGAGAGATGAGAATTCAATCTTAAAACGCGAAGACAAACAGCTGGTTACCGCCAGAGATGCAGAATCTGCAACCGCAGCTCCGATTTTACAGGGTATTACCAGAGCTTCTCTACAGACCAAGTCTTTCATTTCGGCTGCTTCCTTCCAGGAAACAACCAAAGTATTAAACGAAGCTGCTGTAAGCGGAAAAGTGGATTACTTAGAAGGCTTAAAAGAAAATGTAATCGTTGGACATAGAATTCCAGCGGGTACAGGATTGAGAGAATTTGACGATATCATTGTAGGTTCTAAAGAAGAACTGGCCTCAATGATGGAGAAGAAGCAAGAAGTGAATGTAAACTTTAATTAACTATGAGTGATCAGGACGATAAAAAGCAGCAAAAGCTCAATATCCAGATAGATGATGATGTCGCACAGGGGGTTTATAGCAACCTGGCGATCATCAATCATTCACAAACAGAGTTTGTTTTGGATTTTGTGAACATCATGCCCGGATCTCCAAAGAACAAAGTGAGATCGAGAATTATCCTTACTCCACAACACGCCAAGCGTTTGCTGAGAGCATTAAATGATAATATCAATCGTTTTGAGAAAAGTCAGGGTTCAATTAAAGAACAAGAAAAAACCAATATTCCATTGAATTTTGGCGGACCTACAGGAGAAGCTTAATCGTCTTCTTTAAGTCTGAATATAAAAAAATCCCTCAAAACTTAATTTGAGGGATTTTCTTGTTTATAAGACTTAGCGGTTATTCTGCTTTAAAGCCTTTTAAATCAAATGCGATTTTTATCTCGTCATTTATAAAGTTGTCTCCAAGATTCTCTACAAATGATTTTGACATAAATTCGATTCCCCATTCAGTTCGGTCCAGGACAATTTCATCTGAGGTTAAGACCAAGGAAGCATCTGCCTCGTTCATCGAAACTATAACCGGGAAAGTGATGTTTTTTGTAGTTTCTTTTAAAGTTAAATTTCCAGATAGCATGGTTTGACCCTCCAGGGTTTCTACTCCTGTAATTTCAAATTTTGCTTCAGGATATTTGGTGGCATTGAAGAAATGATCTTCTTTTCCATTAGAATAGCCCATCAAATGATTTTCCAAATCCTTTTTGTCCTGACCTTCGAGATCCTGAACTTCAATACTTGTCATGTCAATGATGACTTCACCACCAACGAGTTCAGCATCCGAAACCAGTAACTCACCTCCAGATAAGGAAACTATGCCATTATGCTGTCCCGTAGGTTTAGAACCCAGCCAATTGATTTTAGACTGCTCTACATCTATATTGTAGGCTGTTGCCATGTCTGAAGTTTCTGTTGTTTCTTCGACTTCGGAGGTTTCTGTTTTTTTATCACTTTTACAGCTCATCGCAGATGCTACCAATGACAAAACCAAGATGGAATTAATAACTTTTTTTTTCATTTTATGTTTATTTGTTTTCACAGAAATCATATCTAAAAACATTCCAAAAATGCAATATGTCATTATGGCACTAAAGCAGAATTGGCAGCACATTTGCCAATTGTAATGAAAATACTAAGACATGAGTGAAAAAAATATAACACCAGAGGATAAAGAACAAGCTGAAGTTCATGCTAACGAAGATCAATCGGAAACTTCTAAAGCACAGGAAGAAAATTCATCTTCCACTGAGGATCATGAAAATGATACTACTGAAGCTGCAGACCAAGACTTATCTCGGGAAGAGCAGCTTCAGCAGGAACTCGATGCGAAAGACGATAAATATTTGAGACTATTTGCGGAGTTTGAAAATTATAAAAGACGAACATCCAAAGAACGTATAGAGTTGTTTAAAACAGCAAGTCAGGACGTCATGCAATCTATGCTTCCTGTTCTTGATGATTTTGACAGAGCTATGCTTGAAGTTGAAAAATCATCTGATGATTCCCTTGTTGAAGGGATCAAACTGATAAGCAATAAGCTAAGGGAAACGCTTAAGAATAAAGGTCTGGAAGTCATGCCTGTCAAGGCAGGAGATGTTTTCGATTCCGAACTGCATGAAGCCATAACTCAAATTCAAGCTCCTAGCGAAGACATGAAAGGGAAAATTATAGATGTTTTAGAGAAAGGATATACTCTGGGAGATAAAATTATACGTTATCCAAAAGTAGTTACTGGTAAATAATAAATTATGAAAGAAGATTATTACGACATATTAGGTTTATCCAAAGGTGCTTCTCAGGCTGATATTAAAAAGGCCTATCGAAAGATGGCCATCAAATACCATCCCGATAAGAACCCGAATGACACTGAAGCTGAAAACAAATTCAAGAAAGCTGCAGAGGCCTATGAAGTTCTAGGCAATGAAGAGAAAAGGCAAAAATATGATCAATTTGGTCATAGTGCTTTCGACGGCTCTCAAGGCTTCGGTGGCGGAGGTATGAACATGGATGATATCTTTAGTCAGTTTGGTGATATTTTTGGAGGAGGCTTTGGCGGAAATCAAGGATTCTCCGGCTTCGGAGGAGGCTTTGGTGGAAGACAAAGAGCCAAAGGCGGCAACTTAAGAATACGAGTGAGTTTAACTTTGGAAGAAGTCTCTAAAGGGGTAGAGAAAAAAGTTAAAGTTTCCCGTAAGAAAAAACCTTCAGACACCACTTTTAAAACATGCCCAACCTGTAAAGGATCGGGTCAGGTTACCCGAGTGACCAATACAATTTTGGGTAGAATGCAAACCGCTTCCCCCTGCACAGCTTGTGGAGGGTCTGGTCAAATCATAGATAAAAAAGGTCAAGGCACAGATGCTCACGGCTTAAAGGTGACAGAAGAAACAGTTTCCATAAAGATTCCAGCCGGGGTAGAAGACGGTATGCAGTTGAAAGTTTCCGGTAAAGGCAACGAGCCTGTAGGAGATGGAGTTCCTGGGGATTTAATCGTTCTTATAGAAGTAAAAGAACACGAAAGTTTACAGCGTGATGGAGAAAATCTGCATTATGATCTTTATATCAGCTACCCTGAAGCTGCATTAGGAGCGAGCAAAGAAATCCAGACGGTTAATGGTAAAGTTAGAATTAAGGTGGAACCAGGTGTGCAAGGCGGCAAAATATTAAGGCTAAGAAACAAAGGTCTGCCCAATCTCAATGGTTATGGAATAGGTGACTTATTGGTTCATATCAATGTATGGACCCCTCAAACTTTATCTAAGGAACAAAAAGAGTTTTTTGAATCCAATGTAGATGACTCCAATTTTGAGCCTAATCCCAATACTTCAGATAAATCCTTTTTTGAAAAAGTAAAAGACATGTTTTCTTAATTGAGTTAACATAATATTATATATATTTGAACACCGCTTTCTTAGCGGTGTTTTTTCTTTTTTCATAGCAATTTTTTTTCCCACCCTGCTTAAAGCAGGGTGGGTTTTTTGTTTTGAGATCGCCCCGAGTCTATAAAATATTCTAAAAACTACTCCTTAGACTCCATTTAACTTCCTATATAACTTATATTTAATTCAAAATAATTATTTATGCCAACACTACTCATTATTGAAGATGAAGATGCGATAAGACGAGTGCTCAAGAAAATTTTATCAGAAGAAGAGAATAATTATGTCATAGATGAAGCTGAGGATGGCTTGAAAGGAGTAGATATGATTAAGAAAAACACTTATGATCTGGTACTCTGTGACATAAAGATGCCCAAAATGGATGGTTTAGAGGTATTGTCTGCCTGCCAAAAACTTAAGCCTGAGCTTCCTGTCATTATGATTTCAGGTCATGGTGATCTTGAAACTGCGGTTGAAACGATGAGAATGGGAGCTTTCGATTATATTTCTAAGCCACCGGACCTTAATCGATTATTAAACACGGTGCGAATTGCCTTAGACCATACCCAGCTTGCCCAGGAAAACAAACAGCTGAAAAAGAAAGTCTCCAGGCAATTTGAAATGGTTGGAAAGTCCGAGGAACTCGATCAGATCAAATCAATGATCGATAAAGTGGCTCCTACAGAGGCCAGAGTTTTGATAACCGGAGAAAATGGCACAGGTAAGGAGCTCGTTGCGCACTGGCTGCATGAAAAAAGCGACAGAAATAAAGGTCCTTTTATAGAAGTGAATTGTGCTGCTATTCCTTCAGAACTGATCGAAAGTGAATTGTTTGGTCACGTTAAAGGAGCTTTCACCTCTGCCAATAAAGACAGGGCGGGAAAATTTGAAGCTGCCAATGGTGGTACTATTTTTCTTGATGAAATAGGAGACATGAGCCTCTCAGCACAGGCAAAAGTTTTAAGAGCCCTGCAGGAAAACAGAGTTCAACGCGTAGGTAGCGATAAAGATATTAAAGTTGATGTAAGGGTTATTGCTGCTACCAATAAAAAACTAAAGGAAGAAATCGATGCGAAAAAATTCCGTGAGGATTTATACCACAGATTAGCAGTCATCATTATTCATGTTCCCGCTCTTAAAGACAGGCGAGCAGATATTCCTGAACTTATTCAGCATTTCACAGAAAAAATTGCAGAAGAACAAGGAACCAAACCCAAGGTATTCGATCCTGAGGCCATCTCATTAATGGAAAAGCACAAGTGGACTGGTAATATTAGAGAACTGAGAAATGTCGTAGAACGGCTTATCATCTTAGGTGATCAACAGATTACTAAGGACGATGTAAAAAGCTTTGTGCAGATAAAGACTAATTAGAATCGGTTTTTGGCGGGGTGTATCTTAAAAAATACATGGTGTCACCACTGGGATGTTTCCATTCTTTAAGCACTTCAAAACCATACCTTCTGTAAGCTATGCTTACTTTTCTGATACGGGTTTCTGCGTAAATAGGAAGTTGCATGGCTTTGGCAATGCGATACATCTCATCTTTCATTTTGTAAGGGGTCTTGTCGCTGGTATTTCCTCTGGCATCCGGTAATATACCCCAAAACCAGCAATACAAAAATTCACCTTCGCTAGGCCGTTGCTGTTTTACAAACTTTTGAGATTTTAGAGCCTTAAGGCCTTTTTTAAGCCCGGTAACATGGATTGCCAGTTTAAGATCTTGAATTAATTCCGACCAGAAACTATCGCCCTGGCCATCCATTTTAAAGAAAATAGCAATACCTCTTCCGTCATCTGAAACCAAAAGCGCATCCTTTTTGATGGCTTTTTCCACCATATGTCTGGCTAAATAAAGAAATCTTTGTTGCTTTTTAGAATCATCTTTTACGATTTCCATCGATGTAGGAATCTCTTGCAACAATGTGGATACATGTTGAATGATTTCTTCCTTGTCAAAATCTTTTTTCAAGTGGCTGTATTTTCAGAATTAATTTCCAAATATAAAGTAAATTCAACTTCTTGAGAATTAAATCTTGGCTTATACCAGGTTTTAAGTCGTTATAATTTAGCTTTTAGTTTTGATTAAATTTTTAGTGACGATTCTATATTCTATTCTCAAAGTGTACTTTTGCCTCCAAAAAAGCAGCTTTTGACTTTATCGACTTACACCAGGGAATTTTCCAAAAACTTTAGCCTTGCTCTTCCAATAATGTTGGGCCAGTTGGGCCATGTTCTCGTGGGCTTTGTCGATAATCTGATGATAGGCAAATTAGGTGCAGCTCCTCTGGCAGCAGTTTCTCTTGGAAATACACTAATCTTTTTTGCTCTTTTTTTAGGGATAGGATTCAGTTTTGCCATCACTCCACTTATTGCGGAAGCCGATGGTGAAGGCGATGCTAAAAAGGGACGCAGATATTTTCAACATGGTCTTGTGATGTGTACGGTCAGTGGCATCGTTTTATTCCTATTACTTCTATTGGTAAAACCTATTTTATATCATCTTGACCAGCCAGAAGACGTGGTCGACCTGGCATTGCCTTATCTCGATATCGTTGCCTTTTCGCTTATTCCGCTTATGATTTTTCAAGGCTTTAAGCAATTTGCTGACGGACTGTCTTTGACTAAATATGCGATGTACGCTACGCTTCTGGCCAATGTTGTGAATATTATTTTCAATTATTTTCTGATATATGGCATTTGGTTTTTTCCTCGGCTCGAATTGGAAGGTGCTGCCATAGGAACGCTGGTATCAAGAGTCTTTATGCTGGTTATGCTGTATTTGATCTTGAGCAAAAGACCGAAATTAGAAACCTATTTTGTATTGATGAAAAAATCTCTGGACAAAGCTATTTTCAGAAGGCTCCTGAACCTGGGTTTTCCTACAGCCTTACAAATGCTGTTTGAAGGAGGTATTTTTACGGCTACGGTTCTGCTGGCTGGAACTTTAGGAACCAAAGCACAGGCTGCCAACCAGATCGCTTTGAACCTGGCCTCTATGACATTTATGATTGCCGTAGGGCTTGGAGTAACTGCCACGATAAGGGTGTCCAATCAAAAAGGCAAACGTCAGTTTAAGACTTTGAGAGATGTAGCCTTTTCAATTTTTTTACAGGTGTTTTTGATCGAAGGTGTTTTTGCCCTTGGATTTATTCTTTTGAAAGGATTTTTACCTACCCTATATATAGATGATGCGGAGGTGATTATGCTGGCTTCTCAGCTCTTGATTATAGCAGCCCTTTTTCAATTAAGCGATGGTTTACAAGTCGCTATCCTTGGGGCCTTAAGAGGACTCCAGGACGTGAAGGTTCCAACGGTCATATGTTTTATAGCTTATTGGCTTATAGGTTTTCCTGTTTCTTATCTTACTGGACAAGCCGACGTTTTGGGGAGCACAGGAATATGGTTAGGTTTGCTTTCTGGACTTTCAGCTTCAGCCATTATGTTGTATATCAGATTTAATATGCTCTCCAAAAAACAAATTCATACTTTTGGGGAAACAAAACTAACATCATCATGAAATTACCAAGATTTATACTGGGTGACAATACGGATTATCCAGAATCCATATTCATAATTCATACGGAATTCCCGAGATTTATCATCGATTTGAAAACCGATGACATCGAGTGGTTTGAGGATTTCGATGTTGAAAATGAAGAAGAACTGGTTGAAGAAACCAATAATTTAATCAAAGAAGCTTCGGAATTTTACGATAGAGAAGTCGATCGATACCAATAAATAAACTATGCTAGAACAACTTCAGGAGTTAGACAGGGAATTATTTCTTTTTCTCAATAATCTTGGCACCAAAGAATGGGACTGGTTTTGGGTAATGATTACCGAAAAAGAAGTATCATATCCTCTCTATTTAATTCTTCTCATTTTAATTTATAAAAAAATAAAGTTACGGGGTCTCGTGATTACCATGTTGGTAGTGGCTTTAATGATTACATTCACAGATCAGTTAGCCAATTTTTTCAAAGACTCTTTTGAACGATTAAGGCCCTGCAATGAAGCTTTTATAGAATATGGGAGATATCTCGCGAAACGTTGCGGAAAGTATGGCTATTTCTCTGGCCATGCTATCAGCTCATTTGCTGTAGCTACTCTGATCTCCAGTGTTCTTAAGCCCTATTACAAAAATGTATTTTACTGGATGTTTGCATGGGCCATACTGGTTACGTATAGCCGGATTTATGTCGGAGTACATTATCCCGGAGATATTATAACAGGTGCTTTGATGGGTATCGTAACGGGGTTTTTATTTTTCAAATTCCATCACTATTTGATGGGTAAGTTCAATAATGATTTTAAGCAAAAGTCTTAAGATTTAGCCTTATTCAGTAAATAGTCAGCTGCCTCAAAAGGGCTTAACTCCTGACTGTGAATTTTTTCTAGAACTTCAGGAAATTCAGCTTTGATATTTTCGTTTTGATAAAACTCTTTTTTTAATGAATCTTCGATGGTTTGGGTGAGCCAAAATTTGTTTTGGCTACTTCTTTTTTCTTTAAAAAATCCATTGGATTTCACTTTGGTGAAATAATCAGAAAGCATGTTCCAGGTGTTTTCAATTCCCTCGTTTTTTAAAGCGCTGGCAAGTTTCACTTTAGGGGTCCAGCCGTTAGATTTTGAGGGATACATATGTAAAGCTCGGTTGAATTCAACTTTAGCTTTTTTGGCAGCTTGTATGTTTTCACCATCTGCCTTATTGATGACAATGGCATCTGCCATTTCAATAATCCCACGTTTTATACCCTGTAATTCATCCCCTGCACCCGCGAGTTTTAAAAGCAAAAAGAAGTCTGTCATGCTATGTACAGCCGTTTCACTCTGTCCCACGCCTACCGTCTCTATTAAAAGAATATCAAATCCAGCCGCTTCGCAAAGCAAAATACTTTCTCGTGTTTTTCTCGCTACTCCACCCAAGGATTCTCCAGACGCCGTTGGCCGGATATACGCCTGTGGATGTTGAACCAGTTTTTCCATGCGCGTTTTGTCCCCGAGGATACTGCCTCTGGTTACCGAGCTAGAGGGGTCCACTGCCAATACCGCCACTTTATGGCCCTGGTTAACCAAGAGCAGGCCCAACTGCTCTATAAATGTACTTTTGCCAACGCCGGGGACACCGGTTATACCAATTCTCAGTGACTTATTGGAGTAGGGTAGGCAGGTGGAAATTACGGTTTTGATATCTTCAGTATGCCTTTTGCTTTGACTTTCTATGAGTGTAATCGCCTGGCTCAGATCTGTTTTGTTGCCATTCAAAATACCCTGGGTTAGCTTTTGAATATCTTTAGATTTCCGTCGTAAAGCCTTTATTTTTTCTGCTGAAGATTGACTTAGATTTAAACCAGGGTCACTCTTGGTTTCTTGCAGAGCAGATTTCTTGTTTTTGGACGAAGACATAAATTTACATTTAGTACAAATTTATGAATTCATTCTTTCACTAAGCTCTTGGACTTAGTATATTCGATGGAATTAAAAATATAATTATGAAAACACTCTATACAGCTAAAGCTACTACTACAGGAGGTCGAAAAGGCCATGTCAAAACTGAAGATGGTCCAATAGATATGCCCTTAAGTATGCCTAAAGGTCTTGGTGGCGACGGTGGCGATGGTGTGAATCCAGAGCAGCTTTTTGGTTCTGCTTATTCTGCCTGTTTTGGAGGCGCCCTAAATTTAGTTGCCCAGCAACACAAAGTTGACCTGGGAGATTATAGCGTCACAGCGCATATCAGTATCCATAAAGAAGATGACGGAAACCTACTGCTTTCAGCAGTTTTAGACTCCTACATGCCAGGTGTAAGTGATATTGAAACAGCTGAAACTTTGGTAAATGAAGCTCATGAAATTTGTCCTTTTTCCAGAGCAACTCGAGATAATATAGATGTTACGCTCAATGTTTTGAGAGACGAATAAGTTTTGGATTAAATAAAATTTTTAAAAACCCCGATCTAAGTTGGGGTTTTATTAGTTAAGAACATAAGGCCTCATTTTTATGCTGAATCTGATAAAAGATCACTTTAACCCCTCGTTTTTTTCCATACTTGGCCCTTCTTATTCTGAAGCGGCTTATGTTTCCTTAGACCTGTCTGATAAAAAAACCTCAGAACTCAATCTGGATTTATCCACTGAATTTGCTCTGCAAGACTATTTGGCTGATTATCTCAAATCCAAAGGGGGTAAAGCAGCTTATGGCGGTTATCTGGAAAAAAGAAGTCTTTACGATAGAAGTTCTTATTTTGGCGAGAGTTCGCGTTCACATAAAAGAAATATTCACCTTGGTTTAGATGTGTGGGTAGACGCCGGAGCTCCAGTTTACAGTCCGTTGCCTGGTAAAATTCACAGCCAAAAGGATAACTTGAATTTTGGAGATTATGGACCAACCTTAATTCTTGAGCATGATATCGGTGATTTCAAATTGTATTCTCTCTATGGTCATCTCTCTAGAGAGACTTTACGCATTCATAAAATTGGTGAGGAGATTTCCTTGAAACATCCGGTTGGATATTTAGGAACAAACCAAGTCAATGGTAATTATGCCCCGCATTTACATTTTCAACTTATTTTTGATGTGGGCGATTATATAGGTGATTACCCGGGAGTTTCTTCTGAAACTGATTTAGATTTTTACAGGGCTAACTGCCCGGATCCGAATCTATTACTCAATTTTAAAACTTAAAATTCAACATTAGTTAAAGCCTTTGATTTTGAGTATATTTGCAAAAAAATTAAAAAGACTTGAAACTACATATTAACAACGAGACGTCTAAGCTAAAATCTGTGATTTTAGGCGTCGCCAATTCTAATGGCCCACAGCCAAAACTTGAAGAGGCTTACGATCCCAAATCCATCAAGCATATCAAAGAAGGGACTTATCCTGAAGAATCAGATATGATTGAGGAGTTGGAAGAGGTTGCTTCTATTTTAAAAAAGCATAATGTTGAGGTCTTGAGACCTAGAATTATCGAAAATTACAATCAGATTTTCTCCAGAGATATCGGTTTTGTAATCGAAGATAAATTTATACGTGCCAATATCTTACCCGATAGAGAAAAAGAAATCAAGGCCATCGATTTCGTCCTGGAGACAATCGATCCCGACAAAAAAATAAAACTCCCGGACAACTGTCACGTAGAAGGAGGAGATGTTATGCCGTATGGCGATTTTATTTTGGTTGGAACTTACAGGGGAGAAGATTACGCAGATTATATTACAGCAAGAACCAACGTAGAAGCTGTGGAAGAACTGCAGCGCTTGTTTCCACATAAAACTGTAAAGTCTTTTAATCTCAGAAAATCTAATACAGACCCTAAAGCCAATGCGCTTCATTTGGATTGTTGCTTTCAGCCGGTTGGTGACAAGTATGCGATAATCCACAGAAACGGATTTTTGGAAGAAGAAGAATACGAGTGGTTAGTGAGCCTTTTTGGAAAAGAGAATGTACTGGAAATCGATTCCCAGGAGATGTTTGATATGAACAGCAATATTTTTTCTATTTCTGAAAGCCTTGTCATTTCCGATGTGCATTTTACACGTTTGAATGACTGGTTGAGATCCAAAGGGATTCAGGTAGAAACTGTCAATTACAGAGAAATTGCAAAACAAGAAGGATTGCTGAGATGCTCTACATTGCCTTTGATAAGAGAATAAATGAAACAGACATGATTAAAATAAGCCTTAAGCACACAGTCTAATGATTATTTTAACCATGAAAGTCGACACCTGCCCGACTGTATCATTCAGGCGGATGTGACCCTCAAAAAAATAAACCCATGAAACAGATTACAGATACTTTAGTGATGATTCGTCCAGTTAATTTCAGAATGAATGAAGAAACAGCTGTGAATAACTATTTCCAAAGATCTACCGAAGATCTTCAGGAAACAGTAAATAAGAAAGCGCAAGCAGAATTCGATGCTTTTGCAGATAAACTTAAAGCCGTTGGAGTTCATGTTATTGTCATAGATGATATTGCCAGCCAGGATACACCAGACTCTATCTTTCCTAATAATTGGGTTTCATTTCATGAAAATGGAGATGTGGCTTTGTATCCAATGTTTGCTAAAAACAGACGTAAAGAACGCCGGGAAGATCTTTTTGAAAAGATAGAATCCGAAGGCCGATTTATCAGAAATTTCGTGGACTATACCTCGGCAGAATTAGAAAACATCTTCTTAGAGGGTACGGGAAGTTTGATTTTGGATAGAGAAAACAGAAAAGCTTACTGCGCCTTATCTCCTCGGGCTGATGAAGATTTGATCATAGAATTCTGTGAGGATTTTGAATATACACCCATAATTTTTAATGCTTTCCAGAGTCACGACGGAAAGCGTTTACCTATTTATCATACCAATGTGATGATGTGTATCGCAGAAGAATTCGCTGTGATTTGCCTTGACACCATAGATGATAAAAAGGAATTGAAACTTGTGGCAGACAGCCTCACTCAGGACGGTAAAGAAATCATTACGATTTCTGAGGAACAAATGAATAATTTTGCAGGAAATATGCTTCAGGTTCAGGGCGCATCCGAAAAGTTTTTAGTTATGAGTCAAGCGGCTCATGAGGCTTTGACCGACAAGCAGATTCAATCGATAGAAAAGCATTGTAAAATTTTGAGCAGTGATCTTTCAACTATCGAAACCCATGGCGGGGGCAGTGCTAGATGTATGCTTGCCGAAGTTTTTATCCCTAAGGCGATTCAATAAAAATGGATGAGAGAAAAAAAAGCCATCTGCCTCAGGCAGATGGCTTTTTGCTTAATTCGCTTCTTCACTGATAAATTTTATTCGATAAAGCCGCAATTCTTCTTCGTCGTAATCGCCATCGAATTCATCTATCGCCTCATTTATACTGTCTGTTTTAGCCTCTAAAAAGTAGTCGTGAATTTCTTCCTGTTGCTCTTCATCCAGGATATCGTCCAGCCAGTAATTGATATTGAGTTTGGTTCCACTGTAAACAATGGCCTCCATTTCTTTGATAAAATCTTTCATTTCGAAACCTTTACCCTGTGCAATATCTGAAAGGGGTAGCTTTCTATCCACGTTTTGTATGATGTAAAGCTTATTGGCACTATTTGCCCCCGTGCTTTTTACGACGAGATCATCGGGTCTTAGAATATCATTTTCTTCTACGTAATCCTGAATAAGAGAAATGAATTCTTTTCCAAATTTCTTGGCTTTTCCTTCGCCAACACCATGAATATTGACAAGTTCTTCCGTGCTTATGGGGTATTTTAAAGCCATGTCCTCTAAAGATGGATCCTGAAAAACCACAAATGGCGGCACTTCTTTTCTTTTGGCAATTTTCTTGCGCAAATCCTTAAGCATTTTCAATAGCTTTTCATCGGTTCCCCGTGAAGGTTGAGGAGTTGAACTGCTTGAAGTTGACTGACTGAAATCATTATCCTCGGTCATCATGAAAGAAGATGGATTTTTCAAAAACTCTTCCCCTTTGGGAAGTATCTTGACAACACCGTAGGACTCCAGCTCTTTTTTAAGGAGACCTGAGATGATGACCTGTCTTAATAGAGCGGTCCAGTAGCTTGCAGGCTTATCTTTTCCGGCACCAAAAATATCAAGGCTTTCAACCTTGTTCGATTTAATAAGCACATTGGTTTTGCCAGTAAGGGTATGTACAATTTCTTTGGACTTGAAAAGCTGTCCGGTTTCCTTCACTGCTCTAAGGATAAGTTGAACGTCCTCTTTTGCTTCTTTTTTAGTTTTAGGATAACGTACGTTATCATCCATATCACCGCCTTCACCAGTTTCAGTATCGAACTCTTCACCGAAATAGTGGAGGATATACTTTCTTCTAGAAATTGAGCTTTCAGCAAAAGCGACTACATCTTGTAAGAGAGCATGACCAATTTCCTGTTCAGCGATAGGTTTACCGCTCATAAATTTTTCAAGCTTTTCAATATCTTTATGGTTGTAGTAGGCGATGCAATGTCCTTCGCCACCATCCCTTCCTGCTCTTCCCGTTTCTTGGTAATAGCTTTCAATGCTTTTAGGAATGTCATTATGAATCACAAACCGAACATCGGGTTTATCAATTCCCATCCCAAAGGCAATGGTGGCCACAACAACATCAATATCCTCCATCAAAAACATGTCCTGATGTTTACTTCTTGTTTTAGCGTCTAAGCCAGCGTGGTAAGGAACTGCTTTAATTCCGTTAACTTGAAGGGTTTGAGAAAGTTGTTGCACTCGCTTTCTGCTTAGGCAATAAATGATACCACTTTTGCCGGAATTTTTTTTGACAAATTTTATAATATCAGAATCTACCTCTTCAGTTTTAGGACGAATCTCGTAATACAAATTAGGTCTGTTAAAAGAGGCTTTGAATGTATTTGCATTAGGGATTCTCAAATTTTTGAGAATATCCTCCTGGACTTTGGGCGTAGCCGTAGCTGTAAGTCCAATGATAGGAATATCGTCACCTATACGCTCAATGATATTTTTAAGATTTCTATATTCGGGTCTGAAATCATGTCCCCATTCTGAAATACAATGCGCCTCATCTATCGCTAAAAAAGAAATATTCTCATCTTTTAGAAAATCTATATACTCAGGTTTTGTGAGGGATTCTGGCGCTACGTAAAGCAATTTTGTGATTCCATTTGATATATCCTCCTTGACTTGCTTGACCTGAGTTTTATTCAGGGAGGAGTTTAAAACGTGAGCTACACCTTCGTGTTCTGAAATATTTCTTATGGCATCCACTTGATTTTTCATCAGCGCAATAAGTGGAGAAACAACGATAGCGGTGCCTTCCTTTATCAGAGCTGGAAGTTGATAGCACAAGGATTTTCCTCCGCCTGTGGGCATGATGACAAATGTGTCTTCGTTAGCAATGATGCTTTTTATGACCCTTTCTTGTAATCCTTTGAATTCGCTAAAACCAAAGTATTTTTTTAATTCGTGATGTAAATTGATTTGTTCCAATTGAATTATTACTATTTACTTTTATTTACCTTTGCAAAATTAAATATACGCATTCTTTAAAGGCGTACAGTATTTAAATATAATAATTTATGGAAGATGTAGCAATACAATCTTATGCTAGGGATATCATTCGAATTGAAGCCAAAGCAATAGCAAATCTAGAGAGCCTAATTGACAAGTCTTTTTCTGATGCAGTGCATGCTATTTTTCAGTCTAAAGGCCGTGTAATTCTAACGGGAATTGGCAAAAGTGCTATTATTGCAAGTAAGATTGTAGCTACTCTGAATTCTACAGGAACTCCAGCAATTTTCATGCATGCTGCTGATGCTATACATGGAGATCTGGGAACTATTCTTGAAGACGATATTGTGATTTGTATTTCCAAAAGTGGAAACACTCCTGAAATAAAAGTATTGGCACCACTCATAAAGAATTTCAAAAATACATTGATCGCTATCACAGGGAATAAGGAATCCTTTTTGGGTCAGCAAGCCGATTTTGTTTTAAATTCTTTCGTGGAGAAAGAAGCCTGTCCAAATAATTTGGCTCCAACCACAAGTACAACCGCTCAATTGGTTATGGGAGACGCTTTAGCAGTTTGTTTATTGAAATTAAGAGGCTTTTCCAGTGATGATTTTGCAAAATTCCATCCTGGAGGTGCTTTAGGTAAAACGCTTTATCTGAGAGTAAGTAATATTACCTCTCAAAACATGAAGCCCCAGGTTACATTAAATACACCACTTAAAGACGTTATCGTTGAAATTTCCAAAAATATGCTTGGAGTTACGGCAGTTCTAGACCAGGATAAGGTGGTTGGGATTATTACTGATGGTGATCTCAGACGAATGCTGAGTTCTACAGAGGACTTTACCAAACTCAAGGCTGAAGACATCATGTCCAGAAATCCCAAGACTATAAGTAACTCTGCGATGGCGATTGATGCCTTAGAACTTTTAGAAAAAAACGATATTACTCAACTTATAGCTTTAGATTCTGGAAAATATGCTGGTGTCGTTCACCTTCATAATCTTGTAAAAGAAGGTATTATATAGTATGGCAAAATCCAAGACTAAAAAGAACCCTGATGATATGTCTTTTTTAGACCATCTTGAAGATTTAAGATGGCATTTGTTGCGGGCAACTTTGGCTATATTAGTAGGAGGTGCGATAGCCTTTGCAATGAAATCTTTCATTTTTGATGTGGTTATATTTGGACCAAAACGAGCTGATTTTTATACCTACGATTTACTTTGCAGAATATCTGAGTTTTTTAATATGCAGGAAAGTTTCTGTTTTGACGAACTTCCCTTTAGAATTCAAAGCAGAACTATGGCAGGGCAGTTTAGTGCTCATATCTGGACCTCCATCACCGCGGGCTTTATACTTGCCTTTCCTTATGTGATCTATCAATTTTGGGCATTTATAGCGCCAGGACTCCAATCTACCGAAAAGAAATCTGCCAGAGGTTTCATCTTTGTGACTTCCTTTTTGTTTTTCCTTGGGGTTTTATTTGGCTATTACGTCATCACTCCATTATCAGTTAATTTTTTAGGCAGTTATACAGTAAGTGAAGTCGTTTTTAATGACTTTGACTTGAGTAGTTATATAGGGCTGGTCAGAGCTTCAGTAATTGCCAGTGGACTTATTTTTGAATTGCCTGTTATTATTTATTTCCTTACCAAAGTAGGTCTGGTCACGCCAGAATTTTTGAGGAAAAACAGAAAGTATGCACTGGTTTTTATTTTAATAATTTCTGCATTAATTACTCCACCCGATATCGCCAGTCAGGTAATTGTAGCTATTCCGGTTTTGGTTTTGTATGAAGTGAGTATTTTTATATCCAGATTTGTTGTGAGAAAGCAACGCAAAAAAGAAAAGCAAAAAAATAAATAAATAATTATGATTGATTTAGTAGATGAATTTGAGGCTTATAGAGCTAGAATGAACGGTAAAATTTTAAGTGAAAACAATAAAGTTTTAAAACGCATATTCAACTTGGATACCAATTCTTTCACAGAAGGTGCCTTGGATGTAAAAACCAAAGAGCTATTGGGCCTGGTGTCTTCACTGGTTTTAAGATGTGATGACTGTGTGAAATATCACTTGGAGTCTTCTTATAAAGAAGGTCTTCAAAGAGACCAGGTTGTAGAAGCCTTAAGCATCGGAACGCTAGTAGGAGGAACCATTGTAATTCCTCACCTGAGAAGAGCTTTTGAATACTGGGAAGCCCTAGAAAACAAGTTTGGTAAAACAGAGTAATTTTAAATAAGCGCTATGAAATCTTTAATCCCATTATTTATAAGACTCTTCGCTTACGCAGGTCTTATGTTTATCATGTCTCTGGTCATACAGTTTGATTTTGCCGAAGGTGAAGTTAAAGAGGACTCCTTAATCGAAATCACACAGGAAATCCTTTTATTGATTGGTTCTTTACTGTTGATTGGATTTAGTTCCAAAGCTAAAAATTTTAAAATTTTCAATTTAGCTTTGGGAGGATTCTTAGGGATTCACCTCGTCAGGGAATTTGATTTTTGGCTTAATACGCGGCTTTTTGATAAGGCGTGGCAAGTCATCGCACTGATCATATTAGTGCTTTTAGTCATTATGATTATAAGAAATTGGAAACGGCTGATTTTAGAAATTACGTCGATTTCAAAAACCTATGGCTTTGCTTTTTTGTTTTCAGGACTCATCATTTTACATGTTTTCTCCAGGCTTTATGGCCGAAAACTGATGTGGATAGACTTATTAAGAGGGACGCATGATAAGTATGTTGTAGAGGAGAATGGAGAGAAAATTATACCGCTTAGAGATTTTATGAGGCCTGTAAAAGATGCTTCTGAAGAGAGTATCGAACTGTTAGCATACTCAATTATACTCATCGGTGTTGTTGAGATGATTATCTTTGGAATAAAATCGTCAAGAAAAATAGATTAATGAGCACAAATCAAGCAACTTTAAGAGCAGAGAATCTAGTTAAATCCTATAAGAGCAAAAAAGTTGTAAAAGGCATCAGTGTAGAAGTTACCCAGGGGGAAATCGTAGGGCTTTTAGGCCCTAATGGCGCCGGGAAAACAACCTCATTTTATATGATTGTGGGCTTGATAAAACCAAATGGAGGTCATATATTTTTGGATGAAACCAATATCACCAAATATCCTATGTACAAAAGAGCTCAAAATGGTATTGGTTATCTAGCCCAGGAAGCCTCTATTTTCAGAAAATTGAGTATTGAAGATAACATTATGAGTGTTCTTGAACTCACCGATTTGAATAAAGATGAGCGGGAAGAAAAAATGGAAGCCCTTATCAGTGAGTTTGGCCTGAATCATATCAGAACTAACAGAGGAGATCTGCTCTCTGGTGGGGAGAGGCGTCGAACTGAGATTGCCCGCGCTCTGGCTACAGATCCAAAATTCATTTTGCTGGATGAGCCTTTCGCCGGAGTAGACCCTGTAGCCGTTGAGGATATTCAAAAAATTGTCGCTCAACTTAAAGATAAAAATATCGGAATCTTGATTACCGATCACAATGTTCAAGAAACGCTGGCTATCACAGACAGAACCTATCTTATGTTTGAAGGTGGGATTCTAAAACACGGCGAACCCGAAGACTTAGCTAATGATGAAATGGTGAGGAAAGTGTATCTAGGTCAAAACTTCGAACTGCGTAAGAAAAAAATATTCAAATAATCGCTTAAGTTTTTTGTTTCTTTTTTTCTGCAGCTGGAAATAAGATGTTGTTAAGAATAAGCCTGTAGCCAGGTGATTTTGGATGCAATTCCAGTTCAGTCTTAGGGTCTCCCACTCGATGCTGATAGTCTTCAGGATCGTGTCCGCCATAAAAAGTGAAAAATCCTTTTCCTTTTATACCATGTATATATCGGGCTTCTTCATTTAGCTTATTTTTCCCCATGACCAGAACATTAGATTTGATTTGATCGGGGTTAAACGCAGTGGTTTGCCCCATAAAACCTTTAACCACCGCCGTGTGGTTTTGGCATAGCATGGTCGGAATAGGATCCCATTTTGCTGAGTAATCCATCAATGTGAAATAATCTTGAGATTTTGGAACAGTTCTTTTCTGTGTCATGTCGATGGATGAATATTCATAAACCAGAGGATTTTTCTCCAGAATAAAATCCGTAAATGCCATGGTCTTGGAATAGTCAAGTTTGTTTTGATATCCCGGGTCGGAGGCATCCCCATCAAACATAGGTTCACAGATATCAACTCCATCAGCAGATAAAGCGATATCGAAAGAGTCTGTAGCACTGCACATGGCAAACATAAAACCTCCTCCAATCACATAATCGTTTATTTTTTTGGCTACCGCCAGTTTTTCCTCGGATACTTTCTCGAAGCCTAATGAACGGGCAAGGGCTTTAGCTTCTTTTTTTTCCTGGATGTACCAGGGCGCGGATCTATAGGCACTGTAAAATTTGCCGTATTGTCCCGTAAAATCTTCATGATGAAGGTGAAGCCAGTCATAAAGCAGCAATTCTCCATTAAGCACTTCCTTATCGTATATCGTTTTGTAAGGGATTTCAGCAAATTCCAAAACCATAGTCACCGCATCATCCCAGGGTGCATTTCCCTGAGGGGAATACACCGCAATCTTCGGTGCTTTTTCCAGTAAAACAGCCTCCATATTTTGCGATGGACTGTTGATTGTCCTTAAGATTTCTTCTGATTTAGAATCGGATATGACTTCAAAAGACACGCCTCGAATGGTACATTCTCGTTGAAGTTCTTCAGAAAAAGGAGAAAGAAATGAACCTCCTCTGTAATTGAGCAACCACTGCACCTTCTGGTCTTTTTCCAGAAGCCAGTAAGAAATTCCATAGGCTTTTAAATGGTTGTCCTGAGTCTCAAAATCCATAGGGATTAGAATGAAATTGGAATGTCCATTCCAGCCTGTCAGTATAAGGGCTACAAATATCAGAATTCTCATCTTTAAGTTTAAAAAGGAACTTCATCATCATCTTCACGTCCAAAGTTCTGGTTTGGAGGTGTCGATCCAAAAACATCTTCAGCACTTGGGAATGAAGGTGAATCAGATTTTCCTGAATTCATGCTGGAATTGATTTCAAAAGGCGAATCAAAATTGTCCAGATTCTCAAACTTACCAAGATGGCCTATGAATTTCAGACGAATATTATCCAAGCCTCCATTTCTGTGTTTAGCAATGATAAATTCAGCTTGACCCTG
Organism: Psychroflexus sediminis; assembly: GCF_900099815.1. Classification (GTDB taxonomy): domain Bacteria; phylum Bacteroidota; class Bacteroidia; order Flavobacteriales; family Flavobacteriaceae; genus Psychroflexus; species Psychroflexus sediminis. The sequence goes on along the minus strand of NZ_FNCW01000005.1, from coordinate 233,915 downwards.
AGTAGGGGTTTGTGCATCGTCATCCCACTCATCAATATCGTAATATTCCGGTCTATAAATGAAAGAGACAATATCGGCATCCTGTTCAATAGCTCCGGATTCTCTCAGATCACTTAGTAGTGGCCTTTTACTTCCTCCGCGAGTTTCCACCGCTCTAGAAAGTTGTGAAAGCGCTAGTACAGGAATATTCAATTCTTTTGCTAAGGCTTTAAGATTTCTGGAAATACTCGAAATCTCCTGTTCTCTGTTTCCGCCTTTCTGAGATCCGCCTCCAGTCATCAGTTGTAAATAATCCACAACGATGAGTTTTATACCATGCTGAGAAGAAAGTCGTCTGGCTTTTGCTCGTAAGTCAAAAATTGAAAGTGAGGGGGTGTCGTCTATAAATAAGGGAGCCTGCTCTAGTGATTTTACTTTCACGTTTAGTTGCTCCCATTCGTGTGGTTCGAGATTTCCGGTTCTCAGTTTTTCTGAGCTCAATCCAGTTTCAGAAGAAATAAGTCGTGTTATCAATTGTACCGAAGACATCTCCAGTGAAAAGAAAGCCACAGGAATGTTTTGGCCTACAGCGATATTTCTTGCCATAGTTAGTGTAAGTGCGGTCTTACCCATCCCAGGACGGGCGGCAATAATGACCAAATCACTAGGTTGCCAGCCTGAGGTTAATTTATCCAAATCTGTAAAGCCAGAAGGCACGCCGCTTAAACCTTCTTTGTTTGAAATTTCTTCAATACGCTTTTTGGCTTGCATCACCAGGTTTTGAGCAGTTTCAGAAGATCGCTTTATATTTCCTTGGGTAACTTCATAAAGTTTGGATTCTGCATGATCCAAAAGGTCGAAGACGTCTGCACTTTCATCGTAAGATTCCTCAATGATTTCATTGGAGATTTTGATCAAGCAGCGTTGGATGTATTTCTGGAGAACAATACGAGAATGGTATTCAATATGAGCTGAAGAGGAAACTTTTTGAGTCAATTGAATCAGATAGTATTCACCTCCAGAGGCTTGCAATTTTTTGGATTTCTTTAATTCTGTGGAAACCGTTAATAAGTCGATCGGATCCCCTTTTTCAAAAAGCAAAATGATTGCTTCATAAATATTTTTATGAGCTTCTTTATAAAAGACATCCGGATGAAGAATGTCGATAACTTCATCAACTCCTTTTTTGTCGATCATCATCGCTCCGAGTATAACCTCTTCCAAATCAATGGCTTGTGGTGGTATTTTTCCTTTTTGAAGGCTGATAACTTCGCTCTTAGGCGAATTTTTATATGAAGATTGAGTCGCGTTTTCCATTCTACGAATGTATATAAAAGCTTATGAAATTTGAGAGAAATGATACAGCTTAACACTCTTGGTTTTCCACAAAGCAATGTTGATAACTGAAATAAAATGTGCATAACTAAAAAAATCCAGAAGAGTCGACTCTGGATTTTTGAGTTAAATTAAGGTTTACAGGGTCTATTCTGAATAAACTCCAATATCGATATATTTTTGCATTCTTTTTTCCACCAAATCTTCTGGGGATAACTTTTTTAATTCCTCAAGTTCTGAGAGAATAGACTCCGTAACTATTTCGAAAGCTTTCTCTCTATTGCTATGTGCCCCACCTATCGGTTCTTTAATAATCTTATCGATTATTTTCAATTTCTTCATGTCGGTAGCTGTCAGTTTTAAGGCTTCCGCTGCAGTTTGTTTGTATTCCCAGCTTCTCCACAATATCGAGGAACAAGATTCTGGAGAAATCACAGAATACCAGGTGTTCTCTAACATCATGACTGTGTCCCCAACGGCAATTCCTAAGGCACCACCACTGGCTCCTTCACCAATTATGATAACAATGATAGGAACTTTTAGCTGACTCATTTCCATGATATTTCTGGCAATAGCCTCTCCTTGTCCTCTTTCTTCAGCTTCAAGACCCGGGAAAGCCCCTGGAGTATCTACTAAAGTTACAATAGGAAGATTAAACTTTTCTGCTTTTTTCATCAAGCGCAGAGCTTTGCGATAGCCTTCAGGATTGGCCATACCAAAATTTCTGTACTGACGCGTTTTTGTATTATAACCTTTCTGCTGACCTATGAACATAAAGCTTTGTTGGTTGATCTTTCCAAGTCCGCCTATCATAGCTTTGTCATCACCAAAATTTCGATCTCCATGCAGTTCCATAAACGTACTGCCACAAATGGCGTTGATGTAATCTAAAGTATAAGGTCTATTGGGATGCCTGGATAATTGTACTCTCTGCCAAGCATTGAGGTTGGAATAAATTTCCTTTTTTTTATTATCGAGTTTTTGTTTGATTTGTTGGCATGTATCGGTCACATCCACTTCGCTATCTTCTCCTATTTCGCAAGCTTTTTCGTATTGCTCTTGCAGGGCTTTTATCGGTAATTCAAAATCTAAATATTCCATGAATACAATGTATTTCTTTAAAAGTCAGTTGGCAAATATATAAAAGATATATCTGTTTATTTTGATATTCATTATTGTTTGTCAAAAGTAAAGAATTGAGCGAAAAAAACCGGATTTTGATATTAGAAGAGGAGATTAGGAAGTAGGATATTAAAAGTAAGATATTGAAAGTGCGATCTGTACTAAGAATTAGGTTACAGGGAGTCGGAATTGAGAATAAGGAGATGAGGCGTTAAAATCTTTAATCTTGTCCTGGCTATTGTTACAAATCATACCGAATGCAGAATAAAGAAAACAAAGAATATTGGAATCAAGAATTTCAATTTTTCTAATTTACTCACGACTCACGACTCACGACTCACGACTCACGACTCACGACTCACGACTCACGACTCACGACTCACTAGCGTTTAGCCTTGATGAGCAAATAAATAGCGAGAATTCCAAACAAGATATTAGAAAACCATACCGCGATCAGCGGTGAAAACGTAGATTTTTCTGCAATGGTTCCAAACACCTTATCCAAAAAGATATAGCCAAAGGCAATAACGATTCCTATCGCCAGATTTACACCCATGCCGCCACGTCTTTTCATCGCTGAAACCGATACAGCAATAATGGTAAGTATAAAGGCAGAAATTGGCACACTCCAGCGTTTGTAAGCAACGATTTGGTAATTGCTTATGTTGGAGGAGCCTCTCCGTTTTTCGGTAGCAATAAAATCTTTTAACTCTCCGTAATCTAGGGTTTCTGCAATGTATTCTACGGGGGTAAGTTCATCAAATTCAAAAGGTAAAACCGTATCCAGAGAAGTTTTTCTATAGATGAGGTCTTCTCGATCTTGAATGATTCTTTTTTCAAAATTATTAAGCGTGTAAGTAGAGTCTGCAGGGTTAAATTTCAATCTGGAAGCCGAAATTTTAAATTTCATTTCATTGTCTTCAAAATGTTCCAAAGTGAAATTTCTTGCCGTTCTCGTTTTAGGCTGAAAGTTAGTTGCAAAAATGAATTCGTTATCATTGACCTGCCTGTAAACATTTGTAGTTTCCTGAGCCTGTCTTCCTTTTTTGAAATATTTATACTTGAATTCGTTAAAACCCTGACTGGCATTGGGAACGAGATACATAGTAAAAATTAAAGCTATACCACAAACCAAAGTTGCTCCTATCAGGTAAGGCCTTAAAAATCTCCAGAAGGAGATCCCCGAACTCAAGATGGCTATAATTTCAGTATTGTTAGCGAGTTTAGAAGTAAACCAAATAATTGAAAGGAATAAAAATATAGGGAAAAGTAAATTGGCGAAATAAATGGTAAAGTTTCCGTAAAAAATCAAAACTTCGTCTAAAGGGACCTCGTTTTCTTTTATATCATCGATTTTTTCTGAAAGATTTACGATGATGCCTATCGGGATAAACATCAGTAACAGCGCAACAAATGTGGCTAAGTATCTTTTCAGTATGTACCAGTCAATTATTTTCAAAAGCCAAAGTTTATAATCTTACCGATAATTTTTTTACCATGATATCTTTCCAAGCTCTAAAGGTTCCTGCCTGAATTTGTCGTCTTGCTTCCCTCACCAGCCAAAGATAAAATCCTAAATTATGAATAGTTGCAATTTGTTTGCCTAATAATTCTTTTACGGAAAATAAATGTTTGAGATAAGCTTTGGAGTATTCTGTATCCACCCAGGTATAACCCGCAGGATCGAGAACAGAAAAATCGTCTTCCCATTTTTTATTTTTGATGTTGATGGTGCCTTCAGCAGTAAATAACATCCCGTTTCTTGCATTTCTCGTAGGCATAACACAATCGAACATGTCCACGCCTAAGGCAATATTTTCCAAAAGATTGGAAGGTGTGCCAACTCCCATGAGGTATCTGGGTTTGTCTTCAGGTAAAATTTCAGTTACGACTTCGGTCATGGCATACATTTCATCATTGGGTTCTCCAACAGATAACCCTCCAATTGCATTTCCTTCTGCACCCACATTGGCAATGTACTCCGCAGATTGTTTTCTCAAATCTTTATAAGTACTTCCTTGTACAATAGGAAACAGAGTCTGATCATGACCATATAGAGGGGAGGTTTTCTTCATATGAGTCATGCAGCGATCCAGCCAGCGATGTGTCATGTGCATAGATCGCTTGGCATAGTTGTAATCGCAGGGGTAGGGTGTGCATTCATCGAAAGCCATGATGATGTCAGCTCCAATTTCTCGTTGCACATCTACAGCGCTTTCTGGAGTGAACAGATGAGTGGAGCCGTCTATATGGGATTTAAATTTGACGCCCTGTTCATTTATTTTTCTATTAGCTGAAAGGGAATATACCTGGTAGCCTCCGCTATCAGTAAGGATATTCCTGTCCCAGTTCATGAATTTGTGGAGTCCTCCGGCTTTTTTTAGGATATCGGTTCCGGGGCGTAAGTAAAGGTGGTAGGTGTTTCCAAGAATAACATCCGGGTTTATTTCTTCTTTCAATTCCCTTTGGTGAACGCCTTTTACAGTAGCAATGGTCCCTACAGGCATAAAAATAGGCGTTTCTATAACGCCATGGTCTGTTGTGATTTTCCCTGCCCGTGCTTTGGAATTCGGGTCTTTGCTCAGTAATTCAAATTTCATATGCATCCTAAATAGCCTGCAAAGATACTCAACTCTATCAAAACAATTTCCCAGACTCAAAGATATTAGGATTGATTCTTCTCCAGCTGAGTATCTTATAATAAATCCTTACTTTTGAGGAATTTTAAATTTTTAATTTATCTCATGTCAACAACACAACATTTGCAAGATTTTGTCACACAAGTAAGAAGAGATATTCTTCGTCAGGTGCATCAGGTAAACTCCGGCCATCCTGGAGGGTCTTTGGGCTGTGCAGAATTTTTTACGGTTCTTTATCAGGAGGTTATGGAATACTCTACAGACTTCGATATGGATGGTAAAAACGAAGATTTATTCTTTCTGTCCAATGGTCACATTTCGCCTGTATTCTACAGCGTTTTAGCTAGATCTGGATTTTTTCCAGTAGAGGAACTCAGTACGTTTAGAAAGATCGATTCCAGACTTCAGGGTCATCCCACCACGCATGAAGGGCTTCCGGGAATCAGAATAGCTTCGGGTTCTCTGGGGCAGGGAATGTCTGTAGCTATAGGTGCTGCACATACCAAAAAAATGAACAAGGACTCTCATTTGGTTTATAGTCTTCACGGCGATGGTGAACTGCAGGAAGGACAAAACTGGGAAGCCATACTTTATGCTGGCTCTAAAGGGGTGGATAATCTTATAGCGACAATCGATTACAATAAAAAGCAAATTGATGGCGCTACAGATGATGTGTTACCGCTCGGTGACTTAAAGAAAAAGTTTGAAGCTTTCGACTGGAAAGTTCTGGAGCTTAAGGAAGGAAATGATGTTGAAGCAATCAGGAAAACCCTGGAAGAAGCAAAAGGACTGACAGGTAATAATCAGCCTATCGTCATACTGATGGACACTGAAATGGGGAATGGTGTTGATTTTATGATGGGAACTCATGCCTGGCATGGAAAAGCTCCTAATGACGAACAACTGGAAACCGCTCTGGCTCAGAACCCGGAAACCCTTGGCGATTATTAAGATTCTCAATTTCCCCGGATAGCTATCGGGACTTGGAAGTGGAGTAATTTTAAAAATATGATAAAACGAATTATTAATTAAAAAATAACCCCGGAATTTCCCTCTCCCTTGGAGGGGGGCTAGGGGAGGCTTATGAAAACATATAAAAATACTGGAAATATAGATACGAGATCTGGATTTGGAGCAGGCTTGACAGAGCTTGGTCAAACCAATCCGAATGTAGTGGCACTTTGTGCAGACCTTACAGGTTCGCTAAAAATGGATGAATTCAAAAAGAATCATCCTGAGCGTTTTTTTCAAATTGGAATTGCGGAAGCGAATATGATTGGTATTGCAGCAGGGATGACCATTGGCGGAAAAATTCCGTTTACAGGAACATTCGCCAATTTTTCTACGGGAAGAGTTTACGATCAGATTAGGCAATCGGTAGCCTATTCCGGAAAAAATGTAAAAATTTGTGCCTCTCATGCGGGCTTAACTTTAGGTGAAGATGGCGCAACGCATCAAATCCTGGAAGATATAGGAATGATGAAAATGCTGCCTGGAATGACAGTTATCAATACCTGCGATTACAATCAGACCAAAGCGGCTACACTTGCTATTGCAGAACATGAAGGCCCTGTCTATTTAAGATTTGGCAGACCTAAAGTAGCTAACTTCACTCCTGAAGACCAAAAATTCGAAATTGGAAAAGCGGTAACACTCACTGAAGGCAACGATGTCACCATTATAGCTACTGGTCATTTGGTTTGGGAAGCTCTGGAAGCCGCCAAAGAATTAGATGAAAAAGGAATTTCAGCTGAAGTGATTAATATTCACACCATCAAACCCCTGGATGAAACCGCTATATTGAAATCAGTCAGAAAAACAAAATGTGTGGTTACGGCAGAAGAACATAATTTTCTGGGTGGTTTAGGAGAAAGTGTAGCTAGAACTTTAGCCCTCAATCATCCAGCGCCACAAGAGTTTGTCGCGACCGAAGATACCTTTGGAGAAAGCGGTGAGCCGCTTATGCTGCTCGATAAATATGGATTGAATGCTAAAGCGATTGCAGAAAAAGCGGAAGCCGTTATTCTGAGAAAGGAATAAATCCAAATGAAAGTGTCAGCCAATGACGCTTTTGTTTGCTTTGATGATATTCAAATTGTTTTGTTTAGGGTCGAGCCTGCGTTCCGCTTAGGAAGGCAGGCTCGATGCTTAAGCATTTAAAATGTCAGATAGCATTAAATAGAAATTTTAGCTCGAAAGCATTTTGACAAAATCGTAAAGGACGCTAAGAACAGGATGGTTTTTAACGTCTTTGCCTTTCAGGAATGCGTCTTCCAGACTGAGGTCTTCTTTTCCGACAATGGCTTTGATCTGCTTATTATTAACTTCTTTATAAGCCATAGACCAGTTTTTAAACTGACGTTCGTTAAGATCTCCGGAATCAAGCAGGATCATATCCGTATGCCTTTTATCTTTGCTTATGGACTGGTAAACTTTATCGATTTCTTCTGCAGGACCTTCTATATATTGCACAAATTTTCCTTGAATAAGCAGTAGAATCCCTGTAATCGCTAAGTGTTTGTTTTTCTCTCTAACTTGAAATAAAAATTCCTCAATACTTTCTTGGGACATAATACGAGATTGAGAACTCATATAGGATACAAATTTTAATGACATTCCGGTCTTGATTGATTAGCACGTAATTTAGTATTTTTTTTGAAATGTGATGGGGTTTTGCGTCTAGGGCTTCACGTCTTAACTTCAAATTTAAGTTAATTCGAGAATTCTTTAGTTTCAAACACTAACTTTGTAAAAAAATATTTGCAATGGAATTAAAATTGACGCGTCCTATCTGTTTTTTTGATCTTGAAACCACAGGGACTAATATTTCAAAAGACAGAATTGTAGAGATTTCGATTTTGAAGGTTTTTGAAAACAACAATAAAGAGAGCTATACGTGGAAGGTTAACCCCGGAATTCCTATTCCAAAGGAAACTACAGCTATACACGGCATTAGTGATGAAGATGTGGCCAATGAACCAAAATTTGAGGAACTGGCTCCAAAAATCAATGCCATGATTAAAGGCTGTGATTTGGCAGGGTATAACAGCAACCGCTTTGATATTCCTCTCCTGGCAGAAGAGATGCTGCGTGTTGGCATCGATTTCGATCTAAAAAAAGTGAATGCCGTAGATGTGCAGACTATTTTTCATAAAAAGGAAAAAAGAACTCTGGAAGCTGCTTATAAATTTTATTGCGATAAAGACCTGACCGATGCGCATAGTGCTGAGGCAGATACCAATGCGACATACGAGGTGTTAAAATCTCAACTGGATCGCTATCCAGATTTGGAAAATGATACCAAATGGCTTTCTGCCTATAGCGCACACAAGAAATTTGCTGATCTCGCTGGTTTTATTATTCTTAATAAAAAAGATGAAGAAGTTTTTGGATTTGGCAAGTTTAGAGGTAAAAAAGTAGAGGATATACTCGAAAAAGAACCCGGTTACTTCGGCTGGATTCAAAATTCTGATTTTCCTCTGTATACCAAGAAAGTTTTGACAGCCATCAAATTGAGAAAATTAGCGACTAAATAAATCATTTACCTATGAAGTTGATTTGCATCGGAAGAAATTATGCTAGCCATATTTCTGAATTAAAAAATGAAAAACCTGAACATCCCGTTGTTTTTCTTAAGCCGGATTCTTCCGTTTTACTGAAAAATAACCCCTTTATTATTCCTTCCTTTTCTGATGAGGTGCACCATGAGGTTGAGGTTTTGGTCAAAATCAAAAAAGTAGGGAAACACATTCAGTCTAAATTTGCTCCTAAGTATTATGACGAAATAGGATTAGGGATTGATTTTACAGCCAGAGATATACAAAATCAATTGAAGGATAAAGGTCTGCCCTGGGAAAAGGCAAAGTGCTTTGACGGTGCGGCGGTAATTGGAGAACACTGGATCTCAAAAACTGAGTTTCAGGAGGTCAACAACATTCAATTCAGATTAGAAAAAAACAAGGAAATCGTTCAGGCAGGATCTACTTCAGAAATGCTTTGGAAGATCGATGAGCTCATCGCGTATGTATCCCAGTACTTTACTTTAAAAATAGGCGATATCATTTTTACAGGAACGCCTTCAGGAGTTGGTCGAGTGAAAGAAGGAGATGTTTTGGAGGGCTTTATAGAAGAGTCTTCTTGTTTTACAATACAGGTAAAATAAATTATGCAAGCAGAAATAATCACCATAGGCGATGAAATACTCATCGGTCAAATCATCGATACCAATTCAGCCTTCATAGCTAAACAGCTTAACAAGATCGGCATTGATGTGTATCAGATTTCTTCTATTCAAGACGAAAAAACTCACATACTCAATGCTCTAAAAGAAGCTTCCGCCCGATCTAATATTGTTATTATTACGGGAGGACTGGGTCCAACCAAAGATGATATTACCAAGCATACCTTTTGCGAGTATTTCAATGACGAACTGGTGCTGGATGAAAAAGTTCTGGCCCACGTTGAAGATATTTTTGCTAAGTATGTTTCCACGCCTATTCTGGAGACGAATAAGTCTCAGGCCTGGATGCCCTCTCAGGCTATACCTCTGCATAATGAATATGGTACTGCCCCGGGAATGTGGTTTGAAAATGATGACGTTGTTTATATTTCTATGCCGGGTGTGCCTTATGAAATGAAGGCTATTTTTACGGAACAGGCTCTGCCCAGGCTTCAGGACAGGTTTAGAACGCCATACATTATCCATAAAACGGTGCTGACCTATGGTTTAGGCGAAAGCGCTATTGCAGATCGAATAGAAGACTGGGAAAATCAATTGCCGCCTTTCATTAAACTTGCTTATCTGCCAAGTTTGGGTAGAGTGAGGCTGAGGTTGAGCGCAAGAGGAGAAGATGAAGCAGAGTTGAAATCTGGTCTTGATGAAGCTGTCGAAAGTCTCAACAGGATTATTGGGGATATCATTAAAGGTTATGAAGATGAACAGACGCTTGAGGAACGAATCGCTGAAGCTTTTACGACGAAAGGCAAAACTTTAGTCACTGCCGAAAGCTGTACAGGAGGAAGACTGGCAGCTAAGTTTACTGAAATTCCCGGAGCCTCAAAGTATTTTACAGGTTCTGTGGTAAGTTATGCTACCTCAGCAAAAAATGATGTTTTGCAAATTTCAGAAGAACTGGTTGAAAAATATTCTGTTGTAAGTTCAGAAATCACGAAGGCTATGGCTGAAAAAGCGCAAACGATGTTCGAATCTGATTTCGCCATTGCTACAACTGGAAATGCCGGTCCAACCAAGGGCGATAGCGATGCTGAAATTGGGACTGTATTTATTGCTGTTGCCACCCCGCAGGAGACCCAGGTACACGAATTCCAGTTTGGTAAGCATCGGGAACGCGTGACTCAAAAGGCGGTCAATAAGGCGTTGGAACTGATTTATGAGTCTATTTTAAAAAAATAAAAATCAGCGAAATTTATTTTTTCTAATTCAGAAAAAAGTCGTTAATTTGCATCCTGTTTTTAATAACACCTAAAAGTATATATAATGTCAAGAGTTTGTGAGCTTACTGGAAAAAGAGCATTGTCTGGAAATAACGTTTCCCACGCATTAAATAGAACTAGACGTAAATTTAGCGTCAACTTGGTTAAGAAGAGATTTTATATCCCTGAAGAAGATAAATGGATCACCCTTAAAGTATCGACTTCCATCTTAAAAACCATCAATAAAAAAGGAATCCATGCCGTTTTGAAAGAAGCTCGTGCTAAAGGATTCTTGACTAAATAAGATTTTATAAAGCATTAAGATTATGGCAAAGAAAGGCAATAGAGTTCAGGTAATAATGGAGTGTACAGAGCATAAAGAATCTGGACTTCCTGGAACTTCAAGATATATTACAACTAAGAACAAAAGAAATACTCCGGATAGACTAGAGCTTAAAAAGTTCAATCCTATCATGAAGAAAATGACTGTTCACAAAGAAATTAAATAAGTTATGGCAAAGAAATCGGTTGGTACAATACAGACAGGAACAAAAAGACTTACCAAAGCTATCAAAATGGTAAAATCACCAAAATCTGGTGCATATGTCTTTGAAGAAAAAATTATGGCTCCAGAGGATGTCAATGATTTTTTAAAGAGCAAATAAATTTAAGACTTTATTATACATGAAGCCGTCGCTAACTATGCGATGGCTTTTTTGTTTTTGTCTATCTTTGTTCACTCTGTAGTGCGCTTGATTATAACCTTGATACATAGTAACGATGAGTTTTTTTAAAAAAATATTTTCTAAGGAGAAAAAAGAGAAACTGGACGAAGGTCTGGAGAAGTCTAAAACTGACTTTTTTGGAAAGCTGAGCAAGGCCGTTGCCGGAAAATCCAAAGTTGACGAAAGCGTTCTGGATGATCTTGAAGAAATTCTTGTTTCTAGCGATGTAGGTGTCACAACTACGATCAAGATCATAGACAGAATTGAGGCCCGGGTTGCTAAAGACAAATACCTGGGCACCGACGAACTCAATCTCATCTTAAGGGAAGAAATAGCAGGCTTGCTGAGTGAATCCGAAACTGGTGAGTTAGAAAGTTTGGAGTTGCCCGAAGGCAAAAAGCCGTATGTGATTATGGTGGTTGGTGTGAATGGTGTTGGGAAAACAACCACGATAGGTAAACTCGCTAAACAATACAAATCGAAAGGAAAAAAAGTAGTTTTAGGGGCTGGAGATACGTTTCGAGCAGCTGCCGTCGATCAGCTTCAGATCTGGGCAGATCGGGTAGGCGTTTCTATCGTTAAGCAAAAGATGGGAAGCGATCCCGCCTCAGTTGCGTTTGATACGGTTCAAAGTGCTGTTAAGCAGGAGGCTGATGTGGTTATTCTAGATACTGCAGGCCGACTTCACAATAAAGTAAATTTGATGAATGAGCTTACCAAAATTAAGCGTGTGATGCAGAAAGTGATCCCAAATGTTCCTGACGAAGTGCTTTTGGTTTTGGATGGTTCTACGGGGCAGAATGCCTTTGAGCAAGCCAAGCAATTTACTGCTGCAACCGAAGTTACAGCTTTGGCGATTACCAAACTTGATGGTACAGCCAAAGGAGGAGTCGTTATTGGAATAAGCGATCAATTCAAAATCCCTGTGAAGTATATCGGAGTAGGTGAAGGCGTGGATGATCTTCAGATCTTTAATAAATACGAATTTGTTGATTCATTTTTTTCAAATAAATAATTCATGACCGCACAAAAACCGAAGCCGTTTACAGCTGAAAAAAACAAACTGATCATCACCAAAATAATCGTGATTTACTCGGCTTTCTTTTTGGTGTTGAAAATTTCAGCGATTATACAGGGAGGCTGGGTGGTTACCAACTTATTGGTGGCTTTGCCTTTGGTCCTTTTAGGTCTGCTTGGATATTATTTCTTAAAAACCAATACCACCAACTGGATTTATGCTATTGGTAGTATTGTGCTGGTTTCTGTCATGCGGTATTACGAGCAAGACCTGACGATTTGGATCCACAATCTTGTTTCATAAAGGCAAATGAGTTGCTTTGCGTCTTTTACATAAGCTTTAAGTTAACATGCTCTTCAGTCAATTTCAGAGATCGTATCTTTGCAGTTCAATTTTTTTAAAATACATGAGAACAAAGTCAATTAAGAAAAATAAAATCAATGTTGTCACTTTAGGCTGCAGTAAAAATATTTACGATTCTGAGGTTTTAATGGGTCAGCTCAAAGCCAGCGGTAAAGATGTTGCTCACGAAACCGAAGGGGATATCGTGGTGATCAATACCTGTGGATTTATTGATAATGCCAAGGAAGAGTCTGTTAATACGATTTTAGACTACGTTCAGAAGAAAGAAAATGGTGACGTCGAGAAGGTATTTGTGACGGGTTGCTTGTCTGAGCGTTATAAACCAGATTTACAAAAAGAAATTCCGAATGTAGATCAGTACTTTGGAACGACTGAACTCCCAGCTTTGCTCAAAGCTTTGGGAGCAGATTATAAACATGAGCTTATCGGAGAGCGTTTAACAACGACCCCAAAAAACTATGCCTTTCTGAAGATTGCAGAAGGTTGTGACAGGCCATGCTCTTTTTGTGCGATTCCACTGATGCGTGGCGGACACAAATCCACCCCGATTGAAGACTTGGTCACTGAAGCTAAAAATCTTGCTAAACAAGGCGTCAAGGAACTTATTTTGATCGCTCAGGATTTGACCTACTATGGTTTAGATTTATACAAAAAAAGAAATTTAGCAGAATTACTGAAAGAACTCGTTAAAGTGGAAGGCATCGAATGGATTCGTTTGCATTATGCATTCCCCACAGGTTTTCCAACCGATGTTCTCGACGTGATAAGAGAAGAGCCAAAAGTTTGTAACTATATTGATATTCCGCTTCAGCATATTTCAGATCATTTACTGAAATCGATGCGAAGGGGAACTACACATAAGAAAACCAATGACTTGCTCTATAAATTCAGAAAAGAGGTGCCTAATATGGCCATAAGAACCACCTTGATTGTTGGTTATCCCGGGGAAACCGAAGCGGATTTTCAGGAACTGAAAGACTGGGTAAGTGAAATGCGTTTTGAGCGATTGGGTTGTTTTACTTATTCTCATGAAGAAAATACCCATGCTTATAACCTGGAAGATAATGTGCCTGAGGATGTGAAAATTCAGCGTGCAAACGAAATCATGGAGATTCAGTCTCAGATTTCCTGGGAATTGAATCAGCAGAAAATAGGAAAAAGCTTCAGATGTGTCATCGACAGAAAAGAAGGGGGTTACTTTGTGGGAAGAACAGAATATGACTCTCCGGATGTGGATAACGAAGTGTTGATAGATGCTAAAGCACACTACTTGAAGACAGGTGAATTTGCTGAAATTAAAATTACCGATGCTGGAGACTTCGATTTGTATGGAGAGCCGGTTTCTGTAGAAGCTATCCTGAATTAACTTACTGATGCTACGCTATTATGCCGGTAGTTGATAAAAAACGTCAAATCGAGTATAATTGAGATATTTTGTCAATTTTTCGACTTTAGTTTATCCTGAGCATAGTCGAAGGGCTCAGGAAGACAAAATTAAAATTCTTTAAGTCATTTTATATTGCTGGTGTAAAAGTGATTTTTCATATTAACGTATCTTTTAAAGCTTTTTGGTTAACCTCTTCTATATTTGCGTTTATTCTAAACTTTTAAAACATGGCTGACTGTTTACCTTTTCGATCCACAGGATTCTTTAGCGATCTTATTTTAGATTATATTGAAGAAAAGAAAAGTTTAAAGCCATACTACAACAGATTTCCTTCCGTTGGTAATTTTAAAAGTCAAATTGAAGAGAAAAGTAAATCTTACAGCCATGATCATCGGCCGGGTTTAGTCGAAGTGCTAAAATTACAATATGAAGCTTTATCAACTTCAGAAGCGACTCAGCATCATCTTGATTTGCTTTTGGAGCATTCCACATTTACCGTAACTACAGGTCATCAGCTGAATTTATTCACTGGTCCGCTTTACTTTTTATACAAGATTGTTTCCACAATCAACGCGGCAAAACAACTCAAAGAAAACTATCCCGATTCCAATTTTGTTCCTATTTACTGGATGGCATCTGAAGATCATGATTTTGATGAAATCAATTTTTTCAATTTCAAAGAACAGAAGCTTGAATGGAAAAGAGAAGCAGAAGGTGCGGTTGGGCATTTATCCACTTCAGGCTTGGAAGAATTAGCTCAAAGCCTAGAAAAAGAATTTGGAAAAAGCGAAAACGCAGAGTACCTGAAGGGGCTTTTTAAAGTGGCTTATTTAGAACATGAAACCTTAGCCAGTGCTACCCGATTTTTGGCTAATGAGCTGTTTGGAGATTATGGACTTGTGATCCTGGATGCTGATGATGCCAGAGTAAAATCCATGTTTTCCAGTCACATAAAAAACGACCTGCTATACCATACCGCCTTTCGTCAAACTGAAAAACAAGCGGGAAAATTAGCCGAGTTGGGCTATAATGTTCAAGTGAATCCGCGAGAGATTAACTTGTTTTATATGCATAAGGGAATCAGAAAGCGAATTGTCAAGCAAGACGATGACTATTGCGTTCTGGAGACAGAACTCCGGTTTTCTGAACAGGGAATTTTAAATTTGGTCGATGAGTACCCTGAGCGTTTTTCACCAAATGTCGTCATGCGACCTCTCTATCAAGAAGTGATTTTGCCTAATTTAGCCTACATTGGTGGAGGAGGGGAATTAGCCTATTGGCTGGAGTTAAAGTCTTTATTTGAAGCTGAAAATGTAGCCTTTCCCATGTTGATGTTGCGAAATTCAGTTTTACTCTATTCTGATAAAATATCCAGGAAGCTAAAAAAACTAGAGACTTCCATTCAGGATTTATTCCTGTCTCCTGAAGCTCTGGAAGCCAAAC
Source organism: Psychroflexus sediminis (assembly GCF_900099815.1). Taxonomy (GTDB): domain Bacteria; phylum Bacteroidota; class Bacteroidia; order Flavobacteriales; family Flavobacteriaceae; genus Psychroflexus; species Psychroflexus sediminis. Next base: position 218,471 of record NZ_FNCW01000005.1, on the reverse strand, counting down.
AAACCAAGAAAAATTCTTCCATTGAAATTGATTTCGAAAGTCAGAAAAAGCATTTAGAAAAGCAGTTTGACGATTTATATGAGCTGGCTGCCAAAACAGATCCATCATTTTACGGAGCTGTTGCTGCACAGGAGAAAAAGCAAAAGAATGGTTTGGATCATTTGGAAAAACGTTTATTAAATGCTCAGAAACGCAAACTAAAGGAGGAAAATGATCGTGTTTTGGAGCTGCAGGCCCTGTTATTTCCCAACCGATCTTTACAGGAAAGAATACTCAATTTCAGTGAAATTTATGTGGATTATGGCGATCGGCTTATTCCTGAATTAATGGAGGAATTAGATCCCTTTCAATTTGAATTTCTCTGTTTAGAATTAACTATTTACAATACAAAATCATAAGCTATGAAAAGCATGCACGCTATTGACATGGAGACTGTCGAGATGACCCTCGACATCATGAAATATGCGATCAATAGAATATCCAATACATCTCCAGAACTGGGTAAACCTAAACAAGAGCACGAGTTATTGGAGTTAGTTGGAGATACAGTTACCAAAGAAGGTATAGGTGGAGAGAAGGCTTTTCAATTGTTTCGGGATATTTTGGTTAAAGCCTCAGTTCCTGTAGATCATCCTCGTCATCTTGCGTTTGTTCCTGCAGCACCAACCCGAGCGGCAGTTTTATTTGATTTGGTGACCTCTGCGGCTAGTATTCACGGGGCTTATTGGATGACTGGTGGTGGTGGAATTTTTTGTGAAAACAGAGCTATGGAATGGCTGGTTTCTCTCACGGGAATGCCAGATGAGACATTTGGTGTGTTTACCAGTGGGGGGACAGCAGCCAATCTTTCTGCTATTGTAACCGCCCGAGAATACTGGAGATCACTCAATGACGATAATAAAAAACTCAAGGGTTTAATCATCACTTCCAGTGGAGCCCACTCTTCAGTTAAAGCGATGGCGCAGGTGATAGATGCAGACATCATTACCGTAGAAGATAGTGAAGAGTATAAACTCACCAAAGAATGTTTAGAAAGTGAAATCAAGGGTTTATCGGATTTTGACAGAAAGCGTTTGTTTGCTGTAGTAGCAACCGGAGGGACTACCAATGCGGGGATTATCGATGACCTGGAAGGTATCGCCGAGGTGACTGAAAGAGAAAAACTTTGGTTTCATGTCGATGCTGCCTATGGAGGAGCAGCTCTAGCGGCACCATCGGTAAGGCATCTTTTTAACGGTATTGAAAAAGCTGATAGTGTGACCATCGATCCGCATAAATGGATGTTTTCTCCCTACGATTGCGGGGCTATTATTTATAAAAACATGGAGTTGGCGAAGAATGCACATTCCCAGAAAGGGGCGTATTTAGATATTTTCAAAGATAAAGGGGCGCAAGGCTTCAATCCGTCGGATTACCAAATTCAATTAACCCGAAGGCTGCGTGGTTTACCTCTGTGGTTTTCGTTATCCATGCATGGTACAGATCGCTACACCACAGCTATTGAGCGAGGACTGGAACTCGCTAATAATGCAGCCAAGCAGATAAAGCAATTACCTCACGTCGAACTTATACGCGAACCTGGTCTTTCCTGTGTCTTGTTTTCAAGAATTGGCTGGACAGCAGAGGATTACAGAGAATGGACCTACAAAAATCACGATAGCGGATTTGCCCTGGTTACCCCTACCAAGTGGACTTTGGAAGAAGGTGAAATTACCTGTGCCAGATTCTGTTTTATAAATCCGGATACCACAGAGAAAGACATTAAAGAGATTTTGGAATCTATGAAATAAGTCTAACTTCTATTAATGATGTGTCTGGTTTAATTTGATTTTGCCTGAGAAAACCTAAGTTTATAGCGACACATGCTTTACAGAACAGGCTAAAAACAATGCTCCAGTTTTGACTGACTTAGAATCAAAGACTGGAGCAGCATTATGAGATAGTCGTTGTTTTAAATAGCCTAATTGGCTTTACGAATAGGGACTTCTACAAAGGTATCATCCCAGCCCATCAATAAATCAGAACCATCTTTGGTAGGTTTAAAGGTAATAGAGAAATTTTCAACCGTAGCTGCAGTATTTTTTACAGGCACAGATGTTCTTAAAAGATCCATAGAGTCATCATAATTGTAAGCTCCCCACTCATTTATCCTTTCATTGATGATAATAGTCCATTTTTCTTCTTCAGGAATGGTGTAAAGAGAGTAAGTTCCAGCTTCAACCGCTGTGCCGTTTACAAGTACATCTTCGTAAAAGGTTATCTCTGTAGCTTCGTTAGCTCCAGTTCTCCAAACTTTATTGAAGGGAACTAATTTTCCAAAAATCGCTCTATTTTTCTTTTTTGGTCTGCTGTAGATTATTCTAGCCAAAGGAGAATTATCCTGATTTCGCGTGATGACGGCATCCATTGGGCTTTTATCGATATCAGAAAAATCCTGAGCCGAAGTTGAGAACGAAGCTAATAAAAGGATTAGGCAAATTTTAAATAATTTCATGAGTCTCATTTTTTGAACAAGTTTAGTTTTAAGTTTTGTCATAATTAGTTTAATTTTTGTTAAACTAATTATTATGCTGTTGCATAAACGGGATTCTAAGCTAGAAATATAATTCTAGAGTTTCAACTACCGTTTTTAATTTTAACTACATTAAAATGGATTTAAAAGCGTTAAACAATCAAAAAAACACATCAATTCACTATATTTGTTTGTTGTTAAACTAATAATAAATCATGAGCGAAGAAGTCAAAAAACATAATTATTCGGCCGACAGTATTCAGGCTTTGGAAGGGATGGAGCACGTAAGAATGCGTCCGTCTATGTATATAGGTGATGTTGGTGAACGCGGTTTGCATCATTTGGTTTACGAAGTCGTAGATAACTCTATCGATGAAGCTATGGGCGGCTATTGTGACAAAATTGACTTAATTATAAACGAGGACGGATCACTGACGACATCAGATAACGGTCGTGGTATCCCTATCGATATTCATAAAAAAGAAGGCGTTTCTGCCCTGCAGGTGGTCATGACCAAAATTGGAGCAGGTGGTAAGTTTGATAAAGATTCCTATAAAGTGTCCGGTGGTCTCCACGGTGTGGGGGTTTCTGTAGTAAATGCACTTTCGGTAAAACTTCATGCCCGTGTCTTTAAAGATGGTAGAATCTGGGAGCAGGAGTACGAGCGCGGCAAGGCTATTTACCCTGTAAAATCGACAGGAGATACAGAACTGAACGGAACTGAAATAACCTTTAAACCGGATTTTGAAATCTTTCAGGAATCTGTTGAATTCAAATATGAAACCCTGGCCAAGCGTTTAAGAGAACTGGCTTTTCTAAACAAAGGCATCAGGATTTCACTTATCGATAAGCGTCAGGTTGATGAAAAGGGAGAGTACAGGCATGACGAGTTTTATTCCGAAGAAGGTTTAAAGGAATTTATACGATTTATTGATGCCAACCGTGATCCTATTATTTCGGAAGTGATTGCTATGGAGGGGGAGAAAAATGACATCCCTGTTGAGGTGGCAATGATCTATAATGATTCCTATGGAGAAAACCTCCATTCGTATGTCAATAATATCAATACTCACGAAGGGGGAACCCATCTTTCGGGATTTAGAAGAGGGCTTACAGCGACTTTAAAAAAGTACGCCGATAATTCCGGACTTCTGGATAAATTGAAATTTGAAATAACCGGAGATGACTTTAGAGAAGGCCTTACAGCAATCGTATCTGTAAAAGTGGCTGAGCCTCAATTTGAAGGTCAAACCAAAACTAAATTAGGAAACAGGGAAGTCACCTCAGCGGTTTCACAGGCAGTTACAGAAATGCTTGATATTTATTTGGAAGAAAACCCTAATGATGCCAAAACCATAGTTCAAAAAGTGATTTTGGCTGCTCAGGCCAGACATGCTGCTAAAAAAGCACGTGAAATGGTGCAGCGTAAAACGGTGATGAGCGGAGGTGGTTTGCCCGGTAAACTTTCCGATTGCTCAGAGACCGATCCCGGTTCCTGTGAAGTGTTCCTTGTGGAGGGAGATTCTGCGGGTGGTACCGCCAAGCAGGGCAGAGATCGTAATTTTCAGGCCATATTGCCTCTGAGAGGTAAGATTTTGAATGTTGAGAAGGCCATGCAGCATCGTGTCTTCGAAAACGAAGAGATTAAAAACATATACACAGCCCTGGGTGTTACCATCGGGACTGAAGAAGATAGTAAGGCGTTGAACCTTTCCAAATTAAGATACCATAAAGTTATCATCATGTGTGATGCCGACGTCGATGGTAGTCACATTGCTACATTAATTCTGACCTTCTTTTTCAGATATATGAAAGAGCTTATTGAAGCCAGTCATATTTATATCGCAACACCTCCTTTATACCTTATCAAAAAAGGAAGTAAAAAGCGTTATGCCTGGAATGAAAAAGAAAGAAATGAAATTGCAAACGAATATAAAGGAGGTGTGAGCGTTCAGCGTTACAAAGGTCTTGGTGAAATGAATGCTGAACAGCTTTGGGACACGACCATGAACCCGGAGAACAGAATTTTGAGACGTGTTACTATAGATGATATGGCAGAAGCCGACAGAATTTTCTCCATGCTGATGGGAGACGAAGTTCCACCTCGAAGAGAATTTATCGAGCAGAATGCAGTTTATGCAAATATTGATGCTTAATAGTTGACCATGAAAGCCCTAAAGTTCTATTTTTCGATTGGTTTGCTAATTTCATTTTTGACTTCCTATTCTCAATCTGGAATTGAAAGCTTGTTATCTGCTGGTTTAGAAGACGCAAACAGATTTACAAATGCTTACACAAAACCTGGTTCTGATGCTGTAATTTATGGGCTGAGCAATGGCTGGTATAATACAGCTAAGGTGAAAAGTCTTGGCGGTTTTGAAATTTCCATTATTGGTGGTATTTCACAAATAAGGGAAAATAATACATCCTTTGCATTAAATGAAAATGATTATAATGCTTTACGCTTTGAGTCCGGTCCGGCTATTCAGCAGGTAGGCACTGTCTTTGGGCAGAATTCACCGGATGTGAGGATGAATATTATAGAAGCCAATCAAAACATTGCGACTTTGACTTTGCCTCAAGGCTTAGCTTCAGAGAATATTGACTATTTACCTAACCTGATGTTACAGGGGAGTGTCGGTTTGTTGTTCAGTACAGAATTAAAATTGAGATTTCTGCCAGAAGTCGAAACCAAAGATGTGACCGCTCAATTTTACGGGGCTGGCTTACAACATGAATTCACCAACTGGATACCGGGTTTTAAAGTTTTGCCAATAGCTATTTCTGGATTTGTCGGTTATAATAAATTTGAAAGCGAATATAGATTTTCAGAACAATCAACATTGATTTCCGGGTCGAATCAGTCTGTTGTGACAGATATTGACTCCTGGCACTATGCTTTAGTAGCATCCACAAAACTTCCTGTAATTAATTTTTATGGAAGTATAGGGACTGTGTCGGGTTCTGCAGATACAAGATTAAAAGGTGAATATGTTATAAACACAGGAGTTTCTGAAGTAGCAGGAACGTCAATTGTAGATCCGTTGCGTACGACTTCTTCTGTCGATGGCTTTAGAGCAACGCTGGGAACCAAACTGACTTTAGCGTTTTTTAGACTTAATATCGATTATAGTTTCCAAGAATTTAATAGTTTGAATGTTGGAATCAATTTTGGAATTTAATTATTAATTATAAAATAAATTTAAGATGAAAATTACAGTAGTAGGTGCTGGTGCCGTAGGTGCTAGTTGTGCAGAGTATATCGCAATCAAGGATTTTGCTTCTGAAGTTGTGCTTTTGGATATCAAAGAAGGTGTTGCAGAAGGTAAAGCTATGGATTTAATGCAGACAGCAACGCTGAATGGATTTGATACTAAAATTACAGGAACTACAGGAGATTATACCAAAACAAAAGATTCTGAAATAGCAGTAATCACTTCGGGTATCCCAAGAAAACCAGGAATGACCAGGGAAGAATTGATCGGTATAAACGCTGGAATCGTTAAAGACGTTTCTGCACAGCTGGTAAAGCATTCACCAAATGTGACGCTTATTGTAGTGAGCAACCCGATGGATACGATGACTTATCTTGCGCATAAAGAACTGGATCTGCCTAAAAACAGAATTATCGGAATGGGAGGTGCTTTGGATAGTGCACGATTCAAGTATAGGTTGAGTGAGGCTTTGGACTGTCCCGCATCAGATGTCGATGGTATGGTTATCGGAGGTCATAGTGATACAGGTATGTTGCCTTTGACGCGTTTAGCGACAAGAAATAGTGTTCGTGTGACAGAGTTTCTGTCAGAAGAGCGACTGGCTCAGGTAAGCGAAGATACAAAAGTAGGAGGAGCAACTTTAACCAAATTATTAGGCACTAGTGCATGGTATGCACCTGGCGCTGCGGTGTCATCTCTTGTTCAGTCTATAGCCTGTGACCAGGGAAAAATGTTCCCTTGTTCGACATTGCTGGAAGGTGAATATGGTCTTAAAGATTTATGTATTGGAGTTCCGGTGATTATCGGTAAAAACGGTATAGAAAAAATCGTTGAGATAGATCTTAACGATGAGGAGAAAGCAAAATTAAAAGAAAGTGCAGAAGCTGTAAAAAAGACGAATGCGCTTTTGTAAACCTTAGAAATATTTCAATTTTCATAAACCCGACTTAGGTCGGGTTTATGTTTTTATGACAGTAATACTCATTTTTACAGGTGTAAATAAGGTTTTAAAAGTTAAAATTATCTTTATTAAAAAAATTGTCATTTCTATATCGAAAACCTATATTTGCCTGATTTTATAACAGCCACTAATAATTTAAAGAATGCAGAATAAAGGACTTATTAAGCTATTTGCTATTTTGTTTGGACTGGTAAGTATTTACCAACTCTCCTTTACATTTATAGCTAATAATGTTGAACAGGAAGCGCAAGCTTACGCCGAAAGACAAATTCCTCAAAGTGTTGAGGACTTCCCCGAAAAACGAGCAATTGTTGTAGAACAATATTTAGACTCTATTGGAAATGAGCCCATTTTTGCTGGTATAACTTACGATACAGCCAAAGACAAAGAGCTTAACAAAGGCCTTGACTTAAAAGGAGGTATAAATGTTATCCTTCAAATTTCAGTTCAGGATCTTTTAGAAGATTTAGCTAATGACTCCAAAGACCCGGCGTTTAATCAGGCTCTGGCAGAAGCTCAGGAAGCCAGAAAAAGCAGTCAGGATAGTTATTTAGAGCTGTTTTTTGAAGCATTCGACCGTAAGGAGGGTGCTAGATTAGCTTCTCCAGATATTTTCGGAACCAAAGCTCTTGCTGATGAGATCAGTTTTGATATGACCAATAGCCAGGTAAAACCTATCATCAATAGAAAAATTGATGAAAGCATTACTTCTGCTTTTGAAGTCTTGAGAGAGCGTATCGATAAGTTTGGGGTAACTCAGCCTAACATCCAGCGTTTAGGAGATTCAGGAAGAATTCTTATTGAATTACCTGGTGCAAAAGACATCAGCAGAATTCAAAATTTGCTTCAGAGTACAGCTCAACTTGAGTTTTGGGATGTGTATAAATCAAATGAATTCTCTGATTTCTTAGTCACGGCAGATGCCATTATAGCTGAAAATATCTCAGGTGAAACTGAAAAAGTTGAGGATGAAGCCGCTGCATCGACAGATCAGGATGAGGAAATAACCAAGGAAGATGATTTGGAAGATTTATTATCTACCGAGGAAGATGCAGAAGAAGACTTTTCAAAAACCAATCCTTTGCTTAGTCTTGTTCAGTCTGTTGGACAACCACAGGGTCCGGTTATCGCTTATTTTGCTATTCAAGATACAGCTAAGGTCAACAGGTACTTGTCTATGCCACAGGTGAGATCGCAGTTGCCTTCTGATAAGAAATATGCTGAATTTGTATGGGGTAAACCGCCAAAGGATTCAGAAATTATTGAACTTTATGCACTAAAAGGAAATAGAAGTGATGAACCACAGTTAAGTGGTGCTGTGATTACAGATGCGCAACAAACCTACGACCAGGTGGGCAGAGTTGCTGTAAGCATGCAAATGGATGGTCGTGGCGCAAAAATCTGGGAAGATATGACCGGAAGAGCCTCTGCACAGGGTTCTCAAATCGCTATCGTTCTAGATAATTTAGTCTATTCAGCTCCAGGCGTTTCAACAGGTGCTATTACTGGGGGGAGAAGTGAGATTACCGGACAATTTACCATTGAAGAAGCCCAGGATTTAGCTAATGTCTTAAGAGCTGGTAAGCTACCTGCTTCTGCTGATATTGTTCAAAGTGAAATCGTAGGACCTTCCTTAGGACAGGAAGCTATCGATAGTGGAATCTTATCCTTCGTGATCGCCTTGATCTTTGTGCTGGCTTACATGATTTTTTACTACGGGAAGGCTGGTCTTTATGCCGATATTGCCTTAGTAGTCAACATACTCTTCATTTTTGGCGTTTTATCCGGACTTGGAGCGGTACTGACATTACCTGGTATTGCGGGTATTGTACTTACCATAGGTATGTCTGTAGATGCGAATGTTCTTATTTTTGAAAGAATACGGGAAGAAATCGCCAAAGGAAAAACCCAGGTGGAAGCGATTAGTGATGGTTTTAAGAATGCGTTATCTTCCATTTTAGATGCCAATATCACGACAGGTCTTACAGGTCTTATCCTTTTCACGTTTGGTACCGGGCCGATTAAAGGTTTTGCAACCACCTTATTAATAGGTATTGTAACCTCTTTATTCTGTGCTATATTCTTAACCCGTTTATTTATCGCCGGTGGAGGAAAGAAAGGGAAATCACTTCCATTCTCAACAGCACTGACGAAAAAGTGGTTCCTTAATATCGATATTAACTTCCTAAAGAAACGAAAAGTTGCTTATATCATATCTGCTGTGGCTATCCTTATCAGTATTGGTTCCTTAGCTACCAAAGGCCTGAATGAGGGGGTTGATTTCGTAGGAGGCAGAAGCTTTGTCGTTAGGTTTGAGCAAGCTGTCAATCCTACCGAGGTTGAATCTATTTTGGTAGGCAATCTTCAAAGTGTTGAGGCCAAAACCTATGGATCTTCCAATCAGCTTAAGATAACAACCAACTATAAAATCGAGGAAGAAGGTACCATCATCGATGATGAAATACAAATGATTTTATACAATGATTTACAGCCTTACCTTCCAGACGGAATTGCTTTAGATGAATTCAAAGTAGGTGACAGTAGTTTGGAAAAAGAATACGGAATCATGTCCTCTATGAAAGTGAATCCTACCATTGCAGATGATATCAAGACCGCTTCATTTTACGCTGTGATAGGTTCGCTTATCGCTGTGTTTCTCTATATCCTGATAAGATTTAGAAGATGGCAATTCTCCCTAGGAGCAGTGGCGGCGGTTGTTCATGATGTGATTATAGTGTTAGGTATATTCTCCTTGTTATACAATGTCTTGCCATTTAGTTTAGAGATTGACCAGGCCTTTATCGCTGCAATTCTTACGGTGATTGGTTACTCCTTAAATGATACCGTGGTTGTATTTGACAGAATTCGTGAATTCTTCAATGATCATCCTACCTGGAAAATGGACAAATTGATCAATGTAGCGGTGAGTTCAACTATCAGCAGAACCATCAATACCTCTTTAACCACGCTCGTTGTTTTGATCGCTATATTCATTTTTGGCGGAGACAGTATCAGAGGATTTATGTTCGCCCTTATCATTGGTGTGCTAGTAGGTACCTATTCATCTGTTTTTATAGCTACTCCTGTAATGTTCGACTCGGTTAAGAAAAAAGGAATTGATCTTTCTGACAAAAAAATGGAAGACCCTGAAGGTGAAGTAAGTCTATAAAGGCGTCTAAACCTCCAACAAAAAAAATCCTGTGAATTCAATTCACAGGATTTTTTTATTTAAGCGGGTTATGGAATTTACCAGCGTATAATCACACTGCCCCAGGTAAATCCACTTCCAAAGGCGGCCAGCACAACTAAGTCACCTTTTTTGATTTTACCCTCTTCCCAGGCTTCGGTAAGCGCGATGGGGATGGAGGCCGCGGTGGTATTACCGAATTTCTGAATGTTATTGTGGACCTGACTGTCTTCCAGGCCAAGTTTCTTTTGAATAAACTGGGATATCCTTAAGTTGGCCTGATGGGGAATAAACATGTCAATATCTTCTTTTTTAAGAGCATTGAAGTCTAAGCCTTCCTGAATGACTTCAGAAAACCGGACGACCGCATTTTTAAAGACCAGCTGTCCGTTCATCTTCGGATAGTAGGGGATGTCTTCCTGTGGGTTTTCGGCTATTATTTCTGGCACCCACTTCTCTGTTGATGGCCCTCTAAGCGATAATTCATCAATATACTCTCCCTGAGAATGTAAATGAGATGATAATATTCCTGAATCATCATCACTTCTGGTCAAAATGGCAGCACCGGCACCATCACCAAAGATTACAGATACATGCCTGCTTCGTGTAGTCATATCCAGACCACCGCTGTGATTCTCACTTCCAATGACAAGTACATTTTTATACATTCCTGTTTTGATGAACTGGTCTGCCACAGAGAGTCCGTAGACAAATCCACTGCATTGATTCCTGACGTCCAATGCCGGACAGGTTTTAATACCAAGTTTTTCTTGAATTTGAACGCCACATCCAGGGAAATAATAATCCGGACTTAGGGTTGCAAAGACAATCAATTCTATATCATCTTTATCAATATCAGCTCTTTCAATGGCCTGTTTTGCAGCTTTCAGTCCCATGATGGCAGTTGAGTTGCCATCTCCTTTTTTGATGTGCCTGCGTTCCTTTATTCCTGTTCTCTCCTGGATCCACTCGTCTGTGGTGTCCATGAGCTGGCATAAATCCTCATTAGTTACCACTTGCTCGGGAACATATTTCCCTAATCCTATAATTTTAGACTGATACATTTTTTTAAGTATTTATCAATGCAAGATAAGTATTATTGCGTATTTCATAATCTTAAAAGCAAAAAGAAAACGCTCTTTTACTTAATTTCAAAGAGCGTTTTCCAACCAACCTAACCAATCATCTTAAATGCCTTACATATATTTTTTATAATCGTTGATATCGACTTTTGCTTTTAGATCATGCAGTAAATTATACAGTCCGAAAAATGTTCTGTTGATATAAAGAAAATGTTTACTTCCTCTGTTACCATTCATTTTTCTCAGCTCCTTATCACTGCTGTATTTTTCGCTTAATCCGGAAACCTTACTCCAAAATTCTTCAGCTCCAAAATCAAAGGTTTCCTTGTGAAAAGGACTCGTAAACAGACTCAACATTTCGTGAAACAAAGCGGAGAAATACTGGATTTCCTTTTCTGAATCATCAGGTCTTATAATCTCTAATTCTTTGAGTTTTTGAAGGAAAAACTCTGGATCATTGATGTTTTCGGGTTCAGCTAATTCAAAATAAGGGGTATAAAACTTATTTGGAATGTTTTTGATACATCCAAAATCAATAGCGATTAAATGCTTGTCCTTATCGATCAAAAAGTTACCCGGATGTGGATCTGCGTGCACTTCTTTCAATTTATGAAACTGGAACATATAAAAGTTCCAGAGGCTTTGACCAATTTCATTTCCAGTCTCTTCAGTAAAGTCCTGTTTTACAAACTCACTGAGATGCTTGCCTTCCATCCAGTCCATGGTAATGATACGCTCACTGGACAGATTTTCATAGTATTTTGGAAACTTAAGACCCGGAATAAGGGCGCAGGCTTCAGAAATGCGCTTACTTTGCTCAACTTCCAGGATATAATCGGTTTCTTCAATCAGCTTATCTTCTATCTCTCTGAAATATTTTTCAGAGTCTTTGCCCTTCAGGTTAAACATCCTTGTAGCTATAGGCTTTACCATTGCCAGGTCTGAACTGATGCTGTCGGCAACACCCGGGTATTGAATTTTGATAGCATATTTATTGCCATCCTTCTCGGCCCGGTGAACCTGACCAATGCTTGCTGCATTTACGGATTCTGATGTAAACTTGTCAAATATGTCTTCCGGGTATTTACCGTTGTATTTTTTGAAGGTCTTTCTTACCAGGGGTGCTGAAAGTGGGGGGACACTGAACTGCGCCAGGCTGAACTTTTCCACATAAGCACTTGGGAGTATGCTTTTTTCCATGGATAACATCTGCGCTACCTTCAGGGCACTTCCTTTGAGGTTTTTTAAACCGTCGTATATATCAGAAGCGTTTTCTTCATCCAGACTTTCTCTGGTTAGATCAGGATTAAAAGCCTTCTTAGAATAATATTTTAAATAATTCGCACCGACTTTCGTGCCAGTACCAATAAGTTTTGAGGTTCTGCTAAACTTTCCCGTTGGGATTTTATCTATTGTTTTCATCTATTACTTCATTGTTTCTTTGTAGAGAAATTTTCCAAAATCAAAAACTTTCTCCAGAGGTGTATTATCGAAGACATCGAAAATTGTATTTACTGATTTTTCTATTGCCACATCAGTCTTCTCGAAATCAGCGGATTTGTCGTCTTTCCAAAATCTGAGCAAAAACAAAAATTGAATCCAGGCGCCTTCAGAATAAATTCTTTCGTTTCGTTTTAAGAAACTGTAATTCTTTTCATCATTGTCATCTTCAATTAAATCTTTGGCAAAGGATTTAATATGTCGTCTAAGACCTTTAAGTTGTTTTAGATTATTTAGCTGACCTTCATTTTCTTCAATGACATAAAGGACATAACTTCTATTAGCTGTCAATATTTCAAAAAAGGTGTAGAAAAACGTGAGCATTTTTTCTCTGCTACTGTAATGTTCCACTTCTTCATTTTGACTCATTAAAGTATGTGCATTTTCGAAAAAGCTTTCCCAAATTTCCTCTCTTAAGGCCTCAAAATTTCCGAAATACTTATAAAAATCTTTTTCTTCAAACTTATGATCTTTAGCAAATTTGTAAACTGATTTCGGTTTATGCTCATGTTCTAAAACATGATTCATATAATATGTAATGATATCTATCTTGGATACTTTTTTTTCAGTTTTTGTCTTAGCTGCCATAATTAAAATTTTATACACAAATATAATTATTGTTTAACCTTCAAACCTCAACTTTAAACGAAATCTTTTGTTAAATGTACAGATCTCTGTCAGTTTGTCATAAACCGATATGCGGTATTCGGTTTGTTATTAATGTTTAAAATTAAATACAATTCATATGGCTACAGGTAATATTAATGTTTCGGTGGAAAACATTTTTCCACTGATCAAAAAATTTCTTTACAGCGATCACGAGATTTTTTTAAGAGAACTTATTTCCAACGCAACCGATGCGACTCTTAAAATGAATCACCTGGTGAGAATAGGTGAAGCTAAAATTGACGTAGGTCAACCTAAGATTGAAGTTAAAATAGATAAAGACAACCAAACTCTTCATATAATTGATGAAGGTGTGGGGATGACAAAGGAAGAAGTTGAAAAATACATCAATGAAGTTGCTTTTTCCGGCGCTGAAGAGTTTTTGGAAAAATACAAAGATTCTGATGCTAAGGATACAGGAATCATCGGTCACTTCGGACTCGGGTTTTATTCGGCATTTATGGTCGCTAACAAAGTTGAAATCAAGACTAAATCCTGGAAAGACGAGCCTGCTGCGCACTGGACCTGCGAAGGAACGACACAGTTCACTTTAGAAGAAGGCGATAAAACTGAAAGAGGAACTGAAATTATTCTTCACATCAATGATGATGAGAAAGAGTTTCTTGAAGAGCACAGAATCAACGAGCTTTTGGTTAAGTATAACAAGTTTATGCCAGTTCCTATCAAATTCGGAACTAAAGAAAAAGAGCTTCCAAAAGCGGAGGATGCCAAGGAAGATGAGGAACCAAAAAAGATAAAGGTTGATAATATAATCAACAATCCAGATCCGGCGTGGACTAAACAGCCAACTGAACTTGAGGAGAAAGATTATAATTCATTTTACAGAGAGTTATATCCAACTCAATTTGAAGAGCCTTTATTTCACATTCATTTGAATGTAGATTATCCGTTCAACTTGACCGGTATTTTATATTTTCCAAAATTGACAAATGACTTGTCGATTCAGAAAGATAAAATTCAGCTTTATCAGAATCAGGTATTTGTAACCGATAATGTAGAAGGGATTGTGCCAGAATTTTTGACTATGCTGAAAGGTGTTATCGATTCTCCGGATATTCCGCTCAACGTGTCTAGATCTTACTTACAGGCAGATTCTGCTGTGAAGAAGATTTCAAGTTATATCACCAGAAAGGTAGCAGATAAACTAAAGTCGCTTTTCAACGACAACAGAGAAGATTTCGAGAAGAAGTGGAATGATATCAAGGTGGTGATTGAATACGGTATGTTGTCTGAAGATAAATTTTTTGAAAAGGCTCAAAAATTTGCATTGTATCCAACCACAAACAATACGTATTTCACTTTTGATGAACTTAAAAATGAAATAACGGATCTGCAGACCGATAAGGACGGGAAGCTGGTAGTTTTATATGCTTCCAATAAAGATCAGCAACACAGTTATATCAAAAGAGCAGAAGCAAAAGGCTATAAAGTATTGCTTTTAGATTCCCCAATTGTGTCTCACTTGATTCAAAAACTGGAGCAGGAAAACGAGCAAAAGGTCTCTTTCGTGAGAGTAGACAGCGATCATGTTGAAAACTTGATCAAAAAAGAATCTGAGCAGGTTTCTAAACTTTCTGATGAAGAAAAAGAAACGGTCAAAACTAGTTTTGAAACGGTTGTACCTAAGGAAAAATACAGCGTGCAACTCGAAGCTTTAGATTCTGATACAGCTCCTGTGATGATTACTCAGCCGGAATTTATGCGTCGAATGAAAGAGATGCAGCAAACCGGTGGGGGAGGAATGTTTGGTATGGGCAATATGCCAGAGATGTATAATTTGGTTGTCAATACCAACAATCCATTGATTTCTAAAATTCTGAAAGCAAAAGAAGATTCCAAAAGAGAAACGCTGATCAAGCAAACTTTAGATTTAGCGTTGCTATCTCAAAATCTCTTAAAAGGTGAGGAGCTCACCAATTTTGTAGAAAGAAGTTTCAAACTGATCAAATAAGCAAAAGCATTATTTCGAAACACAAAACCACTTTAGCGAAGTGGTTTTGTGTTTTTATGATATTTAGAACTGACACTTCGAGCCTGCCTTCCTAAGCGGAACGCAGGCAGGCGGAGTCGAGAACCAAATACATCTCGACTTAGCTTGTCCTGAGCGAAGCCGAAAGGCTCGATGTTAAAACATGTATAAAGCGTCACTTTATATTAAATAGACTTCTAAAATTTCCAGAGGCTCAAGCTGACAAATCCTAACTTTTTAGAAGGCTTATTCAGGCTTTAACTAATCAAATATTTAAGACAACAAAACCCCAAACAAACAGGATTTCATGTTGCAAAGAAATATTAACCTAGTATCTTTGCTCAAAATCAATATCAATGATCAATATTACCTTACCAGACGGAAGTGTAAAGCAATATGAGAAGGGCACAACGCCTCTTCAGGTTGCTTTAAGCATAAGTTCAGGCTTAGCCAGAAATGTGATTTCAGCAAAATTTAATGATACTATTGTTGAAACCACGACTCCTCTTCAAGACGATGGTAATTTGGTGCTATTGACTTTCAATGATGACGAGGGCAAGCAGGCTTTTTGGCACTCCACCTCGCACCTGATGGCGCAAGCGCTCTTAAAATTATATCCGGATGTTCATCTCACCATTGGACCCTCTATTGAAAATGGATTTTATTATGATGTGGATCTTAACGGGGAGCTTATTTCTGAAAATGATTTTCCTAAGATTGAAGCTAAGATGTTGGAGCTCGCCAGAGGCAAGCATGATTTTGAAATGCGTGAAGTGACGAAATCTGAAGCTTTAGAGTATTACAAATCCAAAAACAACCCTTTTAAAGTTGAGTTGATAGAGAATCTTGAAGAGGGCACGATTACATTTTGTGATCATGATGACTTTACTGATTTATGCAGAGGCGGACATATTCCAAACACAGGTTTTATAAAGGCTGTAAAGCTGATGAATATCGCTGGAGCCTACTGGAGAGGTGATGAGAATAATCCACAGTTGACCCGGATTTATGGAATATCATTTCCTAAACAAAAAGAATTAAAGGAGTATCTCGCGCTGCTTGAAGAAGCCAAAAAACGCGATCATAGAAAACTGGGGAAAGAATTAAAATTATTTACATTTTCTCAGAAGGTGGGGCAGGGTCTGCCGCTTTGGTTGCCAAAAGGAGCGGCGCTTAGAGACCGTCTCGAGAAATTTATGAAAGACGCTCAGGAAGCAGCAGGCTATCAGCCCGTGGTTTCTCCGCATATTGGTCAGAAAGAATTATATATGACTTCTGGACATTATCAAAAATATGGAGAGGATAGTTTCCAGCCTATCAAAACACCTCAGGATGGAGAAGAGTACCTTTTAAAACCGATGAATTGTCCACATCACTGTGAGATTTTCAATTCACAGGCCTGGAGTTACCGGGATTTGCCACAGCGTTATGCAGAATTTGGTACGGTCTACCGTTATGAGCAAAGTGGAGAGCTTCATGGACTGACCAGAGTTAGAGGTTTTACCCAGGATGATGCCCATATTTTCTGCATGCCTGAACAGCTGGATGAAGAATTCAAAAAAGTAATCGATTTGGTTCTGTATGTATTTGGTGCCTTAGGCTTCGAAAACTTTACAGCTCAGGTTTCGTTGAGAGATCCTGAAAATCCTTCAAAATATATCGGTTCCGATGAAAACTGGACAAAAGCAGAAGCGGCCATTTTAAATGCAGCCGAAGAAAAAGGGCTTAATTATAAAGTAGAAACCGGCGAAGCTGCTTTCTACGGACCAAAACTGGATTTTATGGTCAAAGATGCCTTGGGGAGACAATGGCAGCTGGGAACTATCCAGGTGGATTATAATCTTCCGGAGCGATTTGAACTGGAATACAAGGGAAGTGACAATGAAATGCACAGACCAGTGATGATCCATAGAGCGCCATTTGGCAGCTTAGAACGCTTTATAGCGATTTTGCTTGAACATACAGGAGGGAATTTCCCTTTATGGTTAATGCCAGAACAAGCTATTATCCTATCAATCAGTGAGAAATATGAAAATTATTCTAAAAAAGTTTTAAGTTTACTGAAAAAACACGAAATTCGCGCCATATTCGACAATCGAGGTGAAACCATGGGTAAGAAAATCCGTGAAGCTGAGATGAATAAAATTCCTTATATGCTGATCATAGGGGAAGCGGAAGTTGAAAACGAAACCGTTTCCGTAAGAAAGCATGGGGGAGATGATCTGGGAGAAATGCCCATAGAAAGTTTTGCCAAGATCTTACAAGTCGAAACCGATAAAGAAGTATATAAATTTGAAGTTTAATTAAAAAATAGATAGCCATAGCAATACGTAGAAAAAAATCAAGACAGGCCCCGAGGCAGATTAAAGAAAACCCTCACAAGATCAACGAGAAGATAAGAGCTCCAAAGGTTCGTGTCGTTGGTGAGAATGTTAAAGTAGATATTTATTCACTCAAAGAAGCTTTGGCCATGGCCGAAGAACAGGAGCTGGATTTAGTAGAGATATCTCCTAAGGCAGATCCTCCTGTTTGTAAAGTTATGGATTACAAGAAATTCTTGTACGAACAGAAAAAGAGAGAAAAACAGCTCAAACAAAAAACGACTCAGGTCGTGGTTAAAGAAATTCGTTTTGGTCCCAATACAGATGACCATGATTACGAATTCAAAAAGAAAAATGCAGAGAAGTTTCTTAAAGATGGTGCCAAGCTAAAAGCTTTTGTCTTCTTTAAAGGGCGTTCTATAGTCTTTAAAGATAAAGGGCAGATCTTGCTTTTAAGATTAGCTCAGGATCTAGAAGATATAGCTAAAGTAGAGCAGATGCCAAAATTGGAGGGTAAAAGAATGATTATGATTCTTGCTCCGGTTTCCAAAAAATAATTGCGATAATCCTAAATACATTCAGATGCCTAAAATGAAAACCAAGTCGAGTGCTAAAAAGCGTTTCAAACTTACCGGAACAGGTAAAATAAAGCGTAAACATGCATTCAAAAGTCACATTTTGACCAAAAAGTCAAAAAAGAGAAAATTGAAGCTAACTCATAGCGGTCTAGTAGACAAAGCCGATGAGCACAGCATCAAAACTCAATTACGCTTAAAATAAGCAAACAAGGTTAATTATTAATCCATGGAGTTAGGCTCATAAAATGTTACTCGTAACTGCCTGCTACAAAAAACTTTAAAATATGCCAAGATCAACAAATTCTGTCGCTTCCAGAGCCAGACGTAAAAAAATAATGAAGCAAGCTAAAGGTTATTTCGGACGTCGTAAAAACGTTTGGACAGTAGCCAAAAATGCAGTCGAAAAAGCAATGTTATATGCTTACAGAGACCGCAAGACCAAGAAAAGAAATTTCAGGTCACTTTGGATCATAAGAATTAATGCAGCTGCGAGATTACATGGTTTATCCTATTCTCAGTTTATGGGAAAAGTGAAAGCTCACAACATCGAATTGAATAGAAAAGTCCTTGCGGATTTAGCTATGAACAATCCAGAAGCTTTTAAAGCCGTAGTCGACAAAGTCAAATAAATTCTAACTTATTATCGCAATTGAAAAGCACCTGTTTAGATAAACAGGTGCTTTTTATTTTTAATCAGTCTAATAATGTATTATAGGGATTTACTCAATTTTTAACAGAATTACTTTTGCTTCTCTTTATATTGGTAAAAAAATTGAAATAATCTTTAAAACTTAATCATATGGCTATTAGATTCGCGAATAATTGCAGCAATTGTAAAAATTTAATTGAAGGGACGTTCTGCAGTAAGCATGAGGTTTTGGTGTCTCAAAAATATACCTGCGATTTATTTGATATGAAAGCAGAACTTAAGAATGAAAGAAGCTGTTCGAATTGTGAAAAGCATGGCACTTCAACTTGTGCACATCCTACCAAAGCGGCTCCCGGAATGTTATGTTCTTCCTGGGCACCGACAGCATAATTCAGTAAAAAGCATTGAACTTATACCAGCAGATCACTTTCTGCTGGTATTTTTTTTAGTTTATTTATGAAAGACCAATTACACAGAGCCCTGGATGTTGACACTATTCCCGAACGCATTGTATGCCTGGTGCCGAGTCTTACCGAAATGCTGGTTGACTTAGGAGTGAAGCATAAACTGCTGGGCGTCACAAAATTTTGTGTGCATCCTCAGGATATACGAACCCATGCCGAGGTCATCGGGGGTACTAAAAACATCAAACACGATTCCATACAGGCGCTAAGTCCTGATTTTATTTTAGCCAATAAGGAAGAAAATGAGTTGGAGGATATAGAACAGTTATCTGAATCTCATCCTGTATATGTCAGTGATATTAATTCTATTGAAGATTTACTTCAGTTGATTCGAGACCTGGGGGAACTCTTTTCTATACCGGAAAGGTCCAGTCAGCTTGCGGATGACATCCAAACCAGCTTTATCAAGTTCAGCAGAGAAACCCGGCATCAGCCAACATTGAAAGTAGCTTATTTCATATGGAGAGATCCCTGGATGGTTGTCGGTTCGTCTACTTTTATCGATTATATGCTGAAACTGAACAATTTTGATAATGTGTATGATGACTCGGCACGCTATCCTGAAGTGGATATCCATCAATTAAAGCCAGTGGATTACATCTTTCTTTCCTCGGAGCCCTTTCCCTTTAAAGACCAGCATAAAAAGGAGTTTGAAATGAATCCTGATCAGATCCACATTGTAGATGGGGAATATTTCAGCTGGTATGGGTCAAGGTTGCTCAAAGCTTTTGATTACTTCGGTCAGCTTAGGGACAAATTATAAAGTTTTGCTAGGATTCGGAGACTTTATTCCAGTAATCAGATATCTGTGTATATTTGCGAAAATTAAAGCTTGATACACCATTCCATTTATATTCATAAATCATCCCAGGACTGGGTGACTTTTGTACATGGTGCTGGTGGAAGCTCTTCGATATGGTTTAAGCAGTTGAGAGCCTTTAAGTCTCAATTTAATGTTTTGCTTCTCGACCTGAGAGGGCATGGGAATTCCAACCCTAAGCTTCAGGATTCCCTGGATGAAAACTACACGTTTGACGCAATCACCAACGATATCATTGAAGTTTTGGATGTCAATAACATTCGAAAGTCCCATTTTGTAGGGATTTCTCTAGGAACAATCCTGATCAGAAATTTAGCAGAGAATTACCCGGAACGGGTTTCCAGCATGATTATGGGTGGGGCGATTATGAAAATGAACGTCAGATCTCGATTTCTGATGAATGTGGGTGTTATATTCAAGTCAGTTGTTCCTTATATGATTTTGTATAAGCTGTTTGCGTTTATTATTATGCCCAGGAAAAACCATAAGAAATCCAGGAATCTTTTTGTGAATGAGGCTAAAAAACTATACCAGAAAGAATTTATTCGCTGGTTTAAACTGACTTCCGAAATCAATCCCTTACTGAAATTCTTTAGGCAGAAAGCTATTGATATTCCTTCGTTATACATGATGGGTGAACAGGATTATTTGTTTTTACCAGCAGTGAGGAAAATTTCTGAAACCCACAAAGAAGCCAAGTTATTTGTTTTAAAAAATTGCGGCCATGTTGTAAATGTAGAGCAGCCCACTATATTTAATACACAGGTTATAAATTTCATCAAAAGTTTACAGCATCAGTCTTATCCGCTTAAGACCTGCTAATCTTGTAAGGCGAACACTCGTCTCATCAATTCTGTAGATCTTTCATTTAAGTCATTTCTGATCTGTATTTCTTCCAATTCTATCATTTTATAAACCCCTTGTAAAGCTTCATTGGTGACATAGTCAGTCAGATTAGGATTCACCTTATCGGTGAATGGAATTTGATTATACTGAGTTATCAAATTATCCCAAATTTGATCGGCACCCACTTTTTGAAAGTTTTCTTGAACGATGGGCTTAAATTTTTGATACAGTTCAGTTCTTGTTCTTTCTCTTAAATAAGCTGTTGCTGCTGTTTTGTCTCCTAAAACTATTTGTCTGGCATCTTCAAAACTCATGTCTTGAATGGCGCTCAAAAAAATGGGGGTAGCTTCTTTTACAGCTTCCTGAGCAGTTTCATTAAGAGCTTTAATACCTTGATCTGCCAGGTTATCAAGGCCAAAGCTTCGCATTGTACTTTCTATCGTGGACAATTCTTCCGGGAGTCCGATCCTGACGAGAGCATTGTTATAAAAGCCGTTCTCTTCAGTTAATTTTGAAACCTGCTCTTTTACACCTTTTGATAAAGCCTGCTGTAAACCATTTGCAATCTGCTGCTCGCTCAGCATTCCGGACTTTGCAATTTCCCTTGAAATTTGTCCGAGTTCTGCACAGGAAGAAACAAAAAAAGCAATTATGACTAATAAAATGGAAGGTTTCATGGAATTTATTTTGCATTAAATCTCAATATACGATGTTTAAAGCCGTTATCCATCCAACTTTTCGTTATTCTAAGCTTAAATCCTCAG
The DNA here is from genome assembly GCF_900099815.1 of Psychroflexus sediminis. Lineage (GTDB taxonomy): Bacteria > Bacteroidota > Bacteroidia > Flavobacteriales > Flavobacteriaceae > Psychroflexus > Psychroflexus sediminis. Next base: position 196,916 of record NZ_FNCW01000005.1, on the reverse strand, counting down.
CTTTAAATTGAATATTTCGTAATTTCACGCCTCAAAAATTATATATAATTTAATATCATAATGGAGCAACAAAAACCATATACCCCACAACACCAAATACGAATTGTTACTGCCGCCTCTTTGTTTGATGGTCATGATGCGGCCATCAACGTGATGCGTCGGATCATCCAGTCCACAGGCGTGGAAGTGATTCATCTCGGTCATGACAGAAGTGTTGAGGAAGTCGTTAATACCGCTATTCAGGAAGATGTAAATGCCATTGCCATGACCTCTTATCAGGGAGGGCATAACGAATACTTTAAATACATGTACGATTTGCTTCAGGAGAAAGACGCCGGACATATTAAAATCTTCGGCGGTGGTGGCGGCGTTATCCTTACTGAAGAAATCGAGGAGTTGATGGACTATGGCATTACCAGAATTTATTCTCCGGATGACGGGCGTGAAATGGGACTTCAGGGGATGATTAATGATCTGGTCAAAAAATCTGACTTTCCTACGCCGGAACTTAAAGCTCCAGAAAAGACCAAAGAGAATTTAGACCAGAAAGATGTCAATACTATTGCAAGGCTTATTTCTTTAGCAGAAAACAGGCACGATGAATTCAAAGCCGTTTTCGAACCCATCCAAAAGAAGAATACGAATAAAGTTCCTGTTTTGGGAATTACAGGAACCGGAGGCTCAGGAAAATCCTCTTTAGTCGATGAGTTAGTACGTCGATTTTTAGTGGATTTTGATGACAAACAAATCGGAATTATCTCAGTAGATCCTTCCAAAAGGAGAACAGGCGGTGCCCTGCTAGGGGACAGAATTCGTATGAACGCTATCAACTCACCCAGAGTGTATATGCGTTCATTAGCAACTAGACAATCCAACCTCGCATTATCTAAATATGTTCAGGAAGCTGTGGAAGTCATGAAAGCAGCCAACTACGATCTTATCATTTTAGAAACCTCGGGTATTGGACAAAGCGACACGGAAATCCTGGACCATTCCGATGTTTCACTGTATGTCATGACCCCGGAATTTGGTGCGGCGACGCAGCTGGAAAAAATCGATATGCTGGATTTCGCTGATTTGGTAGCAATCAACAAATTCGATAAACGCGGTGCCAAAGATGCCCTGAGAGATGTGAAAAAGCAATACCAGCGCAATCACAATCTGTGGGATGCGAAACCGGAAACGCTCCCGGTGTATGGAACTATTGCTTCTCAGTTCAATGATCCAGGGATGAACATTCTTTATAAAAGAATCATGGATCAATTGTCTGAAAAAACATCTACAAGCCTTAAGAGTGATTACCAGATTACCGATGAGATGTCAGAGAAAATATTTGTGATTCCGCCTGCAAGAACACGTTACTTGTCAGAGATTTCAGAAAGCAACCGCTCTTACGATGAGAAAGCAAACGCACAGGTAGAAGTCGCTCAAAGGCTTTACGGTATTTTTAAAACCCTGGAAAGTGCCACCAATTCGAAACTTCAGCTGGATAAAAATGGCATCGAAGAAAGCCATTTGGAAGAGGTGACTATTCCGGAAAATGAGACATTAGTCGATCTGCTTAAAAAAGAATTTGACCGGGTTAAAATGGATTTCGATCCTTACAACTGGGAGAAGATTTTAGGCTGGGAAGATGTCGTTCAGAAATATACCGACGATGTTTACACCTTCAAAGTAAGAGACAAAGAAATCAAAATTGATACCTACTCGGAGTCTCTTTCCCATTTAAAAATCCCAAAGGTAGCCTTGCCGAAATACAAAGCCTGGGGAGACCTGCTCAAGTGGTTACTGCAGGAAAACGTACCAGGCGAATTCCCTTACACGGCGGGACTCTACCCATTCAAAAGAACAGGAGAGGACCCTACTAGAATGTTTGCCGGTGAAGGCGGTCCGGAACGTACGAATCGCAGATTTCACTATGTGAGTGCCGGTCTGCCTGCCAAGCGACTGTCTACAGCATTCGATTCTGTGACCCTGTATGGAAACGACCCCGATCACCGACCAGATATTTATGGTAAAATCGGGAATGCAGGAGTTTCTATTTGCTGTCTGGACGATGCCAAGAAACTTTACTCAGGATTCGACCTGGCTGATGCCATGACCTCTGTGAGTATGACTATAAACGGACCAGCGCCGATGTTGCTCGGTTTTTTTATGAACGCAGCCATCGATCAGCAGTGTGAGAAATACATCAAGGAAAACGGTCTTGAAAAAGAAGTTGAAACCAAGATCAAAAAGATATACCAAGAAAACGGCAGCGAGCGTCCCACCTATCAGGGCAAACTTCCTGAAGGCAATAACGGACTGGGTTTGATGCTGCTTGGCGTGACCGGCGATATGGTCCTGCCGGCAGATGTTTACCAGGAGATCAAAATGGAAACCATAGCAGTGGTTCGCGGAACGGTTCAGGCCGATATCCTTAAAGAAGATCAGGCCCAGAACACCTGCATTTTCTCCACCGAATTTGCGATCCGCTTGATGGGAGATGTCCAGGAGTATTTTATCGAAAACAAAGTAAGAAACTTTTATTCGGTTTCTATTTCGGGTTACCACATTGCTGAAGCTGGGGCTAACCCAATTACGCAACTGGCTCTGACTCTCTCCAACGGGTTTACATACGTTGAATATTACCTGAGCCGAGGCATGGACATCAATAAATTCGGACCTAACTTGAGTTTCTTTTTCTCCAACGGAATCGATCCGGAATACGCGGTGATTGGCAGAGTGGCCAGACGTATCTGGTCTAAGGCTATGCGAGATAAGTATGGCGCGAATTCTAGAGCACAGATGTTGAAATATCACATCCAGACCTCAGGAAGATCGCTTCATGCCCAGGAAATCGACTTTAATGATATCCGTACGACCCTACAAGCGCTATATGCGATTTACGATAACTGTAATTCGTTACACACCAATGCCTACGATGAAGCGATCACCACACCAACCGAAGAATCCGTAAGACGTGCTATGGCTATCCAGCTGATTATCAATAAAGAATTAGGCTTGGCCAAAAACGAAAATCCAATCCAGGGTTCCTTCATCATCGAGGAATTGACAGACCTAGTCGAGGAAGCTGTATTGCTGGAATTTGACCGGCTTACAGAGCGTGGCGGGGTGCTCGGTGCTATGGAAACCATGTACCAGCGCAGCAAAATACAGGAAGAAAGTCTGCATTACGAAACCCTTAAACACACGGGAGAATTCCCAATTATCGGGGTGAATACGTTTTTGAGTTCCAAGGGATCGCCAACGGTAAAACCAAGGGAAGTCATCCGAGCTACTGAAGAGGAAAAAGAATACCAGATCAACACACTTACCAAGTTGCATCATGTTTATGAAGACAGAGCTCAGGATCAGCTGAAACGCATTCAGGAAGCTGCTATCAAGAATGAGAACATGTTCGAAGAATTGATGGAAGCGACCAAATACTGTTCTTTAGGACAAATCACCGAAGCCTTGTTTGAGGTCGGTGGCCAGTACCGTAGAAATATGTAAGCAGTGAGCCATCTTCCAATGCCCAAAGCTTTGGCATTGGAAGGTGTTCGGATCGCTTATCCCGATGAACGCAGTGGATTCGGGATGAGTTTATTGAAACTTTGGTTTTACAAGCTTAAGCTTGCAAAATGGGTGCTATTCACTTATACCGATGAACAAAGTGATTTCGATATTTTATAAAAAAGCCTGCCCCTGATGATATCTGTCAGGGGCAGGCTTTTTTTATGGTTAACCACTGCAATCCCTCACACAGAGTTTTTCAATAGATTTAAAATAAAACAGATTTTATTGTTTTCACTATTTGGGTTTAGGTTAAAAATCATAATTTTAATAATCTGATAAGTATTGTATATGCAATACCTTGAATAAAATATGCTTAAATAAAGACTGATTTGAATTTGGAACAAAGTAAAAAACCTAAAAAAACCTTTGGCACTTTTGCTGGTGTATTTACACCAACTACGCTCACAATTTTAGGTGTGATAATGTACATTCGATATTCCTGGGTGGTAGGTAATGCAGGGGTTGGCGGTGCTATTGGTATTGTCTTACTTGCAGTTGCAATCACTTTCACCACAGCGCTGAGTTTGTCCTCTATTACAACCAATGTGCGTATTGGGAGTGGGGGAGCGTTTAGTTTAATCTCTCAATCTTTGGGAGTAGAAATAGGCGGTGCCATAGGTATACCGTTCTATTTTGCTCAGGCCATTGCTGTTGCTATGTATGTTTTCGGGTTTCGAGAAGGTTTACAAATGCTTTTACCAGAGTTTAATCCTTTGATACTTGATGCAGCTGTTTTTTCGGTAATCATGGGGATTGCTTTTATCAGCACAAGTTTCGCATTTAAAATCCAGTATATTATTTTAGGAATTATAGTGTTCTCTCTGGTTTCTATTTTTGGATCACTTTTTATTCATGATTTAAATTATGACTTTCAATGGATCGGAGATTTTGCAGGCTCTGACGATGGTACGGGAGGTGATTCTTTTTGGATAGTATTTGCGGTGTTTTTTCCGGCTGTTACAGGTGTCATGGCAGGGGCTAATATGTCTGGAGACCTGACCAATCCCCGAAAAAGCATTCCATATGGTACACTTACATCAGTGGTTTTGACTACGATAATATACATCTCTCTTGCTTTTGTAGCAGCTTTAATTGCAAGTCCAGAGGAACTTGTGAATAATTATAATATTTTCATTGAAAAATCACTATATCCTCCTATTGTTTTAGCCGGTTTACTGGGTGCAACTTTATCTTCTGCACTTGGCTCATTTGTGGGAGCACCAAGAATTTTACTTGCTTTAGGCGAAAAAAATATTCTACCCAAAAGTAAATTTATAGCTAAACGATCATCACGAAGAGGTGAGCCTGTACATGCCATGTTGATTACAACAGTCATTGTTATTATTGGATTGTCACTTCGAAATCTTAATACCATTGCTCCTTTAATTACTATGTTTTTCATGATTACTTACGCTATGGTCAATGTTATAGTTTTGATAGAGCAATCTCTCAATTTACCTAGCTTTAGGCCTACACTCAGGCTGAGTATGATTATTCCTGCTCTGGGAGCTTTGGGTTCTATTGCTATGATGTTTATTTTAAACGTTATGGTAGCTATTTTTTCGCTGGTATTCATCATTGTTTTTTATTTATACCTGATGAGCCTGAGGCTTAAATCTGAAGCTGGTGACTCCAGAAGTGGTTTGTTTACAGCTTTAGCAGAATGGGCTACAAAGAAGAGCAACGAGCTAAGAAAAGAGAAGGAGGTAAGGTCCTGGCGGCCGGACCTGTTGGTTCCTGTTATAAGAGCTAAGGACTTAAGAAGTTCATTTAAACTCATTTATTCTATCATAAAGCCTCAAGGGTCGGCAAAGATTTTGCTGCTGAAAAATACAGATGAAAAAGAGCAGAGGTATCTCCAGTCATTTGTCATAAAATCAGTCAGAAAATTTTCTGAGCTGAAATTATCGGCTTCTTATACCATGGTCGATAATGAAGGCTTTAATCCCACCGTAAATGCAAGTATGCAATCCTTAAATGCAGCGTTTTTTAAACCAAATACAATCTTTGTAAGTTTGGATTCTTCCGATTATGTGCCAGAAAATATAAATAAGTTGTATCAGGATACGCGCAAGAATGACTACGGTATGCTTTTGTATATTCCCTATTCTACGGCAAGCCTGGCTATAGAGAAAAGTATTCACCTTTGGTTAAAAAATATTCCGTCAGACTGGAAAGAATCTTTTGACATTGGAAATAATAATTTGTCGATTTTGACATCAATTCTCATGTCTCAAAACTGGAAAGGAACGCTCAATGTTCATGTCGTTTGTGAAGAGGAGAATTGTTTTACTTCAGATGATATAAAGAGATTAAATTATATGGTGAGATTTCCGAAAAATACAAATCTGGACGTGAGGCAAGGGGATTTGAAAGAGCATGTTGCCAGAGGGCGGAGCGCAGATATTAATATTTTTACCACATTTGAGGATATGAAAATTGAAGATATGGTTGAGCTCGTGAATTCATCCAGAATCTCAGGCCTTTTTTGTTTGGACTCTTCGCAAATCAATGCATTGGTTTAAAAATAAATATCTGTCAGGAAAGCTATTTTATTAGTTGTGGTTTTTCAGCAGAATTGGAAAATATACTTAATTCCAGCTTTTGTGTAAGCAGAAAAGCTCCTTAGACAACATTAGTTTAAATGTTGAAAATTCCTTTTAAATCAAATTTTATGATTAATTTTTAGAAATTGTAATCAGAGGAAATAATCCAAAAAGGAATCAAAATTTCCACCTTCTAAACTAAACCTTAAAGTCTCAGTTACTTAATTACAAATCATGTATATTTGCACGCAATTAAATCTAATTGCAATGACAAATTCAAAAGTAAAAGGACTGGGGCTTACCTATGACGATGTTCTTTTAGTACCTGCTTATTCAGACGTTCTGCCGAGAACCGTAAGTATTGAAAGCAAATTCACCAAAAACATAACACTAAATGTTCCAATAGTTTCTGCAGCCATGGATACGGTTACAGAATCCAGGATGGCCATTGCAATTGCTCAGGAAGGTGGAATTGGTGTACTTCATAAGAACATGACAATCGAGGAGCAGGCGCTCAAAGTAAGACGGGTGAAGCGTGCTGAGAGCGGTATGATCATAGATCCGGTCACCCTGCCTATTACCGCTACGGTAAAAGATGCCAACGACAGCATGAGAGAACACAGCATTGGTGGGATCCCTATTGTAGACGATGCCTATAGATTGATTGGTATCGTAACCAATCGTGATTTGCGTTTCGAGCAGAAGAATGATAGGGCCATCAAAGAAGTCATGACGGCCAAAAACCTGGTCACCGTAAGTGAAGGCACTTCGCTTAAAGAAGCTGAGGTTATTTTACAAAAGCATAAAATCGAAAAATTACCAGTGGTCGATAAAGACAACAAGCTCGTTGGCTTAATCACCTTTAGAGATATAACCAAACTCACTCAAAAGCCTTTTGCCAACAAGGATAGCTACGGGAGATTACGGGTTGCAGCAGCTTTGGGTGTTACCAGTGATATAGTAGAAAGAGCTTCTGCTTTGGTTAATGCCGGAGTAGATGCTGTGGTCATCGATACAGCTCACGGGCATACCAAAGGTGTGGTCGATGTTTTAAAACGCATCAAAAAGGAATTTCCAAAACTCGATGTTGTAGTTGGGAATATAGCCACTGCTGAAGCTGCTAAGTATTTGGTGGATGCTGGCGCAGATGCCGTAAAAGTAGGTATTGGTCCGGGCTCTATTTGTACAACGCGAATTGTCGCAGGTGTTGGATTTCCTCAACTTTCTGCTGTAATGGAAGTTTCTGAAGCCCTAAAAGGCACGGGAGTTCCTGTGATAGCTGATGGTGGCATTCGCTATACGGGTGACATTCCAAAAGCTATTGCCGGAGGAGCAGATTGTGTGATGCTGGGTTCACTGCTGGCTGGAACTAAAGAATCCCCGGGTGAGACCATTATTTACGAAGGCAGAAAATTCAAATCTTACCGAGGAATGGGTTCTATAGAAGCAATGGATAAAGGATCTAAAGACCGATATTTCCAGGATGTGGAAGCCGATATTAAGAAGTTAGTGCCGGAGGGCATCGTAGGCCGTGTGCCATATAAAGGCGAACTGGTAGAAAGCATGGTTCAGTTTATAGGTGGTTTAAGAGCGGGTATGGGCTATTGCGGAGCAAAAGACATCAAAACCCTTAAGGAAACTGGTGGTTTTGTTCAAATTACAGCTTCGGGAATCATGGAAAGTCATCCGCATAGTGTTTCCATCACTAAAGAAGCACCCAATTACAGCCGATAAGCACCGATTAAACAATTGATATAACTTAAAAAGGCTCGAAATTTACATTTCGAGCCTTTTTAAGTTATAGAACACAAGTGGTATTATTAGTTTCCAGGTTTTTCTTCTGGAACAACTTCTGCGTTTTCTTGGACTTCTATACCCAGTCTTTCGAGAACTTTCAGTGTTAGGTCAAATTTTGGATCGATGTAAATAATACTGTTGTTTTCATCAAAAATTTGAGTATAACCTTCTTCCTTAACAATAGCTTCCAAAGCTCTGCCTATTTTAGTGTACAGCGGCCTTAAGTATTCATCTTGCTGAATTTGAAGCATTTTAGAAGAATTTTGCTGTAAATTTTTAAGGTCTTCTTCAAGATCGATGATTTCTTTCTGTTTAATTTTTTTCATCACATCGTTCATGCCTTCCTGTTCTTTTTGGTTGTATTCTTCTACAACTACTTGGTAGGCTTCATATTTCACCTGAATGGTACTATCAAGCTTAGCACTATAAACCTTAAGTTTTTCCTCAACATCCTTAATTTCTGGCATCTTAGAAAGAATGTATTCGTTATTGACGGTTCCTACTTTGGTCTGTGCAAAAGAAGTTAGACTCATTGTGAGTAATGCAATCCAAATAAAGTGTTTCATTTTTAAAATTTTTTACAAATAAAGTCAATATTAATTATAAATCAAACCTTACTTAATTTGTTTTCACACTCTTACCCTCTTCGATAAAAGCTTTAAAGTCCTGCTGCACCAGAACTGAGCGTTTTTTGAAGATGTCTGGAAGGAGTTTGCTGATAAGTTTCATAAAGCCAGAAAATTTGAATTCACTATAGGAGGTCCATTTGGTTTTATGGTCTTCAATGGCCTCAAAATAATTTTTTTGAATACTTTCCATCCCTTTAGCAGTGTAGTTGCCATGCCATTCTTCTGGGAGATTCTTTTTAATGATGGTTTCTGTCATTTTGATGGACTGGCCTTCAATGCTGATGTAGAGTTTTCGCTTGCTACCTACTTCACCTTCTTTACCGCTAATGACACGACTCCGCTTTAAACCGCGTTGCCAATGGGGAAGGAGGCTGCTGTCTTCAAAGACTTTGATGATTTCTTCTCTGGGCCTATCGATGATAATTTCGGTCGTGTATGTCATGCTACAAGTTTAATCTTAATCTGAAAAGTACAAAACAAGAACTCAATCTTTTAAACAAAACTTAAACGTTGTGAGCAGTAGCATTTTTCTTACTTTTGCGTTCAAAATAAAAAAATGAAGTCCCTTTTAAGTTTTTGCCTAAGCGCATTATGTATTGGTTTTGCAGCAAATGCCCAAATTGAGGGCCAAACTCTTTTCCAAATCGATGGGCAAGAATATAAGGTGGATGAGTTTATTACATCCTACCAAAAGAATTCTGATATCGTCTCTGCTTCTTCTGAGTCTGTCGAAAAACATCTGGAGCGATATGTCAATTTCCATTTAAAATTAAAGTCGGCTTACGCTATTCAATTAGATACGCTTTCGTCTTTCAAAAAGGAATTTGGAAGATATTATAAACAAATTGCAGACAGTTATATTTCCAATGGTGAAGTTACTGAAGCTATGGTTAAAGAGACCTATGACAGGACTAAAACCGAAGTTAGAGCAAGTCATATTTTACTGAATTTGCCTAAGTATGAAGAAGATACTACTGAAGTCTATCAGAAGGCATTGATGATAAGGAAACGCATGGAGAATGGAGAGGATTTTGAAACTTTAGCCAAACAGTATTCCGATGATCCTTCTGTTCAATCCAATGCTGGTGATATGAACTGGTTCAATGCATTTAAAATGGTTTATGAATTTGAAGATACGGCTTATAAGCTTGACGTTGGTGAAATTTCAAATCCAGTAAGAACAGATTTTGGCTATCATATCATAAAGAAGACCGGGGAGCGCCTCTCTAAAGGTCAGCTCAAAACGGCTCATATTATGGTATTAGCCAGTGATTCGCTTCAAGATGCCGAGGTGAGAATTCAAAAAATTTATAAGCGGCTAGAAGAAGGTGATGATTTTCATGAGCTTGCTAAGCAATACAGTCAAGATCCTAATACGGCTGGTGATGGAGGTTATGTTCCGGTTTTTAGTTTAGGGGGATTAAATTCAAAAGTATATGAAAACAAGGCTTATGATTTGGAAAAGGAGGGTGATTATACGAAGCCTTTCAAAACCCGATTTGGATGGCATATTGTCAAATTAATTGAAAGCATTCCCTTAAAACCTTATGATGAGGTAAAGGAAGACTACAAGAAAAGGTTAAAAAGTTCTTCACGATCTAAATATTTGATTACTAAGATTAAAGAAGACCTGGAGAGCTTGTATGAGGTCGAAATAAATGAAGATGCTAAGGATCATTTCTTGAGTTTAATCGATTCCAGTTTTACCCAGGGTAAATGGACATATGAGCCTCAGAAAAAATCAGCTTCCAGGTACATTATAAAAGTCGAGGACAGAACTGTGGATTATGCGACTTTTGGAGCTTATTTAGAAAGACAGCAGCGTAGCTTTTCAGATTTGCCAGCTTTTAAAGTAGTTGTTGAAAATGCTATTGACGATTTGGTGTATAGCGAGCTTTTGGCTTATCACAAAACAAGGTTACCAGAAACTGACAAAGAGTTTGGAGACCGAATTGAAGGCTATAAAAATGGCGTTTTGATTTTTGATTACATGAAAGAAAAAATCTGGGAACCTGTGGCAGAGGATACACTTCTGCAAAAAAAGTATTATTCTGCCAATGCGTCGGATTTTAAGATTCCACAAAAAGTGAGAGGTCAGCTCTATACTTCGAAAAGCAAAAAAACCTTAGAATCTTTAGCGTCCGAATTACAAAGCAGAAGTACTAATGACAGTTTATTTCAATTGCCAGAGGAAATTATTTCAGAAGAAGTACTTTTAGAGAAATCTTCTTTAAAACTTCCTGAAAATTTTAAGTTTGAAGAAGGCTTGAGTAAAATTTACAAACATTCGGATCAGTTTTTGATGATGCAGGTTAATGAAGTTGAAAAGGCTAAAATTCCTGAATTTGATCAAGTAAGTGGGGAAATTATAAGTATTCTACAAGAAAAAAAGGAACGACAATTGATTTCAGAATTGAGAAAAAATTACACTGTTATTATCAATAATGACGTTTTAAAAATATTAAAAGATAAACTTGAAAACTAAAAATTTTTTAATCCTGATTTTAATATCCGTGGCTTTCACTTCGTGTTCTTTTTTCTCTGAAAAAGAAAACACGAACTATGTGGCTAGAGTTAATGATCATTATTTGACGTTTGAAGAATTAGGAAATCATATTTCAAACAATCTTTCTTATGAAGATAGTGCTATAACCGCCAAGAGCTATATTCAAAACTGGGCTACAGATAAGCTTTTGCTCGATAGAGCAAAGCTGAATTTGCCAGAAGATCAGCAAAATGATTTCAGAGAATTATCCAAGCGGTACGAGGAGCAGTTGTTTAAAAAGGCCTATAAAGATGCTCTAATTAGAAGGGAATTGACCAAGGAGATTGATTCGGCAAGCGTTTTAGCGTATTATCGAAACAATAGTGCTAATTTTAAATTGAACGAAGACTTAGTCCAATTGCGTTATTTGCAACTTGATAAGAAAATGAAATCTTTGCGCGACATAAAACGCCAATTTTTACGTTTTAATCCTGAAGATATGCTATCATTGCAGGAGAAATCTTTGGAATTCAAATCCTTATCTTTGAAAGATTCTATTTGGGTTCGCATTTCAGACGTAATGACAGAATTCAAAGAAAACAAAAATATAGAGCTAGAAAAGTCTGAGTTATTGAAGGAAAGGAACTTTCTGGAGTTTGAAAGTGAGGATGGAAATGATATTTATTTTATCTATATAAATTCGATATTAAAACGCAATGAAGAAGCGCCTTTAAGCTATGTGAGGCCTACGATTGAGCAAATTTTGCTCAACAGAAAAAAGACAAATATTTCTAAGAAAATTGAAAAAGAGATTACAAAAGATGCTACAAAAAATAATGAATTTGAAGTCTATTAACCTAAGTATTTTATCAAGTGTTTTATTCATGAGTATCATGACTTCAGCGCAGGTTACCATCGATGAAAAGGATAACCTTTTAAAAGAGTCTGAATTTAGTCCGGAGATTTTAGCGGCTACCAAAGTGACCAAAGATGGTCGGGTTAAAATTGACGGTGTGGCGGCAGTCGTCGGAGATTATTTGATTTTGGAAAGCGATATTTCCAAGGCTTATTTGGATATGAGAAATCAGCAAATAGGTGAAATTACCTATTGTGATGTTGCAGAAACGATTATGGAAAATAAGTTGTTTGCTCATCATGCCAAACTAGACAGTTTGCCCTTTAATCCAGAACGCGTTGCAAGCTTTACAGACCAGCAAATCAATCAATTTGTGAGTCAGGTAGGAAGTATGGACAAGCTGCTTAGCTTTTATAAAATTGATACTGAAGATGAGCTTAGAGAGCAACTCAACGAAATCAATACTCAACGTATGCTAGCAGAAGAAATGCAGGGGGCTATCGTGGATGAGGTTGAAATTACTCCAGAAGAAACACGAGACTTTTTTGAATCTATTCCTGAGGATGAAATCCCTTTGATAAATGATGAGGTTGAATTAGCTCAAATTATTGTAAAGCCGGAAGTTGGAGAAAAGGAAAGACAAGCCGTTGTGGATAAGCTGAATTCTTTTAGAGATGATGTCTTAGCCGGAGGGAGTTTTGCAACAAAAGCTGTATTATACTCTGAAGACAGAGGTTCAAGAAGTTCCGGCGGTAAGATTACACTTACCAGAGAAGATCCGTATGTCAAAGAATTTAAAGATGCAGCCTTTAGCTTAAGAGAAGGTGAGATCAGTAAGCCTTTTGAAACTGAATTTGGATGGCATATTCTTACGGTAGATAAGATTAGAGGTCAGCAGGTGGATGTAAGACATATCCTGCTTTACCCTGAGATCAGTTCAGAAGCTATTGAAAAAGCAAGAAAAGAAATCGAAATAGTTCGCGAGAAGATTGTGAATGGGGAAGTGAGTTTTAAAGATGCGGCCAGAGAAGTATCCGACGAGAAAGAAACCAAAGAAAGCGGGGGTCAGCTCATCAACTCAGCAACTGGCGATAGAAGATTTGAACTGACAAAAATAGATCCTGCAATTTACGGTCAAGTTGTAGATTTGAAAGAAAATGAAGTATCTCCAGTTATTAAAGATACGGAGCCAAGAACTGCAAAAGTCTTTTTTAAAGTGATAACTGTCACTAAAAAAATACCAGAGCATGTAGCTGAATTTAGTAAAGATTATACACGTATTCGCGAGTTGGCTCTTCAGCAAAAAAAGTTAAAAGAAATCAATGCGTGGAAAGCAGAAAACGCGGAAGACACGTATATCAAAGTAAATGGAGACTACAAGGCTTGTGAATTTGCTAAGTCTTGGATAAAACAATAATATGTCTGATGTAGCTGATTTAGATAAATTTGTTAAGAAATACAAAGTTTTAAAATCTGAAATTGCTAAAATTATAGTAGGTCAGGACAAGGTCGTGGATACCTTGTTGTTATCAATATTTTCCGGGGGACATTCATTATTAGTGGGTGTGCCGGGACTCGCTAAAACCTTAATGGTAAATACTATATCTCAGGCTTTAGGCTTAGACTTCAAGCGAGTTCAGTTTACGCCAGACCTTATGCCTAGCGATATTATCGGCTCTGAAATTTTGGATGAAAACAGAGCCTTTAAATTTTTAAAAGGTCCTGTGTTTACCAATATTTTACTGGCAGATGAAATCAACAGGACTCCACCCAAAACCCAAGCGGCACTTTTGGAAGCCATGCAGGAAAAAGCGGTGACTGTTGGTGGAAAGAATTATTTGCTTTCCAATCCCTATTTTGTTCTTGCTACACAGAATCCGATAGAGCAGGAGGGAACTTATCCCTTGCCGGAAGCTCAATTGGATCGGTTTATGTTTGAAGTGAATTTGACTTACCCTAGTTTTCAGGAAGAAGTAGAGGTTGTAAAAGCTACCACTCAAAACCGGGAGGTAAACATTGAAGCTTTATTTTCGGCCTCAGAAATCATTCAACTTCAAAAACTGATCAGGAAAATGCCTATTGCAGATAACGTGATAGAATATGCTGTGAAATTGGTCGGTAAATCAAGACCCAATTCAGAACAAAGCTCAGAATTCATAAATACCTATGTCGACTGGGGTGCTGGACCCAGGGCTTCACAAAATCTTGTTTTAGCGGCCAAGACCCATGCTGCTTCCCGAGGGAAATATTCCCCAGATATAGAAGATATCCAGGCGGTTGCCATCGCTATTTTAAGGCACCGGGTGGTAAGAAATTACAAAGCTGAGGCTGAGCATATTTCCATCGAAGATATTATCAAAAAGTTAATGTAATGATTATTGATATTCAGTCTAAATTACTGATCTGAATCTTTTACGCAGTCTTACTTCGCATCTGTTTTTATCATTTCATCAACTTTGCTTTAAAAAAAATATAAATATGATAATTATGTTTATTTAAAATGACAGAGATATGAAAAATTGTTAGAAATTTCGCTTTAATCTTACATATTTTCCAAACTCGAGCAAAAACCTTATTTTTGCACTCTAAAATATATATACTATGGCTTTTGATATCGATATGATAAAGAAAGTGTATAGCCAAATGTCTGAACGCGTTGATAAAGCTCGTGAAGTTGTTGGCAAACCACTTACACTTTCAGAAAAAATTCTTTATTCTCATTTGTGGGAAAACAAACCTGACCAAAAATTTACCAGAGGTAAAGACTATGTTGATTTTGCTCCGGACCGGATCGCTTGCCAGGATGCCACCGCACAGATGGCCTTGTTGCAATTTATGCAGGCGGGTAAAGAAAATGTAGCTGTACCTACAACGGTGCATTGTGATCACTTGATTCAGGCAAAACAGGGAGCAGTTAAAGATTTGAAGAGAGCGAACGAAACGAGTAACGAGGTTTTTGACTTTTTAGAATCAGTTTCCAGCAAATATGGTATCGGATTTTGGAAGCCAGGTGCTGGAATTATTCATCAGGTGGTTTTAGAAAACTATGCCTTTCCTGGAGGAATGATGATCGGTACGGATTCTCATACTGTGAATGCTGGTGGACTGGGAATGTTAGCCATTGGTGTTGGTGGAGCGGATGCCGTGGATGTGATGGCGGGAATGCCCTGGGAGCTTAAATTTCCAAAACTGATTGGTGTGAAGTTAACAGGAGCTCCGCAAGGATGGACTGCAGCTAAAGATGTCATCTTAAAAGTTGCTGAAATTCTTACCGTTAAAGGTGGTACAGGATGTATTGTAGAGTATTTTGGTGAAGGTGCTAAAAACCTATCCTGTACTGGTAAAGGTACCATTTGTAATATGGGAGCAGAAATAGGAGCGACAACCTCTACTTTTGGTTATGATGATTCTATGGAGCGTTTTCTGAGAGCAACAGATAGAAATGAAATAGCAGATGAAGCCAATAAAATAAGAGAACATCTTACCGGGGATCAGGAGGTCTATGATCACCCGGAAGACTATTTCGATCAGGTGATTGAAATAGATTTAAGTACACTAAGACCGCATCTTAATGGTCCATTTACGCCTGATTTGGCAACACCAGTTGGAGAATTAGGAGAAAAAGCGAAGAAGAACGACTGGCCAATCAAAGTAGACTGGGGACTCATCGGGTCCTGTACCAACTCTTCTTATGAAGATTTGACCCGAGCAGCATCTATTGCTCAACAGGCCGTTGATAAAAAATTAATACCCAAATCAGATTTCGGTATCAATCCAGGTTCTGAGCAGATTAGATTTACTGCAGAACGCGATGGCCTTCTGAAAGTTTTTGAAGATTTAGGAGCAACCATATTCACCAATGCCTGTGGACCATGTATTGGACAATGGGATAGAAGTGATAGAAAAGGCGATGAGAAAAATACCATCGTTCATTCTTTCAACAGAAACTTTTCTAAGCGTGCCGATGGAAACCCAAACACCCATGCTTTCGTAGGTTCGCCAGAGATGGTCGCCGCTATTGCTATTGCAGGCCGATTGGATTTCGATCCTATGAATGATACTTTGATCAACGAAGACGGAGAAGAAGTCAAGCTAGACGCTCCACAAGGCATTGAATTACCAGAGCTTGGTTTTGACGTGGAAGACAACGGATTTTTAGCTCCTAAGGAAGATGGTAGCACTATCAGTGTAAAAGTAGATCCAAATTCAAACAGAATCCAATTACTGGATCCATTTGATCCCTGGAAAGGCGATAATTTGATGGGTGCGAAGTTGCTTATCAAAGCCCATGGAAAATGTACAACAGACCATATTTCTATGGCCGGACCCTGGTTGAAGTACAGAGGTCACCTGGATAATATTTCAGATAACTGTTTGATTGGAGCCGTCAATGCCTTTAATATGAAAACTAACTTTGTAAAAAGTCAGCTGGATGGAAAATATGATGCCGTGCCAAAAACGCAACGGGCTTATAAAGCTAAAGGCATTCCTACAGTAGTAGTTGGTGATCATAACTACGGCGAAGGTTCTTCCAGAGAGCATGCAGCTATGGAGCCAAGACATCTTGGTGTAAAAGTGGTACTGGTGAAATCCTTTGCCAGAATTCACGAAACCAACCTCAAAAAGCAGGGAATGTTAGGAATCACATTCGATAACGAGAGCGATTACGATCTTATTCAGGAAGATGATACATTCAACTTTGTAGATCTGGAAAATTTCGCAGATGGTAAACCATTGACAATCGAAATTGTTCACGCTGACGGGTCTAAAGATAGCATCAAAGCGAATCATACGTACAACGCTACTCAGATTGGCTGGTTCAGAGAAGGTTCTGCCTTAAATATGATTAAAAAGCAAAACAAGGCTTAATACCCAAGTTTTCACTATATTTATTAGGGTCATCTGTTTAAGATGACCCTTTTTATTTATTCCACTTATGCCAGAGAAGAAAAAGAATTTTTTACAGAAACACTGGAGCAATATCCTGTTTGGGATACTGATTGTATTGATCATCATACCTCAGACGCGTCAGCCCATACAGGTGTTTCTCAATCGAATAATCGCTTTTAGTCCTACCGAAATCGATGAATCGGATCGTGAAAAGCTAAAAAATTATGACTGGTATTTCAAAAACCAAAACCTCAACACTGTAAATTTGGTACAATCCAAGGGAAAGCCAGTTTTAATCAATTACTGGGCAACCTGGTGCGCGCCCTGCATTGCAGAAATGCCGGATCTTCAAAAACTCTACACAGATTATAAAGATGAGGTCGATTTTTACTTTATTACTTCAGAAAAACCTGAAGTCGTCACCTCTTTTTTAAAAAAAAATGAATACGATTTGCCTGTTTATTATTTTTTGTCGAGTCCGCCGGATGTGCTGAAAAGTTCGAGTTTGCCAACCACTTTTCTAATTGATGCTGAAGGTGAAATCATCATAAAAAAAACAGGTGCTGCCAACTGGTACAGCAAAACAGTTCGAGCTACAATTGATAAATTAAAGTAAACACTTGACTGAGGTTGCTAGATTATTCTACATTTGAATAAAAAAACATGAATAACAGCATACACCAGCTTGTCGCTACAGACATAAAAGGAGAAACCTTGGATTTCTCAACTTTAAAAGGAAATAAAGTTATGATTGTTAATACGGCATCTAAATGTGGCCTTACACCACAATATGAGGATTTGCAAAAGCTTTACGATACTTTTAAAGATACTAACTTTAAGATCATCGGCTTTCCCAGTAATGACTTTATGGCTCAGGAGCCTGGAAGCAATGAAGAAATTTCAAGATTTTGTGTAGATAATTATGGGGTTTCTTTTCAAATGATGGGTAAAATCAAAGTCAAAGGAGAAGACAAGCACGATGTTTATCAGTTTTTGACTGATAAATCCTGGAATCAAAAAATGGACAGCCAGGTGGAGTGGAACTTCCAAAAATATCTGCTTAATGAAAGCGGTGAGTTAGAAAAAATGATTTCACCACAAACTTCGCCCCTGGATCAGGAAATCACCGACTGGATAGAAGGCAAAGACTAAAGGTTTTCTAGAAAGCCTCACCAACGCCAATATAAAATCCGTTTTCATCGGGTGTAATAGCGTAATCAACTCTTAAGTATACATCTTTTTGCTGGAAGAGTAAAAACCTAGCTCCAACCCCGGCAGACCATTTGATATCCTTTACCTGGAGTTCATTCCATTCTGAAAATACCTCTCCGACTCCTGCAAAAACAGTTGCCCCTAATCGATTGGAAAAACTAAGATCTAGAGGTAGAAATCGATACTCTACCTGAGCAGCAATCTGATTTTCATCGCGAAATCTTCCGCGAAAATAGCCGCGCATCATATATTGCCCCCCCATCTTCGAAAGCTGATTGAAGGGAACTTTACCTCCAAAATTGAATTCACCCAAAAGTTGCATGGCTAAAACATCTCTTTTGTTCATCGATTTAAAAAATCGTGTATCCGAAATAATGCTATTGTACTCTACTTCGCTTTCCCAAAACGTGTTGTAATTTAAATAAGCAACTTCACTAAAAAAGGCATTTCTTTCATTTAGGACATTTCTTCTCTCATCATAAACAAGCCCGGCACCTATTCCGAAGTTTGTAGTTCCTTCCGCACCAAATGGAAGTGAAAAATCGACAGTTTGACTATTATCGTCCGGGTCCTCAAATTTGACATTGCGAAGGCTTACAAAATCTGTTTCCAAACCAATATAGAAATCTTTGAAGAGTCTTCTTAAAACGCGTTCTCTTATTTTTATTTGCGTGGCATCTACCAGAGCAATGTTATCTTCGGGGACATTGTTACCAATACCGTAATATTTTATGGGAAACTTCTCAAAATTAAGATCACCTAAAAAAAACCACTTATCTTTATGTGAATATATGGCATGATCAGCACGTAATCCGAACTGAGATTTTAATGTGAAGAATCCATAAGCATTGATTTCACTTAAGCGATTACTTGTATCTTCTTTAGCATAGTACACATAGAGTGAAGTAACTCCAAACTCTACTCCGGTTTCTGGTCTATAACCAACCACTGGATACAAGAAAAATTGAGATTTTTCTTGTGAAACGGTATCGTTTACAATTCTATTGACATAATCTTTCAGGAATTGAAAAGTGCCCTTGTCAGGCTCTTCATCTTGAGCAATTGCGTTTATATTGAAGGTGAAAGCTAAGAATATGAGAAATACGTAAGTTTTTTTCATAAGTTAGAAATATTCGTCAAAACTAATTTTTTAATGTTTTAAGACGAAACTTATAAAAACTTCTTAACAGGTTTTAGAGGTATTTTAATATTTAATTTTGAATAGTCGAGATAGGCTGGGGTTGATTTTTGGATTTTATATAGGTTAAATAAGTAAAGTCGTGCTTATGAAGCTCGTCTTTTCCATGGTATTCAGAGTGAATAAGTTTCCAGTTGGACTCATCAATTTCAGGAAAATAAGCATCAGCCTCAAAGGTGTCATGAACTCGGGTAAGCTCAATTTTATCCGCATAAGGTAAAGCCTGTTTGTATATTTCACCGCCACCTATGATAAACACTTCATCCTGATCAGAGCTAAATTTCAAGGCTTCTTCGAGACTATGTACAACCTCCGCCCCTTCTTTTTCATAATCTTTTTGGCGCGTAATAACGATGTGTTTTCTGTTGGGTAATAATTTTGGAAAGCTTTCAAAAGTTTTGCGACCCATAATGATATGGTGGTGAGAAGTAATGGCCTTAAAACGCTTAAAGTCGTCTGGAAGATGCCACACCAATTCATTGTCTTTGCCTAAGGCATTATTTTCTGCTGCTGCAGCAACCATCGTTATTTTCATATATTCTTTATTCTGCTTCCTTTTTGGTTTTTTCTGTTTCTATGGGATGTTTTTTGTCTACCTTTTTTTGAAGTTTGCTTACTTTTTCAAGTTGTTTTTCTACAAGTCTATTCATTTGCTTCTCTTCCCATTCTTTACCCATTAATTTGTTGACCATAAAAACGTTTATGGCATGAATGATAAGGAAGAATAGCCAGATGAGTATGGCAGTTACAAACCAATCCATACCAAGTGGTCTAAAGTCAGATTTGTAGCCTATTAGAACATTTAAAACGATGAAAATAACAGCCCCAGCAATGAAAATCACCACATGGGTCATTAATTTTTTCTTTTGCTTAACACGCTGATGCGCATTTTCGTAAAGTTCTTTAATCTCTGGGTCAATCGTTTTTTTCGAGTCCATTTTAAAGTATATTAGAAGTTCAAATTTACTAATACTTTGTTTACTTACCCATGACAAATTTAAAAAAAGAATTTCCGATCATATCTTCTTACACCTATCTCAATACTCCTTTTACCGGGATTCTGTCTTCAAGTGTTCAGTCTAAAATACATGAACTGGAAGAAGATTTCAGATTGCGTGGGAGTCTTTTTAGTAATGAATATGAAGAGTCTTTGGTCGAGGATACTAAACAACTCATTGCTGAAATTTATAATGCTAAAAAAGATGCTGTTGGCCTTTTAAATAACTTTTCAACCGGACTTAATTTTATATTGAATGATCTTCCCGAACAGTCCAAGGTAGTCTTGCTAGCTCAGGATTATCCCTCGGTCAATTTACCGGTGAAATCCAGAAATTTTGAGGTTTTTGAAGTTGATATCGATCTCAAGCTTTATGAAAACTTAAGGCAAGCGTTTGCGGAAGTTAAGCCTGATTTCTTCATATTCAGCATGACGCAATATATAAGTGGCTTACAACTCGATGTAAAAGCTTTAAAAGAATTAAAGGATGAATTTCCAGACATCAGTTTTATTGCCGATGCGACCCAGTACTGTGGAAGTGAAGCCTTCGATTTCGGCAATTCCCCGTTCGACGTCTTTGGTTCCAGTGGCTATAAGTGGTTAAACGCCGGACTTGGCAATGCTTTTTTCTTATTCAAAAGCAGTTTTTTAGAAAGGTACGAGTTCAGAACAATTGGCAGTAACTCGTTAAGCATTAAACCAGATGGCAAGCCCAGAGTTATGGGATTCTTAGAGCCTGGTCATCATGATGTGATTGCTGTGGCAAGCTTAAAATTTGCCTTGGAATTTCATTATAAAACGCTTGGAATAGATTTTATAGAGTCGAGAATCAAAGCGCTTTCTATACTTGCAAAAGCAGAATTTATAAATCGAAATCTATTAGACATGGAAATAATTGATAAGCAGGCTCATCAAAATATATTTAGCTTAAAGGGAGAAGAATCCCATATCGATAAACTGAAAGACAAAGGAATTCTATCAGCTTTTAGAGGCGGAAGAATCCGGGTTGGTTTTCAATATTTCAATACTGATAAAGACCTGGAGACTTTGCTTAAAGCTTTAAAGGAACTCAGTTGATTTGATTAATCATTAACTTCGACACCTTTCCAAAAGGCCACGTAATCTTTAATTTCCTCTGCTGACGGTTTTGGGTCCGGGTAATACCAGGCTGCATTTTCGTTTTTCTTACCACCTACCGAAATTGTATAATATGATGCTTTTCCTTTCCAGGGACAATGGGTGTGGTAATCTGATGCTTCAAAATAAGAGGTATTGATGCTTTGAGGCGGAAAGTAATGATTTCCTTCAATAACGATGGTATCTTCGCTTTCTGCTATGATTTCTCCATTCCAAATCGCTTTCATACTTATATTTTTTTAAAGGTATAATTTTTGTAAAACCCATTCTCGCTCTCAAAAATCTTGTCAATATTCAGACTGGCTTTAGAAGCCAGCCATTCTACCGTATCATCATCATATTTTTGAGATATTTCTGTATGTATTGTTTCCCAGGCCTTAAAGTGGACATCAAGGTCCAGATTGGCGATTCTCACGTCCTGATCTGCTTTGCTTACCAGGAAACTCTTGGCTGTGCCAGTTTCCGGATCGTAGGTTTCCCAGTGAAAGAAAGCTTCAAGGTTGAAATCTGCATCTAATTCGCGGTTAATTCTTACCAGTAAATTTTTATTAAAGGCCTCAGTGATGCCTTTGGAGTCATTGTAGGCATCCAGTACAATCTGTGGATGCTTTTTCTGGTCAAACCCCATAAAAAGCAAATCTTCAGAAGACATGTTTTTCTGAATCTTTTTCAGAAAATCAATGGCATCACTATGCATCAGGTTTCCAATGTTTGAGCCCAATACCAAAACGATCTTTTGTCTTTTATTGTAACTGGATAACTGATTTAAGACGTCAAAGTAGCTTCCCTGCAAGAGTTCAAAATTCACTTTTGGAAGTTCTCTTTCCAGGGCAGTTCCAAGTTCATCCAGTGCATTCTGACTTATATCTACGGGCAGATAAGTGAAGTTTGCGTCAATTTCAGATAAATGGCTTAAAAGTAATTTTGTTTTTTTTCCATCCCCGGCGCCCAGTTCTATGAGATCGAAGCCGCTTTTTAGATTGAATTTTTCAGCAATTAAATCCGACTGATTTTTTAGTATATTGTATTCACATTCAGTCAAATAGTATTCTGGCATAGCCATGATTTCCTGAAATAATTTGTCTCCATTTTGATCATAAATAAATCTGGAGGACAGGTGCTTCGGATAATCATTAAGTCCTGAGATGACATCTTTTTCAAATGCGGTAAGGGTGGTTGGTTTTCTCGTAGATTCCATGTAGTTTTTGTCGAATTATTTAGCTAGTCTTACACCATTTTGTTGCCATCTCATATAGGGATGAAAAAAATTTCTATATGTTTTTCTGGTGTGGTTGTTTGAGGTGAATGCCGAACCTCCCCGGAGTACTTTTTGGTTGACCATAAATTTACCATTGTATTCTCCAAGGGCTCCAGGCGCTTTTTTATAGTTGGGATAAGGGAGATAGGCGCTTTCGGTCCATTCCCAGCGTTTTCCCCAGGAAAACTGAACCTGAGCAACTTCCCACTCAAATTCTGTTGGAAGTCTGCAGCCTTTCCATTGGGCAAAAGCAGCCGCTTCATAATAAGAGACGTGACTCAGGTTCTCCTTCAGATCAAGCGGGTTTAGACCACTTAATTTAAATTCTTTCCAGGTTCCTTCGGATTTATGCCAATAGAGCGGATGTTCTATGTTTTCATTTTGAAGCCAGTCCCAGGCCTCCGCATGCCATAGCAGGGGATCTTTATAGCCCCCGTCTTCCATGAACTGCAGGAACTCCCCGTTGTTTACCAAACGCTTACTTATTTCAAAATCCTGTAAAAATACCTGATGCCTTTCAGTCTCATTATCATAGCAAAACCCGTCTCCCTGGTGACCAATTTTGTAAAGTCCCTCTTTTATACTCAGCCAGTTTTGTGTAGCATCCTCAGAGGATTTTTCATCAAAATTGCTGTCATAAACAGGGTGAAGGGGGTGATGACCAAAACAATACTTGATATCCATCAAAAGGAGTTCCTGGTGTTGTTTTTCATGGTGAATACCAATTTCAACAAGGTTTAAAAGTTCTTTTTCTTCTGAAGAGCTAAGTAGTTCCTTCAAAGCTTTGGTGACATAGGTTCTGTACTGGAAAATTTCGTCTACAGTGGGGCGAGATAAGTTTCCGCGATGAGCTCTGGACACTCGATCTCCTTTGGCTTCATAGTAGCTGTTGAAGAGGTAAGGATAATCTTTATGGTAAAGCTTATAATCTGTTTTGAATTGAGTTAAGATAAATACCTCAAAAAACCAGGTAGTATGCGCCAAATGCCATTTAGTAGGAGATACAAATTCAACAGGCTGTATGACAAAGTCTTCGGTTTGCAAAGGTTTACAGAGTTTTTCTGAATATGCCCTTGTTTCAATAAATTCCTGAATCATGAAATAGGTTATTTTTTGAATTTACTAAAAAAGTCTGTAGTTGATATAGTTCACACTGAACAATTAACCAAAATTTAAATAGCGACTTTACCCTTGATATGTGGGTGAGGGTCATAATTTTCAAGCGTAAAGTCTTCAAATTTAAAATCGAAAATGGACTCTACCTCGGGATTTAACTTCATTGTTGGTAAGGCTCTGGGCGTTCTGGAAAGCTGAAGTTCAACCTGTTCAAAATGATTGTTATAAATGTGAGCATCACCAAAAGTATGTATGAAATCACCTAATTCCAAATCACAAACCTGCGCAACCATCATCGTAAATAAGGCGTAAGAAGCAATATTGAAAGGAACACCCAAAAAAACATCGGCACTTCTTTGGTATAATTGACAGGATAATTTCCCGTCTGCTACGTAAAATTGAAAAAAGGCATGGCAAGGCGGAAGTGCAGCTTTTCCGTTAGCTACATTGTTTTCAAAAGACTTTGAAGTATCAGGCATCACGCTTGGATTCCAAGCTGAAACCATCATTCTGCGACTATTAGGGTTGGTTTTTAAAGTATGAATCAACTCTTTAATTTGGTCGATATCTTCAGAATTCCAGTTTCTCCACTGATGACCATACACAGGCCCTAAATCTCCATCTTCATCAGCCCACTCATTCCAGATTTTCACCCCATTGTCTTGTAAATACTTAATGTTGGTATCTCCTTTTAGAAACCACAAGAGTTCATAGATGATGGATTTGAGATGAATTTTTTTGGTCGTCACCAAAGGGAAACCCTCGCTTAGATCAAATCTCATTTGGTAACCAAACACACTTTTAGTTCCAGTACCTGTTCTGTCACCTTTTTGGACTCCGTTTTCAAGAATATGAGAAATAAGATCGTGATACTGTTTCATAAAATAGAGTTTGAGTGGATAAAAATAGAAATTTTATTGGATTAAGCTTTTCAGATTTTAAAGAGAATTCCTCAAAATTAATTCACACTCATTTTCTACCTGCTCCTTGGAATTATTGAGCAGCATTTGTGCCAGAATGCTCCCCATTGCCTTAAAATCTGTAGAAATAGTTGTGATTCCGTTTTCGACCACTTTTTTTAAAACGGTGTCATTGTAGGAGATGATACCAAAATCTTTTCCAATACTTAAGTTTTGTCGCTTAGATTGCTCTATAATGCTCACCAAATCTCTATCGCTTGGAACGATGTAAACGGTGTGGTGTTTAATTTCTTCTTCAAAAAAATTAGTTTGAATGGAATATGGAAACCGGTAGGCTTTTGCAAACTGCTGAAAACCTAAAACCATACCTTCTGGTTCTTTATTGCCAGGATAAATCAATTTTAAATGCTGATAAGTTTTTAACTTATCTAATCCTTTAATCAGCGCTTTAAATATGTCTTTGGAGAAATTTTGAAATACACCGGGGTACTGCATCAATGATGAATGGGTTTGGTCCAAAATATAGACATCCTCCACAGGCAGGCTGGAAATATCGATCCTGGCATCCTCGAATTTTGTAGGCATGATGATATATTTTGAATAATTACCCTTGCTATCATTTACCAGTTTTTTAAACATTTTTCTATTGAAATGATGAAAGTAAATATCCACTTCTGCTTTATCTCCCAGCTCCTTAAGTAGTGAGGTGTACAAGTCTTCCTTAAAGCTGTTGAGTTCATCAAATAACAGAAAAAACCGCTTTTCAAAATTCACGTCACTGCTTTTTATATAATAACCCTTACCCAGAATGGAATAGACAATTCCTCTCTTTTTCAATTCATGATAAGCAATCAGTACAGTATCTCTAGAAACCTGGAGCTCCATACAAACCTTATTTAATGAAGGTAGCTTGTCTCCTTTGATTAGTGCTCGTTCAGAAATAGCTTCTTCTATAGATTTTATTATATAGCTATATTTAGGAGAGTTGATATTGGGTTTTTTAAAAATGGATGTCATAGCATGAGAATTAAACTGGTTGGAACTCCAACTCAAACTGGTAGGTACTGGTAAGAATTATTCAAATATAAATCTAATTTTTGCTAAAACGATGTCGATAGAAATTAAAAATCAAATAGCATCAATTCAGGAATTTGTTCTCACCTCCAAAACAGGGATGCAGTTGAGGGTGCTTAACTATGGAGCGACCATAAGCTCTTTAAAAGTCCCACTTCAAAATCGCAGCCTTGTTGAGGTGGTTTTAGGATTTAATTCACCAGGAGATTATGTAAATTCTTTTGAGTTTGGTCATGCTCCTTATTTTGGAGCTGTAGTTGGTCGTTTTGCCGGGAGAATAAGAAATGCCGAATTTGAATTGAACGGTAGAATTATTCAACTCGATAAGAATTTAGGGGATCATCACCTTCATGGAGGAACACAAGGCTTTAGTAATAAAATATGGTCTGTTAGTTCACAAACAGTGGGAGATGAACCTTCTATTACCTTCGCAATAACCAGTCCTCATATGGACCAAAACTATCCAGGAGAGCTCAAAGTTGAAGTCAGGTATAGATTGACTTTAAAGGGCGAGTTAGTTATTCACTACCAGGCAACTTCTTCGGAAGATACTTTGGTCAATCTAACGCAACATTCTTATTTTAATCTTGACGGGCATCAAGGGGATGTGACCCACCAGGAACTGAAGATTAAGGCTGATAAAGTTTTAGAAACAGATGAGGAAAATGTACCTACGGGTCAACGGATTTCGCTAGAAAATCACCCCTGTAATTTCTCAAAATTCAAACCGGTTCCTAGTCAGATCGACGATGCGTTTGTGCTGGATTTCGAAAACGATTTAGCGGCAGAACTAAAAAGTAAAAAAAACGATTTGCACATGAAAGTTTATACCAATCAGCCTTGTCTGCAAGTCTATGTAGGTGGAAAAATAGATTCCAAATTAACATCAAAAGGCCAAATAAACTACCATAAGACCAGTGGGATTTGTTTTGAAACCCAGGCCTTTCCCGATGCTCCCAACCTTGATGATTTTCCATCTGCTATTTTGAAAAAAGATGATGTTTACCAGCAACACACAAAATTTCAATTTATGAACTTATCGAGTGAACACACAAAAAATTAATTATGATACAATATTTTAGATTTCTTATTATCAGTTTGCTTTTTGTTTCCTGCACAGATGAAACCGCTACTGCTGAATTTGCCAAAGGGGCTGATGTAAGCTGGTTACCACAAATGGAAGCCACGGGTTATGAATTCAAAGACGAAGAAGGCAATAAAGCAGATGTGCTTCAGCTTTTAAAAGATCGGGGAATGAATTCAGTAAGATTACGGGTGTTTGTAAATCCATCAAGCGATCCAAGAAGTGGCCACTGCAGTCAAGAAGAAACCGTAGACCTGGCTTTAAGAGCAAAAGAGATGGGTATGGATGTGATGATCAATTTTCATTACAGTGATTCTTGGGCAGATCCGGGTAAACAACATAAACCTGAAGCCTGGGAGGACCTAAGCTTTAAGGAGTTAAAAGAAAAAGTTTATGAACATACCTTCGAGGTAGTTTCCGCAGTAAAAGCAGGAGGTGTGACACCAAAATGGGTGCAGGTAGGTAATGAAATTCCTGGTGGGATGCTATGGCCGGAAGGGAGTACAGATAATTGGGATCAATTGGGGCAGCTCTTGAATGCTGGCTATGAAGCTACAAAAGCAGTGGATGACAATATTCAGGTGATCATTCATGTGGACGAAGGAGATAATAATGAGAAATTTGTCCACTTTTATGATAATGCTTCCGAACAACAAGTGAAATACGATATTATTGGTTTATCCTACTACCCTTACTGGGTAGAAAAGGATTATACAGAAACAATCGATAATCTTGCATTTAATCTTAAAGATATGGTGAAAAGATATGACAAAGACGTCATGATTGTGGAAGTAGGCGGGCTTTACGACCAGGTTGAAAACACCAAAAATTTGCTTGAAGCTACCATTAAAGCCGTAAGAGATGTGCCTGATAATCGAGGTCTGGGCGTTATGTATTGGGAGCCCCAGGGCGAAAAGTCATGGAGTGGATACAGCCTTAGTGCATGGCAGGAAGATGGAACACCTTCACCAGCATTAGATGCTTTTAAAAATTGAACATGAAAAAATCATTTATTTTTTTGACTTTTATCGTATTTCTCTATTCTTGCCAGGAAACCGATCATTTTATGAGAATAAATACAAGTTTCAATTCAGACTGGACCTTCACTAAAGATTCTGCCTCACTGGAGTGGGATTCCATTCATATTCCTCACACGCCACAGATAGAGCCTTTAGTGGTCAATGACCAGTGGCAGGGCGATGCCTGGTATAAAAAGACCTTCAAAAAAAATCCAGAGAGCAAGAAAACTTTTTTAGAATTTGAAGGCGTTATGCATGAAGCCTGGGTCTGGGTAAACGGGTATTTATTAAAGCATCACCAGGGAGGGTATCTGCCCTTTACGCTAGATTTAACCGATGTTTTGGAAGCTCAAAACACCATCGTGATAAAAGTGAATAACGAAGATAATCCAGACATTCCTCCTGGAAAGCTTTTAGAACAACTAGACTTCAATTACTACGCTGGGATTTACAGGAATGTCAATTTAATTGAAACCAATTCAGTTTACATAACCGATCCTGTTGCAGCCAGAAAAGTAAACAGCGGTGGGATTTTAGTTCATTTTGATTCAATTTCAAATAAAAAAGCTATAGCCAAGGTTAAGGTTCATTTCAGAAATGAGTCTGCTGAAGACAAAAGCATCTCTGCAAAAATTGAATTTGAATCTCCTTCCGGGAAAATACTATCAAAGCTGACTGAAGCTGTTGAAGTTTCTTCAAATAGCGATCGAGTCCTTTCAACTGAAATTGACATTGAAAATCCTGAACTCTGGGGTATTCATTCTCCAAGATTATACCGTGTTAGTGTGAAATTGATGGAAGGTGAAAAGACCTTAGACATCAAACAACTGACAACAGGAATAAGAGCTATTGAACTCAGCGAAGATGGATTTTTCTTGAACGGTGAGAATTTATTTATTAATGGAACCAATCGTCATCAGGAATACCCCTATATTGGTTATGCTATTTCCGATGAAGCCAATTATAGAGATGCTGTAAAAATAAAGAATGCGGGTTTTGATTTTGTAAGACTATCGCATTATCCGCAATCTGAAGCTTTTTTGGATGCATGTGATGAAGTTGGGCTTTTGGTGATGAATTGTATTTCAGGATGGCAATTTTTCGGAGGAGAAAAATTTCAAGAAAATGCGTATCAAGAAATTAAAGATTTTGCCAGGCGAGATCGTCATCATCCCAGCATTGTGTTTTGGGAAAATTCTTTGAATGAAAGTCCCATGACGGAGGAGTTTATGATCAAAGCCAATCTTCTTCTAAAGGCTGAGTTACCTTATAAGGACACTTACTCGGCAGGGTGGATAGATCATCCAAGTTACGATCTTTATATCCCGGCCAGGCAGCATGCTAAAGCTCCGGGGTATTGGAACGACTATGATGAGAATGCGAGAAAGATTTTCATTGCAGAATATGGGGACTGGGAGTATTATGCGCAAAATGCAGGTTTCAACCAAACTGCATTTGCAGATCTTTCTGAAGCCGAACGAAACAGTAGGCAACTTCGTGGCGCTGGAGAAAAGCGGTTACTCCAACAAGCTTTGAATTTTCAGGAAGCTTTCAATTCCAATTTGAAAGGTGAGCATACCATAGGGCAAGCCAACTGGCTGATGTTTGATTATAATCGAGGCTATGCTTTTGATATTGAGAGTTCCGGCATCAGTGATATTTTTAGAATTCCTAAATTCACCTATTACTTTTATAAAAGTCAGCGGTCTTCAGCTATCTCCTATCCAGAACCTTTAGAGTCTGGACCTATGGTTTTTATAGCTAATTTCTGGACGCCCTCATCTCCGCTAAATGTGCGGGTATTTAGCAATACCGATGAGGTTGCTTTGTATCTGAACGACAAACTACTATCTAAACAAAAACCAACCCGAAATAAGTTTTCAAGTGAATTACCACAACCCCCCTTTGAATTCGAGTTATCTGAATTTGAAGTTGGAACGCTTAAGGCTGTCGGTTATATCGATGGAAAAGAAGTTGCCTTACATGAGATAAAAACACCTTCAGAAGCAAAAGAAATAAAATTGAAAATAGACACTTCTGGCGTTGAGATAAGCAAAAACCAGGAAGATGTTGTCTTTTTATATGCTGAAATCACTGATAAGGAAGGTACTTTAGTTCCCTCTTTTGATGGGAAGATCAGGTTTAGTATTGAAAGCGAATCTGCAGAGCTTATTGGTCAAAATCCAATAAAAGCTGAAGCTGGAATTGCCAGTATTTTGTTGAAAACCAAAGGCGATTTAGATTCTGTCGAAGTCTTTGCTGAAGGGGAAGGTTTAGAATCTGATCGTTTAATACTAAGAGAAGAGCTCAAGTGATGAAAGAGGAGTTAATACTAAAGACCAGCAATCATTTTGCAGAAAGATTCAACACCCCGGCAACATCAATTTTTCTATCGCCAGGACGCATCAATATTATTGGCGAACATGTAGATTACAACGATGGTTTTGTGCTGCCAGCCGCTATAGACAAATATATTTGTTTTGCGATCTCGCCAGTACAGTCTGATGCGTGTGTGCTGGTGGCCAAAGATTTGGATGAGGAATTTAGTTTTAATTTGACCGATGATCTCAAGCCAGTGAAGCAAATGTGGGCTAATTTTATTCTTGGAGGTTTGCATCAACTTAAACAAAAAGGATTTAAAATGAAAGGTTTTCAGCTGGTTTTTAGCAGTACAATTCCTATTGGTGCAGGATTGTCTTCATCGGCAGCTTTAGAGTGCGGATTGATTTACGCCATAAATGATTTATTTTCATTACGGATATCTAAGCAAGATATTGCCTTGATGGGTCAACAAACCTCTCATACTTTTGTTGGAGTTAAATGCGGTATCATGGATCAGTTTGCATGTGTTTTTGGTAAAAAAGACAAAGCTATAAAATTGGATTGTACAACATTGGATTACAGTTATTTCGATGCAGATTTGGATTCTTATTCCTTTTTATTACTCGATAGTAATGTAAAACATGAGCACCTTACATCGGGTTATAATGTGAGACGGGAAGAGGTCGAAACTGGATTGGAAATCATAAAATCTCATTATCCAGAAGTGATGAGTTTTAGATCCTGCACCTTTTCTCAAGTGAAATCTCTTCGGACAGAACTAGGAGAAAATTTATTTAAACGTTGTAGTTTCGTAGTTAAAGAAATTCAAAGAGTAAATGAGGCGGCTTTTTCAATTCAAAATAATAATTTTGAAAAACTTGGGACATTGATGTTTGAGACCCATCAGGGTTTGTCTAAAGATTATGAGGTAAGCTGCACAGAATTGGATTTTCTAGTGGAAAAAGCTATGGACATTCCTGGGGTTTTAGGAGCAAGAATGATGGGTGGTGGGTTTGGTGGCTG
The DNA here is from genome assembly GCF_900099815.1 of Psychroflexus sediminis. GTDB lineage: Bacteria > Bacteroidota > Bacteroidia > Flavobacteriales > Flavobacteriaceae > Psychroflexus > Psychroflexus sediminis. Next base: position 165,795 of record NZ_FNCW01000005.1, on the reverse strand, counting down.
TTCGATCAATCTGGTCCATCAGGAATCGAAAGATGAGCTTATAGAAAAACTATCAAGCTTGTATATTGAAAAATTCAATGTGAATTTAAGGGTGTTTCCTATTCACATAAGCGATGGACTTTGTCAAGTCCAATAAAAATAAATTTTAATGCAAAAATTTAATTCCAGTAAACATCCTCACAGGCGCTATAATCCATTGTTAGACGAATGGGTTTTGGTCTCTCCACAAAGGACAAAGCGTCCATGGCAAGGTCAGGAAGAGGAGCAAAACATAGCGCAATGCCCTGAATACGATAAAGACTGTTATTTGTGTCCCGGTAATACACGTTCCAACGGAAACAAAAACCCAGATTACGAGGCTTGTTATGTCTTTGAAAATGATTTTCCATCCTTATTAAAGGAGGAATTGGAAGTAACTGCAGATACAACCTCGAATTTAATGCAATCTAAACCAGAGCGTGGTATCAACAAAGTGGTTTGTTTTTCACCTAAGCATAATTTAACAATTCCAGAAATGGAATTATCGGAAATTGAAGCTATCGTAAAAACCTGGAAGCAACAGTATCTGGAACTAGGAGCTTATGAATTTATAAATTACGTTCAGATTTTTGAAAACAAAGGCGCTGTGATGGGGTGTAGTAATCCCCATCCCCACGGTCAAATTTGGTCTCAATCTTCAATTCCTTCGAAAGCAGAAAAAACGCAGGATAATCTAAACGCTTATTATCAGAAAACCGGGAAGAGTCTCCTTGAGGTTTACCTGGATGAAGAATTGCTTCATCAAGAGCGAATTATAGCTGAGAATGAGCATTTCGTAGCTTTGGTACCGTTTTGGGCCATCTGGCCTTATGAAACTATGCTTATCAGTAAAAGACATTTTGCAAGTCTGGCAGATTTACAACCGAAAGAAGAAAAAGCATTTGCGCATATGTTGAAAGTTATCACTGTGAAATATGATAATTTGTTTAAAACATCTTTTCCGTATTCTTCTGGAATTCACCAAGCGCCAACCGATGGTCTGCCTCATCCGGAATGGCATTTTCATATGCATTTTTATCCGCCGTTATTGAGAAGTGCCACTGTAAAGAAATTTATGGTGGGATACGAAATGCTCGGCGAGGCTCAGCGCGATATTTCTGCAGAACAGGCCGCAAAAATTTTAAGAGAACTACCAACTACGCATTATAAATCTTCCAATTAAAGGTATTACTTATGAACACAGGATTTGAAACCTTAGATTACGTCATTTTTATAGCTTATGCTATTCTTATTTTATTTATTGGGCTCTGGATGTCCAGAGATAAAAAGGGGCATCAAAAAAACGCACAAGATTATTTTTTAGCAAGCAAATCGCTCCCGTGGTGGGCAATTGGTACCTCGCTTATTGCAGCAAATATTTCAGCAGAACAGTTTATAGGAATGTCCGGGTCTGGCTTTGCCGTAGGTTTAGCAATATCTTCATATGAGTGGATGGCTGCAATTACCTTGCTCATTGTAGGGAAATACTTCTTACCCATATTCATTGAAAAGGGGATATATACCATACCAGGATTTGTTGAAAAGCGTTTCTCAACCAACCTAAAAACCATCCTTGCCGTCTTCTGGATTGCGCTCTATATTTTCGTCAATATCACTTCAGTTCTCTACCTTGGAGCCTTGGCGATGAATACGGTGATGGGTGTTAATATGACGTGGGCTATCATTGGCCTTGCCATGTTTGCAGCAGCCTATTCTATCTATGGCGGACTTTCTTCTATTGCTTGGACAGATTCTATACAGGTGGTATTTCTCATCGTTGGAGGACTTGCAACGACATACTTGGCACTGAATACCGTATCTGGAGGTGATGGCATGTGGGAAGGGCTTGGTATTATTTACGATAAAGCTCCTCAAAAATTCGATATGATTTTGGATAAAAGTAATCCCCAATACGTTAATTTACCGGGAATCGGTGTTTTAATCGGTGGCCTGTGGGTGGCAAATCTCTATTATTGGGGCTTTAACCAGTATATCATTCAACGTGCACTAGCTGCAAAAAATCTAAGAGAGGCTCAGAAGGGAATCGTTTTAGCTGCTTTTCTAAAATTATTACTTCCTTTTATCATTGTAATTCCTGGTATTGCGGCTTATGTAATTGTTAATGATCCTGAAATGTTAGCTCGACTTGGGGCAGAGGGACTTATCAATATTCCAAGTCTGGAAGAAGCTGACAAATCCTATCCTTGGCTTATTCAATTTCTGCCAACTGGACTTAAAGGACTTGCTTTCGTGGCTTTATCGGCTGCAATCGTTTCTTCTTTAGCTTCTATGCTGAATTCGACTTCTACCATTTTCACAATGGATATCTACAAGCAATACATCAATAAAAATCCAAGTGATAAGAAAACCGTGAAAGTAGGTAGAATTACTTCTTTTGTAGCTCTTGGTATAGGTGTGCTTGTAGCACCGGCACTGGATAGTTTAAACCAGATCTTTCAGTACATTCAAGAATATACTGGCCTGGTGAGTCCTGGAATTTTAGCAGTTTTTTTATTGGGATTATTTTGGAAAAAAGCAACCAACAAAGCGGCGATTTGGGGAGCGATCATCTCTATACCCGTGGCTATGTTTTTTAAAATTGGATCCACAGGATGGGTAGCGAATACGTCTTTGGAACCTTACTTTCCTATCCAGCCTTTCCTTAACCAGATGGGGTATACTACTATTGTAACTATGTTAATCATTATGTTTATCAGTTGGTTACAGAACAAGGGCCAGGATGATGAAAAAGGAATCGAACTGAAGAAAGACACGTTTAAAACCGGTCCTGTATTCAACATTAGCGCCTTTGCGGTAATGATAATTTTGGCAGTGCTTTATTCAGTTTTTTATTAATTTATTTATTATTACTTACAGAAAATCCTCCTGGAGTCATGCTCCGGGAGTTTTTTTTAAATGAATCGAGGGAACAGTATACTGGCAATGTTTGTGACTTCATTCCGTCTTGGGTTTTAATTTCTGCGCCTGAATAAGAGTTGGATTTCATCAAATGGGGATACAGGACCTGTAGAAGCAGCAAAATCCAAAATGGGACAGACGGGAATAATAAAATATGATTTGGTTAGCCCGGAAAGTTTTACAGGTCGATGGATAAGTGCAAAACAAAATCGAAGATTAGGTTACTGGATGCGTAAATTGAGCCTTAAGCTTAACTACTTCAGTCGACGATTCAGGATCAGAGTCTCTCTCCTTCCAGGTTAAAGCAGAAAGAAAATGAAAATTAAGGTCTGTTTACAAGACTATGTGTTCTGTGGTGGTGAATACGGAAAAGGAATACCACTGCATCTATTTCATTTTCAGAGGCCCAGAATTCATCAAGCATAAACCGAAATTTTCAAAAATTTCTGTCTATTTGAAATAAAAGAAGATTCAAATTTCAATTGACAAAAAAATGAATCTTATTTTCACGAAAAATATTGTTTAGCCTATAATCATTCCTGCTATCGTTGCAGACATCAGTGAAGCCAGGGTTCCTCCAATCAAAGCACGGATACCGAATTCGGAAAGCGTTTTGCGCTGTCCCGGAGCTAAAGAACCAATTCCTCCAATTTGTATACCAATGGAAGCGAAGTTGGCAAATCCACATAGCATATACGTAGCCATGATAACCGATTTCTCAAAATTCAAACTCAGGGCATTGGCTGTGTTTTTAAGTTCAGCAAGCTGGATGTAGCCCACGAATTCGCTGGCCACCAGCTTGATACCGAGCAGTTGTCCCATCAGCATCACATCTTCTTTGGCAACACCAATCAGCCACATCAAAGGAGAGAATATAAGTCCTAAAACGGCCTCCAGAGAAAATTTGGGATAGGGTGTATATTCTGCAACTAAAGCGTTGAGGTTGGTCAATTCACCGAATTTTTCGAATCCATAATTGATAAAAGCGATTAAAGCGACAAAAACCAAAAGCATAGCCGCTACATTGGCAGCAAGCTTGAGACCTTCAGTCGTTCCGTTGGCTATCGCATCGAGAATATTGGAGCCTATTTTTTCTGAAGACACCTCCACATCCGTATTGACTTCAGCCTGTTGAGGGTATAAAATTTTTGAAATTACAATAGCACCGGGAGCAGCCATGACGGAGGCTGCCAGCAAATGTTTTGCAAAGGCTAAACGCATAATGGGATCATCTCCTCCAAGAAATCCAATATAGGCCGCCAGAACGCCGCCTGCTACGGTGGCCATACCGCCAATCATGACCAGGAGTATTTCAGAACGGGTCATGCGTTCCAAATAAGCTTTAATCATTAAGGGGGCTTCGGTCTGACCCAGGAAAATATTACCGGCTACACTCAGGCTTTCCGCTCCTGAAATACCGAGCAGTTTGGTAAGGATCCAGGCCATGGCTTTAACTACTTTCTGAATTATTCCTAAGTAAAACAGTATAGAGGTAAGTGCTGAAAAGAAAATAATCGTCGGTAAGATCTGAAATAAAAAGATATACCCATAGGTACTGGTGTCCATCAAATCCCCGAGAAGAAACTCACTTCCGGCTGCGGTAAAATCTAAGATCTTCACAAAAATATTTCCAACAAATTCAAACGTTGATTGAATAAACGGAATTTTCAATACACCAATGGCTAATATAAGCTGAGCAAGTAAGCCAATACCGACCGTTTTCCAATTGATTGCTTTTTTGTTTTTACTTAAAAGGTAGGCGATAAGCAGAAGGCTCAACATGCCAAGAACACCTCTCCATAAACTATTAAAACTGAATTCTCCATTGGGAGTAATGACTTTCGCTGCCATTTCCTCCTGAAGTATCGGAGTAGAGGATGCTTTTTTCAGTTGAACTCGAAACCTGTCAGAAGAGAGGTTTATTAGAGAATCGGTTGTGGATTGAATGCCAAACTGAATAACTTCAAAAGACCTAAGGGATGGAGTCAAGATTAAAGAATCCTGGCTGATTTCAAAACGGCCTTTATAGATTAAATCCATTTGTTCATGGACTATGCTGAACACCGAATCATTGAAAGTTATACGCTGCTGATCTTTAAAATAAGAAGTAGAATCTTGATCTTCTTGGAGTTCGATGTTCCATTCACCTTGAAAAGATTGAGCGAAAATCAGTGTAGGGAGGCACATCAAAAAAGCCCAGGTAAAGTTTTTCATTCTTTAGCTTCGTTTAGAAATTTCATCACGAATTTTTGCTGCTCTTTCGTAGTCTTCATCATTCACAGCTTTTTCTAAAAGTTCGTTGAGTTTTTTGGTAGTCATCTGGCTAAATTCACTCTTAAAGGAAGATTTTTTCTCTTCCTGCTCAACGTCACCAGTATGTTGAATATGATCTGAACTATAAATATCTGTATCCTGATTTTTATCGCTAAGAAAGATGCCTGCTTTATCCAGTATATTTTTATAAGTGTAAATAGGAGCGTCAAACCTTAAAGCAAGAGCAATAGCATCACTTGTTCTGGCATCTATGGTTTCTTCAATGCCATCTCTTTCGCACACCAAACTTGAATAAAAAATACCATCTACAAGCTTATGGATAATCACCTGCTTGACAAGAACCTGAAATCTGTCAGCAAAGGTTTTAAATAAATCGTGGGTAAGTGGACGTGGAGGCTTTATCTCTTTTTCTAAGGCTATGGCGATAGATTGGGCTTCAAATGCGCCGATAACTATCGGCAGTTGCCTATTGCTGTCCATGTCACTTAAAAGCAGAGCGTAAGCTCCGTTCTGAGTTTGACTATAAGAAATTCCTTTTATGCTAAGTCTAGCTAAGCTCATACTACAATATATATTGAATAAAAAAGCGGTCTAATTTATAAGGACTGCTTAAAAATTAGACCGCCCTTTAAAGGGGCACAATTTATAAAATTTATGAGTTATTCGCCTTAAATTCCTTGAGTTTTTCAATCAATTGTGGAACAACTTCAAATGCGTCACCAACGATACCGTAATCTGCTGCTTTAAAAAATGGAGCCTCTGGATCTGTATTGATAACGACTTTATTTTTGGAAGCACTAATACCTGCAAGATGCTGGATAGCTCCAGAGATTCCTATAGCAATATATAAATTGGTCGCTACAGGTTTACCGGTTTGTCCAACGTGTTCACTATGAGGTCTCCAGCCCATATCACTCACAGGTTTGGAGCAGGCTGTCGCTGCATTAAGTACATCTGCCAGCTCTTCTATCATTTCCCAGTTTTCTGGTCCCTTCATACCACGTCCAGCGGAAACGACAACCTCTGCATCAGCAATGCTTACTTTATCTTTGTTTTTATCTACAGATACTACATCGATACCAAACTCATCATCAGATAACTCTGGTGAAAAATCTTCTTCTGAAAGTGATGCTTCATTTTCCTTTAGCCCGAAGGAGTTGCTAGATAAACCTAAAACCTTGACATCTGTAGAAATAAAAGTCATATTAAAGGCCTTGTTGGTGAAAGCTGTTCGTTCCACTACGAAACCTTCGCCCAGTTTTGGCAGAGCTACAACATTGGAAGCATAACCAGCCTCGAGGTTTACAGCTAATAAGGGAGCTAAATATTTTGCATTTGCACTCTGACTAACAACAACTATTTTGGAGTCTTCTTTTTTAGATGCTTGAGAAATAACTTCGGCATAAGCGTCAGCATTAAATTTTGAAAGTTTATCGTTAGAGACTTTTAAAACTTTTTCAACGCCATAGGTTTTGAGTTCATCAACGTTTTCAGCATTAATCGTAACCGCTGTTAAACTGGTGTTCATTAAGTCTGCAATTCCTTTGGCAAAAGAAGCAACTTCAAAAGCTGCTTTTTTAAGCTTGCCATTTTCTGATTCTGTATATACTAAAATTGACATTTTATTAGTTTTTAAAAGTTATATAGCTTTAGCTTCGTTGTGAAGTAAGTCGATTAATTTATCCAGGTTATCCGGATCGATCAGGGTAACTTCCCCTTTTGGTTCTGGTTTTCTGAAGTGTTTAGATTCAGTTAAAACCTCTGCAGAAACCGGTTCAATGACATTCAGAGGCTTTTTTCGGGCCATCATGATTCCTCTCATGTTAGGAATTTTAAGATCGCTTTCTTCTACAAGTCCTTTTTGTCCTCCAATGACCAATGGCAAAGAAGATTTGAGGGTTTCCTTACCGCCATCAATTTCTCTTATAGCAGTGGCAGTATCACCTTCAACTTCAAGACTTACACAGGTATTTATAAAGTTAGCGCCTATTAATTTAGCCAGCATGCCCGGAACCATCCCACCGTTGTAGTCGATAGATTCTCTTCCGGCAATGATTAAATCATATTCACCATCTTTGGCAACCTTTGCGAGTTCTTTAGCAACCTGAAAACCATCTAAAGGTTCGGTATCCACTCTGTAAGCGGTGTCAGCTCCAATAGCTAAAGATTTTCTTATCGTAGGTTCGGTATCTTTGCCGCCTACGGTTACCACATCTACGGTAGCACCCTGTTTTTCTTTAAACCACATAGCTCGTGTTAATCCAAATTCGTCGTTTGGATTGATGACATACTGGACTCCACTGGTGTCGAATTTTGTGTCATTTTCAACAAAATTGATTTTGGAAGTCGTATCAGGGACATGGCTAATACATACTAATATTTTCATTATTTTGATTTTTTTCTTGAATATGACAAATATAGTAGTTTTAGGACAAAAATACTATGCATGCATAATAAAATTTTTATAAGATTCTTATGGGATATAGAAATTTGAATTACTATTTTTGTCTTTCTTTTTTTAACAAAGGTAAATACACATAAATGAGGACAATTCAGTTTAGAGAAGCTATTGTAGAAGCAATGAGTGAAGAGATGCGTGCCGATGAATCCATCTACCTGATGGGGGAGGAAGTGGCAGAGTATAATGGCGCTTATAAAGCATCCAAGGGTATGCTGGATGAATTTGGTGAAAAGAGAGTTATCGATACTCCCATTTCAGAACTAGGTTTTTCTGGAATAGGTATTGGTTCTGCGATGAATGGCAACCGTCCTATCATTGAATTTATGACCTTCAACTTTTCATTGGTTGGAATAGATCAAATCATTAACAATGCCGCCAAAATGAGACAGATGTCTGGTGGGCAGTTCAATATTCCTATTGTGTTTAGAGGTCCTACCGGGTCTGCTGGTCAGCTTGGAGCTACGCATTCTCAGGCTTTCGAAAACTGGTTTGCAAATACTCCGGGACTGAAAGTGGTGATTCCTTCCAATCCTTATGATGCCAAGGGACTTTTGAAATCCTCCATCAGGGATAACGACCCCGTAATCTTTATGGAAAGCGAGCAAATGTATGGTGATAAAGGAGAAGTTCCCGAAGAAGAATACACGATTCCTCTAGGGAAAGCCGATATTAAAAGAGAGGGCACAGATGTCACTATAGTTTCTTTTGGAAAGATTATAAAAGAAGCTTATAAAGCAGCAGAGGAACTTGAAAAAGAGGATATCTCCTGTGAGATTATTGATTTAAGAACGGTAAGGCCTATGGATTATGAGGCCATCTTAAATTCAGTAAAGAAAACTAATAGACTGGTAATTTTAGAAGAAGCCTGGCCTTTCGGAAATGTAGCAACTGAAATTACTTATAAAGTTCAAAATGAAGCTTTCGATTATCTGGATGCTCCCATTATAAAACTCAATACAGCAGATACTCCTGCACCTTATTCACCAGGTCTTTTGAAAGAGTGGTTACCTAATAGCGATGATGTTATAAAAGCAGTTAAAAAAGTTTTATACATTTAACATAAATCAAATTATAAATTAAGCTTCATTTGTATAAAATTACATTTGAAGCTTTTTTTGATTAATGAAACACATACTGAACCTTTTATTACTATTCCTATCTTTTGTTTCTTTTGGTCAGACTAAAGTAAGTGGCTATGTAAAAGACACTTACGGAAACCCGATCCCGTATGTAAACGTCTATTTTTCAAATTCCTCTGAAGGAACCATTTCTGATGAAAACGGGAAATTTTACCTGCAATCTGAAAATGACTATTCCGTTTTGGAGTTTTCCTTTATGGGGTTTGAAACTTTAACATACCCTCTGGACCGAAGAACTACCTATAATATTGAAGTTGAGCTTGAGGAAAATTCCTCAGAATTAAGTGAGGTCATGATCTATTCAGGAAAGACTTCTAAAAAAAATAATCCTGCAATTGATATTCTTAGAAAAATATGGAAGAATAAGCGCGATAACGGGATCAAAAAATTCGATCATTACCAATACGATAAGTACGAAAAGCTGGAATTTGACTTGAATACTATAGATAGTTCTCTTATAAATTCCAGAGTGTTTAACGGTATGGAGTTCATTTTTGATGATTTGGATACCAATACGGTGACAGGTAAAACCTACCTGCCTATTTTTCTCAATGAGGCCACGTATAAAGTCTATGGCAATAACAATTCAGGGGTTGAAAAAGAAATACTGACAGGAAATAAAAATGCAGGATTTAGCAACAATCAAAGCCTTATTGCTTTCATCAAAGACCTTTATGCCGAATATAATATCTACGATAATTATCTCAAATTTTTCGATAAGAGTTTCGTGGGTCCATTATCTACAACAGGAATAGATAATTACAACTATGTATTGACCGATAGTACTTTTATTGGAGATAAATGGTCTTACAATATCGTATTTTATCCCAGAAGAGAAGGCGAATTGAACTTCAAAGGTGATTTTTGGGTAAATGATACGACTTGGGCTATAAAAAAAATCAACCTTTCAATGGCTAAAGGGGCCAACATCAATTGGGTGAAGGATGTGTATATAGAACAAGAATTTGATGTCCTTAACGATTCGGTTTTCTTGATTACCAAAGACTTATTTATGACAGATTTTTCCTTCAACAAAGAGGAAGATTCGCGGGGTGTTTACGGTAAACGGACGACGCTTTATGATAATTATGTGTTCGATCAGCCTAAAGCAAAATCGTTTTACAAATATGAACCAGAAGTCTTTAATGAAAAAGTCTATAACAGAGATGATGACTTTTGGGCTCAAAACAGACAGGAAGACCTAAATAAAGATGAACAACAGGTCTATAAAATGCTTGACACTCTAAAAACGGTAGACGCTTTTAAGCGAATCTATAATATAGGGACTATACTGGCTACAGGATATTGGGAAAAGAAAGGTTGGGATTTTGGACCAGTCTTTTCCACTTTTGGATATAACGACGTAGAGGGTGTCCGGCTAAGAGCAGGAGGAAGGACCTACTTTTCACAAAACGACATGTGGAGATTACAAGGGTTTTTGGCCTATGGATTTAAAGATGATAAATTCAAATATGGTTTATCAGGGAAATGGATGGTAGATCCAATAATCAGACTTATCATTGGGGCAGGAAACCGGAGAGATGTTGAGCAGCTGGGAGCTAGCCTAACCAATACTACGGATGTATTAGGTAGAAACTTAGCTTCTTCTTCTGTCCTTACAGTGGGCTCCAATACCAATCTGACTAGTATCAATCTTACCAGCCTTAACTTGAGTTTTGAGGCTTTTCAGAATTTTATATTGAGATTTGAAGGTAATTTCAAAAAATTAGAATCCGCATCAGACCAGTTTAGTCTTGCCTATTACACCGATCCGCAGCGAACGGAAACCAAAGCTGTAACCGAGCAAGTCGAAATATCTTCGATCATTCAATTTTCTCCTGGACGTAAAACTACAGGGTATGGGGTCGAGCGAATTACAGTTAATGATGGCGAATATCCTGAGTTTTTTCTCAATTATACCAAAGGATTAGGAAATATCACCAGGTCTGATTTTGATTATGAGAAAATCCAATTTTATTACAGGCAGCCTATACAGATTGGTGGTTTTGGCGAATTTGTTTCCAATGTGGAAGTAGGAAAAACCTTTGGAGCAGTTCCATTAAGTTTACTGGATATCGTACCTGGAAATCAAACCCTTTTTACGATTCAAGGAACTTTTCCCCTATTAGATTTTTACGATTTTGTTACAGACACCTATTTAAGTGTCAATTTTGAGCATAATTTTAACGGAAGATTTTTCTCTAGAATTCCTCTTTTAAGAGATTTAGATTTAAGAGAGGTGATTTCAGTAAGAGCTGTATCCGGAAGTATTTCAGAAGAAAATCAGTTGCTTAATGCTTCTTCGAGCATTCCTGTTTTGAGAGCACCCGATAAAGAACCCTACTGGTCTTACAGCCTAGGTATCGACAATATATTCAGAATTTTAAGAATTGATTTTCACTTTAGAGGAAATTATAAAGATTTGCCAGAAGCCAGAAATTTTGGCGTAACGGGAGGTTTTGGATTTAGTTTTTAGAAGAAAAAAATAAACTGAACCTAGGGTAGGGGTCTTTAGTGTTGTTTTATAGCAAAACAATAAAACCTTTAAGCTATGAAAATTTTAAAACCAGTAGCAGGAATATTAGCAATGGCACTGCTATTTTCCTGTTCAACAGAGGATTCAAATCCTGATGAGGAATTTGTACAAAAATCAAATTTAGAAATTAGAGCTACAGCTACCACTGATGCTACTACAGCAAGTGAAGCCAAACTTAGTACAGCGAGTCTGGGTAAAGCATCTTCAGATGTTGAAATTTCAGAATTTTTTATCAATATTAGAAATATTGAATTGGAATTTGCTGAAGGATTTGGAATTTCAGGGGATTCTTCAGCGAGTTCAGATGACGAGGATGACAGTCTTAACTTTGATGAACTGCCTAGTGAAATTACAACTTACCTCGAAGAAAATTATCCAAACGATGCTTTTTGTCAGGGAGAATTAGAAGATGAGGATGACGAGGATGATCCTTATAAATATGAAATTGAATTACAGAGCGGCACCGAAATTTACTTCAGGAGTGATTTTAGCGTTTATGCTACAGAAATCGATGATGAGGGCTGTGAAAATGAAGATGATGACGATAATGAAGGGGATGATGACAGATATGATTTCGAAGACGATTTTGAATTGACCGGTCCATTCGAACTCAATTTAAGCTCAGGCGTAGTAAACGTTATTGAAGTAGAAATCCCGGTAGGAGAATATGATGAAGTAGAATTTGAAATGGATAGAAGTGAAAATCCGATGAGCGATCTTTATCAAAAGTCAATTTTGATGAGAGGAACTGTTTCCGGTATAGCATTTGAATTTTTCCATACCTTCAGTGAAGAATTTGAAGTAGATTACGAAGATGCAGGTCAAAACCTCATCATCACAGAAGACAACAATAATGCCGTAGTTTTCGAATTTGATTTAGTTACTGTTTTCAATCTGGTAGACCTCTCAAATGCCACGGATAATAATGGAAATGGAATAATAGAAATCAGTCCGGAAGACAATGATGGTAACAGGGAGTTGGCCAATAGAATAAAAGAGGCCATCAAAGATTATGTAGATCTTTCTGATGATTAATTAAAGTTTAGATCTCAATTTTAAAATCCCTGACACTCTCGTGTCAGGGATTTTTTTATAAAATTTTTTCAGAATCTGTTGTCCTGGTCAGAGAGTCAGCTTTAGGAGTGAACAATTAAATATCAGCTCAGTTTGCTTAAGGCTTCTTCTTAGCCTGAAGCGAAGGCTTGATCCGAATTTTAATTGAGGTTCAAGAGCTGTAAAGTTTAAAGACAGCATTCAGAATGGCTAGAAAATAAAACCTAAGCTTGACTAGATCAAGAAAAAGGCTCCAATTAAATGATGTAAGCCTAGTCAGTAGTTACTGCACTGCTGAAGAACAGGGAGCTAAAAAAGTGATACAGTCAGGCAAAGTTAGATGAGTTTAAAGTTACTCTTCAGCTGTTTTTTTAAAGTCAGAAATAATACAAAAATAAGCTGCATTTAAATTGATCTTTAGACATAAAAAAAACTTCTCAATCTCTTAGGAAGTTTTTTACTAAGCAGTTGTACAACGTATTTAGTAATTAATTTCTTTCTTGATTTTAGATTTGATCTGACTTAAAATAATAAGAATGGCTACTATGGGGATTGTGCCGATAAATAAACTCGTAGTTTCTTTTCCGCTTACCAGGTTAAAAATTATAAATCCAATAAAGACTAGCCAAGTGATTAAAAAAATATAGAAAATAATAGATATGGTTTTCAACTTTGATTTTAAATCGTCCTGAGAAGGTTTTTCATTATCCATAAAAGCTGATCTTTAGATTTTTTCAAAAATTAAAGTAGTGTTTTCTCCCGCATTATGATCATCTTTTAGTAAAATTCTAATCGGGTTAGCAAATCCTTCTATGATCCAGTCATCATTTAAATTATCTAAAATATCATTTCCATCAAAATCCAAATCAAAAACAAGCTCATCATCATCAATCTCTATTTCCCAATGACCAGAAAAGGATTCTCCCGTGGCTATGTTTTCAACTGAAATGCTGTTATTTGGATTAAATGTGAATCTAAAATCTTCATAATCTAAAGTTTCATTTTCACCAGTATCAGTTATATAATTAGCGATTCTAAATTCACCTGAGTTAATAAATTCCACAAAGCGATTTAATCTCGAAAATTTATTGGTTAAGAATGATGGATTAAAACAGTCTTCATCAAGGTTTTGAATGGCTGTGTTAAGGTCTGTGTTTGAAGATATAGATTGTGATTCTCCATCGATAGAAATTGAAATGGGGTATAGGATTTCGTAAAAACCATTGTTTTGTTTTAGATTTTTAATCAGGTTGTAAAATTGAGCTTCATTTCGAATACTGCGACGTGTTGAAACACTGTTTTCTGTCTTAAAAATATTGATTTCAATTGGGAAATCATATGTCAAGCATGTGATTTCAGAACTGCCTTCCACGCTGGCAATCAATGCATTGAATTTAGATTGATTTTGCAAAGTGATGAATTCATAATTAGGGAGAGATACCTCCACGGGAAAACTTATACTTACAGAGTAATCTTCTGTGAGAGTAGATAATTCAGAGATAAGAAGTTCATAATCTGAAAATTTATTAATGTTGAAAGAAGTTTCGGAATTGATGGTAACTTCAAATGGAAATTCAAGACTCAGGCTGTTGGATTTATCTATGAAATCATCAAAGGCTGTAGGATTTTGTGTTAGTCTGGATATGAGATCACTCAACTCGCTTTGGCTGGATAAACTTGTATTATCCTCAACCTGCTCAAAGAATTCTTCATTTTGGCAGCTGGTGAATAGGATGCTAAAAATAAAAAGGTAAAAATATTTCATCATTTGTAAATTTATTAAAAACCTTCTTATATATAACAATCAAATTTAATTTTACCCTAAGTTCAAGATAGGGTAAGTTTGTATTTGATTGTTTAAAAAGTAAAAGAGCAATGTACATTTAGTCTATGGAAAAAGAGCTTATTGATAATGTTTGCGAAGAAAAGATATATAAACGCGTTTATGACACCTATTCTGAAGGTATTAATAATTATTTCTATTACAAATTTGGCAATCGAGAAATGGCTGAAGAGTCTGTACAGGAAGCCTTTATAAAACTATGGGAGAATTGTAGAAAGGTGCCTCTTAGCAATGCAAAATCATATTTGTATACAGTTGCAAATAATCTTTCACTCAATAGATATAAGCATAAAAAAGTGGTCCTCAGATACGCCAATAGCGTTCCTCAGCAAACCGAAAATAATCAGGGTCCCGATTATAAAATGGAGGAGCAGGAATTCAAGCTCAAGCTGGAAAGAGCTATTCAGGACCTGTCTGAAAAGCAACGAACTGCCTTCCTGCTTCATCGCATAGATGAGAAATCGTATAAAGAAATTGCAGAAATTCTAAACATAAGTGTGAAAGCTGTGGAGAAGCGAATGCAAAAAGCTTTGCAAAGTCTGAGAGAAAAAATAGAGGCCTTTAAGTAGGGTAATTAAAGATTGAGGTGTTACAGTTATAGAATCTAAACCGATGAAAGAAAACTACAATTTAGCCGATTGGCTTGATAATAAAATTAGCGATGACCTCCTGAAGGATACGGAAGGTTTTGAAACGCTACAAAAAATCAAATTCTATTCTGCTCAGTTACAGAAACCAGAATTCAGAAAAGAGCCTGTTTTTCAAGAATTGAAAAGCAGGCAAAATAAAGCGCATAAAAGAAAATTTAACTGGTCTATTGCAGCTTCAATTTTACTTATTTTAGGATTTTCTTCTTTAGCATTTTTGTTTTCTGTGAAGGACTTTACTTCGAAAATCAATTCACAGCAAACCGTTTTATTACCAGATGAGTCTGAAGTATTTCTTGCTGAAGCCAGTAAATTTCAATTCAACAATTGGTTCTGGAGTTTTGATAGAACGACAAGACTTAATGGGCAAGCTTACTTTGAAGTGGCAAAGGGGAAAACATTTACAGTCAAAACTGAGCTTGGGAACGTAAAAGTACTGGGAACTCGATTTGATGTAGAAGCAAGGGATTCATTTTTCAAAGTCATTTGCTATGAGGGTTCCGTAAGAGTAACTTATGAAAAAGAAGAGGTTATTCTTACCAAAGGTCAGTTTATCACTTATAATAACGGGGTGAAAATTGAACAAAGTAACGTCTACAGTGAAAAGCCATCATGGATTTCAAAAACACATCAATTTGTAAATGTAAGTCTTGCTGAAGTGATGCATGAATTGGAAAAAGAATATCAAATCAGAACAGATATTTCAAACGTGACAGAGGATAAGCGTTTTACGGGAACACTGCCTTCAGATAGTTTATCTCTGGCTTTGGACATATTGAGTAAAACTTATCAAATGAATTATACAATTATCAATGAAAATAAATTTATTTTTGTTGATAATGTCAAGCTCTAAGTTAAGTACTCTAGTTTTTTTTGTAGCCATCCTGATTTTATCAGGCTACAATCTCCAAGCTCAATCTCAAAAAAAGATTGAGCTTGTTGTATTATTAACTAGTCTGGAGAATAAATTTGAAGTCAGTTTTAATTATTTACACGAAGATTTAAAAAATATTGAAGTTTTCTCACCTGGAGAGTCTTATTCCTTAGAAGAAGCTTTAGGTTTTATAAAGAAGCAATTACCGCTAAGCTTTACTTTTATATCAGAGCAAAGTGTTGCTGTAAATTTCCTTCATTCCTTTAAATGCTTAAGTTTTTTCGATGCGACCTCTGGCAAATCGATTGCGGATGTTCAAGTGATATATAACAAGCAGACCTTAGGATTTTCCAATTCTTTTGGTAAAGTTTTCGTTATGGATTCAGTAGATCTCGGTAAGCTTCACTATTCACATCCTAATTACTTTAATGTTGATGGAAGCTTTGAATTTTCAACTTCGGAGGTCTGTGAAATTTTTTATTTATATCCAGAAATCGAGTTGGATGAAATCATCATAAAAGAATATTTAACCAAGGGTATTTATTTGAATTCAGACCATAGTTTAAAGATAATACCTCAGGAGTTTGGTGTGCTTCCAGGTCTGATTAATGCCGATGTTTTACATAGTTTACAGTATGTCCCAGGTATTGTAAACACAAATGAAACCATCGCTCAAATAAATGTAAGAGGGGGAACTCACGATCAAAATCTCATCTTATGGAACGGTTCTCGAATGTACCAATCCGGCCATTTTTTTGGAATGATTTCAGCTATCAATCCTCTTATAAATCATCAAATCAAAGTCATTAAAAACGGAGGATCAGCTTTTTTCAATGAAGGAGTTTCTTCTGTCATTGATATTTCTTCGCGGGAACATTCTCAGGACTATAGAAGAATTTTTCAATTGGATTTTTTAAGTGCAAATGCAGCTGTTTTTTTAGAATTGAATGACAATTCCGACCTTCAAATTGCGGCTAGAAAATCCTTAACAGATGTTTTTGAATCTCCAACTTATAAAGGGTATACGGATAAAGTGTTTCAAAATACAGAAATTCAAGATTTACAGCTGGGAAATGATAATAGAATTACAACGCAGCAAGAGCTTAAATTCTTCGACGTCTCGTTACAATATGCCTATGAATTCAATGCAGATAATAGATTGAATTTCGATGTTTTAGCCATTCAAAATCAACTTACTTTCGACGAAGTTTTAGAAACAACATCAGAGCAAAAGCGTAATGATTTCGAACAGGGGAACTTTCTTGCCAACCTAAGTTATAAAACCAAATGGAATAAAAGGCACTCGACAGCTGTAGCTTTTAATGCTTCCTTCTACAGGCTTGAAGCCTTTAATCAATCGGTTTTATCCAATCAGGAGGTATTGCAGGTCAACCAGGTCTTAGACCTCAAATTCAGTCTCAAAGATTCCTATAAGCTTTCGGAGTATCTGCATTTAGATACGGGCTATCAGTTCAATGAAGTTGGGGTGAGGAATGATAATGAAGTGACTTCTCCGGAGGTTATTTTAAGAGAAAAGCGCGTGCTCACCACACATTCTGGAATTGCTGAACTGGAGTATAATTCCAGAAATAAAAAGTTAAGGACTCGGCTTGGAATACGTGGAAATCTTTATTCAGATTTTGAAGATATTAGACTTGAACCCCGGTTCAATTTGAGTTATCAGGCCAATCGGTACTGGAGATGGAATGTGCTGGGCGAAATTAAAAACCAAACGCTCACGCAAGTCATAGACCAGCAGCAGGATTTTTTAGGTGTGGAAAAACGGCGCTGGATACTGGCCGATGAGGAAGATTTCCCCATTATTAATAGTCAGCAAATAGAAGTAGGTGTCAATTTCAACAAAAAGGGATGGTTGGTTCAAAGCAGTGTATACCATAAAGTTATAGAAGGAATTTCAACAGGTAGCCAGGGCTTTCAGAATCAATTAGAGTTTCTTCAGCTCAATGGAGATTACGAAGTTATCGGGGTAGAGTTTTTAGTTCAAAAGCAAATAGACGATTTCAATTTCTGGTTCAATTTTTCACTCATGGACAATACTTATGATTTCAAGAATTTTTCTCCTCAGCAATTTGCCAATAATTTTGAAATCACTCAAAGTTCTGCCTTTGGTATTAATTATACCGCTGATGAAATTAATTTGTCTCTGGGTGGACGCTATTTTGCGGGAAGACCCACAACAGAGATCGATACAGAAAACCCTATTTTAACACCTGATATTAACCCGGAACTTAATTTTCTTAGTCCAAACGCGAGTAATCTTAAGGATTATTTCCAACTCAACTTGACCGCCAGTTACCAGTTTCAGCTAAAGCATTCATCTATAAGGACTGGTTTTAGTATTTTGAATTTGTTTAATAGTACTAACCTCACCCAGCAATTCTTTAGATTAAATGATTTCAATACTTCTGTAGAAAATGTGAGGATAAAAAGCCTGGAGTTTACACCTAATGTTTTTATTTCATTTCAATTTTAGAGGCGGAGACTCTTCGATTTCTTCTGATCCTGTCTCCAGGAATCCCAGACAGATTGAATACTGTTCATCCGGAATATTCTACCGGTCATCAATAACTTTGGAAAAAACCTGAAGTCTCATCTTACTTTTGAAATGAACTTAAAACCTTAAAGTCATGAAAAATTTAGTAAGATTAGCATTAATCCTGGTTATGATGAGTTACCAAAGCTTTGTAGCTCAAGAGAAAACAAGGCTTATTGTAGAATTTGAACGTATAAAAAATACTTCAGGCACACTTCACGTAGGAGTTTTTGAAAAAGAAAATTTTCTTAAGAAACCCACTCTGGCAAAAAGTATAGAAGTGAAAGGCTCAACGCATACTGTAGAATTTGAAAATCTCGATTTTGGAGTCTATGCCATTTCGGTATTCCAGGATTTGAACGCTAACCAAAGCATGGATATGCAAAGCAATGGAATACCTTTAGAGCCTTGGACGATGTCTGGACATCCCAATCCATTCGCAGCTCCCTTCTGGGAAGATGTGAAATTTACATTCGACCAAAAAAAGAAAAGGATAAAACTCAAAATTTAGGTAACTTTTTTTATTTAAACATTGTTGATAGAGAACTCAAAGTTTTTCTTATTTTTGCCGTCCTTGAAATTTATATAAAATAGCAATTATGACATTTGATGTGTTGATAGAGATTCCTAGAGGAAGCAGAAATAAATATGAGTACGATTTTGATTTGAAACAAATGCGTTTTGATAGAATGTTGCATACCTCAATGATCTACCCAGCAGATTATGGATTTGTGCCAGAAACTTTGGCCTTAGACAATGATCCAATAGATGTACTTGTGTTGTTCACCAATCCTGTAATGCCAGGCTGCGTTGCCGAGGTTAGGCCGGTTGGTGTTCTTAATATGTCTGACGAAAAAGGTCCAGATGAGAAAATCATATGCGTTCCTGTGGCGGATCCTATGGGAGACGAGGTTTATAAATTCTCTGATCTTAATCCTCATACGGTCAAAGAGATCGAACATTTCTTCAGGACATATAAAGATTTAGAAAATAAAGAGGTGAATATAGGGAACTGGGGTGATGAGAAAGAAGCTAAAGATCTCGTCAATAAAGCCATAGAGCGCTATAAAGAAAGCGACACAGTTACGCATAATTTTAGTTTGTAAAAGTTGATCAGCATTATATATAAAAATATAACCACTTCCTTGGAGGTGGTTTTTTAGTATATAAAATCTTCATTAATAGATTTCAAATTCTTATTTTTGCTGAAATTCAATAGAACATATGTTTGATAGTTTAAGCGATAAGTTAGATAAGGCCTTTCATGTATTAAAAGGTCATGGTCAAATAACAGAGGTAAATGTAGCAGAGACACTTAAAGAGGTGAGAAGAGCACTGGTAGATGCCGATGTCAACTTCAAAATCGCTAAAGAATTTACCAATACGGTAAAGGAAAAAGCCTTAGGACAAAATGTACTAAAGAGTTTAAAGCCTAATCAATTGATGGTTAAAATCGTTAAAGACGAATTAACTGAGATGATGGGTGGAGATGCAGAAGGTATCGATTTGTCTGGAAATCCAAGTGTGATCTTGATGTCTGGTTTGCAAGGTTCTGGTAAGACCACTTTTTCGGGTAAGCTGGCAAATTTTCTCAAGACCAAAAAATCCAAAAAGCCTTTACTTGTGGCATGCGATGTTTACAGGCCAGCTGCTATCGATCAATTGCATGTAGTAGGAGAGCAGATTGATGTCGAGGTCTTTTCTAATAAAGAGGAAAAAAATCCAGTTGCCATTGCAGAAGCAGCCATCGCCCACGCCAAACAAAATGGGCACAATGTTGTCATTTTGGATACCGCTGGTCGTCTTGCGGTAGATGAGGTAATGATGAATGAAATTTCAGACATCAAAAAAGCAATTCAGCCTGAAGAAATATTATTTGTAGTAGATGCCATGACTGGTCAAGATGCTGTAAATACAGCAAAAACCTTTAATGAGGTTCTTGATTTTGACGGCGTTATCCTTACAAAACTAGACGGTGATACACGTGGTGGAGCCGCTATTTCCATCAAATCTGTAGTGCATAAGCCTATAAAATTCATAGGTACTGGAGAGAAAATGGATGCTATCGATGTGTTTTATCCATCGAGAATGGCAGACCGTATTCTTGGTATGGGTGATGTCGTTTCCCTTGTAGAAAGAGCTCAGGAGCAATATGATGAAGAGGAAGCTAGAAAAATCCAAAAGAAAATTGCCAAAGATAAATTTGGATTTGACGATTTCTTAAAGCAAATCCAGCAGGTTAAAAAAATGGGCAGCATGAAGGATTTGATGGGAATGATACCTGGTGCCGGAAAAATGATGAAAAACATGGATATAGATGATGATGCTTTTAAGCACATAGAAGCTATGATTCACTCCATGACCCCTCACGAAAGAGAAAATCCAACAAGTATAAATGCCAGTCGCAAGAAGAGAATAAGTAAAGGCTCAGGAACATCGGTTCAAGAAGTCAACCAATTGCTAAAACAGTTTTCTCAAATGAGCAAAATGATGAAGATGATGCAAGGTGGCGGGGGTAAGAAAATGATGCAAATGATGAAAAACCTTCAGTAAGAAGGCTCATCTGCAAGTTCGACGCGTTTTTTTAAAGAAATTACTCTACAGTGGACTTTTGTTCCAATCTCCATTCCTCATAAGATTCTAAATCTTTGCCGATAAGTTTTAAGACAAAACCAAACACGGTTAGATCGTCCAAATATCCTACGAAAGGTATGAAGTCTGGGACCAGGTCTAGAGGATTAATGATGTATAGCACGGTAAAAATCATTGCTGCCAGCGTTCTCCAGGGTGTGTCTGTATATTTTTTTTGTTTTACATCCTTCAGAAATTGAAACATCAAAATGATTTTATCTTTGTATTTTTTCCAGTCAGGATGATTTATTTTTGCAAAGAGTTGATCTTTTTTATCAAATACAGTTTCAAAATCTGTGTTTGATACCGTTTCGATCCCTTCTTTTACAAAATCTTCATCCACTTTCTTTTCCGTCTTCTTTCCTAAGATTTTCATTTAATTTTTTTTCAGCATTAGATTCAAATTCTCCGTATTCTTTTTTGTAGATCATAACGATTAATAAAAATAAGGATAATAATAAGGGTCCAAAAATCAGGCCAATAAAGCCAAATAGAGGTACTCCTATAATCACGCCTATCAAAGTAATCAATGGGTGTTCATTAGCCATTTGTTTTAATACCAGAAGTCTGACAATATTATCAGAAGAGCCAACGACAATTAAGCCGTAGGCTAAAACCCCTATAGCTCCAAACGTATCTCCCTGGTAGTACATCAATAAAGTGACAGGAATAAATCCAATGGCGGTTCCTACAAATGGAATCATGGAGCCAATCGTCGTAATTACAAACCAAAACATAGCTTCAGGGACGCCAAATATCCAATAACCAATCAAGGAAATGATTCCCTGAAAAAGAGCGACCATGGGAATGCCAATAGCATTTGCTTTAACTTTTTTTGCTGATTCTGATCCTATTAGCTTTAAGTTTTCAACATCTATAGGAATATAAGTTTCCATGGAGATGGTGAGTTTTTTCTGATTTAATAGCATGTAGTATAATAAAAAGTACATAATACTTATCGCTATAAAAATTTCGAAAGTGCCACCTGCTAAACCTTGGAGATTGCTAGATAACCAGTCTGTAACCGCTGAACTGTCTATTTTTTCACTGATATTAAATCCCGTCAGATCTTCTAATTGTACCAGCTGAGCTTTTGTAGCTTCTACAACTTTTTCAGAATTTTTAATCGCCTTGCTTACTTTAGAGGATAGCATCAGGATTATACCCAGTACTGGAACTAATATCAATATAAAAGATCCAAGTATTAAAATACTTACGCTTAAGCTGGCATTCCAGCCTTTGGAAAGCATTTTTTGCATAAGTCCTTTGAACAGTACATAAAACGTAATCGCTCCTAAAACTCCTGAAATGTAAGGCAGGATTTCAGCAAAAATCAATCCTCCTAAAGATAATATAATCAATAAGATAAAGAGTTGCCTTACAAGTCTGGGTGAAAGCTTTTCCATCTTATTTTGCAAAGATTTGGTTCATGTCTTTAAAGCTTTTGAACTCAAGTGCATTCCCGCTGGGATCTTTGAAAAACATGGTCGCCTGTTCACCTGGCTTTCCCTCGAACCTGATGTATGGTTCAATGACAAACTCAATGTTTTTTTCTTGAAGATGCTTCGCGAATTCATGAAAGCTTTTCCATTCCAGGACTACTCCAAAGTGAGGAACAGGGACTTCATGCCCGTCCACCATACTGAACGCATCTGGATTTGGCTGATGACTTTTGTCCTCGTGTATCACGAATTGATGGCCAAAGAAATCATAGTCAACCCAATGAATATCATTTCTTCCTTCTTTAAAACTTAAAGTATCGGTATAAAATTTTCTGGCTTTTGCAAGATCATTGACAGGAACTGCGAGGTGGAAGGGATTTAGTGAAGCCATAAGCTGTAAGGGTTTTGGTTATTAATTTTGATATAAGTCGTTTACTTCTTCGAGGCTTAGGTGCCGATATTCACCTTTTTCCACGTCTAATTTAATGTTTTTTATCCTTGTACGCTTCAAAGTTCTTACTCTATAATCTAAAGCTTCACACATCCTTCGAATTTGACGATTTAAGCCTTGCGTCAAGACAATTTTGAAACTCCTGTCACCAAGCTTTTCGACCTCACATTTACGGGAGATGGTATCCAAAATAGGGACACCATTTCTCATTTTATGAATAAATTCATCGGTAATGGTTTTATCTACGGTCACTAAATATTCCTTATCATGATAATTTCTAGCTCTTAGTATATGATTCACAATTTCACCATCGTTGGTCATCAAAATAAGTCCTTCACTCATTTTGTCCAATCTGCCGATGGGAAATATACGAGTAGGATAATTTACAAAATCAACGATATTGTTTCTTTCGACTTTCGAATTTGTGGTACATACAACACCTTTAGGTTTGTTGACTGCCAAATACACTTTTTCTTCGGTCTCCTTTTCTACGAGATTACCATCTACAAAAACCTGATCTCCTGGGTTTACTTTGGTCCCCATTTCAATAAATTCACCATTTATAGTGACTCGGCCTTGTTCAAGAAGTTTATCGGCTTCTCGCCTAGAACAAAATCCAGCTTGACTCAAATATTTATTAATTCGAATAGCATCTTGACTCATTTTCATCGATTTAAAAAGTGCAGTATTTCTTGACGAATTTCGTCTTTATTTAAAGAGTGTCCCGCTCCCTCTGTGATTTTAAGTTTAGAGTGCTTAAGATTTCTATGAATGGTTCTCGCCGCTTCTACAGGAGCTACTCTGTCAAATTCATCATGGATAATTAAGGCCTGTTTTTCAACATTTTTTGCAAATTTTGCAATTGAAAATTCATCAAAACTGTAATCGAATTTTTTTATAAAATAAGTTTCCAGAGCCGTCATAAATTTGTCAGTTAAATTTAGTATGCGTTTGTAATCACTCATTATCAGGCTCATTTCTGAAGGAGCCCCGAGCAAGACCAGTTTCTCTACAAAAGGACTTTGCTTTAAATATTGATTATAAACAATAGTCATTGCGCCAACGCTATGTCCAATGATGACTTCTGGTCGATAAAGTTTGAGCAGGCGATCAAGGCATTTTGAATATAAGGGGACATTTAAAAGCTTACCTTCAGAATATCCATGCGCCGGACCATCAAAAGCAATAATATTATACTTTTCTTTTTGTAAATCTTCGACTAAATCTTTCCATCGGTGCGTGTTGCTATCCCAGCCATGAACAAGGATCACTGTTTTACCCTCTCCTTTCCAATGGTAGGTCTGTATTTTTTTGGAATCGTACTCTATAGATGTTGTTTTAGCCTTATTCAAAAAATTTTCTTGCTCTGGCTTTACATCCCCTTTTCTGGGTGAAGAAAATAAGAGATAAGCTTTGTAAACAGCTTTTTCCGGTTTGATTAGAAATAAAGAATTAAGTCTTAATCCTATAATCTTCGGTAAATATTTATTAAGCAGTTTTTTTGAAGCTTTCATAAAAAATAAATGGGAACAGTTAAAAATAAGGTTGCTTACGGAGTGGATTCCTCAAATCTCAACCAAAAATATTTAAATGGCGCTTTACCTGGGATTTGATTGGCTTCAATTTTGATTTCAGAATCAAATTTTAACTTACTTGGTAAATGCTTTTTATCAATCACAATGTAGGCTCCTATTTCATCTATGCTTAAAATCACACTGTTGATGGTGTTTTGAATATTGTTGATTTTGTAATTCTCATAAATAGTTTTAAAATCACTCTGAATCGTTAATCCTTCTCTGGTTTTATATTTGGGATCCAAAATTTGAATTTCACTTATAGTCACCAGAGAATCACCTTGATAATTGGGTTCAATAATAAGGGATACTTCACCTTCTTTAGTGAAAACTTCTATCTCATTTGTAGTGTTTATGCGAGACTTCAGATTAAATTCACCGATAGAATCTTTCTCCAAAATAGAACTTATTTCATTGATTTGCGTGCTTGGTCTAAGCAGCCCTAACTGGTTTTTAGCTATTAATGTTTCAGAGGTGGAGTTGCTACACCCCATTAAAATTACTGAAAGGAAGAATAAGGATAAAAGTTTCATCAAAATTATTTTTTTTCAAAAATAAATAAAGTCATCAACAATATGCGCTAACTTCTATGTTATAAGTTGAGATTTAAGTTTTAATTCAAAAAATGCTTTCAGTATCTTTGCAGCATGCAAAATTCAAATATTGAAAAACTTGTACAAAAAGGGGTGATGCTTCCTTTGATGGAAGAGTTTTATACCATACAAGGTGAAGGTTACCATACGGGAACCGCTGCTTATTTTATAAGAATAGGAGGATGTGACGTGGGATGCCATTGGTGTGATGTGAAAGAAAGCTGGGATCCGGAAAGACATCCACCAACCCAGATTGGATCGATCATTGAAAATGCTAAAAAATACAGCAATACGATAGTCATCACCGGAGGAGAACCCTTGACCTGGGATATGACCTCACTCACCGAGGGTTTGAAAGCTAATGGATTGATGATTCACATAGAAACCTCCGGCGCTTATGATATGACAGGCGTTTGGGACTGGATATGCCTTTCTCCAAAAAAAATAAAATTACCGAAACCTGAAATTTATGCGCGGGTTGATGAGCTTAAAGTCATTATCTACAACAAGCATGATTTTAAGTTTGCTGAGGAGCAGGCTGAAAAAGTAAACGATACCTGTGAATTGTTTCTTCAGCCCGAGTGGAGTGTAAGAGAAAAAATGATTCCTGAAATTGTGGAGTATGTGATGAAAAATCCTAAATGGAGAATTTCTCTGCAGACTCATAAATATCTTAATATCCCTTAACTCCAATTTGGTTTGCGACGCAAATGTTAAAAAAATATTTAATAACATAAATTTTAAAACCGTTATTCAATTTTCATCGTACTTATGTTGTAATAAATAAACATATAGTCATGAAAAAATTAAAAAATTTAAGTTTGCTCTTATTTATAGGAGTACTTTTTATCTCTTGTAGCGATGATGATTTCGAACCTTATAACGGCCCTATCTTAAATAGTGTCGAGTATGATTTGGATGAAAAATCAGATTCGGGTGTTAGTGGTGACGCAACATTTAATGAACAGGAAGACGGTTCGGTTCAACTTATTTTAGAAGTACAGGGAACTTCAAGTGGAAATACGCATCCTGCTCATATCCATATGAATTCAGCTGCTGAAGGTGGCGGAATCATTGTTTCTTTAGAACCTGTTGATGGTGCTACTGGTTTGAGTATTACAACATTTACATCTTTAGATGATGGTACTCCCATTTCTTTTGGAGACATCGCGAATCTGGATGCTTATATCAACGTTCATTTGAGTTCAGATGCCTTAGGCACCATTGTAGCTCAGGGTGACATCGGTCAGAATGTATTGACAGGTGAATCTAAAAGTTATGATCTCGGAGAAAGAGCAGTTGAAGGTATCAGCGGAACAATTCTTTTTGAAGAAAGAGTAAACGGCGAAGCACTTGCAACAATCAGCCTGGATGGAACGCCTGACGGCGGAGTGCACCCCGCACATATACATATGAATACGGCAGTAGAAGGCGGAGGCATAATCTATTCTTTTAACGCGGTGAGCGGCACAACAGGGATGAGTCAATCCAATGTAGCTGAATTAGATGACGGAACTGCTTTTGGCTACTCAGATGTACTGACGGTTGATGGTTATGTCAATGTGCATTTGAGTGCAGACGATTTAGGAACTATCGTTGCTCAGGGAGATATCGGTCAAAATGAGTTGACAGGTGAATCCAAAAGTTATAATCTGGAAGAAAGAGCAGTGCCCGGCATAAACGGATCAGTGCTCTTTGAAGAAAGAGTAAACGGTGAAGCCTTAGCAACAATCAGCCTGGATGGAACGCCTGACGGTGGAGTGCACCCCGCACATATACATATGAATACGGCAGTAGAAGGCGGAGGCATAATCTATACTTTCAACGCAGTGAACGGCACAACAGGTATGAGCCAGTCCAATGTAGCTGAATTAGATGACGGAACTGCTTTCGGCTATTCAGATGTACAGGTCGTTGACGGTTATGTCAATGTTCATTTGAGTGCAGCTGATTTAGGAACTATTGTTGCTCAGGGAGACATTGGTCAAAATGAGTTGACAGGCGAATCCAAAAGTTATGGTCTGGAAGAAAGAGCAGTGCCTGGTATAAACGGTTCAGTACTCTTTGAAGAAAGGGTGAACGGTGAAGCACTTGCAACGATCAGTCTTGCAGGAACGCCTGACGGCGGAACACACCCCGCACACATCCATGCCAATTCTGCTGTTGAAGGCGGTGGTATACTCTATACCTTTACACCAGTAAATGGAACTACAGGGATGAGTCAGTCCAATGTAGCTGAATTAGATGACGGAACTGCGTTTGGATATGCAGACGTCTTGGACGAAGACGGTTACGTCAATGTCCATCTAAGTGCAGGAGACTTAGGAACTATTGTTGCTCAAGGCGATATCGGTATAAATGAATTGACCGGAAACTCGGTTACATATAACCTTGCTGAAGCAGATGTAGCAGGGATAAGCGGAAGCGTAGTCTTCGAAGAACGAGTAGGTGGTGCAGCTTTAGCAACAATTAGCCTCACAGGAACACCTGATGGCGGCACACATCCTGCGCATATTCATGAAAACTCTGCAGCTGAGGGTGGTGGTATAGTTTATACCTTTACGCCAGTAGATGGTACTACAGGAATGAGTCAATCTCAGGTTGAAGCTTTAGATGATGGCACTGCATTTGGATATTCCGATGTCTTGACTGTTGACGGATATGTCAACGTTCATTTAAGCGCAAATGATCTGGCCACCATTGTTGCTCAAGGCAATATAGGTGCTAATGATTAATCGTACCCATTCGATTATAAATGAAAAGCGGCCATTAGGCCGCTTTTTTTATGGGTTTAAGAATTGTCCTTCCCAGTCATTGGATTTTTCGAATACTGCGCGAATGTGATTTGGTCTTTTCAGCTGAAGGGATTCCATGCGTTCCGGGACCAATTTCAGCAAACAAAAATGATGTTCGTCTTCTTTGTATTCAATTTCATCCGGATTTTCAATAGGAGTTCCTGGTGGCTTCTGGGTGATGAAATCTTTTTGAGATTTACCCTGAACTTTGCTCCAATACTTTTTATATTCTTCACCAGACTTTATCATTTTCATTTTTCCTTCAATCTTGACCTGAAGAAGTTTCTTATGATTATAAAACAATAAGCTAGAGTTTGGGTTGTTTTCAAATTGACTTATTTTATCGCTTCGTTCATCGGTGTACATGATTAATTCAAAATCATCTGAAGTATCTCTTAAAACAACCGTTCGTTGAGTAGGGGAGTTGTCTTCAATACTAGCCAAGCTTGGATAGCGAAAGGGATGCTTCTTTTTGAGGTAACCGGATTTAACTTCGTTTTTTAAGTCTTCTAAAATTTGATTTAGCATTTTTGTTTTAAATGTAAAAAAAGAGGAGGTAAACCGAAGCCTGTTTTATCTCAAATTTATACTTTTGCCTATGCAAAAAAATGTCCTTATTCTCGACTTTGGATCGCAGTACACCCAGCTCATCGCAAGGCGTGTTCGCGAACTCAACATCTATTGTGAAATTCATCCTTTTAACAAACTGCCTGAGGATTTATCTGTTTTTAAGGCAGTGATTCTTTCTGGGAGTCCATTCTCCTGTAGAAATCCGGAAGCTCCACAACCTGACCTTTCAAATATCAAAGGTAAAGTACCGCTTTTAGGTGTTTGTTTTGGTGCCCAGTTTATGGCTCATAATTATGGTGGCGAAGTCGCAAGTTCAGACACACGTGAATTT
This sequence comes from Psychroflexus sediminis, assembly GCF_900099815.1. Taxonomy (GTDB): domain Bacteria; phylum Bacteroidota; class Bacteroidia; order Flavobacteriales; family Flavobacteriaceae; genus Psychroflexus; species Psychroflexus sediminis. Next base: position 137,090 of record NZ_FNCW01000005.1, on the reverse strand, counting down.
GGTAGGGCCAATTTATCCTTCATAAAAGACGGAGAAATGCTTTTTGAAAATATCCTCGAGCAATCTCAAGTCTGGATGTCTCACAGTGATAGCATCAAATCGATTCCCGAGCACTTTACGAGAATTGCAAGTACGACTGATGTTCTTAATGCAGCCTATAAAATTGAAGGCGAAGATACTTATGGAATACAATTCCACCCCGAGGTTTATCATTCTACAGACGGGGCTCAGTTGCTGGAAAATTTCCTGGTCAAAATAGCTAAAGTTCCTCAGTCCTGGACGCCATCTGCCTTTGTAGATATGACGGTATCAGAATTAAAAGAAAAAATTGGAGCCGATAAAGTAATTCTTGGGCTTAGTGGAGGTGTAGATTCCACTGTGGCCGCAACCTTGCTCCACAAAGCCATTGGTAAGAACCTGCACTGTATTTTTGTCAATAATGGGTTGTTGAGGAAAAATGAATTTGAATCTGTACTAGACCAGTATAAGGACATGGGTCTTAATGTAAAAGGTGTTGATGCCACCGATAGGTTTATGGATGCTTTAAAAGGTATTTCAGATCCAGAGCAAAAGCGCAAAGCTATCGGAAATTCCTTTATTGAAGTTTTTGATGATGAAGCCTCCTTAGTTGAAGATGCCACCTTCTTAGCCCAGGGAACTATTTATCCGGATGTGATCGAGTCTATATCCGTTAATGGTCCCTCTGCTACTATAAAATCTCATCACAATGTGGGAGGACTTCCAGAGTTTATGAAACTGAAGGTTGTAGAGCCTTTGCGAATGCTTTTTAAAGATGAGGTGAGACGTGTAGGGGCAGAGATGGGTATTGATTCTAAATTATTGGGGAGGCATCCGTTTCCAGGTCCTGGATTGGCCATTAGAATACTTGGGGATATCACCAAAGAAAAAGTCCGTATCTTACAGGAAGTCGATGCTATATTTATTGACGGACTCAGAGAATGGCATCTTTATGACAAAGTATGGCAGGCCGGAGCCATTCTTCTCCCTGTAGATTCGGTAGGGGTTATGGGTGACGAGCGGACCTATGAAAAAGTTGTAGCTTTGAGAGCTGTTGAATCCACAGATGGAATGACAGCAGATTGGGTGGATTTACCGTATAACTTTTTACAAAAAGTCTCCAACCAAATAATAAATCGTGTAAAAGGCGTTAATAGAGTAGTATACGATATCAGTTCTAAACCACCAGCAACAATAGAATGGGAATAATGAAATCTTTTTTAACAAGTATAATTTTACTGCTTTCAGTTTTAAGCCTGAATGCTCAGGACTTGAGAACCTATGAAGCAGGTGCAGATGAAGAACTCGAAGATGTTGCTTCTAAGTTTCAGATCGACTTGACTACTTTAAAAAGATTAAACCCAAACATTCTGAATGAAAGTGACCTTTCCAATAGTCTGTTGGTAGTGCCAACCCAGCCTAATTATAGCTTGGACCCGCGAGTTCAGCTTATCGCTTATGATGTAAGTCCGAAAGAAACACTGTATAGCATTTCTAAAGCTTACAACCTCAAGGTAAAGGATCTTAAGATTTACAATCCTTTCTTAACCGAAAGAGAATTGAATTACAATGATGTTTTGAGAATCCCAACTTATGAACTTAAGGACAAGGATTTGGACATCAACCAAAGTATAAAGAATTCTGAATTTAATTCACTTATGCATTTGGTTCTGCCAAAAGAAACCAAGTATGGTATTTCTAGAAAATATGGACTTACAGTTGAGCAGTTAGAAGACTTAAATCCTGGAATCGATGAAAAGGAAATTCAGCCAGGTCAATTTTTGAACATAGAGCGCCCGGCAGATACTTCAGAAACCAAGCGATTAAAAAATAAAAATTATGCTTTTCTTGAAGTAAATTCTGAGAATTCCATTCAAAGCATTTCAGAAAACTACGATGTTACTGAAGAGGAGCTTATTGAATCTAATCCTTCACTGAAATTTGAAGGCATGAGTGTAGGCCTTGTTTTGAAAATACCACAAGCCGAAAAAATAAATTACTCAAAATATAAGCAGTTCATTTTTGAAGACAAACTTCGATATTTTGATACTAAAAAGATAGCACTTATGCTCCCTCTAAATTTAGAGCGAACAGAAATCGATAGTATAAGTCCGACATCTTTACTGAAAGCTAGTAATTTGTTGAGGATCTCTTTAGACTTCTATGAAGGTATACAGATGGCTATCGATTCTGCTCGAAATAAGGGGATAAGAGTGAATCTGGATGTTTTCGACACCAGGAATAATCCCAGTTATGTCAGGGAACAACTAAATGAAGATTTCAAAAACTACCAGGCTGTCGTAGGTCCACTTTTGGACCCAAGCTTAAAAGTAGTGGCCAGTTATTTGTCTACTGATAGCGTTCCTGTAATTTCTCCTTTGGTAAATCCCAACTTTGAATTTAATAACCTCTTCAATACCCTTCCCAAAGACGAGGAAATGCAGGAAGTCCTAATTACTTATTTGCAAAAAACACATACGGATGAGAACCTGGTAATTCTTTCAGATAGTATTTCAAAACCTATCCAAAGAAAATATAGCTATACTTTTCCCGATCTTAAAGTGGTAAATCAGGCTAAGTCCGATTATTTGCAGAGATCAGACCTGAGACCCCAGCTGGATTCTCTGGGAACCAACTGGTTTATTTTAGAAACTCAAAACCTGGGTTTGGCTGAGTCTGCAGTGGGATTACTTAATTCTTTTCGGAGAGACGGTTTTGATATCCGTTTGTTTACATCCAAAAGAAATGCCTTTTATGATAATGAAATTTCTAACTATTATTTAAGCAATCTTAATTTTACATTTCCATCCATCTCAAAAACACAGTTATTATCTGGAGAGGATAAGTATACTGAGACGTTTAAGCAAAAATATGGTGTTTATCCCAGTCGCTACGTGATGAGGGGATTTGATGTGATGATGGATTTAATTTTGCGACTTGCTTATGCTAAAACCCTTCAGGCTTCCACAGAAATTGAAGGCTTTACAGAGCATGCTGAAAACAAGTTCAATTATGTGAAGAAAGAGTTTTCTTTGGGCTATGAAAACGATGCGATTTATCTTTTGCAGTACCAAAAAGGCTTGAAAGTAAAAGCTTTAGATTTGGCTGATTTCCTTGTTCTGGACGTTGAGTAAAATGAATGATGAGGTTGGTTTAAAACCGGAATGTGCTCGCTTCAATTCTAGCAGCTTCAAATTCGGAAATAAGCCTTGCCACGATTTTTTTAGCTGGCAAAATATCTCCGACCAGTCCGGAAATTTGACCAATCTCTAGTTCTCCTTCATCAAGGTCGCCTTCAAACATTCCTTTTTTGGCTCTTGCTCTTCCGAGCAATTCTTGAAGTTTTTCCTTGCTGGGCGAAGTAGTATAGAGGTTTTCAATGTCCTGATAAAATTTGTTTTTAAGCAATCTCACGGGAGCAAGTTCCTTCAAAGTAAGCTTAGTATCTCCTTCTCGAGCTTTTACCACTTCGTTTTTAAAATTGACATGCGAGGATGCTTCTTCACTAGCGACAAAACGCGTCCCTATCTGTACGGCGTCTGCGCCTAGGATCATGGCAGCAAGAATGCCTGCACCGGAAGCAATTCCACCGGCGGCGATAAGGGGAATGTCCAGTTCCTTTTTTACCATAGGGATGAGCGTAAAGGTAGTAGTTTCCTCACGACCATTGTGACCGCCTGCTTCAAAACCTTCGGCAACAACGGCATCCACTCCTGCTTCCTGAGATTTTAAAGCGAATTTTACACTGCTCACTACGTGTACGACTTTGATGTCGTGAGATTTCAAATGAGACGTCCAGGTTTTCGGGTTTCCAGCCGAGGTAAATACAATGGGTACGTTTTCTTCAATAATGATTTCCATGATTTTATCCAGATCTGGATAAAGCATGGGCACGTTGACTGCAAAGGGATTTGACGTGGCTTTTTTGCACTTTTGAATATGCTCTCGTAAAATATCCGGATACATAGATCCTGCGCCAATGATACCAAGACCTCCGGCTTCGCTAACTTCGCTAGCCAATTTCCAGCCACTTGCCCAAATCATGCCTGCCTGGATAATGGGATATTTTATAGCAAATAATTCTGTAATTCTATTTTGAGTCATGACTTTATTTTAAGCAATTACTCCAGAGCCTAAAAGCTCGTCATCTTGGTACCAAGCGACAAACTGGCCTTCCGAAATAGCGGTTTGTTCGTTTTCAAAAATGACATAAAGTTCATTTTCCATTTGGTAAAGTTTGGCATGTTCCAGAGGTTGTCTATACCGTATTCTTGCTTTCACATCCATGGTTTCACCACTACTAAGTTTCAAATCTGCTCTGATCCAATGCACCTCATCGTTGTTCACCCAGAGTCCTTTTTTATGGAGTCCTGGATGGTTTTTGCCCTGACCCGTATATAAAATATTTTTTTCTACATCGGTATCGATGACAAAAAGAGGTTCTTTAGTTCCCCCAATAGCCAGGCCTTTTCGCTGTCCTTTGGTAAAAAAATGAGCACCTTCATGTGTGCCCAGCACTTTTCCAAACTCAGGTTTTAACTCGGGTTTTTTGCTCTGTTTTTTAAGCTGAGTTATCAATTCTGAAGTTGTTGCCGCTTCGTTGATCCTGGCGAAAACTTCGTGTGAAGAATCGATTTCAATGACCTGACCCTTTTTGGGTTCAAGTTTTTGCTGAAGAAAATCTGGAAGTTTCACTTTACCAATAAAGCAAAGGCCCTGAGAATCTTTCTTTTCTGCGGTTATTAAATTTTGCTCTTTAGCGATTTTCCTCACTTCAGTCTTTTGAAGCTCGCCGACGGGGAAAAGCGTTTTAGCCAACTGCTGTTGAGATACCTGGCATAAAAAATAGGACTGATCTTTGTTTTGATCTTTTCCAGCTAGTAATCTGTAAAGCGTTTGACCGTTCTTTTCTATACTATCTTTTCTGCAGTAATGTCCAGTGGCTACATAATCCGCTCCTAAAGAAGTGGCTATGTCCATAAAGACATCAAATTTTATTTCTCTGTTGCAAAGTACATCAGGGTTTGGAGTTCTTCCTTTTTCGTATTCTGCAAACATATAATCTACGATGCGCTCTTTGTATTCTTTGCTAAGATCTACAGTCTGAAAAGGAATTCCTAACTTCTCTGCAACCAGCATTGCGTCATTGCTGTCTTCCAGCCAGGGGCATTCATCGCTAATCGTTACCGAATCATCGTGCCAGTTTTTCATGAATAGACCTATCACCTCATAGCCCTGATCTTTGCACAGGTATGCGGCAACACTTGAATCTACCCCTCCACTAAGTCCAACAACAACGCGTTTTTTCATATTGATTTAATTGATTTGCAAAATTAATGATAAAGAATAAGCTTTAGAATTAGAGAACTCTTAAATTATTTACTTAACATATGTTTATTAACTATTAACTAAAGTTAAACAGTATATATCTGCTTCTTATTATACATTTATAAGGTATTTAAAAAAAACAACTATGAATACTCAATTTAAAACATTAATTATTGCTTTTATAGCAATCTTTGTTACTTCTTGTAGTGACGATGATGATGCTTCAGGGCCAATTGGTGAGGATCTGACTACCTTACAAATTATTCAAAATAGCCCTAATCATACCATCTTAGAGCAATTGCTGGACGATGCTGGTTTAAGCCAGACGCTTAACGATGGTGTCTATACAATTTTTGCACCTACTGATGATGCCTTTGGCAATATAAACACTTCTTCTCTTTCTGCAGATCAGGCGAGAAATTTACTTTTAAATCATGTTCTTGTTGGTGCAGCAATGTCTTCAAATTTAATCACTTCATACCAGACGACTTTGGCTACCGAACAAATTTCCGGTAATGAAAATCCCTTGAGTTTGTATGTTAATGTGGGAAGTGAGATTACATTAAATGGAATTTCAACAGTGACTGGTCCAGATAATTTAGCGACCAATGGGGTTGTTCATATTGTAGATGAAGTGATTACAATTCCGAATGTAACTACGTTTGCAACTGCAGATTCAACTTTTGAAGTTTTAGTTCAAGCACTAACCAGAGAGGATCAGCCTGATTTTGTGGGCACTTTAAGCTCTTTTGAGGCACCTGCACCTTTCACGGTATTTGCACCTACCAACGAAGCTTTTGCGGCATTATTAGATGAGCTTGGCATTGGGTCTCTGGCAGATGTACCAGCGGCTACTTTGGAAGCCACTTTAAATTCTCATGTCATTGCAGGAGCGAATGTAACCTCAGGAATGTTAAGCAGTGGTACAGTAACTACCTTAGGTGGTGATATTTCGATCGATGCTGAAAATGCTACAATTACGGATAGCAATGGTAGAATAATAGAGATTATTCTTACAGATGTTCAAGCTGGAAATGGTGTCATACATGCCATAGACAGAGTTATACTTCCAGATTCAGCTATAGAAACCACTTTTGAAATCATTTCGGAAAGCCCAGACCATACCGTTTTAGAGCAAGCATTAATCGATGCTAATTTAGTAGATGCTTTAAATTCTGGAGAATATACTGTATTTGCTCCAACGGATGCTGCGTTCGGTTTAATTGATATTTCTGGCTTATCAGCTGCTCAGGTATCGAATGTGTTACTGAATCACGTAGTGGATGGTACCTTTTTATCAACCGATTTATCAACTACTTATGTGAATACTTTAGCAGTAGAGACTAATACAGGTAACGACAATAATCTAAGTCTTTACATCAATACAGACTCCGGTGTAAGTTTGAATGGTATTTCTAGTGTTACTACAGCAGATTTAGAAGCTGATAATGGTGTAGTGCACGTAGTTGATGAGGTGATTACTATCCCGGATGTAACCACATTTGCTACAGCAGATCCTAATTTTAGTACTTTGGTTGCTGCACTAACGCGAGAGCCAGGCTTTACTTACGTGAGCACGCTGCAATCTACAGATTCACCAGCTCCATTCACAGTATTTGCTCCTACAAATGCAGCTTTTGTTGACTTACTGGATGAATTAAATGTAAATTCTCTAGCTGATATTCCTACAGCAACTTTAGAAGCTACTCTGGATACCCATGTTATACCAGGAACTAATGTAACATCTTCAACTTTAGCTAGTGGAACAGTCTCAACTTTGGGAGATGACATTATAATTGATGCTCAAAATACGACGATAACTGATTTAAATGGTCGTATTTCAAATATCATTGCTGTAGATGTTCAAGCTGGAAATGGAGTAATTCATGCTATTGATAAGGTGTTATTGCCAAATCAACAATAATACTGAATTCCTTAATTATGATTTTAACAGGCGCTCGAAAGAGCGCCTGTTTTAGTTTACAGTCACGATCGGTTTCAAAACAGAGGAGGCTCAGGGATTTCACAGTTTAGAACATATGTGCTGTTTATCTAAAATAACAGGTCTTTTAGATTTACCATGTTTTGTAGAAAGTGGCATAGGAACAAAGACCATTCACAGAAGGTATTGATTTTTTAGTTGTGAATAACAACTAAACTATAGATTGAAATATACCAGACTTGAAAAAGAATTTATCTATTTTGGAATTACAATTCCAAAATAGATAAATTCTTAAAAAAATATAAGCCTAGTATTTGTTGATATATACCGTTTTCAGGTTCATAAATTCTCGAATTCCATCTTTAGAAAGTTCGCGACCATAACCTGAGATTTTTGTACCTCCAAAAGGAAGTCGTGGGTCGCTTTTTACAAGTTCATTTATGAATACAGCACCATCATCAAATTCTGGGATGAGTTTTTTGGCGCGATCCAGATCTTGGGTAAAAACAGAAACACCCAAACCAAAAGCAGAGATGTTGACAAGGTTTAGGGCTTCCTCTTCGGTTTTAAATCTTGTAATCCCGATGACAGGACCAAAGGTTTCTTCATTGAACAGGGTCATATCTGTTGTAACACCATCCACAACTGTAGGCTCAAAGTAAGCTTTGTCACGTTTGCCACCTGTTAAAACTTTGGCCCCGGCATCAACAGATTTACGCAACTGTTCTTCGAGATCTTTTGCGAGATCCTCTCGTGCAACTGTACCTATGTAAGTATCCTCATTCATAGGGTCTCCACTTTTTAAATCACGAACAGCACTCACATATTTCTCTGTAAATTCTTCCGCAATAGATTCATGTAAGAGTAATCTTTTTCCTGCAATACAACTTTGTCCCGTATTTTGAAATCGAGCTTGGACTGTAGTTTTTAAAGTTTCTTCCATGTTGCAATCTGGAAAAACAACAAGAGCATTACTTCCTCCCAATTCAAGAACAGATTTTTTAATTTCTGAGCCAGCTTTAGAAGCCACTGCGCTCCCTGCTGGTTTACTCCCGGTTAAGGTAACGGCTTTTACTTTCTTATTTTTAATAATGCCATCTACTTTATCACTGTTTAATGGCAGATGCTGAAAACAATATTCGGGAAAACCAGCTCTTTCAAAAATTTGCTGAATTTTTTCTCCGCAGTGCATTACATTGCTGGCATGCTTTAGGATACCGATATTTCCTGCCATGAGTGCAGGAGCAGCAAAACGAAATACCTGCCAATAAGGATAGTTCCAGGGCATCACCGCCAAAACAACCCCAATAGGTTCGTAACTTACATAACTCTGTTCAGCATCTGTTTCAATGTGACGATCCGACAAGTGATTTTCTGCATTTTCAGCATAGTATTCACAAACCCAGGCACATTTCTCGATTTCAGCAATGGCTTGTTTTATGGGTTTTCCCATTTCTAAAGTCATTGTTTCCGCATATTCTCTCTTGTTTTTTTTCAGTTCTTCTGCAGCAGCAAACATGAGTTTGCTTCGCTCCGAAAAAGAAGTCTTGCGCCAGGACGAAAAGCGGTTATCGGCGTTTTCAATTGCTTGATTGATTTGCTCATCAGACAACTCATCTATTTCAAATACGGTTTCTTGATTGTAAGGGTTAACGGATTTCATGTTTTAATTTTTACTAAAATTTAAAACAGAAACTTATAAAGTAAGAGCTACTTAAGAGTACATTAACGCTGAGTCGTTTATAAATACTTGACTTAATTCATAAGTAGCGATTTTTATAAATCTGAGATTATCTGTTAACTAAAACAGAACTTGAATTTTATCTAAATAAAAAAGGAGTCCAAACTGGACTCCTTTTTTGCTTAACCCTAGATAAGAATTATTTCTTATCTTTTTTATTACCAAGCTTTTTAGGATCTTCTTTATCGCCTTGCTTCTTTTTTTGTTGTTCGGCAGCCTGTTCCATGATTTCCTGGAATTTTTTACCAAATCTACCTTTCTTTTTAGGCTTTTTCTTTTTCTCTTCGATTTTCGCTAAGATTTTATTCTCATCGATAATCACATGTTTGATAACTAACATGATACCGATGGTAATCAAGTTGGATATGAAGTAATACAGTGATAAACCACTCGCGTAATTGTTGAAGAAGATAAGCATCACCAGAGGAGCGAAGTACATGATAACTTTCATGTTTGGCATTCCCGGCTGCGAGCTTTGCTGCATGTTCTGACCTGCGGTCATCTGCGTATAAAAGAAGATAGCTACAGAAGCTAGAATAGGGAATAAACTCACGTGATTTCCATAAGCCCAGGATACGAGAGGTATGTAGGTATCCCATTCGTAAATCACATCATAACTCGATAAATCCTCTGCCCACAAGAATCCTTTTTGCCTTAAATCAAAGGCACTTGGGAAAAATTGAAAAAGAGCGTAAAACACAGGGATCTGTAAAAGCGCCGGTATACAGCCTGCCAGCGGACTCACTCCGGTTTTGCTGTACAATTTCATGGTTTCCTGCTGCTTTTTCATCGCATTGTCCTTGTACTTTTCATTGATCTCATTGATCTCCGGCTTCAAAACTTTCATTTTGGCCTGGGATAAATAGGATTTGTAAGTAATAGGCGAAAGGACAATTCTCACCACAATAGTCATCACAATAATCGCCAATCCATAACTTGGAAGCGAACTGCTCAAAAACCCGAAGAACGGAATGAACACGTATCTGTTGATCCATCCAAAAAGACCCCAGCCCAGAGGAACGATTTCGTCCAGCTTGCGTTCGTAAGAACTCAGTATGTCAAAATCTGAGGGACCGTGGTACCAATTCATCGTCTCTGCAAATTCTCCATTATTCAATTTCAAAGGAACCTCAGCCAGAAAATTTTTGGTATATAAGGTGTCGATCTGTTCGTCCTGAACCAGATTTCTCGACGTCATTTTTGCACTTGGGAAAGCCTGGTCAGAGAGTAAAATGGAGGTAAAGAAGTGTTGCTTGAAGGCAATCCATTCTATAAGTTCATCTTCTTCAATGGCTTCGTCTCCCTGTCCTGTGTAATCGTCTTTGTCACCCTCGTAGAGATAAACAATTTCGGTATATCTATTTTCGTAAGAGATGCTTTTCGCTTTTCGCAGCGCTTTCACCTCCCAGGACAAATTAGCGTTTTCTGAAGAGATTAAATTGCTTAAGCCCTGAGAGCGAATCCCGAAATTCATCATGTAGTCCCCAGGTTCCAATTCATAATAAAACTCCAGGAACTCAATATCAGAAACTTTTGCTCTCATGCTCAGAGTCTGGTTGCCATTATCTGTGCTTAGATTGGGCTCGAAGTAAAGATCACGGGTATTGTAGGTGCGACCATCGCTGGCTTCAAAAGAAATATTGAAATCAGCATTACCATCTTTTATCAAATAAACAGGATCACCTTTATAGGTATCATGTTTTTTCATTTTAGCCTCAACGATTTGTCCGCCTTTATTGCTGACTTTGAGTTCTAAAACTTCATTTTCAATAGTCGTAACCGCATCATCCTTGGCAAAATCTTTTACAGCAGAGTAGGCAAAAGCACCATATTCTCTCTTGGCGAGTTCTGCAGTGACAGAGTCCTGTAAACTGCTTCCAGTCGTTTCAGTAAGAGAAGGTGAGCTTTGCGGGTTGGCAACTTCAGGATTTTTTTGAACTGAGGGTTCAACTTGCTCTGCAGGCTTTTCCTCAGGTGCTGCATCCTGAGTCGGATTCAGGTACATGAATAAAATCAGTATCAAACCTATAAGCGTAAATCCTATAATAGAGTTTGTATCAAACGTCTTTTTATCTTCCATTGACTATAACTATTGTGAATAATGATTTTTTCAAAATCTGTGCAAAAATCAACATTTAATTTATTTATATAAACTTATTCTCAGATTATTTAAGGAATTGATCTGATCAAGCTTTTGTGTGAAATTTTTTTGCAGCTTTTATAAATCCTAAAAATAACGGATGTGGTGTGGCCACAGTACTTTTATATTCCGGATGAAACTGCACACCCACAAACCAGGGATGATTCTCCAGCTCGATAGTTTCCACCAAACCTGTTTGTGGGTTTTTACCGGTACAAAGCATTCCGTGTTTCTCTAAATCGGCTACATAGCTATTGTTGACTTCGTATCTGTGGCGATGTCTTTCCGAAATTTGAGTGGTTCCATAAATTTCGGCAAGCTTAGAATTGGGCTGAAGTTCGCAGTCCCAGGCTCCCAGTCTCATGGTGCCCCCCATTTGTTTTAAATCTTTTTGATCTTCCATAAGCCCGATAACCGGATGTGGTGTATTGGGGTTCATTTCTACTGAATTGGCCTCTGCTAGTTTTAAGACATGACGGGAAAATTCTATAACTGCCATTTGCAGCCCCAGACAGATGCCCAAAAAGGGGACATCATGCGTTCTTGCATATTCTACGGCGGCTATTTTTCCTTCAACGCCCCGTTCCCCAAAACCCGGAGCAACGAGAAGTCCGTCCAGTTTGTGAAAAATCGTTTCATTGTGATCCTCCTGCTCAGAATTGATCCATACTACATTTACCTTCACATCGTTGTAGGCGCCAGCATGGATAAAGGATTCTAAAATTGACTTATAGGAGTCTTGTAAATCCACATATTTACCGACTAAACCTATGGATAATTCTTCTGTGGCATTTTTCAATTTATCGACAAAGAAGTTCCATTTATCGAGATTAGGTACTACATCATCCTTAAGGTCAAGTTTTCTTAGGGTTATGGTATCCAGGCCTTCTTCAGCCATGAGGTTAGGCACGTCATAGATCGACTCAGCATCTATGGATTGGATGACAGCTTCTTTCTTAACATTGCAGAATAGAGCAAGTTTGCTTCTAATGTCATCATTGATCTGATGCTCAGTTCTGCACACCAAAATCTCAGGAGAAATACCACTCTCCATCAGTGTTTTGACGCTGTGCTGTGTAGGTTTGGTTTTAAGTTCCTTGGCAGCCGATAAATAAGGAATTAAAGTTAAATGAATAACCAGGGCATTGTGCTCGCCAAGCTCCCATTTTAGTTGTCTTACGGCTTCTATATAAGGTAAGGACTCAATATCTCCAACGGTTCCGCCAATTTCAGTAATGACGATATCGTAAGCATCGTCCTGCCCCAAAATCTGTATGCGTTCTTTTATTTCATTGGTAATGTGAGGAATCACTTGAACTGTTTTCCCAAGAAAATCACCTCTTCGCTCTTTATCGATGACACTTTGATAAATCTTACCGGTTGTGACATTATTGGCCTGAGAGGTATTGACATTCAAAAAGCGCTCGTAATGTCCAAGATCAAGGTCGGTTTCTGCACCATCTTCTGTTACAAAACATTCACCATGCTCATAGGGGTTGAGGGTTCCCGGATCGATATTGATATAGGGATCAAGTTTTTGGATGGTGACTTTGTACCCTCGTGCTTGAAGTAGTTTAGCTAAAGATGCTGCGATTATTCCTTTCCCTAAAGACGAAGAAACACCTCCTGTTACAAAAATATACTTTGTATCGGCCATTTGTGTTATGAGTTTTGTGTCTATACGGGATGCAAAAATATCATTTAATTTTTGCTTTATCAGAGAATTAGTTCAAAAATCCTTTAGCTTTTCCTGATTTTTCTCAAGAGATACTCCAGGCCATTTTCTTTCAGTTCGAGTACTTCCTGCATCTGTTGACCCAGCTTATTATCTGGAAAGCCTTTACGCCTATACCATATCAAATAATATTCTGGAATGTCTGAAAGATAAAAGCCTTTGTATTTGCCAAAATGCATTTTGGCATTCGCCAATTCAAGTAAAGCTTTTTTATGAGGTTCGGAATTCATTTGATGTTAATTATCATTACGAAATAAGCTTTTGCTTAGGATGCTAAGAAACCCTTTTAAATTATTGTAGCCAAACTTTAAATTATTACTTTTGTGAACCAAATTTATATCATAAAACCTGATTATGAATCTACATGAATATCAAGGCAAAGAAATACTAAGTAGTTTTGGCGTTGCTATCCAAAAAGGAATAGTTGCAAAAACTCCAAAAGAAGCTGTTGAAGCTGCAAAAAAGCTTACTGAAGAAACTGGAACGGGATGGCACGTGATTAAAGCCCAGGTCCATGCCGGTGGACGTGGTAAAGGTGGGGGTGTGAAACTCGCCAAAAACTTAAAAGAAGTTGAGCAACTTGCAGATGAGATTTTAGGAATGCATTTGGTAACCCCTCAAACAAGTAAAGAAGGTAAAGAAGTACACCAGGTGCTTGTGACAGAGGATGTTTATTATCCGGGTGATAATGAGCCCGAAGAATATTATATGTCTGTATTGCTAAACCGAGCTACAGGACGTAACATGATTATGTATTCTCCGGAAGGGGGAATGGATATCGAAAGTGTTGCAGATAAAACACCAGAAAAAATTTTTACAGAAGAAATCGATCCTGCTACGGGAATTCTTCCTTTTCAGGCTCGAAAAATTGCCTTCAATTTTGGTTTGGAAGGAAAAGCCTTTAAAGAGATGACCAAGTTCGTGACTTCACTCTATGAAGCTTATGATGGATCAGATTCTTCATTGTTTGAAATCAATCCTGTCCTGAAAACAAGTGATGACAAAATTATTGCTGTTGATGCTAAAGTTACCTTAGACGATTCAGCTTTATTCAGACATAAAGATTACCAAAGCATGCGGGACACGCGTGAAGAAGACGCTACCGAAGTAGAAGCCAGAGAAGCTGGTTTGAGCTATGTAAATCTTGACGGGAACGTAGGCTGCATGGTCAACGGAGCCGGCCTTGCCATGGCGACAATGGATTTGATCAAATTTGCCGGTGGAGAGCCTGCCAACTTCCTTGATGTTGGTGGTACTGCAGATGCCAAACGCGTTGAAAAAGCTTTTAAGCTGATTTTAAAAGACGATAAAGTGGAGGCGATTCTGATCAATATTTTTGGCGGTATCGTAAGATGTGATCGTGTTGCTGAAGGAATTATTGAAGCTTACAAAAATATGGGTGATGAAATCAAAGTGCCTATCATCGTAAGACTTCAGGGGACCAACGCTGAAAAAGCTGTGGAACTTATCAACGACGCTGGAATCAACGTGAAAACAGCAGTTCAGTTTAAAGAAGCTGCAGATAAAGTTCATGAAGTTTTAGATTGATAAAACATCCATTTCATACAATTCCAAAACCCTCGATTTATCGAGGGTTTTTTGTTAAACCAAAACGGATTCTCGGTCTGAAGCTTTGTGTTTGATATAACCACCCAGATAATCTGCATCTTTTTTGATGCCGCCAAGCGTAGCTGAAGCTCGAGTATGTAGCCATGGCAGACCGATAAAGTAAAGACCTTCCACGTTACTGACACCTCTCTCATGAACAGGATAGCCGTTCTTATCGAGCTCCAGACCTTCAATCCAGTCGAATTTAGGCCGGTAGCCCGTCGCCCAGATGATGTTTTTAATATCATCCAATTTGGCTTCTTCGGTGATAATCAATTCCTGTTTGGCATCGACGGTTTTCCCGACTGGAATCACATTTTTTTTGTTCAAAATGCCCTTCACATCTACCCCAATAACAGGTTGTTTAGATTCGCTTATTTTTTTGCCAAGCCAAGAATCTTTTCCAAAACTTAAATAGCCGGTTTTTGTAAACCACCACCATAAGGTTTTACCTAGGAATTCCTGAGGCAGTGTTTTCACCTCGGTATCTCCGGAGAAATAAACATCCCTGCGGGTATTGGAAATTTCATCCAGGATTTGATACCCGGAATCTCCGGCCCCTACGACCATGGCTTTTCCATCCTGCAGCTGACCCGGATTTTTGTAATAATCACTATGAATCTGAAAGATGGAAGAGTCTATTTTGGTATGAAAAGGAGGGGTATACGGGATATGGAACGGTCCTGTAGCAACAATGACTTGTCTGGAATCAAAAGATCCCTCCTCATGTTTAACGACAAAATGATCGGTTTTATCCTGAATTTCGATCACCAGGGTGTCGAACCTTATGGGAATTTCAAAGTTCTCCACATAGGCTTTGAAATAATCGGCCACTTCATATTTATTGGGATAATGCCCTTTGGGTTTAGGAAAATCCATGCCTTTCAAATTATTAAATTCTGAAGGGGTAAAAAGCCTGAGCGAATCCCAGCGCTTGAGCCAGGAAGCGCCTATTTCCTTTTCTTTATCCAAGACTATATAATTTTTTCCCAGCTGCTCAAGTTCATAAGCCATGGAAAGTCCAGCCTGTGCAGCACCAATAATTATAAAATCGTACATTTTTCAAGGTTTACTCCAATATAAAATTTTAAACGACAATGGCAAATGCTTAAGCTTTGAGCGTTTTATTCAGTTTGAAATATTGATTGTAAATGTAAAGGATTAAAACACCAAAGCTTACGGCTACTATGATTAATATCGTATTGATGATGTTATCTGCAGAGAATGATAATTTGATGAGAATGGTTGAAATTACAAATCCTGAATTGCGTATCACTCTGCTGAATTCTTCGGTTTGTAAAAATGAAAAGAGAAGTAAGAGCACATCAATGAGGATTAATACGGTGAAAAAATCATCAAAAAATATAGTGTTTACAGTCTTGATGGAGGTAGAGGAGTAATCGGTACCGGTGAGTGTATCATAAAACCAGGACCCAAAGGAAAACAAGGCCAGGACTACAATAGCCGGAACCAAAACAGTTGCAAATACTTTTTTAACCTGGATGTGTGATTTTGTTTTGGTAGTGATTTTTTCCTTTTCAGCTTTATTTTTAGAATTCAATCTGTAGAATTGAAATATTAAAAAGAACAGGATTAACGTAGAGACGAGGTCAATGGTAAACTGAATATCTGCCTCTATGGAAAACCAGTCTGAAGAAAACTGTAAATTGGATAAATCGTAGAATATTTTCCGAATCAAAATGAGGGTAATGATTTCGTATTGCTTGCCGATGTAGATGGTGATGGACTTGGGTAGATAAAATACAAGCAGGTAAACTTCATAGATCAGAATAATCGAGAAGGGTGTGTAGATGGCCGAAATGGGACTAATGATCAGATTACCGTCATATCCCCCGAAATCTATAAGGTCAAAGTCAATCAGACCAATAATGGCCAGATGTATCAGGAAACTTAAGATAGCGGTAATAACGATTACCTTTTCCAGTTTCTCTTTGAGGCTTTCAGAAAGAACAAAAGAATTTAACTGAGAATAATATTTGCTTAATTTGGTCTTTGGCATGCCTAAATATAGCTAAATTCTTAAAACAGAACTTTGCACAAAACTTAATTAAGATTTAATATCCTCCATAATCATTTTGGCATGTATTCTTGAGTTTTCGATAAACCACTTATGAGTTTCCATACCGCCACAGATGACACCTGCCAAATAAATGCCTTCGATATTGGTTTTCATGGTTTGTTTATCGTACTTGGGAATGGAAAGCTGGTCATCGCTCAATTCAATTCCCATTTTTTCTAAAAACTCGAAATTGGGTCTATACCCCGTAAGTGCTAATACAAAATCATTTTCCAGGGTCTGAATTTTTCCATTTTTGTCTTTAAACCTTACGTAATCTTCTCCAATTTCTGTCAGTTCAGAATTGAAAAAAGCTTTGATACTTCCCTCCTCTATTCTGTTGATAACATCCGGTCTTACCCAGTATTTGACACGCTCGCCAATTTGTTCCCCACGAACAATCATGGTCACTTCAGCTCCTTTTCTGTAGGTCTCCAAAGCAGCGTCCACAGAAGAATTGCTTGCGCCTACCACCACCACCTTTTGTGTGGCATAGTAATGAGGATCCCTATAGTAGTGTGTGACTTTGTCTAGATCTTCTCCAGGAATATTCAAGTAATTGGGGATGTCATAAAATCCGGTGGCCAGTACTAAATTTTTGGATTGGTACGTAGATTTTGAAGTAGTGGTTGTAAACACATGATCTTCATTTTTTACACGCTCTACTTTTTCAAATAATTGAATATGAATTTGCTTGGATTCCACAATTCTTCTGTAGTACTCTAAGGCTTCTTGTTTGCTAGGTTTTGGACTATTACTCACAAAAGGAATATCATCCAGCTCTAGCTTTTCTGAAGTGGAAAAGAAAGTCATTTTATCTGGATAATTGTAAATGGAATTGACCAAAGTTCCTTTTTCTATAATGATGTAAGAAAGGTTTTTCTTCTTCGCCTCCAATGCACATGCAATCCCAATGGGACCGCCTCCAATAATCAAAACATCATATAGCATACTTATTTATTTATTAATTTTTTTAAATCTGAAATGGTTTGTTTCGGGTTTTCAGCCTTAAAGATATAACTGCCAGCAACTAAAACATCTGCACCCATATCTACCAGTTTTTTTGCATTTTTATCGGTGACTCCGCCATCGACTTCAATTTTGGTAGAAGCATTTTCTTCTTTTATCAAAGCCTTAAGCTGCTTCACTTTATCAAAGCTTCGTTCGATAAAATGCTGACCGCCAAAGCCTGGATTAACGCTCATCAGGCAAACCATATCAATATCATTGATCGTATCTCTCAGCAGCTCAACGCTGGTGTGAGGATTCAAGGCCACTCCAGCCTGCATCCCGTGTTGTTTGATAGATTGCAAACTTCTATGCAGATGTGTACAGGCTTCATAATGGACCGTAAGCATATTCGCTCCCAAATCTGCAAATTCCTTGATGTAGCGATCCGGATCTACAATCATTAAGTGAACATCTACAAATTTCTTGGTATGCTTGGTCATGGCTTTTAAAACCGGCATTCCATAAGAAATGTTTGGCACAAAAACACCATCCATAATATCGATGTGGAACCAATCTGCTTCGCTGTCGTTTATAAGCTCTATGTCGCGTTGCAGATTTGCAAAATCTGCTGCCAGTAGAGAGGGGGCAATAAGTTTGTTGCTCATGAGAGTGTTTTTTTTTGCAAAAATAAGATTTTAGTTGGGTAAAAGGATAATAATTCATTAAAACGACTTGTGTTTAAGAGCTGTTTAACTGTATTTTGCAAGAATACTTAGGACAAAAAAATGTGGCAAACTTTAGTTCATTACTCCAATCACTTTATCGTCATTCTGCTGATCGCATGGATTTATAGCCCCGGGCATTTTTGGAAAGCTTATTTGATCTTAGCGTCTACAATGCTGGTTGATGTTGACCATTTGTGGGCAACTCCCATTTTTGACCCTAACCGCTGTAGCATTGGGTTTCATACCTTTCATTCCGAAATTGCAATTATTATTTACATTTTTAGTTTGTTTATCATCGGAAATAAATGGATCAAACTCTTTTGTATTGGTCTGATCTTCCACATGATTACTGATGGCCTCGACTGTTTGTGGTCTGGAATTTGAATCACTAATCTTTATTTGCTATATTTCACAACATCAATTTTCCATGAATCGTTTTTTTGTGTTTTTTTTTCTGAATGCATTCGCCTTGGCTTTATGTGCACAACCCTCCGGATTAAAGCTAGTGGACAGACTGGCAGTAGATGCCGATGAGTTCTGGGGAGTTGATACCTATCAACACCTCTATTTTTCTAAAAACAATGTGTTTTACAAAACTGAAAAACAAAAGAGATTTCAATTTCAGGATTTACAACTCGGCGAACTTGAAGGTGTAGATTTGTTGAATCCACTTAAAATTCTTCTGTTTTACAAAGATGCCAATACCATTGTGATTGTGGACAACCGGCTCAATGAAATTGAGCGTGTGAACTTCAATTTTATCCCCGATTTCAAAACCCTCGATTTTGCAGGAATTTCAAAGGATAATCTGTTTTGGATCTTCAATGCCGAAGTGCAGCAGTTAGAACTTTTCAATTACGAATCCTTGGGTACAAGAAGTTCTTCACTACCGCTCACTAAAGAAATTATAGGCTTCAGAAGCAATTACAATTTCTCTTGGCTGAGACATCCTGAAGGCTTTTTAAAATTTAATATCAATGGTAGTCTTATCGATGAATTTAAATTTGAAGAAGCGGTCTCATTCAATATTTTCAAAAATCAAGTCATGGTTCAGACCGAAAATTATTTAGAGTTATTCGATAAAAATCCAGAATTCAAAATCAGATTTAAAAAACCTGAAATTAGCTTCAATCAATTTTATTTCAATGGTGAAAACCTCTATATTTACAGCGATAAAGTACTTTATACGTACCAATATAATATAGTAAATAACTGATTTTATGCACGTTGCAATCGCTGGAAATATAGGAGCTGGAAAAACTACGCTGACTAAACTTATCGCCAAACACTACAATTGGAAAGCAGAATATGAAGATGTTATAGAAAATCCGTTTTTACAGGATTTTTATGAAGACATGAAGCGCTGGTCTTTCAATTTGCAGATCTATTTTTTAAACAGCCGATTTAGACAAATCCTTCAAATTCGCGAAAATAAAATCGATATTATCCAAGATAGGACCATCTACGAGGATGCTTATATCTTTGCTCCCAATTTGCATGCGATGGGATTGATGTCCAATAGAGATTTTGAAAATTACTCGTCCCTGTTCGATCTCATGTTATCCGTAACAGAAGCGCCGGATTTGTTGATTTATCTCAGAAGCAGTGTGCCCAATTTAGTGAAGCAAATTCAGAAAAGAGGGCGGGATTATGAAAATTCTATTTCCATAGATTATCTCAACAAGCTCAACGAACGTTACGAAGCCTGGATACAAACTTATGACAAAGGAAAATTGCTCGTCATAGATGTAGATGAATTAGATTTTGTGGATAAGCCTGAAGACTTTGGTGTTATCTTAAATAAAATTGATGGAGAAATTAACGGATTGTTTTAAAAAAGATGCCTCTGCCCCACCAAAGAAGGGGAACTCAGCACTCATCAACTCAAAGACTCACCACTACTCACCACAAAGTCACAGAGAACACAGAGTTAACCTCAGTGAATCCCAGACTCAGGAACTCACCAATTCATAGACTAACAAACTAATCCCCTTCAATAATCCTTTTGAGTTCTGGTCTTAAATAATTGGGTCCCTTTAAAACTTTTCCATCCTTCCTGTAAATTGGCAGACCATTATCTCCAAGTTTGCTCATGTTACTGCTATGGATTTCCTCAAAGACTTCTTCAATTTTGTGTTGCATGCCGTGAGAAATAATGGTGCCGCATAAAATATAAAGCATATCCCCCAAAGCATCGGCGACTTCTACCATATCTCCCTGAGTAGCGGCATCTAAATATTCTTCGTTTTCTTCTCTCATAAGTTTATATCGCAACAAATTCTTATCGAGTCCCAAGTCGGCTTTTTGAGATTCTGAAACATCCAAGCCAAAAGCTTTATGGAATTTTTTTACCTGGTCTAGGGGTTTTTTCATGAGAATATGGAGTATTTTTGTCTAAAATAAAACATTTATGTTTACTCCAGGCCGCATTGCCTTTATCATTTTTTTTGTAGTGGCTTTTGTCTCTATTCTGATTTACTCTTACATCAAAGATAAAGGCTTACACAACAAATATTATAAAGGAACTTTGTTTGTTTTATTAGGCTTTTTTATTTTCATCATATCCTTGGTTTTTCTTAGGTTTTATTGGAGAGAAGAATCTCTCCTAGATCTCATTAAACAGATGATGGGAGGTTCTTAGGGTGATTTGTTATTAGAGAATTCAGGCAAGTGTGCCCCATTTTGAAATAGTTGAGGTATAAGGCCAATTTAAAATTTAAAGTTTATGTCAATAGTATTAGTTAGTACTGCTAGAGCTCCGGAAAAGTGGGCTTCCACACTGAAGGAAAAAAATGAATCTCTCGATATCCAAATTTATCCTGATGTCGACAGACCTGAAGATATAGAATTTGCTATTTCCTGGAAACATCCTGAGGGGCTTTATCAAACTTATCCCAATTTAAAGGTGATCGCCTCCATGGGTGCCGGAGTAAATCATATTTTAAAAGATGAAAATCTCCCGGAACATGTAAAAGTCACAAGAATTGTTGATGATCAATTGACCAAAGACATGAGCCATTTTGTATTGCTGCAATGCCTGGCGGTCTCTCGAAATCTTTTTACTCATCTTCAGGATCAGGCGTCCAAGACATGGAAAATGAAGTCCTATCAAACCCCTGAGAAAACCAGTGTCGGTATCATGGGTTACGGGGTTTTGGGACAGGCAGCTGGAAATGTTTTAAAAGCAAACGGGTTTGATGTGAGGGGTTATGCGAACACCTCCAAAACTGTAGACGGCATTAAAGTTTATGGGGCAGATGAGCGCGATGAGTTTTTGAAAAACACACAGATTTTGGTGTGTTTACTCCCGGTGACCTCCAAAACCAAAGGCATTTTAAACCTTGAAGTCTTCAAGAAACTTAAGTCAAATGCTTATTTGGTAAATGTAGCAAGAGGAGAACATGTAGTGGAAGCAGATTTGATATCAGCCATAGACCGAGGTATCCTCCAAGGAGCGAGTTTGGATGTTTTCCAGGAGGAACCCTTACCTGAGTCTCATCCCTTCTGGAATCATCCCCATATTCAAATCACACCGCATGTAGCCAGTATGACAGACCCAGAGTCGGTAGCAAATCAGTTGTTGGAAAATTACAGACGCATGCAGAATGGTGAGTCTTTGATGAATGAAGTGGATGTGGATAAAGGCTATTAGCTAATTGCTTTACAAAGCTGAGCGAAGGCTTATGATTTCGTGCAAGACTAAAGCACGCATTAGTCTTTTATCCTCATGATTAAAATGCCTATAAAAACAGCGAGTATTCCTAACAACAGGCTGCCTAACCCATACCAAAGAAATTCTGCGTAAAGCTTGTTTTTGATCAGGTCGAGGTTTTCTGCTGAAAAGGTGGAAAAGGTTGTGAATCCACCGCAAAAGCCTACGACCACTAAAAGTTGAAGGTTGGGGTATGAAGTTTCAGATTTCAGCATCCAGCCCATGAGTAAACCAATGAGCAGGCTCCCTATCATATTGACGGTGAAGGTGCCGTATAGATTGAGTTTAGAATCCAGTTGCTGATTTATTAGTAAAGAAACCCAATAGCGTACCAGACTGCCCAAGCCACCTCCTAGAAAAACAAGTAAAGCTGATTTCATCAATCTACAAGTATAGGAATGTAAAGATTAGTGACCAATTCTGCTGGATTTATAGTATCAGTGTCATCGATTTCAAATTCTAAAAACGGCTTAAGAAATCTATTGACACTAAGGTCTCTTTTTTCAATGACAGATTCGCTTATGGACAAAAGCTGTTTCAGATTGATATAATCCCCTCTGAGTTGTGTTTTGAAATAGAGGCTTCTTGGGATGGGTTTGGATAAAATTTCAAAATAATCTGGAATAGCAACAGGATTTTCTGTCCCGATTCCTGAAGAAAATATGACACTACTGGCATCATCAAAGAAATTCTCAAATAGTATAATTCTTCCCTTATACTCATCAAATTGTTGTTCTTCCATGAAATTTTCAACACTTTCAAAGATGGGTCTTGATTTTTGGAGTATACTTTCGAAGTTAAGTCTGGCAGCGGAAGTGGCATGAAGCAAATAAAAACCACCTGTATCAACCTTGCCGATGGGTGAAATTTCGTAAACTGATATTTCCTTAAGTATGGATTCTTCAAGGGTTTTCAGGCTTTCTTTTATGGCATTTTCAGTGATTTCTAAATGCGATTCTCCCTTAAAAAGATATTCAGTTTTTTGCAAAAAGCTGGCATCTGAATTTAACTGAACGGCAATAATTGAGTTTTCTTCTGAAGATACAAAGGTCCAGTTGATATCAATTTCAGAAGAACTTAACCAGGTTTTCAGAACGAGTTGCTGAATTATAGAATCTTCAGTGAGTCTTTTGTTTTGAAAATTAATAGCTTCAAAAGTTTGATTTTGCCACGAAAGCGTAGTGTTTTCAAAATCTTCCGGATTGCTGAGTCTAGGTTCTGATGTGGATTTCTCAGGGAAGCTGAACCAGGCCTCGTAGGTGGATAAATCTTTGATTTTTATCTGGAAAAGTTCCGCTTTAAGTGGGGTTTCAAAATTGATAGATTTTTCACCGGGAACACTGATAGTCGCGATATAAAGCGATCCTACGACAAAAACGAGTACAATAAGGAAAAAGAGGTATTTGAAGAATTTCATCTATGAGAATTTGATAACTAATATACTTAAAAAGAAATAAGGTTTTAAATCATTGGTGATTTTATGTCCTTAAATCTCAATGTCTGAAAAAATAGTGAGTTTAATTAGCCGGCGACTCCCGAGGCTCTTACATCATCAAGTCTGTGTCCTTTTTGCTGTGAGTTCCGCGATTTTGATAATCACTTCTGCGGCTTTTACCATGCTTTCCAGAGGAACATATTCATATTTTCCATGAAAATTATGCCCTCCCGCAAAAATATTGGGACAAGGCAGGCCTTTATAGCTCAGTTGTGCACCATCGGTTCCTCCCCTTATAGGCTTGAGAATTGGTGTAATATCCACTTCTTTCATGGCTTGTTCGGCGATATCAACGATATATTTGATAGGCTCCACTTTTTCTTTCATGTTGAAATATTGGTCTTTCAGTTCAATGCTGATGTTTGCTCCATCAATGCTGTTATTCATTTTGGCAACAATGTCTTGCATGAGCTGTTTTCTAGCTTCAAATTTATCTCTGTCGTGATCCCTAACAATGTATTTGAGCTCCGTGAGTTCAATGTTGCCTGAAATTTTGGATAAATGAAAAAAACCTTCATAACCTTCAGTTCGCTCAGGGACTTCATCTTTGGGTAAGACATCTATAAATTTCTGAGCCATGTACATAGAATTGATCATTTTATCCTTGGCATAACCTGGATGAACGCTAGTCCCTTTAAACTTTAAGGTAATTGAAGCTGCGTTGAAGTTTTCATATTCCAGTTCTCCAATCTCACTTCCATCCATGGTATAGGCGTACTTAGCTCCAAATTTTTCAACATCAAAATGATGTGCACCCCGGCCGATTTCTTCATCAGGTGTAAAGCCAATCCTTATTTTTCCGTGTTTGATTTCCGGGTGGTTCACCAAATATTCCATGGCGGTGATGATTTCGGTCACACCGGCTTTATCATCTGCACTTAGCAAAGTCGTTCCATCGGTTGTGATGAGCGTTTGTCCTTGATATCGTTTGAGGTCTTCAAAATAACTTGAAGACAAGATTATATTTTTTTCCTTATTCAAAACAATATCTCCACCGTCATAATTCTCATGGATCTGAGGCTTAATTTCCGAAGCTTTAAAATCTGGAGAGGTGTCAAAATGAGAAATAAATCCAATGGTGTCTACTTCATACTCCACATTGGAAGGAAGGGTAGCCATGATATAAGCCTTATGGTCTATGCTAACGTCTTGCAAGCCTATGTTTTTCAATTCATTTTTGAGCAGGTTGGCAATGTCCCATTGTTTTTCTGTGCTTGGTGTGGTGTCGCTATCGGGGTCGCTTTGAGAATCTATTTTGATATAAGTCAGAAATCTTTCAAGAAGCTTTTGAGAATTGATCATAGTCTTGTTTTATTTTGTTCAAAAATATGAATTTGAAGCTATTAAACCTGCTTGTTTTCGTTTGACTTCGTGAGATTTGCTTTAGTTTTGCAGTTAAACTTACAAAAAGATGTATAAACAGATTTTAAGACCCCTTTTATTTCAATTTGATCCGGAAGCTGTACATCATTTTAGTTTTAACTCCTTAAAATTTGCTCATCGATTTCCAGGTATCTCTCAACTGATTAAAAAGAAATTCACGCTAGAAGATAAGCGTTTGGAAAGAGAAGTATTTGGTCTGAAATTTAAGAATCCTGTAGGGCTTGCCGCAGGCTTTGATAAAAATGCGGAGCTCTACGAAGAACTGTCCAGCTTTGGATTTGGGTTTATCGAAATAGGTACAGTGACCCCAAAAGCTCAGGCCGGTAATCCTAAAAGAAGACTGTTTAGACTGAAAGAAGATTCTGCTATCATCAACAGAATGGGCTTCAATAATGAAGGTGTGGATGAGGCTGTAAAACGTTTGAAAAAAAATACCAATGTCTTAATTGGAGGAAATATTGGAAAAAATAAAATCACACCAAACGAAGAAGCTTTGCATGATTATAACTATAATTTCGAAGCCTTATTCGATTATGTAGATTACTTTGTAGTCAATGTAAGTTCTCCAAACACACCGAATTTGAGAGCGCTTCAAGACAAAGAACCTTTGACTCAGCTTTTGAGTCATTTACAAACCAAAAATCAGAAGAAGTCAAAATCTAAACCTATTTTACTGAAAATAGCGCCAGATCTTACAGAGTCTCAACTTTTAGATATTATCGAGATAGTAGAAAGCACCAAAATTGCGGGGGTGATTGCAACTAATACGACGATTTCCAGAACAGGATTAACCTCGGAAAATAAAGAAGAAGTTGGTGGCTTAAGCGGTAAGCCTTTAAGAAAATCCTCTACTGAAGTGATCCGGTTTTTATCCGAAAAAAGCAACAAAGCTTTCCCTATCATTGGTGTGGGGGGTATCATGACTCCAGAAGATGCTTTAGAAAAACTGGAGGCGGGTGCAAGTTTAGTCCAGCTTTATACAGGATTTGTGTATGAAGGCCCGGGGCTTGTCAAAGCTATCAATCAAGCTATTTTGGATAAAAGATCCTAAATCTTATGTTTGAACAACTCATCCCTTTTCTAATTGCGTCTATTTTATTAACGTTTTCCCCCGGACCGGATATCATTTATGTGCTTTCTCAAAGTCTGGTAGGAGGCTACAAAAAAGGAATGCTTATCGCTTTGGGTTTGGTTTCAGGAATAATTATTCATACCTCCCTTGTCGCTTTTGGCGTGTCCCTGATTATCAAAAATTCTGAACTTCTTTTTTGGAGTATCAAAATTGCGGGAGCCTTGTATTTACTGTTTCTGGCTTATAAAGTGTATTCGTCCCCACCTCAAAGTTTTTCTCAGGACAAAACTGCGGTATCCAAAAAGTTAGCGTTTTCAGATTTTAAAACTGGCTTTATCATGAATATTCTCAATCCCAAAGTCACTATTTTCTTTTTGGCTTTTTTTCCTGGGTTTTTGTGGGATACGGAAAAAGATGTGATGATGCAATTTTATATTTTAGGCGGAGTGTTTATGCTTCAGGCTTTTATCATTTTTAGTCTGGTCGCTCTTCTTTCTGATCAGCTCTCCAAAATCTTGTTCAAAACGTCACAATCCTATTCATTTCTGAAATGGTTTCAAATTTTCACATTTGTGGCGATTGCTATTCTAATCTTGCTTTAAGAACTACTGCGGGAAAGACCTATGGATTGTCCGTCTGAATTCAGTCTGTCTCTCTTCGAGGACGAAGTGATGATGCATTTGATTTCTGATGAAATGCCGTTTTAAAAAAAACATAGCGGCTTCAACTTTTGCAAATACCTTAAAACTGTATATTTGACCTCATGAAATCAGTAAAACTCATTGAATGTCCTAGAGATGCTATGCAAGGCATCAAAGCGTTTATCCCTACCGATGAAAAGGTAAAATATATTCAGTCTCTTTTGAAATGTGGTTTTGATACGATAGACTTTGGAAGTTTTGTATCTCCTAAGGCGATTCCTCAAATGCAAGATACAGCTGAAGTTTTGTCCATGCTGGATTTATCTCAGACTCAAAGTCGGCTTCTGGCAATTGTTGCTAATATCAGAGGAGCAGAAGATGCCTCAAAATTTCCTGAAATTGATTATTTAGGCTATCCATTTTCTATTTCTGAAAATTTCCAGATGCGAAATACGCACAAAACTATTGCTGAATCGGTCGAGGTTTTAAAATCGATTTTAGAGATTGCTCAGGCTTCCAACAAATCGGTAGTGGCTTACCTGTCTATGGGGTTTGGAAATCCTTACGGCGATCCCTGGAGTACTGATATCGTTGGGGAGTGGACAGAGAAGTTAGCTGATTTGGGTGTCGAGATTCTTTCATTATCAGATACTGTAGGGAGTTCAACGCCAGATGTGATTGAAGATTTGTTTTCAACGCTTATTCCGAAATATCCAAACATGGAGTTTGGCGCTCATCTCCATACAACCCCGGAAGCCTGGTATGAAAAAATTCATGCAGCTACTCAGGCAGGCTGTAGAAGATTCGATGGCGCGATTCAAGGATTTGGAGGCTGTCCTATGGCAAAAGATGATCTGACAGGAAATATGCAAACCGAAAAAATGCTGTCCTATTTCAATTCCAGGGTTATTGAAAATTCTATTCGTATGACAAGCTTTGAATCTGCTTACAATAAAGCTTCAGATTTGTTTTCGAAGTATCATTAATATACTTTTTGGAAGATTCCCTTCTTTTTTATCTAATTTTGCAAAGTGAAAAACTCAAAACAAGATATACGTGCCTTAAGCAAAAAAGAATTGCAGGAATTCTTTGTTTCTCAAGGTGATAAATCCTTCAGAGGGTCTCAGGTTTATGATTGGTTGTGGAATAAAGCCACCTACAATTTTGAAGAGATGACCAATTTGTCCAAGGAAACCAGGCAAATGTTGATAGACAATTTTGTCATCAATCATATCGAAGTGGACCAGATGCAAAGGAGTAAGGACGGAACCATCAAAAATGCAGTCAAGCTTCATGATGGTTTTACGGTGGAATCTGTTTTAATTCCGACGATGTCCAGAACAACAGCTTGTGTATCTTCTCAGGTGGGATGTAGTCTGGACTGCAAATTTTGTGCAACTGCCAAACTCAAACGTCTCAGAAACCTGAATGCCGACGAAATTTTTGATCAGGTCGTGGCTATCGATAAAGAAAGTAAACTTTACAATGGCATTCCCTTATCCAATATTGTGTATATGGGCATGGGGGAGCCTTTGATGAATTATAACAATGTATTGAAGTCTATTGAAAAAATTACTTCACCTGAAGGTTTAGGCATGTCGCCGCGTCGAATTACCTTATCGACTTCTGGAGTTCCCAAAATGATTAAAAAACTGGCAGATGACGAAGTCAAATTTCATTTAGCCGTGTCCTTGCATTCGGCGATCGATGAGGTGAGAACTCAAATTATGCCTTTTAACGCTAAATTTCCTTTAGCCGATTTGAAAGCGTCTTTGATTTACTGGTACGAGAAAACCGGAAAATCTGTTACTTATGAATATATCGTTTGGAAAGGTATCAACGACAGGGAAGAAGACATCAGGGCACTGGTTGAATTTTGTCAGGCTATTCCCTGCAAAGTCAATATCATCGAATACAATCCAATAGATGATGGTGATTTCCAGCAAGGCAGTGATGCGGCTGTGGCCAAATATGTCAATGCACTCGAGGCCAACAGAATAACCGTTACTCTGCGGCATTCTAGAGGGAAAGATATCGATGCTGCCTGTGGTCAGTTGGCCAATAAAATTAAAGTTTGATTAAGGCTTTAGATTGAATTTTGGGTTTATATTTGTGAGTCTTGAAAACAGTCTCTCAAATAAAGGAACCCATAGCTCATGAGATGGAACTTTTTGAAAAAAAGTTCTCGCTTTTCATGTCTTCCCGTGTGGCCCTCCTCAATAAAATCACCCATTTTATCGTTAATAGGAAAGGCAAGCAAATGCGACCGATGTTTGTGTTTTTGGTAGCCAAAATGGTTTCCAATGGCGAAGTAAACGACAGAACTTACAGGGGAGCTTCAGTGATCGAATTGATTCATACCGCCACTTTGGTTCACGATGATATTGTGGATGATAGCAATCAGCGTCGCGGTTTCTTTTCTATCAATGCCCTGTGGAAAAACAAAATCGCCGTCTTAGTGGGGGATTTTTTATTGTCTAAAGGTTTGTTGCTGTCTATTGATAATGATGATTTTGACCTGTTGAAAATTATTTCGGTTGCTGTAAGAGAAATGAGCGAAGGTGAGTTGCTTCAAATTGAAAAGGCTCGTCGTCTTGATATTACCGAAGATATTTATTACGAAATTATTCGTCAAAAAACGGCAACGCTCATTGCTGCCTGTTGTAGCCTTGGAGCAGCTGCTGTAAGACCTGAGTCCGCTCACGTGGAATCTATGCGTAAATTTGGAGAGCTTATCGGCATGGCATTTCAGATCAAAGATGATTTATTTGATTACGGGGAGCAAAAAATCGGTAAACCAACAGGAATCGATATCAAAGAACAGAAAATGACGCTTCCGCTTATATACACTTTAAATCAGGTTTCAAAAAAAGACAAAGACTGGATTATCAATTCGGTAAAGAATCACAATAAGGACAAGAAGCGCGTCAATGAAGTTATAGACTTTGTGAAATCTTCCGGTGGTTTAGAATATGCTCAAACTAAAATGAAAGCATTTCAAGAAGAAGCTTCAGAAATTCTACAGCAATATCCAGAATCCCCTTATAGATCTTCTTTACAACTGATGATAGATTACGTTATAGATCGGGAGAAATAACCCCGAACAAAGCTCTCAAACATAAAACCCCAGGAGCACCAAGCTTTAAAATTATAATTTGCGTAAAAAAAAAGAGAGTGCTGTTCATTAAATTCTATTGACTTCATAAAATAATTTTATTTTTATCCTTATTTCTAAATTGATTTCCGTTGATAAGTAAAACCACCATTGATAAAGTGTTTGATATTTCTCGGGTAGAGGAAGTCATTGGCGATTACGTTCAATTGAAAAAATCGGGGAGTAATTTTAAAGGCTTAAGTCCGTTTACCGAAGAGCGAACCCCCAGCTTTATGGTCTCTCCGGTCAAGCAAATCTGGAAGGATTTCAGTTCGGGAAAAGGCGGTAACGTAGTGGCCTTCCTGATGGAACACGAGCATTTTACTTATCCCGAAGCCATCAAACATTTGGCTAAACGCTATAATATAGAAATTGAAGAAACGGAACAGTCTTCAGAAGAAAAGGAAAAAGCCAGCGAAAGGGAAAGCATGTATTTGGTCAATGAATTTGCCAAGACCTTCTTTGTGAAGCAGATGCTTCATACCGATGAAGGCAAGTCGGTTGGTCTGAGCTATTTTAAAAACCGGGGATTTACTTCAGAAACAATTGAAAAATTCGATCTGGGATATTCTCCAAATGAATGGCAGGCTTTTACCGATACTGCTTTGGAGAAGGGATATAAGCTGGAATATCTAGAGAAGACAGGTCTTAGCATTGTAAAAGGTGAAAAGAGATTTGACAGGTTCAAAGGACGAGTGATGTTTCCCATCCATTCTATGTCTGGTCGTGTGCTTGGTTTTGGGGGGCGAATTTTGACCAATGATAAAAAGCAGGCTAAATATCTCAATTCACCCGAAAGTGAGGTTTACCATAAAAGTAAAGTGCTTTATGGCTTATATCAGGCTAAGCAAACTATAGCTAAAGCCGATAAATGTTATTTAGTTGAAGGGTATACAGATGTCATTCAGTTTAACCAAACCGGGATTGAAAACGTGGTGGCTTCTTCTGGAACTGCTCTAACCCCTGAACAAATTCGATTGATTAGCCGGCTGACCAATAACATCACTGTTTTATTTGATGGAGATGCTGCCGGATTGAGAGCTTCTATCCGCGGTATAGATTTGATTTTGGAGCAGGGTATGAATGTGAAAGTTTGTCTTTTTCCTGAAGGTGAAGATCCCGATAGTTTTGCAAAAGCCAATACATTAGAGGATTTACAGGCCTATCTCGATGAAAATGCGAAGGATTTTATAAGATTTAAAGCATCACTTTTACTGGAAGATGCAGAAAAGGATCCGGTAAAGAAAGCTGAAATAGTCAGGGATATTGTAAACTCGATTTCTAAGATTCCCGATCAGATCACTCAAGAAATCTATATTCAAACCTGCTCAAGCCTTCTGGATGTTTCGGAGGATGTTTTGTTTAGTACCCTGGCTCAAATGCTGTCCAAAGATAGAAAAGAGGCAAGTCGAGGGATCAGGAAAAAATCACTTCAAGTCGTTAAAGAAACTCCTGAGTCTAGTCCGGTAGCAAAAGTCGATCATCAATATGTTTTAGAGAGAAGTATCATTCAGTTATTGTTGAGGTATGGTGATCAGACTGCAATTTTCACAGATTTTGATTTTGATTTTGAAGAAGACAAGCATATTGAAGTCAAGCGCGAATATGTTGTTTTTGAAAAGATTTTCATTGAATTGCAGGAGGATGAAGTAGAGTTTTCCAATGCCCTCTTTAAAGAGCTTTACGATCAAATCATCGGGATTTTTGCAAAAGAAAGAGCTTTAAAAATCGATACCTTTATCAATCATTTAAAGCCGGAGCTGGCCCAGGAAGTGACTTCTATTTTGATGGAGAATGAAAAAAATCAACTGCACGACTGGAAGCGTCAGGAGATTTTTGTGATTGACAAAAGTGTTTTAGATCCCAGAGAAGTCATGGAAACTATTTTAAATCTAAGACGTTATCTTATCCGGAAAAAAGTACAGGATTTAAGTGAAGTCATCAGAGATCAGAAAGAAGACGTCGACATTGAACTTATGCGTGAGACTATGGAATACAATGGTCTGGAAGTTTTGATTTCCAACAAGTTGAATCGTGTTCTGTAATCCGGAATCTTTCTTTAAGTGAGTCTATCCTGGATTCATTCCAAGGTTGACATTAAAAGACTTGATAAATACGGATTGAATAAGCAGTGTTACCCGCTCTGATGTAGTAATTAATCTTTATACTCTTCAGGAATTTCACAAACAGGGATAGGCTGCATTTTGTGTTGATTGGCAGTATTTAATCTTTTATAAATTTTCAAAACTTCTTCTTGTCGGTCTGATGTTTCAGATTTATCTCCTTCAAACCTCATCGCCCATTCAAGCTCATCATAGCTCGCTCCAATCTGGTCTTCATCTGTTCTGCTGTCGCCAAACAAGCCATCCGTGGGTTCGGCGTTTTGAATGTCATCGATAACACTTAAGCTTTCAGCCAGCGCAAAGACTTCGCTTTTCATCAAGTCTGCTATAGGACTTAAATCTACACCCCCATCACCATATTTAGTATAAAAACCAACTCCGAAATCCTCAACTTTATTACCGGTGCCTGCAACTAAATATCCATGAATGCCAGCAAAATAGTAAAGGCTTGTCATCCTCAATCTTGCTCTTGAATTGGCTAGAGCAAAATCCTGTATCTCTTTGTCTTCAATTTCTGGTAAGCTAGCTTTGAAGGTGTCAAAGGTATTGGATAAATCCACTTTTACAGAACTCACGTTTGCAAATCGCCCTTCCAGATGCTCTATGTGTTTTCGGGCTCTGGATACCTGAGATTTATCCTGATGAATGGGTAACTCTACGCATAAAGTAGGCTTTCCAGTGTTTGCACAAAGTGCCGATGTTACAGCCGAATCTACTCCTCCAGAAACCCCGATCACAAAACCATTCTGTTTGCTTTTTTTTAAATAATCTTTCAACCATTCCGTTATATAATCGATAGTTTTCCGGGTTTTCATCTGGCTTCTTTTTAGGCTTTAATACTTACATTTGCATCAAATATATATAATCTATTTATTTACTAAACCCTATGCTTAGAAATATGAGGTTTCTTTTGATTTTGTTAAGTTTTTTTTTGGTTTTAAGCTGTGATAAGGATTCAAAATTGAATTCTGATGCAGAGGCTCTGGACATTGATCTGGAGGTAGTGCGCTTCGATCTTCAATTCGCTGAAGCATCCCCTGAAGAATTACCCGCCTTAAAATCCAAATACCGGGAGCTTTTCCCTGACCAGGTCCCGGATAGTCTGTGGATAGCCAAAATGCAAAGTGATCTGCAACAAGAAATCAATACTGAGGTTCAAAAAAAATTTACCGATTTTGATGAAGAAACCAAAAAAATAGAACGGTTTTTTAAATATGTCACCCATTATTTTCCAAACTATGAAATACCTCGGGTTTATACTTTAGCCGAAGAGGTTAACTACAGGCAAAAGCTTGTTTTGACTGAAGATGCTTTGTTGATATCCCTGGACAACTATTTGGGGAATCAGCATAAATTTTATCAGGGTCTTTCTGAATATATCGCATTTCAACAGGATGTAAAATTTTTAATATCTGATATTGCAAGTGTTTTTGCCAAACAAAAAATTAGTCCGGAGCGGTCAAGAACATTTTTGTCTGACATGATTTATTATGGGAAAATACTTTATTTGAAGGATTTTTTAATGCCTTTTGAATCCAATGCTGCTAAGATTTATTATTCTGAAGATCAATTAAAATGGGCTAAAGCGAATGAAACTCAAATCTGGTCTTTTTTTGTAGAAAACGAATTGATTTATTCAACCGATATCCGTCTGGAAGACAGATTTATCAATCTTTCTCCTTATTCCAAATTTTATCTGGAATTGGATAACGAGTCTTCTCCCAGAATCGGCCAGTATATAGGATGGCAAATTGTTCGAGCTTATATGGATAAATATCCTAATACAAGCATAAAAGAGCTGCTAGAACTAGAGTCTGATGTTATTTTTAAAAAATCAAAATATAAACCTTAGTTATGATTGAAAAAAAGTCTGAAATCAAAATCAACGTTGTCACCGACGAAAATAGAATTCCGGAAAAATTAACCTGGTCTGCCCAGGATGGTGGTATAGAGAATGAAGAAGCGAAAGCTGCTTTTTTAAGTATCTGGGATCATAAAGCCCAGGAAACTTTACGCATCGATCTTTGGACCAAAGAAATGCCAGTGGATGAGATGAAAAAGTTTTTTCATCAAATCTTTGTAGGAATGACAGACACCTTCCAAAGAGCCACTGATGATCAAAAAATGACGGAAACCATGAAAGACTTTTGTGATTATTTTGCAGAAAAGTTGGACATAAAAGATGCTCAAAACAATGCAAAAAAATAAAGCTTTAATTTTTGTTTATAATGCCAGTTCAGGTGTTAGCCATTCTTTACTAGATAGTGTTCATAAAATTTTAAGTCCAAAAACCTATGAATGCAAGTTATGTGAACTCACTTATGGCCTTTTTTCTGAACAAAAAAAATGGAAAGCCTTCAAAAAACAAAGCGATATAGAGATGTCGTTTTTACATAAGGATGAATATCAGAGCAGATTCAAATCCAAATTTGAAAAACTGCATGATCTTCCTGTTGTTCTTTATCAAGACAATTATGATCTAAGTGTTTTGATAGGAAAACAAGAGCTCAGTCAAATTGAAACTGTTGAGGTCTTAATCGAGAAAATTAAATCGCGATTGTAAGACCATCTAGATTAAAATAATAGGGCGTTTTAGATATTTCTGGATGAGGTAAAATGGGTATGATTACTTCAAAGTATCATTGATGCTTTGGATATAATTTAGAATTTCATCTCGCCCGGTTTTATTCGAAGATGACGTGATAAAATAAGGCGGTAATTCTACCCAGGTTTCCATCAATTTCGCTTTATATGCAGCAATATTCCTGTCTAAAGCTTCAGGCTTTAACTTATCTGCTTTGGTAAAGACTATCGAAAATGGTATGGCGTTGGTTCCCATCCATTCCAAAAACTCAAGATCTATGGGCTGGGGTTCATGTCTGCAATCGACCAGAATAAATGTGTTGACAAGTTGCTGTCGCTTTTCAAAATAAGCCGTGATATATTTCTGGAATGTTTTTTTCTCCTGCTTGCTTACTTTAGCATACCCGTAACCTGGCAAATCTACAAGGTGCCAGTTGTCGTTGATAAGAAAGTGATTGATAAGCCTTGTTTTTCCTGGCTTTCCAGAAACTTTAGCAAGATTTTTTCTACCCGTGAGCATATTGATTAACGAAGATTTGCCAACATTACTTCGACCGATAAAGGCATACTCTGGTAAATGTGAAACAGGACATTTTGCCACATCTGAATTACTTACTACAAATGTTGAAGTTTTAATTTTCATCAGCGCAAGTCTTAGAATTTTCTTTTCTCAAGCCAGGCATATAAAATGTCATTGAACTCGTCAGGATGCTCCATCATGGCAGCATGGCCGCATTTGTCTATCCAAAACAATTCAGAATCTGGTAGAAGGTTATCAAAATCTTTAGCGACTTGGGGGGGGGTGACTTGATCCTGTCTTCCCCAAATGATACAGGTTGGAGTATGCATCGTGGGTAAATCTTTGGACATATTATGACGGATAGCGCTTTTCGCAATAGATAAGGTTCTTATCAGCTTGCTTCTGTCGTTGACTACACTGTAAACGTCATCAATGATTTCCTGAGTTGCAACTTCTGGATCGTAGAACACATCCTGGGCTTTCTTTTTTATATACTCATAATCACCACGCTTTGGATAACTTTCACCCATAGCACTTTCATATAGTCCAGAACTTCCGGTGATAACAAGTGCTTTTACAATATCGGGATAAAGTTTTGTAGTCAGTAATCCTATGTGACCACCCAGAGAATTTCCTACTAAAATCACCTCCCCATAAGATTTAAAATCTATGAATTCCTTGATGTATTTGGTTATATTCTTTATGTTGGTTTTAAGTAGTGGTAAGTCATAAAGCGGTAATTCAGGAACTACAACTTTATAGCCTTTTTCTGGAAAATAAGTCATAACTCCATCGAAGTTACTCAAACCACCCATGAGTCCGTGTAAAATAACAATGGGGGTGCCTTCACCTTTCTCAAAGTATTTAAACTTGCCTTCTTGCGTTATATGTTCTTCCATCAGGTTTTCAGAATTTCAAAATTCAAATATAAAGATATTTGAATAAGAAAACCTTATAGATTAGGGGACTTGTCTTTTCAAAATTTAATCGATTGTAAATAAGACTCTTAGGGTTGATTTAGAGGTAAAAAACTGATTTAACTATTGACTTCCTGCTCAAAAATTAAGGATTATTGACTTTATCCACAGCGTTTTGGTGTTTTGAGAAAAACCTGAAACCTATGATACTTACTGCTTTCAACAAGTCTTAAAGACTGCTAATTAAAAAAGTTATCCACAATGTGGTAGAAAGTGGTAAAATGTGGTAAAAAATTCGATATATTTGGAATTGAAATCAAATTATCCATGAACACCCTTATAGGATCTTACGAATGCAAAGTTGACACAAAAGGTCGACTTATGCTACCGTCTGGTTTAAAAAAGCAAATGCTTCCTATCATTGAAGAGGGTTTCGTTTTGAAACGATCTGTGTTTCAGCCTTGTCTAGAATTATACCCCATGAGTCAGTGGAATCTGCTGATGGACAAGATGAATGCCTTGAATCGTTTTAATAAGAAGAACAACGATTTTATAAGGAAATTTTCTGCTGGTGTTAAGATAATCGAAGTTGATTCCAATGGAAGATTGTTGATCCCGAAAGACCTTATCGGTTTTGCTTCCATCGAAAAAGAAATTGTGGTTTCATCTGCAATTAACATTGTAGAGATTTGGAATAAAGAAAAATATGAATCAGTCATTAGCGATTCTGAAGACTTCGCAGATTTAGCTGAAGACGTAATGGGATTTGAAACTAATGAGTGAAGCCTATCATATTCCTGTTCTGCTGAAAGAAAGCATTGATGGCATGTCCATAAAGCCAGATGGTGTTTATGTGGATGTGACCTTCGGCGGCGGCGGGCATTCCAGAGAAATTTTATCCCGACTTGGCGAGTATGGTAAACTTTACGCGTTTGATCAGGATCAGGATGCTCAAGAAAACAGCATAGACGATTCGCGATTTAGGCTTATTCAAGCTAATTTCAGATTTATAAAACGTTTTTTAAAGCTGGAAGGCATAAAGCAGGTAGATGCTATTCTTGGGGATTTCGGGGTTTCTTCTCATCAATTTGATGAAGCTGAGCGAGGTTTTTCTATTCGATTTGATGCTGAACTGGATATGCGAATGGATCAGCAAACCGGGATCAGTGCTTCAGAAATGATAAATACTTATTCAGAAGAACAATTA
Source organism: Psychroflexus sediminis (assembly GCF_900099815.1). Classification (GTDB taxonomy): domain Bacteria; phylum Bacteroidota; class Bacteroidia; order Flavobacteriales; family Flavobacteriaceae; genus Psychroflexus; species Psychroflexus sediminis. Next base: position 100,018 of record NZ_FNCW01000005.1, on the reverse strand, counting down.
TCGCAAGTCCTGTGGCAATACGGGGAAATAAAGATGTCTAGAAAGCTGGCGAAAGCTATAGCTTCAGAAAGAGCTATAAAACCAATACAATCGACTTCAGAGTTGAATGCATTGCTTATTCCTTTTTTCCCGCCGACAAAAGTCAATAAATTTTTGGCTCAGGTGTATCAGGCTATACGTATTGAAGTCAATCAGGAAATGGAAGTTCTTAAAGAGTTTCTACTCCAAACTCCAGACTTGATTAAAAAGGGTGGAAGGCTGAGTCTAATCTCATACCATTCCCTGGAAGACAGATTAGTGAAGCGATTCATAAGAGATGGGAAATTTTCTGGGGCTCCAGAAAAAGATTTTTATGGCAACATGCTGGTTCCCTTCAGAAAAGTTGGAAAGTTGATTACACCAACTCAAACTGAAATGAGGCAAAACAATAGATCGAGAAGTGCAAAATTACGAATTGGAGAAAAGTTGTAATCATGTCAAATGGTTTAGCGAAAATATTAAAAGGTAAATTTTTGGTTAGTGAAGGTGCTTTTACCAACTGGGCATTTATTGTGTTTTGCGCAGTGCTGGCCATCATCATGATAGCGAGTTCACATAGCGCTGAGCGAAAGGTATACCGGGTTGCCGAGCTCAATCAAAAGCTCAGAGAACTCAGAAGTGAATTTGTAGATACGCGAAAAACCGTGATGCAGCAAAAAATGGAGTCTTATGTTGCTGAGAAAATGAAAGAACGCTCCATCGGTTTATCTGATAAGCCACCTTATAAAATCACTGTAAAATCCAAATAAAATGACAACAGATAAAAACATTTTAAGACGGTTTTACATTTTAGCTGCCGTTATGGTGGTTTTGTTTTTGACGATGTCTTACAAACTTTTCGAAATCCAAATCATGGAAGGTCAGGAGTATAAAGATTTAGCTCAGGAAACGGTGTACAGAAATTTTGACATAGAGCCTAACCGGGGGAATCTCTATGATACAAATATGAATTTATTGGCGACCTCAGTTCCGAAATACGATATAAGATTTGATGCTGTAACGGTTTCTGAACGTCATTTTCAGAATCATGCTTCAGATTTAGCTTCTGAATTGTCTGCTCTTCTTGGAAATTCTAAAAGTTATCATCTTCAGCGATTAAAGCGTGCCAGAGAAGTAAAAAACAGGTATTTGCTTATCGCTAAGCAATTGGATTACTCAGATTATGTCGCTATCAGAGAATTTCCGCTTTTCAATCTTGGTCCTTACAAAGGAGGGTTTATCGCCGAACAGTTTACCGTACGCGAACATCCCTTAGGAAAAATAGGAGAACGCACAGTTGGATATGGTAATGTAGGTCTGGAGGGTGCTTTTGATGAATATTTGAGGGGAAAACAAGGACATAGATTAAAGCAAAAGATAGCTAAAGGACAGTGGAAACCTATCAGTGATGTGAATGAAGTAGAGCCAGAAGACGGGTATGATGTCATTTCTACCATCGATGTGAATATACAGGATGTGGCACACCACGCGCTTTTAAAGCAGTTAGAGCATTTTGAGGCAGATCATGGAAGCGTTGTGGTCATGGAAACGAAAACCGGTGAAATCAAGGCGATTTCCAATCTTGGCCGGATTGAGAATTCAAATAAATATTACGAAAAACTCAATTATGCGGTTTATGAACCACATGAGCCTGGGTCCACTTTCAAATTAATGAGCATTGCTGCGGCTTTAGAAGATAAGGTTATCGATACGAGTACCGTATTCGATACAGAAAAGGGAATCGTTCAGTTTTTTGACAGGAAAGTATATGATTCAAAGCGTGGAGGCTATGGCAAAATTTCCGCTGCAGAAGCTTTTGAAGTGTCTTCTAACACAGCCTTTGCCAAAATGATTTATGAGAATTATAAAGACAAGCCTGAACAATTTGTGAATCGGCTTTATAATATGGGCCTTAATGAAAAAATAGGTTTGAAAATCAAAGGTGAGGGTCGTCCTAGAATACCTCATCCTGATGATTCCAACTGGTACGGTACAACTTTAGCGTGGATGTCTTTTGGGTATGGGGTTTCATTAACGTCACTGCAAACCTTGACCTTTTATAATGCTATTGCCAATGATGGTTTAAAGGTAAAGCCGAAATTTATAAAACAAGTAAGGGATAAACACTCTCTAATCGAATCTTATACAGAACCCCTTGTTGAGGGAAGTATTTGTTCCAAAGAAACTGCTTTGAAACTTCAAGATTTGATGGAAAGGGTGGTAAGTGATGGAACAGGCAGTAATATCAGCAATCCTAATTTTTCAATGGCCGGAAAAACGGGCACCTGTCAAACCGAATACTGGATTGAAGCTGGACGCTACATCTCCTCTTTTGTGGGCTATTTTCCTGCAGACGAGCCAAAATACTCTTGTATTGTGGTCATTCATAAACCCAATCCTAAAATTGGTTATTACGGGAGTACAGTTGCCGCTCCGGTATTCGCAAAAATCGCCCAGAAAATTTATATCGACACGCCTATAAAAGATCAAATTTCCAGAGAATCTATGCAAGCCAATGTGGTACAAAAAAAGTATGATAACTACTTCAAGATTTCTCAGAAATATAAAACAGTCATGCCAGACTTAAAGGGCTACCCCGCCATGGATGCGGTTTCGATTTTAGAGAATCTGGGGCTTAAAGTGAATCTTATTGGCGACGGTACAGTTATAAAACAGTCGATAAAAAGCGGCACAAAAATTTCAAATAACCAACGCGTAAATTTAATTTCAAGTTGAAAGTATTAAAAGACATATTATATAAAGTTCCGATTGAATCTGTAAAAGGCTCTACAGCTGTCGACCTGAAAAGCATTCACTTCGACAGTCGTTTAGTATCCCGGCAAGATGCATTTGTTGCTATTCGAGGCACTGCAGCTGATGGTCATTTATATATAGATGCCGCTATTTCACAGGGGGCTGAAGTGATTGTTTGTGAAAAATTTCCTTCTGAATTAGCTCCTGGAATCACTTATGTTCAGGTGAAAGATACCAGAGAAGCTTTAGCGATAATGGCGTCTAATTACTACGATAGGCCTTCGTCTAACCTGAAGCTGGTTGGAGTGACGGGAACCAACGGAAAAACTACGGTGAGTTCTCTTTTATATCAACTTTTTAAAGCCTTAGGCTATAAAGTGGGACTGATTTCTACGGTAACCATCAAAGTTGATGAAAAAGAGTTTTCGACCAAATTGACCACTCCGGATTCTCTGACGATTAACGCCTATCTGAAAATGATGAATGAGGTTGGGGTTGAGTTCTGTTTTATGGAAGTGAGTTCTCACGGTATAGCTCAGCACAGAACCTTGGGACTGGATTTTAAGGCTGGTATTTTTACCAATCTTTCTCAGGATCACCTGGACTATCACAATTCATTTGCTGAATATAGAGACGTTAAGAAGCGTTTTTTCGATCAATTATCTAAGGATGCCTTTGCGATCACCAATATTGATGATAAGAATGGCAGGTATATGCTTCAGAATACAAAGTCTAAAACCTATGGTTACGGGGTTAAAAACCTGACAGATTATAAAGTAAAAATACTGGAAGAAAGCTTCTCTGGTCTCAAGTTAAATATCAATGGAAATGAAGTCTGGTCAAGATTTATCGGAGATTTCAATGCTTATAATTTGCTGGCAGTCTATGCTACTGCAGATTTGCTTGGTGTCGAGAAACTTGAAAATCTAAAGATTCTAAGTCAGTTGAAGCCCGTTGAAGGAAGGTATCAGCATCATATTTCAGAAACAGGAATCCACGTGATTGTTGATTATGCTCACACTCCCGATGCTTTGAAGAATGTGTTGCAAACTACCAACGAGATCAGAACACGAAATGAGGAACTGATTACGGTAGTGGGCTGCGGAGGAGATCGTGATAAAACCAAGCGCCCACTTATGGGTAAAATTGCCGGAAACTTGAGCAGCAAAGTCATATTCACCAGTGATAATCCTAGAACTGAAGACCCGGAAGAAATTATTAGGGATATAGAAAAAGGAGTGGAACCCCAAGATGTATTTAAAACACTGCATATCACTTCCAGGAAGCAGGCGATTAAGACGGCTTGTAGTTTAGCTCAAAAAGGAGATATCATTTTGATTGCGGGAAAAGGACATGAAACTTATCAAGAAGTTCATGGGGTAAGATCAGATTTTGACGATTTAAAAATTGTGAAAGACCTATTAGCTCAATTTAATAAATAAGATATGTTATATTACTTATTCGAATTTTTAGAAAACAATTACGATCTCCCCGGGACTCGTTTGTTTCAATACATATCTTTTAGAGCAGCTTCAGCCATCATTTTATCCCTTTTGATCTCTACTATTTTTGGTAAACGCATTATAGTGTTTCTTCAGAGAAAACAGATAGGGGAAAGCGTAAGAGAACTGGGCTTAGAAGGTCAGAAAGAAAAAGCGGGCACCCCAACTATGGGAGGATTGATTATTATTTTTTCAACCCTTATTCCCGTTTTGCTTCTTTCCCAACTCGACAATATTTATATTATCCTTCTTATTGTGACTACCATTTGGATGGGGGCAATTGGGTTTATAGACGATTATATCAAAATATTCAAAAAGAACAAGGAAGGCTTAAAAGGTAAATTTAAGGTCGTTGGCCAAGTAGGTTTGGGAATTTTTGTTGGAGCGGTGATGTATTTTCATCCAGATGTAACAGTGAGATCTGAAAATGAAGTAATTACTAAGAATAATGTACAAGTGATTACAAATACTTCTCCTGAAGAAAAATCTTTAATTACAACCATCCCGTTTTTTAAAAATAATGAATTAGACTATTCTAAAGCGATTTCTTGGATTAGTGAAGGAGCTGCGTCTTATGCCTGGCTTATTTTTATTCCTATCGTGATTTTTATTGTCACAGCTGTTTCAAATGGAGCTAATCTTACCGATGGCATCGATGGCCTCGCTGCAGGGAGTTCTGCCATTATAGTGCTTACCCTTGGTATATTTGCCTGGGTATCTGGTAATATCATTTTTTCAGACTACCTCAATGTCATGAATATTCCTCGCTCGGGGGAGATGACTATTTTTATTACTGCCTTTGCTGGTTCATTAGTTGGATTCCTGTGGTACAACACTTATCCTGCTCAAATATTTATGGGCGATACAGGAAGTCTGACCATCGGAGGAATTATAGCTGTTATCGCAATTGCTACCCGTAAAGAATTATTAATTCCTATTCTCTGTGGTATTTTCTTTATCGAGATTTTATCTGTGATTTTTCAGGTCAGTTGGTTCAAATACACCAAAAAGAAATCGGGAACGGGAAGACGTATCTTTTTAATGTCTCCGCTTCATCATCATTATCAAAAGCTTGGTTTCCATGAATCCAAAATAGTTGTCAGATTCTGGATTATCGGAATTTTATTGGCCGTTATAACGATCGTAACACTTAAAATCAGATAAATGGGAAAGCTAGTTGTTTTAGGGGGAGGAGAAAGCGGGGTAGGAGCTGCTATTTTGGGAAAGGATAAAGCTTTCGAGGTCTTCTTATCAGATTTTTCTAAGCTAAAACCCAAGTTTAAGGAGAAATTAAATTCAGAAGATATTCAGTTTGAAGAGGGGGGGCATAGCATTTCAAGGCTAGAAGCTGCAGATGTTATTGTGAAAAGCCCGGGAATATCTGACGACCTGCCTGTCATTAAGAATTTAAAAAATAAGGGCATAAAGATCATTTCTGAAATCGAATTCGCTTCCTGGTTTACCGATGCAAATATGATAGGGATTACCGGCTCCAACGGTAAGACAACGGTTACTAATATGGTATTTCACATATTGAAAAACGCAGGTTTATCGGTTTCCATGGCCGGCAATGTTGGTTTTAGTTTTGCCGAACAAGTGGCCAGGAAAAAGGTTCAGAATTATGTGCTGGAACTCAGTAGTTTTCAGCTGGATGGCATAGAAAGTTTCCAGCCACATATCGCTATTCTTACGAGCATCACACCAGATCATTTGGACAGGTATCATAACAACTTTCAAGAATATATCGCGGCTAAATTCAGAATAACCAAAAATCAAACCGAAGACGATTATTTAATTTATAACAAAGACGATGAGGTGATTGTCAATTGCCTCGAACAACAGCCTGTAAAAGCTCAGCTGATTCCATTTACAATGGATACGCTGGTCGATGATTTATCGGCTTTTATAGAAGACAACAAAATTAATATCAAACTCAACCATAATTTATTCACTATGTCTGTAACAGATTTGGCCGTAAAAGGCGACCATAACACGAGAAACGCAATGGCAGCCTCTACAGCTGCAAGATTGCTAAAAATTAGAAAACAAACCATACGGGAAAGCATGGAGAGCTTTCGCGGTGTGGAACACAGGTTGGAGCAGTTGGGTAAGATCAATAAAGTGACGTTTATCAATGATTCTAAAGCTACCAATATAAATGCTACGTTTTATGCTTTAGGGAGTATGAATTCTCCAACGGTATGGATTGTAGGTGGAGTGGATAAAGGCAATGTCTATGAAGATTTACTTTCATTAGTCAATGAAAAAGTGAAAGCTATTGTCTGCTTAGGCATTGATAATCAAAAAATTTATGAAGCTTTCAGTAACTGTGTTGACACCATTGTAGAAACCTCTAATATGAATGATGCTGTAACTAAAGCTTATGAGTTGACTGAAGAAAATGATACTGTGCTTTTGTCACCGGCATGTGCAAGCTTTGATTTGTTTGAAAATTATGAAGACAGGGGAAGACAATTTAAAAATGCAGTAAATCACCTAAAAAAATAAACAAATGTCCACGAGTACAGGAATTAAGGAATTTTTTGAAAGCATAAAAGGAGACAAAATGCTGTGGTCTGTGGCCGCGCTTTTGGCTATTTTTTCTTTTATTCCTGTGTATAGTGCTTCAAGTAATCTGGCCTATCTGAATGGAGCAAGCGGAAGTACATTTGCCTATTTGGTAAAGCATTTCATACATTTAATTTTAGGGTTTAGTATACTTTATGGGACACATAAGATTCCGTATCGGTATTTCAGAGGTTTATCTATTATTTTACTGCCCATTGTGATTGTGCTTTTAATTGTGACCCTGCTTCAGGGAACCACTATTAATGGCGCTAATGCGAGTCGGTGGATACAAGTGCCCCTGGTCAATTTTTCTTTTCAGACTTCAACTTTAGCATCTGTTGTTTTACTGATTTATGTAGCGAGGTATTTATCAAAAATTAAGGACACCAGCTATACATTTAAAGAAACCATTATACCGCTTTGGTTACCGGTATTCCTGGTAGTAGGCCTTATTCTACCAGCTAATTTATCGACTGCCGCTATCATCTTTTTTATGGTTCTGCTCCTCACTTTTGTAGGAGGTTACACTTTTAAATACATAGGAGCAGTGGTTGGCGTTGGTTTGCTAGGATTGGTTTTGTTTGGCTTATCGGCAAAAGCCTTTCCGGGTTTGTTTCCCAACCGTGTAGATACATGGATTAGCAGAGTAGAAACTTTTACTCAAGATGAGCAATCTCGAGATCAGTATCAGGTGGAGAAGGCTAAAATAGCAATTGCGACCGGCGGAATTACTGGGAAAGGCATTGGGAAAAGCGTACAACGCAATTTTCTTCCGCAGTCGTCTTCCGATTTTATTTATGCGATAATCGTAGAAGAAATGGGAATGATCGGTGGTATTGGAGTGATACTGGCTTATCTGTTTATGCTGTATAGAATAGCTATTATTGTGACCAAATCAGAAACGGTTTATGGTCGCTTGCTTGTTATTGCAGCCGGGATACCCATCATTTTTCAAGCTTTTGTAAACATAGCCGTAGCTGTTGAGTTTTTACCTGTCACCGGTCAAACTCTTCCGCTGGTAGGAAGTGGAGGAACATCTATCTGGATGACCTGTCTGTCTCTGGGCATTGTTATAAGCGTGAGTGCCAATAATGAAGTGAAAGCTACTGCTGAAGCCAAGCAAAAAGAAAGAGAAGATAATTTAGCGATCGAGAATCCCTTGGAAGTATTAAGCGAAACTATATGAGTGTGAAACGGTACATGATTTCTGGAGGAGGGACAGGTGGACACATCTATCCGGCTATTGCTATTGCTGAAGAATTGAAAGACAGGCATCCTGAAGCAGAATTTCTGTTTGTAGGTGCTAAAGATAAAATGGAAATGACCAAAGTGCCCGAAGCTGGTTTTAAGATTGAAGGCCTTTGGATTTCTGGAATTCAGCGTAAACTAAGTCTATCCAATTTAATGTTCCCTTTCAAATTGATGAGTTCTATGGTAAAAGCAAGAAAGCTCATCAAAAAATTTAAGCCGGATATAGTCATAGGCACAGGTGGTTTTGCAAGCGGTCCTCTCTTAAAGATGGCTTCAATTCTAAAAATCCCAACACTTATTCAGGAGCAGAATGCCTATGCAGGCATAACCAATAAATGGCTGGCCAAAGAAGCGCATTCCATTTGCGTGGCTTATGCAGGTATGGAGCAATTTTTCCCGAAAGAAAAAGTAGTGCTCACCGGAAATCCCATACGCAAAGATTTACTTGAAGTGCGAAGTAAAAAAGAAGCCGGTCTAAGGCATTTTCAATTGGATTCAAATAAAAAGACCTTGTTGATTGTAGGGGGTAGCCTAGGCTCTCAACGCATCAATGAATTAATAGCAAGTCAGTTGTCATTGTTTGAAGCGGAAAACCTTCAGGTCTTATGGCAATGTGGTAAGTTATATTACGATAGATATGCCGCCTTGGAAACTGATTCAGTCAGGGTTTTAAAATATATTTCTAAAATGGATCTGGCTTATGCTGTGGCAGATGTCATCCTGTCAAGAGCAGGAGCAGGAGCGGTAAGCGAACTCAGTTTGGTTGGAAAACCAGTGGTATTTATTCCTTCGCCTAATGTTGCTGAAGATCACCAAACCAAAAATGCAAAATCAATAGAAGATCAGGATGCGGCCATCATGCTAAGAGAGAAAGATCTGGATGAAAAATTTGAGTCCGTTTTCAAGAATTTAATCAAGGATATCGAACTGCAAAAAAAGCTGTCTAAAAACATTTTGACCTTAGCTAAACCTATGGCTACAAAAACGATTGCAGATGAAGTGGAACGAGTAGAAAAAGAAGTAAGATGAAAGAGACAAGCCACTATACATATGTGTTTTTGATCGGTATCGGTGGTATCGGGATGAGTGCTTTGGCACGTTATTTCAATCAAAAAGGCTTAAAGGTTTCTGGTTATGACAGAACAGAATCGACCTTGACCAAAACCTTAATAGAAGAAGGGATCGATGTCGTTTATTCTGAAGCTGTGAATGATCAAATTCAGAATTTATCAAAAGAGAAGACTTTAGTCATTTACACACCAGCAATTTCGAAAACCTCTAAATTCTTTGACTTTTTCAAAACTCAGGGTTTTCAAATGCATAAACGATCTGAGGTTTTAGGACATATTACAAAACATCTGCCTACGCTTGCAGTTGCAGGAACGCACGGTAAAACGACAACCTCCGCTATTTTGGTTCATATACTCAAAGCTTCCGGCGTTCAACTGACAGCTTTTTGTGGTGGAATTCTTCAGAATTATAACACCAATTATATCGGTGATGGAGAAGAGGTCGTGGTGGTAGAAGCCGATGAATTTGACAGATCTTTCCTTCGACTGCACCCTACTGCAGCTGTGATTAACTCTATGGATGCAGATCATTTGGATATTTACGGGACCTCACAAATGCTGATAGATACCTTTCAGGAGTTTTCGAGATTGGTGCCAAAGGGCCATCTGTATGCAAAATCTGGTTTGGATGTGGAGGCACAATTTATAGCCATCAACGAAGATGCTGATGTTCGAGTGGGCTCGGTTTCGATTGAAGAAGGGACTTATATATTCGATTTTCACAGTGGGGAACATCACTTGGAAGCCCTTCGGTTTTCCTTGCCGGGGCATCACAATTTGTTCAATGCGGCAGCAGCTTTAGCACTGGCTATTGATTTTAAACCTGAAATGGCAAACCAATTTGGGAAAGCTCTGGCCAGTTTTGAAGGTGTTCAAAGACGGTTCAATTATATTTATAAATCAGATGATTTGGTGGTGATTGACGATTATGCGCATCACCCTCAAGAAATTGATGCGGTATATCAGGCTATTTCTGAAATGCATCCAGAAAAAAAATCAGTGGTCATTTTCCAGCCGCATTTGTTTTCAAGAACTCAGGATTTTGCAGAGGATTTTGCCAAAAGTTTGGCTCAGTTTGAAGAGGTGAATCTTTTGGACATCTATCCAGCCAGAGAAGAACCTATTGAAGGGGTGACTTCAGACTTTCTGATGCACCTGATACAGCATTCCTCAAAACAGCTGATCACAAAAAGCGAGATTCAAGAAAGAATAGCAAGGGCTAAGAATGAAGTCGTTGTAATGCTCGGTGCAGGAGATATAGGAGTTGAAGCCATAAAAATTTCAAAGTATTTACATGAAACTATTTAAATTACATAACATACGTTTGATTTTGATCTTAGGAATCCTTTTCTTCTTGGTGGGGTTTGCGAATCATCGTCAAACCTTGAAACCTGTAACTTCACTTGAAGTTGAACTTTTAGATGCTTCCAAAATATTCATTACTGAAGTTGAGGTTGAAAAAATTTTACAGCAGGTCTTGAAGTCCAATGGGGATTCTTTAGTGAATGAAACTCGTTTAGATAGTTTTGAAAAGGCACTCAACGCAAACGAAATGATAAGGTCCTCTGAGGCATTTTATGATCTAGACGGCACACTTTCTGCCAAAATTATTCAAAGAGAACCTATAGCACGAATAAAGGATGGGGGTTTTTATTATATGGATGCGGATGGATTGCCTATGCCCTTGTCTCCAAATTACTCATCCAGAGTACCTTTGGTCTCAGGAGTAGAGCCAAATGAGCTCAAAGAAGTTTATCCGCTTTTGATGAAAATTGAGGCCGATGATTTTTTAAAAAAACATATCATTGCAATCCGAAAAAATGGAGAAAATAACTACGTTTTGGAGGTAAGAGGTAGAGATTATTTGGTCAGTTTTGGTCAAATTTCATATCTTGACAGAAAGTTGACCAACTACAAAGTTTTTTATTTAAAAGCTTTAGAATACAAAAAATTAGATAAGTATAAACGCATAGATTTGCAGTTTGGTAATCAAGTGGTATGTACAACAAAGTAATAATCTACAAAGATGGAAGAAGATAATATTGCAGTAGGCTTAGACATCGGAACTACAAAGATTGTAGCGATGATAGGGCGCAAAAACGAATATGGGAAAGTAGAGATTCTAGGCATTGGGAGAACCAAAAGCTTAGGCGTCCATCGTGGAGTTGTGAATAATATTACGCAAACCATCCAATCCATTCAGCAGGCTATTCAGCAGGCAGAGGCAAATTCTGGTATTGACGTAAAAGGGGTAACCGTAGGAATTGCCGGGCAGCATATCAGAAGCCTTCAGCACAGTGATTATATCACTAGAAACGATGTGGAGGAAGTGATAGAAGATGAGGATATCGATAATTTATGCAACCAGGTTCACAAATTGGTAATGCTCCCAGGAGAAGAGATTATCCACGTGTTGCCTCAAGAGTATAAGGTAGATGGCCAGTCTGAAATCATGGAACCGAGAGGCATGTCTGGTGGTCGTTTGGAAGCCAATTTTCATGTGGTAGTGGGACAGATTTCTTCTATCAGAAACATCGGCAGATGCGTCAAAAACTCTGGGCTGGAGCTCAATGGAATGACATTAGAGCCCCTGGCCTCCGCAAATTCAGTCTTGAGTCAGGAGGAGAAAGAAGCTGGGGTGGCTCTCATTGACATCGGCGGGGGTACAACAGATTTGGCTATTTTCAAAGATGGAATTATACGGCATACTGCTGTTATTCCACTTGGAGGAAATGTGATCACAGAAGACATAAAGGAAGGCTGTTCTATCATCGAAAAACAGGCAGAATTACTGAAAGTGAAATTTGGTTCAGCCTGGCCTGGAGAAAATAAAGAAAACGAAATTGTGTCTATTCCCGGGCTACGGGGAAGAGATCCAAAAGAAATATCGCTCAAGAATTTATCCAAGGTAATTCATTACAGAGCTGTTGAAATCATCGACCAGGTTTATCTTGAAATAAAAAACTATGGTCACGATGAGCAAAAGAAAAAGTTAATTGCTGGTATTGTGATCACCGGAGGAGGAGCTCAGCTCAAGCATTTAAAACAGTTGGTGGAATATGTGACAGGAATGGATACCAGAATTGGTTATCCCAACGAATATCTTGCCGGAGAAACCGATAAAGAAATAGCTAGTCCACTTTATGCCACGGCTGTAGGCCTGGTGATGGATGGCTTAGAGCGTAAAGCTTTAGATAAAGCAGAGCTGGAAGCTGAAGATCAGGAGGAGAATCCAGTAAATGCAGAGCAGCCAGGGGCAAAGGCATCAGAATATAATAAGGACGGAATCACAGAGGATTCTCGAGAAGGGGAGGATAGGCAAACCATCCCAGAACAACCCAATCAGCCAGCAAGACCTAGCAGAAATGTAGTCGAAAAATGGTTTGATAAATTGAAAGATTTTTTAGATAACGCAGAATAAGAAGCATACCAACCAAAATATATAATTATGAGTCAGAAAGAATTTGAAAACATCTCATTTGATCTTCCTAAAAATCAATCCAATGTCATTAAAGTTATCGGTGTAGGTGGAGGAGGATCTAACGCGATTAATCACATGTTTAGCCAGGGTATTAAAGGCGTTGACTTTGTGGTTTGCAATACCGATTCACAAGCTTTAGAAAACAGTCCGGTACCTACTAGAATACAGTTGGGGGTTGACCTTACAGAAGGCCTTGGAGCTGGAGCGAATCCAGATATCGGTAAACAGGCTGCAGAAGAAAGTCGCGAAGATCTCAAAAGCCTGCTGAGTACTAATACCAAAATGGTATTTATCACTGCAGGAATGGGCGGTGGTACAGGTACGGGTGCAGCCCCAGTTATTGCCAGACTCGCTAAAGAAATGGACATACTTACGGTTGGTATCGTCACTATTCCATTTCAATTTGAAGGGCGCACCAGAAATGAGCAAGCTCAGTTGGGAGTGGAAGAACTGCGTAGCAATGTCGACTCACTCATTGTTATCAATAATAATAAATTAAGAGAAGTCTATGGTAATCTGGGCTTTAAGTCAGGGTTTTCTAAAGCAGACGAAGTATTAGCCACTGCTTCTCGAGGTATTGCTGAAGTCATAACACATCACTACACTCAAAACATAGATTTACGTGATGCTAAAACCGTGCTGAGCAATAGTGGAACAGCTATCATGGGTTCTGCTGTAGCTTCTGGCACCAACAGATCTCAAATTGCTATTGAAAAGGCCCTGGATTCTCCGTTATTGAATGATAACAAAATTAAAGGCGCCAAAAATGTATTGCTATTGATCGTGTCTGGAACCGATGAAATCACTTTAGATGAAATCGGTGAAATCAATGATCATATTCAGGCTGAAGCCGGGAACAGTGCCAATATCATCATGGGTGTTGGTGATGATGAAAGCCTGGAAGATTCCATTTCAGTAACCGTTATAGCTACAGGTTTTGATACAGAGCAGCAAGATGAAATTGTCAACACGGAAACCAAAAAAATTATTCATACCCTGGAGGATGAACAGAAGATAGAGCAAAATTTGTCCACGGGCAGATTCAAGAAGCAATCCAATATAGATATTCCACAGTCCAGACCTAAGCCTTCCGAGCAAAAAGAAAAACCCAAGGTGATGCATGAATTGAATTTTGAAGACGAGTTCAAATCCGAGGATACTGAATCCGAGGAGGTTAATGTAAATCACTTGGATGTGGATTTTGAAATCGTCAATGCACATGAAGATGATTTCGAAATTATAGAAGAGCGCCCCATCAAAGAAACAGAAGATTCACCTGGCATGCTGAGTTTTGATTTTTCTCAAAACGATGAAGAGGAAGCAGATGAACCGCAATCCTATACCTCAGAATCTCCAAGAGATATTGTAGTTAATGAACCTGAAGAAGTCAGTTCTTTCAAGACTAATTCCGATGCTGATATTAAAAAATATGATTTATCTGAGTTTATGGAAGAAGAGGAATCCAAAAACTCAGCTTCATCCCCAACGCCAAAACCAAAACCTTCGGTAGAGGAGCCTAAAGAAGTTCAGTTCACTAGGCGCACCGTAGAAGCCCCTGCCTCTAAAACGGAAAGCAGTGAAGACGTGGATCCTATGAATACACCTTTGGCTGAACTTGCTAAGAGAGCTGCAGAACGAAAAGCTAAAATGAAACAATTCAACTATAAATTTAGAAATACAAACAATATCGACGAGATCGAAAAGCAGCCCGCTTACAAACGTGCAGGAATAGAATTAGATCATAATCGCATTGAAGGAAATTCTTTGTCGAGAACCAGTGTGGAAGGCGATAAGGATAATCTTAATTTTAGATCCAATAATTCTTTTCTGCATGATAATGTAGACTAGACCAAGTCATTGAATCATAGTGTAAAGACCAGCAAAACTGCTGGTCTTTTTTTGTGTGCTAAGCTCGCAAACCATGGCAGTTCTAGTGCACCGACGCTTTTCGTCGGGGGTGTATCGAGAACCTTGTCAGTTCGACTTTGGAATTTTTGAAATTGACAATAAAAATTCCAGGCTATTCCTCAAAATACGGTTTCAAAAGTTAAGTTTGAACTAGTCTCTTTAGAGACTACATCTTGGTAACCTGAAAGGAGCCACAAAACCAAGTGCCTTTAGGTACTCTATATGAAGGCCACACTTTTGAATCATGCTCCAAAGGTATATAGGATACAACGGCACGCTGGCTGTTTTTTTACAACAGCTCTCTTTTCTTTCTGTTGAATTCTTCCTCTGAAATGATTCCTTTCATCTTCAAATTATACAGCTTTTCAATTTCTTCACTTGAACTGTTTTTAAAATAAGTCTGTTGTTGTAACAAAATGCCCTTGTTGTACTTATAATCAAACGTCCTTTTATCCATCACCAGAAACACGATAAAATCTATGAAAGACACAATAAAGGGTATTAAAGTCCAGCTGAATAAAAGGTACAAAAACCCCAGGCTAACCTGGTTTAGGTAAAAGCGGTGGATGCCGATACCTCCTATAAAAAAGGCTAAAAGCGCAGCAGCAGTCTTGTCTTTCATAATTTTATTTTAATAATAAATTAAATATAGGGATTCCGTTTAATTTTTTTTGACTTCACTGATATAAGCTTCAATACGTCGTTCCAGTATGGGTAAGGTAACCACACCCTGCTCGAGAATCACTTTGTGAAAGTCTCTGATGTTAAATTCAGGACCAAGAGTTTTTTCGGCTTTCCGTCGCAATTCTCTTATTTTGATTTCACCAATTTTATAAGAGACGGCCTGTCCAGGCCAGGAGATATAGCGGTCCACTTCTGTGTTGATGTTATGTAAGGACAGCGCTGTGTTTTTTATAAAATACTCTACAGCCTGCTCTCGTGTCCAGCCCATAGCATGAATACCGGTATCTACAACGAGTCGACAGGCTCGCCACTGCTCATACGTTAGTTTTCCAAAGCGCTCGTAAGGCGTGGTGTAAATGCCCATTTCATCTGCCAGAAATTCGGAATACAGGCCCCAGCCTTCCCCGTAGGCCGATAAATACATATTTCTGCGGAATTGGGGAATACTATCGCCAAGTTCAGCATTCAGTGCGTTTTGCAGGTGATGCCCAGGTACAGCTTCATGAGCGGTTAAGGACGGCAACACGTAAAGCGGCCGGTTGGATAGGTTATACGTATTCACCCAATAGTAACCTGGCTGAGTGTTATTGGAAGCGCCAATATAGCGTCCAGTGGTGTATTGGGGAGCAATGGCGTCCGGAACTTTAGCAACGCCGTAAGGCTTCCTTGGTAAAGTTCTGAAATAGGCAGGAAGTTTGGCATCAATACGTTTGGCAATATCGCGTGCCTCTTTCAGAAGTTCTTCTCCGGTTTCAGCATAAAACTGCTCATCGGTTCTTAAGAAGGCAATAAATTCACCAAAGTTGCCGTCGAAGTTAACTTCTTCAACAATAGATTTCATCTCTGTGTTGATGCGGTCTACTTCCCCTAAACCTATGTTGTGAATTTCTTCGGCGGTCAAATCCAAAGTCGTGTAATAATCCAATCTATTTTGGTAGTAAGCCTGGCCCTGCGGACCTTCTGAAACCCCTAAAGCGGTTTTGGTCCTGGGTAAATATTCGGTTTCAAAAAAGGTTTTAATGCGCTTAAACTGGGGGATGACCCTCGTTTCAATAGCCAGTTTGGCAGCTTCGATAACAGAATCTTTCTGAGTTTTGGATAGAGTAGAGGGCAGGTTTTCAAAAGGTTCGAAGAAATAACTGTCTTCAGCCTCATCAACGATTTGTGAATCGTAAGTTGACGCATAACCTTCAAAGATAATTCGGGGTTGTGAGATGCCTTCTTTTAGCCCTTTCCGAAGTAATTTCAAATGCTGATCTGTATAAGTAGGAATGGCATTGAGTGTATTGAGGTAGTCTCTCACCTGTTCGTAGGTGTTGAGGTCTCTGACTTGATAAGACAAGCTGAGGTGAAAACCAGAGTCGGAAAGCAACGGATTTAAATAGGCTTTGTAGGTATAAAAATCTATGGTTTCCTGTAGTTTGAATTTCAGAAGTTCCAGGGAAATTTGTTCGGTTTCCGAAAGCTCACTTGTATTAATTTCAGCTAAATCAGTCAGTATTTTTTTTGCAAATTCAGCTTCCTGCTTGTAATAGGTTTCTGTATACAAACCTAGTGGATAGGCTTCTCTGTCATAGCCTTTATGTGCCTGATAGGTCTTGATGATGGAATCCAGGGCCTGAGGTTGGGTCTGACTCACTGCTGAAATGCTCATTGCAAATGAGATCAAAAAACATAAAACTAATTTCATATATGCTATTTTAAACCTTAAAGATAAGTCAAGCATTTGAAACTATAGCATAACCCAGACCAAGTGTCCGCTTAATGCTCATCCAGAAAGTCTGGTGAATGCAAAGGCTTTGGTTGAAACCGGAAGACTAACCACTTAAAGAAATTGAGTTTACGATCATATTCCAAAATTCTTTATACGGGAAACTTCACCGATCATTTCTGCACCTTAATAAGGTTCTGAGCATTAAGTCATTACAGTGGAAAGGCTTATTTCTGGTAAAAAATCTAAAAGAATGTGTATGTTAAAGCTAGGGTCATTCGCTTTTGCATTGTTATATTGATAGAAGATAGTATTTGTCTTATAAATTTTAAAAATCAAAAAGAAATGAAAAATTTATTTAAACTTATTTTAAGCGTATTTGTAGTATCAGCGGCCTTGATCAGTTGCGATTCTGACGATAGTACAGCAGAAGGTACTTCGGCTATGTCTGTTCGTTTAGTTGATGCTCCAGGAGACTATGAAAATGTATTCATAGATGTCGTGGGCGTTGAAGCTATTATCGACGGTGAAATTGTCATGCTGGAGACCAATGCAGGAGTATATGATTTGCTTACCCTTACGGGAGGAAATTTTGTTAGCCTTGTAAATGAAGATATTCCCTCTGGAGATTTAAGTCAGGTTCGTCTTGTTTTAGGTACAGAGAACAGTGTTGTTCTTGACGGTGGTGAAGTCATAGCACTTCAAACTCCTAGCGCTCAACAGTCCGGTTTAAAACTAAACGTGAATTATGACCTGCAGCCTGGTGTGCTTTATGATTTTATCATGGACTTTAAAGTCGATGAGTCTGTTGTTGCACAAGGTAACGGAGGTTACTTGCTAAAGCCTGTTATTCGTATCACGACAAGTGCAGAAAGCGGCGCCATAGCTGGTTCTGTTGAACCTTTTGATACTGAAACAAAAGTGACGGCAACCAATGATGCTTCAGGAGAAGAAATCAGTGCGTATACAGATGAGACTGGTGAGTTTTTACTTTACGGAGTTCCTGAAGGAACGTATACCTTAGAAGTAGAGTCTGAAAGCGGTCTTACTGCAACTGTAAACGACGTAACGGTCGTGATTGGTGAAACAACTGTCCTTGAAGTAATTGTACTTTAAGAAGTATAGGTATAACCATATCGTATTAAAACCACTCTTTTAGAGTGGTTTTTTTTATTGATCCCATTTCGAAAACAGGGGTTTTGATTTTAGTTTCTGGAAGCGACAGCACTGATGACGACGATCAGCAACAGGAACGCCAGTACGATAAAGCGTACATCTCCCAAATCCTGACCGGATGTTGAGGTACAGGAAATCAACGAAACCATCAAAACTAAAAAAAAGAGGCTGTATTTTTTCATGCGAATCAACTTCAAAGGATAAGGTATTCATTTTTAATATAATCCTAACTATACAAACTGTCTAAAATTTGTAGTTTACAGTAATCAGATACCTTAAAAAACTGACTTTATGAGTATGTATTTTATAGCCCTAATCCCACAGGATGAACTGAAAGCAGGGATCACTGCTTTGAAAAAAGAAATGGCCGAGCGTTTTGACTCCAGTCATGCCTTGCGCCTTCCGCCACACATAACGCTTCAGATTCCCTTTAATGTAGAGGATGAGAAGGAATCGGAATTCATTACCACCCTGGAGAAGTTCACCAAACAGCAAACTGCATTTCGGGTCGTGCTTTCCGGCTTTGGATCATTCCGTGCTAGCGTGATTTACATCGATGTTTTGCACCCGCAACCCATAGTTAAGCTTCATGAGCAACTTCTTGAAGTGACCAGAGATTTAATAGAAGAAAAACCTGAAGGCGAGAAGAAAGAAATGAACCCTCATATCACCATTGCTTATCGGGATCTCAGCAAAGATAAATTTAATGAGGCCTGGGCAGAATTTAGCCGTCGGAGTTTTGAAGAGATATTTGTGGCAGACCGTCTGTTTTTACTGAAACACAACGGGAAAACCTGGGATATTCTGAAAGAGTTTGAAATGAAGGCTGTGGATTAATTTTGGGTTTTAAACCTGATGAAATAGTTTTTTTCGGGAGGTAAATCGATGTTTTTCAAAATCTCCATTAATTTAAGAAGCGATGTATTGTCAATCAAGTCAGTTTTAATCACTAGTTTTTTAGTCTCCGATTTCAAAATATAATTTCCATCAAGCTTTTCAATAGTTTGAATTTCATCAAAACCCATTTTAGTATTAGCTCCGAATAGCTTTTTTTCTTCAATGCTACCATTCTCAATTATAATATATCGACTGTTATTTTTGAAAAAATCAGCGATATGAAAAATACCAACTACGAGATAAGTGTATCCAATCCAAATGCTAATATCAT
Source organism: Psychroflexus sediminis (assembly GCF_900099815.1). Taxonomy (GTDB): domain Bacteria; phylum Bacteroidota; class Bacteroidia; order Flavobacteriales; family Flavobacteriaceae; genus Psychroflexus; species Psychroflexus sediminis. The sequence continues at coordinate 80,727 of NZ_FNCW01000005.1, read as the reverse complement.
CGCTATACAAAATTGAATAAATACAACACGAAATAAATAGCAGGCCCAAAATAAGCTGTAGGTAAAGTCTTTTTTTAAAATATTTTATTCTCATTTTTTAGTTGGCTAAAAATGATTTCTCTGAAGGTAAATCGATTTCTTTCAAAACTTCCATTAACTTTAAAAGCGAAGTATTATCAATGACATCGATATTAATTTTCAAGGTCTTGGTGTCTGATTAAAGAATATAATCTTCTCCAACTTTTTTGATCTCCTGAATTTCACGTACATCCATTTTATTCTTAATACCGTAAAGTATGTTTTTTGTAATCCTTCCGTTTTAAATGATGAGATATTGATGTTTTTGATCATATAAAAAATGACCTAGATATAAAATTCCTATCCTTAAATACCCGTATCCAAACCAGTAAATATTTTCCCCAATAATAAAACCAGTAACACCAAGAACAAACCATAAACCACCAATGATGAGGTGTGCATAAAGTCTTCTTTTGATGAATTCGATTTTCATTTTTCGATAAGTGTTACATTAAGGATGAAATGGCTTACCCATTTTAGCATCATTCCATCCTCGTATGGCCGATTCCTTATGACCTTCCCAGTCGTAAATTATATTTATGACTAAGAAACTTAAGAATCCAAGAATAAAGATCTTTAGGTCTCTTTTTGATATGGTTTTCATAATAATTTAAAGATGAGGTTAATAATTTAAAATTATATTATTTTTTAAAGTTTACAAAATTAATTCATTTTTCAACTCAAAATGCTCAGCGGTTGCCTCATAGCGCTTTAAAACGCGTTTTGCATGTTCCGGGATATAGGCCTGCTCAAAATCTTCCCCTGCAAAAGGCCCTGACAGAATCCATAGTATCGAATTGAAGTCTTAGAAAGAATTCGACTTCATCGGGTTTGGTTTTAGTGGCAATGCTCACTTTCTCGAGTCCGTCGATTCCATTCTTTTTTATCGTCGGAAACACTTTATTCACCAAAAGTGCTTCATACACAGGCGCATTTTCTAAAGTCGTCCAGCCTTTCCAGGTTCTTATAATTTTTGAGTTGTTATACATGTGGAATGCGTTGAAATTAATATTAATTAAAAACAGGTTGAATATTTATCACTGGACGTCTAATGAAAACCGAACTTTAAATTTAGCATTTTTCTGTTTGAAAATCATAATGCCACAACTATCTTTTTTCTCATCTTCCACAACTTAGTGTCTTAGTTTCGAAAATGACAGCCTGGGTTTAACACATTTTTATTTGCTTTTTTCCTTGGTTTAAGCAGTGCAGTTTTTACTCTCCTAGTTCTTTTCTAATGGCTTAGTCGTTTTTAGGTCAGCACTTTTACCATCGTTTCCGGTCCATTGCTCCATGACTTCAGGCGCAGGTTTTGCATTGATGCCCTCACCGTATACCGTGGCGGTCCCATGGGTGTAAAAGGCTTCCCAGTCCACACCCTGAGGATCTGTTATCCAGCTTTTTTGGGATTTAGAATAACAGCAGGTGCATTCTCCTTCCTCTCTTACCGTCCCTTTTGCTTTTTGCATGTTTTCATACACCTGCTGTAATTCTGCCTCAGTCTCTAACTGTAAGCCTAAGTGTTCAATACCATGTTCAGTATGTCCTGTTGAAATGGCAAAATTTATTCGCGGGTCTTCGAGCATCCATTTGGCATAATCAGCTTTTACCACTGTGGGTTGCTGACTGAAAAGAGCAGTGTAAAACTCAGTGCTTTCGTCAATACTTTTTACTCTGACGTGAATGTGAAATCGTTTCATTTTTCTTGATTTTAAGTGTTAATTTTTAACTACACAATCAAGACGCAAAGGGTTTAAAAAAGACGCAGCTTAGACTTCAGTTTTTTTAATAATCTTTTGTAAGGGCTCGCAATTTTCTTTGACCTGAAAGGAAATCAGGCTTCCCTGTTTATCTGTTTCAAAATGACAGCAGTTCACAAATTCAGCTTTAAGCAATTTTCTTGCGCGTTGAATGCGCGATTTAGTTGCTGATAAGCCAAGATTAAGTTTTTTTGCGATATCGGCCTGTTTCATATGATCAAGGTCTGCAAGCTTTAACGGAATGGCATATTCTTCCGGTAAAAAACTGAGCATAGGTAAAATAAAAGTTGTCGCTTCGGCAAAAGCTGCATTTTCATCTTCGTTCTCGAAGCCATCCAGGTGGTCTAATTCGGTAAATTTTTTCTGTTTACGGTAATGGTCGGTAATCGTGTTTTGCGCAATTTGAAAGAGCCAGCTTCTTATATTTCTTACCCCTGAATTTGAAATGCAGAAATTATAAACCTTAATCAAAACGTCTTGCAAAATATCATCTGTCAGGTCCTGGTCTTTGACTCGTTTCAGAATAAAGTTTCGCAACTCGTTTTTATGATCTTGCCAAAGTGATGGAACATCACAATTCGTTTTTATAGCTGTCTGCTTTGTCATTGAAGAACTTTTTTTGAGGGTTGGTAAGGCTCATAAACCCTATAAAAATACGCTTTTATCTGATTTCCTGAATTATAAATGGAAAATTAAGTTAATTGCGCATGAAACCTGGCGGTGTGACTTCAAGTTCATTAGGTGCAACGGATGATGAAGCATTTAAGTTTCAGTCTTTTCGTAAGACACAAAGGCAAATCGTCTGCCGTCCGGCGACCAGGAAGGCACATTGATGCTTCCTTGTCCGCCAGTGAATTCGCATAAGGTTTTGATGGTTTTTGTTTGCAAATCATAGAGCCTTAAGGCTACGCTTTTCATTGGCTGATGGGCCTCGCCCTGGTCTTCCAGGTAGGATAAAAACGCAAAAGAATCTCCCGCCGGGGAAGGATGTGGAAACCAATTGGAATATGAATCTTTGGTCAGTTGGGTCTTTTGACTGCCATCTGTTTTCATCCTCCAGATTTCCATACTTCCGGATTGCATGGAGTTGTAGTAAATGTAGCTGCCATCGTGAGAATAATCGGGGCCATCATCCAGCCATTTGCCGTCAGTTAACCTGGTTTCTTTCCCTCCCCGGAGGTCGATGCTGTAAATATCAAAACCCGCTTCCCGTTTGGCGGTGTAGGCCAGCGTTTTCCCATCTGGCGACCAGCCGTGCCAGAATGAAGGTTCCCGGGGGGTTATGAGTTCGGGTACTCCTCCTGAAGACGGAAGTAAGTAAATCTTAGAGGTGAGCCATTGCTCTTTATCTGTAGCAGATATTGCATCAGCAGAACTCATCACGATTTGTTTCCCATCAGGTGAAATTCCGTGATCGTTGTTTAGGTTTTTAGCAAAGCCAGTATCCACCTCTGCTTTCTTTTTGGTTTTGAAGTCCCATTTAAAGAGTTGACCATTAGCATTCAATAGTAGATACTCATCTTTACTACTCCAGTTTGGTGCTTCGAAATGCCCGGCCTCTTCATAGATCACTTCTCTTTGATGGGTGCTTAGGTCATAAATTTCTAAAATCGACTTCATTTCTTCTGCTTAGTTTTGGGAGCATATTTTTTTATTAAGATTGATCGGGATGATATTAGGAGGCGTAAATGCTAAAATTCGTTGCTATAGTATTTTTTAAGCAAATCTCAAGGTTTTTTTTGTTCTTTCAGTCTGTTGTAACCAGTCACTCCTGTCGCTATAGATAGAAATAACATGGTTGGAACGGCTATTTTCCAGAGAGGACATGTAAAATAGGCGCAAATCATAAGCCCTAAAAATAATCCACTTAACCAAAACAAGATAATGTGAAGCTTTTTCATAATATGTTGAGTTTAGATCAAATATAGAATTTTAGGTGCACTTTATGTGTAAAGGACTTAATTTTTGGAAAAGAACTTGATAATTTAAAGCTTAGGCTATTTTTCGGAAAGGGGCTTACGACGCATTATTTTCCTTGTCTTCTTCAACGTCTTCTACATCTTCTGCGGGGCTGTCTTCACGCTCGGTATCTTCTTCCCGCTCGCGTTCTTCGAGAACCACCAATAGCGGGCATTCAATTTTATTACTGATTTTTTCCCGTATTCTATTGATGAAGTTTTCCCGTTCTTTGGCATTAGCCTCTACCAGGATCACAAGATCGTCGGACTCACTTTTTTCCTCTACGGCTTCAGATATACTACTTACCTTTAAAGCACTTGTCTCAATCTTGTTTCTTTGAACTCCGGCCTGTTTTAGCCTTTTAATGGCTTTACTTTTCATCGCAGAGGTATCTTTGGTGTTTTCGTTTTCAGAGTCTTCAGAACTTTCATCGCTTTCAATAAACATCAGGCTGGCAGGCAGGTTGCTGGCTTTGGTCAGTTCATAGATGACCGTTGCGTATCGTTTACTGAGTTGATTGATATCATAGACAGGAATCAGCAGCCGGCTGAGTTCTTCGATGGGTTTTACCACGAGCAGGGCCTGACAGTCATATTCTAAGATCACGTTGTCGATGGCCTGAGACACATCGCGAGTGAATACCAATTCGGTTATGACGTCAAAGGACTCATCTTCCAGTTCTTTTTTAACTTTATCCAGCTCCTTTTGAGATTCTCCATCGTCCTCTTCTTCAAATTGTTCCGGACTGGTTTGTTCCTTCAGCTCTTTATAACCCAGCAGCAAAACTTCAAGGTCTGTAAAATTCCGCAAAATGGCTAACGGAATAGGCTTCTCCAAAGGCAGGGCAATGGGCAGTAAAATCCGTGGCTGCCGCAGTTGGGGTTCAATATGAGGCGGGGAGGGGTCGGTAAGCGTTTTTCCCTTAGCGTAAGCCAGATAATACAGGGCACTCACCAGAAGAACACTTCCGCCCAGCATCAGTGATAAAGGTTTCATAAAAAATATAAGTCCAAATCCAGCCAGCATTCCCACAGCGGGTATAACAGGATAACCTGGCGTTTTGAATCCCGGGACATACCAAACAGGTCGTTTTTTACGCAATTTTAAAACACAGGCACAAATAAGTCCGTAAATCACCAGGTGGAGTAAGGAGGCCACTTCTGCAAGAACTTCAAGTTTTCCTATAAATAGAATTCCAACAATAGGCAAACCTACCAAAAATAAAGCGCGATGCGGTGTGCCAAAACGTTCATGTATGTCGGACACCCATTCTGGCACAAGCCGATCTTTACTCAATGCGAAAATGGTTCTGGAAGAGCTGAGGATGGAGGCATTCGCACTGGAAAAGGTAGCCAGTAAGCCTGCGAAGAGCACAATCAAAGCACCGATATCTCCTATGAGACTTCTGGCGACTTCCACAATTGCAGTTTCTCCAAGCTCCTTAAGCTGATTTACAGGAAGCACAGAATTCGTGACAAACAGTGCTAAAAGGTAAAGGCAGAGAACGATAAGCACACTAGCGACCAAAGCACGAGGCAAATTGCGCTGAGGATTGATGATTTCTCCTCCCACCGTTGCGATTTGAACGAAACCCAGGTAAGAGGTAAATATAAGTGCCGAAACCCCAAAGACGGGGCTGTAACCCATGGGTGCAAAAGGTGCTGGTAAACTAGTTTCACCTATAATTCCGAAGGCCTGGAGCACACCGTAAATAAATAATAGGGTCAAAATTCCAGTGAGTATCAAAACCACGTTGTTTTGTAATCTTCCGGCGCTTTTGGTTCCCATAATATTGATAAACGTAAGAAGTAGAGCAGTGGCTAAACCGATAAGAATGATAGGATCTCCGGGTTGGTAACCGATTTCTTTGAGTAAATCCAACAGGTAACTCCCAAATCCATACAGGTAAAAGGCGCTGGCAAATACGAGGCCTAACCACTGTCCAATACCAATGAGCATTCCCCAGAATGGACCAAAGGTTCTGGAAACAAAATAATATCCGCCGCCGCTTTCAGGCATGGCCGTAGCCAGTTCGGCAGTACATAAAGCTACGATAAACGCAATACTGCCGGCAAGAAGAAAAGATAACATGGCGGCTGGTCCGGCCTGCCCCGAAGCGATGCCAGGGAAAACAAAAATCCCGGCTCCCACCATAATGCCAACACCAATGCTGATCGCTACGCGCAGGGAAAGCGTTCTGGATAGAGAGGACTGATTTTTAGTAGTTTTGCTCAAACGTTGTTTTTAAATCGATTTGTTTTTTACTAGAAAAATATAATTTAATCTTGGTTTTTCAGGTTCTTTCTCTGAAAGATCCATTCATATATAAAACAGAGGAGTACTAAACCAAAAAATACATATAGAGATAAACTTTGTTTCTGTAGTTCATGATAAAAAAGCGCAGCAAAGGCAAAGCTGGTCCCGGCTATACCAAGCACCACAAGCCAGGCTTTACTTTTGGTTTTACGGCGTAATTTAAAATTAGCAATGTTCACCAGGGTGTAAATCATCAGAAAGACCAAACTTCCCACTTCAGCAATGGCCTCCAGATCCAGTGTTATCGTAATCAGAATGACCAGTCCTCCGGTAACCAGCAAGGCTATACCAGACTTATGATTAAAAATTTTTTTGACTAAAAAAGATGGCAGTTGGTTGGCTTTAGCGGTTTCGTGCACCATATTCACAGGACCGTAAATAGTTGCATTTATGGCTGAAGCTGTTGAAAATAAGGCAGCTATTGCCATAATATCAAAACCTATTTCACCTAAAAGTGGCCTGGCAGCTTCTGCAAGTACATACTCTTTGGCTTTTAAGATTTCAGGAATAGACAGGTTGCCTATCACCACCACAGAGGTTAAAATATACACAAGCATGACAATACAAATACTTAAGAATAAAGCTTTAGGAAGGTTTTTGGAAGGCTTACGAACATCCTCTGCTGTATTTGCGACAAGACCAAAGCCTTCATAAGACATGAAGATGACACCACTGGCAAACATGACATCAGCAAAGTCGAATGACTTTGATACGGAGAGTTCACTGGACTGAACGGTGGTGAAACCAAGAATACAAAACAGAAGTAAGATTCCTATTTTTGCAATGACAGTCACTAATTCTGATTTGCCTACCAAAGCGCTGCCTGCAAAATTTATAAAAATGAAAAGAGCTACTATGGCAATACTCATGAGGCTTAAAAAAAGCGAATGGCCCTGCATGCCCAGGAGAGCAGCAGCATATTCGCTAAAAGCTTTGGCATAAAGCGCCGTGACAATGGTATAACCCAGCCAGATGGTAATGTTAAGACCACCGGCAAAGATACCTTTGCCGAAGGCTCTATTCAGGTATTCGACCCGGCCTCCTTTACTGGGAAATTTTACAGCGAGTTTCGATACAGAATAAGATGTAAATGCAGCTATAATGCCTGCAATGATAAATGAAACGTAGGCCAGCTGTCCAGCGATTTGAACGGCAATTCCAATCAGAGCAAAAATTCCGGCTCCAATCATTGCGCCAACTCCAATGGAAGTTGCACTCCAAAGCCCCATTGTTTTTTTATTGTTATTTTCTTTTGATGACATTAAAAATTTGATTTTAAAATGAAAAGCGATGTTACTCTTTATTCTTGAAAAGATTCCAACTCGCAAGCACCCTAGACAAATGTAAAAATATTTAGAATTCTTATTGGGCATTTCAGAATTGTTTGCAAACTGACCAGGAGGAGAAAATCGATTAAGCAGCTTTTTATTTATCTCATTTAGATATAAAATGGACAGTAATTTAAAAAAAAGAATCTGATTCCTGAGCTATTCTTTTTAAACAAGGCTTGATTATCATAGCTCACAAGTCTGTTCATATAATTTTTTAATAAAAGATTGATAATTATATCAGATTAAATTTAACTTTGTATTTCAAAGTACTTTCTATGAATACAGAAAAAGATTATCTCAGAGACCTGACAGAGATTCGTTCTCTGATGGAACGCTCCTCCAAGTTTTTATCGCTTACGGGTTTTTCCGGTATACTGGCCGGAGTGTATGCTTTAGCAGGGGCCTATTTGGCCTGTAGCTGGATTTATGGTTCAGACACAGAGGCGAATGTTTTGAGTATTTTTAGTTTAGGAGCTCTGGTCCTGGTGCTGGCCTTATCCACTGCAGTTGTTCTATCCCAGAAAAAATCAGCTAAAAACGGGGAGCGCCTGTGGAATCCGGTAGCTAAACGACTGTTGATGAATTTAGCGATTCCGCTGGTTTCTGGTGGAATTTTCATCCTTATTCTTTTTTTAAAGGATAGCATTGAATTGATAGCGCCAGCTATGCTCATTTTTTATGGATTAGCACTCGTCAATGCAGGGAAGTTTACTTTTGAAGAAGTCAAGTTTTTTGGAATTATTGAGATTTTACTGGGATTGATAGCAGCCTATTATACAGATTACGGACTTTTATTCTGGGCTATTGGATTTGGATTTATGCATATTGTTTACGGTATTTATATGCATTGGAAGTATGAGCGATGAAAACATTTATAAACGATTTACATAAAGCCTTTGAAAGCAGGGTTCGTCTGGGAATCATGGCTGCACTGGCGGTAAACGACACCCTGGACTTTAACGCGCTTAAAGATTATCTGGAAGTCACAGACGGCAACCTTGCCAGTCATCTCAAGGCTTTAGAAAAATTTGGGTTTATAGAAGTTAGAAAAGCATTTGTGAAACGTAAACCCAATACAAAATACAGCATGACTACCTCGGGAAAGAAAGCTTTTGAAATCCATATCAATGCTCTTGAACACCTGATTAAATCGCAGCAATAGACGCTTATTTTATCCGTGCAATCCGGATTACAAAGTGAAACCTAAAAATTTAATGACATTATAAATAAAGAATCAACCTTAAATCAAAACTTATGAGACAAAATCAAAATTTAGACAGAAGTCTTTTCAGCAGACCGCTTTTATATAAAGCAATGCTGGGTGCTGGAATGGCATTACTGCTTATCCTGGCCTTCATTACAGGGGCAGAAACTCAGGCCGGATGGCCAGAGTACTGGAGGGTTCGGCCAGTCATCATCACGCCTTTATTTGGGGCCTTTGGTGGAATGTTTTATCACTTTATAAGCCGATTGCTGCCTCAGATTCGAATCCCTAAACCGATAGCGCATATCCTGGGCCTGATAGGTTTTGTGATAGCGCTATGGCTGGGTTTCGTTTTAGGACTGGACGGTACGCTTTGGGATTAAGCCACTTTTAGATTATTAACAGATTTCATACACTTATTCATTTAAAACAGTAATCAAGATGAAAATAAACAAACGGTTTTTTATTATCCTGCTTATAATAGGGTTCATCCTTCTTATTCCTTTTATAGCCATGCGATTTACAAACCAGGTGAACTGGGAAGCATTTGATTTTTTAGTCATGGGAGCAGTTTTGCTGAGCGCGGGCATTCTTGCCGAGTTTGTCCTTAGGCAGGTAAGGAATACTGAATACCGTATAGGTATTTTAGCTATTCTCTTTATACTCTTTCTTTTGATCTGGGCAGAACTGGCTGTTGGCATATTTGGGTCTCCATTCGCGGGAAGTTAATTGAATAGCTCAATAGGATACCTGAACGCTTTTAATCTGAGGGAACCAAACAAAGAGCCGTTCTTAAATCAATTCTTTTTCAATTTCACTAGTAACTAAAAATGGAAACTAACAACCTAAAACAGCGTATTTTAAGATATTTTTTTAGCTTTTTGTTAAAGTTCGTTAAATACAATTCGTTTTCTTCTTCTTTTTATTATTTTAGTAGAGAACCAATAAAAAACAAACATTATGAGCATTGTAAAAGTTATAGAAGTATTAGCCTCTTCAGATAAAAGTTTTGATGACGCTGCACAAAACGCAGTGACTGAAGCTTCAAAAACCATAAAGAATATAAAATCGGTTTATATTAAGGAAATGAATGCCAACGTGACTAACAATCAAATCGTTTCTTATGCAGTAAATGCAAAAGTTTCTTTTGAAATTGAAAGCTAGATTCATTTTATTGAATAAAAAAGCGGTAAGATTTAAAATTTTACCGCTTTTTTTGTTTGTGAATTAATTCTTGAGTATTCTATCCTTCCGACTGAGAGGCCTTTTCGCTACGACGAGTATTCTTTGTTTTTTATGTGTAAAGATTCTTCAGGTGCTGAAAAAGCTCTTTCAGAATGACAGCGCAATGTCTATCCGATTTCAAAGCGTCGGGAAGGCCTTTTTTGTTTCGCAGGAAATATTCCTTTGTATAGATATCAGAAGTACCAAGAAAAAAAGGTAAAGAACTTTTCTTCAATTATAAATAATTTTTTTTTTACAATTCCATTACACTATAACCCTATTATGCCATTAGACGATTCCGGCGAAACTGTGAACGAACAAAAGTCAACGATTACTCTATTCTACTTCTTCAATCACAAAAAAACCGTCATTTCCCTGAGACTGATAAAGCGGCATAAAAATTCTGGCATCCCACTCACTTCTAACTTCATTCCCGTTTTGTTTAGCCAGAAGTTCTCCTTTTTCAATCTTTTGAAAATTTTCATACCCGGGTTCCATTTCAAAAATGTCCGAATCTTCAAGACCGTGTCTGTGAATCAGTTCAAAGGTTTTTTGCTCGGGCGCATTTTTTTCAGCAAATCGATTGACGCATTCCGGATAGGTTTTAATTTTTGAAAGATCGAGCTGGCAGGCTTCTTTTAAGGCCAGCCAAATGACACCTTCGTGATTTTCCACAGAGGTTTCATCTTCGTGTTGTCCGGCTTCGAATACAAAGCCCGTGATTCCAATTCGACTGAGGTAATGATCTATATCGCCGGTGATGATATCGCTGAATCCGCGAATGATATAAGTAGGAAATTTATGCGCCCATTCATCATTATCATTGACGACCTGGACAGAAATATAAGGCAAACTTGGAGAGGAAGTGGTATGGCAATCCAGAAAGTAGCGTTTGGTATATTCCTCTTCCGGATATTGATTTAGAATACCAATAATTTCCCACATTTCTTTTTGTTCATGGGTTTCTGCTTTTTTCTGTTCAATATTCTCTTTAGTCCACACCCTGTTGAGATCTTCATCGATGTAACGTTTGTTTTGATTGAGCGCTTTATGGTTTCCAGAAACACCAACCAGTTTTCCTTCGATTTCGGGTTTGGTTTTCTTTAGTTGTTTAAAAACCTCTTCCAAAGCTTTTACACCGCTGGGTTCGTTGCCGTGTATTCCTGCGGTAACAAAAAGCAATGGGCCTTTTTTATCGCTGCTATACTCTCCTATAATTCTTGGAATATGTTGATCGTCTTGTTGACTCATTTTTTAAGTTATTTAAATTTTTTAATCCTAAGTAATTGATTTCAAACTCAGGGCTCGAAAAAACTCGATAAGTCCTAAATTAGATTTGGCAGTGTAGCCTGTCCTGTAAGCGTTTTACTCCATGCAGGCAAGTTCCCGGTTTGTTAACTGATGACCGTAAAGCTTTTTATATTCCACTTTACGTTCAATAGCTTTCACAATAATAGGGGTAAACTCGGGAAGGCCTACTTCGTCGAAATGCTCCATTCCACCGGGGCTCAATACGTTGATTTCTATCAGTTTGTCATCTACCACATCTAAACCTACAAAGAAGAGGCCGTCGCTTATAAGCTTGGGAGCGGTTAGTTCTACTATGCGTTCCATTTCCGGGGTCAGGTCACTGTGATCTGCAGAAGCCCCAAGCGCAAAATTACTTCTGAATTCACCTTCACCACTCACACGCCTTATGATGGCCTGTTTATCATCTTTTACCATAACGCGACCGTTCATAAGCAGGATACGCACATCACCATTCTTGACATCGGGCAAGAACTCCTGAGCAATGATATACCCATGCTGGCTGATGGTTTCAATGATTTGATTCAGGTTTTTTTGGTTTTCATCCACAAGAAATACGTTTTGTCCACCCGAACCTTCCAGGGGTTTTAAAACCATTTTCTTATCATTTTCTTCCCAGAATTTTAGAATATCTTCCTTATTTCGGGTAATGATGGAATTTGGTTTTATTTCCTGAGGAAGTTCTTCAAAATAAAGCTTGTCTATAAAGGCCTGAGATAGGGCATACGCATCGTTTAACACCAAAACCCCCTGCTGCTGTACAAGTTTTCCAAAAGCAATGCCGGCATGTTCGGCCCATTCCCGACCTGATCCTTCCTCGGTGGGATTGTTTCTGATGAATAATACATCCAAGTCCCGTGAAGTTATATTTTTCTGGAGGGCTTTCGAACTTTTTAAAGCCTTCAAATAGTCCTGAGCAGTATCGATTTTTGCATCTTTAGGAACTTGAGTACTGTTAATGCTAATAGGTCCGCCATGGTGAAAGTTGAAATCACCAACGCTCATGGCATAAACGTCATGCCCGCGATCATGCGCGGTCTTCATGATCATGATAGAGGTTCCATACCTCTCATTTTCAATGTCGTTTAATACAAAGCAAATTTTCATTTTGTTATCATTTTTGAAATGGGAAGCCCATCTCTGATTAAACTTAATTTTTCATTTACGTCTTCGGTCAATAAATAACTTGGCCGAAGTGCAGCAGGTTTTAGTATATTTCTCTCGGTTAATTCTTCTATAATCTTAGTGTGCTTTAAGGCAAATTTTCCTCCCAATAAGGGTTCGTATTCTCCACCTTTCTGAAGGTGTTCACGAAGCTGCACCAGACCTTTTAAATAAATAATGTCTTTTAAAAAGCCACCACCCTGCATAATTCTGGAAGTAATATTGAAGGCCCTTTCAGCAGAAAAACCGTACTCTAGTTTTAGGAGTTTGAATATCTCTTGAAATCTGCCTCCCTCCAGTCGGGCGGAACCTGCAATAACTCGTCCCGCAAGGGTTCTTAACCTATTGGCTGTCAATCCGCCTACCAGATATTCAGACATGACAGCCAGGCCTTCTTGAAGCGGGTCATAATCTGCCAGACCGCTACTCAGTAAATCCAGGGGTTGGCATATACCGTTGTAATACGTGAGTATATGCGTACCTACCTCATGCTGAATCAGTGCCCTGGCTTCAATTTTGTTCATTCGGTAATCCGCAGGTATATAAAGCTCACCCTTATTTACCATCATAATGTTTACATCCTTACGAATGTGAATCTTACTTTTAAAATCTTTATGTTGTTTCGAAAAATAGTCGAATTCTCTGCGTGCCAGACTGGCAAAGCCTTTGGCATCTATAAAGTCTTCATTTTCATTTTCCTCTTCCTCATCAACTTCAGTGAGTATTGATTTGGCCTCGTTATTTAATTTTCGGCTTATTCCCTTATATAGTCTAATACTGTTATAGAAAAAATTGGAAGTTCCACGTTCATTCAGCATGGTAATTTGATGATCCAATTCCTCACGTTTTTCTCGAAAAATATGGGACATGGCAGGGTCATCGATGTCTTCAATCTTAAGGTTATACAGTTCTCTTTTCAAAACATCAGGATCTATAGGAAGTATACGATAATGATAATCCAGAACCTTCTCATAATGACTTTCAAAAAAGCTGGTTTTGATACTATGAATATTAGCAGGGGAGACCAGCCATAAAAATTGATAAGAGCGTTCTATTTTTGCTAAGGCCTTATCGATCTCAAATACCTTATCCTTTAAGTGCTCTCTGCCCATAGACAAATAACTCTCCATTCTACAGGAGGTGTGAATCCGTACAAAATCAAATATGGATTTATGAATAGAATCCAGGAGATAGTCTTTAAACTGCCTTAAAAACACAGGATAAACATCACCGGTTTCACTGCGGTAGACCGGTGGAACTTCCAGTCCTAAGACGACGGCTCCTAATCGTTTTGCATCCTCAACGCTCATAAGTTCGGGATCACCCTCCTTTTGCCGGTGTGGAGTGTCCTGAACTTCAATTTTTAAATCAAGGGCTGTAAATTTTTTGTTTAACTCATTCAGCTCTTCTTCCAGGACCTGGACTGTGCTGCCTATCTTTGTAACTGGAGCTTTTATGGTAAAGCAATTGTTAGGTTCTCCAGCATAGATTTCAAAAACCAAGTAAGACTTGAATTTGGTGCAAAGCCTTTCAATAAGGGCGTGGATCAACTTTTGATAATCTTCAAAGTTCTGCTGACCAACCAACAGGTAAGACGCTTCACTTAAAACTAATTTTTCAGTGCCTGCATCTTCTTCCCTTTCCCTGTAAACCATCAAATAAGGCAGATTTTCTTCAATATGAAGTAAGCCTCCGCCCGGTAAACTCGCACCTATTTTTCCATCTTCATCAAGTGTTTTTAAAATCAGTTCTATCGATTTTTTTGATAATTCAGATATATTTAGCATTTCGAATCTTATTCTGGGTTGTAATTAATTGTTTAAAAAATAGATGTATTTATTCAACTAAACAGTGAACACTTCTAAAAATAAAAATAAACTAAGACATAACCGCCTGCAGGCTCAGTTTAGGTTTTATTTATGAGATAGGGCAGGGTGGTACTCTGATTTTAAAACTTGTGACCGCCTTTCAGAACCCGAAGACTAGGGAAAACTTTTTGGCTTCGACGGGGAATCTTTAAAAAAAAGCATATAAGATCACATTTCCCAGCATAAAAATTAAAATGATCAGGGCACTTTCCCAGCCTATATTTCCTATGCCTTTGCGCTGCCTGAGAAGCAAACCCATGATTAAGATACTTGCCATAAGCATGGTCATAGGCACTAGAAAGGATTGATAGGTTGTGATATTATGCAGAATGCTTCCGTCCTGATAGGCTATGTCTGAAAAAGCAACGAAAAGCACATCAAAAGAATTACCTCCTATGATATTGCCAACGGCAAGGGCAAGGGCTTTCTGCCTTACAGCGGCCAAAGTAACGATGAGTTCTGGAAGTGAAGTAGCTACCGCGGTAAATATTGAACCGACGAAGCCTTCGCTCAATGCAGTGGCATCCGAAATGTTGATTCCGGATATACCAATCGCATATCCCGAAAATCCAACAAGTATCGACAGCAAAACAAATTTGATGATAAGATGACTCATTTTTGTTTTCTTGATATTTTCTTGGTCCGGAGTATCTTCAACTGTAGAGAGCGTGATTTTAGGATTCCACATCGGTTTTTCTTTTGCCATGGAAATCATTCGAGTTCCAAGCAAATAGGCGATTATAATAGTTATGGATATAGGGTGAATGTTGAATAGAGTATAATTTGGACTCGCGACACCTAGTAAGACGAGTGTCAGTAAACCGATAAGCAAAACGCCTTGCATCAAATTTGTTAACGATGCAGAGGCATGTTCCAGATTAACCTTTCTATAGGTAATATCTGCAATGGAAAGAAAAAGAGTTTGTGCTGCAATACCTCCTATCGCGTTGCTGATGGCCAGTTCAGGATGATTGTTGTAAGCCGCTGAGACCGAGGTGATAATACCGGCAATAGAAGTAACCCCACCCAAAAAGACGGCTCCTACCAAGGCTTCTCCCAGGCCTGTTTTATCTGCGAGCTGATCTGCATATCTTGTCAGTGCAGTTCCGGCAACAACGATAACCAATGTCGCTACACCGAAGATTATAATAGATAGGGTTAAGCTCATGAGTTAAGATAAAAGTCTTTTCTTATTTCAAAATAGGTCATAATACGATTCCTTTTTTCAGCATTCTTTTTAAGCTAAAGGCTAGATATGTCACTCAATTTCAATAATTTTTTTCCAAATAAAATTAAACAGATAGTTAAAAAAATCAAGTTTTACAATTCGATAAGCCTAAAGCTCAGATAAAATGTTTTCATGAATTTCCAGATCTTTTTTATCATAGAGTACAAATCTAATTGTTTTGACAGCCTTTAATTTCGGAAGCATATCTCTGATAGTTCCAATAGCTACTTCAGCGGCTTTTTGGGTTGGATAACTAAAAGCACCTGTGGATATGGCTGGGAAGGCAATAGATTCTATCCCTTTTTCTTCTGAAATATTTAAGGCATTTTTATAGCAATTTGCCAAAAGCTGGTCTTCAGGTTTATCTCTTCCAAAAACAGGACCCAGACAGTGAATAACATATTGATTTGGCAGATTATGCCCGCCTGTAATTACAGCTTCTCCAGGCTCGATAGGAGCTAAAGACCGGCATTCTTTCTCGAGACCTGAACCTGCAGCATGGTGGATGGCTCCAGCCACTCCGCCCCCTGTTTTAAGCTGAGCATTCGCAGCATTTACCACCGCTGAAATATCGTTCTGTGCAGCAATATCTCCTTCAATGCATTCAATTGTAATCCCTGATCGTGTTTTTTTCATGTGTTCTTTTTTTATTTTCAGCGGTCTTTTAGGTATTGGAAGGACAGAATCAAAAAAATCAGACTCAAATGTAGCAAATGAAGTTATAACTATTTTTTTTACTCACGACTCACGACTCACGACTCACGACTCACGACTCACGACTCACGACTCACGACTCACGACCTTCGTTTCTTTTCCCTCTCCCCATAATTTTATTTTTCCAGTGCGATAAAAATTCCAGTTTAGCGCCACTTTCTTCGTAACCTATAAGGAAGCCAGCCGGTTTAAGTTCCGGAGTGTGATCAAAAATTATTTTCATGACTCCAAACAAGGGGACAAATAAGACCAGCCCTGCAAAGCCCCATATCGCACCCCCTAAAACGATGGCTATAATGATAAATAATGGACTTTGTTTGACTTCAGACCCAATGAGTAATGGCTCTAACACATAACTTTCTATGAGTTGAATAATAATAATCAGAATGGTGAAGGATAGTATTTCAGTAGAATTTTGACTCATCACCAGCATAAAGAGTATGGGTAAGAGTCCGCTTAAAAAAGGACCGATATATGGTATAATGGTTATCAAAACTCCGAAAATAAGCAGGAGAGCAGTGTACTCAAGATCATAAGCCAAGAAGGTAATAGCGTACATTATCCCCAAGACGAACATCACCTGAATTCTTCCCCACAAATAGCGATTTGCCACATTTTTGGCTTTATCTAGAATTTGCTTGGTGTTTTGTTTTTTCTCTTCAGAAACATACTTCATGAGAAAGCTGTGAAATTTCTTTCGGTTGATCAGAAATAAAAAAACATAAATCAGCGTAAGTAAAAAGCTAACGAGAATATTTATGAATTCGCTAAAAACATTGGATAGATGAGTTTGAGCCTGTTTGAGCATACCATACAGGCGTTCGTTGAACATTTCATTTTGCTGCTTCAGGGTAAATCCTGTAGAATCTACAATTTGCTGTCGAACTGTATCTACAAATCCAAATACATCTCCCTTCCGTTCCAACAGGTCATTTATAAATAAGTTGAGTTGACTGAATAACAAGAAGAAAAGCCCGCCAATGAGAATAAACAGGATGAATGTGCTAAGGAATGATGCGATAATTCTTCCCAGGTTTAGTTTGTTCTCCAGAAAGTTACAAATGGGTATCATTAAGGTTGTGAAAAATACACCGAACGTAAGGGGGATCAAAAAAGCGGCACCATAGTATAATCCAATAATCACTAAGAAGGAGAATAATAAAACCGAATTTATTTTTTGCAATTTACTTCTGGCCATTTTTTTAGAGTTTGAACTAAGATAGGTTTTAAATCAAAAATGACAGGAAATAGTGGTTTTAAACCAGCATCGTTTCCTGTCATTTTAGCTATTTTATAAAAAAGATGAATTAATATCTATAGACAGCATTTACTGTTTTATGATTTTCATCCGGCATCTCTTCTTTTTCGAGAATATAAATACTTCCGCCTTTCTCAAACACTTTTATGGCGATGAGGTTCAATAATGAAACATTGGAATCTGTAAGTTCGTTTTGAACATTAGCTTTCTGCGTACTGCTATCGTATTCGCCAAATATTTCAGCTCCGTTTTGTACAAAAAGGCTGTCAATTCTACCTTCTATCGCTGCTTTAATGATCATATTGACGTCTGCAGACGCTTTTCCTGTACCGATATACTCATTATAGAGATTCAATTTTTCTTCACGGGTTTTATTAAAGTAAGGTTGTAATAAGTCCCATGCTTCTTCATGTAGCTGATGAATATCTTTATCTTCAGGATTTCCTGAGACATGTTCCTCATACAGATTATTGTAGGAGTTTACCTCTTTATAAATAGGAAATTGGAAATCCTGGCAACAAACGACCAATGGCGGATTTTGATCATCATGTAACATCTCCATAATGCCGTCATTTACAGCTCTAAAGTAACGCTTCATCTCATTCAAGGCTTCTGCATTCCCTTCACCTGCACCATGATACATACCTGCCTTGTTATCTCCCTGTTGTCCGGATCTGAACTGAAGATTTTTTTGTTCATAATCATAGCCCACGACGTCTTCCAGTCTTGAAGGAACTTCATCGGGAGTGATAACTTCTGTCATCGTGTGTCGTGTACCTTCGTAAAATTTAACTTCATCTTTTTTCACAGTGAGAAGATAAAACAAGCCGTTACCATTGAATAAAGGCATTAAGGGCTTTAAATAGAATTCGTCGGATACGTAATTGAATTCTTCAAAATGAACAGGTACTGTATAGTTTTTGAATGTGTTTTTTGAAATAAAAAGAGCCAGACCGTCCGACTGATGTCTCCAAAAATCACTGTCGTCCACAAGCTTGTTTACAGGCTCAACGAATTCTTCAATTTCCTTATCACTTAAACCCAGTTTTTCAAGTTTTGCTTTAACCTTTTTAAGCTGCGTTTTAAGTTTAATTTCGTCATGCCCTTCTAGGGTCTCTTTTCCTGCACGATGAGTAGGAATGAATATAGATACACAAGGAGATGTATGCTCGCTTGCTAAGTTTAAAACTTCGTTTTTTGTAATCATTGCCATTTTATTAGTTTTTAAAAGTTTGTAATAATTTACAACTTGCTCCAAGCTAATAAACACAGAGGCTACCACCTTCTATTTAAGAATATTTTAAAATAAATTGACGTAAATTACCTTTTGCAGGTCAATTATCTTTTCAATCTGGCTTTAAACAGGTATCCAGGTGTGTTGAGGTGTGCCGGAAAATCGTTTCAGTGGAAATCGAAAAATGAAGCTCCGATATATGTCGTGGGATGAAGCGAGAACAAGGTCCGCATTTATGATTCTAAAGCTTGTGAAAGCTGAATCATTATACCGAGGACTCATTTTAAGACCCGTCATAAACAACCTAAGCCTTTTGTCCCAGGCGTCTGAAAATATTTGAAAATGAATACTGGTCTGGCTTTTCGATTTTTGATAACTCTTCCCAGTCTAAGGGCGTAGCCACCCCGGCTGATGGAATCGGTCGAAGGGAATAGGGACAAACCGAAGTCTGACCGTAAGCATTGCGTAAGTAATCGATAAACACTTTATTATCCCGGTTATCTTTTCTGGTAGCTGTAGTCAGGATTTCAGGATGTTTTTCTTTCATGTTTTTAGCCAGCGATTTGGCTTCTTCCCGGCGTTCATCAAAATCTTTGGTTCTCCTGATGTCATACCAGACATGAAAGCCACTTTTCCCTGTGGTCATCACATGAGGGTTTTTCCCTTCCTTTTGAAGAAAGTCGCCAATTTTCTGCGTAGCCTCTTTTACTTTTTCGAAAGCATCTTTTGGAGGATCTAAATCAAAAATAACCTTGTCAGGTGTATGTAAGTCCTCTTTTTTTGATAGCCAAATGTGGAAGGTTATGACTCCCTGATTTGCTAAATAGATAAGCGTTTTTTTGTCATTGCAAATGACCTGTGTATTACGTCCCTCTTTGGTTTCTATGGAAATGCTTTCTATAAAATCCGGAAAATAATCCGCTGAGTTTTTTTGATAAAAACCGTCAGAATCAATACCATCCGGAAAGCGCTGAAGAGTGAGTGGCCGGTCCTTAAGGTAAGGTAGCATCTTATCAGCGATCTTTTCGTAATATCTTACCAGGTCCAGTTTGTTAATTTCACTGTCTGGAAAAATGGGTTTGTCGGGATGTGATATGTCTATCTCTTCTATTTTCATTTTGGGACTTCTTTAGTTACCTGTTTTGCTTCTTTATCATCTCGAATGCCTAAAAATCGGGGATGACGTAGTTTATTATCGTCGGTCCATTCTGTAAAACCAAATTCTCCAACATATTTCGGTTTGATCCAGTGATTGAATCCGTTTTCGTCGTCATTAAATTTTTCAAAAGGACTGGAGTCCTGTTCAATCTGATCAAATTTTTCTCGCCATTTCTTAAGAAACTCATCATCATATCCGGTCCCGACTTTTCCGGCGTACTGTAGCTTTTCATTTTTGTAATAACCGACAAGTAAAGCTCCAAAGCCCACGCGTTCGCCTTCAGGCTCTGTAAAACCGCCTATAACCAGTTCCTGACCTTTAGCGCATTTAAACTTGAGCCATTTTTTGCTGCGGCTGTGTACATAAGCAGACTCCCCGTCTTTAGCAATAATGCCTTCCCAGCCTTTTTTACAGGCTTCTTCGTGGTAAGCTTTACCGTCTTCATTGCGATGAGATACAAAGCGGATGGGGTCTTCCCAGTTAAGGGCTTCCTTCAAGACTTTTTTACGCGCTTTCAAAGGAAGTTGATCTAGGGCAAAATCGTCATAATACATGATGTCAAACACATATAAAAAGACCTTCACATCAGAGTTTTTCGCTTCCTCTGAATTCTTGAGCTGCATTCTATCCTGTAACTTGCTGAAACTGGTTACATCTCCGTCAAAAGTGACTATTTCACCATCCAGAATAAGATTGGGATAGTTTTCTTTTTCCAAAGCCTTTTCAAATTCAGGATAGGTCGAATTCAGTTGCTTTTCATTTCTGGAAAAGATAGAAACCTTTTCATTTTCTATTAAAATTTCACAGCGCTCACCGTCCAGTTTTCTTTCATAAATCCACTGCGGATCATCAAAGTAATCTTCGGTTAAGGTAGCAAGCATGAGAGGCATAAAGCCTGGAAACTTTTTCTTTTCAGCTTTTTTAAAAACCTCTTCTGCCAGGATGTTTTTCAGAGCTTTCATGAGTCGCTTTCTTCTTTTTCAATGGCATTCAGGGTTCTTCCTGTTTCTACACTTTTTGGTTCGGTGCTGGTTGGATTACGGCGTGCATCGGCTTCATCGTCATCCATTTTGATGAGTAACCAATTGCCTTCCATTTTTCCGCTATCCATCTCGACCAAAGCATAACCCCCTTTCAGTTTTTCTCCATGCAGTTCAATTTCAATCGATCCGTTTTCAAAAGATGTTTTGAGACTTACAGAGTTTCCGTCCTCATCTTTTTTGATATTCTCAAACCTTCCCTTATCCCAGATCATGACCGTTCCTCCACCGTATTCATCTTCAGGAATTACGCCTTCAAAATCTGCATAGTCCAGCGGATGATCTCCGGTAGGAACCGCCATTTGCTTATCGCTAGGATCCGTGCTTGGTCCTTTTGGGACAGACCAGGACTTCAGGGTACCATCTATCTCTATTCTGAAATCGTAGTGAAGCTGACTTGCATCGTGTTTTTGAATGACAAAAATCGGTTGGTCACCGCTACTTTTTTTCTTGCTGCCTTTAGGCTCGTCGGTTTTATCAAAATCTCTTTTTTCTTCATAATTCTTATTTCCCATCATCGTTTGGTTTTATAAAATTTAAAGGATTGAAATCTTTAGGTCTATTCCTTTTGAGCCTGCCCCGTCATAGGAACAAATCTCACCATCAATAAATCTTTTTCTTCGAATTTATCTTCTTCGAGGCGTTCTATTAGAACCAGTCTTTGCGAAGCTGTACCTACAGGCGCTAAAAGCTTACCGCCAATTTTCAACTGTTTTTTAAGGGTTTCAGGTATTTTCGGGGGTGCTGCTGTAAGTTGGATCGCATCAAAAGGACCCTCTTCCGGCCAGCCTTCATAACCATCAGCGTGACGGGTCTCAATGTTATCGTAATCTGTTTTTTCCAGATTTTCTTTAGCCAAATCGGCCAGCCATTCTATGATTTCTACCGAATACACCTGATTGACCAGGCGGGATAGTACAGCAGCATTATAACCGCATCCGGTACCTACTTCAAGGACCTTGTCGTCTTCTTTCAAATCTAAAGCCTGAGCCATATAAGCAACGATGTATGGTTGACTAATCGTCTGAGATTTGCCTATTGGTAAAGGACTATCTTCATAAGCTTTGTCCTTCATGTCCTCCGGTACAAAACGTTTTCTATCCACTTCCTGCATAGCTTCTAAGACTGCAGGATCCTCAATATCTCTGTTTTTAAGTTGACGTTCTATCATGTCTTTTTTTGTACTCATTCTTTATTGTTTTTAAGGTTACAGTATTTTTTTCTTAGGTTGTTTTTTTGAATTTTAAAAGTCAGAAACATTTCAAAATGCTGTTAAGTTGTAACGGCTAAGCCGAGCTTCTCCAGGCATTGCTCACGTATTTTTCTGAATTCATCTTCGTTTCCTTCCACAGGCTTATTCCAAAATGGAATCATGCTATCAAGCTTAGTTTTGACTTCGTCTGAATTCAGTAAATCCGGATATTCCTGCTTTATAATATCTAAAGCAATTTTTACAGCAGTTGATGCTCCCGGAGAAGCTCCCAGTAAAGCTGTAACTGTTCCGTCTGTATTGGAAACGACTTCAGTACCAAACTCCAGCAAAGCTCCTTCCTCTTTACTTTTCTTAAGAATTTGAACTCTTTGTCCTGCAGTTTGCATCTCCCAGTCTTCAGATTTAGCCTCTTTGATAAACTTCCTCAATTCTTCCATTTGAGCATCTTTTCCGGTCACCACCTGTTCTACAAGATACCTGGTAAGGTTAAGGTTTTTCCAAAAGACACCCCAATACGTTGGAATGTTTTCAAAATTGACCGAGTGGGGAAGGTCCAGTGAGGAGCCCTTCTTTAAAAATTTGGTACTAAATCCTGCAAACGGACCAAATAGGAGTGCTTTTTTTCCATCGATGTGACGGGAGTCCAAATGTGGAGCAGACATGGGCGGATTATTTCCGCTGGCTTTAGAATAGACCTGGGCCTCATGCTTTTGGATGAGCTCTTCATTCTGACAAACCAGCCATTTTCCGCTCACGGGAAATCCCCCGTAATGCTCATGTTCCTCAATTTCTGACTTTTGGAGTAGCAGCAGGGCTCCGCCTCCGGCTCCTATAAAAATCTTTTCAGTTTCAAAACTAAAAGACTTTTCATCGGAACTGATTTTACCTTCCACGGTCCAGCCCTGAGTAATTCTATTGACATCCTCCACGTCATGATCTACCAGAATATCGACTTCAAATTCGTTTTTCAGGATATTCATAAAGGATTGCGTGACCGCTTCAAAGTCAATCTCTGTCCCGTGCTTAATTCGTGTTCCTGCAAGATGTTCGTCATCGGTTCTATGTTTCATAATAAGAGGAAACCATTCACGCATGCTGTTAAAATCTTCGGTATATTCCATGTTCTCAAACTCAACATGGGCTTTCATGGTTTCATATCTTTTTTTGAGGAGCCTGACCTGTTCTTCATCATGTACCCAGCTGCAATGGTAAGTTGGAAACACAAATGCGTCAGAATCTGATAAGAAGCCTTCTTCAGTGAGATAGCTCCAGAACTGCATGGTCAATTCAAAATCATGACACACCTCAAGTGCTTTGGAAATATCAAGGCTGCCGTCTTCTTTTATTTTTGTATAATTCAGTTCGCAATTACCGGCATGCCCAGTTCCTGCATTATTCATGGTTTTGGAGCTTTCCTGCCCGGTTTCTGAAAGCCGTTCGAGAATTAAGATTTTACATGCGGGGTTTAAAATTTTAAGCAACAAAGCATGAGTCATACTCATAATTCCACCTCCTATGCAAACCAAATCGTAAGTTTTGCCTGAGTTTTTTTTACTCATTTTTTCTGAATTTATTTTTATTAATAGTATGATTTTTTGTGATTTTAAGCTCTTTAAAAATACCTTATGGCTTACAAACCATAAGGATAGGTTTCAGGGATTTTAGAATCCTCAACAGAAACATCTATAGGATTTAAAGCTTGTGATTTATTAAAAAATAAAAAGTGATCATAACGTTCTGTGATAAGCGTAGGTACATAATTTCCAAAACGTTCATGTTTTGGGTTATATACAACACCAACTGCTCGGTGTGCAATCCGTTCTTGTAATTCGGGAACATGTTTAAGTTCACTCACGTTGATGTGAAACTGATCGCCTGCGCGATGACATAAATCTTCCCAGCTATCCTCTCGTCCTTCAGGTAATTCCATGTCCTGCACTGCTGAGCCCCAGGAGCTTCCTGCCAGCACGCTTCCGCAGTAACTGCCAAACCCAATAAGAGACACCTCGTCTTTACCATATTCTTCTCGACCAAGCTCTCCTATATTGTATAAGCCCTGTCCGGCCATGTCGGTAAAAGAAGCATCTCCAATGTGGGTGTTATGGGCCCAGACTATACCCTTGGCATTTTCACCGTGAAATTTCATAAGCCGGTTAAGGGTATCCATCATGTGCCGGTCTCGAAGATTCCAGGTAGATTCATCTCCGGAAGCCATGATGCGGTAATACTTTTCAGCGTTTTTGGTGACTAGTGCATTTTGTTCGGTGCTGAACGCGTGTTCCCGGTCTGAATTGTAATTCGTGGCATTTTTACGAATTTCAGTGAGTAACTGAGTCACTTCTTTGCTGCAGCCCTCGGGAACTAACCTTGTAGATAATGCATATTTTTGTCCACCTTCATCGCGATGGGGTTCAAAACAGCGCATGGCCTCTTTTGCGGTTTCCAAGGCGGAAGGATCTTCCTTTTTCAGATATTCCATAACAGCATCCAGCGACTCCCAAAGGCTATACACATCCAGGCCGTAAAAACCTTTACGTTGATCTGAAGGAAGCTCTTTGTTAAATTCTTTTAGCCATTGTGCCCATTCATGAACTTCCCAGTTGGCCCACATCCAGGACGGCCATCTTTGAAACTCCTTTAATACTTTTTTTGTTTCTTCTTCGGCATCTTCATAATTTTTGACATGGCGATTGAGTTCATAACATGCGGGCCAATCACCTTCTACAGCTACAAAATCAAATCCATGTTCTTCCATCAATAGCTTAGAGATTTTGGCTCTCCAATTGTAATAGTCATGAGTTCCATGAGAAGCTTCACCCATCATCACAATTTTTTTGTCTTTGATGGACTGGATCAAGGCCTTTAAATCTGCTTTATCCTTAAAATCATTTTTAGTTTCCTGTAACGTTGCAATAACTGAATCTTTCATAAGTTTATTTTTTTTAATGCGTTCTGCTATAAATGTGAGGTGCTTTACGGGCTAGCAAACTAGCCGCCAGACTCACTTGATTGATATCCAGGTGATCCTGAAATGTAGACACCTGAGTATGTTCCGGACTAAGCCAAAAGGCTTCTATTTCATCGGCAATACTCCAGATTTCGGAATCGATGTCTGGTTTTAAACCATTTTTTTCCAGGAATTCTAAGTTTCCTTTTAGACAGCGAAGCCCTAGTGAAAGTCCACATTCTCTGAATGCCAGACGATACTCTGCCGATTTTTCGGGCTCATAAGATCTATAAAAAGCCTTTAGGCTTTGTTCTACAACTCTTAGCAGGCTTTCCGGTTTTACAGCATCGGGCAAATCCATTTTTTTCTGAAGTTCTGTTGCGCGAATGACATTTAAAAGTAAACCGCCAATTCCTAACGCATCTTCAGTCTGCCAGTTGGAATATTGGCAGAGTAATTTTAGATCTTCAATATAAATATCAAATTCCTCATTGTAAAACTCTGACATTTCCCGTGCCTGTAAGGCACAAAGTAAACCCTCCAAAGGATCATGTGCTCCCATAGCAGGAACCAGAGGTCGGGAAAGATCTACACTCATTTTCCAGTGCATGCTTATATCATTATTTTTATGAATGATAAAATAGGAGCCTGCTAAACTGAGTTCTGCCGCCCATTTGGCAAATTCTTCTTTTTCTAATAATTCGCCGGCTTTTAATAATGCTGTAATCCAGCGGGTATGGTAATGGAAATATTGACCATCCCTTTGCCATTCCAGCTGCTGATTATAAGCTTCTTCCGGCTTACGTTCCGGGAGCTGCTTTCCTATACGGAGTCCCTTTACAGTGGGGTGATTCTTCGCTTTTTCTTCAGGAAGTTCACTTATCCAACCGGTTCTGGGGTCGTTGGAGGCAAATTTTCCTAAATGATGATGAACTTCATGTATGATTTTTAAAGCTGAGTCTTGGTTTACATTACTTCCATCACTTTTTTTAAGCGCTAAAAAGTTGAGTAGAGCAAAAGCATCGGTCCAGAGATAGCGTTGGCTGGTCTGGTCATTTTCAGGATCAAGTCCTGTTCGTTTTGCAAACTGCCTCATCAGCGTCTTTGCATTCGCAGTAGTCTGTTCTATGTCATTCATTGATAAAAGGTTTAAATCTTATATTTTAGTAAAACACTAAAACTTGTGATTTCACTCAAACTTGGTTTGGGTTGTATTCCAATTCAGAAAATCCAAATAAATAACCCGCTGAAGCCAGGTTTTGAAGACTAGACTTTTGATAATCTAGTTTTAAACAGCGTATTGATCATAATTTATTATGAAATACTTAGACTTTGTTTAAATTAACTATTAATGTAATAAATTCAAAGCTTTTAAGAGTATTATAAGAAGATTTGAAAATCCCACACTTTTCATTACATTGAAATGCATCTTAAACATTAACAATGAAAAAATTTAGACGATTCAGAAGTGACTTCAGGAATAATGAAAAAATTATCCTGCGCGATTTTTTGGCCATGGAACGCACCACGCTGGCCAATGAGCGAACCTTTTTTTCTTATATCCGTACGAGTTTTTACCTGATTATCGCGGGTATAGCTTTTGTAAAACTGAAAGATTTTGAACCTTTGAGCTGGGTAGGCTATGCCTTATTTTTTATCAGTGCTTTTTTATTGACGTTTGGCATTATTCGCTATCAGCTTTTACAAAAAAAATTGAACCGATTTTACGATGATTCTGAAATAGAAGAACGCTTTAAAACGGATAAAAATAAGGAATAAGGATACTGGCTACTATCAAAAATGTAAAGCTGAGTGGAGCACCTACTTTGGTGAAGTCAGTAAACTTATATTTACCGGCACTAAAAACCATAGTGTTGGTCTGGTAACCAATTGGCGTCATAAAACTCGCACTTCCAGCTATGGCAATAGTCACTAAGAGTGGTAAAATATTGGTGTCCAGGCTGGTTGCAACGGAAAAGGCAATAGGCACCATTAATGCTGCAGAAGCATTGTTACTCATGGTTTCTGTAAGCAAAGCTGTGAATAGATAAAAAAGAGCAACAATCAGCATTTGGCTTTCGTACTGACTGGTAAAATTCAAAAGCAGGTCACTGATATTTTTAGATAGACCACTACTTGACATCGCAGCACCGAGACTCAGTGAACCTGCTAAGAGAAAAATCACTTTCCAGTCTATCGCCCTGTAAGCCTCCTGCATGCTGATTACCCCAAAAATGTTCAAGACGACTACTCCTGCAAAAGCAGAAATCACCAAAGGCAGGATATTAAAAGTAGCCAATAGAATGACAGATACAATGACTGAAATTGTAATGTAAAGCTTCTTAGGATCCAGATCGCTTAGTATTTTTTCGCTCACGGAGATAAATGGTGAATTTCGTTTTTTTTGGCTCTCTTCCAAAAGCTGATACCCGTTTTTGTTAGTCAGTAGAACTAAAATATCACCGGCTTGAAGTTTAACTTCTTTCAAATCTGAGAGTTGCTTTTCACCTCTCTGGCGAATCCCAATAACATTTGCGTTATACCGGTTGAGAAAATCGACCTCTTCAAGTTTTTGACCAATAATTTCAGAATTTGGTAAAAGGATAATTTCGACCATACGGGTTTCTTCATCAGGAAATTCTTTATCCTCAAAGTCTTCTGCAAGACTCAAATAATCATCTTTAATTAATTTATTGATTTCCTTAAGTGAGCCTTCAATGAGCAGGGTGTCTCCTTGTTTTAGTGCTTTAGATCGATCCGGATCTTTTTCAGTGTCGCCATCCCTTTTCAGCAATTTGATCTCGATGTCATTTTCCTCGATGAAATTATTTAAAGTCAATTCTTTCTCTTCAGATTTTTCTTTTAAGCTAACCTCAGCCAGGAACTGTTTAATTTCTTCTTCTTCCTCTTCCATTAAGTCTTTGGTTCCCATATCTGGTAACAGATAACGACCAATAAAAATCACATAAAGAACCCCCACGATTAACAGGCAAAGTCCCACAGGAGCAAGCGTGAACATTTCGAAACCTTCAAATCCCCTGTCGGATGCCATCCCGCTTACGAGGAGATTCGTAGACGTGCCGATCAATGTGCACATCCCTCCAAAAATGGCTAAAAAGGAGAGCGGAATGAGGTATTTGGAAGGGGAACGTTTGAGTTTTTTTGTGGTTCTGTTCACGACGGGGATAAAGGTTGCAACCACAGGTGTATTATTTATAAATCCCGATATACCCCCAACCATAAGGGCCATGCTGAGTATCGATTTGGAGTATCCTTTACTTAGTAATTTTTCCATAAACGGACCTAGAAAATCGATTAAATTCGATTTGATCAAGGCCTGGCTAAGAATGAACATGGCGGCTACAGCCAGAGTAGCCTGATTGGCAA
Organism: Psychroflexus sediminis; assembly: GCF_900099815.1. Classification (GTDB taxonomy): domain Bacteria; phylum Bacteroidota; class Bacteroidia; order Flavobacteriales; family Flavobacteriaceae; genus Psychroflexus; species Psychroflexus sediminis. Next base: position 52,335 of record NZ_FNCW01000005.1, on the reverse strand, counting down.
ATCCTGAAATAGCCTCACTCGCATCGACGACCCCGGTAATGACTAAACTGACCATGATGCCAAGCGCTACCAAATCTATTGGAATAGATTCCTTCATAAAGCAGAATATACTTATCGCAATAATAGTAAGAGTGATGTAGGCTTCTGTAGTCATGTTTTAAAATTTAAAAAACCAAAAGTGAAAGTTAACGAAAATGATTTGACTCGCTAAGTTTTTCTACACTTTGTAAGTACGTATTCGAGTTATCTAAGAATAGGATTGCCCCGATGCGTTAGTAAAATTCCTTAACAATCAAAATGGATTATTGATGCTATTTTATCACATCCTTTTCTCGAGTTTTAGAAGTGGAAGACTTACCTGTGTACCGGTTTTGGTTTTTTTAAGTTCAAGGTTTCGTGTTGTAAAATACCCATAGCGTTTATTGAGGTTTTTCAAGACGGAATCCATGGATACGTTTGTATGGAGCGGAGTATTAAAACCGATTTTTAAAATGGATTGTTGGTCACTTGCATGGATTGTAATAAGCAGAATGGCCTCTTTTTCAAAGCGAATACCAGTGATGAAATTTTCAATAAGGCTTTGAAGCGCACCGGGGGGCAAGACGTGTTGTGCTGCTCCTTTTTCAATTTCCATTTTAAAACTAATCTTGTCTTTGAAACGGCAGTGGAGGAGATAAAGATAATCCTTCAGCTTTAAGGCCTCGTCTTCCAATGATATCAATTCTTCCTGTCGATTCAAAAAAGAGCGATACACATTGGATAAACGCTCCACAAATTCTTCAGCCTGTTTTGGATTTTCCTGAATGAATTTATCTAAAAAATTCAGGCTATTAAACAAAAATTCTGGATTGACCTGATCTTTCAGATTTTCCAGGTCAACTCTGAATTTTTCCTTTTGTAACTGTGCGCGCTGTAGTTGTTCCTTTTGTAACTGTTTGCGAATGCGCTGCCTTTCCACAAAATAGTAAAAGAATAAACCAATAATGGCATGGATGATAAAGCTCCTGCGCACTTGATCGGGACTGAAGCCCAGATTGATATCATCCTGGACTGAGTTGATAAAAAGAAGCGCCAGCCAGAGTGGAAAAAGTCTTACCAGCAGGGTTAGCAGTACGGTGGTCACCACTACTGTGAAACCCTCAATAAATTTGACATAAATTTTCTTTACTCTGCTTAGAAAAGCCGAATGCACCATTCGACTTATCCAGGGATAGATCCAAAATAGAGCAAGGATGTATAAGAAAGAAAAAGGGAGTTCAATAGCATCGGTTATATCTAAATCACTTATAAATGTGCCCCGGATGATAAACGAAAAAGACAAATGTATAGATATAGTTATGATGGCTGCAATAGCAATGCGGCGAATCCAAAACGGAAACTTATTCCATACGGATTCTGGAGATTGATTTTGCTGACTTACTTGATTTGCTTCCATCCAAGTCTTATATTTTCATTTTACTTAAATACGTTTTTCTATTGATCAAGCCATTTCTTAAATAAATTGGACTTATTGCTGCTGATGATAATATCGTCATGACCTGCAGGATTCAGTTCCAGTTTCAAACGTCCTTTGAAATAAGAATGCGCTTCTTTAACTGAATCGATATGTACAAGGTACTGGCGATTAACCCTGAAAAAAGAATTGGAGTCGGTGTCTTCAGTTAGCTCCTCTAAGGTTTGGTTGACAATATAGCGTTTACCTTTGAAATCATACAGGAAGACGACGCCGTCTTCAGCTTGAAAATAAGCCACATCCTTTGAGGGTATGGATACGAGTGTCTGACCGCTTTTGGCGAGAAACCGTGATTTTTTCAGGGTCTGTGTTGAGGTCGCTTCCGTATTCGCCAATAGCTTTTTCAGGTTATTCAGTTCCTCAACTACCTGATGTTGATACAAATCCTCGAATTTTTTAATGGCTTTACCGACCTCTCTTTTTTTGATAGGTTTTAAGAGATAGTCGATGCTGTTCACTTTGAAGGCTTCTAAGGCGTATTCATTAAAGGCGGTCGTGAAAATAACAGGGCAGCCCGGATCTATTTCTCTAAATATTTCAAAACTGTTACCATCAGAGAGCTGTATGTCCGAAAAAATAAGGTCAGGTGAAGGATGGCTGCTAAGCCAGTCTATAGAATCTTCTACAGAGCTTAATGAAGCGAGAATAATTACCTGTGGCCTTAGCTCGAGAATAAGTTCTTCAAGGGATTCAGCGGCGTGCTGTTCATCTTCTATGATTAGGATCTTCATTGTTTTTCAGCTTTTAATAATGGAAGCTTGACCGTAAATTCGGAGCTGTTCTCTTTTAATTCTACCTCCTGGTTGGAAAGAAATCGGTATCTTTTTTTAATATTTACCAATCCACTGCCCGTGGACTTAACCCCTTCTTTCCGGGGCCTGATGTTATTATGGACCACAAGCTTTTGATGCTCTGTAAAAACAGAGATGATGAGCGGATTTCGGATCGTAGACGCATTGTGCTTAACTGCATTTTCTACTAGCATTTGCAGGGAACCCGGAGGCAGCTGGCAGGATAGATACTTGCTTTCCACATCGATATCAAACCTGATGTTAGAGCCAAATCTTGTACTCAAAAGATAGATATAGGCTTTAGTCAGTTCTAACTCTTTTTCCAGGGGAATCAGCTGTTGATCGCTAAAATCAAGAAAAGCCCGATAGACATCAGATAACCTGTTCACGAATACAACCGCCTGTGCTCGATCTTTTTTGATGAGTGATCCTAAAACGTTTAAAGAGTTAAACAGAAAATGAGGATTGACCTGGTTTTTTAAATGCTGGAGCTGAGCCTGAAAATTCTCTTTTTGAAGCTGAGCAGACCTGATGAGTTCTGCCTGAAATATTTTTTGACTTTTTTCTCGCTCTACGAAAAAGTAAAAGAAGAGAGAGAAAAAACAGGTTAAGACATAGGCAGTTCGCAATTGCTCAGGAATGGGATCAACATCTGGATAAAGAAGATTGAATGGAATAAAAAGAACTAAATGAAGCAATAGTAACGAAATCAAAACCACTGTTAGAATTTCGATGATGGCTTTGTGAACTGGCTTTCTTTCTAAGAAAATTGAAGAATTGAAATAATCTGAAATTTTAGAATGAGACCAAAAAAGGCTGAGTAGAAAGAGAAAAGTTAATAAAATCTCCTGGGGGATGATTTGTTTATAAATAAGTTGCCCCTCATGATCATACAGTAGCGAACCATAATGAACAAGAAGTATAATTGCATTTAATAGCACAGTCGTCAATAAAGCAATGCCTATGATTCTGAAAAATGAAGAAATTTTAGACTGGCCTTTTTTGGACATATAGGTTGAATTGAAATACTTATTTCAAGAGCTTACGGGCATCTGTATCCATAGCATTTTTGGTAAATATAAGTATTATTCTTTTTTCTTAAAATAGGATAATAACAAGAAACAACTCCTCTGGGTGAAAATTGTTGTAATGCAATTAACTAGTGCTTCAGATTTAACCGACTTATATACCGATTCATTCCTTACATATCCCGTTTCACAGAAAAAGGGTTTCAGCAGTGGAGATGTCGATACATCTTTGTCGTATCAGCTGAAATAAAATTGTTTAACCCTAAAAATTTAAAGTGATGAAAACGTATCGAACACTACTCATTCTCATAAGCTTACTTATATCAGGTGCAGGACTTGCTCAAGGAAAATTAACAGGCCTTGTCCAGGATGCACAAAGTGAAACTATACCTTTTGCCAATGTGGTGGTTCTTAAGGTAAAAGATTCTACTATCGTATCAGGCGGTGCAACAGATATGAATGGAAATTTTAATATTGATACTCCAGAAGATGGAGCTTATTTTCTTGAATTTTCTACCATCGGATTCCAATCGGTAAAAACCGAAGCATTCAAAGTTGAAAACACGAGTTTTCAAAAGGATTTTGGTGTAATCACCTTACACGTTGAGGAAAATTCTCTTGACGAAGTCTTGGTGATTGCCGAACGTCCCCGCATAGAAGTGAAGGCCGATAAACTGGTTGTTAATGTGGCAGGGACTGTGATGGCTTCTGGAACATCCGCTTACGAAGTGCTGGCCAAGTCTCCCGGAGTCTGGCTGGACCAGAACGGAGATTTGCAACTCAACGGAAAAGCAAACGTTGCGGTGATGATTGACGGACGTCCAACCTATCTCTCTTCTAATGAATTACAGAGCTTACTGAAAGGTATGTCCTCAGAAAATATAAAAAACATTGAGATTATAAGCAATCCTTCTGCCAAGTATGAAGCGGAAGGGACGGCTGGAATTCTTAATGTCATTCTTAAAAAGAACAAGCTCAGCGGTATGAATGGTAGTGCATATGCCGGATATGAGTACAACGGTTTTTCCTTATATAATACAGGCATCAACCTGAATTATAAAAAAGGGAAATGGAATTCTTTTGTGAATCTGGATGCTTCCAAAGATGGCAGATTCAGAGAACAGACGATCTTCAGAACCTTTGACCTGGAAGAAGGTGTAACACGCATCAATCAAAATGGAAAAGAAACCAGATTTTTTTATACTCCTTCTCTTCGAATGGGAACAGATTATGAAATCAACGAAAGGCATAGTGTAGGGGTGACGGGAAACTTAACCTATCAAAATGGTGAAAATGACTGGGACAATGAGGTTACCCTCAACCCTGCTGCAGGTGCCCCCTCTTTTATCGATGCCAGAAACCATTTGGAAGATGAGTTTTATAACGCCTCTATGAACATGCATTACCAGTGGAAACTGGATACTGTAGGCTCAAATCTTTCTGCCGACCTTGACTATGTCAAGCTCAATAAAGATGTCAATACGACCTTTACCAATGTATTTACCTTCAGCCCGTCTGATAGTGAAACGGAAAGACTGGGGACTGATAATTTTTCTGAATATGATATCTATGCTGCCAGAGTGGATCTTGGGTTGCCTTTGCCAAATGCTGCTAAACTGGAATTTGGAGCTAAGGCAAGTCAAGTGAAGTCCAGAAGTACGCTGGAATTTTACGAAATCATAAACAATGAGCGTATAATAGACCCGGACCTTAGTAATAGATTCTCATACGATGAAAATATCTATGCCGCTTATGGTAGTTTTAGTAAAAAATTTAACGAAACCTGGAACCTTCAGGCGGGTCTTAGACTCGAGCAAACCGTCGCCGAGGGATATTCAGCTACCTTGGATAAGAGGACGCCTCGTGAGTACTTGGACTTATTTCCAAGTCTTTTTGTGCAGCAAAATATTTCTGAAGATTACAAGGTATCTTATTCCTTAAGCCGCAGGATTACAAGACCAAATTATGAAAGACTGAACCCCTTTATTTTTTATCTTGATCCGTATTCTTACGTAGAGGGTAATCCTGATTTAAGACCTCAGTATACCAATTCGTTTCAGCTTACGCAAACCTATAAGAATAAATACAATCTGATTCTAGGCGCACAATATTCTAAGGATTTTATTATAGAGGTTCCTATTCAGAATGAAGAAACCAATCAAACGGCTTTTGCTTTTCGAAATATAGATCGCAACAAAAATTTTAGTGCGACATTGATAGCACCACTTAGAATCACCAAAGGCTGGAGAATGGACAATAACCTGGTGGCTTCCTATCAGTATTTCAATACTCAGATCAATGGAGAGGAATTAGAAAACGAACAGTTTTCGATTATAGCGCGATCCAATCATCAAATCAGTTTACCCTATGATATTTCATGGGAGATTAATGCGTCTTATACAAGTCCTATGGCTTATGGATTATATAGGATTAAAAGCAGATGGGGGATAGATACAGGTTTCAAAAAATCATTTATGCAGGATAAGCTGGATGTCAACCTGGCTTTTACAGACCTGTTCAGAACCCAAACCATAACGGCAAGTTCACGAATCAATAATAACCTGAACAAATTAAGCCAGTATATGTTTGACCAGTCGGTTCGATTAACCTTACGCTATAACTTTAGTTCTGGCAGCAAGTTTGAAAGCAAAAGGCAGGAAGCCGCATTGGAAGAGCTCAAGAGAGCAGGAGGTGATTAGCCTAGATTCGATACCCTGCATCACGAAGGAAGCTGTCTCATAGGTGAGGCAGCTTCTTTTTTTTGTCTTACTAAATCTCAGGAATCGCCCCTCATAAGTATTCGACTTTTGATTAATTCGTAAATAAGCAGGATTGCATAACCATTGTCGTCCCCCTTTGCAAATAGAAAACCACGGACTAGCGTCCTGATTCTTTATGTTAATTAAAACCTTAAGGTTATTTAGGGAAGGTCAAAAAATCTAAAGCCTGTAGCCTAAAACCTAATACCTCTTGTTTGCAAGGATTCACTACGTGCATCCCAAAGCGTTCCGCTTTGAAAATTAAAAACCACGGACTAGCGTCCTGGTTCTTAAAGTTCACTAAAGCCTACCGCCTAAAACCTCTTGCTTACAAGGATTCACTGCGTGCATCCCAAAGCGTTCCGCTTTGAAACTAGAAAACCACAGATTAGGATTCCGGTCAAATTATTTTTCTAAAATCTCAAATCAAAAATCTAAACCCTACCGCCTAAACCCTAAGACCCCATGCTTGCAAGGATTCACTACGTACATCCCAAAGCGTTCCGCTTTCGCTTGTATCTGTAACAAAGAAATTCATTATGAGCAAAAGCGTGGTTTTCTGCTTGCTGTGTTCATCGAGGATTCGCTTCGCGCATCCCAAAGCGTTCCGCTTTGAAAATACTTCAAACAAAAAAACGCTCAAGTAAACTTGGCGTTTTTTCTTTTTTGAAGTATTTATTCGTGACCGCGGAGGGATTCAAACCCCCAACCCTCAGAGCCGAAATCTGATATTCTATTCAGTTGAACTACGCGGCCTTCAATCTCCGTGTTCACGGAAATCTGTTATTTTGAATTGCAAAAATACAATACTATTCTGCTTTAAGACAAGTTCTCTTTAACGATTTTGGAAATTGTTTTGCCATCTGCTTTTCCAGCCAGGCGCTGAGAAGCTAAACCCATTACTTTTCCCATATCTTTCATAGACTCAGCTCCGGTTTCAGCGATGATGGCTTTCACTTCTTTACTGATTTCCTCCTCGCTTAACTGGGCCGGCAAAAATTGCTCGATGATTTTAGCCTCTTCCAATTCGGCATCAGCCAAATCCTTGCGGTTTTGCTCCAGATATAAGTCGGCACTGTCTTTTCTCTGTTTTACCAGTTTTTGAACCAGTTTCAGCTCCTCAGCTTCAGTCATCTCCTCTTTGCTAGAAGTGGCCGTTTTAGCTTTTAAAATTTCACTTTTTATAGATCGTAAAGAAGCCAGGGCGACCGTGTCTTTAGCCTTCATCGCTTCTTTCATTTTTTGCATTACCTCTTGTTCTAGTGCCATTTCCTATTTTTTTGCTAAGATAAATAATAATCTTTCAAAATCAATTTAAAGCCCTACTTTCAATGTAACCAAAGTTACTGCCCGGGCTTAGGTCGAGTTCTATCTTTGCGTCTTAAAAATGTAACTTACCACATGGAAATAATAGAATTACTAGGATATTTTGGGGCACTTGTCATAGGTGTAGTACTTGGATTAATTGGTGGTGGCGGATCTATTCTTACTGTTCCCGTGTTGGTTTATCTGCTTTCCGAAGACCCGGTTACCGCTACAGCCTATTCTCTTTTTGTAGTAGGAACAGCAAGTCTTGTAGGAGCGCTTAGGAATATGCAAAAAGGCCTCGTCGATTTTAAAACAGCCACTGTTTTTGCCATCCCTGCCTTTATTGCCGTTTACCTCACCCGTAAATTTGCCATTCCGGCCATACCCGAGTCCATATTTACGGTTTCGGGCTTCGAAGTGACCAAGGACATAGGTATTATGCTGTTTTTTGCACTCATTATGGTATTGGCCTCCTATTCCATGATCAAAGACAAAAAGGAAGAACTGGAGGAAGCCGAGGTTGAGGTGAAATACAATTACCCGCTTATTATTGTTGAAGGTATTGTCGTGGGTTTCCTTACAGGAATCGTAGGGGCAGGAGGGGGCTTTCTTATCATTCCTGCCCTGGTATTACTGGCCAAACTCCCTATGAAAAAAGCAGTAGCCACCTCATTATTGATTATAGCTGTCAAATCTTTGATTGGTTTTCTTGGAGATGTTCAAAATATGGAGATTGATTGGGTCTTTTTGGGAATATTTACAGGACTTTCGGTCGTCGGAATTTTTGTGGGCATCTGGCTGAATAAATTTATTGACGGCGGTAAACTCAAAAAAGGCTTTGGCTGGTTTGTCCTGCTCATGGGCATATACATCGTTTATAAAGAATTTACACACTAGTATTAGTATGTGAAGCTATTCCCGCTATACATTTCAAGTCCGCCCCCCCCCAAAAAAAAAGCCTTGGGGGTTGCGGGCTTTCCATTGCTATCGGGGGCTATTAAATATCATAATTTTTGAATTTTTCATCTGAAATTTTCAAATAATTAGGCTAATGAAAGTCGCGGAATTTTATTTGCACGCTATATATGGCTTCAGATTCTTTTACAGGCTTATATTTGATTAAGTCACACTTTCAAATTTTCTTTGTGAATAGGTAGATTCGACAATTACCTCTAATTTCACTTTTGAAATTAATACTATATATGTTTGCGAGCGATACCTGGTCAACTTACGTGACTATTCTACTTATAATTTATGCGATAGTTATCATTTTCTTTGTGGTAAGAGGTATGATAAAAACGAAAGACATCAACGATTTCGCAATCGGAAGCAAAGGCTTTCCGGCCTGGGCTGTAGGCTTGTCACTCGCAGCTTCCATGACAAGTGCAGCTACGTTTATCATTAACCCAGGATTTATCGCACTCTATGGTTTTTCAGGAATTATCTCTTTTGGGATCGTAATGCCGATCGCTATTTTCGCTTCGCTTATCTTTTTTACCAAAGCCTTTCAGAAATATGGGTCTACTGTCAAGGCAGTAACCATGGCCCAGTGGATAGGAAAGCGTTATGATAGTAAAGCCATGACCATATTTTTCGCTATTCTGTCTCTATTGTTAATCACTTTTATTGTACTTATTTGTGTTGGTCTCACACAAATCATTTCCAAATCTCTTAATATGGAACCGTTCTGGGTACTTTTAGGACTGGTAGTTTTTGTATTTGGATATATGATGTTTGGTGGGGCAAACTCTATGGTATACACGAATTCCGTGCAGGCTATCTTAATGTTTATAGTCGCTATTATGCTTTTGGCATCTGGTGCTGATTATTTCAGTGAAGGTTTTGATGGGTTTGTGTCTACGCTTAAAAATATTGATCCAAATCTGGTAGAGCCCACAAATGAAGAAAGTTTCTTATTTAGAGATTATTTCGAAATTATTTTCTGCCAGATTGTTATTGGAATAGCGATTGTCTGTCAGCCTCACATTATTACAAAAACCCTTTTTCTGAAAAGTGAAAAGTCAGTAAATCAATATCTGGTCATCGCTATCATTTGCATGATACTTTTCTTTTTGGTAGTCATCGTTGGATTGTATGCCAGAATTCTCTTCCCTGATCTTACTTTAAACGGTGATCCGCTTCAGATGGATGAGCTGGTTTCTGCCTATGTTGTAAAAACTTTCACTGCTGGTGCCGGGGTTATTATTGTCGCAGGATTAATTTCAGCAGGTCTATCAACACTTGAAAATTTAATTCAGTCGCTTTCTACTACGATAAGTACAGACCTTATTACTCCTCTTTTTCCGGTTGTAAAGAAGATTAGTGGAGTGACTTTGAATAAAATCGTCATCGTAGCTTTAGCAATAGCAAGTTTTCTGCTGAGTTATGATCAGATAGAGAATCCTAATGTGAGTGTTGCCATTTTTGCGCAAAATGGGGTTTATGCCTATTTTGCTGCTGCTTTTGTACCGGTCCTGTTTGGAATATATTTTAAAAAAGTGAAAAAAACCGCCGTCTTTATCGCTAGTTTTTCTGCTGTTGCACTTCATTTTATAATTTATTACGGAAGAATTACAGAATATATGCAAGAGCCAGTAAATAATCCTGGAGTATCTGCTGCCATTGCAATTGTAGTATCTTTTCTGATCGCTAATTTTCTATATTTGATAAGTAAAAAGAAAGAATGAACTACCTGGACTGGATAGCGAAATGGTCATCCTATACGCCTTATAAGAAGGCTGTGTACTGCTTGGATACTAAGCGATCTTTTTCCTATATGGAACTTCACGAAAATTCTCTGAAGATTGGCAACTACCTCATCAACAGATTTCAGCTTAAACGAGGAGAACGACTGGCTGTTATAGCGGAACATTCTCCAGAATATCTGATGCTCTTCATTGCTACTCAGCGTTTAGGAATTATTCTGGTTCCTCTTAATTATAGATATACATCACAGGAAATAGGTTATTGTATAGACGATGTAAGTCCCTCACTCATTTTAGGGGATGACTTAAAATTTAAAACAAAAATACCTGAACAAAAAAACAAAATACAGGCTCAGTTTATGTCTTTTAAAAGTTTTTTTGAAAAAGCAGAAAAAGCTGACACAGATTATCCTAATCTGGACTTTAAAATAGATACAGAACAACCCATATTTATTTTTTACACCTCGGGTACAACAGGAAAGCCTAAAGGAGTAATCTATACCAACAGAATGATGTTCTGGAATAGCTTGAATACAGCTGTTCAGTTAGAAATAACTTCTGTGGATCACACCATTAATGCATTGCCGCCTTTTCATACTTCAGGATGGAATGTTTTACTGCTGCCGATGTTACACCGAGGGGCACGTGTAGATTTCATCAGTAAGTTCCAACCAGGTAAAATTTTAAGTTACATTCAGGAACAGCCTATAAGTTTATTTCTTGCTGTGCCGACAATGTTGCGCATGATGGTGAAATCCAAAGTCTTTAGTAAATTCAAGCCTAAGAAATTAAATTATTTTATAGTTGGGGGAGAAAATCTTTCCTGTAAATTAATAGATATCTGGGCCAAAAAGGGAATTCTCATGAGCCAGGGGTATGGTCTTACAGAAGCAGGGCCTTCTATTACTTCTCTGCATCGGCATGAGGCGCTCTGGAAGAAAGGCTCTATAGGAAAACCCAATTTTTATGTGGATGTGAAAATCCTTAATCATAAAAATGAAGAAGTAAATAATAATCAGGCAGGCGAATTATGCATTAAAGGTAATATTGTTACTCCGGGATACTGGAACAATTCAGCGTGTACCTTGCAGAAAATCAAAGATGAATGGTTGCATACTGGCGATATTGTGTGCAGGGATGCAGATGGATTCTTATTTATGATCGGAAGAAAAAATAATATCTATATTTCTGGAGGAGAAAATATACACCCTTCGGAAATAGAAAATATACTTTATCAAATTGATGGGATTGAAGAAGCCGCAGTAGTTGGAGTAGAAGATGAAAACTGGGGAGAAACTGGAGTTGCATTTGTGGTTCTTCAAAATCAAAAACTCAAAGTGAAGGATATCCGTTCTTATCTGAGAAAACATTTGGCTTCCTATAAAGTACCAAGAGAGATTATTATTATGGAAAAGTTGCCGAAGTCAGGACTTGGAAAAATTAATAAGAACGAATTGAAAGTCGGATTTAAAAAAATAAACAATGATAAAAAGAATTTTTTGTAGCAGCATAATATTGTGCTGGGTTAGTGCTGTTGGTCAGAACCAGATAAGTGAGATATTAAACTATGATGAACAAGTGGAAAAGATTTCAATAGAAAAAGAAAAGATTGCTTTCGTGGATTTAGGTTCAGGAGAAAAGACACTTATGTTTATTCACGGACTTTCCAGCAACTTAGAGTCCTGGAATAAGAATATTTCAGGACTTAAGGATGAATATAGATGTATAGCTCTGGACCTTCCTGGTTATGGAAAATCCACAAAAAACAGCACTGCTTATTCCTTAAAAGACTATGCTGATTTTTTAAACAGCTTCATAGAAAAAAAGAATCTTCAGGATGTCATCTTGATAGGACATTCCATGGGTGGTCAAGTCGCAGTTCAAACTGTATTAGCTGCACAGGACAATTTTGAAAAGCTAATTTTGATAGCACCTGCAGGGATAGAAACATTTTCAGAGGATGAAGTAAAATTGATGAAAGCTTCCTATAATGCTGCGATTGTAGAAAATTCTTCGCCAGAACAAATAAGAAATAACTTCAAAATGAATTTCTATCAGTTTCCCGAGGATGCAGAATTTATGATTAAAGATCGAATCGCTATGAAAGAGGCTGAGGATATGAAAATCTATGCTGAAGTTGTGGTGAATAATATTTATGCGATGCTTGATGAACCGGTAATCGACCGGCTTTCTGAGATTCAAATCCCGGTCTTAATGATTTACGGTAAAAACGATCTTTTGATACCCAATACCTATTTTCATCCTTCGCAGGACATCAGTTCCTTGGTACAGGATGCCGAAGAAAGAATATCCGATCTAAAAGTAAAACTCATAGACGCAGCCGGACATTTTGTAAACTTTGAGAAGTCGGGGGAAGTTAATGAAGAGATTGCTGAATTCTTGAAAAACTAGTGAAATCTAAGCTTAAAATATTCATTGATTTTGCTGAAGGGATTCTTCCTCATGAGGCTTCTTATCTTTTGAGGGATAATAAAATAAGGGATGAAGAAAAGGAGTCTATTCTAAATAAAGTATGTGATAATGCCAGTTCATTAATCTCTTTTCAGGATTTCGATGAGAATATTGACAAAAGAAAATATGCCTACATCAAAAAATGGATCGCAAAAAAACTGGAAAATGCGGATGTAGACAAACACTTGAATTACCTCTCTGTAACTGAAAACAAGATTCTAACCGATACAATACAACCTGTGGAGGAAGAGGTTTTGTTAAATCAAATCAATAGCTATACTCACACTTCGTTTTATTTTCAGAAATTCTATGAACTGGTGAGGGAATATCAGGATTTTCTTCTGATACGTTTCCGCTATCAGGATTGTAAGATCACCGAAAGTTTTTTAAGAGATCATAACGCGTTTTATCTTAAAACAGTAGATGTCAAGGAGCAGCTTTTTTTTGCAACAAAAGATTTAACACGTCAGTATACCAGCGGTAGCCTTGATACTAAACATTGGGAGGAAAAACTCTTGGCGTTCATGCGCAGTGAGCAATTAGATGGTCTGAACAGGTACAATGCTTTTGTTCGGTTGGTGTTTTTGTATTTTAATTATAAAGAATACGATAAGGCAAAAAAAGTTTTTGACCAGGTAGATGCCTATTTCAAGCAGGGTCTTATGTATTCCAGAAGAATTCTCTTTAATTATTATGCAAACCGAGTCATACTTCATTCCAATCTTGAGGATTTGGACAAGGCTGAATATTATGCTCATCTATCTATAAAACAAGAAAACAGTGATAAGCTTTTTTATTTAAATAACCTTATCGCTATTCTGCTTAAGAAAGAAAAAAATGAAGAGGCTCTGGATTTAATGAAGAGTAATTATGACCTGTTCAAAAAGACTCATAATCATCACCAAAAGCTAGGCTTTGCTACCCATTACATCCGCACTTTGGTGAGGAATAAACGGCTTGATGTAGCTGAAAGTTTTGCTAAAAATTTTATAAATAATAACAATCAAAATGTATTTGAGCACAGGTGGAGGCATTTTTTTTCAAATTACTTGATGTTGTTAACGGCCAAAGAGAAATTCGGGTACGTTTTAAAAATTGCTAGAAAATACAACTTGATAGAAAGAGAGACCGAGGTAATGCATCTTGAGGATTTTATTCCAAAGATTCACTGGTATTGTATACTTGCCAATTATATGGAGGGAAATTACTCTGAAGAAAAACTTAAAAAAGAACTTCTTAAGACTGCTGAAAACACTGATAACTTCACAAAAAAGGGACGTTCAGAATTCTTTCGTTTTGTAGAAAGGCTATCTTTCAGTTTACCTACACTATTTTCCTCGATAAAGTCGCACTTGTTCTCAGATCAGTAAAATTAATGTGTTGTCTTACAAAGAATCCTTTTTATTTCTTTAGTCACATAAAGCAATCTTTTTTTCTCTTAATAAAAAACTAAGACCAATTCCTAATTTGGTCTTAAATTAATTTAAACTTTAATCTTATGAAGATACATTTTTCAATGTTATTTTGTCTGTTTATGAGTATAACCTCATTTGCGCAAAATACAACTGTGCGTGGTACTGTTCTGGAAGCAGGTACTCAAAAGCCACTTAAAGGAACTAGCGTAGTGCTTAGAGGTACCAATGTTGGAGCTGTCAGTGATTCTGAAGGGAAGTATATGCTTAAAAACATTGACCCTGGGACCTACGTGCTAGATGTTTTCTATATTGGTTATGAAACTGTTTCTCGTGAGATCGTAATCAACGCGGGAGATGCTCTGGTGGAGAATTTTAGTCTTTCTGAGTCATCTGCCATGATTGATGAGGTTGTGATCTCAGCAAACCGAAGACCACAGAAAGTAACCAGAGCCCCGGCTACAGTTAATATTATAAACTCTGAAGATATTGATAGGTATGCTGGTAATCCTGCAGAATTGGCTGCAAGACAAAAAGGTGTGGATTACGTAAGAACCGGTGTGCAGGGAATTGGCCTCAATATTCGCGGGTTCAACTCTGCTTTCAATAGTAAGAATTTACAAGTGGAAGACGGTAGAATTTCCTCTCTTATAGCTACTGGTTTACCATTTGGAAGTTTCTCTACCATTACCAGGGATGATATAGAAAGAAATGAAATCATTTTAGGACCTAACGCTGCACTTTATGGCCCAAATGCTCATAACGGATTAATAAGTACCATTACTAAAGATCCTAGATCTTCTGAAGGGACAACAATCGCTGTTGCTGGAGGAAATCAGGAGCAATTCAATGTGCGCGCTCGTCACGCTCAGGTTGTAAGTGATAAATTCGCGTTCAAGGTCTGGGGAGAAAGACAACAGGGAGAAGAATTTAACTATGTAGATTCTGTATATGTGGGAACTACAGCTTATCCCGAATTGGAATTGGATAGAGATTTTTCTGTGACAAGATATGGAGCTACTACCTATTATTCATTTAATGAGAGAACAGACCTTATTGCTTCTTACGGCCATAGTAATAATAATAGCCTTGGTGTCACCAACGCAGGTAGAAACCAGATTAAAGACTGGAGCATTGACTATGCTCAGCTAAAATTTGTTTCACCACGTGTATACGCAAATGTTTATCATCACTGGAGTAATACAGATGATACTTATGCTATAAATCAGAGAACACAGAATTATGTGTCTTTCATCAATAATGGTTTTAGCGAAGAGGAGGCTAGAAGTCGCTCTTTTACAGAGTCTTTTTTTCCAATCGCTGGGGCTCCGGGAGGTGGAGTTACATTACCAAGAGGAGCGGTTTTTAAAGATGCTTCGCGAAGATTGAATGCAGAGGCACAATATAACAACCAGATTGGTAATCTTCTGTATGTAGCCGGTGCTCAGTTTCAACAGGATAGAGCAGATTCACAGGGAACTTATTTATTGGATCAGGATGGTGCTATTATAATAGACCAAACAGGATTTTATGGTCAGCTTGAGTATAATATCGAAGATATAGACCTTGACATTCTTTTAGTGGGGAGATATGATAACCATGAACTTTATGGCGGGAACTTTATACCTAAAGCAGCTCTTGTTAAAAACTACGACTTTGGAAGTTTCAGACTTACGTACGGTAAAGGTATTGCAGCTCCATCAATATTGAACTTGAGCGGAAATCTTTTTGGAGGCCTTGTTTTGGGTAATGGAGAAGGATTTACACTTCAGGATGGAACACAGATTCCGGAATTAAGCGTTGAAACAATACGTTCTCTTGAAGCAGGCTATAAAGGGAAGTTATTAGGAGACAAACTTTTTGTGGATGTAAACGCTTATTATAATGTTTCAGAAGATTTTCTAAGTCCTTTGCTAAATATTGCTCAGCCAGGTAATCCTGTTGTTTCAAGAGGCGGAGTACCAATAGGAGATGTTACTCCAGGAGCCAACGGCGGATTTGTTCTTACTTATCTCAATTTTGGAGAAGTGGATACTTACGGTGCAGATCTTGGTCTTAACTATTACCTGAATGATAGAAACAGGCTGGCTTTTAATTATTCTTATTTCGATTATACCTTAGATGAGAGTGATCCTGCCAATGACGCTAACAAGGACGGTATAGTAACTAAAACCGATTTACCTATCAACACGCCTAGACACAAAGCAAATCTGGGTTACTATTATACCGGAGATAAATTTTTTGGATCTATTTTCAGCCGATGGGTTCAGGAATATGACTTCTTCTCAGGAATTAATGTAGCAGCAGAAACTCAGGATATCGATGGAGATGGCATAAATGAAATTGTAGAAAACGCTAGGGTTGGAAGAACTTGGAACTATGGTCCGCTTGGAGGTTTTGTAAATTTTGATTTGAATCTTGGTTACAATATAAATGATAACTTAACTCTTGGTGCTTCTGTAACCAACATCTTTGATTCTGAAGTGAGGGAGTTTGTGGCATCACCGTCTATCGGAAGATTGTATCTAGTAGAATTGAAATATCAGTTCGGACAAAACAAAAGAAACAAAATGTAAATTCATATATGATCCGAAGCATTAAACTTAGCAACGGCATAGAAGTGGAATACCTTGACAAAGGTGAAGGAGAAGCAATTCTTCTCCTTCATGGTCTAGGTTCCACAAAAGCTGACTGGGACTTTCAGATTGATACGCTTTCTAAGTATTTTAGGGTAATAGCACCAGATCTTCGGGGTCATGGAAATTCATCCAAACCAGAAAAGAGAGAGGAATACGGAGTTTCTCTTTGTGCAGAAGATAATGTTCTTTTGCTCAAAGAACTTAAAGAAGACCAGTGTGCAGTTCTTGGATTTTCTATGGGTGGAGCAGTGGCCTTTGAAATGGCAGTGAATCATCCTGAATTAATCTCTAAACTCATCATAGTCAATACAGCTCCAGATTTCAACGATTTAGGCGACATGGGTGAAGAAATGATAAGGGAGCGAACAAAGATTTTAAAAGCTATTGGAATTGAACCTTTAGCAAAGCAAATAGCAGAAAGCATGTTTCCCGAAAATGAACAGATTGAACTTAGAAATGTGTTTTATGAAAGGCTAAGAAAAAACCCTGTAAGTACCTATTTCAACTCATTTATTACTCTTATGGAATGGGGAATAGGGGAAAAGATAAAAGGTATAGAAGTCCCTACATTGGTCATTGCTTCAGATCAGGATTATACGCCTGTTTCTTCAAAAGAAGCATATTCCAAAAAGATAAAAAACTCTAAGCTTGAAGTGGTTAGGCGGTCAAGACATGGGGTAACCATGGATCAGCCTACGGAATTTAACAGGATAATTTTAAACTTTTTAACTAATGTCTAAAACAGCTTTGATTACTGGAAGTACCAGTGGAATTGGTTATACTATTGCTGTTGCTTTTGCTCAAGCTGGCTATAATATCATGTTTCATGGTCTGGAAGAAAATGGTACCAAACTAGCAGGAGAAGTAACCGAAAAATATAAGGTAAAAACAGATTTTTCTAATGCAAACCTGATGCATCCAGAAGAAATTGAAAAACTCATAAAAGCAACATTAGAAAAATTTGATACAGTGGATGTGCTTATCAATAACGCAGGTATTCAATATGTTTCACCAGTTGAAGAATTTCCTTTGGAAAAATGGAACTCTATCATCGCGGTAAATCTTACTGCAGCTTTTATCGCTTCAAAAGCAGTATGGGCTGGCATGAAAAAGAACGGTTTTGGTAGGATTATCAATATTTCATCGGTGCATGGTCTTAGAGCTTCTGAATTCAAATCTGCCTATGTCTCAGCAAAGCATGGTATAATAGGTCTTACTAAAGTACTCGGCCTGGAAGGGGCAGGCTCCAATATAACCTGCAATGCTATTTGCCCGGGCTATGTAAAAACCCCGCTGGTAGAAGGACAGATAAGAGACCAGAGTAAGGCACATGGATTATCTGAGGAGGAAGTCGTTCAAAAAGTTATGTTGAAAAAGCAGGCAGTGAAGGAATTTATTCCTGAAGAGAAAATCGCAGAACTCGCTTTATTTTTGGCAGCAGAGAACTCTTCGGCTATAACAGGATCTTCGTACACGCTTGATGGCGGCTGGACATCTCAATAAATAATTTATATTCTTATTCTAAAAGCAGGAAATCTTTTCCTGCTTTTTTATTTTATGGGATGATGAGAAGTCATACCAAAATTATTGACCCCCTATAATTGAAAGACAGTAAATCTTCAGAGAATTACACTCTGAAATTTTCCTGCACTTTTTGCTTTAAAAGCTTCACTTTTTACCATGGATTTATAGTAACTTAAGTTACCATAAAGATAGAGGAGTAATCCTAACTTGCAGAATTAAATTTCACAATAGATAATAAATCCTGTTTGATTTATTATCAGCTTTTTGCTTAACAGCTTTGGTAAGGTCTTTCTTAATAAATATTTTAAAATAAATAGGGTTTTGAGGGAAGACAGATGTAGAATAATTATTTAAAACTTTTAATATGAAACGGTTAGGACTTATTGGAGGAACCTCTTATCACTCCACTTTAGAATATTACAAGGCCATCAATGCTCAGGTCATTGCGCAAACTGAAAACAATTCCAACCCGGAACTTTTGCTGTATAGCATTCCTATAGATGTGATGCGGCGACAGCAGCAGGATGAAATAAATTCGGTATACCTAAGGGTTGCCCAAAAACTCCAGGAAGCTGGTGCTGAAGCTATTGTGATTTGTGCCAACACGCCCCATATGGCTGTAGAGTACGTTCAGCCTCAAATCGAAATCCCTTTTTTACATATTGGTGATTCGATTGGAAAAGAAGCGGTGAAACAGAATTACAAATCCTTACTGCTGCTTGGAAACCGACCAACTATAACCAAGGCTTTTTTAAAGGATTACCTTATCGAGAACTACGATTTAAAGCTTATCATTCCAGAAGAAGAAGCCATCGAAAAGTCTCATTATTTCGTTTCCAATGAATTGACAAAAGGAAAATTTTCTAAAGAAGCCAAAACATTTTATAAAGAACTTATTAAAAAGCATCAGCATGAAATCGATGCTGCCATTTTGGGTTGCACCGAATTACCCATTTTGCTCAAAGATGAAAGTTCAACAACGCCTTTTATTAAAACGACCGATTTACACATTCAATCGGCAGTAGAGTTTATTATAAATTAGTAAATTGTCTGATTTCGAACTTTTTGAATGCTATAAGAATTTAATTTGTTTTTGATCCTGATGAACATTCGATACTATTGAAGTTATGTTTGACGAGACTGTATTTAGAGTTTTTTTATACGCCTTAATCACTGCAATTACGACGGGTTTTGGAGCAATTCCCTTCTTTTTCGTGAAAAAAATGCCCAAGAAATGGCTGGGCTGGTCCGGTGGAGTAGCATCGGGAATTATGCTGGCCGCCAGTTTTCGGCTGATTAATGAAGGCATAAATTATAATCTTTACAAAACAATTATTGGAGTATTGATAGGTCTGGTTTTTATCCTTTTAAGCCAAAAATGGCTGTCCAGTCATGAAAATCTTCATGTTGGTAAGCTAAAGGGAGCCAATGCAAAGAAAGCATTGATGATCATTGGTGTGATGACTATACATTCATTTGCAGAAGGCGTTGGGGTAGGCGTGTCTTTTGGGGGTGAAGAAGGATTTGGTGTTTTTATGTCTGTTGCAATTGCTATACACAATATTCCTGAAGGTTTAGCCATCAGCCTGGTGTTAATTCCCAAAGGCATGAGTACATGGAAGGCTGCAGGCTGGAGTGTAGTCTCCAGTTTGCCGCAACCACTTTTAGCTATACCTGCGTTTCTGTTTGTTTCCGCCTTTAAGTCGTTCCTGCCCGTAGGATTAGGCCTGGCGGCCGGGGCCATGATTTGGATGGTCTTTTCAGACCTTGTTCCAGATGCCCTGGAAAATGCCAAAAAGCAACAGGTTGCCACCATAGCTACCGTTTCTATAGCCCTGATGATGCTCTTTCAGGTTTTGATGGAATAATATGTATTGAGTTTCATGCCATTATTCAGAGATGCTGATGTATATCTATCCAGAGAACATGTAGGTCATTAATCAAATTTATTTCTAGAAAATAAACCCTTTTAAATTCTTAACACCTATTTCAGGAAGCCATACAGGCAGTGTAACTTTAGTTACGTATTAGCTTGGTTTTATTAAATATCTTTAACTAAAATCAAGAAAGATGAAATCAAAATATTCAGTTCTAATCATCGGAGGAGGGACTGCAGGAATCATGTCTGCAGCACAATTACTAAAAAAGGACTCCAGTCTTTCGATTGGAATAATCGATCCCGCAGATACACATTACTACCAGCCGGCCTGGACCCTGGTTGGGGCAGGAACTTACGATTATGAAGATACTGCCAGGCCAATGAAAGAGTTAATCCCCAAAGGCGCAGACTGGATTCAGGATTATGCCACTGGCTTTGATGCCGATAAGAATTTAGTCAACACCAAAAATAGCGGTGACATTGCTTATGATTATCTCATCGTTGCCCCAGGATTGGTGATGGAGCCTTCACAAATAGAAGGCTTAGAATCTGCTTTGGACAAAGGAGTAGTTTGCAGTAATTATACGGATTCCGAACATACCTGGGAAGTCCTCAAAAACTTTAAAGGCGGCAATGCCGTGTTTACGCAACCCACAACTCCAATCAAATGTGGCGGAGCACCTCAAAAAATAGCTTACCTGGCGGCCGATTATTTCAAAAAGCATAATATAGACGCTGAGGTGATATTTGCTACGCCTGGATCTGTGCTTTTAGGCGTTGATGAAATCAATGAAACCTTAAAAAAAGTGGTAGATCGCTATGGCATTCACTTCAAGCCTTTTTATGCGCCGGTTAAAATTGATGCGGAGAAAAAAATAGTTACGTTCAAGTATGTGGGAGAAGATAAGAGTGAATTGAAAGCTAATACTCAAATCGAAGAAAAAATATCTGGGGAAACCATAGAAATGCCCTTTGATATGTTGCATTTAGCTCCGCCACAGGCTGCGCCTCAATTTATCAGAGACTCCAACCTGGTGAACGAAGAAGGCTGGTTAGATGTGAATATCAACTCACTTCAGCACAATACCTATCCCAATATTTTTGGACTGGGTGATGTGGCAGCACTTCCAACAGCCAAAACAGGAGCAGCTATAAGAAAACAGGTTCCTGTGGTAATCGAAAACCTGATGTTTTTGATGAACAATAAACCGGCAAGTAATACAGACTATCAGGGCTATTCCTCATGTCCTTTGGTAACAGGTTATGGAAAAATGGTTTTAGCTGAATTTGATTATGAGAACAATTTCACTCCAGATCCGAAACTCAAGCAAATGCTTATTTTCGACTCTTCCAAAGAACACTGGAGATTATGGATGCTCAAAAAATACGGTCTTCCCTATTTATACTGGAATAAAATGATGAAAGGCGAAGCTGTTTAGTTCATAGTTAGTTTAAGTAAGCTGAGGAGCAGAATTCCGAAGGGGTTCTGCTTTTTTTATTCACTTTATTGTGCGTTTTTAGGTGGTGACTTCTGAGTAAAAATTATACTATTGTTATTCCGCCGGGAGACGCTTTTTTGCTTCGACGAGCCTGCCTGCGCCTGCCTGTCGTGCCTCTGGCAGGCAGGTTTCCTTGGCAAAGGCAGGCCTGCCTGCGTTTCCTTGAAAGATATTAGATGTGAGATATTAGAAGTAAGATAATAGATATTGGAAGTGCGATGCTAGTAGTTAAAATCTTTAGTCTCTAGGTCCTGGCTCCTGTTTCAAAGATTACCGAATACCGAATACCGAATAAAAAATAAAGAATATCGAATAAAGAATATCATTTTTTAATTTTGACTCACGACTCACGACTCACGACTCACGACTCACGACTCACGACTCACGACTCACCACTCACTATTTACTTCCCAAGGATCTCCATAAACTGAATCGCTACAGATCCTCCTACGAAAAAGTTGGAAGTAGTATTGTCGTTGGGAGTTTCAAAAATGGCATCTTGACTTTCAAACCAGCGGGCTTCAAGTCTGCAGGCCAGGTTGGGAATAGGGGAGTAATCTACATTTACAGACAGGCCGGTGGTTTTAAACCCGTTGGGCGTCGCCGTGGGAATAATTACCCCGTTTTCATCCTGATAATATTCTACTCTTAAGGCTGTACTCCAGGTCTCGTCGATGATATACTGACCAATTATGACAGGGGTAAACCAAATATGGTAACCTGAACTGTCCTTCATCTTCTGTTGAGCGCCCAGGTCGAAACCAGCTATAAGATTAAAGCTTTCAGCCAGTTGAAACTGGCCATACATATTGCTGAAATAACGCATACGACGCCTTGCATCGGGATCATCTGTGCCTATAAACGTACTCCAGTTGAGACTGAGTTGGTCTGAAGCTGCGTAATTGAGTTGAGTTCCAAAAGAGGCTAATGAATTGCCTTCAAGCCTTTGAATTCGTTGCCAGCCGTTAACCATGAGTCCGGTAAGCTCTAATTTTTCACTAGCCTGATAAGTCACTTTTGCCCCAGCCAAAAAGTAAGGAGAGTTTTCTGCAGAAAGTGAACGTGTTAGCGTGAAATTATCTAATGAAATAGCACTTTCAAATCCTAAATGCGAAGGGAAAATACCCACATCCAGCCATAGCTTCTGATTGGAAGTTAAGGCGATACCAACATTAGCTTCAAAAAGGTTTTTAAACACACCGGATTCCTCTGCGTAATTATCATTGGCATAAGTTCCTGTCTGAAAAGCCAGGTTAGCTCTGTATCTGGAGTGATTCAGACCCAGCCGGATGAGGCCTAAATTTAAATTGTATTCATTATGCCTGTTGTGATTAAAAAGAAAAGACTGTCTTTGGGTAGTCTGTGGTTCGTTGAAGTCATATACGTAAAAGGCATCCACAAAACCATAAAGACTAAGAGAGGGTTTTTCTTTCCAGGATTCATCGAGTTGTGCGGATGTTTGAAAGCTGAATAAACAAAACATAAAGACAGGACTATAACTAAGAAGCTGTTTCATTTTGAAATAAGTTGAAATTAGATTATCGATGATTTGATGATCTCAAATTTAATATTTTATCACTAAACCTTCGTTCGGGATGGAAGTGGATAGCCTGCCTGCGTTCCTTGGAAGGCAGGCCCGTAACCCCCATCTCCAATACTTTGGGGAAGGAGAGGACTTGTGACGAACAGCCCGTTAAAACGCCTTGTTATTTATATTTATTCTTCATTACCATATAAAAAACAAGGGGTACCACAATTAAAGTTAAGAAAGTCGATACGATGGTACCGCCCATTAAGGATAAAGCAAGACCTTGAAAAATAGGGTCAAAGAGTATAGCAACGGCTCCAACAACGACGGTTCCTGCTGTTAATAATATAGGCGTGGTTCTCACCGCTCCGGCTTCAATTATGGCCTGCTTGAAGGCAATGCCTTCGTTGAGACGAATTTCTATAAAGTCTACGAGTAAAACCGAGTTCCTTACCATTATTCCAGCCAGGGCAATCATACCGATAAATGACGTAGCTGTAAAAAAGGCGTCAAACAGCCAGTGAGCAAGGACGATACCTATAAGCGATAGCGGGATAGCAATCATCATCACAATAGGGGAGCGGAAGCTTTGGAACCAGCCAACGATTAGCATATAAATAATGAAAATAACCCCTAAGAAGGCAATGCCAAGATCGCGAAACACTTCAAGCGTAATTTGCCATTCTCCATCCCATTTCACGGAGTAATCTTCTGTATCCACGGGAATATCGGTGTATAATTCTTCTATAGAATAGCCTTTTGGTAAATGCATGTCTTTGAGGTACTCTTCCATGCCCAAAATGGCATAAACAGGACTTTCCAGTTCTCCGGCCATTTCTGCGGTGACATACACCACCCGGCGTTTATTTTTACGGTAGATGCTTTTTTCTATAGGCTGCTCCACCAGGTTCACAAGATTGCCAATGTTGACTATATGGCCTTGCTGTGACTTGACTTTCAGCTTTAGTAAATCTTCTGTAGATGATTTTTCAGCATTTGGTGTGTAGTAGGTGATGCTCACCTGCTCGCGTTCATTTTCTCTGTAGGCTGAGCCAATGGAGGTATTTCCTAAGCTTAGCTGCAGGGTTTCAACGATTTGCTGAGTGCTCACCCCTTCCAGGTTAGCGCGTTCTGTATCGACTACAAATTCAACTTCAGTCTGTTCAGCCTCCACTCTCCAGTCGATGTCAACCACATCCTGTGTTTCCTGTAAAATGGCTTTGACCTTCTCTGCTATGTTGATTTGCTCTTCGTAATCCGGACCGTAAACTTCAGCTACGATAGTCGATAAGACCGGAGGACCGGGTGGCACTTCTACAATTTTGATAGCTGCTCCATAACGATCCCCAATTGCTTTTACATCTTTCCTGAAGGACTTCGCGATATCATGACTTTGTGCACTGCGTTCGCTTTTGTTGGTAATATTGACCTGGATATCGGCTAGATGATCGCCATCTCTAAGGTCATAATGCCTCACCAGACCATTGAAAGTTATGGGCGAAGCGGTGCCAACGTAAGTTTGATAATTGATGACTTCATCACGATTTTTGACGTATTCTGCAATTTCTAAAGTTACGGCTTGCGTGCGTTCCAAGGTAGTGCCCTCCGGCATATTGATCACAATCTGAAACTCATTTTTATTATCGAACGGAAGCATTTTTACTAAAACCGATTCATTCAAAAACAGAAAGACTGAGGCGATAAGAAGAACCACTGTGCTTCCAATAAAGAGCCAGCGTTTCTTTGAGCTTTCCAGAAGTGGTCGTTGTACTTTCTGATAAATCTTGTAAATTCTGGTTGATTTTAAGTTTTCATCCCCAAGCTGGTCTGCTTTTTTTATGGCTTCCTCATCGTCTTCTTGGCCGTCATCTGCTTTACCATCTCCTTTTAAAAAGTAAAAAGCAAGATAGGGAACAACAGTAAGTGCTATGAATAAGGAAAGGATCATAGTAATGGAAGCTCCTACAGGCATAGGACTCATATAGGGCCCCATAAGCCCGCTTACAAATGCCATGGGCAATACAGAGGCTATGACAATAAAAGCGGCCAGAATAGTAGGGTTACCTACTTCATTGATGGCGTAAATGGCGGCATTTCGCAAGGATCGTTTTTTCATCTTAAAATGCCGGTGCATGTTTTCGGTGATGATGATAGAATCATCAACCACAATACCTGTGATAAAAATGAGCGCAAAAAGCGTAATTCTATTTAAGGTATAATCAAACAGATAGTAGCTAAGCATGGTCAAGGCGAAGGTCACTGGTACCGAAATAAACACTACCAGGCCGCCGCGCCAGCCCATAGACAACATGACCACTAAAGTTACAGCAATGATGGCGCTTAGCAGATTGAAAAGCAAGTCCGATACCTTGTTTGAGGCGGTTTCTCCGTAGTTACGCGTGACTTCGAGTTCCACTTCTTCAGGAATGATGTAGCGTTCCCAGCGCTCTTTCTGAGCTAAAATCTGATCGGCTACCTGCATGGCATCGGAGCCTTCTCGCTTGGCTACAGACAAAGTCACCGCAGAATAGGAGGAAGGCATTTGTGTCTGATCTTCACTCCCGGCACCAAATCCAAATTCTACATAGTTTTTTGCGCGTTCTGCTCCATCTTCCACATCAGCAATCTGATGCAGATAGACAGGTTTGTTTTGATAAGTGCCGACTACAATTTGCTTAAGGTCTTGTTCAGTTTCTATAAATTTTCCTGTGGTAATGAGAAGGTTTTCATCTTGATTCTGGATGCTACCGCTCTTAGATTTGGAATGATTGGCCTGAATCATTTGAGTGACACTCAAAATATCCAGATCATAAGCTGCTGCTTCTTGATGGTTAAATTTTATTTTCAGTTCACGACTTCTCCCTCCTATCACTTCGGTGGAAGCTACATTTTCCACTTTTTCAATTTCTAAAAGAAGTTCATCAGCGATTTGCTTAAGGCGGAAGTCATCATATTTTTCACTGTAAAGCGTAAGCCCTACTACAGGAACATCATTGATAGATCTGGTTTTGATAAGCGGCTGAGAAACCCCCTGTGGGATTTCATCCTTATGCCGCATGATCTCATCATGCAGTTTTACATAAGATCTTTCGATATCTTCACCAACATAAAACTGAGCGATAAGCATGCCTTGTCCCTGCATGGAGGTGGTATGTACATACTCAATACCGTCAATATTGGAAATCACACGTTCCAGAGGAATAATGACTTTAGATTCAATTTCTTTGGGACTGGCACCAGGATAGCTCACAAAAATATCAGCCATAGGTACATCTATCTGCGGTTCTTCTTCTCTGGGAATTAGCAAGGTGGCGTAAATACCCACTCCCATGAACACCACCATCATTAAAAGAGTAATCTTTGAGGTTAGGAATGCGTTGGCCAGTTTTCCGGCGATACCATTTTTCATAAGACCTAGAGGTTTACGTTTATACCATTATATAGCTTGGAATCTGCAGAAATCACGACAGATTCAGCTTCGCTAAGTCCAGATAAAATCTCGATATAGTCATCGTAATCTGCACCCACTTCTACCCACCTAAGCATGGCTTTATTCTCTGGACTTACCACGAATAGACCTTGAAGGCTTCCGCGTCTCATGAGTGCAGATTTAGGAATGAAAATGCCTTTGTCCATCACCTCTGTGACCAGTTGAATTTCTGCTTGCTGGCCGGAAAGCAACTCAATACTATTCTCATTAAAGAGTGTTGCTTTTACTTTATACTGTCCGCCGGAGTTGAGGGAAGACGAACTTATTTCTGAAATCTGAGCATCGAGTTCCTGTCCATCGTTAGAGAGAACCACTTTGGCAAGCTGACCTTTTCTTATAGCCAATATCGCCCGTTCCGATACTGAAAAATGAAACTCAAAAGCAGTGTCGGCCTCCATCTGTAGTATTGGGGATTGCGGATTAGCTAAATCTCCTTGCTGAGCCAATTTTGAGGTGATCACTCCGTCAAAAGGCGCTTTGATATTAAAGTATTTTAATTCGGATTCCACTTCTTTTAGCTGGTTTTCTGCAGCTGATTTCTGGCTTTTTACAGAATTATATTTCAACCGGATAGACTCTAGCTCTTTTTCTGAAACGCTATTTTTCGCTCTCAAGTTTTTATAGCGTTCGTAGTCTTTTTCTGCAATTTCCAGGCTTGCTTTTACTTCGTCAAGTTGAGCTGAAACCTGAGCTTGTTTTGATTCGAGGTCATCGCTGTTCAGCTTAACAAGCAATTGATTTTCTCTGACTTCATCTCCAACCTCTACCAGAATTTTTTCAACATAGCTGGAAGCTCTTGACTGGATATTTACTGATTTTGAAGCACGAATCTTTCCCTTATGCCTCAAACGCTGAGGTAAACTGCTTACAGGATCCTGAACTTCAACGTTGACAGCCTGGGCTTTGGTGTTTTCGCTTTGACTTTCTTCTCCACAACTGGCCAGGCCTAGCGAAAGCAGTACGATTAAAACTATAGGTGGTAATTTAGTTCTCATAAGAGTAGTTGTTTGCTAAAAATTGAACATATAACTGTGCGTAATTGAATTCAAAAATGGATTGGTTGTATGCAAGTCTCATGGCAGATTGCTGTTGTTCTGCCTGAAGCAGGTCTGTAGTCCGTTCTAAGCCTTCTTCAAATCTGTCTTTTCTGATTTTATAAGCTTTTTCGGCCTGTTCCAGGGAAAGTCTGTTTCTGTTGAGTTTCTGTTCGGCTTCTCGAAATTGTCGTTTAGCCTTTTCAAGTTCCAGACTAGATTGAGAAGCATACATCGAAGCTTCCAGCTGGGCCTGGTCCAGACTGGCTGTTTCTTCCTGCAGTTTGGCGATTTTCTTCCCGCCTTCAAAAACAGTCCAGTTAAGAGAAGCCCCCACAAAGAAATTTCTGGAGTCTGTAGTAAAGACTTCATCAGAAAACCACTGCACGTTGCCAAATGCATTGAGCCTTGGAAGAAAGGACAGCTTTGAAGCTGTGTGCATTTTTTGTTGTGCTTCGGTTTGCAAATCGACTGCCAAAACATCCTCTCTGGTTTCAAGCTGATTTTGGTCTTTCAGGGCAACTACCTTGAGTTCGAGTTTGGAACCTGGTTTTACAATAGCATTGGCATCTTTATTCATCAGGAAAAGGAGGTAATCTGAAAGAGTTCTAAGCTGATTGGATGCCGAAATATATTCCTTTTCCACCTCATTCAGTCTGACTTCTGCATTCAAAACATCGGGCATCACCAGTAAACCTTCATCATAAAAGTTCTGTATATCTTCATAATTCTGCCTGGCAATTTCTCTGGTCTGCTCAAGGACTTCCACGCCTTTGTAAGCAAGTTGAAGCTGCATATACAGTTTTTCAACTTCTACCAAAAGTGCTTTTTTCTCAAATGTATTCTGAAGTTCCTGAGCTTTTTTCCGGGCATTGAGTGCGGAACGTTGTTTCCATTTATCTATATTGATCAAAGGTTGTTCTATGCTTAAAGCAGTAGTGAAGTTCGTTATAGCGCTTGGATTGTTCAGATTATCAATCTGAAAATCCTGTTCTGTGAAAATCCCCTGGTTTAATAGTGTCCCAAAAGCCTGTACAGGATTATTGGTTCTGTAAAAATTATGAGAGACATTAAGCTGAGGTAAAAATGCAGCATTGCTTTGTCTGTATTGGGCTCTGAGCTTTCTGAATTTACTCTCGTTAACCTTAAGCGATCGGTTGTCTTGAAGAACTTGATTTTTCAGTTCTTCCAAAGTCAATTCTATGTTTTCCTGAGCTTGCATTTGCCCTAGGCTGAAAAGAAAAACTATAACAGTAATTAATTTTAATTGTGTATTCATTTTCTTTTGAATTTTAAATTACAAAATTATAGATTCAGAGACAAATCGAATGTAACAAATGTTCTATTCAAAATAGTTCTTGTTGTTATTGCGTTCAGGAAGGAAGTGAAAAGTTCGTTCCCTCCCCAATACTTTAGGGAGGGGACGAACTAGTAACAGACAGCGTGTAAAAACACCGTCAGAATTGATTAAAACGCATACTTCACAAAGAGAGTAAAATTCTGCCCTGGATCGGTGAGGCGTTCCATGCCGCTTAAATTGGCGTTGGCCTGATTTCTAAAAGCGAAATTCAAATGGTCATAATACTGCTCGTCAAATGCATTTAGCACTGCAGCTCCTAAGTTTAGACCTGGAGTCAACTCATAACCCAGTCGAAAATCTACCAGTTCGTAACCTGGTGTTGCCAGATTTTCTCCAAAGGATGTAGCCAGTTCATCTTGCTGACTTACGACTCTTAGGTCGGTGGCAGCCCAGAATTTGTTTTTATTGTATTGCAAGCTGAATTTGCTGCGCAATGGAGGAGTGAGTGGGAGAGATTCGCTGAGGTCTTCGTTTCTCGCGTAGACATAGGCAACTTCGGCATCAAATTGAAAGTTGTTGAAGAAATCTATTCCAAAGTTCGCTTCAAAGCCAGTTTTATAAGCATCCTCCAGATTTCTGAAGACCTTTGGGTTTAATGGTTCCTGATTGGGCATAAACTTTCTGGTTTTGGTAGGATCTATAATGGCAACGATATAATTCTCGAAGTGAGAAAAATATACGGAAGCGCCCCAGTCTAGTCTGTTAATGGCGCCATCAAGTATTTTCTTACCTGTGTAAGCAACTTCAAATTGGTTATTCACCTCAGCATCCAGATCGGGATTACCGATGTATTCAAACGGATCTTGGCCCACCTGAAAGTGATTGATGAACCGTTCTATCATGTTAGCAGAACGCACGCCACGACCAAAAGCAAACTCCAGTTGATTATCCGCATTCAGTAGTTTTTTAAGTGAAACAGTAGCGCTAAAATTATGTTCTGTTCGGTTTTCTAAACCTGGATAGTAAGCCTGAAAATCTGATGCAGGATCCTGAATATCTGAATGGACCAAATCATAACGCACACCAGCATTAAGGACTGTCGAGGAATTGAGTTTGTAACGTGACTCTGCAAATAATCCATAATCATTAATAAAGGAATTCTGCCAGATTTTGTCGATAAAGGCAACGGGAGGATCTAGAGGCATTCCCATAGGATTTTGTTTGACCAAGCGATTCCGTACTCCATCTCTGCTGATAAGCAGAGCGTCGGTTCCGGTAAACAGCGTCCAGAACTCATCCAGCTTCCATTCCAGTTCAAAACGACCTCCAGCTGTGGTTGCTTCGACAGGAGAAACGGCTTCCACTGTATTGAAGTTACCTCGTCTACTATTGCTCATTAGGTGGTCTACGTAAGAATAGTAGGCTTTAGCCTGGATGTTTCGCAGGGTTTTACCTGGTCTTTTTTTGAAATAATCTAAAGACAGCATGGAAGAATCATCGTAGTCTGAATCCATAGGTAAGGAAGCGTGAAGCACATCTCTCCCAAAGGATTGTCTCCAATGTAGCTGAAGGCGTTCTAAACTACTAAAGTTATAGCCCATTCGCAGGTTGTAATCTATGCTTCTAAAGGAAGAGGGTATTTCTCGGCCAGCACCATCTTCGTAATTGCCAAAATCTCGGTATCCATACATACCAACCACATCCAATTTTTCCTCAGCATATTGGAGGCGAAGCATTTGGACTTGAGAGCCGCCATTGGACTCAAAACCTGAAGATGCATTTCCAGAAAAGCCATATTTTCCAATCTCCGGACGCTTGGAAACCATATTGATCAATCCGCCAAAAGTGGCACCATACCTCATGGTGTATGGGCCTCGTACAACCTCAATCTTAGCAATATCTTCAGGCATGACATGAGTCGTGATTGGATCCATTCTGTTAGGACAGGCATGCATCACTTTGGTTCCGCCATCGTACTGAATGTTTAACTGCTCATAGTGAGAAGCTCTGAAAGACGGATCTATAGCGTAATTTCCTCGCTTGATGAGTCCAAACCCATTAATATCCCGAAAGAGATCGGCTACATTTTTGGGCTGACTGACGCTTTCTGTTAAGTCTGGTGTGGTGATATTCATCACCGGATCCTGGAATATTTTTCCTGAGACCAGAACTTCTGGCAGTTCTGTATTTTGAGCTTTGAGAAAAATAACTTCAGGAGATGAGCTATTAATTTTCAGACGTTCAGAGGCATACCCCATATAACTTATAAGGTAGGTTTCACCGATTTCCAGTTTGAGAGTTTTATTTTCAGTGATGCGGTAATCTTCTTCGTCGTTTTGATTAATGGCGTATACTCCGCCCAGGATTTCTTTGGTTTGTGCGTCTTTTACTTCTATGGTCTTGGTTTGAGCATTGAGCATGACAAAACCAGCTACAAAACAAATGGCACTTAGTATTAATTTCATATTTAAGCATTTGATGTTTAACTATTGTGTTTTAAATAAAGTATGATGTTAAACAACAATTGCAGGGGGCTTGAAGCTGCTCTGTAAATAATGAAATTTATATAATGAAGTATAGAAAAAGGTGTGTGGTTTTTGTAGAATAAAGGAATCTAAAACTATATCGGTTTCAAAAAGAACAGTTGTGAAAATAAGTTTACTTTCCAGATAAATAGAAGCATTTTTTGGAGTTTCCGTTTCTTTTTTGTCGAGGACGTCACTCAGAAAGCATTTACCATCACACTCCAGTTCTGGCTTGTCTGTGTTTTCACAGTAGTTTTCTATAAAGTTATCGGTGAACACTATATAATAAGATAGCCAGAACGCCGACTTAATCGTGAATAGAAACACAGTTAGGCTAAGTGCAACCGATATAGGGAGTTTGATTGATTTCACAGTGCAAAAATAAAGGATATACCCTTTTAGATTTGCTACAATTGTTACTTAATTTTACTCTTAAGTCAGGTTTGATATCCTTCATTTTTATATTAAGTAACATAAGTAGCTAACTTATCTAACGACTATCTTTTATTTTTGTAAAAAATTGTTGATTATGGATGTTGAAATTCTCTCCAGAATACAGTTTGCCTTCACCGTAGCGTTTCACTATATCTATCCGCCCCTTAGTATTGGTTTAGGTCTTATTATGGTTGTGTTCGAAAGTATGTACTTACGAACCAAAAAGAAAGAATACGAAGTATTAGCCAAATTTTGGACCAAAATTTTTGCCATTACGTTTGGTATTGGGGTGGTCACCGGTATTGTGATGGAGTTTGAGTTTGGAACCAACTGGGCAACTTATTCCCGTTATGTTGGTGATATATTTGGAAGTGCACTTGCAGCTGAAGGTATCTTCGCCTTTGCCCTTGAGAGTAGTGCACTGGGAATCCTTTTATTTGGGTGGAATCGCGTAAAACCATGGGTGCATTTGGTAGCGACTTGGGCTGTTTTTCTAGGCTCTATGTTTTCTGCAGTTTGGATAGTCGTGGCTAACTCGTGGCAGCAAACTCCTGCAGGTTATCATATTGTAGGGGAGGGAATGCAGGCCAGAGCAGAAATTGTTGATTTTTGGGCTATGGTGTTTAATCCCTCATCTGTAGACCGTTTAACTCACGTCTGGCTGGGTGCTTTTTTAGCCGGGACATTCTTGATTTTAAGTGTACATGCCTATTATATTTTGAGAGGGCGTTACGTGGTGTTATCTAAAAAAGCCTTTAAAATTACTCTTATTGTTGCTGCTGTTTGTTCTTTGGCGCAATTGTTTACAGGTCATAGTTCCGCAGAGGGTGTTTCAGAAAATCAGCCGGCCAAGTTAGCCGCCATGGAAGGTCACTTTGAGGCAGAAGCGCCTGCAGACTTATACCTGCTGGGTTGGGTAAATAAAGAAAATAAAGAAACCACAGGTCTTAAGATTCCCGGTGGTTTGTCCTTTATGCTGGATCAGGATTTTGAAACTCCAGTTACAGGATTGAATGCATTTCCCGAAGAAGACCAACCTTCTCAGGTCAATGCCATTTTTCAGTTATATCACCTCATGGTAGCTATTGGCATGTTCTTGATTGCTTTGAGTTTATTTGCTTTATGGCAATGGAAAAGAGGTAAACTCTTTGAGAAAAAATGGCTGTTATGGACGTTTGTCTTTACGGCTTTACTTCCGCAGCTGGCCAATCAGTTTGGCTGGTTTACCGCAGAATTAGGAAGGCAGCCCTGGGTGGTGTATGGATTGCTAAGAACCTCAGATGCCCTGTCCAAAAGCGTACAGGCCAATCAGGTTTTATTCTCTCTCATCTTGTTTTTTATCGTCTATTTTATTCTTTTTCTTTTGTTTGTTTATTTGATGAATAAGAAAATACAAAGTGGCCCATCTAGCGACATCGATTTTGATCAGGGAAGTTTAAATGAAGAAATCGCAGAAGTGGTCTCAAAAAAATAAAACATATGGAAACTTTTTTAGGTTTAGATTATCCAACATGGTGGTTTCTCGTCGTCGGCGGGCTTTTTTCTGGCTATGCTATCCTGGATGGCTTCGATTTTGGAGCTGGTGCTTGGCATATGTTTTTCAGGAAAGATAGCAGCAGGGAAACCGCTCTTAAGGCAATAGACCCTACCTGGCATGGTAACGAAGTCTGGCTGGTCATAGGAGGCGGAACCTTGTTTGCCGGATTTCCGGTTTTCTACGGTACTTTGTTTTCTGCCATGTACACGCCCTTTATTCTTTTTCTTTTGTTCATCATTTTTAGGGGAATCTCTATCAAATTCAGAAATATGGAAGACATGCCCTGGTGGAGAAAAATGTGGGACTGGGGTTATTCCATATCCAGTATTATGCTGGCTGTATTATTAGGAGTTGTACTTGGTAATATTTTGAACGGAATGCCACTGGACGAAAATTACGAATACGTAGGCAGAGGTTTTTTTGAATTTTTAAATCCCTTTTCCATCTTAGTGGGAGTTACCAGTCTTGCCCTTTTTATGATGCACGGTGCCATCTACCTTTTATTAAAGACAGAAGGTAAGCTTTATAACAGGATTCAGGGATTTTTAAAGATAGGCATGGCATTTTTCATCCTGTCCTATATCGTAACAACAACCTACGGTTTTTTCCAAGTTGAACATTTGCTCACCGTTTTTGAAGAAAACAAAATCCTGTTTGCCGTCCCTTTTCTCGTATTTCTCAGCATCGCCAACGTGCCCCGATTAGCAAGTAAAAAGCAATATGGCTGGGCCTTCATCTTTACAAGTTTAACCATAGCCTTACTGCTTGTTATTGTGGCGTTTGAACTATATCCCCGTCTGCTTTTATCAAATTCTATTCAAGACAACAGCATTACTATTTATAATGCAGCGGCTTCTACCAAGACCTTAAAAATCATGATGGGCTTCGTCGCTGTAGGCGGTCCGTTAGTGCTTTTATACAGCTATGTGGTGTATAGAACATTCTGGGGTAAGGTGAAATCTGATGTTGAATCGTATTAGGATTTCAAACAGTTAATTATTCTTAGAGGGACTTCACTTTTAATCGGATTTCGATTTGGGCAGACTCAAAACGCCCAGTCCGATAAAACGCCCAAAGCCTTTTTTAAAATGGATATCCACTTGGCGTAGAATTCTAAAGCATCGGATTTCACTTTAAATTTTAACTATTCTTATTTAAACTTAGTATAAATAAACTTTGTTCAAATTAAAATGAATATTATATTTGCACCGTATTTATAACAAGTCTAAATAAAAACAATCAAATTAAAATCAAGAAATGAAAAGATCAAATGTAATTACAAGTCTATTTTTAAGTGTTTCAGCTTTAGTATTTATGTCCTGTAGTGATGATGATGACATAATCATCGATCCTGTTGTAGAAGTGCCAGACACTTACAGTTTTGAGCGTAATGGAACGAGCACCGTGAGTTATGATGGACAAACAACCAGGATTTTGATGGCGAATGAACTGAAAAGCTCTTTACTAGACAATACTAAAACAGAAACAGAATTGCTTTCCATGTATGCGCATCAGGAAGGGGATAGTGATTTTTCTGATGCCGATTTAAATGCATCCAGTAAGAATTTAAGAAGTAAAACCGCGGCCTCCAGAGACTATTTTTCGGCCAACACTACGGAAGCCCTTGCCATAAGAAATCAAGTTGACGCATGGATTAGTGCCCAGGCCAACGATATTTTTACGAATTGGAATACTAATGCCACAGTTGGTGTAGCAGGACAGATTCAAGAAGCTGGCGGAGGAAGCATAAGATACGTGAATGCCAAAGGACTGGAGTATAACCAGGCTATCATTTTAACGCTTTTAGGCGGTGTAATGACCGATCAGATGCTTAACAATTATTTGAGTACTTCTGTACTGGATGAAGCCGATAATATCGAAAACAACAATAACGAGATTACGGTTGACGGTAAAAGTTATACGGTTATGGAGCACAAATGGGATGAAGCCTTTGGATACCTCTATGGAACCGATAATAAAGACAATCCTCAATTCGGACAGGATCAATACTTAAACAAGTACTTAGGGAGAGTAGAAAATGATCCCGATTTTACAGGTATTGCAGATGTGGTTTATGACGCTTTTGTATTAGGTCGCGCAGCTATTGTTGCTGAAGATTATGAGCTTAGAGATCAGCAGGCAGAAATCATCAGAGAGCAAATCTCTAAAATCAGTGGTATCAGAGCGGTATATTACCTGCAGCAGGCTAAAAGCAGCTTAGCCAATGATAAAGGTGCAGCTTTTCATGATTTATCTGAAGCTTACGGATTTATCAACAGTCTTCAGTTCACAAGAATGCCAGGGTCTGTGAGTCCGTATTTTTCTAGAACGGAAGTTCAGGCTATGTTATCTACTTTGATGGAAGGCAACGGATTTTGGGATGTGACTGAAGCCACCTTAGATGCACTTTCCGTTCAGATAGCAGCACGATTTAGCTTTACTGTAGAGCAGGCTGGTAGCTAATTTAGAATTAGTTTAAGATTAAATTAAATAAGCAAACCTCACTTTACTTTTATATTTGCAAAAAAAATAAGCATATGATTAAGAGAACATTTTTAGCCTTATTTACAGTTGTTGTACTCATGTTTTCCTGTAGTTCAGATGATGATGCTTCTGGTGGAAATGATAATCAAACAGATAACTTTGATCGTTCCGCAATGCTCATCAACTGGGCCGATAACATCATCATTCCCGTTTACGAGGATTTGAATTCCAAACTTGAAATCCTGGCAGCTGAAAAAGAGGTTTTTATGGCTGAACCAACGCCTGCAAACCTTGCCAACTTAAGAACGGCATGGCAGGATGCTTATAAAGTCTGGCAGTATGCTGAGATGTTTAATGTGGGTATGGCTGAAAACATCAACTACATTTTTCAGATGAATGTCTACCCTACAAACATTCAGGATATCCAGAACAATATCGAATCTCAAGATTATGATTTGTCAAGTGTCAACAATAATGATGCTGTTGGTTTCCCGGCTTTAGATTATATGCTTTATGGTGTAGGAAATACAGAAACGGAAGTGGTGGAATTTTATACGACCTCTGCTTCAGCTGATAAACGCAAAATCTATCTGTCCGATTTGACCGATAGAATGCAAACTTTAACGCAAACGGTTCTGGAGGACTGGAAAAATAGCTATCGGGATACATTTGTGAGCAGTACAGATAATACGGCTACGGGCTCTATCAATTTGGTTGTGAATGATTTCATTTATTATTATGAAAAAGGGTTCAGAGCCAATAAATTTGGTATTCCGGCAGGTGTTTTTTCTCAAAACCCTTTACCGGATCGCGTAGAAGCTTATCATAAATATGATTTCTCTAAAGCCCTGGCTTTGGAGGCTATGAACGCTATTCAGGATTTCTTTACTGGACGCGCTTATCAGAGTGGTAGTGATGGCAGGAGTTTAGCTGATTACCTGAATTCTATCAACGGAAATGAAGACTTAAGTGCCTCCATCACGTCTCAGTACACTGCAGCCCGAACCAAAATAAACACCCTGAACGAAAGTTTTGCTGAACAGGTGAAAACCAATAATGTCGCGATGACCGAGACTTTTGACATCATTCAGCTGGCAGTTGTGTTACTGAAAGTTGATATGCTTCAGGCCTTAGACATCAGTGTAGATTATGTTGATGCAGATGGAGACTAATCATTTATAAGCTATCTAATTTTAAATTTAAAAAGGGATTTTCATAGTTTTGAAAATCCCTTTCTTTACCTATGTTAAAGCACTTTAAAGCCTATTTCAATCAGCAAAATTCAGCCGCACCTTTAGCGGTTTTTAGGATTGGTTTTGGTTTGATGATGTTTATTAGCATTATTCGTTTTTGGAGTTATGGCTGGATTGAAAAGCTTTACCTGGATCCGAAATTTCATTTTTCTTACTACGGTTTTGAATGGGTAAAACCAGTTGGCGACTGGACTTATCTCATTTTTATCATTTGTGGACTCTCTGCTTTATGTGTGGCGCTGGGGTTGAAATACCGTCTGGCTATCATTCTGTTTTTTTTGAGTTTTACCTACATAGAACTCATGGATAAGACGACTTATCTCAACCATTACTACTTTATAAGTTTAGTCAGTTTTTTAATGATTTTTTTACCGGCCAGTGCTTTTTATTCTATCGATACTCTATTTAAAAAGAAGCAGTACCTGCTCATACCCCAGTGGACTATCGACTCTATAAAATTATTACTGGCTCTGGTTTATTTTTATGCGGGTTTAGCAAAGCTCAACAGCGACTGGTTGTTTAAGGCCATGCCCTTGAAAATATGGCTGCCCTCTAAATATGATCTGCCGTTTATCGGTGGAAATCTCATGCAGCAGGAGTGGTTTCACTTCGCTATGAGCTGGTCTGGAATGCTATACGACCTGTTCATTCCGTTGCTGCTCCTCTATAAAAGAACCCGAATTTTAGCCTTTGTACTGGTTGTGTTTTTCCATGTGTTTACGCGTGTCCTTTTTCCCATAGGAATGTTTCCGTATATCATGATCATTGGAAGTTTGGTGTTTTTTGACCCTAAAGTGCATCATAAAATCATTCACAGCATTCAAGAGTTTTTAAAGCTGTTCAGCATAAAACCGAAACCCATTGCTACAGGAACGTTTAAATATTCAAATCAAAAATTAATAGTCTCTGGTTTGCTTGTTTTTTTTGTCATTCAAATGCTTTTACCATTCAGATATGCCTTATATCCCAGCGAATTGTTTTGGCGAGAGGAAGGCTACCGGTTTTCGTGGCGAGTGATGCTGATGGAGAAGCGAGGTTATGCCAATTTCAAGGTGGTGAACCCTAAGGAAAACACCTATTTTTATGTGGATAATACAGATTTTTTATCTTCATTTCAGGAAAAACAAATGAGTACACAACCCGATTTTATTTTGGAATATGCCCATTTCCTGGGGGAGCAATTTAAGGCCCAGGGTCATGAGCCCATTGAAATTTATGTAGAAAGCTATGTAGCGCTCAATGGCAGAAGAAGTCAGCCTTATATCGACCCCGATGTAGATTTATTAAAACAATACGAATCATTCCAGCCCAAAAGCTGGATACTACCCTTCAAAGATGACATTAAAGGACTTTAGTATAGTAATAGTTTTGGTTTTATTTTCAGTCCTGGGCCGTGCTCAGACCTATACGGTTGAAGGTTATGTTTATGAAAAAGCCAGCCAAAAACCACTGAAGTCGGTCAATGTTTACGACAAGGAAAAAGGCATTTTAGCACAAACCAATGCCTTGGGCTATTTTGAGTTTGAAACCACAAAACCCGAGTTGAATTTAATTTTCTACGGACTTCAGTACGAAATTCTTGAACGGACTATCGATCCGACTGAAACGTCCTCACTAAAGGTTGAACTGCAAGCTTTGTCTGAAGAGCTTTCTGAAGTTCAAATCATCGCTCAAAAAGAAAAAGTTTTTACACTCAACCGTCTTAAAGATGTGGAAGGTACGGCCATCTATGCTGGTAAGAAGACCGAAGTTATTCAGGTTGACCAGTCCATGGCCAACCTGGCAACCAACAATGCCAGGCAAATTTACAGTCAGGTTGCCGGCTTAAATATTTTTCAGAATGACGATGGCGGCTTACAGCTTAATATAGGGGGCAGGGGGCTCAATCCGAACCGGACAGCCAATTTCAATACGCGACAAAATGGTTATGACATTAGTGCCGATGTTTTAGGTTATCCTGAAAGTTATTATACCCCGGCGTCTGAAGGTTTACAACAGATACAAATCATAAGGGGAGCGGCTTCACTTCAATATGGAACTCAGTTTGGCGGGCTTGTCAATTTCATTATGAAAGAACCTAATCCGTATAAGACGCTTGAAGTTGTTACGCGCAATACAGCCGGCAGTTTTGGACTTTACACCAATTTCACCAGCCTAAGTGGTACCAAAGGCAACTGGAGTTATTATACCTACATGAATTATAAGCGGGGTGATGGGTTCAGGCCCAACTCTGAATATGAATCCATCAACCTGTTTTCGCATCTGGGCTATGAATTTAACGAAAAAACAAAACTGACTGGCGAAGTCACCTACATGAATTATCTCGCCCAGCAAGGCGGTGGTTTAACCGATGCGATGTTTTCTGAAGATCCTTACCAAAGCAACCGGGAGCGCAACTGGTTTGAGGTGGATTGGCTGCTTTATAATCTAAAATTAGAACACGAATTTTCAAAACAAACCCAGTTCACCTTCAATTTCTTTGGTCTTAATGCTGAAAGAAATGCGTTAGGCTTCAGAACCAACAGAGTCAACCAAATCGATCCTGACCAGGAGCGTGATTTGATTGTGAGTGATTTCAGCAATTTCGGATTTGAAACTCGGTTGTTGAGTGAATACAAATTATTTGAAAGCGATGCCACTTTTTTGATTGGAGCGAAATATTACGATTCGGATAACCAGGAACAGCAGGGAGCTGGTTCTGATGGATTTGGTCCTGATTTTAGTTTTAGAAATGACGAATATCCGGGCTATCCCAACCAATCCGAATTCGATTTACCCAATACAAATGTGGCTGTGTTCGGCGAAAATATTTTTTATCTAAACGACAAATTCTCAGTAACCCCTGGTTTCAGGTTTGAATACATTAAAACGGAAAGCGATGGATTTTTCAGACGTATCAACACCGATGCGGCCGGAAACGTTATCGATGACCGGACCATTCCGGATCAGCGAAGTTTTGAACGTTCGTTTGTGCTTTTAGGCCTTGGTTTAAGCTATAAGCCGATTGATGATATAGAAATGTATGCCAACATTTCAGAAAATTACCGCTCGGTTACCTTTTCCGATATCAATATCAGCAATCCCGCTTTTTCTGTGGATCCCGATATCACCGATGAAGAAGGCTTTACAGCCGATTTAGGTCTAAGGGGAAACTTTAATAATTTCCTTTCGTATGACGCCAGTGCATTTGCTTTGGCTTATCGAGACAGAATTGGATTCGTACAAAAGGTTTTGGACGATAATCGAATAATTAGTGAACGTGGAAATGTAGGCGACGCCATGATCTATGGCGTAGAGTCCTTATTTGATTTTAATCTGAAAAAGATTTTTAGCTTAGGTTCATCTTATAGTTTGAATTATTTTGTCAATACTTCAGTAATCAATTCAGAATACACCAATTCTCAACGCCCGGGAATAGAGGGGAACAATGTTGAATTCGTCCCTGACCTCAACCTGAAAACCGGAGCCAGATTTGCGTTCAAAAATTTTGGAGCAAGTATACAGTACTCGTATTTATCAGATCAGTTTACAGATGCGACCAATTCTGTTGAGGCGGGCTTAAGCGGCGTTATAGGTGAAATACCGCAGTACGATGTGCTTGATTTTTCTATGTCCTACCGCTATAAAAATTTTAAACTCGAAACAGGGGTTAATAATCTTCTGGATGAAGCCTATTTTACCAGGAGAGCAACAGGCTATCCCGGACCGGGTATTATTCCTTCCGCCCCCAGAAACTGGTATGCAACTCTAGAGATTGAGTTTTAAGTTTGAAATCCTGCTTTAATTTTTTCTATGTGGTCTTATGACCTGAAAAATTAGCATCTTTAATGTTGATAAAACAATTCTTATGATTGATGTGCATTTATTAGAACAATTCAATGCCGACCTCATTGAAATAGAGAAAGGCAATACGATTTTTGACTACGGAAGTAAAGCCCAGTTCTATTATCAGGTGAAATCCGGTGAGGTAAAAATGAATAACGTCAACCGGGATGGTAAGGAGTTCATCCAGGGTATTTTCTATGCAGGTCAAAGTTTTGGTGAGCCTCCCTTATTTGCAGATGTGGCTTACCCTGCCGGAGCTGAAGCGATCACAGATGTTGAACTATACCGCTTACCAAAAGATATTTTTTTTGAATTGCTTAAACAAAACCCCGACACACATCTTAAAATTTCAGAAGTATTGGCCTCCCGACTCTATTATAAAGCGATTATGGCTTCAGAAATTTCATCTCAGGAACCCGAACACCGTATCCTGCGCTTACTGGACTATACCAAAAAGCATATCCATGAGCTGGATTCAACAGACGTCCTGGAAGTAGACTTAACACGTCAGCAAATTGCTGACCTTACCGGCTTGCGGGTAGAGACGGTAATACGGGCATGCAAGGCCCTGGAAAAAAAGAATGAAATCCAAATTAAAAAGCGTAAAATCTTCAGATAAAGGGCTGAATTAAGCCAACCTGATTCAAATCATAACTAGTGCTCATGTGACTTTGTAATTTGTAAAAAAAAGTAACATGAACATTATTGAACGATTATCTACAGATTTTGAAAGGTTTTATATGGCCAATTCCATTTTGGGCATCATTGTTTCCAGTTGCCTGGGATCTATTGCCGCTATGATGATTTTGGCAGATGGTAATTCTGTATACCATGTCATCCACTTAAGCTGGATTGTTATTGCCGCCATGATTTATAATGCCTCCGTTTTGGTTGGCTTAAAATCTAAAATGGTTTTTTTTCTCCAAGTCTTCAGTGTATTGTCAAGCGTGCTTAGCATTGCCTATTATATTTTTTTCACATGAAAACAGATTTGAAAACAAGGGATGATGTTTCCAAATTAGTGCATCAGTTCTATAAAAAAGTTCGTCAAAACGAAGAGATTAGCTATTTTTTTAATGAAAGCATTGAAGACTGGGATGCGCATCTTGAGAAATTAACCGATTTCTGGGAAACCAATTTATTTTTTAAACGCAACTATAAAGGCAATCCTAAACTGGTCCATCAACGTGTTGACCGGGATTTTAACGAAAGCATCGAACAAAAACATTTTGGAGTTTGGTTAAACCTCTGGTTTGAAACCGTAGACGATTATTTTGCCGGCGAATTGGCCAATCGGGCAAAAAACAACGCCAGAAACATGGCGTCTCATATTTTTATGCAGATGTATATGCATAGAAAGTCAAAGGCGATGGACTAGTTGTTTAAAATTTTTAGTTATTTTCAAACTATGACTTATGCACCTATAAAACGCCACGAAGCTTTAAAAAACCTGAGCAGAGAACACCATGACGGGCTTATTTTTGCCTTGCGCCTGCAGAAAGGGGTAGCCAAAAAAGCAAAGCTTCAGGCTATGGAAGCCTATGCCGCCTGGTTTTGGAAACATCATCTGGTTCCTCATTTCGCAATGGAAGAAAAACATCTGTTTCCCAGAGTTGATGAGGAACAGGCCTTGGTAAAGAAAGCTAAACAACAGCACCGTAGCTTACAGGCTCTTTTTGAAATCCAGGCTAAGTCTTATGCAGATTTCAAAGCGATTTATGAACTGCTGCAGAAGCATATCCGCCTGGAAGAACGAGAAGTATTTAATTGGATTCAGGAAAAATTGACTGAAAACCAACTTGCAGCATTCCATGACATTCATGAGGCGCAGCAATCCTGCGAAGTCTGGCCCAATCCGTTTTGGGAATAACAGGCATATGATCTTTGTACCTATTCAAATGCTTCTGATTTCTAAGGTATTTAAATGTAGTCCTTAAATTTTTATGAGTTAAACTTAAGAGGTTTTGAAACAAAGTATCTAACTTTGAAACAGGGGATTAGTAATCAAATTCAACTATCAACTATGGAATTTATTGATTATTACAAAATTTTAGGCCTTTCCAAAAAGGCTACCGAAAAGGAAATTAAAGCGGCTTACCGTAAGCTGGCCAGGAAATATCATCCGGATTTGAACCCCAACAACCAGGAGGCTGAAACCAAGTTTAAACAGGTCAGTGAGGCTTATGAAGTGTTGAGTAATCCTGAAAATCGAAAAAAATACGATGAATTCGGTAAGGACTGGAAACACGCAGATGAATTCAAAAAAGCTCAGCAGCAACAAAGGCAACAGCAACAGGCCTATCGAACAGCTGGTGGGCATTCAGATCAGCAGGAATTTTCAGGAGATTTTTCAGACTTTTTTGAATCCATGTTTGGTAGTCAGGGCAGCAGAAGTCGCCAGGGAAGAAGAACCGGACAAACCCGGTACAGAGGTCAGGATTTAAACGCTGAGTTAGAATTAAATTTAAAAGACGTCTATACCTCACAACAGCAAACCCTGACTGTGAATGGCAAAAAAATCCGTTTAACATTTCCGGCGGGTATTGAAAACGGACAGGTGATAAAAATAAGTGGACATGGTGCCCCGGGTCCTCATGGAGGACCAAAGGGTGATTTATACATTACCTTTTCCATACAAAACAATACCGATTTTAAACGAGACGGAAAGCATTTATATACCACAGCAGAGATAGATCTCTACACGGCTCTCCTTGGCGGTGAT
The DNA here is from genome assembly GCF_900099815.1 of Psychroflexus sediminis. Taxonomy (GTDB): domain Bacteria; phylum Bacteroidota; class Bacteroidia; order Flavobacteriales; family Flavobacteriaceae; genus Psychroflexus; species Psychroflexus sediminis. The sequence continues at coordinate 8,673 of NZ_FNCW01000005.1, read as the reverse complement.
GTCATGATAGATACCTTCGACGGCAAAGTCAAACTGAAGGTAGCTCCAGGAACCCAACCCGGCACAAAAGTCAAATTAAAGGGTAAAGGTTTTCCCGTGTATAAAAAGGAAAATGAGTTTGGTGATTTGTTTGTAACCTATCAGGTGAAATTACCAACAGACCTGTCCGAAAAAGAAAAAGAACTTCTAACAGAATTACAAAACCTCAGAACGCATGGAAACCAATAAAATGATACTCGTTGAACAATTCTGCTCCAACTGTGATATCAATTTTTCCTTTATCGAGGCCCTGAATGAAAATGGTGTCATTGAAATCGTAGTGGTGGAGGATAAAAAATACATTTTAAACGAACAGCTGAAAACCCTTGAAAGAGCCATTCAGTTTCATTATGAGTTGAATATCAATATAGAAGGCATCGATGTGATACATAATTTACTGCATCAAATCGATGATTTACAGGAAGAGCTTAGGGCAGCCAACAATAAGTTGAAGGCGTTTAATATCGATGAATAACTGATCTAACGAATCTCGCTAAGAAAGGCCATGGCAAATAACAAAACAACAGAGGTATCTGCGGATAAGGATGCTGAAAACATTGATAGTTACCTAGATGCGCATTATGTGCAACGCAGCAATTGGTTGCGCGCAGCAGTACTGGGAGCAAATGACGGCATTATTTCGACAGCAAGTCTGGCTATTGGGGTAACCGCCGCAAGTGTAACACGGGATCCTGTTTTGCTAGCCACTACTGCTGGTGTGGTAGCCGGAGCTTTGTCTATGGCTGCCGGAGAATACGTGTCTGTGAGTTCTCAAACCGATGTCGAAAAAGCCGATATTGAACGAGAGAAAAAAGAACTGGAAGAGATGCCTGAATTGGAATTACAGATGCTGGCCAAAATTTATGAAGAACGCGGACTGAAAAAAGAAACAGCGCTTAAGGTTGCCGAAGAATTGACGGCAAACGACGCTTTGGGAGCTCATGTGAGAGATGAGCTGGGTATTAACGATATCAATCAGGCCAAACCTATTCAGGCTGCTTTAACCTCTTGTGTGGCATTTGCTTTTGGAGGGGCTTTACCCTTGCTGGTCACCATTTTCGCACCCATGAATCTGATGGAATATTACTTATACGGTTTCACTAGTGTCTCCCTGGTTATCCTGGGCGCTGTCTCGGCAAAAACAGGTGGATCCGATGTTCTAAAAGCTATCTTGAGAATACTGGTCTGGGGCTCTATTGCCATGGGCTTATCGGCTCTGGTAGGCTATTTGTTTGGGGTGAATGTGTGATCTTAATCTCAACTGAATTTAAGATACCTATTCATTTTTACTCGTGTAAAATACGTTAACTAAATCATGAAGCCGTTGGTCTATGGTTTTTAGCACAGGATGTGATTTTGAAAAGCTATTTTATGAAGATGAAATCCCTCGCAGAGATACTAAGCTCACAAATAAAAATCTGCTAAAGCTTGATCTAAGCCGTTTTGGAAGTCAACTGATTTTGATTTTTTCGGATTAACAGGGTCTGGTATAAAATTATAAGTACCGCAGCACTAAATAAGAAAGAAGCCAGTGCTAAATAGGTATTTAAATGAGGTAAATAATGCCAGCTAAAGACTGCACTGCCAGCGCGGTAGAAAATCAGAAATTCTGTAGTAAGAAAGGCGATGATGTACAGGCTAAGGCTAAGATTTGAAAGCCTGATCCAATTCAGGTAGGAGGCCAGAAACACTAAAAACAAACTGACGAAGCCTAAGAAGAACCAGTGCAAATACCCAATGACCACATCCAAGTTGGCAGTGGCGATTTCAGCAAAAAAAGGAACCCCACTCAAGGTTTGCATGATCAGTTTTAAGATGAAAACGAGGCCTAAAAACTTCAGGATAAATTTAGATTGTGGAGGTAATTCTCCGTAAAAAAATTCAGTCGGCTTTTTAATCGATTTCCCTAAATAAAATAAACCAAGCCATAAAGACAGATTTCCCAGATTGCTAAACAGATACAAAGTCCAGTGTGAGCTTGCCCATAGGGTAGACAAGAAAAAAGTGCCGAGGATTCCTATATGAAAGAGGTATACAAATTTTGTAAACGACTGGGTTTCAATTTTGAATTGATATTTCTCCAGAATGAACACCAGGAGGCCTATTACGGCCAAGATAAACCAGGCGTTATACTGGAAGTGGAGGTAAAAGTAAATCGCTAATTTATACCACATCGAGGCTTTGCCTAAAGTCGTCATAATCACGCCTAAGGCCCAGGGTCCAATTGACGATAATACCATATAGAACAAGGCGTGCTTGATGAGAAGGAATGATTTTTTTGATTTGAATTCAGGTTGCGTACGTTTAAGAATAAATCCGAAGAATACATAACTTACCAACAGAAATAAGGTGGAGAATGTTATCGACACTAAAGCATAACCCTGAATTGGAAAGGCGATAAGCATCCCGATTAAACAAGCCTGAGTTGCCCAGAAAATTTTGGTGTAATGTTTTTTGACTTTGGATTCTAAAACAAAAAAATAAACGATAAAACTGCTTAAACCTAAATAGACCCAGCCTAATAAGGCTACATGTGAATGCGCATGCACCACATAGTTGTAGTGGTTTATAACATCCAATTCCAATGGAGTGGCTTCGAGCCTAAGAAAAAACCCTAAAACAGCGGTGACAAGTAAATATAAAAAGCTACTTATAAAATACTGTTTTAGGGTCATCATCAAAACAAACTATGAAAAGATACTTTTCTCCATGGCCAAAGCTTTTGGAAAAAGAATGTTATTTTCTAAATGTATGTGCAAATGTAAATCGTTTTCAAATTCCTGTAGTTTATGAAACATGGCCCGATAGGTATTACAGGCATGTTCTGGCAAGGTGTAATTGTTTGTTATGAGAGCTATTTCTTTAAGTAAATCTCCTGCGGCTTCATGTTCATCTTCCATCATGGCAATAGGATTCTCAACCGTTCCAAAGTGAGGTCGGTCAATTTTGTCGCCGTTTTTCATCGCTCTTTCCATTTTGGCTATAAATGGAAATAGAATCAGCTCTTCTTTTTTCATGTGTTGAGTTAATTCGTTGGCTATTTCAGCAAATAAATCTCTAACTTGGATTAATTCTGGGTTGGTTCCGCCGTGTACATCAGCAACTTTATTGGTATACTGGATCAATATTGGGATAGCTTCTTCTACATAACTGTGATGTACATTTTCAATATGTTGTGCTAGAAAATGCAAGTCCCACTTTTTATAGTCATAGGTTCTGCCTTTATCCTTCAGATTGTCTAAATCGTCAATTAATTCATCTAGTTCTACTTGATTTTTTTCACAAGCTTTGGAGATGCTGATGCCACCACCACAACAAAAATCGATACCATGTTTTTTGAATACATGAGCCGTGTTGATATTTTCGCTAACCAATTCTGCTACTGTTTTATCTTTTATTAAGGTCATAACGTTATATGTATTAATTTAAGGTGAAATTACAACTATAAGTACCCTTAATTTATGATTTGAATCAAGTTGAAGTCATAGTAAAATTCTCTTATGCTTCATTTGGAATAAGACCTCACAGTCCCCAAAGTTTTGTGGACTGTGAGGTCTTGGTGCTGACGTTTTTATTTAAAAATCTTTTTTCTTAGCCACGTAGAGCATTCGCCATAACGGTAAAACCACCCATACTGCCAAAACGCCTAAAGACACTATACTCCCCGTAATAGTTCCGAAAAAGTCTTTAAAAATGGCTCCTGTATAACCCAGTAAAGCGGAGATATCGAGCTTTAGCAAGATTAAAATCCGCGATAAATCGATAGGGTTAAATAAGGTAGCAACCAAAGTAAACTTATCTAAAGGGTATTCTTGGAAATAGATGAGGGCAATTAAAAAGGCACCGTCGTAGATGACTGCTAAAAACAACCAAACTAAAATAGCATACCCAAAACCTTTAATTTTATTGGTATTGGACAAAGCAATATTAAAAGCCAAAGCACTAAATATGAAGCTTAAAAAAACAGCGACGACAATCAAGATTAAAAAATCAAAAATAACATTGGATTGAAATAAACCATACAAGGCAAAGGGAATCCCAAGGCCCAACAATACACTTAAAGATAGGGAAGTGGCAACACCCAGGTACTGACCCAAAAATATGGACTTCCTTTTAATGGGCTGTGCTAAAAGGAGTTCTGTAAATTCTTGCGAATCGTAATAATACATCACCCCAAAAATAGTGCCGATGAGCGGCACTAGAACAATCACAACATTGAGCAGTGTGATAATAGTATTCGACAAATCGTTATTCAAGAATAATAACACCGAACTCAACAGCAGATAGAACAGGAAATACACATAACTCCAGCGGCTTCTTGTCAAGTCAAAAAAACTGTATTTTAAAATTTTAAGCATGATCGTTTTTTAATAAGTTAGCAATGGCGTATTCAAAATCGGTTTCTTGGGTTGTTGATTTTAATTCATCTATACTTCCATCGAAATAGACTTTTCCGTCTAAAATAAAACTGATGTGGTCTGAAATTTCTTCTACAAAACTCATGATGTGAGACGTGATCAGGATGGTTTTCCCATTGTCTTGTTCTTTTTTGAGCAGGTCTTTTAGCTTGATTAAAGACAGAGGATCTAAGCCTGAAGTCGGTTCATCCAAAATAACAAATGGACTATCAAACATAAGACTAAGCACCAGGTTCACTTTTTGTTTATAGCCACCGGAAAGATGACTCAGCTTGGTGTCTAGGTAGGGTTTCAATTCAAAATACGTGATCAACTCCTCATCACGAGTTTTTTGATGTCTCAAGTCTTTGATCATCGCAATGATTTCTTTCACTTTTATATTTCCCGGGAAATTGGCGATTTGAGGGAGGTAATCAATGTTTTTTCTATAAGACCAATTGTTTTTGGTAGTGGAGTCACCAATTAAAATATCTCCTTTATTTGAATGACACATCCCAAGCAATATTTTGATTAAGGTGGTTTTTCCGGAACCATTAGGACCTAAAATGGCTGTGGTTTTACCATCCTGAATCGTTAAATTGATGCCTGTAAGCACGTCGTTTTTACCAAAGTTTTTATGTATATCTTTAAATTCTACCATTGTACTTCGCTCATTAAGGGTTGTTGGTCGGTAAGGTTTTTTGGGGTGAAAACGGGGGTTACCTTTTCAGAAAAATTGATAATGTCTATGAATAAACTTCTCAATAAAATAATGCTTTCGGGCGTTTGGTTTACCAGATAGCTAAACAATTTTACAGGGCGGTAAGGCACATCGCCATAGCCATCTTTATCTAAATCGTAACCTGTGTAATCGCTCCAGTAATTGGTATCAAAGCTATTATTGTTCAGTCTTCCAGAGTAGCTTAAATCAAAGTTGTTGTAAAGAAAATTATTTTTGTAAAACTTGTTTTTGTAGCCTACCCCCTATGAATTTCACCGCATAACCATTGTTGATAAAGTCATTTTCGTAGTAGTTTATTCGGGTAGAACCATCTGCCGTGATACCTGTTGTGTTATTTTCAAAAGTATTGTGGTAGATTTCGCCATCGTTGATTTCCTTTAGTAATAAACCATAAGAGGCTGTGCCCCAATTTTTCTTAAAGACATTATTGTTCATTTGAATGTGTTTAGAAAACATAACTGCTACACCAGCACTGTTGTTTTGAAACGTATTATAACTGTAGCGATTATCATCGGAAAACATAAAATGCAGTCCGTAGCGCATATTGTCATGGCTTGTATTATTCTCAAAAACATTATTGCTCCCAAATTCGATGTAAATCCCATCTCGCATATGATAAACATTGTTATCTCGTACATCCAGCTCTTTTGAATTCCAGAGGTGAATGGCGTTTCCAGAACTTGCTTCAGATTGACCAATACCAGAAATATCGTTTTGTTCGATAATGCCATTGTTGGATTTTTCAATCAGAAATCCAAAGAATGCTTTTTTTAAAGTGATATTTTTTAGTTTGAAATTGTCACATTTAAAAAGGTAAATCGCCGCATAATCCGAGGTATAACTTACTTCAACGTTTTTTATAGTCAGGTTAGTGATGCTAAAATCATTAGCTTCCACCTTAATCCCGTAGCCGTTATTGTCGATATCTATTATGCTACCTTCTTCACCGTAGAGATGAAGCGATTTCCGGTTGATGAAAATATCGTGTTCTTTGTAAATTCCTTTTTTAATGAAAATAGAATCCCCGGGTTTTGCCTGGTCGACTGCTTGCTGAATCGAAGTAAACTCACAATCATTAGCACAAACCTCCAGGGTTCTGTTCTGTGCATAGCTGAAGTTTAAAGCTGTGATCAGGCATAAGAGTAAGAAACTTGATTTCATTCTATCGACTTTGATGACTATCTTTATTGATGACTTTTTTAAGTTCATTCCATTGATATACTTTACCATCTAATTTTTTTTGTGCTTCTTTAGCCTCAGCTGTTGTTGCAAAAGCAGTTAAATTGGCTCCCATTGGGCTTGGTAAACTTTTACTGATCAAGTAGGCTGAATTTTCAGCAGGAATCATTTCGCCGGACTGATTATAATTAGCCACAAGCAAAGTAGCATTTTCAAACTTTTTCGGTTCTTGCTTAATGTAATTCACCATACATTCAACAGCATCAAACTTGTGTTGCTTTCCTTTTTCAGTCACCATCTGGGCTGAATGCGTTTTTTGTACGATGCTCATGCTGCAATAGTCACATTGATCTTCTCCGTATGAAATGGGTTTTGCAGATTTATCACAGGCTGCTAAAGCAACACAGCATAGGATTAAAATAATATATTTTTGCATGTTATTTTGCTTTTTTAAGTCCGATGATATAAGCCGCAAAGGTGAGGAACATCCCTAGGCCCATCAATATGGCACCCGTAGCTGGATAGGAATGAGCAGTGAAGTTTAAAATATCTTTTGAGCCAAACAATGGTGGTTTATAACTTAATGGATTGCCTTCTTTATCTGTCATTTTCATGATGGCATTAGGATCTAAATTAGTACCGTAATCGGTCATCCAGTTATTAAAATCGATCATGCCTAGAACACCTAGCACAAGCATAAGAATAAGCCATCCTAAAAACCAGTTGTAAGATATTTTTTTAAAAAAGCCTAGAATTCCAATGATAATGCCCAATATAGCCATGCCACCAACGACTTTGGGAAATACAGAAAACTCCCACATTTCATCATCTTTTGGTAATTTACGCATGCCTATATAATGGTTAAGCCCATCTATATTTTGAATATCATGCTTTTCATGACCTTCAAGTCCGTCAAGGTGAATATACATGCCTATGCCACTCGGGTATTGAGGTGCTTCAAGGCTAATGCTCCAAAGTGGATAAAAAAACAATCCAAACAATAGGGCAGAACCAATAATCATCGTGATACTTGCCGTTTTCATAGTATGATTTTTATTAAAAAAGGGCGAGCAGAGAATCTACTCGCCCCGAATTAAGTAATTAAAATGTGGTGTTAACCTGTATTACTCTCTCCATTCGTCATCTAGTGACCAGCGTAGTTTAGTATTGCTGTTTTCAGGAGAAACTCTTACATAACCTTGCATTTCCTGGTGAAGTGCAGAACAGAAATCAGTACAGTAGAAAGGCCATACCCCCTCGCGTTTAGGTTCCCAGATAATAGTTTTAGTCTGTCCAGGCATGACTAATATTTCTGAGGTATTGGCTCCAATCATTGCAAATCCATGTGGAACATCAAAATCCTGCTCAAGGTTTGTGATATGGAAATACACTTTGTCTCCCACTTTTATACCTTCAATATTATCTGGAGCAAAGTGACTTCTTACCGTTGTTGCATAGATGTGAACTTCGTTTCCGTTGCGTTCAACCCGAGTGTCAGCTTCATTTTTTACTGCATATTTGTGATTGTTTTCTTCTAACTCATAATACTTTTTGGATTGCGCTTTGATTTTCTCAGCTGGGATCCCTGCAGCATAGTGAGGCTCACCGTGAGTTGGGAAATCTGACAATAACTCCATTTTTTCACCAGTAATATCATACAACTGGGCTGAGTGTTCGAGTTCTGGTCCTGTGGGTAAATATCTGTCTTTGGTAATTTTGTTCAAACTTATCATATACTTACCATAAGGATTTCTGGAGTTACCCCCAGGAATCATCAAGTGTCCAACGGAGTAATAGGTAGGTTTCCTATCCACAATTTCCCAGGTTCCCAATTTCCATTTTACCACTTCTGAGGAAATAAAGAAGGTCGTATAACCATAACCCTTACCATCAAATTCTGTATGCAATGGGCCTAATCCACCGCTATCTACGACACCTTCAAGGACAGATTCAAAGCTTAAGATTGGAATGCCATAAGCATCACCATCAAAATCTTTGTTTTGAATTGCATTTTGAATTTTTTCAAAAGAATACACACTTAGCTGAGTTGATAATTTACCGTTACCGATGATGTACTGACCCGATGGATCGACATCCAGTCCGTGAGGAGATTTAGGTACAGGCATATAATACACAGCACCTTCAACATCACGTGGATCTACAGAAATAACCCCTTCTTTCATTTCAGTAGTAGCCGTCATGGTAGATTCGTCATACACATTGTGCCTGTTGCACAACTCAATTTCTTGTAAATATATATAATTGATTGGCATTGAAAAGTTTGGAATTGATTATCTTTAGTAATGCAAGGAAAAA
>NZ_FNCW01000032.1 GCF_900099815.1 Psychroflexus sediminis | reverse complement strand
TTATAGATTAATCTATAAGAGGTAGGGGAGCATTCTAATCTGCGCAGAAGGTGTACTGTAAGGTATGCTGGAGCGATTAGAAAAGAAAATGTAGGCATAAGTAACGATAATGCGGGCGAGAAACCCGCACACCGAAAGACCAAGGATTCCTCAGCTATGCTAATCAGCTGAGGGTTAGTCGGGGCCTAAGGCGAACCCGAAAGGGGTAGTCGATGGACAAGCAGTTAATATTCTGCTACTTGCTTTAAATTAAAAGAGACGGAGAAGGAAATCTAGTGCGTACTGACGGAATAGTACGTTGAACCATCTGTAAGGATGGGATAGTACACCAAAGCTACGGTGGCGGTGATAATCTAGAGGCCGTTCTTCCAAGAAAATCAATTAAAGCAACCCGTACCGTAAACCGACACAGGTAGTTGGGATGAGAAATCTAAGGTGCTCGAGAGATTCATGGCTAAGGAACTAGGCAAAATGGGCCCGTAACTTCGGGAGAAGGGTCGCCCCCAACTTCGGTTGGGGGCCGCAGTGAAGAGGTCCAGGCGACTGTTTATCAAAAACACAGGGCTCTGCTAAATCGAGAGATGCAGTATAGGGCCTGACACCTGCCCGGTGCTGGAAGGTTAAGAGGAGATGTTAGCTTCGGCAAAGCATTGAATTGAAGCCCCAGTAAACGGCGGCCGTAACTATAACGGTCCTAAGGTAGCGAAATTCCTTGTCGGGTAAGTTCCGACCTGCACGAATGGTGCAACGATCTGGACACTGTCTCAGCCATGACCTCGGTGAAATTGTAGTATCGGTGAAGATGCCGATTACCCGCTGTGGGACGAAAAGACCCCGTGAACCTTTACTATAGCTTAGTATTGACTTTGGATAAGTGATGTGTAGGATAGGTGGGAGACATTGAAGCGGCCTCGCTAGGGGCAGTGGAGTCATTGTTGAAATACCACCCTTTACTTGTTTGAAGCCTAACCCCCAATGGGGGGACATTACTTGGTGGGTAGTTTGACTGGGGTGGTCGCCTCCAAAAGAGTAACGGAGGCTTCTAAAGGTTCCCTCAGCACGCTTGGTAACCGTGCGTAGAGTGCAATGGCATAAGGGAGCTTGACTGAGAGACCTACAAGTCGATCAGGTACGAAAGTAGAGCATAGTGATCCGGTGGTTCCGCATGGAAGGGCCATCGCTCAAAGGATAAAAGGTACTCCGGGGATAACAGGCTGATCTCCCCCAAGAGCTCACATCGACGGGGGGGTTTGGCACCTCGATGTCGGCTCGTCACATCCTGGGGCTGGAGAAGGTCCCAAGGGTTGGGCTGTTCGCCCATTAAAGTGGCACGCGAGCTGGGTTCAGAACGTCGTGAGACAGTTCGGTCTCTATCTACAGTGGGCGTTAGAAATTTGAGTGGATCTGACTCTAGTACGAGAGGACCGAGTTGGACAAACCTCTGGTGTATCTGTTGTTCCGCCAGGAGCATAGCAGAGTAGCTACGTTTGGAAGGGATAAGCGCTGAAAGCATATAAGCGCGAAACCCACCACAAGATGAGATTTCTTTAAAGGATCCCCAAAGACGATGGGGTTGATAGGTCACAGGTGTAAAGGCAGTAATGTCATAGCCAAGTGATACTAATTATCCGAAGAGCTTATCTATGAAGATGATTATTATTTTAATTCCTTACTTCAGACTCTAAAGAGCAAAGCCATTACCCTGCAATTCTTATATATTTTTATTATGTCAACTTATTAGAAGTGAGATGTTAGAGAATAGACATCAGATAT
>NZ_FNCW01000034.1 GCF_900099815.1 Psychroflexus sediminis | reverse complement strand
AGCATAGCTTCGGTAATATACTTATGCCCGATTATTATCCATGCCGGACCGCTCGACTAGTGAGCTGTTACGCACTCTTTAAATGAATGGCTGCTTCCAAGCCAACATCCTAGCTGTCTAAGCAGTCCAACCTCGTTTGTTCAACTTAGTATATATTTGGGGACCTTAGCTGATGCTCTGGGTTCTTTCCCTCTCGGACATGGACCTTAGCACCCATGCCCTCACTGATTAAAAACATTTTATAGCATTCGGAGTTTGTCAGGAATTGGTAGGCGGTGAAGCCCCCGCATCCAATCAGTAGCTCTACCTCTATAAAACTATTTAATCGCTGCACCTAAATGCATTTCGGGGAGTACGAGCTATTTCCGAGTTTGATTGGCCTTTCACCCCTACCCTCAGGTCATCCCAAGACTTTTCAACGTCAACGGGTTCGGTCCTCCACTATGTGTTACCACAGCTTCAACCTGCCCAAGGGTAGATCACACGGTTTCGCGTCTACCACAGCTAACTTATTCGCCCTATTCAGACTCGCTTTCGCTACGGATCCATAACTGAATTATTTATCCTTGCTAACGGTGGTAACTCGTAGGCTCATTATGCAAAAGGCACGCCGTCATCCCGTAAACGGGACTCCGACCGCTTGTAAGCGTATGGTTTCAGGGTCTATTTCACTCCTTTATTCAAGGTTCTTTTCACCTTTCCCTCACGGTACTGGTTCACTATCGGTCTCTCAGTAGTATTTAGCCTTACCGGATGGTCCCGGCTGATTCATGCAAGGTTTCTCGTGCCCCGCACTACTCAGGATACTACTACTCGATACATCCCTTACCCCTACAGGCCTGTCACCTTCTATGGGTATTCTTTCCAAAATATTTGGGTTCAAAATGTATCAAGATATCGTAGTCCTACTACCCCAGCACTGCCGTAACAGTACTGGTTTGGGCTGTTTCACGTTCGCTCGCCGCTACTAGCAAAATCACTATTGTTTTCTCTTCCTCCGGCTAATTAGATGTTTCAGTTCACCGGGTTCGCTTTCTGACCATTACAGCCAGAATACTATACCTTCAGTATAGTGGGTTGCCCCATTCGGAAATCTGCGGATCAACTCATATGTGCTAATCCCCGCAGCTTATCGCAGCTTGTCACGTCCTTCGTCGCCTCTGAGAGCCTAGGCATCCCCCATACGCCCTTAATAAGCTTATCTATTCGATAATTATTAGTTATTTTAATCTCATACTTCTTCCTAAAAAAAAGCATGCTCTTACTCTCGTATTCTTATATATTCTCAATATGTCAATGAACGTTTTCCCCTCTAGCTCCCCAAAGG
>NZ_FNCW01000006.1 GCF_900099815.1 Psychroflexus sediminis | reverse complement strand
AGCAACGGGGCTCACCTCTTCCCATTCCGAACAGAGCAGTTAAGCCCGTTAGCGCCGATGGTACTACATACCGTGGAAGAGTAGGTCGCCGCCTTCTTTATAGAAAAACCCTGACTTTTTAGTCGGGGTTTTCTTGTTTAAAAAAATGCCCTTCGCTTAGTTAATGAGCTGGCATGACCTCCAATATAAATAATCATCAGCGTGGAAGAGCCCCGAAGCACTGCATTTCGGGATTAACCAGCCTTGTCCGGACTGGCAGGTTCCTGCAGCTGTTCATACAGCCTTACACTTGTATTCACAGGCAGTCATTGAATAGGTCGCCGCCTTCTTTATACTAAACATAAACACTTAATTACATCTGTAATTAAGGGTTATTTATTTTTAATCTTTTTAAATTCATCACCACAAAAAAATCTGCATAAACTCAATTATGCAGATTTTTCTTTTTTGTCTTCTATAAAGAACTTAAACTTAGATCAGACCAGCTCTCTTGAGCAATGCTTCTGGGTCTGGTTTCCTGCCTCTGAATTTTTTATAGAGCTTCATCGGTTCGATGGTTCCCCCTTTTTGAAGTATATTTTCTTTGTAATTCATAGCTACAGATTCATTGAAAATTCCTTCCTTTTTAAACAGTTCGAAAGCATCCGCATCTAGTACTTCTGCCCATTTATAAGAGTAATACCCAGAACTATAACCGCCCTGGAAGATGTGCCCAAATGCTGTGCTCATACAGATAGTATCAAGCTCAGGCAATAACTCTGTAGAGGCAAAGGCTATGTTCTCATGCGCTTTTACATCAGTGATGCCTTTGGTGCTTTTCAGGGCGTGCCATGCCATATCAAGCTTTCCGAAGCTTACCTGTCTAGTGGTCTGTATACCTTCCATAAAATTTGAAGAGCGCTTGATTTTTTCAATATAATCTAAAGGTAAAACTTCATTTGTTTCGTAGTGTTTTGCAAATAGCTCCAAAGCTTCTTTTTCATAACACCAATTTTCCATGAGCTGACTAGGGAGTTCTACAAAGTCCCAGTAGACTGAAGCACCAGAAAGCGATGGATAGGTCGTATTGGCATTCATAGCGTGTAATGCATGTCCAAATTCATGAAAAAGGGTGGTAACTTCATTAAAAGTTAAAAGTGAAGGCTGTTTTTTTGTTGGTTTTGAAAAATTACAAACAATTGAGACTTGTGGTCTTTCTTCTACACCATCGTGTTTGTATTGATCTTTATATGTAGTCATCCAGGCGCCATCTCTCTTGCCGGGTCTTGGATGAAAATCAGCATATAATGTGGCTAAATACTTGTTATTTTCAAAGACTTTGTAGGTCACCACGTCTTTATGGTACACCTCTAAGCTCTCATCTTTCTCAAATCTTAACTTGAAAAGGTTCGCGGTGATTTCAAACATACCCTTGATCACCTGATTCAGTTCAAAATACGGCTTAAGCGTCTCTTCGTCTAAATCAAAGGTTTTCTGCTTAAGCTTTTCAGTATAATAAGCTTTATCCCATTTTTGAAACTTTTTGAGGCCATCTTTTTCTAAGGCAAAACTCTTTAGTTCCTGTATTTCTTTCTCTGCTGCCGGAAGCGCTTTTTCCAGAATATCATCCAGAAAAGATTCCACATTGTCTATGCTTTTCGCCATTCTTTCCTGAAGAACAAAATCAGCGTGAGAATCGAATCCCAATAGTTGGGCTCTTTCCAATCTCAATTCTACGATATCTAAAACTTGTTTTTCATTATTGAATTCATTGTTTTTGAAAGCCTTGGAACCAAAGCCTAAAAACATTTGTTTTCTTAAGTCTCTATTTTCACCAAACTTCATTACCGGGATGTAAGTGGGATAGTCTAAAGTCAAAATATAACCTTCCTTAGCTTTTTCTTTTGCCAGTTCTCTGGCAGAATCTTTTACAGAATTAGGAATGCCCTCTAACTCGCTTTCATCAGAAATATGTAACTCAAAGTTATTGGTCTCGGCTAAAACATTTTCGCCAAATTTTAAAGAAGCAAGTGATAGTAATTTGTCTATTTCTCTTAATCTGGCTTGTTTTTCCTTGTCCAAGTTAGCTCCGTTTCTTGTAAAATTTTTATAGATTTTTTCAAGAAGTGTCAATTGTTCTTCAGAATAATGATGAGAAGTCCTGTTGTCAAAAACATATTTGATTTTTTTGAATAAATCGGTATTTAGGAGCAAGTCATTATTAAATTCACTCAAAAGAGGTGATATTTCCTGAGCTAATTTTTGAATTTCAGGATTGGTTTCAGCAGAATTTAAATTAAAGAATATACTACTGATTCTTCCTAATAGGTTTCCTGAAAATTCCAGTGCTTCGATAGTATTCTTATAGGAAGGAGAATCAGAATTTGAGACTATTGATTCAATCTCTTTTCTTGCTGCTTTCAAACTTTTTTGAAAGGCAGGTTTGAAGTGTTCTGTTTTTATCTTTGAAAAAGGAGGGTGATCAAATTTTTGTAATAATGGATTGATATCTGACATAAATTAATTTTGATTTAGCTTTTTTCTTCCTTGTTGAAATAAACGAGATAATAAAACATCTGACGATCTTCATCCCAGCCTTTTTCAATGAATTTTTCGGCGCTGTCCCCTTTTACAAAATCCATTTTAATTTGGACATTGGTGTCCAGGTTAATTACGCTTTTTATTTTTTTTCGCGCTGCCGTCACTGCAGTATTTGATATCGGAAAATCCGAAAGGTCTTCGACTTTATATTTCGGCGCTTTTTCCGTTTTATAGTTTTGAAATTCAGGTTCCAGAGCTGGATTCTCGAGGACATCTTTCAGGAAATTTTGTTCGTTGAAGTTGTCATTGGAGGCGAAATGATTCATGGCTTTATTCATGAAAAGCACTTCTTGCTGCTTATCTTCAGCAGGGAGGACGACGTCTTTGGCGAAATTCTCACAGAATTTCAAATACTTTTTGGTATAAAAATTCTCATCTTCAAAAAAGTCAACTTGAAGGAATTGTTCTAGCCAATATTTGGTATCGTATTTATTGGAATCTACTGAAAGTATTTTGTAACCGTTTTCTTTTTCAGTATTGAAAATCAAGGCGCCTTTATCTAATTTATTCAAATAAACACCTTGTTGAAGAATAAGGTCCAGGTTGTTTTGCTTTTCTTCAAACTGAAGAAAATCATGTTTCAATTCGGATTTAAAAATTCCTACTGCAGAGACTTTTTCGTTGTCTAAAAGCATATTTTCAAAATAAACCACATAGACTTCTCCACCTTTTATGTGTTGGTGCTTTGACTCTTCAAAAAGCAGTCTCGTTATCTTTTTGGAGATGGAATGACTTTCAGACGGGTTGTTAAAAATATCTGTAGTGAGGCTGAAGAGCTGGTGAAACTCCAGATCATTGTCATGGACGAAATGGTAGTAGTTTTCCTCTTTGTCTCTAAATGATTTAAGGAAATACTCTTTGATAAGAGGTTTCAGTTCATCAGACAACTCATGAGGTTCTTCAGAAATAAATAGGGATTCATTTCGGCTTTTGTTACCTACACGGTGAATGGACATGCTCTCAATTTGAGCACTGAATAAGTTGATCATATAAAAAGTATGTGTTTATCTGTTAATGTTAGTAGAATTTGATTAATTCCAGTTTTCATCAAAATCGAAATCATCTAAGTTTTCAAATGTGATGTCATCGTCATCATCGTCCTTATCATCATCAAAATCATCCAATTTTTCAGCCTCGAATTTCTTTTCAGGCGGAGACTCGGGTAGCTGGCCCTGAGCAAACATGAGATTAGGGTAGTCTTGCCCTTCTTCTGGTTCAGCAATATCAGCTAATTCTACATAAAATGTCCACATGCTAAAGAAATCGTAGACATATATCATTTTGGTTTGATCTCTGGAAAAAACGCTGTCCAGTGTGGTTTCATTCATCATATTGACTCTATCATCCTCATCACCCATGTTGAAGAGCAAATATTCTTCTCCCTGATTCCATTCCTCATCACTTTTATAAAATGAAGCCATTTCGGTTCCATCAAATCCAAAAGCCTGAGCAATAGAATTGTGAAGGTCTTCCAAAGTGGAATCATCTCTTATTTCGATATCTCTTATGACATCGTCCAAGGTGTCTAAAACGACTCTATATTTATAAATCATAAATTTTGTTTTTTTGAAATTAATTTCGCTTCAAAACTTTGCATTAAAATATAAAATTGAACTCCAAATAACAAAGCCGCAAAGACTAAATGTAAAGGTTGAGAAAGAAACGGGAAATCTAAATAATACATGGCGATTCCGCTCAGAATTTCAAAAGCAACTAATAACATCATCCAGTTCGTTAATTTAAAGCCCAAATTTCTGGATTTATTCAGCCACCAGATCCCAGCATTCAGCAGAAGCACTAAAATAGAAAATGAGCGATGCGCATAAAAAACCAACGTAGGATTTTCCAGCCATTGGCTTTTATTAGAATAACCTACCATATCTATCTGTTCATCCACAAACTGCCTGACTTGAGTCCCCATAGCCACCTGAATTAAGCTAAGAATAACGGCAAACACAAGTAAGTTTCTAAATGTAAATGTGGTTTTCAATGAAGAGTCATTGTTCGAAGATAACTTGAGGATATAAATAAGCAGGGCTACCAGTAAAAGGGCCACAAGCATATGTATGGTAATTCTGACAGGGGATAAAACAGAGTAAACAACTGTCGCGCCCAACCAAGCTTGGAATAAAAGCAAGACCAGACATAATACAGAAAATAAGGTTAGTTTTTTATTTTTCTTCCATTGACCAAACGAACTTATGGTCATGATCAGTATGGCAATACCAGAAAGCGCCCCCAGAAGTCTGTTGATGTATTCTATCCATGTATGAGCGGCATTGAACTCAGCATAATCATGTTTTTCATAGGTATTCCAATGCGATTGCTTAAAAGTTTCTGATGACGTAAAAGGTTTTTTGGCCACTTTAAGTGATTCCTCCACAATAATGACTTGTCCTTTAAAATAATCATGATTCTCTTCCCATTTCAACTGACTTTCTTCTGTAGGCGGGATATAGTAACCAAAGCATTTCGGCCAGTCAGGACACCCCATACCGCTTCCAGTCATCCTTACCACAGCTCCTGCGATGATAACGAGGTAAATGATAATTAGGGATGCTTTTATAGATTTTCTAAACACGATTTATATTTTTACCAAAGATAATTTATATGCTTTAGTTGGAACCCTTATTATCAATTTTAGAAGGGTATTTTGGGATGTTTTTGAGAAATATTAAGTCTGTGGTTTAAAGCCGTAAGATTCTCCTACTTTGAGCATAAATTCATAAGCGGCATCATATTCATTGGGGATAACACCATCTAGTATAGCCTCTTTAATTTTCGCCTTAATTTCTCCAACGGCCTGACAAGGCTGGATATTGAAGGTTTCCATGATTTCAGTTCCTGAGACCGGAGGCTGAAAATTCCTTACTTTATCACGCTCTTCAACCTCCTTAATTCTGTCTCTTACGAGTTTGAAATTGTTGTGATATTTTTTGTAGCGTCTAGGATTTTTAGTGGTGATATCTGCTTCACAAAGTGTCATTAAGTCTTCCAGATGTTCGCCAGTATCGTGAACCAATCGTCTTACAGCAGAATCAGTTACGTCTTCATCCACAATGGCTATTGGTCTTGAACTTAGCAAAACAAGCTTTTGAACGAATTTCATTTTATCATTCAGTGGCATTTTTAATCTTTTAAAAATTTGATACACCATTTTGGACCCTTTAAATTCATGTCCATGAAAAGTCCATCCAATTTTTTTATGAAACCGTTTTGTGGGGGCTTTCCCTATGTCATGCAGTAAGGCGGCCCAGCGCAGCCATAAATTATCGGTTTCTTTGGAAATATTGTCTACTACTTCCAGGGTATGCCAGAAGTTGTCTTTATGTTTTTGTCCGTCAATTTCATCTATGCCTTCCAGATTGGTGAGCTCAGGAAGTATTCGCTTCAGCAGTGTAGTATCGTGAAGTAATTTAAAGCCTATGGAAGGCTTTTCAGACGCCAGAATTTTGTTTAATTCGGAAACTATACGTTCCTTGCTAACAATATCGATCCTTGAAGCATGATCCTGAATAGCCTGAACGGATTTCGGCTCAATCACAAAATTCAATTGAGATGAAAACCTAATGGCTCTCAGCATCCTCAGAGGATCATCAGAAAATGTAATTTCCGGATTTAAAGGTGTTTTAATCAATTGTGATTTCAAATCTTTCAAACCGTCAAAAGGGTCTAAAAGTTTGCCGAAATGAGCCTTGTTCAGTTGAAGCGCAAGTGCATTGATGGTGAAGTCCCTGCGATTTTGATCATCTTTGAGATTTCCTTGTTCCACCTCAGGGTTTCTACTGTCTTCAGAATAAGATTCTTTTCTTGCACCCACAAATTCAACTTCAAGCCCAAAAATATTCAGCATAGCTGTACCGTAAGTTTTAAAAACCTTAACCGCTGGTTTACCAGGTAACTTTTCTGAAACTTTTTCAGCCAGTTCAATACCGCTGCCAACGGCGACAACGTCAATATCTTTGGCATCACCGCGTTTTAAAAAGAAATCCCTTACAAAGCCACCTATGACGTAAGCCTCTAAGTTGAGTTCGTCTGCGGCTTCAGAGAGAACAGTAAATATTTTATGTTGTAAGGCTTCTTGGTAATAATTATCAGACATTTTATTTGCGAATCACTTCAACCTTACCATCAAGATCTAATTTAATGATTGTGGAAGGTTTTTTGTTTTTATTGGATTGGTGCAAATTTACGACATAGTCTACGCCTTTTAAAATCTCTTCTGAAATTTCATAGAAATTGGCGGGTGTTTTTTGTCCACTGATGTTGGCAGAAGTGGAAACAATGGGCTTTTTATATTTCTTTACAAGCTCTTTAGCAAAAATATCATTGACGACTCTTATACCCAAGGTGTCATCCTCTGCGATAAGATTGGTTGAAATTCTGATTGGATTCTGATAAATTATCGTTGTAGGTTTATCTGCATATTTTAAAATATCATAAGCTACTTCCGGGATTTCTTCCACATATTGATTGAGCATTTTAAAGTCCGAAACCAAACAAATTAAGGACTTGTCATTAGCTCTTTGTTTTAACTCATAAATTTTGTCGATAGCTTCTGCGTTTGTAGCATCGCAGCCAATTCCCCAAACCGTGTCAGTAGGGTAGAGGATTAGTCCGCCCCTTTTAAGGGTCTGTATGCAGTCTTGTATGGTTTCTTTTTGATCCTTCATAGTTTTGTCTTTATTTGAATTACTTTTTGACTACTGTGGCATATTGAACAAAGAAAATGTCGAAAGCAGAAAAAAATAAAAAAAGATTATAAAGATAGGGTTTTAGTGAACCTGTTTTATTAATTCCTTTATGTGTAATGATTTTGAAACCTAAATCTTCATACATTCTTTTAATGCTTTTTTTGGTGAAAAACCTCAAATGTGTATGATCCATCACTCCGCTTTCTTCATATTTCCAATCCTTTTTAAGAACTAGCGATTTTAAGGCGCTGTGGTATCTTATGTTAGGGATCGAACTTATTATCCGTCCTTTTTTTGTCAGTTTATTTTTCATTTTATTTAAGACCATGTATGGGTCTATCAAATGCTCCAATACATCATTAAAATAAATAACATCAAAATAGTCGTTTGGTAAATCATCAATGAATTTTTCACATTCTCCAATGAATACTTTATCTAAAATTTTCTCGGCTTTTTCACCATGGGATCGCATATATTCTATCCCCCAGGTTTCAGTATGATATTTATCTTTTATCTGTTTGGCAAAAGCTCCTTGTCCACAGCCCACGTCCAATATCGTTTTTGCATCTTCAGGACAAAACTCTAACATTTCAGGTCTTTTGTTGAAGTAGTATTTGCCTTTTTTATTCAGATAATCCATAAATATGCTTGTTATTAATCATTTTGTAATTTAAAAAGCTGTCTTTAGCTCCTGTAATTCTGTTACTCAAGTCCTTTTATATAATTTTTCCAAAAATGCTTAGTCTTCTTTTTTTCAAATCCATGGCATCCAAATGGTAATTTGAAATTATTTAGCTTCAGGCCCAATTTCGGCTTTCTATCCAATGAAAATCCTGCAGCAGTTTTTACATCAGGAATTTTAAACGAGGCATATTTTGGAGCTACTAAAGACCAAAATACATCCTCAATCCCATATAATTTATGGTGACTGTTTAAGTCGATAAGACTTTTATGATCTTGAATAAAATTTAAAAATGAATTCACTTTTCTCAATGATAAGCCTCCATTACCAACTTTATTGAAGATTGCTTCTCTATCCTTTACCTTTTTCGATCTGAAAAGTTTAGCCAAAAAGCTTTCGTCCCTCAACCAAGGTGCCCCGATGTAATCATAATTTTGATCACACCAAAATGCCAAATTATCACTAAAAAGATAAGCATCTAATTGATGAATCAAAATAAACCTATGGGCTTCAAATCTTTTATAAAATTCAAAGCTAAGCAGTAACCTGTTATATCCAGAAATGCTTGAAAAAAAATAATCATCAAATCTTTCGGTATTAAGACTTTGTAATTGAACAGGCAAATGAAGATGTTTTGGGCAAATAATGCTTATTTGATTTTTATTGTAAAGTTCAAATAAGTTTTCAAAGACTAATTTTTCGTTGTGAGTCAGTTTATCTTTGTAAACTGGAACTATAATTACATATTTGCTTTCTGGATTTTGTTTCAATTTAAAAAATTAGAAATTAACTACTGTTTTACAAATGTAATCAACTAAAAAGATTTTTATATTAAAAAACTAAATCCAATAAATAACTCATAATTGTAATTCTTATTATTTAATCTATACTATGTCTTATAAAGTTTCAAAAAACTTTGAAAATCATCTCAGTTCAATATTAGACCTTATAAATACTTTTGATTCTATAGGAACTGTATTTGGAAATAGCGATAGAAATGTTATTAAAACTGTTGATTTTGAAGGTTTAACTTTGAACATAAAATCCTTTAAGGAGCCTCATTTTATCAATCAAATTGCTTATCAATATTTCAGGAAATCCAAAGCCAGGCGCTCCTTTGAGTATGCCACTATCTTAAAGGAAAAAGGAGTTGCAACACCAAATCCAATCGCTTATTTTGAATTCAAAAAGGGAATTGGTTTTGGAAAGTCATTTTATATCAGTGAACACTTGACGCCAGATCTCACATACAGAGAGTTAGTACATCAGCCTGGAATTCCAAATCATGAACATATTTTAAGAGCTTTTACACGTTTCACCTTTCAACTTCATGAGAAAGGAGTGGAATTCCAAGATCATTCTCCGGGAAATACGCTTATTTTTTTAGGAGAAGACAAAATCAAATTTTCTCTTGTAGATCTTAATAGGATGAAATTTAAAGAGTTGAATTTTCAGGAACGCATGTTTAATTTCAGAAGACTTACACCAAAAAAAGATATGGTAGAAGTTATGAGTGATGAATATGCAAAACTTATAGATAAGCCAAAAGCCGAAGTCTTTAAGCTGATGTGGGAGTTTACGTCAGAATTTCAACGAAAATTTCATCAAAAGCAAAAGCGGAAAAAAAAAATAAAATCACTTTTTTGAAATTTCTTTCAGTATAGGATAACGCTTATAAACACTCAGGGCATTAAGATAGCAAATAATAAAGCCTTTTCTTCCATCCAAAATCCCCATTCTTAGAATGTAAGCATGCAGAAATTTATAAAGAGGTTTAATGACATAATGAAAAGCATTCGGTTTTACTCCTTTATTATGTAATTCTTTGGCTTTCAGGTGTGCATAGTTTACCATTTTTTGCTTGTAAGACTTAAAGCTATGATAAGAGTAATGTATCAGTTTATTTTTTAGGGAGGAAACACTACCTTCCACTTTTAGAACTTCATGCACTAGTCGATCTTCAGTATATTTTGATTTCTTTTTCTTGAAAAGCCGAATATTTTTGTCAGTCTGCCAACCGCTGAAATGCAGAGGTTCATTTTTAAACATGAATTTTCTATAGAAATAGTATGCGTCTTCAGTATTCTCTTGATTTATGGTTGATACTATTTCTTCCCTTAGGGGTGTGGTAACCCTTTCATCGGCATCTAAAAAAAGAATCCATTCATAGTTTGCCTTGCTTAAAGCAAAATTTCTTTGCTTGGTAAAATCCTCGAAAGGATGTTGAAAGACCTTGACATTGGGATATGAATTTGCAATTAAAACAGTTTCATCCTCAGAAAAAGAATCTACAACGATGATTTCATCGGCAAAACTCAAATTTTCAATAACAAAGCCAATATTTTTTGCTTCATTAAGTGTAATAATCAGTGCCGAGATTTTGGGCATAATAGATTTGGTTGATTGGGAATATTGAGTCTGCAAATGTAAAATATTGTTGTAGTTTATAGATAATAAATTGATAATTGATTTGAGAAGTTTTAAAATAAATTAGTTTTGTAGTAGAACTTAAAAATATGAGAGCATCTGTTATTATAAGTACTTATAACTCTCCGGAATGGTTAGAAAAAGTCTTATGGGGTTATAGTGTGCAGACCGTCTCAGATTTTGAAATTATTATAGCAGATGACGGCTCTACACATGAGACAAAAAAAATGGTAGAGGCCATTTCCGGAAAAACTCAGCTCTCAATCACTCACGTATGGCATAAGGATGAAGGTTTTCAGAAAACACGAATACTTAATAAAGCTATATTAGCAACAACAACAGATTATTGTATATTCACAGACGGCGACTGTATTCCCAGGATGGATTTTGTGGAAGCACATCTGTCTCACAGGTCTTTTAATCGTTTTTTATCTGGCGGACATTTTCCTCTTTCTTTGCAATTATCTTCACTTATTTCAAAAAACAATATTTTAAATCAGGAATGTTTTGATTTATCATGGCTAAAAAGACATGGCCTTAAAACAAATTTTAAGAACATAAAACTCAGCAAGAGTAAAGCTATTGCTAAGCTTATGAATTTCATTACAACAACGAAACCAAGTTGGAACGGCGGTAATGCTTCTGCATGGAAAAAAGATATTCTCATTGTGAATGGTTTTGATGAGCGAATGAAATATGGTGGAGAAGACAGAGAGTTTGGAGAACGGCTAATCAATTATGGGATTAAACCTAAAAGGGTGCGTTATTTTGCCATTTGTGCTCATTTGGAACATGAGAGAGGTTATGTTAATGATGAAGCTTGGCAAATCAACAATAAAATAAGAGAAATAACTCGGAAAGAAAAAAAAGTGAAAACTTTATACGGCCTCAATTTACATGTTTAGCTAAAAACACCTTCAGAGAGTCAAAAAAAAGGTCAGGAGTGAATTCTTCATATATTTCATTTGCTTTTTTTGAAGTTTGATTTTCGAAATGCTTTGCATTAAAGTCTTTTAAATGAACGGATACATGCTTTAACGTTGTGTTTTCGAATCCATTCCATCCTTCTTTTTTAATTCGAGGAGAAAATATTGAAAACGTTGGGATATCCAAAGCTTTCCCCATATTAGTAGCCCCACCTTCATTGCCAATTATAGCCTTGCAAAATTTTGCAATAGACATAAATTCTCTTAACCCTCCAATTTCAAAATCAAGTAAAATTTTTTGCCTGGTTCTTTCCTCACAAAGTAAAAAAAGCTTTTCGATGGACTTGATTTGTGCGGGCATAAAATTCAAAATTAATAAAGCCTTGCTGTGAAGAGTTATAAAATCTAAAACTTCAGCCATAAAGGTTAAGGGGTAAGTTTTAGTCTCGTTACTTCCTAAAGCACTAATCATCACAACAGGCTGGCTTTCTTTTGTCTGGATAGCTCGAATTCTTTCTTTTGCATTATTAAGCTCATGAGCCGTAAGATGAATCTTAGGTTGATTGCTATATAGCTTAGAATGATTAAAAGCTTTTACGAGATTCAAACGGTTTTCTATTGCAGATCCTAAACCAAATTCCGGATAGTCTGAAATATTTACAGTTGATGTACAAATGAAATTGCTTATAGGTTTATTCCAACCGATTTTGGTTTTAGCGCCAGAAAAAACACTTATTAAATTACTTTCAAGTTTACCGTAAGCATCGATAACTACATCATATTTTGCCTTTCTGATTTGTTTGAGGAATTTGTAAAACTCTAACTTATTAGATCTATAAACGTCTTCAAAGATGATAACTTCATCTATGTAAGGATTATTTTCAATGACTGGAAGTGTAAACCTGTTGACTAGGTAATGAATTTCTGCCTCTGGATAATTCAGCTTTAAGTTTTCACAAATAAGACTGGAGACAAGAACGTCTCCGATCATTTTTTGCTGGATAACCAATATTTTAAATTCCTCTATAGCCCCTCCAAAAGAGGGCTTATTCCTCCCCTCCCGATAGATATCGGGACCCTCCCGAGGAGTGGCTTTTTTTGAGTTAACTTTTATCTTTTTCTTTTCCATAATGTTATTAAGTCCCTCCCCTTGGGGGATCCCCTGATTGCTATCGGGAGGGAGAGGCTTTTTACACCGCTACATCATATGTTCTTAGTGCATCATTAAGCGATGTTTTCTTATTGGTGCTTTCTTTTCGTTTTCCAATAATTAAAGCACAGGGGACATTGTATTCTCCAGCGGGAAATTTTTTGGTATAACTTCCGGGAATCACTACAGATCTAGAAGGGACCACGCCTTTCATTTCCACGGGTTCAGGTCCTGTCACATCTATAATTTTTGTTGAAGCCGTTAATACGACATTAGCACCGAGTACAGCTTCCTTTTCAACACGTACACCTTCAACTACAATGCTTCTTGATCCTAAAAAGGCATTGTCTTCTATAATAACAGGTGCGGCTTGTAAGGGTTCTAAAACGCCGCCAATGCCAACACCTCCAGATAAGTGAACATTTTTACCAATTTGAGCACAGCTTCCAACGGTTGCCCACGTATCTACCATGGTACCTTCATCTACGTAAGCTCCGATATTGACATAACTAGGCATCATGATAACCCCGCTCGAAATATAGGCGCCATGTCTTGCCACGGCATTGGGGACTACACGTATTCCCTTTTCTTTATATCCTGTTTTCAATGGCATTTTATCGTGGTATTCGAAAATACCTGCTTCCAAGGTTTCCATTTTCTGAATCGGGAAATAAAGAACAACACCTTTTTTCACCCATTCATTCACCAGCCAGCCTTCTTTGGTTGGTTCTGCGCAACGCAACTCACCGCTATCCAGTTTGGAAATGACAGCTCGAATAGCCTCAATGGTTTCTTTTTCCTGAAGTAAGTCTCTGTTGTCCCAAGCTCTGAGTATTTTTTGTTTTAAATCGTCCATGTCTGTTTTTTTTTGCGAAGATAAGGTTTATGGTTAAATTCATTATAGTTCGCTATGCCTTATATTTGCTGCTTAACTATGCTTATGAAAACTAAAGTTTTAGCCTTAGATTTTGGAATAAAGCGAACGGGATTGGCTATTTCTGATGAAATGAAGATGATCGCTTCCGGTCTAAAAACTGTAGACTCTAGAACTTTAATGGAAGAACTAAAAGCTATAATTCCTTCAGAATCTATTGATACACTTGTTGTCGGCGAACCCAAATTCACTGATGGGAAACCTATGCAGCTTGAAAAAAATATTTTGCTTTTTATAGAAGACGTTCAAAAGTTGTTTCCCGCTCTGAAAATCGTTAGAATGGACGAGCGCTTTACTTCAAAGATGGCTTTTCAAACGATGATAGATTCAGGGCTCAAAAAAAAGAAAAGACAAAATAAAGGCTTGGTCGATGAAATAAGTGCTACCATTTTACTTCAGAGTTATTTAAAATAAGCTTATTGCTTTTAAAATTTTCAAATGACAAATTCAGAATAAATAAAACCTGTATTTTTGCAGAATTAAACCATAAAGGGTTTTTACCCTCTCACTAAAATTGAGATAATGACATTACCTATTGTAGCTTACGGTTCTCCTGTGTTGAAAAAGAAAGCTGTAGAGATTTCTAAGGATTATCCCAAGCTAGATGAACTCATCGATAATATGTTTGAAACCATGTATAATGCCAGTGGAGTTGGACTCGCAGCTCCTCAGATTGGATTATCCATTCGCCTTTTTATAGTGGATGCCAAACCTTTTGCAGAAGATGATTCCCTCAGCGATAAGGAAAGAAAGGAATTGGAGTCATTCAGGCGCGTGTTTATCAATCCTAAAATTACAGAGGAAACCGGTATCGAATGGGATTTTAATGAAGGCTGTTTGAGTATACCAGACATACATGAAGATATTTTCAGAAAACCTGTCATAAAAATTGATTATTTAGACGAAAACTTCGAAGCACAAACAGAAGTATTATCGGGACTGCCAGCCAGAGTTGTCCAGCATGAATATGATCATATCGAAGGCATTTTATTTACAGATAGAATTTCTAGTCTTAAGAAAAGGTTGATAAAAAGTAAATTGAATAATATATCTAAAGGTAAAATAGATGTTGGATATAAAATGAAATACCCCTTAGCTAAAAAAAGCCGCTAAACCTATTCCAGAAAATAAACAATTCGCATATTTGCCAGCCAAAAAAATAAACAATGAAATTAGACAAAATATTATCTATATCTGGGAAACCAGGACTTTACGAACTTAAAGCTCAAACTCGCGGTGGTTTTCTTGCCGAATCCTTTATCGACGGTAAAAAAATTCCAGTAAGTATGAGAAATAACGTAAGTATTCTTAGTGAAATCGCTATTTACACGTATACTGAAGAAATTCCTTTAAGAGAAGTCTTCCAAAAAATTTATGAAAAAGAGGAGGGTAAGCCCTCAATAGATCATAAATCCTCCAAAAACGAATTGACAGACTATTTTAGTGAAATTCTACCTGAATATGATGAGGATAGAGTTTATCCTTCTGATATTAAGAAAGTTATACAATGGTATAATTTGTTAATCTCTAAAAATATAACCGATTTTTCAGACCCAAAGGAGGAAGAAGAAACGAAAGAAGAAGAAAACTAAACATACAAAGTTTCCAAAGCCCTCTGAATGATTTTAGAGGGTTTTTTGATGGATATCCTTACCTTTAAATTAAAAACGATGCACAACAGGCAACAACAACTCGAGGCTTTTGAGAGACTTCTGGATATCATGGACGAATTGAGAGAGAAATGTCCCTGGGATCGCAAGCAAACCATGGAATCCTTAAGAAACCTTACGGTTGAAGAAGTATATGAGTTAGGAGATGCAATTTTAGAAAAAGATTTAGAAGAAATAAAAAAAGAGCTTGGAGATGTTTTGCTTCACATTGTATTTTATTCTAAAATAGGTAGCGAAACCGACGATTTCGATATTGCCGATGTGATCAATTCACTTTGCCGGAAACTCATCGACAGACATCCACACATCTATGGAGATGTTGAAGCAAACGATGAAACTCAGGTTAAAGCAAACTGGGAAAAGCTAAAGCTGAAAGAAGGAAACACAAGTGTTTTACAAGGCGTTCCCAAATCGCTTCCTGCCCTTATCAAGGCAAGCCGGATACAGGATAAAGCAGCTGGCGTTGGCTTTGACTGGGAAGATCCCGCACAAGTTTTTGAAAAAGTGGAGGAAGAACTTGCTGAACTACAGGACGAAGTCCATAACAGGGATCAGGATAAAATGGAAGAAGAATTTGGGGATGTCCTGTTCTCCATGATCAATTATGCAAGATTTTTAAAGATAGATCCTGAGACTGCTTTGGAGCGTACTAATAAAAAATTCATGTTTAGATTTCAATATTTGGAGAAGAAAGCCAGAGCACATAATTTAGACTTATCTGAAATGTCGTTGACTGAAATGGATAAATTCTGGAATGAAGCTAAAAGCATAAAGCTTTAATAAAATGCAAAACCAATAAGTTAAACCTATCTTTATTTTGGGTTTAGAATTTCCACAGATATATTAATTCATTATTATTGTCTTTTAAATCAAATCAAAATCAAAATCATGAAAAAAGTAATTTCAACTCTAGGCATAGTTTTATTTACGCTTTTTGCTGCGACTGCTCAAACTGAGGATGCTCAAGTAACAGATGCAGAATTACAAAAATTTGCTGAAGCGTATATGTCAGTTCAACAGATGAATCAAACCATTCAACAGGAAATGGTTGTGGCTATCGAAAAAGAAGGTATGACCCCAGAGCGCTTTAATGAAATTTATCAGGCAGAAATGGACCCTGAAGTAGAAGTTGATGCTACAGCGGAAGAACTTGAACAAAAAGAGGCTGTAATGATAGTCATCAAAGAAATTCAAGCAGCTTCTCAGGCTAAGATGGAAGAAAAAATTAAGGAAAAAGGATTGACTATGCAGAGATTCCAGGAAATTGGAGCTCAGGTGCAACAAAATCCTGAACTACAGCAAAAGCTGCAGGGGATGATGATGAAGCAACAGACGGGTTCAAATCCAATGCAAAAGAATTAAACACTGTTTTTCAAAAAATTATTAAAAAAGGTCAGATGTATATCTGACCTTTTTTAATTTAAAATAAGTCGTTTTACAACGAAATTATCATCCTGAATAATCTTTATAAAATAGCTCCCTCTTGAAAGTTGATTGAGGTTTTCGATGTATTTTTTTTGATGCGTCCTTCTTGTTAGAAGTTTTCGACCTGTAACGTCGTAAACTTCCAAGGTTTTAAGTCCGGTTTTATTAAAATCAAAATGAACTTTTGATTTTTGAGATGGGTTTGGATATAATACGACATCCAATTTATCCTTAAACGAATAATCGGATAAGAGTTGTTTTCCGGTGATTAAAAAATTATCTACTGTCCACCGTGTTGCATTTTCACCCTGTGTAGTATCGTATTTAAAAGCTATATATACCTGGCCGCTCACTGCTGAAATATCGACTGCATTGGCCTCAAAAATAAACAGTGAACTGTTGCCGCTTGGATGAAGCGGTATGGAGATATTTGGAATTTTATTCCATTCAAAATCGGAAGGGTTTCCATTGCCATCGTAAGTTGAGGAGTACAGGAGTTCGAGCTTGGTGTTTCCAAAACTGGCAGACGACCAGAAGCTTAATCTCTCTACCTCATAATCATCAAAGTTTATTTTTTCAGTTGAAATCAGCCAATCCAGACTAGGAACCTGATTTCCATCCCTATAGGCAT
Source organism: Psychroflexus sediminis (assembly GCF_900099815.1). Lineage (GTDB taxonomy): Bacteria > Bacteroidota > Bacteroidia > Flavobacteriales > Flavobacteriaceae > Psychroflexus > Psychroflexus sediminis. The sequence continues at coordinate 234,489 of NZ_FNCW01000006.1, read as the reverse complement.
TGATCTGGTAAGCCTGGGAGTCGTTTTCTCCAAAACTTGTACATTCCCAGATGATGTCACTCACTTCACTTACTCTTGTAAAATCAGTCTGATTTGCGCTACAATTTTCAAAATCTTCAAATACTAAAAGATTGGATTCAGCCAGGGTAGTTACTTCTAAAGTTTGACTAGGTTCCGAAATATTCCCACTTCTATCGACAGCATAGACCCTGAAGTTATACAGGATTTCAGATGAAAGTCCGGTAACGGTGTAGCTGGTGTTAGGAGAGAGAACCTGTTGAATATTCACATTGTCCTGTTCTATAATGTACTCATCTATGCCAATATTGTCCTGAGCAGGATCCCAGATGAGCTTCACGCTAGAATCGGTGATAACATCAGCCTGCAAATTCAGAGGAGCTGTTGGTGCTTCATTATCCGAGGAATTCTCCCAGATTTGGGAAGCAAATTCCGGATGGTCTATCAAAGGATTTCGGTTGCCCTGAAATTGAAAGCCATTGTTGTTTCTATCTATTTCTCTCTGGCTAACCGGGTCGTTATTATGCCAGGACAGCAACAAATCGATATACCATGCCAGGAAAAAATCCCGTGAATTGCCGGCCAAAACTCCATTGCTTTTCCAGCTGCTATTGAATTCGTCTTCATAGCGAATGGCAAAATAGAGAACAGACCTTGCGATATCTCCTTTAAATTCATCAATAGGTTCAAAAACGGTTCCTGTGTAGCCCGGAAATGTATTGGGTCCGCGTTTGGAACCATTGCTTGAGGTATAATCCGGATCGCTTACTTCACCAAAAGGGTAACTTCCTCGAACGCCATTTACATAGCCATCTGATGGCACTACATGAAAATAATCGTTTTTCATAGGAGAATTACTGTTAAAGGTAGATTGTGGAACTAAATGCTCACGGTTATAGCAATCTCCTTCACTGTTGTAGGTCCCGCACTGGTTTTGAAAATGCTCATAATTATAGTCGTCTAGATCATTTATACGCTCAGAATACATGTCTAAGACCGTAGCATCTTTTTCAAAATAATGATCCGTATCCCCGCTGTTTTGAGAACCGTATGCCGTGTATAAAGCCCCGTAACCCTGATCCTGATGATAAGGTTGACCGTTGCCGTCATTTACATCATCAATAATAGTTTTTAGAGCTGTTTTTAGCTCATAACCAGAAAGGCCCTGGGCATCACTATAATAGTTTGCAGGCACTTGTGCAAGGCTGAAATTCCATGAAAAAAAAAGGAAGGGTAGGAGGAAATATTTCATTTGAGACGGAAAAATATAATATGGATTAACTGGTTTTTTGAAGAACAGCATAATAAAAACCATCGAAACCAGACTTATGGGCGAGAATTTTTTCGTCGCTTTTCTTTTCAAAAGCATTTCCAGATTCGGAATTTAAAAATTCCTGAACTTGCATCTGGTTTTCTGAAGGCAAAATAGAACAGGTGGCATAAACCAATAATCCTCCGGGTTTCACCATTTTGCTATAGTCCTGAAGTAAGTCCTGTTGTTTTTTTCTAATCTCGACTAAAAATTCCGGAGTCAATTTCCATTTTGCATCTGGATTTCGACGTAAAACTCCAAGTCCTGTACATGGAGCATCAATAAGTACTCGATCTGCAGAATCATGTAGTTTTTTGATGACTTTGGTGGAGTCTATGACCCGTGTCTCCAGGTTATGAGCACCAGCTCTTTTTGCTCTGCGTTTTAATTCTTTCAATTTATTGGCATAGATATCCATAGCGATAATCTGCCCTTTGTTTTCCATTAGGGCTGCCATGTGAAGCGATTTGCCACCTGCACCAGCACATGCATCTACAACACGCATCCCCGGCTCGAGTTCAAGCGCATGCGCTACTTTTTGAGAAGACCCGTCCTGAACCTCAAAAAGACCTTTTTTGAAAGCTTCAGTTTTAAATACATCAGCTCGTTCGTAAAGTTCTAGGGCCTCGGGATAGCCTTTCACCATTTTGGTCGGGATAAATTCCTCATCCAAAATGAGCTGTAGTTTTTTAGGTGTAGTTTTTAACGTATTTGTTCTAAGTATGACTTTAGCCTGCTCGTTTAGAGCTTTGATTTCTGGTTCCCATAGCTTGCCCAGTTCTTTTCGACCAAGTTCATCGAGCCAGTCTGGTATGGATTCAGCGTATTTGGTAATTTTGGACAGTTCGTCGAATCTGCCTTTAATACGTCGGGTAGGGGTGTCCTCAAATTGTTTCCAGTCTGGAATTTCTATCCCTTTTAAGGTTGCCCAAACTGTAAATAACCTAAACAGATTTGGTCTTGAATAAGGCGGGTTAACGTCTGCAATTTCAGAATACAATCTTTTCCATCTAACGATGTCATAAGTCGTTTCTGCGATAAAACCACGGTCTCTGGACCCCCAGCGTTTGTCGCGTTTTAAGGTGTTTGATATCTCTTTGTCGGCATACTTGCCTTCGTTGAAAATAAGGTGTAAGGTGTCTATGACGGCGAAAACTAAATTTCTGTGTAAGCGCATGATTATGATTTAATCTGCAAAAATAGATATTTAGTCCTTAGAAGACTTATCAGAACGGTATTGTTTCAAAAGTTTTTTATGAAAATCATATTCTGCTTTTTTCAGCATCATGATTTGTTTCGCAGAGATTACCTCTTTTAAATCATTTACGAAATCCACTCTATAATCCACTCTCGCTTGTTTATAAGCCATGTAATCATTTAAAAGTCTTTCTGCCTCTGCCGGATTCAAATCTTTAACATTATTTAACCTGGATTTTATTTGATTCCATTCAGTAGATCTGAGGTTTTCATATCTAGTATTGTGATCGTTATAAACAGGCCAAAATCTCTTGGCTTCACTAGCTGTAAGATTCAGCTCTTTAGTGAAGAAGGCAATTTTTAATTGTTCGATTTTATCGTCTTTCGCATCCTGAGCTTTTGCGTAAAAGCTGAAAATAAACGTGAATAAAATCAGAAATATTGTTTTTTTAGTCATTGTCAAAATCTTGATCCTCAAGCTTGTCGTTGAGGTATTCTATAATATCCTTATCTTCTAAAGTTGTAATATTCTCCTCCACTAGTTTCTTAACAGAGGTGTTTTCATAATCGATAAACTCATCAGGACTATCCAAATGGGTGTCTAAATACCTTTCAATCATATCATTATTCAAATCTGAAAACTGTATGTCTTTTTTAGGACTTATTTCGTCGATATACATTGCACCAACAATGGCAAAGGCGACAATAGAGGCCGCTGCTATCCATTTGGTCATTTCCTTTAAACGAATGACTCTGGTTTGTTTTTCTTCTGAAGGCGTTTCAAGTTTAAAATCAGCTAAGTATGCTTTAGGTGTTTCAAAACCAGTTTTTTTTGAATAAGTGTCTGATTTTAAATTGGTTAATACAGAAGCCTCCAAAGAACTAAAGTAGTCTTTAGGGATCCTGAATCCGGATCTTTTCTGGTGTATGTTTTGAGGTCTTGCCATTACTTTTTAGACTATATTTTAAATGAAAGGTTTAATTCTCTTTTAAAAATCTTTCTACTTTCTTTCTGGCGTGGTGAAAGTTAGACTTTAACGCACCTACACTGGAATTTAATATCTCCGACATCTCCTCATATGGTATTTCTTCAAAGTAACGCATACTAAATACGATTTTCTGTTGCTGAGGCAAGGCTTCAATTGCTTTTTGCAGCTGAAGCTGGATTTCATCGCCTTCAAAATAAACATCGCTTTCTAGTGAATCCAAAAGATAATCATTTAATTCCTGATCTGAAAGTTTCATTTTTTTGGCTTTCTTATTCAAAAATGTGATGGACTCGTTGGTGGCTATCCTGTACATCCAGCTGAAAAGTTTGCTATCTCCTTTAAAGGATTTGATGTTTTTAAACACCTTTATAAATGTGTTTTGCAGCACATCATCGGCATCTTCGTGTAGTTTCACTATGGTTCTAATATGCCAATAGAGTCGTACTTTATGTTCAGATATAAGAGCCTGAAAGGCCTCATCAGTTTTGATGCCTTTTTGTAAATTCTCAATGATATCCTCTTCTTTCAATGCTTTTGTTATTCAAAGGATTGCATATCGACAAGCTTTTTGTATATACCCTTGCTTGTCATCAGTTCATCATGTTTTCCCTGTTCTACGATTTCACCCTGGTGTAAAACAAGAATTGTATCCGCATTTCTAATAGTAGACAGTCGGTGAGCGATGACAATAGAGGTTCTGTTTTGCATCATATTTTCCAGTGCTTTTTGAACCAGCTGTTCACTTTCTGTATCCAGTGCTGAAGTAGCTTCATCTAAAATCATAATGGGTGGATTTTTTAATACTGCGCGAGCTATAGAAATTCTCTGCTTCTGACCCCCACTTAATTTACCGCCACTATCGCCAATGTTGCTGTCGATTCCTTTAGGAAATGCATTCACAAAATCATGTGCATTGGCTATTTTGAGGGCCTCAACCAGTTCTTCATCCGAAGCATCCGGCTTTGCGATTTTGAGATTTTCTTTGATGGTGTCATTAAATAAAATTGAATCTTGTGTCACCAAGCCCATCAAGTCTCTTAAGGAATTCTGGGTTATTTGTTTGATGTTGACCCCATCGATTTTAATTTCGCCTTCCTCGATATCATAAAATCGAGTGACTAGATTGGCGATGGTCGATTTTCCGCTTCCGGACTGTCCAACCAATGCAATAGTTTTTCCTTTTTTTACAGTTGCACTAAAATTTTTGAGCACGTATTCTTTTTCATACCTGAAAGAAACCTGCTCAAAGGTCAGTTCTGAAGTAAATGCGTCTTTAGTGACTGCGTCTTCCTTATCCTGGATCGTGTTGTCAGTTTCAAGAATTTCCAATACTCGCTCCGCAGCAGCATTTCCTTTTTTAACATTATAAAGTGCTTTAGAAATGCCCTTAGCAGGAGTCAGGACATTATAAGCTAGACCCATGTAGACGATAAATGTACTCCCGTCCAAAGTTCCATCGATCAAAACCATTCTACCACCGTACCATAATAAAACTGCAATCACACTGATTCCTAAAAACTCACTGGCAGGTGAAGCTAAGTTCTGCCGATTCAAGAGTTTATTGGAAAAGTCATAAAAATTTTGAGTGGAAGCTTTGAATTTTTTGTAGAAAATAGATTCAGCATTAAAGCCTTTGATGATTTTTAACCCCCCCAGGGTTTCTTCCAAAATGGATAAAAACTGGCCTTGTTCTTCCTGGACTTTATCCGATTTTTTTTTGAGGGATTTCCCTATCAAAGAAATAATAAAGCCTGAAATTGGAATAAAAATGAAGACAAAAATGGTCAATTCCCAACTGAGGACAAGCATGGCTCCAATGGTGAATAAAATCGTGAGCGGTTCCCTTACAATCAATTCTAAAATGGATAAAAACGAGTGCTGTATTTCCAAAACATCACTGGTTATCCTGGCAATGGTATCGCCTTTACGCTTTTCAGAATAATGGGAAAGCGGTAATTCTATGGTTTTTTTATAGAGTGCATTTCTTAAGTCTTTCAAAACTCCATTTCTCAAGAACGTGATAAAATACATCGCAATGTAGTTGGAGATGTTTTTGAGAAAAAATAAGATGATAACTAAGCTGATAACAAGTATTAAAGCTAAGGAAGCATCATCCTGAGCATATTCATTCACCTGAAAGGACAGGTAGTCTTTAAAGTAATCTTTAGCTTTGCCTATACCCTTATATACGGGGGGCTCTGTAACTATTTCGGCGTCTTTTCCTTTAAACAGCACATCCAGCATGGGAATAAGCGCTATAAAGGATAAGGCACTGAAGAGGGCATAAAAAGCATTGGCAATAATATTGAGTATGGCGTACTTCTTATAGGGCTTCGCAAAGCGAAGTATTTTTTTAAAATATGTCATAATTTTTTCTAGTCCGTAAGTCCTAAATCAGTTTTTATAGCCTTAATTTTCAAATCCAATTCTTTATCAACGGTTTCAAAGTTTGAAACCTCTTCCAAAGTTGTATTCACACTGATGTAAAATTTGATTTTAGGCTCGGTCCCGCTGGGTCTGGCTGCAACTTTGGTTCCGTTTTCGGTATAGTAAATGAGAACATTGGACTTTGGTATGTCTATCTCGTGAGATTCGTGCGATTGTAAGTTTTTAGCTTTAGAAGTTTGGTAATCTTCTATTAAAACGACCTGTTCACCAGCAATTTCCTTCAGTGGATGCTCTCTCAAATCTATCATTTTCTGTTTGATTTCTTCAGCACCTTCGAGTCCGCGTTTTACCAGGGAGACTAAGTTTTCTTTGAAAAACCCATGCGCTTTATAAATTTTGATGAGCTGTTCATATACAGAAGTTCCCTGAGACTTCAACTCAGCAGCCATTTCGCATACCAGTAAAATTGCCGTATTGGCATCTTTATCTCTTACAAAATCACCTACCATGTAGCCAAAACTCTCTTCACCACCGCCTATATAATCCAATTCCGGATGGTCTTTAATCAGTTTAGCAATCCACTTAAAGCCTGTCAGACTTTCCATGTATTTCACTCCGTAAGCTTCGGTAAGCACTTGCATAAGCGGAGTGGAAACAATGGTTGAGGCCACAAAATGAGAATCTTTAAGGTTTCCGCTTTGCTTCATTTTATCGAGCAAATACCAGGTCATCAGTACCATGGTCTGATTGCCGTTAAGCAGTGTCAATTCGCCTTGCTTATTTCTTACGGCAATGCCAAGCCTGTCCCCATCAGGGTCTGTGCCAATGGCAAGATCACTGTCTTGCTTGTCAGCAAGTTTGATAGCCATTTCTAAAGCTTCCGGCTCTTCCGGGTTGGGAGATTTTACAGTTGGGAACTCCGGATCCGGTTCAGACTGAGCCTCTACCAGCTGGAGATTTTGGTAGCCTGCCTTTTCCAAAAGTGCCGGAACGGTTGTAATCGAGGTTCCATGTAAAGCGGTGAATGTGATGTTTAGATTTTTTTTGACTTCAGCAGAAAGATTAAAATTGACATTTTTCACTGCTTCGTCTAAATAGGCATTTTCAACAGATGCGTCGAGTGTTTTTATCAATTTTGAATTTCCGTTGAAATTGATATCTGTAAAATCTAAACCATTAATTTCCGAAATGATTTCCCTGTCCTGTGGAGGTACAAGTTGTCCTCCATCTTTCCAATAGACTTTGTAGCCATTATATTCTGGCGGATTGTGACTTGCTGTTAACATAATTCCACAGTGGCAGTCCAGATGTCGTACAGAGTAGGATAGGAGCGGAGTCGGTCTTAATTCTGGAAAGATATACACCTGTATTCCGTTGGCAGAAAACACATCGGCAACATGGTGGGCAAAAGCTTTGCTGTTGTGCCTGCAGTCATAGGCTATGACTACTTTAAGTGTTTCATCAGGGAACGCAGATTTCATATAATTTGAAATTCCCTGGGTGTTTTTACCTAAGGTATATTTGTTGATTCGATTGGTGCCAACCCCCATGATTCCACGCATGCCGCCAGTTCCAAAACTCAGGTTCTGGAAAAAGCTTTCCTCCAGAAGTTTTTGGTCGGTATCCATAAGTTTTTGTACCTCTTTTACGGTATCCTTATCAAAAGTATCTGTTAGCCAGGATTTAGCCTTATCTAATATGTTACGCATAATCTTTTAAATTATATTTTTTCAGAAATTGAATACTGTTTTTGTTTATGTTTTGTCCTCAGAAATAATTCCCCCAGAAAACCCGCTAAAAACATTTGCACACCTATAATCATAGATGACAAAGCTATATAAAACCAAGGATTATCTACTACTAGAATATTAGGTAAACCATTCCAAAGCTTGTAAAGTTTGGAAGCGCCAATCCATACCGCAGAAAGAAATCCTACAAAAAACATCAAAACACCGATGGCGCCAAATAAATGCATGGGGCGTTTTCCGAATTTTGAAAAGAACCATAAAGTGACAAGATCCAGAAATCCATTGATGAAGCGTTCTGCGCCAAATTTGGTTTTCCCGTATTTTCTAGCCTGGTGTTGAACGATTTTCTCATCGATTTTTGTAAACCCGGCCTGCTTGGCAAGGACAGGAATATAGCGATGCATTTCTCCGTTGACATTGATATTCTTGACGACATCAAGCTTGTAAGCTTTTAACCCACAATTGAAATCATGTAGTTTTAAGCCGGAAGTCATTCGTGCAGCCTTATTGAAAAGCTTAGAAGGTAAATTTTTAAAAAGCACAGAGTCATATCTCTTTTTTTTCCAGCCTGAAATGAGATCGTAATCTTCCGTTTTGATAAGATGAAATAACTCTGGAATTTCTTCAGGATTGTCTTGGAGATCTGCATCCATAGTAATGACTACATCCCCTTTTGCTTCTATGAAACCGGCGTGTAGGGCTTGAGATTTTCCGTAGTTTTTTCTAAAATTGATACCTCTTACGGTTTCAAATTCAGAAGAGAGTTTTTTTATTATTTCCCAGGAGCCGTCTGTACTTCCGTCGTTGATAAAAATAATTTCATAAGTGAACTTGTTGTTCTGCATCACGTCTCTAATCCAACTATGAAGCTCTTTTAGGGATTCAGATTCATTAAGCAAAGGAATGACAATCGATAAATCCATAGGATCAATTGTTTCGTTTTATCATCCCAACGATAAGACCAACCAAAAAGGTTTTAAAAATAATGGAGATCAGGCCAAATGTGGCAAGCACAAAGGGGGATGTAAAAATACCAGATAAACCTTTTGTCATTTCAGCTTCTTCTTCACTCATTTGTTGTTGCTGGATTTCAGCTTCCATACTGGCTTTCATGTCTGCAATAAATTCGGGTTGAATAAATTCATAATGAATATAGGTATAGAAGGCATAGATTAAACCGCCAATGACTCCAATGGATAAGCCTAATTTAATAGAGGTTGTTAGGTCTATAAGACCCTCATTATCTATTTTATAAAGATGAATGGCATACCAGACAATAGCTACCGTGATGACAAAATTCATAATTGAAATCAAGGTGTTGGACTCATAATTGAATGCATAAAGCAAAACTAAAATGAGAATAGAATAAGCTCCAAAGAGGGAGCCAAATCTCGTAGCGTAAGGTTTTACAGGAATATCTTGATGCATATAGAGGTTTTGTAATCAGCAAATATAAACAATAGCCTACATTTTAAAGGTTTTAATTCCTTCTCTTAGTTTTACTTTTCATCTGAAATGGCTTCAGTAAGCATCTCTTTCAGGTTTTTTGTGATTTTGGCGGGTAAGTCATTTTCAAATTCTTCTTCATGTAATTTTGCCGTAAAGGACACATCATGAAAATGAACTGAAACTTGCTCGTCTTCATTTCCTTGAACAAGTACTTTGAGCGGAAGGTCAATGGAAAAATTAGGATTTTGCTTCATAAGCTGAGTGCCTACTTTTGGATTACCAAACACGAATAAATGAAGAGGCTTAAGCTTAATACTTATTTTTTCAGCATCTTTTGAAAAATCTTTAGATTCAAAAAGTGTTAAATCGTCATTGTTCTCAATCATTTTTCCAATCGAAGTAACGGTCTGCTTATAATCTTTCGAACTTTTTAAAGTAACTATACCATTATAATCTAAAGAATCTATTGGAGAGGTTTGAGTATAAGCTGCCTTGCTGCTTTGCTTTAAAAAGGTTTCCGAAAGAGCCCCAATGCTTCTCAAAGCAGCACTTTTAGGTAAGTTGTAGCGTTTCAAAAAATAATCTTCACTTCTTGCTACAACAAATTTTTCACCATCAACATTGTAAAATCCTATTCTCACAGGAAATTCTAAAGCCGTCAATGGGTTTACTTCAATTATTGGCACACTATATCTTGGATTATCTATGAAAAACACCTGGTTAAAATCTAATTCAAGGTCGATTTTTTTTGCATTTTGTGCGTGATCTATGTCTGTAGAAATTTCCAGAGTACTGTCAGTGTTTACATAGGATTTAAAATCTTTTGCTGCTTCCTTTAAATCGTCCGTTTTGGTGAAAATTAATCCTGGTGAAATTTGTTTATCAATTTTTGAAATATCTTTTTTTTCAGAATTGTCTATGCAGGAAATAATTAAAAAGGATAATATAACTGGAAGTGTAATTTTGAATCTGTAGTGCATTGCTTTTGGTTTTTAACAAATCTACCAAAATAGAAACTATTCGTCTTCGATTTGACCGAATATATAAAGCAGAAGCTTTTAAAATCTTTTATATTTACCATCAAACTATATGAAACCATGAAACATTTGCTAAAAGCCAAAGTAAATGATCTCTATGAGTTTGAATTTGAACAAAAACAAATTCAAAACTTAGATGTTCAGAAAACCACTTCTGGAGCCCATCATTTGCTTGTGAACGATAAGTCGGTAACTTCAGAACTAGTCGATTCCGATTTTTTAAATAGAACATATACGGTTAAAATCAATTCCAATCTCTATCAGGTCCAGATATCAAATGAACTTGATGTTCTAATTAAAGACATGGGACTTTCCTTATCTGCCAACCAGGTCATCAATGAAATCAAAGCGCCAATGCCGGGGATGATTCTGGATGTGATGGTGGAAGTCGGTCAGGAAGTGAATGAAGGCGATAATTTGTTGGTTTTGGAAGCTATGAAGATGGAAAACACCATCATGGCACCAAGAGATGCGGTTATCAAATCCATCACTGTAGAAAAGGGAAAGACTGTCAGTAAAAATGAGGTTTTAATCGACATGGAATAAATCACGTTACAATGAAAAAAATATTAGTTGCAAACCGGGGAGAGATAGCCTTAAGAGTCATGAAAACCATCAAGCAAATGGGAATCAAAACCGTCGCTATTTTTTCCGAAGCAGACAGGAATGCCCCTCACGTCAGATTTGCTGATGAAGCGATTTGCGTAGGTCCGGCGCCTTCCAATCAGTCCTATTTATTAGGGGATAAAATTATTGAAATTGCCAAGTCTCACGATGTAGACGGCATTCATCCCGGATATGGATTTTTAAGTGAAAATGCGGACTTTGCTGAAAAAGTAGAGAAAAACGGCCTGACTTTTATAGGCCCAAAATCCCATGCCATTCGTATTATGGGAGATAAGCTTTCAGCCAAGGAAACTGTAAAAACCTATGATATCCCTATGGTTCCCGGCATAGATGAGGCCATTACAGATGCCCAAAAAGCCAAAGAAATCGCCAAAGAAATAGGGTATCCTATTCTTATCAAAGCCTCTGCCGGGGGTGGAGGAAAAGGCATGCGTGTCGTTGAAGCCGAAAACAAACTGGAAGAGCAAATGAAACGGGCGATCAGTGAAGCAGAATCTGCTTTTGGAAATGGTGCTGTTTTTATTGAAAAATATGTGGGCTCACCCAGGCATATCGAAATTCAGGTTTTGGCAGACACCCATGGCAATGTGCTGCACTTGTTCGAGCGTGAATGCTCGATTCAAAGAAGACACCAAAAGGTGGTCGAGGAAGCGCCTTCTACGATTCTAACCCCCGAGTTGAGGGAAAAGATGGGACAGGCCGCTATCGATGTGGCAAAATCCTGTGATTATGTAGGAGCTGGAACCGTTGAGTTTTTGATGGATGAAAATAAAAACTTTTACTTCCTGGAAATGAATACCCGGCTTCAGGTGGAACATCCTGTTACTGAACTTATTTCCGGTGTTGATTTAGTTGAACAGCAAATTCGAATTGCCAGGGGAGAGGTTCTGCAGATAGAGCAAAAGGATTTAAAAATTAACGGTCACGCTCTGGAATTACGAGTCTATGCCGAAGACCCAACCGATGATTTTCTTCCGAGTGTGGGAACCCTGGAGCGTTACAGGAAGCCAAGTGGTGAGGGAATACGCGTAGATGATGGATTTGAAGAAGGTATGGAAATTCCTATTTATTACGATCCCATGTTGTCCAAACTGATCACTTATGGAGCCAATCGTGAAGCGGCCCTGCAACTCATGCTGGAAGCTATTAAACTTTATGAAGTGAAAGGCGTTGCGACAACTTTACCGTTTGGAAAGTTTGTATTCAATCATGAAGCTTTTCGCTCTGGAAATTTTGATACGCATTTTGTCAAAAAATATTACACACCAGAAATTCTCGAAGAAGAAGTAAAGGAAGAAGCTTATTTAGCTGCATTGATGGCAATGAAGCAGTATCAGGACGATCAAAAAAAATTACGTTTACCGGAAGTTACATCAGAAACTAAAACCCATGAGTAAAAACATAAAAATACTTAGAGACAAACTCGACCAGGCCAAACTTGGCGGAGGGCAAAAACGAATCGATAAGCAACACGAAAAAAAGAAACTAACCGCTAGAGAACGGGTTAATTATCTTCTGGATGAAGGCTCTTTTGAAGAGATAGGAGCTCTGGTGACTCACAGAACCACAGATTTTGGCATGCAGGACCAAATTTATTATGGCGATGGAGTGGTTACGGGTTATGGTACGGTAAACAATAAATTGGTTTATGTGTATGCTCAGGATTTTACGGTCTTTGGTGGAGCACTGTCAGAAACCCATGCCGAAAAAATCTGTAAGGTGATGGATCATGCCCTTAAAGTTGGTGCGCCCATCATTGGACTCAACGATTCTGGTGGAGCAAGAATTCAGGAAGGTGTAAGATCGTTAGGTGGTTATGCTGATATTTTTTACAGAAATGTTCAGGCTTCAGGAGTCGTTCCTCAGATCTCGGCCATCATGGGACCATGTGCAGGAGGTGCTGTATATTCACCGGCTATGACCGATTTTACGTTTATGGTAGAAAACACCAGTTATATGTTTGTGACTGGTCCCAATGTTGTGAAAACAGTTACCAATGAAGAAGTGACTTCAGAAGAGCTTGGCGGAGCAAGCACGCATTCTACCAAGTCTGGTGTGACTCATTTTACTTCTGTAAATGATGTGGAGTGCTTAGAACACATCAAAATTTTACTGAGTTATATTCCACAGAACAATACCGAAACCGCTCAACATCTTCCTATGGATTTTGATGAAGAGCTTCGCGAAAACCTGGATTCACTCATTCCCGATAGTCCCAACAAACCTTATGATATGCATGAGGTGATTACGGGTATTATCGATGAAGATTCCTTTTTTGAAGTTCATAAAAATTATGCAGACAATATTATTGTAGGTTTCTCCAGAATAGGGGGAAGGAGTGTAGGTGTTGTGGCCAATCAGCCTATGAGTTTGGCTGGCGTTCTCGATGTGGATGCTTCTAAAAAAGCAGCCAGATTTGTAAGGTTTTGCGACGCGTTCAATATTCCACTACTTGTTTTGGTCGATGTTCCTGGATTTTTACCTGGTACAGACCAGGAATGGAATGGTATTATTTTACATGGTGCTAAACTGCTCTACGCCTTAAGTGAAGCTACAGTGCCACGAGTTACAGTTATTACAAGAAAAGCTTATGGAGGGGCCTATGATGTGATGAATTCCAAGCATATTGGCGCTGACCTTAATTTTGCATGGCCTACTGCTGAAATTGCAGTGATGGGTGCTAAAGGAGCCTCGGAAATTATTTTTAGAAAAGAAATTCAGGAAGCAGAAGATTCTGAATTGAAATTATCAGAAAAAGAGGCTGAGTATGCAGAAACCTTTGCCAATCCATTTAAAGCAGCACAAAGAGGCTTTATCGATGAAGTGATTATGCCAAGAGATACGCGTAGAAAACTGATCAAAGCTTTTGCCATGCTCGAAAACAAGGAGGTTCAGCGCCCCAAACGAAAACACGGGAATATTCCTTTATAGATTCAACAAAAAAACCTCAGAAATGAGGTTTTTTTTGTTGAATTGAATTTTTATAATCCCGCTCGTGCTTTATTCAAACTTAGAATTACATACGTTGAGGAACATCAATTCCAAGCACTTTGAAGCTTTTCTGAATGACTTCACCAACAAGCCTGGCGAGTTCTACTCTGAATTCAATTTGCTGAGGTTCATCTGCTCCCAGAATTGAAATATTTTGATAAAAGGAATTGAATTCTTTCACCAAGTCATAGACATAATTCGCTACAAGAGCCGGGCTATACTGCTCTGCTGCCTGTTGAATGATCTCTGGAAATTGATTTAATATCTTGATTAAAGCTTTCTCTTTGACATCAAATTCATAAGCGGATAAGTTCAAAGCTGCTTTATCCTGTTCAGCTTTTCTCAATATGGACTGAATTCTGGCGTAAGTATACTGTATAAAAGGTCCGGTATTCCCTTGAAAATCTACAGACTCCTTTGGATCAAACAAGATTCGCTTTTTGGGATCTACTTTCAGGATGTAATACTTTAAAGCTCCCAGACCTATCATTCTGTAGAGTTTAGTTCTCTCTTCCTCATCGTAGCCTTCCAGTTTGCCGAGTTCCTGGGAAATGGTTTTAGCTGTTGAAATCATTTCTTCGATTAAATCGTCAGCGTCTACGACATTTCCTTCCCTGCTTTTCATTTTACCGCTGGGTAAATCGACCATACCATAACTCAAGTGAAAGAGATGATCTGCCCATTCAAAACCTAACTTTTTCAGAATCAGAAATAAAACTTTGAAGTGGTAATCCTGTTCGTTTCCTACCGTGAAGACCATTTCGTCAATCTCATAATCTGAAACCCTTTGTATAGCAGTTCCGATATCCTGTGTCATATAAACGGCTGTGCCATCTGATCTTAAAACGATTTTTTCATCCAGACCTTCTTCAGATAAATCAATCCATACGCTGCCATCTTCTTTTTTAAAGAAAACACCACTCTCCAGTCCGGCATTGATGTGGTCTTTACCTAAAAGGTAAGTTTCACTTTCATAATAATTTTTATCGAAATCCACACCTAGATTATTATAGGTGATTTCAAAACCATCATAAACCCATTGGTTCATGGTTTTCCAGAGTTCAACGACCTCTGTATCTCCGGCTTCCCATTTTTTGAGCATGTTTTGGGCTTCAACAAAAATAGGCGCCTCTTTTTTGGCTTCTTCTACGATTTTACCCTCTTGCACCAGTTCTTCGATTTCAGCTTTGTAAGCTTTATCAAATTCAACATAATACTTCCCAACTAAATGATCTCCTTTGACACCCGATGTTTTTGGTGTTTCGCCATCACCAAATTTTTGCCAGGCGACCATACTTTTACAAATATGAATACCCCGATCATTGATAATTTGAGTTTTATAAACTTGTTTTCCGGCTGCTTTTTGAATTTCAGCCACAGAAAATCCAAGGAGATTATTTCTGACATGGCCTAAGTGTAAAGGCTTGTTGGTGTTTGGGGAAGAATATTCTACCATCACCTTTTGGCTTTCAGTTGTAGCGGCTTTAAAACCGAAATTTTCGTCTTCACGCATGTTTTCAATCAGGTTTGAAAAGTAAGATTCAGCCAGTGATAAATTCAGAAATCCTTTGACCACATTGAATTTTGAAATTTCATCAGACGATTTTATAAGATATTCGCCAATTTGTTCACCCAATTGAACAGGATTGGTTTTGATGTATTTCAAAAGTGGAAAAACCACAAGCGTGAGGTCTCCTTCAAATTCTTTCCTAGTGAGCTGAAATTCAAAGGATTCAACATCTACCTGATGTGTTTCTTTTAAATAATTTGTTATGTGCTTAGAAAGTTTTGTTTCTAGGGTCATGGTAATTGTGTTTCAGTTGCAAAGATAATCTAAAAATTAGAGGGTATTCCCAGAAGAGCGGCTGGAATTAAGTATATTTCAAAGAAAAAATGCTTTTAAACGTATCTTACAATCGACCCAAAATAAAACAGCAGATCAACGAGGAAGTTGGCAAGCCGTTTACATTTATGGAACGCATCAAACTGGGTGGTATAGGATCTGGAAAGTTGAATATTCATTCGTCGAGTATTCAAATCTATAATCTCCTAATCTTAGATAATAATTTGAATATTTGTGGTGTCGAGATGAGACCCAAAGGAATCATCGTCACTTTTCGTTCTTTATTAGAAACCTATGCCCTGGTCATCCCTTACTATAAACTTAAATTATATAAGGGACAAGCTAAGGTTTATTCTATTTATATAGATAATTATTTCGTTAAGGTCGAAGCGAAGGATAAACGGAATCATGAATTTTTAAAAAAAATCTTAAAATATAAATCGGATCATTTTTCCAGCGATTTTGAAAATTACTAACCTATGAAAATACTTCTTACAGGTGCCAACGGATATATAGGGATGCGGGTTTTGCCCATGCTTTTGGATGAAGGTCATGAAGTGGTTTGTGCTGTAAGAAGCGCAGATCGACTCTCTGTCGATAAAGAAACCAAAGCGAAAATAGAAATAATTGAAGTGGACCTGCTGGATGAGGTGAAACCAAACCTTTTTCCAAAAGATATTGACGCTGCTTATTATCTCGTTCATTCTATGACGAGTTCGATGTCCAATTTTTCAAAAAAAGAGCAAACCACTGCAGAGAATTTTAATGCTTACATGAAAGACACCAATGTTGAGCAAGTGATTTTTCTGAGTGGTATCGTCAATGAAGACAATCTTTCGGAACACCTTGAATCTCGAAAAAACGTGGAGTCTATTCTTTATAAAGGAGATTATAATCTGACGGTGGTGAGAGCTGGAATAATCGTAGGTTCCGGAAGTGCCTCCTTTGAGATCCTTAGGGATTTATGTGAGAAATTACCCATTATGATCACCCCGAAGTGGGTAAACACCAAGTGCCAGCCGATTGGAATTCGTGACGTTTTGAAATTCCTTACCGGTGTTTTGGGCAAACAGGAAACCTATAACGATTCGTTTGATATCGGAGGCCCTGATGTGCTTACCTATAAGGAGATGATGAAGAAATATGCAAAAGTCAGAGACTTGAATCTTACGATTATCAATGTACCGGTGATGACTCCCAAACTCTCTTCTTACTGGTTATATTTTGTGACTTCCACATCTTATAAACTGGCGTCGAATCTTGTGGATAGCATGCGGGTCAATGTGGTTGCAAAAGATCACCGACTTCAGGATATACTCAATATAGAGCCTCACACTTATGAAGAAGCTATCCAGATGGCTTTTGTGAAAATTGAGCAAAACCAAGTCATTTCCAGCTGGAAAGATTCAAAAGTAAGCAGTCGTTATTCTCAGAAAGATTTAAATAAATATATAAAAGTGCCTAAATATGGGTGTTTACATGATCGGCAATCTATGAAAGCTGAGGATCCTGAAAAGGCTTTGGAAAAAATATGGGCGATTGGTGGAAAAACGGGTTGGTATTATGCCGACACGCTTTGGAAGATGAGAGGTTATATGGACAAACTCTTTGGAGGAGTTGGCTTGAGAAGAGGAAGAACGAACTCAGATAAAATCAATATTGGTGATTCTCTGGATTTCTGGAGAGTGCTCATGGCAGACAGAGAAGAACGAAGGCTGCTTTTATTTGCAGAAATGAAAATTCCGGGGGAAGCCTGGTTAGAATTTTATATAGACGATGATGATATTGTTCATCAAAACGCCACGTTTAGACCTAGAGGATTGAAAGGAAGATTGTACTGGTACTCTATGCTACCTTTTCACTATTTTATATTCAACGGTATGCTTACACAAATCTGTAAATCCGAAACTATCTAATGGATAAGACTTCATCATCTGTGGTTAAGCTAAAGACACCAAAACCTTGAGAATCCAGTCGAATAGTCTGTTCTGAAGCTGTATTTTTAAGGGTGATGTTATTGAAAACAACAGTGATATCAAAGCGTCTGGAAACTCTATTATCTCTAAAATAATCTACCACTAAAGATTCTGAAACTGTAGCATCCAAATAATTTGGAATCCCATCCTGATCGGTATCATCATTTCTTGGATTTAAATCTGTTTGAGATGGAGGAGTACCATTATCTAAGGCATTCAGATCTTCATAGCGGGTGATCACCCCGTCACCATCGTCATCTGCATCCAGATAGTTGGGGATTCCGTCTCCGTCGGTGTCAGCGTTTATTTCATTGGCAGCGGCGGCATTAAGTTCTGAAATGGTAGGAATATTGTCATTGTCATCATCGATGTCCAGGAAATTTGGAATCCCATCTTCATCTGTATCCAAATTAAAAACAGTTCCGGTAAAATTTCCGCTTTCGTCTACCTGTCTTTCCTCTATATCGGGTATTCCGTCTCCATCTGTATCTACTTCGGGACCAGATACTCTTGTAATGGTAAATTCTACACTCCCGCCCGAAGTGCTTTCGTATTCTTCTAAAACATTGGGCTGGCTGGGTGGAATATCCACACAGAAATACTCGTCGCTATTCACATTGGCATCCAGTCTTCTGAAATTGACTAGGTTTGAATTATTGATAGGAACTGAAATATTATCTGGATTTATAACATCTATGATATTTTCAAGGATATCTTGTTGAAAAGTAAAAGCAATTGCTTCATTCGACTCAGTAACGATGTGTAGCACTTTTCTGTTATTATCAAACTCACAAAGATTTAAACTGGATTCTTCATTGAAATTAAAATCGCTTACAATGATATCTCCATCATCACAAGCTATGAGAGCAAGTAGACTGATAGAAAGTACAACTAGTTTTTTCATTTTCTTAAATCTGAGGTCAAATATAAGATACTAAAGAGATTCCATTAAAATTTAAATTAATTTTGTATAATAATTTTAAGTCATGGAAACAGTTTACTTAGATAATGCCGCAACTACTCAGATAGATGATGAAGTGATTTCAGCGATGCATGAAAGTATGCGATCAAATTTTGGAAATCCTTCTTCTATACATGCCTTTGGCAGAAAAGCCAAGGCGGCAGTTGAGACAGCGAGGAAATCGATAGCCTCTTTACTCAATATCTCTTCGTCTAATATCGTCTTTACCTCTGGTGGGACCGAAGCCGATAATATGGCTATTTCCTGCGCGGTGAGAGACCTTGGAGTGACAAAGATTATTTCCTCCAGAATAGAGCATCACGCTGTCTTAAATTGTGTTGAGTTTTTGGATGCTGAACAAAAAATTGATCTTCAATTTGTAAATTTAGATCAGGATGGTTCTGTGGATTTAGCGCATTTGGAACAGCTTTTATCTGAAAATCCTGATGCTAAAACCCTTGTTTCTTTAATGCATATCAATAATGAAATCGGAAATATCCTGGATATAAAAGCCGTTGGTGAGTTATGTCAGAAACATAAAGCTTATTTCCATAGCGATACTGTTCAGTCCGTAGGTCATTATGAAATGAATCTTTCAGATTTACCTGTTGATTTCATCGCAGTAAGTGCTCATAAATTTCATGGGCCCAAAGGTGTTGGTTTTTTATACGTAAAGAGCAGAAACCATCTTAAGCCATTAATTCACGGAGGGTCTCAGGAGCGTGAGCTTAGAGCAGGAACTGAAAGTGTTCATAATATTGTGGGTTTACAAAAAGCCTTAGAACTGGCTTATACCAATCTAAAAGAAGAATCGGAGTACATCAAATCCTTAAAGGAATACTTCATCAGTTCATTGAAATCCAAAATTCCGGGTATAAGATTCAACGGCCTTTCTGGAGATTTAGACAAAAGCACTTATACCTTAGTAAATGTGAGTATCCCGCTTTCTGCTTCAGAGTCTGATATGATGTTGTTTCAACTGGATCTTAAAGGAATTGCCTGTTCTAAAGGTAGTGCATGTCAAAGTGGTGCTCAGCTGGGTTCTTTTGTTTTAAACGAAGTTTACGGGGAAAAGTTAGATTATCCGGGTATTCGGTTCTCATTTTCAAAATTCACGACCAAAAAAGAATTGGATTATGTCATTTTTGTTTTGAAAGGCTTAGCCGTTTCACAAACGAACTGAAAGTTTTACATTGAAAACTCTGGGACTTAAAAAATTAGGAATGGCATATTGATTTCGAGTAGAAACGTCTCTCACAAAAGTGTTGGTGATGGAATTGAGCCTGTCAAACATGTTGAAAACTTCAAAACCCACATCCACACTTTCAAAATTAGCAAGCCAGTGATTTTTGCTGAAATTGTCACCGGGCTCTTTTAAGGCGTAGAAAAAACCTACATCTACCCGTTGGTAATCCGGTAATCTGGTTTGAAAATCATAAGGATCTTCAAATTGAGGGGAGCCTCCCGGTAAGCCGGTATTATAAACTAAATTGAGGTATAATTTCAGTTTTGGAATATTAGGAATGTAATCTTGAAATAAAGCGGCAAATTTCAGTCGCTGGTCTGTAGGTCTTGAAATATATTCTCGATTACCTTGCCGCTCCTCAGTTTTCAAATAGCCAAAACTGAACCAGCTTTCTGTTCCTGGAACAAATTGACCATTGAGCCTCATATCCAAGCCATAGGCATAAGCTTCTGCATCATTTCTGGCACGATACCGAATTCTTACATTTTCTATGGTATAGGGATTCACGTCGTCTAATTTTTTATAATAAGCTTCAGTAATGAGTTTGAAAGGTCTATTCCAAATCATGAAACTGTAATCGTTCCCAGCTACAATATGAAAGGACTTTTGAGCTTTTACAGTAGGTCGAACAGTTCCTGTAGAATCTCTAAGCGCTCTGTAAAAAGGAGGCTGATGATAAAATCCTCCGGAGAGTCGAAATAGCATATCCTTGTCCCAATTTGGTTTCAAAGAGATTTGAGCCCGTGGACTCCAGATTTGTTGTGTATTGGAGTTGATATTTTTACCGGAGACTCTCCAGGCTTGAGTTCTGAGTCCGGCATTCATCCATAATTTAGAATTTCCTACACGCGTTCTGTAGCTCCATTGCAGGAAAGCAGTAATTCTATCAATTTTTGTAGAATTAAGTGCCCGAATACTTTGATAGGCTACCAGAGGGGCCTCAAATGCTTCATAAGGCTGATCGTTAGCAAAATCGGGAAGAGGAGGACGGATACTAAAACCAGCAGAATCAATGACTTCATACTCTTGCAAACGATCTCTTATGTCTTCATGGATAAAATTTGCGCCGTATTCTAAATGGTGTTCATCGATCTGATAGCTTGCTAAATGTTGAAAATTAAAAATCAGTGCATCTAGATTATTTCTGGCATGTGTAAATTGTGAGCCAGCCCCCTCAGTAAATTCTACTTCACCAAGATTTCCGTCACCAAAATCTGTACTGACACTTCCTAATCTATAGTTGGCAAGTATATCGAAATATTCCTGTTCTTTGGTATGGTAAGCAGAGGCTATAAGCTTTGCCGTGTAGTTATCAGTTGGTTTATAGGTTGCTTTAAAAGCTCCAAAATAAGTTTCGTACCTGTCTTCTTCTTCACCTTCATAAAAAACTAATAAAGCCTTAGGTTCGCTTAAGGTTCCAAAATTGGTTTGTCTAGTTATCGGTTCATAACTGTAGCTATTGATGGCAATATTTCCAAGAAAACTCAATTCAAATTTTGAGTTGAATTGGTAAGTCAAAAAGGTTTGAACGTCTGCAAACCTGGGCTTAAAATTAGCTTCAACATCTTTGGCATTGACAAAAAGTGAATTGTCTCTATATCTCAATCCAAGTATAGCAGATAGTTTTTTATCTTTGGAAATTCCTTCTACTGAAGCACTTCCGCCGAGAAAACTAGCTTCAAAACTCCCTCCAAAACTCACAGGTCTTCTGTATTCAATATCCAAAACCGAAGACATTTTATCACCATACCTTGCTTTGAAGCCTCCTGCAGAAAACTCAACATTTCTAACCAAATCTGTATTCACAAAACTCAAGCCTTCCTGCTGCCCACTTCGTATTAAAAAGGGTCTGTAAATTTGAATATCATTGACATAAACCAGGTTCTCATCATAATTCCCACCTCTCACAGAGTACTGCGTGCTTAGTTCATTGTTCGAATTTACCCCGGGTAAAGTTTTAAGAAGATTTTCTACACCAGCATTTGCACCAGGGATTTTACGGACAGTTTCCGGCGAAAGGGTAGTAACCCCTTCAATCCTAGCTCTTTCTTCATTTTGTAAAAATACTTCACCAATTTGTTCAACATTGGTGTTTAAAACAAAATTGAGTTCTTCTACTTGATTGGGTTTTAAATTCAGCTTGAGTGTTATGGGTTTAAAACCAACATAAGAGATTTTTAATTCTACTGTTTGGTTTGCGGGTATGCTAAGTCTGTAAAACCCGTTTGAATTGGAGACTGTCCCGGTAGATGGCGAACTAATATTCGCAAAAGGAATAGGGGTATTGTCTTCGTCGAAAATAATTCCCTGGACATTTGCCGTTTGAGAGAAAACTCCAATAGAGCAAAAAGCGAAAAGGAATAAGAAAAGATATTTCAAGCTTTTTGGAATTAGTTTTTTCTGAAAAATTCTGCCTCAAATATAGCAGTATTTCCCACCTTATCTGTAACAACGACTTTTAATTCATTTTTAGTATCAGAAATCTTCCCGTCGTTAAAATCATAGACGAGTGTTTTGGTTTTGTAATCGTATTCCATCAGGATAAATTCACCGTTGACAGTTGCTCTGTAACTATCGATTCCTGTGTCTTCATCGTCAATTTCCAGTTTTAAAAACCTGAAATTAGAAACCCACTGCTTGTCTCTGAAGTTTTTAGGCTTTATGCTTGGTGCTTTGGTATCTTCAAACAGCTGATAAGTTCCAAATTCATTCACCTTTGTGGTTAGCCTGTCTTTCTTTTTGTAAGTGCTTACATAATACTTGCTGCCCCAGGGGGTGACCGAAGCTATATAAAACTTGGATTGATCTTCCAGGGAATATTGGCTAACGTCGAAACCCAGTGTGATTGATTTATGGAGTGGAGTGCCGGGCTCGTGTAATTTCACGCTCAAGCCTTGTATATCGATATCCAGAAATCGATCTTCATAAAGCGCATCTTTTGGAATATAAATATCGATTTTGCCTTCTTCAAAAACAGAAGCAGACTTGGCTTTTGCATAATATTCGGTTTCCTTTATACTCTTCTGAATCAGATTCTCCTTAAAATCAGTAGTAAGAGGAACTAAAATGGATTGAGTGTTTCCCATAAAGTCCGAAACTATAATTTCAAAACTTTGATCAAGATTGTCTTTTTGAATGCTTATGATGCCATTGTCATAGACATCTTTATAGAGACTTAAAGGATTGTTGGGCTCCAAGAAAAGTTTCTGAATTCTTCGTTTTTCAGTGGTATAATATTCAAAATCGATGAGGCGATTGATATAGCGGGATTCGTAAAACGAAAATTTGTCGAATGTAGTTTTAAAAATAGGTTTACCATTCAGTTTTGTGACTATGGAATAGACCCCGTTTTTATTGTAAGTTAAGTCTAAAATATCGTATGTATCTATCCCAAAACCGATAGTTCCAAAGGCTTTTAGGGATTCAGTTCTATAACTCCCATCATTCCGCTGTATTAGTTTGAGCTGAACCCGCTCCGTCATTCCATCGACATGAGAAAGTGGACCAAGGGGGTAAGCATGAAGGGCGAATATTTGAGGTTTTTTTGAATCTTTCACTTCCTTAAAGCCGAATAAAAAAGGATTCATTGGCTTAGACTTATAATCACGAATTTCGAAATGCAAATGCGGTCCTCCACTCGAACCGGAATTCCCGCTGTATCCAATAATTTCACCTTGTTTAACTTTTAGGTCTGAAGCCGAAGGAAACAACTCTATTTCATAAGATTCTTTTTGATATTGCGCCTTTTTAACTAAGGCTTCAATTTCTGGTGAAAAGTTATTTAGATGCGCATAAACACTCTGGTAACCATTAGGATGGTAGATATAAAGTGCTTTGCCATAACCACCATGCTGAATTTTGATTCTGCCGACATAGCCTTCTGCTGAGGCTAAAACAGCTAGGCCTGTGACACCTTTTGTTTTGATATCCATACCCGCATGGAAATGATTGGACCTTAGTTCCCCAAAAGTACCGGAGAGTAATAAAGGTATATCTAGAGGTTTTTCAAAATAATTTTTTGGAATATCATTTTGCGCATAGGTTAGAGTGTAGCAAAGTGTCATGATAAAAACTAAAAAATTAAGACGCATATAATGGAAAATTTTAAACAAAATGAATTAAATATTTAATCGTTGCCGTTTAGCTTCAAAAATAAGAATTGCAGCAGAGACAGACACATTGAGTGAGTCTACTTTGCCTTCCATGGGGATTTTTACAATTTTATGAGCTTCAGCTCTCCAGGTTTCAGATAAGCCTTCATGTTCTGTGCCTAGAACTATGGCTGTTGACTCTTTAAAGCTTTCATCGAGATACGAACTGGAATCTTGAAGTGCAGCTGCAAAAATCTGAATATTATTTTTTTTAAGGTAATCAATTATTTCTGAAGTTGTTCCCGTTGCGATAGTATTTGTAAAAATAGTTCCTACACTGGAACGAATAATATTAGGGTTAAAAAGGTCTGTTCTGGGATTAGCAATGATTACAGCATCCAGACATGCGGCATCACAAGTTCTTAACAAGGCGCCTATATTTCCAGGTTTTTCAGGAGCTTCCGCTACTAAAATTAAAGGAGATTTAGTGTCAAATTTTAATTTTTCGAGAGTGAGTTCTGGTGAAGATGCAATCGCCATAATTCCTCCAGTTGAAGATCGGTAAGCAATTTTGTCAAACACGGTTTTGGAAACCTCTAAAACTTCACTATCTAAATTTTCCAGAGAAATCTCGTTGTCAAAAATATCAAGACAAACCAAAACTTGCTTTAAGGTGTAGTTAGCTTCAATGGCAAAACGGAGTTCTTGAGCACCCTCAATGATAAATTCATTATGCTTTTTTCTTAGTTTAGATTTTTTTTGAAGTAGAAGCAAATGCTTGATGAGCGGATTGTTATTGCTTGAAATGTATTTCCTCATAATTAAAAGCTAAAAAAGCTTCTGAAAATTGACTTTCAGAAGCTTTAAATATTTATAAAACCATCATATTATAAATGGATTACTTCGTCATAAGCAGCGGCTGTTGCTTCCATTACAGCCTCACTCATAGTGGGATGTGGGTGAACAGCTTTTAAAACTTCATGGCCAGTAGTTTCCAGTTTTCTGCCTAAAACAGCTTCAGCAATCATATCGGTAACTCCGGCACCAATCATATGACAACCTAACCATTCTCCGTATTTGGCGTCAAAAATAACTTTAACAAAACCATCTTTAGCACCAGAAGCACTTGCTTTTCCAGAAGCTGAGAATGGGAATTTTCCAACTTTTATCTCATATCCTGCTTCTTTTGCCTGCTTTTCTGTCATACCAACACTAGCGATTTCTGGACTAGAATATGTACAGCCTGGAATATTGCTATAATCTAAGGCTTCAACCTTTTCCCCTGCAATTTTTTCTACACAAATAATACCTTCTGCAGAAGCAACATGAGCGAGCGCTGGACCAGGAGTTACATCTCCAATGGCATAATACCCCGGAACATTGGTTTGGTAAAAATCGTTTACAGTAATTTTATCTTTATCGGTTTTGATCCCAACATCTTCCAAGCCAATGTTTTCAATATGCGTTTTGATTCCAACGGCAGATAAAACAATATCAGCTTCGAGAGTTTCTTCCCCTTTTTTGGTCTTAACCTTCGCTTTTACCTTTTTACCGGAAGTATCTACACTTTCTACTGAAGAATTGGTCATGACTTTGATACCTTTCTTCTTGTATATTTTTTCAAACTGTTTGGAAACTTCTTCGTCTTCCAGGGGAACAATATTTGGTAAATATTCTACCAAAGTGACTTTGGTTCCCATATCATTATAAAAACTGGCAAACTCTGAGCCTATGGCGCCAGATCCAACAACAATCATAGATTCCGGCTGCTTGTCCAAGGTCATAGCTTTTCTATAGCCTATCACTTTCTTACCATCCTGGGGTAAATTTGGCAATTCTCTGGAATGCGCTCCAGTGGCAATGATTATATGATCTGCTTCGTATTCGGTGGTTTTATCTTTATCATCTTTTACTGAAACTTTCTTTCCTTTTTTGAGCGTTCCATGGCCCATGATGACATCAATCTTGTTTTTTTTCATCAGGAACTGAACCCCCTTACTCATTCCTTCAGCAATATCTCTACTGCGTTTGACGACTTTAGTAAAATCTTTATCTGGATTATCAACTTTAAGACCGTAATCTTCAGCATGGTTTAAATATTGAAAAACCTGTGCACTTTTTAGTAAAGCTTTTGTAGGAATACATCCCCAGTTAAGGCAAACACCACCCAAGCTTTCTTTTTCAATAACGGCTGTTTTAAGACCAAGCTGAGATGCTCGGATCGCCGTAACATACCCGCCTGGACCACTTCCTAAAACTATAACATCATATTTACTCATAATATTTTTTTTGCTAAGATTTCTAAAAGCGCTAAATTAAGAATAATCCACAAATTCTGCACTTAAAACATCAGTCTTATTTATAGTACCAACGCCAAAACTATCCCAAAAACAATAATTCCAAATTTGTAAATATTGAATTTGTGATCTTTAGAAGATTCAAATAAAATGGTGGTCGACACGTGTAAAAAAATACCGATAACTATGGCGTCCAGGTAAATGCTGATTTCATCGAGTAAACTGGTGTTGTTCTGGACAAAACTTCCCAGAGGCGTCATCAATGCAAACAGGATAAGAAAGACAGCAATTTTGAGTTTAGACAAGTTGGTGTTGAACAAAAATGAGGCTATAATAATGGCGATAGGAACTTTATGGACAATGACGGCATATAGCAAATGCGCGTTGCCATGAAGAGGAATGCCTTCCAAAAAGGCGTGGATCGATAAACTGATAAAGAGTACAAAGGGAAAGCTTTTCTTTTCTTTTGAAAGATGGAAATGCCCGTGTTCTGCACCGCCTGACAAATATTCTAAAATGATTTGAAGCAAAATACCACCTAAAATAAAAACTCCAATTGAACTGACCCCAGAATTATAGATATCGGGTAGAAACTCTAAAACAGTAACCGATAATAAAAACGATCCGCTGAAGGCAAGTAACAGGTTGATTGTTGTTGATTTCCGATGTAGGAAATATGAGATTCCAAAACCTATAAGCACTGCAAGTATGGGTAAAAGTAAATTCATAGGATTGGTTTAATTCTATTTTGAAAACTTAAATCTGGTTCTCAAAAATAAAGGTGCAAAATTAATGTATTTTTGCACTCCAAAATATCTTCTTTATGGAAAATAATTTCAAAATGATTGCGAAGTGTCTTTATGAATTTGAAGACGAACTCGCTAAAGAACTGAGGGAACTTGGAGCTATGGACATCCATAAAGGGGTAAGACACGTCTCCTTTGTCGGGGATCTTGGATTTATGTATAAAGCCAATCTTAGTTTGAGAACAGCAATTAGCATTCTAAAACCCATTTTCAGTTTTAAAATCCGTAATGAAGATGATTTTTATAATAAAATCAATGCCTTTGCCTGGGAAAATCTGATTGATAAAAACGGAACTTTTGCGGTAGAGTCTACTGTGAACTCTGAAATTTTCACCCATTCCAGATATGTTGTTTTTAGAACTAAAGATGCTATTGTAGACAGGTTTAGAGATAAATTTGAGACCAGACCCAATATCGATACCGACAGACCAGACTGCCAGGTGAGTGTTCATATCGACAGGGAAAACTGCGAAATCAGTTTAAACACTTCGGGGGAGCCGCTTTTCAAAAGAGGTTATAAAACGGCGACCAATATTGCTCCAATCAATGAAGTTTTAGCGGCTGGACTGCTTTTGAAATCTGGTTGGTCTGGACAATGCGATTTTCTGGACCCAATGTGTGGCAGTGGAACTTTGCTTATTGAAGCGGCGATGATCGCCTGCAATATTCCACCCAACATAAATCGTGAGCATTTCGCCTTTCAGAAATGGGAAGATTTTGATGAAAACCTGTTTCAGATTATCAAAGACTCAACTTTAAAGAAAGTAAGATCTTTTGACTTCGATATTAAGGGTTACGATAAGGCCCCTTCAGCTATTGAAAAAGCTACTCAAAACATAGAAAATGCAAATCTTTCTGATTTCATCAAGGTGGAGCGTCAGGATTTTTTCGAATCCTTTAAAACTTCAGAGCGTCATTTGCATATGGTGTTCAATCCTCCGTATGGTGTGAGATTGGATGTGGATATTCCTGAATTTTATTCTAAAATTGGAGATACGTTAAAGCGAAATTATCCAGGCACATCTGCTTGGTTTATTGTCGCAGATCTTGAGGCTATAAAACATGTCGGTCTCAGGCCTTCACGAAAAATCAAATTATTTAATGCAAAATTAGAATCCAGATTATTGAATTATCAAATCTATGAAGGTTCCAAAAAAGCAGCAAAGCAGTAGGCTAATTTCTAACTGCTTGTCTTTTTGTTTTTGTATGCAGAGGAATGAGATAGCTTATTGAATAACCCCATCCTGCGCCGATACTCGAATAGTCGAAAGTTCTATGGAACCCGGGAACATATAAATTATCGAAGTTTGGTATAGTTGAAGAACTAAGCATAGTTTTTAGTTGTAGATGAGCACCGAGATAAAAATTACCAAATATATTTACCCTGATCCCGGCCTGTAGCTCTATCCAGCTTGCCGTAAGGTTGCTGAAAGTTCTATCAACATCTCTTATGTCTGGTTGAAAGTAGTTATCTGTAGTATAAATTCTATAACTTTTTAAATTTTGAGAATAGGTGGCAAAACCATAACGCATACCAACATATATCAAATTTTGCATTCCTATCCAGTTATCGTATAAATTATAATTGGCCCCCAGTTTAATATAACTGCCATCTGTCTCGTTAAAAATATTCTCCTCGTTGTAGACCGATTTTTCGTTTCCGAGTTCACCAGCAAGATAAAGGTCTTCAGAAAATCTATAGTCAGCACCAATTTCAATCCCCTGGTACCCGGTTTCCCATAAGCTTTTTCCAATTCTGCTGAGATCCAAACTCACTGTAAGCCCATACTTATCTTTAAAAAAGATAGAATCGGTGATTTGTTCGTATTCTACATCTGTTTTATCCTGTGCGATAGATTCACTAGAAAAAAGCATCAAAAAAAAACTAATAAAAAATATACAGGTGAGTCTCAAATTCATTTTCAATACTATTTTCTCTAACTTGGATATCTCTTATCCAGTTTTCCGGGTTGGTTTCTTTGTTTTGAATCTCTACTCTAAAGTCGATAAAGTTAACTTTAAAACCACATGCTCTATTCACATACAATTCTCTGGTGTCATAAGAAAAAGTGAGTGTATCGGTTAAGCCTCCAGATTCGGATAAAGCATTCAAATTAAAAACATAGGTGGTTTCATTGGCATCTGTTTTAAGAGGGACTGCAATTGAAGATGTTGAATTGAATAAGATAGCTGTGTCATTTTCAATTTCTCTAACTGCTAAATTCCTGACGTTTCTTGGGTTGCTGGGGTTGTTGACGTCAAAAAAATCAATAACCAGTTTAGGGGTGGTTTCCGTACTTTCAGCACAGATATCATCTCTTTCACATGAGGTGAAAATTGAAAGTATAAAAAGAATAACCAAACTGGTGAACAGTGTTTTTTTCATTCTCTCAGTCTTAAGCACACTACATTTTCTACGTGGTGGGTTTGTGGAAACATGTCTACAGCCTGACTTTTTTCTACTTGATAATGCGCATCCATCAGTTGTAAATCCCGGGCTTGAGTTGCGGAGTTACAACTTACATAAACGATTCGTTTTGGTCTAACATTTAATATTTGCTCAACCACTTCCTTATGCATTCCTTCTCTTGGCGGGTCTGTGATAATAACATCAGGTTGACCGTGTTCCGCAATAAATCCTGCGGTAAAAATCTTTTTCATATCCCCGGCAAAAAAAGAAGTATTTTCAATGCCATTCAGTTTGGCATTGGCTTTGGCATCTTCAATGGCTTCTGGAATGGCTTCAATACCTACAACATGCTTTGCTTTTTTGGCAACAAATTGAGCGATAGTTCCTGTTCCTGTATATAAATCGTAAACTAGCTCATCACCGCTTAAATCTGCGAATTCTCTGGTGATTTTATAGAGTTCGTAAGCTTGTTCCGAATTGGTTTGGTAGAATGATTTGGCATTGATCTTAAACTTCAAGCCTTCCATCTCTTCATAAATGAAGTCCCGACCGAAATAGTTAATCACCTCTTGATCGTAGATAGTATCGTTTCCTTTTTCGTTGATGACATATTGAAGAGAAGTAACATCAGGGAATTCTTGAATGATGTAATCCAGTAACAGCTCACGTTTAGCCTTGTTTTCCTGATAAAATTGAATCAGTATCATGAATTCGCCGGTAGAACTGGTTCGAATCATCAAAGTTCTAAGCAGTCCAGTTTGCTCTCTGGGATTGAAAAAATCGAGCTCATTTTCAGTCGCAAAATCTCTTATTTTATTTCTGATGTCATTGCTGGGATCTTCTTGCAAATGACATTTTTCAATATTCAATATTTTATCCCACATGCCTGGAATATGAAATCCCAGTGCATTTTTATCTTGAATATCTATTCCGCTGGATATTTCAGATTCTGTTAACCATCGGCTATTGCTAAATGAAAACTCCATTTTGTTCCTGTAGAAATAAATTTCTTCGCTTCCAAGAATTGGTTTAGTTTCAACAATGTCGATTTTTCCTATACGCTTTAGGTTCTCAAGAACTTCTTTTTCTTTATAAAAAAGCTGATGTTGGTAAGCCATGTTTTGCCATTTACAACCACCACAAACTCCAAAATGTTGACAAACAGGTTCGGTTCGCTTTGGAGATAACTCTACAAAACGAAGAGGCTTTGCCTGATAGTAAGACTTTCTTTTTTTGTAAGTCGTCACGTCCACCACATCACCGGGTACAACCTGGTCAATGATTAAAACCCTGCCATCACTAGCTTTCCCTATTCCTTTCCCTTTACTTCCCGCATCAAGGACTTCTACGTTCTCGAAAGTTTTTTTTGTATTTTTTCTTCTCGCCATGCGGCAAAAATAAAGCAATGTTTGGATAAGAACTTTCAAACCTTCAAAATATTTAATTATCTGTTTAGTATTTTGAAAGCTAGCTACTTATTTATATTGAAACTAAATTGACTTAAGGATTGGTTAATAATTTTTAAAGGGCATTCAAATCCTTATTTTTGTAAAAATCGTTAAAAAATTAGTTATGTCAGTAGATACAATAGATAAAATGAAAGTGGAAGACGTGAAATCCTCACAACAAGCCATCGATCTTGAAGATAAACATGGAGCTCATAATTATCACCCCTTACCAGCAGTTTTGAAGAAAGGAGAGGGCGTTTATGTATGGGATGTTGAAGGAAAAAAATACTATGATTTTCTATCGGCCTATTCTGCAGTAAATCAAGGTCACTGCCATCCAAGGATTGTCGAGGCAATGCATGAACAGTCAAAAACCATCTCCTTAACCTCAAGGGCATTTCACAATAATGTATTAGGTGTATATGAA
The DNA here is from genome assembly GCF_900099815.1 of Psychroflexus sediminis. Taxonomy (GTDB): domain Bacteria; phylum Bacteroidota; class Bacteroidia; order Flavobacteriales; family Flavobacteriaceae; genus Psychroflexus; species Psychroflexus sediminis. The sequence goes on along the minus strand of NZ_FNCW01000006.1, from coordinate 203,228 downwards.
AAATACGCGACCGAGTACTTTAAGTTTGATAAGCTCCTTCCTATGAATAGTGGAGCAGAGGCTGTGGAAACAGCTATCAAGATCTGTAGAAAGTGGGCTTACGAAGAAAAAGGAATTCCTGAAACTGAAGCTAAAATCATTGTTTTTGAAAATAACTTCCACGGAAGAACAACAACTATTATTTCTTTCAGTAATGATGAAGGCGCTAGAAAAAACTTTGGTCCTTATACGCCAGGATTTATCAAAGTACCTTATAATGATGCTGAAGCTTTAGAAAAAGTTTTAAAAGAAAATAAAAACATTGCCGGGGCTTTAATTGAGCCTATCCAGGGAGAAGCTGGTGTATTCACACCTGATGATGATTTTATTCCTAAAGTAAAATCACTTTGTAATGCATACAATGTGCTTTTTATGGCAGATGAGATCCAGACCGGAATTGCCAGAACGGGTGCTTTGCTAGCGGTTTGCGGTAAATGCGATTGCCAGGGCCATTGTGAGCGTCAAGAAACCTATTCTAGACCAGATGTGCTTATCTTAGGTAAAGCACTTTCTGGAGGAGCTTACCCCGTATCTGCAGTTTTGGCAGATGATGAGGTAATGAAAGTCATACAGCCAGGACAACATGGTTCTACTTTTGGTGGAAATCCTGTAGCTGCGGCTGTAGCGATGGAAGCTTTAGAAGTCGTGAAAGATGAAAAACTTGCACAAAATGCGAGACGTCTTGGCGATCTTTTCAGAAGTGAATTGAATAAATTTATTGAAGATCACAACATCGTCAAACTCGTAAGAGGTAGAGGCTTGCTCAATGCAATAGTTATCAACGATTCTGAAGAAAGCTCAACGGCCTGGGATATTTGTGTAGCCCTCAAAGAAAATGGATTACTAGCTAAACCTACTCACGGTAATATCATTCGCTTTGCCCCACCACTAGTGATTACAGAAGAGCAATTGATGGATTGTGTAAAAATAATAACAAGTACTTTAAAGGATTTTGAAAAGTAAATTGTTTTAAAAATTTGCCTCACCCCAAAGTTTCAATCACCTGATTGAGGCTTCAAGGTGAGGTTTTATTTTTTTAGTGTTTTCTGCGCATTCTTCTTATTTCCCTTTCACGTCTTTCTCTCTCTTCGTTGAATAAATCTTCTTCATTTCTGTCTTTAAAAAGAAATTGGTCGGAATCATGCATATCGACTCTATAGGAAACGCCAATTCCCGCTCTCCAGCGTTCCGGTGTATCTTTGAAATTCATGAGTCCGGAAATATCTACCTGTAAATTTTTATTGACCAAAAAAGCAGCTCCCGCTCTTAAAACTTCATCACTATATAAATCGTTGATATAGGTTTGAAACTCTACAAACACCCCAGTTCTAGAATAAATTGAATGCGTAAGCGTGAAAATTCCAGCATAGGTCGGGAAATCTGATGTAGGCTTGTCTACGATAAAGTTGGAAACTAAAACCCAATTTCTTCCGATGTTGTTTTGAGTAATCAATGCTGCCTTTGGGGAAATGTTAGATTCGCCAGGAAACTTAAAGGGATTTTCACCAAATAAAAGATTCACACCAGCATAAAGAGAAACAGCAGGAATCAAATCTCTCCATTGGGGAAGGTTGTTCTTTTTCCAGCTGTAAAGATTAGGTCCTTCCTTCGCTCTTTTGATAAATGGATCATAAATGAGGTATTTTGCACCTAGCGTATTACGTTGAAAATTGCTAAAATTGCTAGTAGTTTCAGTTCCTCCCCTAAGTAAGGTTTCTTCGGCATTAACGAAACTGCCATCTAAAATCACTTCAAGTTGCTCCATAAATAAGCCAAATCTTACTTGATACTGGAAATCTACTTGTGTGCGATCGGGGATAAGCGAAAAGGTATGATTATCTTTACCGTAAGCTATTCCGGTTTCAAACTGAAGAACATTTGTGCCTACGCTATAAGCTCCAAAGGACTCGCCTGGTCTGTTGGAGTTGATCATATCTGTATACTGTGCCTGAATTCCTAAAGTGGCAAACAAAAATATCCCAAGTAGTTTAAATTTCATAAAAAAAGATTTAGATTCAAATATAAATTAAAATCTGATTTTTTAAGCCTTCCTATCGCATTGCTATAAACTATTGGTATTTTTGTATATCAAAACTTTTTTATGGTATTTCTCAAGACAATTTTAATAATACTTCTGGTTTATTTTGGGGTGAAGCTATTAGCTAAGTATTTTGGGCCTTTGCTGCTGAAGTATATCTTCAGAAAAGTTCAAAAGAACATGCAGAACCAGTTCAATCCTCCTCATCAGGACTCAAAAACAAAAACCCATACATCTGCCAAAACCTCTAAAAGAAAATCAAAGGATACCAAAGTTGGAGAGTACGTAGATTATGAAGAAATTGACTAACTTTCCCATTTTTCAAACCAAAATTCACTGATGAAGTCTATTTTAAAAAACTCCTGGAAACATCTTGTTGTTTTAGTCCTTTTTGTTATTGCCTCCTTAGCTTTTTTCTATCCTGTCCTGAAAGGTAAAACCATTTATCAAAGTGATATTGTTCAGTATACAGGCATGGCAAAGTCTCAAAATGAGTTTAGAGCGACAGAAGGGGAAGAGCCCTACTGGACAAATTCAGCTTTTGGAGGAATGCCAACCTACCAACTCGGGGCAAATTACCCTTATAATTTTATAAAGGAAATAGACCGAACCCTCCGTTTTCTGCCTAGACCAGCCGATTATTTATTTCTCTATTTCGTCGGTATGTATATCTTATTTTTGTGCTTAAGAGTCAATTATAAACTGGCATTTTTGGGCGCTTTAGCCTTTGGCTTTTCTACTTATCTCATTATTATCCTCGGTGTGGGTCACAATGCAAAAGCTCATGCTATCGCTTATTTCCCAATAGTTATTGGGGGGATGCTGCTCGTCTACAGGCAAAAACTGTTTTGGGGAAACGTCTTGTTTTGTATCGGACTTGCTTTTGAACTGATGTCGAATCACTTCCAGATGACCTATTATCTGATGTTGCTTTGTCTGGTAATAGTGACAGTAAATGGCGTTCATGCCTACAAATCAAAAACTTTAAAACCTTATCTGAAAGCATCACTGAGTTTTATTCCAGCGATTATACTGGCTGTTTTGCTCAACATTACCAACTTACTGGCAACCCAGGAATATGCGGAATTTAGTACAAGAGGGGATACAGGCCTTACTATTAATCCCGATGCTACTGAAAAACTAAATTCTGGCCTTGATTATGAGTATATCACAGAATACTCTTACGGTATTTTGGAAACTTTCAATCTCTTTATTCCAAGATTTATGGGGGGATCCAGTAGTGAGTCTCTGGGTAAAGATTCTGAAGTTTATAAAGAAATTATTCAGATGGGAGCCTCTCCGGTTCAAGCTTTAGAGTTCAGTAAAAATTTACCTACCTATTGGGGAGACCAAACCTTTATTGGTGCCCCTGCGTATATCGGGGCAAGTGTGGTCTTTTTATTTGTGTTAGCCTTATATCTTAAAAAAGGAAAGAGAAAATGGTGGTTGGTGGCTGGTTCTATTCTAGCTCTATTGCTATCCTGGGGTGATAATTTTTCACTGCTTACCAAATTTTTTGTTGACTATATACCATTCTACGATAAGTTTAGAGCTGTTTCGTCTATTCAGGTGATTATTGAATTTTGCTTACCTGTTTTAGGTGTTCTTGGACTTTCAAAACTGGTAAGTCATCAAGCCACTAATTCTGAAAAATGGGAGGCGCTAAAAAAAACAACACTGATTCTCGGCGGGCTTAGTGTTTTGTTTTTGCTTTTCAAATCGGTTTTGTTTGACTTTAGCAGTGATAATGACGGTATGTTTTTAAAACAGTATGGAGCCAAGTTTGTAAGGGCGCTTAAAGAAGATAGGAAATCTATGTTCATCGCGGATACTACTCGCTCCCTGATTTTTGTCTTACTTGTAGCAGGAAGCGTTTACTTATATCTTAAAGAAAAAATCAAGAAGCCGGTTTTTTTAGGGCTTATCGGAATTTTTATTTTGATAGATTTAATCGGTGTTGACACGCGCTATGTCAACGAAGACGATTTTGTGGCAGCCTCAGTCATGGAAAAACCTTTCCAGCCAACACAGGCTGATATTGAAATTCAAAATGATCAGTCTCATTTCAGGGTTTATGATTTAACTTCAAATCCGCTTAACTCAGCACGCGCGTCTTATTTTCATAATTCTATCGGAGGCTATCATGCGGCTAAGCCCGGAAGAATCCAGGAATTGTTTGACTTCTATATTTATGAAGGCAAACAAAGTATCTTAAACATGCTTAATGTGAAGTATTTTATTTTTGATGAGGGAGGAAAACCTGTAGTTCAAGAAAATCCAGATCATTTAGGTAATGCCTGGTTTGTAAAAAGGTTAGTTACAGTAGAAAATGCCAATGCGGCTATGTTGGCTTTAGATACCCTCGATCCCGGTAAAACGGCCATTGTGGAAGAAAATCAGTTTCCCCTCTCTGATAAAAAATACGACGTGAATACTTCAGATGCTATCGAACTCACCTCTTACAAAGAAAATGAGCTGATTTATAAGTACGAAGCAGACGGAGAACGCTTGGCCCTATTTTCAGAACTGTATTATCCTAAAGGATGGAAAGTCACTATTGATGGAAAAGAAGCAACACATTTTAGAGCTAATTATGTCCTGAGAGCTATGAAGTTACCAGCAGGAAGCCATCAAATCACTTTTTCATTTGAGCCTGATGTTGTGAGTTATGGTGGTAAAATAACCCTAACCAGTTTCATTATACTCCTATTGATAATCCTGGGCGGATTGGGTTACACTATAAAGCGAAAGCAAATTTAGAAGATGAAAAAAGTTTTGATAATCACATACTACTGGCCACCAGCAGGCGGGCCCGGAGTGCAGCGCTGGCTTCAATTTTCTAAACACTTACCTGAGTTTGGTGTTCAGCCAACTGTTTATAAACCCAAAAATCCAAGTTACCCCATTAAGGATTTTTCTCTTGAAGTAAGTCCAGGTATAAAAGTGATTGAAAAGTCAATTTTTGAACCTTATGCTTTAGCAGGATTACTTTCAAAATCAAACTCGAAAACCATCAGTAGCGGAATTATTAAATCTAAGAAAAAGCAATCCTGGACAGAGCGTTTGATGCTTTATATAAGAGGCAATTTCTTCATTCCAGATGCGAGAGCGTTTTGGGTAAAACCTTCAATTTTATTTTTGAAAGATTATATAAAAAATCATGAAATCGAAACCATCATCACTACAGGTCCACCCCATAGCTTACATCTCATCGGCTTGGGCTTGAAAGACATCTACCCGGACCTTCAATGGATTGCAGACTTCAGAGATCCATGGACAACAATTGGGTATCATTCAGCATTAAAGCTCACCGAAAAATCAAAGCAAAAACATCTGGCTTTAGAGAAGGACGTATTGAATTCAGCAGATCAGTTGATTACTACCAGTTTTCAAACCAAATCTGAATTTGAAGGAAAAACCGATACGCCCATAGAAGTGATCACCAATGGCTATGAAGAAATGTCTGTAGATGCTGAACTCAGCGAAAATTTCACGGTTTCTCATATAGGCTCTCTACTCAATGACAGAAATCCCAAAGTTTTATGGGAAGTTTTAGGAGAATTAATAGACGAAAATCTAGTTTTTAAGGACTTTTTTGAGCTTAAACTTATCGGTAAAATCAGCGAAAGTGTCTTGGAGTCAGCCCGAAGTTACGGGTTGAAAAATTTTATTAGTCAAGTGGGTTATCTCAATCATAAAGATGCTGTTGAAAGCCAGAGAAGTTCACAGCTTTTATTGCTCATTGAAATCGATAAGCCTGAAACTCGAGGGATAATTCCGGGAAAATTATTTGAATACTTAGCTTCCAAGCGTCCTATACTAGCTATAGGGCCAGAAGAATGGGACGTTGATAAAGTTATTCAAGAAACCAATTCTGGAGAATGCTTCACATATAACGAAAAAGTTCGTTTAAAGGCTTATATCGAAAAGTCTTTCGAAGCTTATTTAAACGGGAAATTGAAGTCTAAAACCAAAAATATAGAGCAGTTTAGTCGCAAAAACTTGACTAAAAAATTAGCAGAACTTATTAAATAATTCCATGGGAATCGTCGCCAAGCAATCTATAAAGAATCTCATTTCTACTTATTTTGGATTTGGAATTGGCGCGCTTAATGTCTTGTTTTTATACCCAAAATTTTTAAGTGTAGAGTATTACGGCCTGGTCACTTTTCTTTTATCTGCTGGAAACTTATTCTGGCCCTTTATGGCACTTGGGGTTCATAACACCATCGTTAAATTTTATACGAGTTATCACACCAAAACCGATACCGATAAGCTACTCAATTTTGCTCTGTTTATGCCTTTAGCTTTAGGGCTTCTTATAGGTGTAGCCGGCTTCATTTTTTACGATGCTTTGCTGCAGTATTTCGAAGGTGAAAACGATTTGGTTCAACCCTATATCTGGGGAATTTTTGTCATAGCCATGGCCACAGCCTATTTCGAAGTTTTTTTTGCCTGGGTAAAGGTCCAGTTCAAAAGTGTTTTTGGCACCCTCATGCGTGAAGTTTTTCACAGACTCGCCATTACATTCCTGCTCATCATTCTTTATGCTGAATTGATTAGTGTTCATCTATTCATTTATTTGCTCATCGGAGTTTTTATCTTGAGAACTTTGGTTATGCTAGGGTATGCGTTCAAACTATATCTGCCGAAATTTAGCTTTCAGCTTCCAGGCAGACTAAAGGAATTGATGAATTATTCTCTGCTTATTTTTATTGCAGGTACTGTTGCGGTGGCTTTGTTCGATCTGGATAAAGTTATGATAGAATACTTTATGCCTATTGAAAATGTGTCTATTTACGGGATTGCGATTTATATAGCTACGGTTATTGCCGTGCCTTCCAAAGCTATGCACCAAATTACCAATCCCATTACGGCCAAATATCTCAATCATGGTGAAAGCGAATTGCTGAAAGATCTTTATGTGAGAAGCTCCAACACGCTATTCCTCATCAGTGGATTTGTTTTCATACTCATCATTACCAATGTTCATCAACTTTATGAGATTATTCCGGAACCCTACCGAATAGGGGTAAGTATTGTTTTTTTAATCAGTTTAGTGAAACTTAGCGATAATGTGTTGGGGAATAACAACAGCATTATTTTCAATTCCAAGTATTACAAAACGGTTCTTATTGCTGGAGTGGTGTTGGTTGGGGTTGCTTTTTTACTGAATGTCTGGCTGATACCCATTTATGGTATTTACGGAGCAGCTTATGCTACCTTTATTTCCTTTCTGGCTTACAATATTTTTAAGCTTTCCTTTGTGAGAATTACCTTCGGAATCCATCCTTTCAATAAGAGAAGTCTGTATATATTTTTGGTGATTACAGGGCTTACTCTAAGCTTTTATTTCTGGGATTTTACTACTGAATTTGCGTTGCTCAACATTGTATTGAAATCGATACTGATAAGCATTCTCTACTTCATCATAAGCTTCAAAGGAGCATTATCTAAAGACTTGACAAACTTCTATGCAAAAGTCATTATAAAGAAAAGCCCGTAGCTGCACCTAGATTTCTGGGCTTCGCTTCTTGATTTCAGATATGTCTTATGAATATAAACTGAGGGGCAGTGCCCTGAAATCTTCCTATTCATTTTATTGACATTCGACCAAGTTCAGTTAAGAAGGACACAGATAGTTATTTTAAGCTTAACTGGGTTTGTTAGTTGTTCACGTAAAGAACTTAAACTTTAGATTTCAAAAACTGGCCTGTAAATGAAGTCTCTGTTTTCGAAACTTCTTCCGGGGTACCTTCAGCAACCAGCTGTCCTCCATTGATGCCGCCCCCTAGGCCCAAATCAATGATATGGTCGGCGCATTTGATGAGATCTATATTATGTTCGATGACAATCACGCTATGGCCTTTTTCGATCAGAGCTTCAAAAGATTTCAATAACTTATTGATATCGTGGAAGTGAAGTCCTGTAGTGGGTTCATCAAAAATGAATAAGGTTTTATCAGCATTTTTACCTTTGGTTAAGAAAGAAGCCAGTTTGATTCGCTGAGCTTCACCACCTGATAGGGTAGAGGAACTCTGACCTAAAGTCACATATCCAAGTCCAACGCTTTGTAAAGCCTCGAGCTTATTGGAAATTTTAGTTTCGTTGTGAGAGGAAAAGAATTCCATTGCATCATCGATGGTCATCGTTAGGATATCATCTATATTCTTACCTTCAAATTCTACATCTAAGACCTGTTGTTTAAAACGCTTACCATGACATGCTTCACATTCCAAATGAACATCTGCCATAAACTGCATTTCGATAGTGACTTCACCTTCTCCTTCGCAAACATCACAACGTCCGCCTTCTACATTAAAACTAAAATGCTTGGGCTTGAAATTTCTGATTTTAGAAAGCTTTTGTTTAGCATAGAGATTACGAATATCATCATAAGCTTTGATGTAAGTCACGGGATTGGATCTTGAAGATCTGCCAATTGGATTTTGATCTACATATTCTATATGCTTTATATGTTTGAAATTACCGGAAATCCCATCAAACTGACCAGCTTTGGTGCCGTAGCCACCATTTTGTTTGATCATTGCCGGATATAAGATTTTTTTGACCAGCGTACTTTTTCCGCTTCCTGAAACTCCTGTAATGGCTACAAAACAGTCTAAAGGAACTTTTATTGATATATTTTTGAGATTATGCTCCCGAGCTCCTTTAATCTCAACATAGGATGTTGAGGTTCTCCTTTCCTTCGGGACTTCAATTTTCATTTTACCATTGAGGTATTGTGAGGTTAGTGAATTTGCTTTTAGGATTTGTTTATAAGTACCTTCAGCTACTAGCTCTCCGCCGTGAGTCCCGGCTTCTGGACCAATATCTATGATGTGATCTGCAGCTTTCATAATGTCTTCATCATGTTCTACAACAATAACTGTATTGCCGAGGTCTCTAAGGTCTTTTAAAACCTCAATAAGCCTTTCATTATCTTTAGAGTGGAGACCGATGGAAGGCTCGTCTAAAATATACATCGAGCCCACCAAGCTGCTTCCTAGGGAAGTCGCCAAATTGATGCGTTGGGATTCCCCTCCGGAAAGTGAATTGGATTTTCTATTTAAAGTTAAATAAGTCAGTCCCACATCCATCAAAAATTTGAGTCGGTTATTGACTTCTTTTAATAAGCGCTTCCCGATTTTTTCATCGTGCTGGTCAAGCTTGAGTTCTTTGAAAAAAGTACTGACCTCATCAATAGGTAAATCCACAAGCTGAGTGATATCAATATTATTTATTTTGACATAAGTGGCTTCTTTCTTCAATCGTCGTCCTTTACATTCCGGACAGCGGGTTCTACCCCTGTATCTAGATAATAAAACTCTATTTTGAATTTTATAAGCTTTAGATTTTACGGTTTCAAAAAACTCATTGATGCCTGTAACATATTGATTTCCTTCCCAAATGATATTTTTTTGGTCTTCGGTCAATTCAAAATAAGGCGTGTGTACAGGGAAATCAAATTTATGGGCATGTTTTATAAACTCTTTTTTGTACCAACCCAGGGTCTCACCATTCCAAGGTGCTATTGCGCCTTCATAAACACTTAATCCTGTATTGGGGATCACCAGAGCCTCATCTATGTCTACAATATCTCCGTAACCTTCACATTTCGGACAAGCGCCAACTGGATTATTGAAACTGAATAAATGTACATTTGGCTCGTTAAACAGCATGCCATCCAGCTCAAATTTATTATTGAAGTTGGTGATTTTACCGGTAGAAATGTCTTCAATATTAAGTTCTCCTTTTCCTTCAAAAAAAGCATTCTGAATAGAATCTGCTAAACGGTTGTAGAAATCTTCATCGTCTTTTACCACAATTCGATCTACGACAATGGAAAGCCTACTTTTTTTTGAAATTTTCAGATTTTGGGCTTCGCTTATTTTAACAACCTTATCATCTATTTTAATCCTGCTAAAGCCTTGCTGCTGGAGAATATTTATTTTCTCTTCAACCGTTCGTTTATTTTCTAAAGTAATGGGAGCGAGCAGAAGTAACTTTTTGTTTTCTTCCTGTGATTTAATGAAATCGACAACATCCGTAACCGTATGTTTTTTGACTTGTTTTCCAGAAATAGGTGAAATGGTTTTACCTATTCTGGCATATAGCAATTTTAAGTAATCATAAATCTCGGTCGAAGTTCCTACAGTTGAGCGCGGATTGGTTGAATTTACTTTTTGTTCAATAGCGATTGCAGGAGCAATGCCTTTGATGTAATCTACTTTAGGCTTATCCAGACGACCAAGAAATTGCCTGGCATATGCAGAAAGGCTTTCGACGTAACGTCTTTGGCCTTCTGCATAAAGGGTGTCAAATGCTAAGCTCGATTTTCCAGAGCCTGAAAGCCCTGTGAAGACAACGAGTTTATTTCTGGGAATAACAACATTGATGTTTTTTAAATTGTGGAGTTTTGCTCCTTTTATGATAATAAAGTCTTTGGGATCGATTTTATCTAAATCTGTTTGTTTCATAAATATAAAGCCTGCTACAAATATAAAGATTTGTCAGCCCAATTATAGGTTATACACTGACTCATAATATGTTAAAATTATTGACAGAATGTTGCATATAAACTTATATTTCTATATTAGCCCCACAAAACAAAGCCTATACAACACTTTTACTTAAAACTCATTTAATAACGAAAGTCATTTTTTGAAATTGGCTTTATTTAAGTAAAAGATTTATGAATAGGACTTCAATTTCTTCCGAAGCTTTTCTAGTAAAGCAATATATAGAAGGTGATGAAAAATCACTTTCAATTCTAATCAACAGACATCAACAAAAAATTTTCGGGTTTATTTTTTCTAAAGTATACGATAAGGATCTTGCAGAAGATATTTTTCAGGATACGTTTATTAAAGTTATTCGTACACTTAAGCGGGGTAAATATAATGAAGAAGGAAAGTTTCTGCCTTGGGTCATGAGAATAGCTCATAACCTAGTTATTGACCATTTCAGAAAAAGCAACCGGATGCCAAAATTTGAAGGCAAGGGAGATTTTGATATTCTTGACTTTATGACTGATGGCGATCTGAATGCCGAGAGACAAATCATAAAAGATCAGATCGATGCAGATCTTCATGAACTCATCAAAGAATTACCACAAGACCAGTTGGAAGTACTAGAAATGCGTGTTTTTAAAGAAATGAGTTTTAAAGAAATTGCCTTCAAAACCGATGTTAGTATCAACACTGCATTAGGGAGAATGAGGTATGCATTGATCAATTTAAGAAAGATTATAGAGAAACATCAGGTGGTTTTGACCAATTAAAGAAATACAATAATCCTTATTTATTTGCGTTTTCGTTATATAAAATAAAAAATGATATGGCGAAAATTTACTCAAATGAAGTTTCAGAATTATATTCTAAACCTATGAAGCCTTCAGCAAAAACGATTAAGAGGATTTTGGATTTTTCCAAGGCATTTAGGGTCGTTCGGTATAAAGATTTAGAGTTTGATAGCATGCAGAATTAATTTTTTTTTACTTCCAAAAAAACTGAAAAGCTTCCTTATTTCGATTTGGAAGCCTTTTTCTTGTCGTAAGCTTTGATCACAGATTTTCTTCCTATGGTTTTGGTGATGATGTCTTTTTCCAAATCCCATCCTCTTGCCGGAGAATATTCTCTGCCATACCAGATGATTTGTAAGTGTAAATCATTCCAGACCTCTTCAGGAAATAATCGTTTGGCATCTTTTTCGGTTTGTTGCACATTTTTACCATTGCTAAGATTCCAGCGGTACATCAACCTGTGAATATGGGTATCAACTGGAAATGTAGGGACCCCAAAAGCCTGTGCCAGCACAACCGACGCCGTTTTGTGACCAACCGCAGGGAATTCTTCCAATGCTTCCATATCGTTGGGCACTTTGCCCTTATATTTTTCTATTAGGATTTTAGAAAGACCATGGATTCCTTTGGATTTCATCGGAGATAAGCCCACAGGTTTGATGATTTCCCGAATTTGATCCGGACTCATTTTGACCATATCCCATGGGTTATCAGCCTGCTCGAAAAGCAAAGGTGTAATTTGATTTACTTTGACGTCTGTACTTTGAGCTGAGAGCAAAACAGCGATAAGTAAAGTATAGGGATTTTTATGGTCTAAGGGCACTGGAATGGTGGGGTATAAGTCCTTTAACGTATTTATAACGAAAACTACTTTTTCAGATTTTTTCATTTGCTTTACTTTTAAGCAAAAATAGGAATTATGACAACACTAAAAGTCGGAGATCAAGCTCCAAATTTTGAGGCTAAAGACCAGGATGGGAATGTACATACACTTGAAGACTATAAAGGAAAAAAATTAGTCGTTTTCTTTTATCCAAAAGCAAGTACCCCTGGATGTACTGCCGAGGCATGTAACTTGAGAGATAACTGGGAGACTTTTCAGGCCAAAGGCTATGACATACTTGGTGTGAGTGCAGACTCTGCCAAACGTCAGCAAAATTTCAAAAACAAATACGAGCTACCATTTCCATTGCTTGCAGATGAAGATAAGGAAGTGATCGAGGCTTTTGGTGTATGGGGCCCTAAGAAATTTATGGGCAAAGAATATGATGGAATCCACAGAACAACTTTTGTCATTAACGAAGATGGCGTGATTGAGGACGTTATCTCCAAAGTGAAAACAAAAGCGCACGCCGAACAAATTCTTTAGGAACTCAGTGAAATTTCAGTTGGCCAGCTTTACAGGGAAATATCCTAGTGTATTTTTTTTGGATGCTTTTCATGCGTAATTCGATGGGGTTGATTTACCAGGAAATTAATGTATTTTGGTGTCATGAAATGGGAGCAGGCAATTCAGGATTTCACCTACTATCTGAAAATAGAAAGAGGTCTGGCCGATAATACCATTCAGAATTATCGGCTGGACATTTTAAAACTGACCAATTACCTTTCTGAATTTGAATTGAATATTTCCCCTGTTTATATCGCTGAAGATGATATTCAAGGGTTTATATATAACATTTCAAAACTCCTGAATGAAAGGTCGCAAGCAAGATTGATTTCTGGATTAAAAAGCTTTTTTGATTTTTTGATTTTTGAAGGTTATAGAAAAACCAACCCACTCGAACTCATAGAATCTCCTCGTTTGGGAAGAAAGCTCCCGGATACACTTTCCATTTCTGAAATCGATCAGCTTATCGGTGCTATAGATTTATCTCATTCCCAGGGTCAGCGAAACAAAGCTATCATAGAAACACTCTATGGCTGTGGGCTCCGGGTAAGTGAATTGACTAATCTAAAGCTTTCGCATCTTCATTTTGAAGAAGGATTTATTAAAGTTTTAGGTAAGGGCAATAAGGAGCGTTTGGTGCCTATCAATTCTTACACTCAAAAGTTTATCGAACTTTATAAAGATGAGGTCAGAATTCATCAGGAGCCTAAACCGGGGTTTACGGATGTTTTATTTTTGAATAGACGTGGTGCTCAGTTAACGAGAGCTATGATTTTTACTATCGTAAAACAATTAGCTAAAGAGGCTCATATTCAGAAGAACATAAGTCCTCACACCTTTAGACACTCATTTGCAACCCATCTTTTGGAAAACGGAGCAAATCTGCGTGTTATCCAGCAAATGCTTGGTCATGAAAGCATAACCACCACTGAAATTTATATGCATCTGGACAAAACACATCTAAGGTCGGTCTTAGAGCAATTTCATCCAAGAGCCTGATTATGCCTCAATTTTATTGAGGAGTTTATAATTTTTGTAGAGCCTTTTGGTTAAGATGCCATAAAGGAGCCTGTAAAAAAGAATCAACAGACCTATGATGATAAAGAGTATAAATGTCATGATACTCGCAATTATCCAAAACTCAAAGGTATTAAAGGTGGTTTCAATCAAAATAGCCCTTGTACCACTAATGATAAAAATAATGATAAAGAGGGCAATATTATAACGCACATAGTATTTTACGGCTTGTCTTGTTTTAATGATTTGGCGCATCAGTTTTTTAGCAGAATCGGTCACTTTGATACGCAGGTAATTTTTGCAAAACAAATAAATAAACCCAAAGAGAACAACATAATTCACTACCGTGGTCACTTTCAAAAACCACAAAAACAGTTCACTTTCGATGGTTTCAATATAATCTTCTGAAGAAATCAAAATATCTAAGGCTATCCAGAATACAAATTCTAAAACGCTAATGATAAAGATCCACTTCACGCTTGAAGATGACTTTTTATGCAACAAAGGCATGAGTTCTTCTTGCGTATATTTCGGCAAATCGTCATTTCGTTTTTGCCAGTCTTTTTTAATAAGGTCTAACTCATCCATAATTAAGGATTCAAAATACGTTTTAGTTTAGTTTTCACTCTATTCATTTTCACTCTTGCATTGACCTCAGAAATCCCTAAAGTTTCCGAAATTTCTGTATAAGCCTTATCTTCCAGATAAAGTAGTACAAGGGCTTTATCAATATCGTTTAGTTCTTTTATGGCCGAGTACATTAATTTTAAATTATCATCCAAAGTGCTGTCATAACCTTCAGCAGACATCTTGAAATCAAAATTTTCCCAGGGCATAGTCTGGACTCCCCTTTTTTTCTTTCTGTATAAGGTGATGGCGGTATTTAAGGCCACACGGTACATCCAGGTACTAAATTTTGACTCTTCTCTAAATTTAGGATAAGCTTTCCATAATTGGATGGTTATTTCTTGAAAAAGGTCTTTGTGAGCATCAGCATCATAGGTGTACATCCTGCAAATTTTGTGCGCAATGTTTTGATGTTCCTCAAGAAGTTTTATAAATTTCTTTTCTAATGTTGTGTTCAAAATTTATAGGCTCTGATGGTAAGTCGTTAAAATTATTAAAAGTTACAGACTTGGCTGTAAATTAAATTAATTTAGACGGAAATTAATTTTTATGAATGTTCCAATTACAGATTTACCTCGAGTTGTCATTATAGGTGGAGGTTTTGCGGGGATAAATTTAGTAAAACAGCTTGAGAAAAAGTCTCTTCAAGTGGTGATGCTGGACAAGAGAAATTATCATACTTTTCAACCCTTGCTATACCAGGTGTCTACTTCGGGTCTGGAGCCAGACTCCATAGCTTATCCACTGCGAAAAATTCTCAAGAAAAATAAGAATGCTTATTTCAGAATGGCTGATGTCGAACACATAGACGATAAAAAGCAACTGGTCGAAACCAATATCGGGGAGATCACCTACGATTATCTTGTCATCGCCACGGGTTCTAAAACCAATTTCTTCGGAAACAAAAGCGTTGAGGATAATGCGATCTGGATGAAAACCGTGCCACAGGCTTTAAACTTAAGAAGTTTAATTCTGGAAAATTTAGAAGAGGCCACCATTACAGATGATCCTGAAAAAAGAAAGTCTCTTTTGAATTTTGTAATCGCTGGAGCTGGTCCGACTGGTGTAGAACTCAGTGGAGCTATAGCTGAACTGAGAAGAAATGTGGTTCCTAAGGATTACCAAGATATTGATCCAGAGGAAATTCATATTCATTTGATTGAAGGTTTGGATAAAGTTCTCCCTCCTATGAGTGATACCTCCTCTGCCAATGCTCAGAAATACCTGGAGGAACTTGGCGTGAAAATCCATCTCAATACCTTTGTTGATTCTTATAAGGACCAAATTGTAAAAACCGATAAGGAAGACCTGTCTTTTCATTGTGACACGTTTATATGGAGTGCGGGCGTAACCGGAGCTGCGATAGACGGACTTAAGAATGGAGCTTTAATGGAAAAAACAAATCGCTATAATGTAAATACCTTCAATCAAATAGAAGGTTACGAGAATGTTTTTGCTATCGGTGATATTGCTCTGATGAAAAGCGAAGATTATCCTAAAGGCCATCCCATGGTGGCTCAGCCTGCTATTCAGCAGGGTAAACATCTGGCTAAAAATTTAGTGAGAATTATAAATAAAGAAAGTCTTATGCCTTTTGATTATTATGACAAGGGAACTATGGCCACTGTGGGTAGAAATAAGGCTGTAGTAGATTTAAAAAACATCAAGTTTGGAGGAGCTTTTGCCTGGTTTATATGGATGTTTATTCACCTGTTGTTTTTAGTGGGCTTTAGAAACAGGATTGTAACCTTTTTCAATTGGACCTATAGTTATATCAATTATGACAGAGCTGCAAGGCTTATCGTCAGGCCTTTTAAAGCGGAAAAACTCAAATCACCGGACTAAGTAATCTGAATTAAAAAACGGGCAATTTCAATTGAGAAATTACCCGTTTAATTTGTTTTTTATGACGAAACTTATTGTCCTAAAGCCTCTTTTACTTTTTCTCTGAGGTCGTTTCCTCTTAGATTTTTTCCTATAATGATACCATTTTCATCAATAAGGAAGGCCGCAGGAATAGCTCTTACACCGTATTTCTTAGCGATGGGTTCTTGCCAATATTCAAGGTTTGAAATGTGATTCCAGCCAAGATTATCTTCTTCTATGGCCTTTACCCAGGCATCTTTATGATTAGGCTTGTCTAAAGAAACACCTACAACGGCAAAACCTTTGTCTTTATAGTCTTCGTAAATGCTTACAATATTTGGATTCTCTATTCTACAGGGTTTACACCAAGAAGCCCAGAAATCGATGAGAGTTACTTTTCCCATGGCATCCTCAAGCGCCAATTCTTTGCCTTCCGGAGTTGGCCCGGAAAATTTTGGCGCTTCGGCCCCTAGGTCTGTTGCACCAATTTTGGCAATATTTTGTCCTAACACTCTTCCAAGAGGCGTATCTTTTACTTCAGCATCAAACTTATCATAAAGAGATTTCATTTTATTAAGGGGGATAGCTTTGGAATTCATGACGTCAGATAGAGCCATCATAGCTACAATAGAATTTGGATGGTTCTCGATAAACTCTAAAGTTGCTTGTCTAGATTTTTCATCTACAGCTTCCATATCAAGCTGCAAGTCTAGTAAAACAACTTCATCACCGCTTTGAGATGCTTCTTGATATTTGTTTCTAAGAGACTCTCGTTCTTTCGCATAACTAGAAATCATTTCGATGTACTCTTTCAAAAGCTTATTGTGTTCTCCAGCTTCAATTTCTGAATCTCTCAAATTGGCTTTGTCAGCTTTAATTTTGATTTGCTTTGCATCATTGATGAAAATCATATTTCCATTCACGCCTTCAACCTGAATAAGATTGATATTTTGATTGGCAGGCTCTAATTCAAACTCAAAAGAATTGTTTTGAACCTGGGTTGTATCTAATGGAATAGGTATATTTTGGGGACCTAGTTGAGTCAGATACACAGAGGTGCCGTCTGTAACATCATTAATAGTAGCTTCCAGTTTTGGTGTAGATGAATCACAACTCATTAAAACAATAAGAAGGGATAGGCTAAAAATTATTTTCATTTGTTCATTATTTGATTTGTAAAAATAATATACTCAATTAGAGTAAAGCTTCAACTTCAGAAGAAATTAGCTTTATTTGGTAAAAGTATCTTAAGTTAAAAGTTTAAAGATGTTTTTATAAATACTATTGTAAAAGTATATTCAATTATGGATCATTACAAAGATATATATCCTTTTCAGATCAAACTGAGTTTTCAAAAAATACGAGATAACTTTCAGAAGCGATTGTTAACTGAAAGTAATTCTATTTCTAGAAATTATATACAAGGCATTCTCGATTATTCAGAATCTTATCCTGAACTTTTCAATGGAATTGAGAATTATGAAAACCTGAAACCCTACGAAGAACAGATCAAGATGCTTCTGGACGATCTTTTTCCAGATATTTTAACTTATAACGAAATCAAGGTGGCGACAGTTCCTTTCCGGAATAAAATGTTTCGAAAAACCAAACGCTTTGAATCTATACTAAATTCGGTGTCCGATAAAAGCTTTGAATTTCTTCCTCGTAATTTCAACATAGAGAAAGACTATATTCTAGCCTGTATTATCATACTGAATACGTATTATAAGTACACTATTGATTTTTTCAGACCAGAGTATTACGATATACCCGATGCTGATGGTAATCTTAGGAATTATAGATTGTTTGTTAATGCAGATTTTGTGGAGTTGTTTCCTACGAAAAATGCTCCAGAAATCACAGACGCTGATGTGGATCAATTACTCAACAGACAAAACGATATTGATTTTTGGAAAGAAAAATTTCCTCCAGATTCCTGGATCTTTAAAGGCTTTACCATTTTAAATCTCACAGATGTAACTATTGATAACAGCATTTCTGAAATAAAAACCCTACTTCTTAACAGCAATATTTTTTCAGACTCCAGGGCTATATCGCTTAAGATGGTGAATATCTTAAAATCGATTTTCAGTTTACCAAAACTGGAATTTGGTTTTGCACTTTTTAATGAGGAAACTGAAAAATTTCAACAAAGCCATTCCAATTATATCGATAGTTTTATATTGAATTCTATATCAGATAATGGCTGTAAAGAAGCTTTTTGCCATGGGGCGTACGCAGCCATCGTAAATCAGCATAAATACTTCAGCATTACAGATGTAGATGCTTATGCCCAAAAAAATAAGTCCAATAAATTTGCAAATTACCTTCAAGCTAAAGGCATAAAATCTGCTATTCTGGCTCCGGTAACCAAAAACGATAAACTTCTTGCTATCTTAGAACTGGTGAGTTACTCCAAAAATGATTTAAACAACATCAACGCTACCAAGTTAGATGATATCGTTCCTTATATCGCAGAAACTGTTCAAAGTTATAAGCAGGAGAGACAAAACAGAATAAAAGCGATAATTCAAAGCGAATACACGTCTATTCATCCAAGTGTAGAATGGAAATTTGAAGAAGAGGCAGAAAAACTTTTTGCGGAGTCAGCCCCTGATAAAAATAATGAGTTAAAAGAAATCAGATTTCATAAGGTTCATCCTCTTTTTGGCCAGATTGATATAGCAGATTCTTCTACAGAACGAAATTCTGCCATCCAAAATGACCTCATTTATCAATTAAATGAGGTTTTGAATATCGTGAATTCAGCTTTAGAAATTCAAGCTTTGCCAGTGTTTGAACAACTTAGCTATAGAATTACAGATGCCCTTTCGCATTTAACTGAAGGAATCACCGCTTCGACTGAAGAAAAAACCGACAAGTTACTGAAACAGGATGCTCAGCCCGTTTTAGAATACATCCTGAAGACTATTCCTTCGTGTCATGCCATGGTTGAGCAATACATGGAAAAATCGAGCGCCGGAGCCAAGGCATTTCATAAAAACAGAGATGTGTTTGATGAAACCGTTTCGAGTATCAACTCCAGTTTAGCTAGCTTTATTGACATGAAACAAGTGGAAGCTCAAAAGTTATTCCCGCATTATTTTGATCGCTATAAAACCGATGGCGTGGAGCATAATATGTACATCGGTCAGTCTATTGCAAAAGACCTTACGTTTAGTAAAGTTGTTCTGGAGAACTTGAGATTATGGCAACTTTCGGTCATGTGTGAAATGGAAAATAAATTTTATAAAATTCAGGAAGTAAAGCATATTAAGCTGAGTTCCAGATCGCTTATTCTTGCCTTCAATAATACCTTGACCATACATTATAGAATGGATGAGAAACACTTTGATGTAGACGGGTCTTACAATGCACGCTACGAAATCATTAAAAAAAGAATTGATAAGGCTTACATTAAAAATTCTGAAGAACGAATTACGTCCAGGGGAAAACTGACGATCGTGTATTCACAGCTGGAAACTCAGGAAGAATACCTCAAATACATCACTTATCTGCAAAGGAAACAATATTTGAATGCAGAGGTTGAGCTACTGGATGTTGAAGATTTACAGGGGGTTTCCGGCCTAAAAGCTATTCGCGTTGGAATTTTATATCATAATGGTAACACCCCGGATACAGGAATCACTTATGAAAATTTGATAGAATCTATGCATGAATGATTTTTATTAAGCTTTAAATGGTCAAAGCCGCTGTTAAATCATGTAAAAGGCAATAAAAAAGCTGATGACCGAAATAATAATGCCAGCCATAAAAATGGTATAAGTCAATCTTAAAAGTCTGTATTTCCTTTCCAGGACTTTCCCAAGCATATAAAGATCTTTAACAAGGGCTTCGTAAACGTAATCTTTATCTTTCATTATCTCTTTTACTCCCCACAAATAATTGTCGAAACTCATTTTATGAAAATTTCCAAAGAACAGGATATTGACATCTCTTTTTTCAACCTGGCCTTTGGTGAACTCGCCAGAAGTCACATTGGGTCTGGTAGATAAGATAGAAAGGATGATAGCGGCAACACTGAAACAAATTAAAATTAAGGTAGGAATCATCAGGTGTTCATTGCTGGGATTGTCAAGCTTAGGGATGATATTTGCTAAAGCCAAAGAGATTATGATGGCATTTACAGATAATAGAATATTAGCTTTTGTGTCTGCGATATCACTTAGCTTGAGATGGTTTCTTAAGGTAACGCGAAAAAGGGTTTGAACGCTCCTCTCCGGATTATCGTTTTTGTACTGGGCTTTAAACTTGGCTTTTAATTTTTCTTTTTCTTTTTTCCTTTTCTTTTTTTCTTTGCTTTCAATCAATTCAACAAGATGTTCCTGTTTTTTCGGACTCCAATTTTTAATGGCGTAATCTGTATAATACCGATGCTGAAGAGAAAGCACTTTTATATTTATTTCTCTCCATTCCTCAACAGAATATTCTTGCCCTTTTAAATTTAACTCCTGCCTCAGCAGCTCACTTACGTCCTTAAAATTTTCCTTTGCAAAATGAGAACAATCGGCGTCCTTGAGGATCTTTTCAATTTCAGAAGTGGGAGTAGCCTCCATTTTTGTTGAACTTATAGCATCCTCAACAGAGGCGATGCTGTCTTCGGAGAGGTTTTGCTTGCTTAAAAACTCTCTTGCAATGTGTTTGCTGTGTTCCTCGTGATTGACTTCAGAAACAGTGTAGCCGGTATCATGTAGCCAGGCAGCTAGCAGCAAAAGCAGTTTATCATTTTCATTCAGGTTTTCCTGTTCAGCTAAATACTGAGCGCTATCCACAACCCTTTTGGTATGATTGAAATTGTGGTACACATATTCGTTAGATAACTTATCTTTGAATAACTGCAATACGAACGTTTCAGTTTTTGAAATGAGTTCTGTCATTTTGCCTAAATTTTATCGACTAGTTCCAAAATCGTTTTGATGAAAATAAAATTACCCCTAATCGCAATTAGTTTCCTTTTACTTTCGTGTGCAACATACGAAGTTAACTATAAAAATCAAGAAAAATTTCAATCCGCCTCCTATCCAAAAGATAAAATAGTATCACAGCGTTTTTATCTGATAGGGGATACGGGGAATGATAAAATACAGCGCGTTCCTCCGGGACTCTCAGCTTTCAAATCCTTTGCAAAATCAGTGGATACCAAAACGGATAAAGTGATTATTCTTGGGGATAATATCTATCCTGCAGGGCTCCCCAGTACAGGTAAGGATGGACGTAAGCAAGCCGAATCCATAATCGATAAACAGACGGCTAATCTGAAATTTTTTGAAGGGGATATTCATTTTATTCCTGGAAATCACGATTGGTATTCTGAGGGAATAGTATCCTTGAAAAACCAGAAAGCGCGTATTAAAGAGAATTTATCAGACCAAGATAAATCCTGGTTACCAAAGCCTGGCTGCGGAATGTCTTTTGTTGATATCTCAGATGAAGTGCATTTAATTATCCTGGACTCACAATGGATATTGGCTAACTGGGATAAACATCCACTCATCAACAGGGACTGTGATGAGATCAAGACTCCGGATCAATTCTATGAAGAATTTGAAAGTGAACTGAAGAAAAATCAAAATAAAACCACCCTTGTGGCTTTACACCATCCCCTGTATACCAATGGAGTGCATGGTGGGACTTATGAATTTTCAAAACATGTATTCCCTTCCGACAAAAAAATTCCACTGCCGGGCTTGGCATCCTTAGCCAATCTCATTCGAGTTTCTGGTGGTGTATCTATACAAGACACACAGAATAACCAGTACCAGTCTATGGTCGATAAAATTTCAGCAATAGCCAGTCGATGGAACAGGGTGATTTTCGCCTCAGGTCATGAACATAGCCTGCAGTATATCGAGCATGATCTAATCAAGCAAATCGTTTCTGGCTCCGGTTCCAAAAAGTCTTATGCAAAGCTTGGCAGCGATGGTCTGTTTGCCTACCCCGGATACGGCTTTGCAGTCCTGGATGTTTTTGAGGATGGCTCATCCTGGGTGCAATTTTATTCAGCAGATGAAAATAGTCCCGCGCTTATTTTTCAACAAGAAATATATAAGGGCGAAGAAACCTTTGATTTAGACCAACTTTCAGAAGATTTCAACTCCACTTACACGGGTTCTATTTATGATGATTTTGATTCGGAGCGAACCGGTTTTTATGAGAGTGTCTGGGGGCAACACTATCGGGGTTTATACACCAGGAAAATCACTGTTCCTGTAATGGATATTGATACGGCCTACGGGGGGTTAAGGCCGATGCGAGTGGGAGGGGGAATGCAGACCAATTCGTTAAGACTCGAAGACAGCCTTGGCCGGCAATATAACATCAGGCAAATCAAGAAGGATCCCATCAGGCTTTTGCAAGAATCTGTCTACCCCGACAAAAATCTTACCGATGAATTTGATGAAACGGTCATCGAAGAAGTCCTTTTAGATTTTATGACGGCTGCGCATCCCTATGGCTTTTTGGTTGTACCCGATTTATCTGAAGCTATTGGCGTTTATCACACCAATCCAAAGTTGGTTTATATTCCAAAACAAAAGGGACTCGGGAAGTTCAACCGGGTTCATGGTGATGAAATTTATATGATTGAGGAAAGACCAGAAGATCACTGGATAGGAACGGAAGGTATTTTTGGCAATCCCAATCATGATATCGTGAGTACGGCAGATATGATCGGTAGACTGCGCAGAGATGAAAAATACAGTTTGGATGAATCCAGTTATTTGAGAGCCAGACTATTTGATATGCTTTTGGGAGACTGGGACAGGCATGAGGACCAATGGCGCTGGTCTGAGTTTGAAGAAGAAAATGGAGACCGCTACTTTAGACCTATACCAAGAGACAGAGATCAGGTGTTTGCCAATTTTGATGGCGGATTTTTTGAGGTGTTGAGTACAGTCACCTCTTTTCCTAAGATATATCATCCTTATGAAGACGATATTGAGCATTTGAAATGGTTTAACAATTCAGGTTTGAGTTTGGACAGAATGATCATTAGAAATGCAACTGCGGAGGACTGGAGAAAAGAAGCAGCTTACATCCAAAAGAATCTGACGGAAGAGGTGATTGATAAGGCTTTCGCTAATTTACCACCCGAGATTGAAAGCGAAAAGACCAAAAGACTCAGATCAACCTTCAAAAGAAGGCTAAAGTCTATCGATGATTTTGCAGATGAATATTTTAAAATATTAAATGAAATTCCGGTATTAATAGCCACAGATAAAGATGATTTTATCGATGTTTACAGAGAACAAGGTGGTAAGACACGAGTCGTTATTTCAAGAAATATAAAAGGTGAACGCGCTTATGAAATCGTAGATAAAGTTTTTACTGAAGAAATAACTAAAGAAATCTGGATTTACGGTTTGGATGACGAAGATGAATTTACAACTGCAGGGGATCATCCAGCACCAATAAAAGTAAGGCTTATTGGAGGCCATAGCAAGGATTCCTATACCATCAAATCCGGAAAAAACGTTTTAGTCTACGATCATAAATCTTTAAAAAATACAATAAATGAAAATAAAAGAGGAAGAATTGTCAGAACAGATGATTATGTAGTCAATACATTTGATAAAGATAGAAAAGTAAGCCAAATCAATACTTTTTTACCGCGTTTGGGTTACAATCCCGATGATGGCTTGCTCTTTGGTTTGCAGTTGTCCTATGCTTACAAGGGTTTTCGGTTAAACCCTTTTACTTATAAGCATGATATAAAAGCAGGACTTTATACTGCCACTGGGGGTTTTGATTTTGGTTATGAAGGAGAGTTTGCTAATGTCCTGGGCAATTATAATTTGTTTACGACCTTAACTTATACAAGTCCTAATTACGCCAGAAACTTTTATGGTTTTGGAAATGGCACAGCATCTTTTGAAAATGATTTTGACAGGAATTTCAATAGAGTTAAAATAAGAAGGGTAGAATTTGAATTAGGACTTAGAAGGGCATCCAAATACGGAAGTATTTTCGAACATAAACTCTCTTATCAGTATTACAAGGTAGAAAGGACCGATGGCAGATTTATCGATGTCATTGGTGATGAGTTGATCAGGCAAGATCCGGATTTTTTTGATCAAAAGAACTTTGTATCCTACCAGTCTTCTTATCAGTATAGAAGTTTTGATGATATCTTGAACCCCAAGCGTGGAATGGATTTTAAAGTTGAGCTCGGTGGAACTCTGAATACAGCAGATGTCGATCAGCATTTCATTTTCTTACATCCGCATTTGGAATTTTATAATGCACTTTCTCAGGATAAAAAATGGGTTTTGAGAACAAAAGCGGCCTCTCAGCTAATTTTTAATGAGGACTACGAATTTTATCAGGGTGCAATTTTAGGATCCAGAAACGAATTAAGAGGCTACAGAAGAGATAGATTTATCGGAAGACAAAGTTTTGTGAGTAGTGTAGACTTAAGGTATAGTTTTGAGGCTATACATACAAAAGTAGCTCCTCTTCAGTTTGGAGTTTTTGGAGGTTTTGATGTAGGCAGGGTCTGGTCTGAAATGCCGGAACCTGGCAAATGGCATAATGACTATGGAGTTGGATTTTGGTTAAATGCAGCAGATGTATTTGCCGGAACCTTAAACTTTTTCCACAGTGAAGACGGATTTTTATTTTCCTTTGGATTTGGAGCAACCTTTTAAACAATGGTTTTAATCACTCTCAAATTATGGGAATATCGCCCGGTATCTACATTGAAAATGCCTGAATGGTCTATTCTGTCTATGCGGACGTGACCATGGGCATGAATGATGTAGTTGTCTTTCATCATAATACCCACATGTATAATTTTACCATCTTCATTATCAAAAAAAGCAAGGTCACCCGGCTCACTTTCTTCGATAAAAGAAAGCGCCTGACCTTGTTTGGCTTGTTCAGAAGCATCCCGAAATAAGGGGATACCGCTTATTTTATAAACCATTTGAGCAAAACCACTGCAATCTATTCCAAATGGTGATTTTCCGCCCCATAAGTAAGGAGAATTGAGGTAAAGCATGGCCGTCTCTACCAAATCATGTTTAGAAAAACCCTGATTGGTGGCACCATCAAACTGATGATCTAAAAAGCTTGTGGCCTGTAATGAAGATCCTATGCAAACGGGCATAAGCTGACTCGTAGTAGTGGTCATTAAACTCAATAAATCTGTTGAATACGTATGCTCATCATTAAGAATCTTAAACTTATTTGCATCAATTTCAAAGGCTTGTTTTTTGTCTAGCCAGCCTTCATAACCATCAAAAGCTATACGAATTTTAATCCATTTGGATTGGGTTTCAATAACTTCAAAATGATCACCATAAAGTAACTGAGTGACCATTTCTGAGGTGTCGTTTGCTTCTGCTCTCACAGGAACAACGCTTAGTGGACAAATTCCGTATAGCATTTTAAAGGATTAAAAAATTAACGTTCCAAGATCATTGCAGAAGCACCTCCACCACCGTTACAAATAGCTGCTGCACCAAGTTTTGCGTTATTTTGCTTCATAATATGAATGAGTGTGATGAGAATTCTCACCCCGGAACAACCTAAGGGATGTCCCAAAGAGACAGCACCTCCATGCACATTTACTTTTTTCTCATCCAATCCCATGAGTCTGGTATTTGCGATACCTACTACTGAAAAAGCCTCATTAAATTCGAAAAAGTCAATATCCTCTTTAGTCACATTTGCTTTTTTAAGCGCCAGAGGAAGGGCTTTAGCTGGAGCAGTTGTAAAGCGTTTTGGCTCTTTGGCAGCATCAGCATAACTTTTTATAGTTGCCAGTACTTCCAATCCGAGTTCTTTAGCTTTTTCCTTAGTCATAAGGATTACGGCTCCTGCACCATCATTTATAGTAGAGGCATTGGCTGCCGTTGAAGTGCCTTCTTTGGTGAACGCTGGTCTTAATTTACCAATTTTTTCAATTTTGATATTTTTAAACTCTTCATCTTCATTCATCAGAATAGGTTCTCCACGTCTCTGAGGAATTTCTACAGGGACTACTTCATCATTAAATTTTCCAGCTTCCCAGGCTGCTTTGCTTTTTCTGTAAGATTCTTTAGCAAATTCATCCTGTTCTTCTCGGGAAATGTTGTGCTCTGAGGCGCAAAGATCTGCACAAACCCCCATGGCATTATGATCATAGGCATCCACAAGTCCATCGCGTTGTAAACCATCAACCATCTGAGCAGGACCAAATTTTTGGCCATTTCTCAAATGAAGATAATGAGGAATCATGCTCATGTTTTCCATACCACCTGCCACGATGATTTCAGCATCACCAGCTGCTATAGCCTGTGCAGCCTGCATGACAGCTTTCATCCCACTGGCGCAAACTTTATTGATGGTAGTACAAGGCACAGTATCTGGAATACCAGCACCCATAGCGGCTTGTCTGGCTGGAGCCTGACCGTTATTGGCTTGTACTACGTTTCCCATTAAGACTTCATCTACTAGTTCCGGTTTTAAATTAATTTTTGAAAGTGCTCCTTTGATGGCAATTTCACCTAATTTGGTAGCAGGAATGGTGGATAAGCTTCCTAAAAAACTACCAATAGGTGTTCTTGCTGCACTTACTATAACGATATCTTTAGACATAATAATTTAAATTTTAATTTCAGCGAATTTAATAATTTAAACCCAATCACATTTAATTTAAGGAGACCTTAAATTATTTTTGTGACATAATATTTATTTCTTCTGAAATAGTTCAAGGCAAAACAAATGAGCACAGATAGAGACTTAGACCATATAATTTTATAAATTTGGGCAATCTTAAGTCATGAAAAACCTTTTAGACAACTTATACAGGAATCAATCTATAATCTTTAAGTTTTTTCTTTTAGCATTAAGTGTATTTCTTATTGTTTATTTCTTTCCGACGGGGGGGCAATTTAAATATGAGATTGTCAAAGGAAAGCCATGGCAATATGAAAACCTCTACGCTCCTTTCGATTTTGCTGTCCTGAAATCCGATGAAGAAGTTTCAGCCGAGAAGTCAAAAATTAAAAAAACTCATATTCCTTACTTTGAATTTGATGTGGCCACGGCGAAAAAAGTAAAAAACACCTGGAAAGATAAGCTTGAGCTTTCACAGGATTCTTTGCTGCAAAACAATCCACAGGTCTCTGATTTTATTTCGGAAACCATCGATGAAGTTTATCAAAATGGAATTCGAATTCAAGATGATGGTGAAAACAATTATAGTATTGTTTTTCTAATAAAGGATAAGCAAGTAGAAGAGGTTCCTTATGAAGACCTGCTTACTCAGGAAGATTTAAAACCATTTCTTATTTCAGAAATTGAGGAATCAAATTTAACTGAATACAGAAATTCTTTACTGGAAATTTTCTTTGATGTTTTAGAAGTGAATGTGAAATATGATGAGGAACTCAATCAAAAACAAATCAAGTCCAAATTTGATCAAATATCATACACCAGAGGTCGGGTAACAAAAGGCAGTAAGATCATAGCCAAGGGAGAAATCATAGAAGGTGAAAAGCTGAGAATGCTTAAATCCCTTAAGCATGAGTATGAATCTCAAAGCCTGGAATCCTCAGCTTACGTGATAGTAATTACCGGTTATACTTGTTTAGTGGGGCTATCCCTTTTAATGCTCTTATTATTTATTAGGCAATATCGACCGGATATATTTGACAATAATAATAAAATCACTTTCATCTTTTTCAACATTTTATTTCTTGTTTTTCTCACTTTATTAGTGTTGAGTCTCGATAATGATTATATCTATGTCGTGCCACTTTGTATTTTACCACTTACACTTAAGGCGTTCTTTGATGCTCGACTCGGTTTATTTACACATATGATTACGGTTTTGATTCTTGGTCTTGTGGTTCCAGACAGTTATGAGTATATGTTCCTTCAAATCATAGCCGGTATTGTTACTATTTTGACAGTTTCAGAATTATATAAAAGAGCAAACCTGTTTATTTCCGTAGTTCAAATTACACTGGTTTATATTTTCGCCTATTTTGCCTTCAATATGATAAAAGAAGGTAGTATTGCCGACATCAATTACAACAATTTTATTTACTTTTTACTGAGTGGTCTGGGACTCTTATTTGTTCAGCCTTTAATCTATGCTTACGAAAAGATTTTCGGGCTAATTTCAGATTTATCACTGCTTGAGCTTTCCGATACCAATTCAAAATTGCTCAAAGAACTGGCAAACATTGCTCCCGGAACTTTTCACCACTCCTTGAACGTAGCTAATCTTGCTGAAGCAGCCGCCAATGAAATTGGTGCCAATTCCTTATTGATAAGAGTTGGAGCTTTGTATCATGACATTGGGAAAATGAAAAATCCAATATATTTCACAGAAAACCAATCGACATCGGTTTCCCCTCACGATGAACTTTCCCCTAAAGAAAGTGCTGAAATTATTATTAACCACAGACTTGAGGGAATAGAAATCGCAAAGCGAAGAAATCTTCCAGATCGCATTATAGATTTTATAAGAACTCATCACGGAACTACAACAGTTTATTACTTCTATGCCAAACAAAAAGAAGAGGAAGACTTAGAAGTCAATGAAAAAGATTTCAGGTATCCCGGACCAATTCCTTTCAGTAAAGAGACTGCTATTCTTATGATGTGCGATGCTGTTGAAGCAGCCAGTAAATCATTGAAAGAACCCAACACAAAATTAATCGATGATTTTGTAGAAAAAATTATCAATAAGCAAATTCAGGAAGATCAATTCATCAATGCCAATATTACCTTCAAAGAAATTCAGTCTATCAAAAAGATTTTGAAATCTAAACTGAACAATATCTATCACCTCAGAATTGAATACCCAGATTAATATGAAACCCATTGTTATTGCCATAGATGGCCATTCCTCTACAGGGAAAAGCACAGTTGCCAAAAAACTAGCCAAGGAACTTAAATATAAATATGTGGATACTGGGGCCATGTATAGAGCGGTAACGCTTTTTGCCATGAGAAATAACTGGCTTCAAAACGGTGAAGTAAATGAATCAAAACTGGTTGAGAATTTATCTTCTATAGAAATCAATTTTGAATATAATCCAGAGGCAGGTACCAATGATGTGATTCTAAATGGTGAAAATGTGGAGGATGAAATTAGAGCCATGGAGGTATCAGAAAACGTAAGTTCTGTAGCGAAAATTGATGAAGTCAGAAAGAAACTGGTACAGATTCAAAAACAATTGGGGGATGATAAAGGAGTTGTTATGGATGGTAGAGATATTGGGACAGTTGTATTCCCTGAAGCTGAACTTAAAATATTTATGACTGCAAGTGCAGACATCAGAGCACAGAGACGTTATAAGGAACTTAAAGAAAAAGGTGAGGACCTAACTTTTGAAGAGGTTCTAAAAAACGTCAGGCACAGAGATGAGGTAGATTCCAACCGTGAAAACTCACCGCTAGTTAAAGCCAAAGATGCTATCAAAATTGATAACAGCCATATGTCACAGGAAGAACAGTTTGAAACAATTTTGAATCTGGCAAAGGAAAGAATTGAAGCTTGATGCACCTCCAAAATTTGATAATTCCCCTGCTTAGTTAAATAACTCCCCTGTTAGTAAAAACAGGATTTACTTGCCGGACGTTCATTAATAACTCAAATCTTTCAGATTCGCTTAACATCTTAATGCATCTTCAGAATCAAGTCCATTAAGCGATTGCTATAGCCTCTTTCGTTATCATACCAGCCTATCAGCTTAATCAGATTCCCGCCGATTACAGAGGTCATTTCAGCATCGAAGACACAGGAATATGGATTTCCAACGATGTCAATACTCACTAAAGGAATTTCAGAATATTGTAAAATATCTTTTAAGTGTGTTTCAGATGCTTTTTTGAATAAAGCATTGACTTCTTCAATGCTAGTTGATTTTCTAACATTCAGCGTCATATCAGTCAATGAGCCGTTGGGAACAGGAACTCTTATGCCACAACCTCCAATAACGTCGCTTAAGTCTGGAAATATTTTTGTGAGTGCTTTTGCTGCACCCGTTGTAGTAGGAATTATAGATTGTGAAGCTGCTCTCGCTCGTCTCAAATCGCGATGAGGTTTGTCGTGTAAACTTTGATCAGACGTGTAGGAGTGAACAGTGGTGATATAAGCTTGTTCCACTTCGAAGGCATCATGAATCACTTTAAGCATGGGAGCTGCATTGTTGGTGGTGCAGGATGCATTAGAAATCATCACATCATCTTTCTCCAAAACCCTATCGTTGACCCCCAGCACAATCATTTTTACTGAGTCATCGCTTGGCGGAACGCTTAAAATCAATTTCCGGGCCCCAGCCTGAAGGTGTTTGTTGAGTTCTGTTTTAGTCTTGAATTTGCCAGTACATTCTACCAGCGTATCCACATCAAACTTGGCCCAGTCCAAATCTTTGAGCTGAGGCGTATTCACTAAAGGAAATAAATTCCCATCAACTACGATTCCTTCAGGATTGAAAGTAACTTCAAAAGGAAACTGACCATGAACGCTATCGTATTTCAACAAATGTGATAAAGTTCTAGCATCAGACAAATCATTAATGGCCACGACTTCAATCTGTGGGTGCTCATACAATAAACGAAAAAGGCTTCGACCGATACGACCAAAGCCATTTATTCCAACTCGTATAGTTTTATTCATTCTTATTCAAGATGTTTGTGAGCTTTGTAAGAAGATCTCACTAATGCAGAACTCTCCACGTGTCTGAAACCAAGCTCTTTACCGATCTCCTCGTATTTTTTGAATTGTTCCGGAGTGATAAATTCCTGTACAGGAAGGTGCTGTTTACTTGGCTGTAAATATTGGCCAATAGTAACCACATCCACATCTACACTTCTCAAGTCTTTCAAGGTTTGGATTACTTCCTCTTCTTTTTCACCCAGACCCAGCATAATACCAGATTTGGTTCTTCTTATACCTTGAGCTTTCAAATATCTTAAGACTTCAAGACTTCTATCGTATTTAGCCTGAATTCTCACCTCTCTGGTTAAGCGTTTCACTGTTTCCATATTATGTGAAACCACTTCCGGGGAAACTTCAATAATTCGATCTATATTTCTTGTGTTTCCCTGGAAGTCAGGAATTAAAGTTTCCAAAGTCGTTTGAGGATTCATGCGTCTTATGGCATTTACTGTCTCAGCCCAAATGATAGAACCCATATCTTTTAAGTCATCTCTGTCCACGGAAGTTACGACAGCATGTTTCACTCCCATAATTTTTATGGATCTAGCCACTTTTTCTGGCTCATCCCATTCAATATCTTCAGGTCTTCCTGTTTTTACTCCACAAAATCCACATGAGCGGGTACAAACATTACCCAGAATCATAAAGGTAGCTGTTCCTTCACCCCAGCATTCACCCATATTTGGGCAACTTCCAGAGGTGCAAATCGTATGCAGATCGTATTTATCTACAAGCTTTCTTAAGTTTCTATATTTCTTACCTGTTGGTAATTTGACACGTAACCATTTTGGTTTCCCAGTTCTGGTAGTGGTTTTATTATCGGTAGTCGTTTTATTTTCAAGTACTGCAGTCTCCATATATTGCAATTTTGTACAAAGATAAGAAATAATGAATAGTTAAACTTCAGTTTGTCTCTGTGTTACCTTGAAATCTATAAACTCTAAGACAAATTTAACCTAGGTTTATTTTCTCAATTACAGGTCAGTTATTTTTTCTGAATTTATAGACCTTAGAGGTCATGTACAGAGGGGGACAGCTTACATTTTCAAATTAAGATTATGTTCTTGCTACTGAAAAGTAAATCATTAAAAAATGGCTCAAGCTTCCAAGCATAACAAAAACATGCCAGATCACATGATTAAAGGCCAATGTGGTTTTGACGTAAAAATAAATACCGATGCTGTAAAATAAACCCCCAAGCGCAAGCAATACAAGTTCTAGGTTTGTGAAATTTTCGAAAACAGCTACTATATCAAAAATGATTAGCCAACCCATTAACAGATAGAGTAGAAGTGATAGTTTTTCAAACTTGCCCGTAAAAAAAAGTTTTAAAATGGTGCCAACGAAAGTAATTCCCCAAACGGCGTAAAAAAGCAATATTCCATGGCTGTCTTTCAAAAGAGTAAGAACGATAGGGCTGTAGGTTCCGGCTATAAGGAAGTATATGCTAATGTGATCCAGAACTCTTAATTGGCGTTTCAATTTGTTATTTGAAACATAATGATAGCCGGTTGAAGCTGCGTACAGTAAAATTAAGGATAAGGCATAAAGACCAAGGCCAAGGTTAAGGTAGTTGTTATGAAACTCAGCAGTGAAAAATAAAATCGAAATACCAATGAAAGCTAAAAATAATCCTATGCCATGTGTAAGCGTGTTCCAAAATTCTTCCTGCTTAGTTTGTATATTTTCCATTAGTTTTAATAGTGAATAACTTACAAATCTAATTTATAAAACCCTTTTTAAAAAAAATCCCTGCAGAGTTTTTCCACTGAGATTTTGAAGACAAGATAAGAATAAAGCTTTTTGGTCATTAATATTAATAAGTAAAACATCCACATCGATCTCTCCTATACCGCTCTTTTGCTCTGAAGTTGATCATGAGTGAATGAATACCTCCATTGTATTGTGCGAAAGTAGTAATAGAGGTGTCGTAGGAATATCCAACCATTATTTGATCCATGATACGGATGCCAAAAAAGGCGCCTGCTGTCACATTATGTTCATAATTAACACTTGCAAACATTTTGTCTTTCCAATCTAGATTAAAAGAAACTAAAGCACTGTAAGGAGCCCCGTTGGCTATACGAGTCATTAGGGTAGGTTGAAGATAAACCTCTCTTTCAAGTTCAAATCTATAACCTGTAGTCAAATAATAATTTGGTGTTGTATTGGCTAAAGTGTTCCGGAAGTCATCTATATAACTGGTGGTTAGAAAGTTTGGGATTGATACACCGATAAAAAAGTTTTCTCTATGCAAGAAAACACCAGTCCCAAAAATAAGACTAGTTCTCGATAAATCTCCAAAGGGATTTCCAAATTCATTTTGATCTTCAATGGAAAGTAAATTATAATCTATAGCATAGTTTTTAACGCCAAATTTTACTCCTGCAGAAAGCAGCCAGTTTTGTGATAATCTCAAGTGATATGAAATATTTCCAGCGACTTTATTTTCTCTGCTTGCTCCTATTTTATCACTCATAATATCAAATCCTGCACCTAGATTTGTGAGCCCTATTCTATCATGTCCGGTAAGTATAAGAGTTTCTGGAGCTCCATCAAACCCAACCCACTGCGATGTATAAAACCCAGTGGCACTATAACCATCAGAACTTCCGGCGTAGGCCGGATTATAAATCAATGGTGCGAAAACAAAATTTGATAACTTAACATCGGTTTGAGCCTGCCCTAAAAAGCCTAGACTTAAAATCAGAGCCATGGATATGTTTTTCAAAAGTTGTATCATTAAATATTATTATCAATTTGTACAAAACCTTTTTTTGTATCATTCTTACAGGGTGATCTGTAGTTCAAAATATAGAAGTAGGTGCCGGTTGGTAAAAAGTTGGATTGATTGATTGTTCCACCTACATTTGATGCCCCTCTGAAGGCATTATTCGTATTGTTATAACCAGTAGTTTCCCAAACTAACTTACCATATCGATTATATATTTTCATCTCATTTTCAGGGAATAATTCAATATTTATAACATTCAATTTTTCATTTAAATTATTTCCATTTAATGTTATAAAATTGTTGACGTCAATTATACCTTCGATGATATTGACCTGTACTATGAGGGTTTCACTGCTCAGACAATTCAAGTTTTCATCGTAATTTCTGGCATACAAAACTGTATTCTCTGTTATCAGATAATTTTCCGGAAGAGTTTCATCATCGGTAGGAGATAAATACCATTTGATGTCCATACCACTGACATTGATATCTCTCAAGGACGGTTGATCCTCTATGCAAAAATCTTGAACAGACTCTCCAACAGGAGCTGCTATTTCATTAATATAATCTTGTTTAATTTCAATTTCCAAGACTTTCATACAGCCATTACTATCCATGACTTCTATATCATATACGCCTGGTTCTAGACCTTCAAAAAGGAATGTAGAGTCTCCAGGGCCAAAATTCGAAGTATAGGGTGGAGTTCCACCTTCTACAAAAAGACTTATTGTACCATCATCAATACCAAAGCAATTGGCTTGGGTCGTTTGAAACCTAATATCAAGGGGTAGAGGTTCTTCAATAACAAGATCTAAATCGACAGAACAGTTGCTAGCATCTGAAACTATTAGAGAATATGTTCCAGCATCAAGATTATTTAAAATTGGTTCTGTACTTGTAAACCCATTAGGACCAGTCCATTGATAATCATAAGAACCATTGTCTAATTTCCGGCCTCCATCAACCTCCACACTTACAAAACCGTCGGCAGCATTATAACAACTAATATTCTCAGAACTAAAAGCCAGGTCTAAAGCATTTACTCCTTTAATTTCAACACTTACAACTTCGTCACAGTTATACTTATCAGAAATATTGGCTGTGTAAGTGCCTGGAGCCAGGTTTGTAAGTGTAGGGCCGGTTTCACCATGATTCCATACGATGTTGTATGGTGTCGTTCCTCCCTCAATATCCAGAGAAATAAAACCATCCTCGTTAAATGCACAAGTTTCATCTTTCGAGTCGATTGTAATATCTATGGGATCGGGCATAATCAATTCAACCTCTTTTGATGCTAAACAGGTTAGGTTATCATATACATTTACTTTATAGAGCCCTGGTCCTACGCCAGTTAAATTCTTTTCTGTTGAAATGATTTGGTCTACAGCATTTCTCCATTCATATTGATATTTAAATTCATTTGCTCCAGTTTGAAGAGGTGTTCCTCCTTGAACATCGATATTGATAAACCCATTGAATTCATCGACTTTAGCTTTGGAGTTGGCGTTTTTTGGAATACTGATCAGGTCGGTGCAAACCAATGCTGTTTTTTCTAAAATTTCAATCCGTATAGGGGAAGGTTCAGTAACTTCAAAATCTTCAATTACTGTACAATTATTTTGATCTGTTATGATGACAGTATAATAACCAGCACCGATATTTTCGAGATCTTGAGTGGTGGATATAAGCATGCCGTTTTTCAGCCATAAATAGGAATAACTTCCTGTCCCGCCGGAAGGGGAAATAAGAATCTTGCCAGTAAAGTCTCCATGGCATTGTAAATTTAAGACAGCATCTTCAGTCACAATAAGTTCTTCGGGTGCTTCAATTTCATAAGTAAAGTCGTATATACAACCAAATCCATCAGTGATTTCTAAGTTATAGGTCCCTTGTTTTAAATTGAAAATATCTTCTTGATTAGAACTAAAACCATTGGGCCCCGTCCAGCTGAATAAATAAGGCTGATTATTTGATCTTGAAATTCCTCCTGACGGACTTATCTGTATACTCCCATCATTAGCGTCAAAACAACTGGTTTGGTTGCCATTGAAATCTGAAATTACAGCATTATCAACAACTTCTGATGGAACAGTAATCTCAAATTCTGTAGTATTTTGCCCGCAGGGATCACCATCGAAAATGCTTTGAGAAGTAACTGTGATAATGGCGGTTTGAGTTACACCAGTGGTATTCGTAGCAGTGAAAGTTGGAAGGTTTCCGCTTCCACTTGCTGCTAGACCTATTTCAGCATTGGAATTGGTCCAGTTGAAGGTGGTAATCATTGTTGGATTGGTAGTCGAAAAATTGGCTACATCTACCTCATCCCCGTGACATACTTCTAAATCTTCTATTGGATTAATTTCTGCAAAAGGAACCACAGAAATAGTCGCAGGATCAGAGACTAATGGACCACAGGTAGAATTATCAAAACTAACGACCACATAATAAAAGTATTCACCAGCAACATCAGCAGGAGGTAAGAAAGTGGATTGGGTTTCTCCCGTTAATGCCGTCCCTCCCAGATTGCTTTGGTCATCATTTTCAAACCATTGATACGAAGGATTTCCTAAACTGAAATTGACATTGACCGAAAGTAGATTTGGTGTTGCATCCAGGCAAAGTTTTTCCGACTGAGGATGTTGATTGATAAGAGGCTGAGGTTCAATTCTAATCCTTGCAGGATCGCTCACAGTTTCACATCCAGGAGTATTTTGAGTTATGCTTACATAATAATAAAAAGTTCCCACTGCATCTGTTGGTGGTGTGAAGTTTGAACTGGTTTCATTAGGGATTGCAGTACCTGTTGTTGTGTCTGCGGTATCATTAACGAACCATTGGTAATTAAACTGGCCTAAGCCCCCTGAGACTTCCACACTCAACTCATCGGCGAAAGCATCAACACATAAATCCTGGTTATTTAATTGCTGTACATCTATCCCAGGATCTTCTAAAACTTCAACTTCAGAAACCTGGCTTATGACATCTCCACACTGGTCGCCTTCTGGACTGACGACAACATAATAATAGTAAGTACCTGGAACATCGAATGCTGGAGGAAGATAAGTTGCCTCTGTGGCTCCGGGAATTGCAGTGCCTCCTGTATTTGTTGAGCTTGTATTAGTGAACCACTGGTAGGTGGTAGAAGTAGATTCGCCACTTTCCAGCTCAACTCCTAAAGGAGAAATTTGTCCTCCTTCACATAGGGATTGAAAAGCTAAAGGTTGTTCTTTAATCTTACCAGAACTTTCCACTACAATTTCAATAATGAATGGTTCACCTGCGCAATTCTCGGATTGTGGGGTGACGGTATAAGTGAGGGTGGCTATATTCTCTGATGTATTAGTCAGGTTTTGGCTAATCTCGGTTTGAGGCGTGGTTTCTGCAGACCCCCCTGTAATTGCTCCGGGCGGGTTGCTTACCGGCTCACTCCAGGTGTAAGTAGTATTCAAAGGAATTATGTTATTTCCAACATTCTTTGGTTCTACTGTAAAAGTCCCGTCACTACAAATATTCTCCGTGGTATCTTCAATAAAGACTTTGGGTTCAACAAGGACTTCAATTATAAATGGATCTCCTGCACAGCCATCACATACAGGGAAAACTTCATAAGTCACCATGACATCTTCACTGCTAGTGTTCACAAGTGTTTGTACAATTTCTTCCTCAGGCATTGTAGCTAGTGTATATCCTGAAATTGCTCCAGGTTGAGAAACTGTAGGAG
The DNA here is from genome assembly GCF_900099815.1 of Psychroflexus sediminis. Lineage (GTDB taxonomy): Bacteria > Bacteroidota > Bacteroidia > Flavobacteriales > Flavobacteriaceae > Psychroflexus > Psychroflexus sediminis. The sequence continues at coordinate 165,812 of NZ_FNCW01000006.1, read as the reverse complement.
TTTCCCAGGTATATTGGGTGCCAGTTGGAACTCTATTTGGTAAAATATCTTTTGGTGAAACCCTAAAAGTGTCATCACTACAAATAATACGATTGAAATCATCAATAACTGGTTCTGGCTTCACATTTACAGTAACTGTAAAAGCATCACCTTGGCAACCATTCACCACAGGAATGACAGTATATACAGCTGTTGAAGTTGAGCTGGTTGTATTTATGAGTTGCTGATCTCCGGTTTTAACCGGGCTAGTTTCAGCAGTGGCTCCTGTAAGTGATCCAGCGGGATTTATGGTTGGTAATCCCCAGGTGTATTGAGTTCCTGCAGGAATTTGATTGCCGCTTAAATTTTCGTCTGGTTCAACTGAAAATGCTTCGCCACTACATACTTCTCTATTGATATCCTGTATGATAGGTTCTTCAGGGAAATTTACGGTTAGGGTGAAAGGTGCTCCTTTACAACCGCCTAAAACAGGAGTAACAGTATAAACTATACTTGCCGCTTCTGTGGTTGAGTTTTCGATAGATTGAGAAATACTGGTTTGGGGAGTGCTTTCTGCAGAACCTCCAGTTACGGCACCCGATGGACTGCTTACTGGAGCATCCCAGATATAGGTGGTTCCTGTTGGAATAAAATTACCGCCAGAAGAATTTGGAATATGATTTAAAGGGTCACCATTACATAAATCAATAGTGGTGTCTAAGAGGAGAGGAGCAGGATTTACTGTAATCGTAAATGTTTCTGGAGTTCCTTCACAATTTGTGTTACCAGAATTTATAATCGGTCTTACAGTGACTGTAGCAACGATAGGATTTTCAGTTAAATTTTCAGCAGTGAAACTTGGTATATTACCTGTTCCACTCTGAGGATTCAAACCAATATTTTCATCGATTACCCATTCAAAATCTGTTGTATTTGAGGTATTTGGCGAACTAAAAACAATTTCAGAAACCTCTTCTGTGTTGCAAACCTCTAGATCTGGTATTGGTTCTACTTGACCTAAAGGAAGCACTTCTAAATCCACAGAATCTGAAGTTTCAGTACATGAACCCGCAGGATCGTCTGTGGTTATAGTAAGAGTTAAAGTGCCTACAAAGCCAGGTGGAGGAGTAAAAGTTGAATTGGGATCTGCCGGGTTTGAAAAGCTTCCTCCGTCTGAAGACGTCCAGGTAATGCTTGAGGCAGAACCTCCAAAGCTGCCATTCAAAGAAATTGTATCATCAATACAAAGTGGTTCATAATTTCCTGCGTCAACTTCAGGTGCTTCTAAAACTTCTACATAATGATCATCTTTTTGCTCAGAGCACAACGTGCCAGAATTGTCTGACTCTAATGTAAAGGTGATGCCTCCTGTATATCCAGCAGGTGGAGTGTAAACGGGGTTCAAGTCCTGAGCATCTGGAGAAAATGTTCCTCCTTTAACGTTTGCTTTCCATTCCCAATTTCCAGTACCTCCAGAAATGGTTCCATTGAGTTGAATACTTCCATCAACACAAATTTCTGTTGGTCCGTTTGCCTGAACATCTGCAGGGACCAAGACTTCTATGTTACCAGTGTAAGTATTGGAACCACATTCGTTAGTTATGGTTAAATCATAGGTATAATTACCCGGAGTAGTATAGGAAATAGAAGGATTTGGATCTGTAGAACTTGATATAGATGCAGGAGGAGATGCTCCAAAATCCCAAGAATAAGTTGTCCCATCAGTAGAGTAGCAGTCGTATACTTTAGGGTCTATTGTGAATGCTTCGTCTTGACAAACACTAAGATCTTCCAAATCAGCCCTGGGTCTATCTTTAATTGTAATCACTCTTTCAAAAACATCATCTCGACATTTTTCCCCAGGCAAAATATCCTGAACGAAAACTTCCAGACGAATAGTGTAGATCCCCGGAGCTAAAAATCTAAATTCAGGCTCTTCATCTTCAGGACCGGTTCCATTTACAAATTCCCAACTTGGATCAATAGGTGGACCATCTTGCGGGCAGTCTGGGTTTTCTCTTTCTACTTTCCATTCGTATGTTGGCTCTATATCACAACCGGAGGCCTGAGAAGTATTTGTGGTAGATACAATTTGATCGTCTTCAAAACAAGCTTCGTCTTCGCTTACTGTGAACTCAGATATAACTTCTGGTATGATACATATTGTCTGAGTCTTAAAAGTCTCACCACAATTATTTCTTGTCACTAACGTAATATCATAATATCCAGGTGTATCAAATATAACTCCTAAAACTTCAGACCCGTCAGTCCAAGAAAACCTGTCATCAGTTCCATTGTCGCTACCTAGTTGACCTGTAGAAATTGTAGATCCTCCAACTGGAGAAATTTCCCAATATCTGCTGTAATCCTCATCACAGCCAGAAGAAGAAGTATTAGTTCCTCCTTCTGAAATATCTGTAAAATCGACTAAAGAATTCACACAGGCTATTTCTGATGGAAGTATAAAATCTGCTTTTGTTGGTTCAGAAACTCTTATCGGACCAACGGAAACAAAATTTCCCTGGGCAGAACAGGGGTTTGAGGCATTAACAGTTATTGAAAAAGAATTTTCATATGGCGTACCATTTATAGTTGAAGTGCTGTCACAAGAAGTATCCAAAAAGACATGCGTGAAAGTTTCAGAGAATCCGGTTCCAATGGGATAATCCGAAGAATTTAAAACTATATCTGGAGAACCATCATTAATTGAAATTGTATAAGTTGTACCAGGAGTATTATTACTTACAGTAACAGTATATTCATATTCATCAGGCAAACAATTTTCGCTTTCTGTTAGTTGAACATAAACCACGGGCGGCTGTATGCCTACAAAAACTCTAAATTCGTTTGTGTTTTTGGTTCCATCAGGTAGTTTAACCGTGTAAGAAAGAGTATATAAACCAGAGCTATAAGTGTGAGATTCAACCTGATTGCTGGTACTTCCATCCCCCCAGTCTATAAAATAAGTTGTTCCAGCTGGATAAGATGATTCTTCTGGATCAAAAAAATCGAATGTTCCGTTGAATGATATATCATTTGTACACCTTAAAAAGGTTTTAATACCATTTTGAACTTCGATATTGTATCCACCAGCTCCTAAGACGTTATTCATCTCTAAATCCGGGGTATTAAAAGCAGTTGAAGTCTGGTCGGTGAAAATTTCAAAAAAAGAATTTACAGCTTTGATCTGCTGAGTAGGTTTTTCAACAGCCTCTTTTTTTGTATCCAAAAAAGCATATTCATCAATAGAATTCACGACTTTTTTAGCAGGGTTTATTGAAACAAAACCAGCTATAAGTAGACATCCAGTAAAAAATGTAGGGAGTAGTTTTGTTTTCATTAGCTAATATTTTATTACAATGTCTACAAGAGCTAAATTCAAAGCGACAATTCTGGCTAATGAAATTTTGTTTGTAGAACTAGTATTACAATATTAGTAACAATAATTAAGATATAAAAGCAATAATAATGAAAAAGAAAAAGAAATAGGGATTATGAGCTTTTGAAAACGCTGTAAATATTTGTCTGCCAGTTTTTTATGGAGAAAACCCTGAAGAGCAATCTACTTATATTTAAAGCAATAATAGTAGATTATTTGAATGTTTGCATCATTAATTCAATAAAACATTAATAACTTTTGAGTTTGTTCTTCACCAATCACTAGAATCGCGTGTAACAGATTCGTATAACTCTAAGTTTAAGTTATTAAAAAAAGAAGATAAGATAGAACGGCTTTCATCCAAATCTTTTTTAATAACCTCATCCATGATGAGGTTGATGTTGGATATTGGTCTATATTCTGTATAATATTTATACCTTAAGGAGGTGATTTCTAGCCTGTACTTACTATCTCTAAGGGAAATTCTAAGGTTATACCTTACTTCGGATGTCAAATTTTTCACCTCTATCAACTGGTCCACTTTTGCTTTTATAATAAACGTATCCTCTAAATATTGACATTCTAATAATGTAGATTTTGAGTAGTGAACTGAAAGCCAGTTTTGAATATTTTGCTTAAGCTTTGCTTTGTTTTTATTTTCGACCTGAACTATAATTGCTTTAGGGAACTCATAATTATCAAAATCAAATCTTGGTATTTTTTTATCTTGACTTAGACAACTTATCGAAATTAAAATCGAAATCGTTAAAAGGTAAACATTTGGCATAAGTAATATTCTTTAGGAATCGAAATTACTATTATTAACTTGAAAAGACAGTGATAAACTATAATTTAGCTGTTTATTTAACGCCCGTGAACCGAGTTATAAAACCTTTGCCCCTGTGAAATTGACCTTCATTTAAATCTATCTCCAGTTCTTCACCCTGACTCTCTGCTAAGTCTCGGAAATCCTTCTCAAGCATGTCTAAGGAGTAAAGCATTTCCCTATTTTTTGGTCCACCAGACTTGTAGTCACCTGTAAGTTGATTGGGATGAAATGCTTCCACAATAACTTTACCTTCCGGTTTTAAGGATTTGAATACATTTTTATGAAATTTTTTCCTGAGTTCCGGATTTAGATGTGCATAAATAAGAGCAATAAGATCATATTTGTTTTCTTCAAATTTAAAATCTTCAGCTTTATTAATGTCGTAGGAAATTGATACGTCTTGAGAATTACACAAGCTCATAGCCTTGTTTTTTCCAGCTTCAGAGAAGTCAAAAGCTTCTACTTCCCATCCTTGTTTAGCAGCATAGCAGGCATTTCTGCCTTCACCCTCTAAAGGGAATAGAGCAATACCTCTTTTGCTGATTTTATCTATTTCAGATTTTAAAAAGGAATTGGGCTTTTTTCCATAAATAAATTCATCTTTAGAAAATCTTTCGTTCCAAAATTCTTTCATAATAAAAAACCCGAAGCTTAAACTTCGGGTAGATTAAATTTATCTATAATTTTTCATTTGTCCTTTGAGGTCCTTATCTCCGGAAATCATTTCAAAAGAAGTATTTTTAGTGCGTTCGAGTTCCAGGGCATAAACCAGAGCTTTCGCAACATCTTCTCTAGGAATTTGCCCCTGCTTATTTAGATGTTTGGCAATTTCGACGCGTTCATTACCTTGCTTTTCTGTGAGTCCACCTGGCTGAACAATAGTATAAACCAATTTGGATTCTCTTAGGAAATCGTCAGCAGCTTTTTTTGCTCTTAAATAATGTTCAAGGCCATCAACTCGACTTGGAGCATCTGTCCCCATAGAACTTAACATGACAAACTTTTGAAGCTTGTGAGCTTCAGCTAATTCTATGGCCCTAATAGCCCCTTTTTGGTCTACCTCTGTAGTTTTTTTATCGCTGGTTTCACCACCGGAACCAGCAGCGAAAATGACTTTATCCATACCTTTAAAAGCGTCGGAAAAATCTTCCTCTAAATCTCCTATTCTTGTTTCTATACCTAGATTTTCAAAATAAGGCTTTTGAATTTCTTTTCTTATCATGGCAAAGGGTTTAAAACCTGAAGAGTCTCTCAGGATTTTAGAAATAATTCTTCCCGTTTTTCCATTTGCTCCAATCACTAATATATTTTGCATTTACGTTTGTTTTTAACTATTCACTTCAAAGTTATTTAAAGTGTTTTCGAATTTGATTAAAATGAAACTAAATATTAGAGAAATTAAGTTAAATACTATTAATAATTTATTTTTTGCTGAGTTTGAGAAGGATTTTCAGTACAAAAATAAATATGACACAAAATGAAAACAAGAAATGGCTTCATACGCTGCTTGTTTTTAGGAATTAATAAAGTTTAACTTTAACCCTACTTTTTTTATAATGGCCTTAATAGACTTTCGTTAGTAGGTATTTTATATTTAATAGAACCATAAATCATAAAATCATGAAGAAGAGAATAGCAATATTAGCCACCAACGGATTTGAAAAAAGTGAATTATTTTCACCTAAACAAGCCTTGGAAAATGAAGATTTTCAGGTAGATGTAATAAGTCTTGAAAAAGGAAAAATAAAGGGCTGGGAAGGAACTGACTGGTCTGGTGAAATCGAAGTTGATTATACCGTCAAAGAGGTGAGTGCCAAAGATTACAATGCCTTGGTTTTGCCAGGGGGTGTAATGAATCCAGATCAGCTCAGAAGAAACGAAGATGTTTTGGTATTTGTCAGAGACTTCTTTAAGCAAAGTAAGCCCGTCGGCGCCATTTGTCACGCTGCCTGGACTTTGATTGAGGCCGAAGTCGTAGAAGGCAGGACAATGACTTCTTTCAGTTCTATCCAAAAAGACCTCAAAAATGCAGGAGCACTTTGGGTTGACAAAGAAGTAGTCGTAGATGAAGCTTTAGTAACCTCTAGAAATCCTGACGATCTTCCAGCCTTCAATGCGAAAATGGTTGAAGAGATTTATGAAGGAAAACACGATTTACAACACGCTTAAATCCAATTTAAGATTTAATATAAAAAGGCTGTTTGAGCGATCAAGCAGCTTTTTTTATTGAAAAAACTCAGTTGGTCTCACCATTTCAATAAGCTATATTTCAGTATTTTAGCCCTAATATTGATTTTTATCACTCGTTTTGTAACGCCAGAGATTTTCAAACGTATTTATAGTGAAGCCATTTAATTTATCTCTACTGAATTTGTTCACAGCCAAACTTATAGAAGAAAGTTTAAAGGGAAACAGAAAAGCTCAGCTGAAGCTTTACAACTCCTATTGTGATGCCATGTTAACTATAGCTTACAGATATGTAAAAGATATGGATACGGCTCAAGATGTCACTCAGGAAGCTTTTATAAAAGCCTTTTCGAATTTAAGAAGATACGATGGCAGTTCAAGCTTTGGGGCCTGGTTGAAGCAGATCGTAATTCATCAAAGTATAGATTTTCTCCGCAAGAGAACATTTGATCTGTGTCTGGATCAGGTTCCGAATTTAAGCATTGAAAACGATGATAACTGGGACGTAGAGGAACATCTGGAAGTAAACCATATTAAAAGGGCAATTGACAAATTGCCTGAAAAATATAGTGTAGTCCTCAAGCTTTATTTGATGGAAGGCTACGATCACGAGGAAATTTCTGAAATTCTGGAAGTTTCTGTCAATGCATCGCGAACTCAACTCCACAGAGGTAAAAACATGTTGAAAGAGCAATTAAAAATGAAAGGCTATGAAATGAGTCATAACCACTAGACACGTACAAGCAGAGTGCCCTGTGGCGAATACATAGGATCGCTTTAAAATACTAAAATTTTACAGATGAAAGATTTGCGTAAGGATTTTAAATACACAGAGAACCAACTCAAAATGCCTGAAGGACATCTCGAACGTTTTCAAATGAAACTCGGGCCAGAACCTGATAAAAGCGCAGGTCAAAGTCTGTGGATACAAAGAATAGCAGCTGTCCTTATTCTCGGGATTTTAATTTCTACGTATTGGTTTCCAAATGCTTCACCAATATCCAATACCAGCACAATTGCTGATGAAACAGTTGATTTGAATGACATATCACCAGAGTTAGGCAATTTAGAGACCTTCTTTAAAACCTCTATAAATTATGAACTGGCGACTTTGGAATATGGAAATTATGAAGACGTTGCTTTTTCCTACTTGGATGAATTAGAAAAAATTGAAAAGGATTACAAAAAATTAAGCAAAGACTTACAAACCCATGGATATAATAAATTAATCATAGACGCCATGATAGAAAATCTTCAGTTGAGACTTGAATTGCTTCAAAATTTAAAACTCAAATTAAACGAACTTAAAACCCTTAATCATGAAAAAGACCAAACGTATCAGCTATAAATTAATGATTATTTTTTTACTGCCACTCCTGGGATTGGCTCAAAGTAAACGCGAAACCCTCGAAACTTTTGATGTGGAGACAAATCCTGTCATTACACTGGATGTGTCTCATGCTGAAGTTGTAGTGACTACCTGGAATAAAAATAAGGTGGAGGTAAAGACGACTTTATCCAGTGAGACGTTTGGCGAAAAAGAGGCCAGTGAACTTTTTGATGTTCATGAAGTCAAGGTGCTTGGAAATAGCAATAGGGTAGAGGTTTCATCTGCAAACAATCCAGGTGTAAGAAACTTTACATTTATTCAATCTCCAAAGCCGCCTAAATCCCCAAAGCCAAATATGAGTTCGCCAAGGCCGCCAATGCCACCGGGACCAGCTTTGGAATTTGACTTTGATTATTTAGCCTTTAAGGAGGAAGGAAAAGCTTACCTGGAAAAGTTTAAGCAACAACTGAATTCCACTGACTTTAAAGATGAAATGAATAATTTCAGAAAAGAAATGATGGTATGGAAAGATCAATTCCTGAAGGACTCTCTGATGAGTTTTCATTCGGATTTGGACTCTTTAAAAATTTATATCAAAACCTTTAGAGATGTAGCTCAGGATATGTTTCAAGACTTAAAAGAAGATTATGGAAATTCAATTTCTGAAAGTTCTGTAAAGAAAGTTATAGAAATCAAAGTGCCACAATCGGCCAGGTTTGAAGTCGATTTAAGGCATTCTAAGCTCGATGCAGACGCCATGAAAGACTTGACCGCTAATCTTAGATATTCCGATTTTAAACTGAAAGACCTGTCAGGAAAAAACTCAGAGATCAACATGAAGTACTCCACTTTGCGAGTAGATTCGGCAGACCAGTTAAGTTTAAATCTTGTGTATTCCAAAAAGGTTGAATTAGGAGATGTGAATAAACTTAATGTGAGGTCCAAAATGTCTGAATTAAGCATTAAACATCTTAAAGACCAGGGGCTTATTAATGGTTCTTATGGCAAATTATTTATAGATAAGATCGACCCTGACTTTTTTCTAATCGATATTCAATTGGAAAAATCCACAGCTAACCTCAAACTCCCCAAAAATACAAGTTATAGATTCTATGCTAAATCTTCCAATTCCAAATTCAATATGAATACTGATCTAGACCTGAAGATGTCCAAAAGCTTTGAGGATGTGATTTACACCAGTGCAGGTCAGACGAATGATGCCCAAATACTTTCATTATCAGCTAATTATAGTACAATCAACTTAGATTAATTTTCAGTATACTACAAAAGGCCAAAGTCTCAAACTTTGGGCTTTTGTTCATAAGTTTAACTGCCGGGGATAGCTTACCTGAATTCCTGGCTCCTGTTGTTGACCATAAACAGGGCATTCACAAAAAAGAGTTTACCGTTTTCCCAAAACGAACGGAACATCACATCATCTACCATATAAATGATGCTGCCACGCCCGAGTCGCTGTTCTCCAAAAACTAAAGAATTTGAGATTTTTTCTGTGGCTTTTTCCCCTGAAAAACCACTTAAAGGTCTAGGAGAATCTTCTAAATAAGCCACATTGTAGCCTTTTTTGAGATATTGATAAGCTGCAGAACTCGTTTTTAGAGTGGCATAGGTGTCCTCGTAGCCGAAAGCAAGCGGATGTGTGTTATCCACTCTCACCTCAAAAATGGCTCCCGTAATATTGTCCTTGGTGCGTTCTTTTTCCCGTTGGGCATAAGAAATGAGGTTGGTATCTGTACTGTCTTTTTCGGTTTCTACTTTTTCCAAACCAAAACCTTTTTTACCTTCAAAAGTGGATAAGGCATTTGCTATAGCGATGATTTTCCCTCCGCTTTTGACCCAATCTGTGACATCTTCAAATTTTTTCTGATTTAAAGCGGAAGAGTAACTTCCGTTGGGAAGGACCAGTACATCATAGTCGTTTAAATCTATACTGCTGAAATCATCTGTAGAGATGGATATAATTGGATAATTTAATTCCTGTTCAAAGAAATACCAAAGTGAACCGTAGCTTAGTGAGGAAGTTCCTTCGCCCCTTAAAACAGCGATGCGCTGTGGATGAATTTTCTTGATGTCCGGTGAGCCAAAATCTGTACCTGTATCTGAAAAACCGGTTGTTGCAGCTTTCAGTTCAATTTCAAATGCACTGGCTAATGCAATGACTAAGGAATCAAAATCAGCTTGTTTGTTGTTGGTTTTGGTGAGGACCAGACTTCCGCGTTCAAAAGATTGATTTTCAATCTTAAATGCTTTGGTGGTTGCTCTTACATCAATCTTATGCTCGAGAAGTTTTGCCAGAAATTTAGCATGTGCCATGCTATTCCATTCAGAAATATAACCGACTGTTTCTTTTTCAATAGCTTGTTTGGAAAATATTTCGCTTTTAGATGTGGTATCGAGTTCTCCATTTACCTGATAAACATCAACGCCATGTGCCAGGGCTAAATTCCAGGAGGTAATATCGTAGGTAAGCGGCGTGCTCAATTTTGGATCAGCTTCAAATAAAACCCTTAGCATTTTAGCTTTTGGCTGACCTGCAGGCAGAACTATGGCATGTTCAGCATCAAAAGAAGTTTTATTATTGCCATATACCTGGCTTCCCTTTAAAGTCTTAGTCGTTGAAATGTCATAAAGATAGTCGTGCTTATCGAAAAGTTCACTTAAGACCTTCAGTTTTTGTTTATCGCCAGCCAGAACGTAATAATCAAAATCTGGCGATTGTTTGAAGTAAGTCTTGAATTCAGAATTCAATCTTGCAGCATTTTCAGAAGAAATTTCAATGGTAGATAAACCGGTTAGCGTGTGATGCTGAACCCGATCTACCAAAGTTAATTCATAACCTTCATCGGTATTGATCCCAAGACCAGCGCGTCCATGACCAGCCTGCTCGTAAGTCATACCAATTGCCCCATTGTAAGTAGGGTAGGTATCTCCGTAGCTTGGATAAAATAAATCAAAACGCTCTCTGGTAAAATAGAGCCATGCTTTCTCATCGAAAGCATCAGCATTGTTTTTTCCGATTTCGGTTTGGAATTCCTTTTGAAATTCTGTGATCACCTCATGAAAGGGCTCTGCGGCTGGTGCAAAATAATAAGGTGAATTGATGCCCTGCTCGTGAAAATCGACATGCACATGAGGCATCCACTGGTTGTAAAGTTTCAAACGCTGCTGGGTCTCTACTTGCGTTGCCCACATCCAGTCCCTGTTCAAGTCGTATAGATAGTGGTTGGGACGTCCTCCAGGCCAGGGTTCGTTGTGTTCTACCGCATCCTGATACGGAGAATAAGGAGTTGCTTTGACCTGATTGTACCAGTTCACATAACGATCTCGACCATCTGGATTAATACAGGGGTCTATAATGACCACTGTATTTTCTAAAATGTTTCGGCGATTGGTTACCAGCTCATACGCCGTAAGCATCGCAGCTTCTGTACTGGAAGCTTCATTGCCATGCACATTATAACTCAACCAGACAATCGCGATTTCAGGATTGGATTTTCCTTCGATGATTCCCGTTTGTTTGAGATTATTGATTCTGATTTCTTCAATGTTACTTAAATTTTCTTCGGAAGAAATCACAGCATAGCTTAAGGTTCTGCGTTCGTTTGTTTTACCGTAGGCGGAATAAGTAAGGTTTGAACTGTTTTCAGCCAGGTGATTAAAATAGTCTACAACCTGGTGATGTCGCGTAAATTCTGTTCCAATCTTGTAGCCTAAAAATTCTTCTGGAGATTGAATTGAATTTTGTGCCTGAGAAGCACCAAAAAAACAGAACAAAAAGAGAAAGCTTAAATTAAATTTCATGTGTTAAGGGTTTGCTGTAAATTTAAAATAAATACCCTTAACAACTGATTGTATTCAATATAAAATCAGACTATTGTTTTTTCAACCTGGTTTTATGAACTTTTATCTTTTCCATTTCAGATTTGTGATAATCTACGGGACTGCCAAAGGCCATCTGTAAAGCATTCTTAATGGATCTGGCTTTGGTCATATCTTTGAAAAGTGCAATCCACTCGTGGAATACGAGCATAAAAGGATTATAGGTATTGATGGGTTTGGTGATTCCATAAACCGGTTTTTCAACCTCTTCTGCGAAGGTGCCAAACATTCTGTCCCATATAATTAAGGTAGAACCATAATTTTTATCCAAATATTGTTCGTTTTTGGAGTGGTGCACTCGGTGATGAGACGGTGTTGTGAAAATATATTCAATAGGTTTTGGAAGTTTTTTAATATATTCAGTATGAATCCAGAACTGGTAAAGCACCTCAATCTGATGAACAACTAAAAACACAAAAGGATGGAATCCCATCAAAATCACCGGTAAAAAGAAGACGATTTTAAGGTTTTGAGTCCAGGATAATCTAAAAGAAGTTGAGAGATTATAATACTCAGAATTGTGATGAACTACATGTGTAGACCACCAAAACCGCTGCTCGTGAGCAATTCTATGCGACCAGTATCTTACGAAGTCAAGAGCAATAAAACATAGCACAAAAGACCACCAGGTCATGGGAATGTAAAGGGGGGTGAGGTTGTAGAAAAACAGGAAAAAAGCAAAAACACCGAGTTTCATCACGCCGTTAAGAAGAATATTGACCACTCCAATAAAGGTCGAAGCCAAAAAATCTTTGCCTTCGTAAAGCTTTTTGTTTTGCTTATAGCTGAAGTAGGATTCCAGAGCTACCAGCGTGAACATCACGGGTGCAGCAATCCAGATAATGGTTGTAAAATCTAAATTCGCAACATCTTCTAAACTTATTTTTACTTTTTCCATTTACGGTGTTTTTTTTGCAAACATAAAGAATGAGATACTATATTTTTAGATTTTGGACTAATTTTACCACGTCATAGGCAATTTTAGCATAAATTCAATCTTTTTGATTTAGGTGAGTACGGGAAATGAATCGATGAGTTGTTTAATCTCATCTTGAAGTCTCATTTTTTGTTTATCTATTTCTTTTTTAGTGGTAAGATTCGATTTTTCAATGTCCAAAGCACAATCAGATAAGGATGAGGCCCCGAGATTTAAAGCGGTACCTTTTATTTTATGGGCAAGCTTCTTTAGTTGTTGCTTATTTTCTACATCTTTTAAATCCGCCAAAGCTTTGGTTAAGGTTTCATCTGCCAGTCTAATAAGTTCATTAAAAAATGTTTCATTATGTCCAATCATTTCCATCAAGTGAGATTTTTTAAACTCACCCGCTTTATCTTTTTTGGAGCTACTTTTCGACTGTTTATTAGTAGGAGTATTTTTTATAGCATGCTTTTTGTCTTGAACAGCATATTTTAAAATGACATTTTTAATGGACTCCTGCAGTATAGGTTTTGAAATATAATCATCCATACCTGCTTCGAGGCATTTCTCTTTGGCACCATTCATCGTCCCTGCTGTAATCGCAATAATGGGAATGTTCTTTCCTTTTTTTTCCCCTCTGATCGATGCTGCAAGCTCATACCCGTTCATATTGGGCATCTGTATGTCAGAAAAAACCATATCCGGGTTGTGTTTTTTGAAGAGTTTAAGAGCTTTTAGACCGTCCTCTGCTTCATAGATATTCACGTTGGTATAAATATTTTTCAAGTAAGATTTAATCAACTCCATATTGATAAGATTATCCTCTGCAATCAAAAATTTGAGGCCTTCTGTCTCTTCAACACTTTTTGTTTTAATTTCATTTTTTGAAACTTCACTCTTACTTTTTTCTGAACTTTTTAAAATTCTTAATAGGTCACTCTTCTTAATAGGCTTTGTCAGTATCTGGTCAAAATATTTACTAAACTCTAAGTTTTCATAATATTCTGTTGAATTTGATTTACTGATCAATATGAAACGAATATTTTTTGACTTGATGTGTGTTTTTAATTTTGAAACCAGCTCATAAGAATGCTTAATGGAGAATTCCTGATTTATAAAAATAATCTGTGGAGAAAATTCAATCATCTTCTGTGACGCAGTCTCTATATCTTTAGCATGATCTGTTTTGAGTTCAAACCTTTTTAAATGATTTTTGATGGTCTCAAAATATTCTTCTATGGATGAAATAACTAAAATATTTTCAAGATCTTCTAAACTTTTATTTTTTCGATTTACATCATATTCAGACTGTAAAAGCACATCAAAATAAAATTGACTTCCTTGTCCGACTTTGCTTTTTAACTTCAGTTTACTATTCATCAAATTCAATATCTTGTCTGATATAGCAAGTCCCAAGCCAGTGCCTCCATATTTTTTGGTGACTGAAGTGTCTTCTTGAATAAAGGCATTGAATATTTTCTTTTGATTTTCTTTTGCGATACCTATACCTGTATCTTCTACTGAAAATACTAAATTTGAAAGATGATTGGATTTCTTTTTAAGTGAAATTTTTAGTTTCACTTTACCTTTATATGTAAATTTAATAGCGTTGTTGAGTAGATTCATTAAAATCTGCTTGATTCTTACACTATCCACCCAAACATAATCGGGCACATTCTCATCTACAACAAGAATCAATTCCAAATCTTTTTTATGCGCTTCATATTTTGTAAGATCAACAACTTCCTCAGCAATATTAAGTAAATCTGTTTTTTCTGTATCCAGCTGTAACTTTCCTGATTCAATCTTAGAAAAATCTAGAACATCATTTATCAAATCCAGAAGAATATGAGCCGATTGAAAGACGGTTCGCATGTACTGATACTGCACTTCATTCAACGGGGTTTTCATCAATAAATCGGAGAAACCAATAACCCCGTTAAGCGGAGTTCTCATTTCATGACTCATATTGGCTACAAACTCAGATTTAGCCTGGCTTGCTTTAATAGCCTCAGCTTTAGAGGTTTTCAATTTTTTTTCAATTTTTTTCTGCTCGGTAACATCCTGTAAAGTAGAAATAACAATTCTTTTGCCATTTTTGTCAAAATGTATGAGTCCATTGATCACTACTGTTATGGAGTCTCCGGATTTTGTCTTAAGAACTCTTTCAAATGGTCCTAATTTCTTAAGATTTTTTAATTTTAGAATTTGCTGGTAATCTGTTGCTGAAGTTTGATTTTCTGGTGTTATACTCCAGATACTTTTGCCGAGAATTTCTTTTTCAGAATATCCGATCATGTCCTGCATAGCCTTATTGACATCTAAAAATTCTCCAGAACTAAAATCGGTAATGACTATACCTACAGGCGAGAGTTCAAAAATATTCTTGAACTGCTGTACGTTTTGCTTGAGTTCCTTTTCGAGAGCTTTCTTGTCTGAGATATCCTGGTGAGTTCCAAACATCCATTCGGGTTTACCATCTTTTGTCCAGGAGATCACCTTGCCTTTATCAAGCACCCAAATCCAATGACCCAGTTTATGTTTAATACGCAACTCAATTTGATAAAAATCTGTTTGACCTTCAAAGTGTTCTTTTAAGAGTAGATTACTCTTTTTAAGGTCTTCCGGATGTGTAGATTTATTCCAGACGTCAATGGAGTTGTTTAATTGGATTTCATTTTGAGTATACCCCATCATCTCAACAAATCTGGAGTTAAATAAAGATTCTCCGGTCTGAATATTCCATTCCCAGGTCCCTAAGTTGGTAGCGTTAATGATATTGTTTAACCGTTCTCTTTCTTGCTTTAGCTTCTCTTTGGTGCTTTTAACTTCAGTGATATCCTGAAAAGATCCGTAAACTCCTATGCATTCGCCATTCACGATTTCTGGTTTGATGTTGACAAGAGCCCAAAGGTGTTTCTTCTGAGCATTAATAATCTCAAATTCACCGGTATATGAAGTGCTGTATTTTATACTCTCAAGCATTTTTTCGGTCATCAATTCCTTATTTTTCCCTTCTTTGAAAAAACATAAGGCCTCATCTATTGTGGGCTGAATATCCCTTTTTAAACCTGCAATATCTTTTAAAATAGGAGTCCAGAACAATTCTTTTTTCTTCACATCATAACGCCAGCCACCTACTTTTGCTAGGCTTTCTGCTTCCTCCAGCAAATTATTAATGAGCTTTAGTTTTTCTTCTGTTTTTTTGCGATCACTTACTTCTCTGATGACGCATAGAATCTCGGTGTTATGATGTTCTCTTTGTATGACATTTACGTTCATACTAAACCATCTCTGCTGGCCATTTCTGTTTAGCTCGTATTCTACAGGAATACTGGATTGGTATAACTTACTTGCCTTAACAGCCAGTTTTATTTGATTCGAAAGCTTTTTATCCAGGTTTATGTCTTCAATATTTTTACCTACAAGACTTTCTTTTTCCATAAACAAATCATCTCCTTTTCTATAAAATTCCATAAAATTCAAATCAGAGTCCAGAAGAAAAACGAGGTCCCCAGTATTGTTGAGTAAAGTCTGGAACCGGCTTTTGCCATCGGATATACCGTTGTTTAGCATCCTAAGATTTAGGCTCTCTTTGTGAGAAATGATCTTGTCCATAGCTTCCTGTGAAAGCTGATTTAAGATGTGTTGCTGGGAAGAACTTAGCTTTTTGGCTTTAGAATCAAATACACATAAGGTGCCAATGGGATAGCCATCCGGATCTACAATTGATTTTCCAGCATAAAAATTGATATTGTTAGACCTTAGATAATCGATTTTCCTATTCTTAGTCTTCACTTTCGAGGCATCATGAATTATGAAGATCTCATTGGGATTATGAATGGCATTGCCGCAAAATGAATCTTCTTTAGGTATTTCATCGAGATCAAAATTGAAACTCGATTTTATCCAAAATCTATCTTTATCCACTATGCTCAGCGTAGCCTGCGAGCACTCACAAACCCTGGCGGCTATTTCCACTAATCTATCAAAACCTGAATCCTGATTGGAATCCAGAATGCCGTATTTATCTATTGCATTAAATTGATCTTTATCCATATGAAAATTGTAACGCTTTAAATTTAATATATTAAATCAGGAAATAGTCGGATTGATAAAAAAAAGGCAATTAAAGTAAATTAATTGCCCGGCTTTCTTAAATGGATATGGGTTAAATTGAAGTCAGGTTTTCACTTAAAGTCGTTATAAACTTTTGTATTGGTTTTTTAATCATCATGGCCATCATGCTGTTAAATTCTCCTTCAAAAATGAGCTGCACTTCAGAACTATTTTCGTCTATAGCGCTTATTTCTCCTTTCAGTGTAAATGGGAGTTTGTCGCTGGCAGCAGCCAAAACTACGAGATGATGGGGCTCCGTTTTATCGAGTTTTAATTTTATAGCTGGCATTCCTTTGAGTTGAAAAAGAAAACTATCTTCAGCTAACATTTCAAATTTTTCAATGCTCTCCGGCATTAATTGTTTGAAATTTTCAACATGTTTTAAAAATTCAAAAGTTTCTTTTTGACTTTTACCTATTGTTTTTTTTTCGCTTTCTATGTACATAATTAGTGGTTCCAGTGCACAGGGTCTCTGCGCCAGTTTTTTAGTAAATCTACTTCAGATTCGGTTAGATAATTCGTTTTGTAGGCTTGCTTGAGAAGAATATCGTAATTGCCTAAGGTATACACTTCCAAATGTTCATCTTTAAAAGCTTGTTCAGATTCTTCAAAGCCGTAAGTGAAAATGGCCATCATACCTTTTATGTGAGCCTGTCCTTCTTGCTTCAAAGCGTTTATGGCATTCATACTGCTCTTTCCTGTGCTTATAAGATCTTCTATCACTACCACATTGGCATGAGGATGCAGTCTTCCTTCAATTTGATTTTTACGCCCGTGCTTTTTGGGCTCAGGTCTTACATAAACAAAAGGCAAACCCAAATAGTCTGCTATGATAGCGCCTATGCCAATAGCTCCCGTGGCAACGCCAGCAATAGCGTCTGGCTTTCCAAAAAGTTCTTCTATGGGCTTGGCTAGTCTAGAAACAATAAAATTTCTAATCGTAGGATAGGATAAAATTATTCTATTGTCACAATATATTGGGGACTCTAAGCCACTTGCCCAAGTAAAAGGCTCTTGTGGATTTAATTTTATTGCGTTAATTTGCAGCAGAAGCTCTGCTGTTTTATGGGCTGTGTTTTCATCTAAAATCATAGTTGCAAATGTATAAAGTTTTCGTCAATGACG
Source organism: Psychroflexus sediminis (assembly GCF_900099815.1). GTDB lineage: Bacteria > Bacteroidota > Bacteroidia > Flavobacteriales > Flavobacteriaceae > Psychroflexus > Psychroflexus sediminis. Next base: position 148,048 of record NZ_FNCW01000006.1, on the reverse strand, counting down.
TGCCAATTATATTGTCTACTCAAGAAAATATAGGTTCAAAGTATACTAATATAGCCATAAAAAAAGCAAAACTCAAAAAACTTATAGGTCAAATTGAGTCAGGTGAACTTACATACCTTAATCTGTACCATAAGAATGAACAAAAGCTTTTAAAACACCTCAAGCGAAAGCTAAAAGTCGTCGTTGCGGGTGGTGGTTTGGTTTATAATGCAAACCAGGAAATTCTTTTCATCTACCGCAATAAAAAATGGGACTTGCCAAAAGGTAAAGCTGAGAAAGGCGAAAACATAGAGGAGACCGCTCTTCGCGAAGTAGAAGAAGAAACCCATGTCGAGGGTCTTAAAATCGTCTCTTTTCTTCAAATCACCTACCATATCATTAACAGAAATGATAAATATAAACTCAAGGAAACCCACTGGTATGAAATGAAAACCAATTTTAGTGGTGAACTTGTACCAGAAATTTCAGAAGGTATAAAAAAGGCAAAATGGAAAGACTTTGAAAAAACTCAAAAAGCCCTTAAGAAATCCTATGCCAACATCAAACTTCTGTTTCCAAAAGAATACCTAGTTCAGCACCCTAACGACAGGGTAGGTTAAATGCGCTTTTTCGTAATATTTGGAATGCTTGTGGATCCAATCCAATTGGGCATACCAATTTTTAGCAAATTTTGGTTCAGTGTTTTGTTTTTTCTCGAATTCAGCTTTCAATTCAGCATTGTTCTTAAGAATCTCAATAGCCAAATCTTCAAATACATAAGGTGAAAAACCTTCTTTTTGCTGCAAAACACTATCGAAAAAGTTCCAGTTAAAAAAGGAATCTACAGCCACAGGCTCAAGCGTTTCAATCAGATAGCGTAAGCCGGGCTGATTGGTTTTTACCAAAACATCTCCTTGAGTAAATTTCTTTTTCAGGATTTCTGATCTGACCTTGGTTTCAGAATGAGGGTAATGCCCTTCATAAGCAGTCCTTCTGGTATTAAAATCAAGGATTCTATATTCCTCCACTTCCATAACCGTATCCTTGGCAAATCGTTCGTAATCTATGTTGTTCCAATTCAATAATTCTACAACAGTATGCCACTGTTTCGGAATAATGTAGGCTTTTGGCACAGTCACAGAATCTGTGGGTTTAAAAATAGTGTAATAGCTCACCTCCTTCTCATAAGGCTCATCTCTTCTGAATTTGATTCTCGGTAGCTTTGTGACTTCGCTGGTTAAGTTTTCAAGCTCGTAACCCAGGAACTTAAGGCGTCTGTAGCTGGAAGAATCCATCTGAAAGTTCAGAGGGTAAGTTCTTGCTTCAGAAAAGGACTGAAAGTTTTGTTTTCTGGCTTCCTGAATACCTGTTTTTTGCTGCTGAGACACCTGGACCAGAGTCTTAAGCATCTCTAATGTGCCTTCCACACGCCTGGGGTAAGGTTTAAGCATGTGCGTTTCAATCATGAGACCAAGCGTATTCCATAAAGCTGTATAGCCAGAAGAATATCTGGGGGAATCATTAAATTGAACAAAACCCTTTTCAGGACTCTCATTGTTGACATTGACATAAGGAGTGATTGCCCAGTCTTTTTCACTTAACTGATTTTCAACGGAAGGGATGAATTTAGTTTCCAAATGCCGGCCCAGTTCGCCACCAAGCTTATTGTGCTGAGTAAAGAGATGAGTCAAAGTGTACTGATAATCGGCACCATTACTCACGTGCGTGTCCACAAAGACATCAGGATTTACCTGGTGGAAAATGCTGTAAAAAGCTTTGCTGTTTTTGGTGTCAGATTTTATAAAGTCTCTGTTCAGGTCGAAGTTCCTGGCATTTCCTCTAAACCCATAAGCTGCAGGTCCGTTTTGATTGACTCTGGACGTTGAGTTTCTGTTCAAAGCTCCTCCCACATTATACACAGGTATGGCATACAGTTCAACAGCATCCGGTAAGGTCCATTCATTATTGGATAAGGCTTTAAAGAGCAACATAGTCGCATCAATCCCGTCCGATTCTCCGGGATGAATACCATTATTGATCAAAAATTTAAGCGGGTTATTTTTAACTTCAGCAGGGACAAATTTGATCAGGTGAAGCGGCTTTCCAATATCGGTTTCGTAAACTTCTTCTAAAGTTATTCTGTCATCCTTATCGGCCAGGTATTTGTAAAACTGAATCACTTCGGGATAGGTAGAGGTTGAGTCTCCATCGGAGCGCTCAAACGCAATTTTAAAGTCCCCGGTGATAATATCCGAAGTTTTGTTTTCAGAAGAAGGCTTACAGGCTATAAAGCAAATGGATAAGGAGAGCAATAGACAGTATCTTAACATTAGTATTTTTTTAGAATTATCTTTTCTTTATTCGTTTACTTTTGAATTTCTAAAAATAAGCACTTGAAACAGTTTAGCATCATTATCTTTTTTATTTCTGGAATAATTTTTTCCCAAACTCAAAATGAAACTACAGCCTTAGAAGAAGTCAAACTTAAAACTTCACTGGATATAGAAAAGGAGTACCAATCAGAACTCAATGTTTCTTATTTAAATCAGCAGGAATTGCTACAGTCCAATCAAACATCCATTGCTCCGTTCTTGAATAAAATCCCCGGGGTTTATATGCAACAAGGTGGTCTCAATACGGCCAAAATCAATATTCGAGGCATAGGGGCGAGGGCCCAGTATGAAACCAACAGGATCAAACTGTATTACAACAATATTCCGCTCACCTCTGCCAATGGGACTTCCATCCTGAATGATATCGATCTTACCATCATTTCTGAAGTAAAAGTGATGAAAGGTCCACAAGCTTCTGAATTTGGGGCAGGTTTAGGTGGCGTTATACAGCTAAGCTCTGTTCTAAAAAATCAAAACTATACGGAGTCCGAATTGCTTTTTGGGAGTTATGATCTTTTAAAACAAAATTTTGTTTTGAATGTCTCGGAAGGCAACAAAAAAATTAATCTAACCTACAACAATTTGAGTTCAGGAGGTTTTAGAGAAAATAGCAATTACCAAAGAGAGTCTTATTTTTTAAATTCAGAATGGAACTTGTCTAAAACGTCTAAACTTCAGTTAGTAGGTCAGGTAATACAGTTAAAAGGATACATCCCGAGTTCGTTATCGGGAAGCAGTCTGGAAGAAGACCCAAGCCAGGCAGCTTTCACCTGGGGACAGGCAAGAGGCTACGAATCTTATACCAGAGGAGTCGTTGGAATTAATTTTTCAAACAAGTTAGGTTCAGCCATTCAACAAAATACAGCTGTTTTTACCAATATTAAAGATGCTTTCGAGCCTAGACCCTTTGATATTTTGCAAAATGATAATGTAGGCATAGGCGTGAGGCATACTTCAGAACTGGACTTTGACTTTTTTGGATTTTCCTCAAAATTAAGTCTTGGCGGTGAATTCTTAGGAGATGATTATGAGGTATCTACCTTCGAAAATTTATACGAACAAAATGATGGGCAGGGGTATTTACAAGGGAATTTGCTTTCCGATTTAACGCAGACCCGTCAATATATAGAAGGTTTTGCAACTTTAGAGGTTGCTTTATCGAGAAAGCTAGAGGTCAATCTGGGCTTAGCTACCAACAAAACGCGTTATGATATTCAGGATCTGTTCTCCAGTTCAGGAAATTCCCAGACCGGAGATTACAGCTATGATCAGGTTTGGTTGCCAAACCTGGTTGGAACTTATGCAATTTCTGAAAACCAAAAAATTTCAGCATCGATTAGCAAAGGCTTTTCAGTACCCACTGTAGAACAGAGCCTGACCGAAGAAGGTGTTTTTAACACAGAACTTAAACCCGAAATGGGTTGGAACTACGAAATTGGTTATAAATCCAAGTGGTTTGCCGATAAATTCTTTGCAGAAGTGAATGCCTATTATATGGATGTTGAAAATTTACTGGTAGCCAGACGTGTGGCAGAAGATCGCTTTGTGGGTATCAATGCAGGTTCGACATCTCACCCCGGTATTGAATTTTCTCTAAAATCGAATCTCAATTACAGTTCCTGGTTGAAATTTCAACCTTATATCAATGGAAGTTTTAATTTTTATGAATTTGACGAGTTTGTAGACCAGGGACAATCTTTTTCCGGAAATGATTTAACGGGTGTACCTTCAAGCCAATTCAGCTTTGGACTTGATGCACAAATAGCCGATAAGTTCTTCTTTTATTACCAAACCAATGCGGTTTCAGAAATCCCTGTCAATGATGAGAATACCGTATTTACAGAATCTTACGCTGTTTCTTTACTAAATGCCGAATACAGATTTTCACTTTTCGATAGCTTTACTGCAGGATTATCCTTGGGTGTGAACAATTTATTCAATGAAAAATACGCCTCGAGTATTGTTACCAATGCCATAGGATTTGGAGGGAGTGAACCGAGGTATTTCTACCCCGGTGAACCCAGAAATTATTTCGGAAGCTTGAGCCTAAATTATGCGTTCTAAAATTCACATGGCTTACTAAACGGCATTCAGGATGATTGACGCAGCAGTGTTTTTCGCCCCTGTCAGCAGGGCACGACTGAAAATAGTTTAATATCAAATCACGAAGGTTTACCAGGTATTTTGGGCAGATGATTTAAAAATTCAAGCTTTATAAGCATCTATATAATAGTAAAGTTCTTCAAAAAGTCCTTCTAATTCATTTGGATCGCATTCTTTTTTCCCTTCCTGCTTTCAATAGTTGACTTTAAAATTACTTTCGTTTTCGTCTTGATTCGTGACTCATGGCTCATCTTTATCAAATTCGCCTAAAATCCAATAGCTCAAATCTCTCAGTCTATTTATTTAAATAATCAATAGCCAGTTGAGACAGGCTTTTCACACCCAGCAGCATGCCTTCATCGTCGATCATAAAATCTGGAGTATGGTGAGGATATGGGGTTGTGTTTCCCGGAGTCATACCACCTAAGAAAAAATAAAATCCGGGTACTTTTTCCTGAAAAAATGAAAAATCTTCACCGCCAGTAGTTGCTTTCACGAGTTCAACATGTTCTGCTCCTGCTATATTTTGAAGCGTTGGCAGCATTTCTGCCGTAAGTTCTAAGTCATTGTAAGTGATAGCTGTATTGTTTTGAAATGAAATTTCTGCATCTCCTCCATAAGCCTTGGCAATAGCAGGAACCATTTCGTTCATGCGTTTGATAACCATTGTTCTCATCTCCGGATCCAAAGTTCTGACGGTGCCAATCATTTCTGAAGATTCTGGAATGATATTAAAGCGGGTTCCAGCGGTTATCTTTCCTACGGTAATGACGGCAGGTTCATCCACGAGTTTGGCTTCCCGGCTTATAATCGTTTGTAATCCATCGATGATTTTTGCAGAAATAAGAATCGGGTCCACGCCGGTCCACGGAGCCGAACCATGCGTTCCTTTTCCTTTGACGTTGATCACAAAACGCTCTACAGCAGCCATGGTTCCTCCCGGCTTATATCGGATGGTCCCTACAGGCGTCGACGAATTGATGTGCAGACCAAAAATCGCATCTACCTCCGGATTTTCCAGAACACCTTCTGATATCATTAAGCTGGCACCGCCTTTTTCACCAGGGGGTGGCCCTTCTTCAGCGGGCTGAAAAATAAATTTCACGGTACCATTAAGCAAGTCTTTATTTTCGGATAGAACTTCTGCGACACCCATCAAAATAGCAGTGTGGGTGTCGTGACCACAGGCATGCATTACCCCGGTTTTTGTGCCCAAAAATTCTGTAACCACTTTGCTTTTAAAAGGCAAATCGTTGCGTTCTGTGACCGGTAAAGCATCTATATCAGCCCTCAGGGCTACCACCTTTCCCGTTTCCTTTCCTTTTAAAATACCTACAACGCCGGTATGAGCCACTCCTGTTTCTACCTCCAGTCCCAGGCTTCTGAGATGCTCTGCAATTTTTTCTGAAGTTTTAAATTCACGGTTGGAGAGTTCAGGATTTTGATGGAAATGCTGTCTCCAGTCAATGACTTTCTCTTCGATAGACTCTATATCTTTTAAGAGCTGAGCATCCATTTGTGAGAACAGATTCATGAAACATAAAAGACCTAAGCTTGTAAATAGTATTTTCATAGTTTGTATTTTTAAAAATTCAGAATGGTGTACCCTTTCTTTTGAAAATGGATTAGAGTGGTCATAGCCGAAAGGGCAATCTTGATATCGGGATGCAGTTTACTCCTGTCTATGGACCTGTGTCTGGACGTCTGGCCGCATAAAATGAGGTCTACATCATATTCAGAAAGGATACTTAACAATTCATAATTGGGATTCCTGAGATTTTTCTCATTATGATGAAGTGCATATGCTTCATGATTGAGTAAATCAAATATAGCAGAACCATGAACCACCAGGGCCGCTTTCACTGAATTGTTTTTTAGTTCAGGAGCTTGATGAAGCCTTAAATAACGGGCTACAGTTACAAATTTTTGATTGGGTTTGTCCTTAAATTCCGAACCGCTGGCCACATCAAAAACCGCCTTAAATTCCTGATTTAAATCAATTTTAAAATCAGTATTTCCAATCTTATAAACAGGCCCATAAGAAGCAAGTGTTGCTTTGGTTTGAGAAAATCCAGAAACAAATATGAATAAAGCGAAGATTAATAGTATTTTTTTCATGGCTTATGTTTTACGACTACGGCATCAGGAACCAAAGAGGAGTAATCACCATGATGCCGTATCACATCTCTTACAATAGAGGAGGAAATATAACTTTTTCCACTCGAAGTAAGTAAAAAGACGGTTTCTATTTTTTCCAGTTTTCTATTGGTATGTGCAATAGCTTTTTCAAATTCAAAATCGGCAGGATTTCTCAGGCCCCTTAAAATGAAATCGGCATTTTCTTTTAGGCAGTAGTTAACAGTCAGGCCCTGGTACGTATCCACTTTTATCTTGGGTTCCTCTTTGAAGGTTTTTTCCAAAAAAGATTTTCTTTCTTCTAAAGTGAACATGTATTTCTTTTCTGAATTGACTCCAATGGCCAAAATGATCTCATCGAAAAGGGTAAGCCCTCTCATAATGATATCGTAATGTCCTAGAGTTATAGGATCGAAAGATCCAGGAAAAACAGCTCTTCTCATAACTTAAAAATTTGTTCTAAGATACTTAAAACTCAATTAGCTTTCAAAGTTTTTGAAAGCGACTTCAACCGCATTTGTAAACAACTCCTGAAGCGAAATTCCTGCAGCTTTGGCTTGCTGGGGTAAAATACTGGCTTCAGTTAAACCTGGACAGGCATTACATTCCAAAAAGTGAGGCTGATTGTTATGAAAAATGAATTCGGACCTGGTTAAACCTTTCAATTTCAGTAATTTAAATATTTTAACGGCCAGATTTTGTACTTCTTCGGTTTGTGCTTTGGTCAAATTAGCTGGTGTGATTTCCTTCGATTTACCCATGTATTTGGCTTCGAAGTCAAAGAATTCATTTTCAGAAATGATTTCAGTTACAGGTAAGGCCTGAGTTTCATTACCAATATTGATGACACCCACACTCACTTCTCTGCCGTCCAAAAAAGACTCTATAATCACTTCTTCATCTTCCTTAAAGGAATGTTCCAAAGCTGATAAGATGTCTTCTACACGCTTTACTTTTGAAATCCCATAACTACTTCCCGCTCTGTTTGCCTTTACAAAGCAAGGTAATCCAACATGATCAACAATGGCTTGAGGATCTATGTCATCCCCTTTATTGACGTAAATATTTTTAGCGGTTTTTATACCGTAAGCTTTGAGTACAGAGATACAATCCCTTTTATTGAATGTAAGCGCAGCCTGATAATAATCGCAGGCTGTTTGAGGGATTTGTAAAGTTTGTAAATAACCCTGAAATAATCCATCTTCACCTGGAGTACCATGAATCGTGTTGAACACGCAGTCGAAATAAACCCTTTGACCTTCAATATCTACCGAAAAATTAGATTTATCTATGGAAAATTCCTGACCTGAATCTGTTTTTATAAACCAGTTATCTTTTAAAATATGAGCTCTGTAAACCTCGAAATTAGAATTAGCAGACAAGTGTTTATAAACAACCTCTCCGCTTTTTAGAGAAATAGCTGCTTCGCTGGAATAACCGCCCATGGCTACGGCTATAGTTTTATTCATAGTTATAATTTTGTTCAAATATAAGTTTTCAGTTTTGAATCATGAGATGCAGGTGTTCCAGATGACCTCTTCCGGTGGAGCTGCTTCAAAAGTGATATTTTCTTTACGCACTGGATGGGTTATCGACAGTTTTCTGGCGTGAAGGTGAATGCTTCCATCTTTATTACTTCTGTCAAAACCATATTTGAGATCGCCCTTTATCGGTGAGCCAATAGCAGACAACTGACTTCTAATTTGATGATGTCTTCCCGTTTCTAAAGCTACTTCCAGAAGATGATAATTATTCAAGGATTTTTTAAGCTGATAAGAAAGTACGGCTTCTTTAGACTCTGGTACAGGCTTGATATGTGCATAGGATTTGTTTTGCTTTGGATTTCGCTTGAGGTAGTGTACAAGTCTGGCCGAATCCTGCCTGGGTTTGTTTTTGACTACAGCCCAATACAATTTATGAGTTTCTCTATTGGCAAAAGCTTTATTTAAACGGGATAATGCTTTGGAGGTTTTTGCAAAAACGATGATACCACTGGTAGGCCTGTCCAGTCTGTGAACAACACCCAGGTAAGCCTCACCAGGTTTATTGTATTTATCCTTCAGATAAAGTTTTACAACTTCACTCAAAGGTAAATCCCCGGTTTTATCTCCCTGAACAATATCACCGGATCGCTTATTGATGACGATGAGGTGATTATCTTCAAAAATAATTTGAAGGTTATTTGGGGTTGAGCGCATAGGCTAAGAATTTTAGATGCACAAAGTAAATCAAACCAGAATGATAAAACAATAAATGCTTCGATTGAAAGAATCCAAAATTTAACATTGGAAAACTAATTATTTCGTTGAATTTTAGTTTTTAAAGTCTATTTTTGAGATATAACTAAACCCAATATTATGAATTTTTTAAAAAAATCACTGACGCTGCTCCTGATGACAGCTACCTTTGTACTTTCAGCGCAAGAGGTAAATTACTCAGATCCTATCCCAATGGATTCTGATGTTGTAAAAGGTAAACTGGAAAATGGTTTAACCTATTACATTAAGCAAAACGATAAACCAGATGATAAAGTCGATTTGCGATTAGTCATTAATGCTGGCTCTGTTTTGGAAACCGAAAAACAACGTGGCTTAGCGCATTTTATGGAGCACATGTGTTTCAATGGCACAGAAAGATTTCCTAAAAATGAGCTTGTAGATTATCTGCAAAGTATAGGAGTGAAGTTTGGTCAGCATCTTAATGCTTACACCAGTTTCGATGAAACGGTTTATTTCTTGCCTATACCATCAGATGATGATGAAAAACTGAAAAAGGGCTTTGAAATATTAGAAGACTGGGCCTTTAATGCCACGCTTAGCCCGGAGGAGATAGATAAAGAAAGAGGTGTTGTTTTGGAAGAATACAGGCTTGGCTTGGGAGCTAACAAACGAATGATGGCCAACTATATCGATAAATTGATGTATGATTCGAGATACGCTGAACGTTTACCAATCGGCAAGAAAGAAGTTCTTGAGAATTTTGATCACGCTGAACTCATCCAATTTTACGAAGATTGGTACAGACCAGATTTAATGAGTGTGATAGCAGTAGGAGATATTGATGTTGTACAAATTGAAGGAATGATTAAAGAACATTTTTCTAAATATAAGAATCCAAAAAATCCTAAGCCTAGAACAACTTACGGCGTACCAAATCATGAAGAAACCTTTGTAGCTATAGAATCAGACGAAGAAGCACCTTTTTCTCAAGTTGAGGTTTATTATAAAGATTACAAGGAATCAGAGCCAAGTAAAACGATAGGGGATTATAAAAAACAGTTGGAAATTTCTTTGTTTTCAACAATGATTAATAATCGTTTGGACGAAATCAGAAATAGTAATAATCCACCTTTCAATTATGGTTTTTCTTATTATGGGGGTACATGGTCGAGAGATAAAAAAGCTTATCAATCAACCGCTATGGTGGGTGAAGGCAAGCAGCTGGATGCTTTAAAAGTTTTAGTCGAAGAAAATCAGCGTGTTAAGCTTCATGGATTTACTGAAGCTGAACTTGAAAGAGCCAAGACAGAGATGCTGACTAGAATGGAAAGACAATACAAGGAAAGAGATAAAACAGAGTCTGCCAGATACGTTCAACAGCTTCAGAGTCAATTTTTACGTGGAAGCATAATGACTGATATTGAGTGGGATTTTGAAACAACAAAAAAGCTGTTGCCAAAAATTGCTATTGGCGATATAAATGCTCAAATCGATGATTACATCAAAGAAGACAATCGTGTTGTTATATTAACAGGTCCCGAAAAAGAAGGTCTTGAAAAGCCATCCAAAGAAGAGGTCTTAAGTATCATTGATGTTAAATCTCAGGACTTGACACCTTATGAAGATAAAGCTGTTGCTGAAAGTCTTATTAGGAAAACGTTGCCTAAAGGTAAAATTACGGGTACTGAGACTAATGAAAAAACAGATGCTCATACCTTGACTTTATCCAATGGAGCTAAAGTGACTTATAAGAAAACAGATTTTAAAAACGATCAGGTTTTATTTGAGGCCATTAGTTTTGGAGGTTCAAATTTAGTTGATGATGAAACTTATAAAAAAGTACAATGGGCAATGGGTGGTCTTACTGAAGCTGGATTTTCTGGGATGGACAAAAATGACATAAGCAAGTTCATGAGTGGAAAAACGGCAAGTGTTAATCCGTATGTTGGAGCTACAACCGAAGGAATGAGAGGTAGCGCAACCCCAAAAGACTTGGAATACTTAATGCAAATGGTACAGGCGTATTTTACAGATTTAAATTATGATGAAGAGGCTTTTGAAAGTTATAAAACCAAGCAAAATGCCTTTATGTCTAACTTGACATCTATGCCAAATTTCTATTTCCAAGAGCAGTTTTTTACATTTTTAAGTAAAGATAATCCTCGATTCAATGGCATTTTACCAGATTCTGTAGCCTGGGAGCAAACAAGCTATAAGACGGCTTATGAAATCTATAAACAGCGATTTGAAAATGCAGGCGATTTTCATTTTTACTTTGTTGGTAACATCGATGAGGAAGAATTTAAATCCCACGTAGAAAAATACATCGCAGCATTGCCTGGAAGTGAACAATCTGAGGAGGCAAAAGATTTAGGATATAGAATGCTGGCTGGAGATCACAAGAAAGTGGTGAAAAAAGGTAAAGATCCGAAAAGTCAGGTCACTATTTTATTTTACGGAGAAGCAGACTATAGCCCCAAAGAAGCTTTAGCGATGAACGCTGTTGGTGAAGTCCTAACTATCAATCTGATTGAAGAACTCAGAGAAGGCGAGAGTGGAGTATATGGAGCAGGAGCAAACGGTAGCATCAGTAACATTCCTTACGGAAGTTACAACTTCAGTATCAGCTTTCCTTGTGGTCCGGAAAATGCAGAAAAACTCACTGAGTCTGCTTTGGTAGAGTTGAACAAGATAATCGAAAACGGCCCGGATGCTGAAGACTTGAACAAGTTTAAAGAAGCTGAAAAACTAGAGTTTAAGGAAAAATTAAAAGAAAACAGATTTTGGTTACAGCAGTTTACAAGAGCTTATACCTATGATTCATCTTTGGACGAAATTATTGAGTACGATACTAAAATTGAAGGCTTAACCGCTGCAGATATTCAAAATGTAGCCAAGAAATACCTTTCTGAAGACAAAATTATCGGGATGTTAATGCCTGAAGAATAGTCTAAAACTTAGTTAGTATTTTAAATATAAAAGCCTGCAAACTTTAAATTTGCAGGCTTTTTGCTTTGGATAAAAAAGGACTTTAAGTCTGTATTACACCAAGATTAAAATCTTTGGTGATAGGAGCGTGGTTGGCAACCTCAATCCCACTAGAGATCCATTTTCTGGTATCCAATGGTTCTATAACCGCATCTGTCCATAGTCTTGCTGCTGCAAAGTAAGGACTGGTCTGCTCGTCATAATTGTTTTTAATTTTATCGTAAAGTTCTTTTTCTTTCTCTTCCGTAATTTTCTCGCCCTGGGCTTTCAATCTCGACGTTTCTATCGAGAGTAAAACTTTTGCAGCAGAATTTCCACTCATCACGGCCAGCTCTGCACTAGGCCAGGCAAAAATCAATCTTGGATCATAGGCTTTTCCACACATGGCATAATTACCGGCACCATATGAGTTACCTATAATTACGGTGAATTTTGGAACAACAGAGTTACTCACAGCATTCACCATCTTGGCGCCATCTTTTATAATACCTCCGTGTTCACTTTTACTGCCGACCATAAAGCCAGTGACATCCTGGACAAACACCAGAGGTATTTTCTTTTGATTACAGTTGGCGATAAAACGGGTGGCTTTATCGGCAGAGTCGCTATAAATCACGCCACCAAACTGCATTTCACCTTTTTTGGTTTTAACAATTTTACGCTGGTTAGCCACAATACCAACAGCCCAGCCATCGATCCTGGCATAGCCTGTAATAATGGTTTGACCAAAGCCTTTTTTGTATTCTTCAAATTCCGAATCATCAACGAGACGCTCTATGATAGGCATCATATCGTATTGGTCACTTCGCTTAGCCGGAAGTAAGCCGTAAATTTCTTTGGGGTCCAGTTTTGGTTTTACTGGTTTAACACGGTTGAATCCAGCCTTATCAAAATCGCCAATTTTATCTACAATAGCCTTGATTTTGCTTAAAGCATCTTTGTCATCGTCAGCTTTGTAATCGGTTACACCGCTTATTTCGCAGTGGGTAGTGGCTCCGCCAAGGGTTTCATTATCCACATTTTCACCGATGGCAGCCTTTACAAGATAGCTTCCTGCAAGAAAAATACTTCCTGTTTTATCTACAATCATAGCTTCGTCACTCATAATTGGTAAATAGGCTCCACCAGCTACACAACTGCCCATAATGGCAGAAATCTGAGTGATTCCCATGCTACTCATGACCGCATTGTTTCTGAAAATTCTACCGAAATGTTCTTTATCTGGAAAAATTTCATCCTGCATCGGCAAATAAACTCCAGCACTGTCGACAAGATAAATAATAGGAAGTCTGTTTTCAATTGAGATTTCCTGAGCTCTCAGATTCTTCTTACCCGTAATAGGAAACCAGGCTCCCGCTTTTACAGTAGCATCATTGGCTACTACGATGACTTTTTTTCCGGAGACTTTTCCAATTTTCACAACCACGCCACCACCTGGGCAGCCGCCATGATCTTTATACATTCCATCTCCGGCAAAAGCTCCAATTTCTATAGCATCCTTAGCGTCGTCAAGCAGGAAGTCAATCCGTTCTCTGGCCGTCATTTTACCTTTACTGTGGTGTTTTTCAATTTTTTTCTCTCCACCGCCAAGGCTTACTTTAGCAAATCTACTTCTAAGGTCAGAGACTAAAAGTTTATTGTGATCTTCGTTTTTATTGAATTTTATATCCATGAATAAGGCTCTATAAGTTGAGTTGCTAAAATACAAAACCTATCTAATAAACCTTAAACGTTTTCGTTTACTCTTGCTTTATTTTCTTTGAAATTTGACCTTGTCTTCCCGATTTTCGCTTATTTAACTTAATTTAAACGCGATTGCCTGTTTATAATAGTGATGTTATTCTAAATTTGATTTTTATTTTAACTTGTGAACGAAAATCAATCAACTTCCCGGCCATTATATAAAAAGATACTTAGGGTGCTTCTAAGAATCCTTCTGGGTCTTTTTATTTTTTTTATTCTTCTGATACTCTTTATCCGAAGTCCCTGGGGACAGGATATAATTGTAGGTAAGGCTACAGATTATGTCAGTGAAAAAATCGATACCAAATTCAATATTGGTAAGCTATACGTTAGTTTTTCCGGGAATATAACTCTGGAAGACCTTTACCTGGAAGATACCTCTCGGGATACCCTGGTCTACTCCGAGTACTTAGAAGCCAATGTCCCGTTTAGACCTCTTCTTTTCGGTGATGAAATTCAAGTTGATTTTGTTGACTGGCGGGGACTTAAAGCCAATATCTACCGGAAAGACAGTGTACAGGGCTTTAATTTTCAATTTATTATCGACGCCTTTACAGCTGATGCTGGCAACCCATCTCAAACTCAGGACAATTCTGAAAGTTCCTTCAGTGCCTCTCTCGGCAGTCTTTCTTTTACTGAGTTTGATCTTAGCTATTATGATGAAGTCACAGGAATAGATGCAAAACTTAATCTCGGTGGTTTAGAACTTGAGAACGAAATGATTGATCTTGAAAACATGAAGTTTCATCTGTCTGAAGTCAGTTTACAAGAGACCTCTTTTTCTCTGTCTCAGTTGCAAGCGTCGAAATCAATTGAAGAAGAGCAAAAATCTCGCTTACCCTGGATCCTGGTAGATGAACTCAGTGTACAGGATGTGGATATTCACTACAATTCTTCAACCGAAGGCATCGCTTCTGAAGCCTATATAGATGATTTTTCCTTTTCAGATTTGGATGCCAATCTCAACACGCAGGTGGTTGCTTTAGACCAGTGGGTGTGGAAGGACAGTCGCTTAAAGCTGGAAAAGAAATCGGCTTCACCTTCAAAAGAAAAAGCTGCCGAAGTTGCTGATTCGGATGAAGTGTTCACCTGGCCTGAATGGGAGATCAACGTTAATGACATCGCTTTTGAAAATCATCAGATCGAGTTTTACCAAAATGGAAAACGGCCAAGCAAAGGAGAGTTTTCTGCTGAAGCTATTGCGGTGGAGAAGTTTAATTTTAAGATCAAGGACTTGTCTTATTCAAAAAACAAAAGCTTAAACTTTGATCTCAACGACCTTCGATTCAAAGAAGAAAGCGGACTTGTTTTGGAAGAATTCCAAATGCTGACGCGATTGAACTCAGAAGAAACTGCATTGAAAAATCTGAGATTGAAATTTAATAAGAGTTTAATCTTTGCTGATTTGAATCTCAAGTATAACACCATACAGAACCTTATAAATTCGCCCTTGAATTCAACCGCCAATTTTGACGTGAGCAGTTTAAAAATTAATGTGGAGGATTTATATGTGTTCTCTCCGGAGTTAAGAAAGAACAATCAGATCCGGAAATTAGCTCAGCATAACCTAGAAGGGAACTTTAAAGCCTATGGGGATGTCGACACTTTAAATGTCACGCAGTTCAACCTGTATTGGGGTGAAAATACTCAACTGCAGCTCAGCGGGAGTTTGAGTCGATTGACGGAGGTGGAAAAATTAGGTTTTGACTTTAAAAATTTGACTGCCAAAACCATAAAGCAGGATCTTTCTCAATTTATTTCTGAAAGCGATTTAGGAATTTCTATTCCTAAGACCATTGCAGTCAATGGTAGTTTTAGGAAGTCTGCCAGTAATTATTCGTCCAACAGCAAAATCAATAGTTCGCTGGGCGATATTCAATTAAAGGCTTATTACAACTCTACGGACGCGATTAACTATAAGATTGATCTCGATATCAAATCTTTAAAATTGGGAGAGTTACTTCAAAATGAACAGGTTGGCAACTTAAGCATGCAATTGAATTCTGAAGGAAAAGGGAATACAATTTATGAGCTTTCAGGTGAGCTTTCTTCAAAAATCGATAGTATACGCTGGAATGCTTACACCTTTTCCGGGATGGAAATCCAGGGAAACCTGGATGAAGGAACCGGTGATATAAAATTTGACTATGCCGATAAAAATCTAAAATTCGATTTTGTTTCTACGCTTGAATTAGATTCTGTTTCTCCTCAAGTAGATATGAAGTTCAATCTGGAAGGCATAAACACGCAAGAGCTAGGGCTAACCACCAAAGATATAAGGGCTAAAGTGCTGGCAAATATTCAATTTAAAGGCGATGCAAATCGGTATCAACTCGATGCTCAGCTTGAAGACGGTCTGGTAGTGTATGATAATCGTCCATATTATTTAGGAAACTTTGATTTTTCTTCAGAAGTGGATTCTACAAAAACTGTTGCAGAAATTTCAAGTCAGTTTTTGAATGGAAATCTAAAAGCCAATGCAAATATAGAAGGGATTTCCAGGGCGCTCGAAAGCCATTTTAAAAAATACTCAAAGGATTCAGCTTCGCAAAGCCAATCTAAACGGCCTCTTCATTTAGATGCTAATTTAAAATTTATAAATTCTCCCATCTTATCTGAAGTATTTGTTGATGGCATAAGACAGATGGATACACTTCAAGCTTCCTTTCAGTTTGATGAAGAAAAAGCGCTTTTAACTTCTGCTCTAAGCCTCCCGTATTTAAATTATAAAGACAATGAGGTTGAGGGCTTACGTCTGGAGGTTCAGTCTGAAAAGTCCTATATTAAATTTGACTTAGGATTTGATAACATTTATGCTGGCCCTTTGGATGTTGCGAAAACTCAAATTCAGGGAAATTACGAGGATCGTCTTTTAAGTTTGGATTTAGACGCTTATAAGAATGAGAAAGAATTATATAGTTCTTCGGTATCTGTCCAGTTTGAAGATGAGGATCTTTATAGGATAAGTGTTTCTTCTGATCAAGTGATTTTAAATGGTTCTTCCTGGACTATTTCTGAAGAAAATGAGATAGTTTATCAAAATGAAAAGATCAGAACTTCAAATTTCAGTCTCCATAAAAATTCGCAACACATAGCACTTAGGGATGATTTAGACTTTGAAAAAAGGCATCTGGGGGTTACGTTCGATAATTTTGAGTTGTTAAGCCTGTTTAGCTATTTCAACCCAGACGAAAAATTGACTAGTGGTAAACTGAGTGGAAACTTTGTTTTGATAGAGCCCTTTGTTTCCAATGGATTGATCTCAAACCTCAATATAGATGATTTAAAGGTTACAGAAGTTGCTTTGGGGAATTTAGCATTGAAAGCAGTAGCAAAACCAGACGACGATTATGAACTCGATTTAAGCCTCAAGGATGCAGGTGTAGACCTGGCCGTAGACGGGGTTTATCATACCAATCCAGCTGAGTCTGAACTGCACTTGAAAATCGATTTGAATAAACTTGAAATGCAGACTCTGGAAAATTTTGCAACCGAGTATATCAAAAATTCTAAAGGTGATTTACAGGGGGATTTTTCAATAGACGGTTCGCTTGATGATTTAGATTATGACGGTCAATTAACTTTTGAAGACGTTCAGTTCAATTTATTAAGGCTTAACACGTTGTTCAGGCTAAAAGATGAAAACATAAAACTGTCCAAAAACAAACTGAGCTTCGATGATTTTACTGTGGAAGACATAGAAGGTGAATCGTTTACCACTAACGGCTTTATAGACCTGGAAGAAGTAACAAATCCAAAATTCGATTTGTCTTTTAATGCAGAAGATTTTCAGTTGTTAAATTCAAACGCAAAAGATAATGAACTCTACTTCGGTAAATTGATTTTTAGTGCGGATGCAAGCTTAAAAGGAGATTTGGATTTCCCAAAAGTAAGAGGAAACCTAACCATTAACGAAAACACAGATTTAACGTATATAGTTCCGGAGTCTCAAGTAGGCATAGAAGAAATAGATGGTATTGTGGTTTTTGTCAATAAAGAAAATCCGGATGACATTCTTACACAACAAAAAGAAGAAGATGTAAAAGCAGTTTTAACCGGCATCGATTTAAAAACGGACATTAAAATCCAAAAAAAATCAAAGATAAAAGTTGTTTTCAATGAGCGAACCGGTGATAATGTAAAAGTCCAGGGTGGGGGAGATTTTAAATTTTCAATATCCAGAACGGGTAAAATGAAACTTCTGGGTAAGTATGAGGTCACAGACGGGATCGTGGAACTTAACTTTTATGATGTAGTGAAGCGGAAGTTTGACATTGCGCCTTCGAGTTCAATAAGCTGGAGTGGTAATCTTTACAATGCAGATTTAGATTTGAGAGCTATTTACAGAATAGAAACCTCCACAAGTGCCTTGATGGCCACACAAACTGCCGGGGAAAGTTCTGTTATTCAAAACAGATATAAGCAGCAATTACCCTTCCTGGTTTATCTGGATGTGGACGGTGAAATCATGTCTCCAGAGCTTTCCTTTCAACTCGATATGCCAGAAGATAAGCAGGGGGCTATTAACGGAACAGTTTACGGAAGAGTAAACCAGGTAAATCAACAGAAGGATTTACTCAATAAGCAGATTTTTTCATTGCTGGTCTTAAATCGCTTTTATCCGGCCTCTGGAAGTGATGGCAGTCAGGGTGGAGCTGCATCAATGGCCACTGAAAATATAAATCAGGCCTTATCAGATCAACTGAACAGGTTCTCTGATAAATTGACTGGAAATACGGGGATCAATCTTAATTTTGACGTGAACAGTTACACAGACTATCAGGGAAGTACAGCGCAGGACCGAACAGACCTTAACGTGTCTGCACAAAAAAAGTTTTTTGATGATAGGCTTGTGGTTGAGGCAGGAAGTTCTGTAAATGTCCAGGGTGAGCAAAGACAGGAAGAAACACAGCCAGTTATAGGAAACGTTAGTGTAGAATATCTTCTTACGGAAGACGGTCGCTGGAAATTAAAAGGCTTTAGAAAAAGTGAATACGAAAATGTGATAGATGGTCAGGTTTTCGTCAGTGGTATTGCTTTGGTTTTTACGCGCGAGTTCAATAAGTTTAAGGTCCTGTGGGACAAAGCTTTCAGAGAGTCCTTAAAAGAAGGGGCCCTGAAAGTGGAGTCGAATGCTCAAAAAAAATCGGAAGACAAACAAAAATCTGAAAACAATACGGATGGGTAGGCTAGCGAAAACATTATTTTTTATAGTTATTTCAATTTATGCGTTGTCTTCATGTAGCGTTAAAAAATATCTGCCGGAAGATAAAACCCTGTATACTGGAGCAGAATTAAAATTAGAAAGCACTCAGGAGAAAGACCTGGAAAACCTGGAGACAAAACTGAAAACAGCTATTTCCAGGAATACAAATACCAAAATTTTAGGAATGCGGCCTGGACTTTATTTTAACTATAAAGCCAAAAGAGAAAATCCCGGGTTTATCAATAAATTTTTAAATAAACAATTTGGTGAGGACCCTTATTATTTTGAAAGTATAAACGTAGAAGCAGCAGAAGACATTCTAAAAAATCGCTTGCGAAACAGCGGTTATTTTGGCAGTAGTGTTACTTCGATAATTCAAAAAGACACCTCAAATCGTTCAACATCTGTTCTGTACTCTATTGATCTGTCAAAACCTTACCGGCTAGAATCTTATCAGCTGGAAAAAACAGTAGCCGATACTCTTCAGATATACGATGAAATTCAATCTTCACTTCAGTATTCAGATTTAAAAGAAAATAAACGCTTTAATCTTGACTTACTTAAATCTGAGCGTGAGCGAATAGATCAATTTTTGAAAAGGCGAGGTTATTATAATTTCAATTCAGATTTTTTAATTTTCGAAGCCGATACCAACGCCTATGACACCAGAAATTTTGATCTGTATGTGAGGCTGAAAACACAAGTTCCGGAAAAATCTTTAGTCCCTTACATCATTGATGAAGTCTACATTCATCCCAACCGTACGGTAACGGATAGGGAACAGGAGAAGGACACAATGTCTTTTAAGGGTTTAAATTTTATTCAAGCCAAAGCGTTTTTTAAGCCTAAACATTTATACCCTTATGTTCAAATATACCCCGGGGAAACCTACAATCCCAAAGCATCCCAGTTTACCAGTCGGAGACTTTCTTCTATAAGTACCTTTAAGTTTGTGAATATTGATTATGAAGAAAAGGACAGTGTAACAGATGCAAAGGGAAAAAGGCATCTAAAGGCAGACATTTTTCTTTCACCACTGAAGAAGCGTTCCTTGAGACTTGAGCTTCAGGGGGTGACAAAATCCAATAATTTTGCAGGCCCTAATTTAAGTGTTGTTTATTCCAACAGAAATATATTTCGGGGGGGTGAATTATTTCGCTTATCATTAAGCGGAGGCTATGAGCAGCAGTTCTTTGGTAAAACAGACGATCAGGGATTGAGCAGCATACAGTTAGGATTAAACGCATCCCTGTTATTTCCCCGGTTAATTTTTCCAATAGACCTCGATGCGAGTTTTGAATATGCCATTCCTAAAACCAAAGTGAGTTTAGGTCTGGACTATCTCAATAGAACTCAGCTGTATACCTTAAACTCAGTTTCTTCATCTTTTGGGTATTTATGGGAAGGAAACTCTTATGTAACCCATCAGTTAAAACCCATCAATTTAGAATATGTGAAGCTTGGTAATACCTCAGATGAATTTGACCAGATTCTGGAGAATAATCCTTTCCTGAGAAGAAGTTTTGAGCAGCAATTTATCGCTGGACTCACTTATGATTTTACTTACAATGAGATAAAAGACCAAACCACAGGGGAAGGTATTTTCTTTGGTTTTCATTATGATATGGCTGGCAATGGGTTGAATTTGCTGGGTACTAAAAATGAAGAGGGACAAAACGAATTTTTGGGACTCCAATATGCGCACTATATAAAGGCAGATTTGGATGTAACCTATCACTTAAGGCTGGATGAAAAACGGCAGAAATTGGTGGGGAGGATTTTTGCGGGAATGGGAAAACCTTTAGGAACAACAGAATCCTTGCCTTTTGTAAAACAATATTTTTCCGGAGGACCCTATAGCGTCAGGGCTTTCAGAATAAGATCACTTGGTCCCGGAACTTTTTCTCCTGAAGATGGAAGTAACTCCTTTTTCGATCAATCTGGAGATATTAAGCTGGAAGCCAATTTGGAATACAGATTTCCAATTATGGAATACCTGAATGGAGCCGTATTTGCCGATGCAGGGAATGTCTGGTTGATGAATGAAAATCAAGCCACGCCAGGGGGTAAATTCACTTCAAATTTCATCAACGAAATAGGTGCCGGGGTGGGTGTTGGTCTTCGCGTGGATATTCAGGGCTTTGTAATCCGGTTTGATCTGGCAGCACCTATAAAAGAACCTTCTACGTCATGGGATTTTGACGCCACAAGTCCGGTTCTCAATTTTGCTATTGGTTATCCCTTTTAATTTTTATGACGGATCTGCCCTCGCCAAGTTACGCAGGCAGGTTTAATACTGCTCATCTTCTGAGGGGAACTTTTTAGCTTTCACATCTTCATTGTAATGTTGTATGGCATCAGTCATCACTGTGTTTAAATCCGCATAACGTCTTAGAAATCTAGGACTAAATTCTTTATTCATCCCAAGCATATCATGAAGTACAAGTACCTGGCCGTCTACTCCTGCACCAGCACCAATACCAATAACCGGGATTTGGATACTTTTAGCCACCTGCTGGGCCAGCTTTGCCGGAACTTTTTCAAGAACGATAGCAAAACAGCCTATGCGTTCCAGCATTAAAGCATCTTCCTTTAGTTTTTGAGCTTCATATTCTTCTTTAGCCCTAACGGTATAAGTGCCAAATTTATAAATGGATTGGGGAGTTAATCCGAGATGACCCATCACAGGAATTCCAGCTTTCAGAATTCGCTTTATCGAATCTTTTATTTCACTTCCGCCTTCAAGTTTTACAGCGTGTGCACCGCTTTCTTTCATTATTCTAATAGACGACCGCAGCGCTTCCTTAGGGTCGCTTTGATAACTTCCGAAAGGTAAATCCACTACCACTAAGGCTCTTTTGACAGCGCGAATGACTCCGGAAGCATGGTAAATCATTTGATCTAAGGTTATAGGAAGGGTGGTTTCGTGACCGGCCATCACGTTGGAGGCAGAATCGCCAACCAAAATCACATCTATCCCCGCCTGATCAACAATCTGAGCCATCGTAAAGTCATAAGAAGTCAGCATTGAAATCTTTTCTGAATTGGCTTTCATCTCAATTAAAGACTTTACAGTAATTCTTTTGTATTGCTTCTTGGCTACAGACATAATTTTAGTTTTATTTGAATGGCTAAATTACTTAATTTTAAATTCACGCTCAAACGATTTCATAATACGCTATTTAAACACAAAATCTTATGAATATAATTTTATTTGATGATCATTTACGCTCTCAGTTCCTGCCTTTAACCTATACAAGGCCTGTCGCTGAATTGAGGCTTGGGATACTTACCTTAAAGGAAAAATGGGAACACATTGCAAAGGCGTCGGTCTCTTACAAAACGCAGTCTTATTTAGCTGAAAAATATCCCGAGCAGGTTGAGGAAGAAAATATATTCATCAATGCGAGATATCTGGCTTCACAGGAGTTTTGGGAAAACGTAAAAAACTTAAATGACGATGAGGTCTTAAAACAAGAGGCTGTCATTTTAGCATACCGGTTAAAGAAAAATCAGACTCTGGATCTTTCAAAGTTAAAAGTGGTTGAAACAGATTCTAAGGTGGAGTATGTTGAAAGTGCAACAGATTTATTTTCAAAAAATCATAAGGCTATTCAGGATGATTTTTCTTTACTGACAGAGGGAAGGACTTCTCAGCCTATACCGGAAACGGTAACCTGCTTCAATCCAGGGCAGATTTTTATTGAAGAAGGTGCC
Organism: Psychroflexus sediminis; assembly: GCF_900099815.1. Classification (GTDB taxonomy): domain Bacteria; phylum Bacteroidota; class Bacteroidia; order Flavobacteriales; family Flavobacteriaceae; genus Psychroflexus; species Psychroflexus sediminis. Next base: position 125,564 of record NZ_FNCW01000006.1, on the reverse strand, counting down.
AAATTATATAACGGTACGCTCAATGCCAGCGAGGGTCCTATTTATATCGGAAAAAAAGCTGAGGTTATGGAGAATTCTGCCATTAGAGGACCTTTCGCACTCTGTGAGCATTCTACTGTAAAAATGGGCGCTAAAATTTACACAGGCACCAGCATTGGTCCCCATTCTAAAGTAGGAGGAGAAGTGAGCAATTCTATGATTTTAGGCTATTCCAATAAGGGGCATGACGGCTTTTTGGGCAATTCCGTCATCGGTGAGTGGTGTAATCTTGGGGCAGATACCAATACTTCCAATCTGAAAAACAATTATGCTAACGTAAAACTTTGGGATTACGATTCTGGCCGGTTTAAAGATACCGGACTTCAGTTTTGTGGTTTAATCATGGGTGATCATTCCAAATGCAGCATCAATATGATGCTCAATACGGGAACGCTAGTAGGGGTAAGCGCCAACATTTTCGGATCTGGTTTTCCACGAAATTTTGTCCCGAGTTTCAGCTGGGGCGGGAGCCAGGGCGTCATTACTTACAAGCTGAATAAAGTTTTTGAAGTGGCTGAACTCGTCATGAAACGCAGGGGTTTAAGTTTGACCAAAACCGATAAAGCGATTCTGGAAAACGTTTTTGAAATGACCTCAAGCTATCGCCGGGACTAAGAATTTAATTTAATTATTAATGAGAAAAGTCAAAATAGAAGATTACAAAAGGTCTCAGATTCCTGAAGATTTATTAGAAGAATTATTCCGAAACGATGCGTTCAAATTATTTGTGCCCAAAGACTATGGTGGCCTGGAATTGGATTTGAAAACGGCGGGTCAACGCATCACGGAAACCTCGACACACTTTGGAGGTTTGGGCTGGGTTCTGAATTTGGGTGCAGGAGCTAACTGGTTTTGCGGCTTTTTTGACCCAGACGCTGCCAAAACTATTTTTACACCCGAAAGGACTGTTGTTGCTGGAAGTGGCGCAGTTGGCGGCAGCTTTAAAGCCGAAGATAAGTCTGTGCTTTTAAACGGCAGCTGGGGAAAGTGTTCTGGAGCTGCACATGCGAATTACTTCAGTTTGAATGCTAAAAACGCAGATACCGGAGAAGTTTCTTCTTTTGTGGTACCCAGAGATTCTGTGGAGTTTTCTGAGGATAAATGGGAAATTTTTGGTTTAAAAAGCACCTCTTCCTTATCCATCAATTTGACCGATGTAAGGGTTCCTCAAGAGTTTGGATTTCACATCAATTCCATAAAGAATCATTTTGACTACAACGTATTTCATATTCCTTTTGAACAATTTGCACGGGTCTGTATGTCATCCTGCTTTATAGGGATTGCGCAGTGTTTTTTAAATACCCTGCATGCAGAACAGATTTTTAATTCCGATTTTGAAACAATCACAAACTCGCTCCGTCAAAAAATTTCAAGCGCCATTCAAAACAGAGATGCTATTGCTGAAAAGATTCAGGACCAGTCCAAAGAAGGATTTTTGAGCAAAAGGCTTCAAGCCGATGTAAGAACAGGGCTTGGTCAGGCAAATATGTTGATTTTTGATGAAATTCAGCAGGTGTTCAAGACAGCCGACCTGGCCCTAGTCGAAGAAGATAAACTGAGTCATTGGGCCTATCGGGATGTAATGACCGCTATACACCATTATATGATAAAGATTTAATGAGTTTAGTTGATAAGGGAAACTATTAAATTTTACTAAAGCACCCCTTGGTTGTCAAAGCGACTTTTATTTTTGTCTTCTTAGATTAAGTCCATGAAACGAAAGTTAAAATCAATTCTTGAATTGAAATATGTGAAAATTCTGGTAGATACTATCAAAGATTTCACTTCCAATGAATCCATGAGCTTTGCAGCCGGGACGGCTTTTTACACCATATTTAGCCTTCCTGCTTTTTTGATTATCATTCTGAATGTGGGGGCAAGTCTTTATGAGAGATCAGAGATAAGGGAGCAGATTTTAAACCGGATATCAAGCTTGGCAGGAGAAGATTCGAGAAAAACCTTAGAAAGTATTTTAGAAAACTTTGCCTTGAATGCCGACAATACCCTGTCTGCAACGATTGCGATTATAATTCTCGTCTTTAGTGCAACCACAGTATTTGTAAGTCTTCAAAGAGGTATAAATCATATCTGGCATATCAAACCAAAGCCAGATAAAGGCTGGCTTAAACTGGCCATTGACAGGGTGTTAAGCTTTTCGGTAGTCTTGGTTATCGGTGTTATTTTAATCATTTCATTAGTCCTGGACGCTATCATTTCTTATTCATTTGGGAAATTGGACAACTTTTTTCCTGATGTCAATCTGCAATTGATTTCTATTGGTCAACTGATTATTTCCCAACTTATCCTGGTGGTTATTTTTGCATTGATGTATAAAATTTTACCGGATGCTAAGGTAAGGTGGAAAGATACATGGACAGGGGCCATTGTGACTACTTTGCTTTTTATAATCGGTAAATTTCTCATCGGTTTGTACATGAATAATAACGATCTAAGTACGACTTACGGAGCTGCCGGCTCCCTGGTCATTCTTTTGGTCTGGATTTACTATTCTCTTGTCATCTTTTTATTTGGCGCTCAGGTAACTTATTACATTGCAAAAAATATTGGAGGTGGCGTTATCCCTAAAGCAGAAGCCGTACGTGTCGAAGAAACCGAAGTTGAAGAAGAACCTGAAGATTAATCTATAAAATATTTAACTAAGGTTTTGATTATCATAAAATAGTTGTATTTTTGCACTCCTTTTAAATGCAAAACAAGAAACGTTTAAAGGGTTGATTTTAAATAATTTAATCTCTTCTGTAAGTTTGCTTGAGTTTCTTGGACGAACAGAATACAAATTTTAAATCAGCATATGGCTGAAGACAAAACAACCAAAGAGCAACAATCAGTTGCAAATTCAGAAGAATCTACACCTAAAGTAGCTCCTTCCGAACAACAAGAAAATCCGAAACAATTTCTAGAGGAATTCAACTGGCACAAGTACGAAGAAGGTATTGATGAAGTTGATGATGCACAGTTAGAGCAATTCGAGAAATTAGTAGAGGAAAATTTCGTTGATACACTTCATAACGAAGTCGTAGATGGAACCGTAGTTCACCTTACAGATCAAGATGCTATCATCGATATCAATGCGAAAAGTGAAGGTGTAATTTCATTAAACGAATTTCGTTACAATCCAGATCTTAAAGTAGGAGATAAGGTAGATGTTCTCATCGACATTAAAGAAGATGCAGAAGGCCAGCTTATCCTTTCTCATAGAAAAGCGAGAGTTATCCGTGCCTGGGAGCGTGTAAATAAAGCTCAGGAGGATGGAACAATCGTAAACGGTCTTGTGAAATGCAGAACGAAAGGTGGAATGATTGTAGATGTATTTGGCATCGAAGCATTTTTACCAGGTTCTCAAATCGACGTGAAGCCTATTCGTGATTACGATGCTTATGTCGGAAAAAACATGGAATTCAAAGTGGTTAAAATCAACCATGAATTCAAAAACGTTGTTGTTTCTCACAAAGCGCTTATCGAAGCGGATATTGAAGAACAGAAGAAAGAAATCATCGGTCAGCTAGAAAAAGGACAAGTTTTAGAAGGTGTTGTGAAAAACATCACTTCTTACGGAGTCTTTGTTGATCTTGGTGGAGTAGATGGATTGGTTCATATCACAGACCTTTCTTGGTCAAGAATAAACCATCCAAACGAAGTCGTGGAATTAGATCAGAAATTGAATGTTGTTATCCTTGATTTCGATGAAGATAAGACCAGAATTCAACTAGGTTTAAAACAATTACACAAACATCCTTGGGATGCTTTAGATGAAGGCCTAAAAGTCGGTGATGTTGTTAACGGTACAGTTACAGTTATCGCAGATTACGGTGCTTTTATTGAAGTAGAAGAAGGTGTTGAAGGTTTGATTCACGTTTCTGAAATGTCCTGGAGTACGCATTTGAGATCTGCTCAGGATTTTGTAAATGTTGGTGATAAAGTAGAGGCTAAAATTTTGACTCTCGACAGAGAAGATAGAAAGATGTCTCTTGGTATCAAGCAATTAACTCCAGATCCTTGGACAGATATTACAACAAAATATCCTGTTGGTTCCAAACATGTTGGTGAAGTAAGAAACTTTACAAACTTTGGAGTATTTGTAGAACTTGAAGAAGGTATTGATGGCTTGATTTATATTTCTGATTTGTCTTGGACTAAGAAAATAAAACACCCATCAGAATTTTGTAAAGTTGGAGATAAACTTGACGTAGTTGTGTTGGAGCTTGATGTTGAAGGGCGTAAACTAAGCCTTGGACATAAGCAAACTGAAACAAATCCATGGGATAAGTATTCTGATGAATTTGCAGTAGGAACCAAACATACAGCAGCTGTTTCTGAAATAGTTGACAAAGGTGCAACTGTTGAGTTTAATGAAGATGTCACAGCTTTTGTTCCACAGCGTTATCTTGAAAAAGAAGACGGAACAAAATTAGCTAAAGGTGAAGTAGCAGAATTTCTCATTATTGAATTCAACAAAGAATTCAAGCGTGTTGTAGCTTCACATACGTCAATCCACAAGGAAGAAGAAGCTCAGATCGTTAAGAAGGCCGCTAAGAAGTCTGAAGACGAATCTAAGAAAACGACTTTCGGAGATGCTAATGCAGAATTGCAAGCACTTAAGGATAAAATGGAAAATAAATAAATTTTATTTGTTTATTAAACTGAAACCCTGCTTCTATAGCAGGGTTTTTTTATGGAAAAAGTTTGGTTAAACTTTTTTTAATTCACTTCTGTCTTTTAGGATTTGCTTTATCTTAGAAAGAAAAGACTCATGAACGAATTAAACACCTCCTCTCTAGAAAAATCAAGAGCCATCAAATTGGCATATAACGATTACGGTTCCGGTCAGCCCATTATTTTAATTCATGGATGGCCATTAAACAGAATTATGTGGGAATACCAGGTGGACACCTTAGTCAATTCTGGTTACCGGGTCATTTCTTATGATAGGCGTGGGTTTGGACAAAGCTCAAAGCCATGGAATGGTTATGACTACGATTCGCTGGCAAAGGACCTGAACGATATTATAGAAACGCTTAAGCTAGAAGACGTTATTTTGCTGGGGTTCTCTATGGGTGGAGGTGAGGTTGCCCGGTTTATAGGTCGTTATGGCACAGCTTCCATAGTTAAAGCTGTGTTGGTTTCTGCAGTCACTCCATTTATGTTGCAAACAGATGATAACGATGCTGTAGATGCATCGGTTTTTGAATCGATGAAAGAAGGCATTAAAAAAGATAGGCCACAGTTTTTTAAAGATTTCGGAAAAAACTTTTATAATTATGATTCCCTAAAAGGAGAAAGGATAAGTGAAGCTATGCTTCAGCTGACCTGGAACCTGGCAATGCAGGGCTCAAAAAAAGCAACTTTAGATTGTATCGATAGTTTTGGAAAAACCGATTTTAGAGAAGATTGTAAGAAGTTTGATGTCCCTACGCTTATAGTTCATGGGGATGAAGATCAAATTGTACCTATCGAAGCCTCAGCGGAAAAAGCTAAACAGTTAATACCAAACGCTCAAATGCAAGTCATCAAAGGGGCTCCACATGGATTAGTGGTGACTCACCATAAAGAATTTAACTCGCTTTTGATGGATTTTCTGAAATAGAGATTATCAAATGGAATAAGAATTAAAAAAGCCGCATACAGCGGCTTTTTTAATTCTTATTCCATTTAACTTTATGGCTTATATTTAGGCTTAAGAAGTTCTGGAAACTTTTCTTTAAACCTGTTAAATCTCGGAACTGAAACATTCCTGATGTAGGGATTGTTAGGATTATTGACCTTATAGTCCTGATGATACTCTTCTGCCATCCAGAATTTATCAAAATCCATTACTTCAGCGGCTATTGGCTTTTCGTATTCTTTAGAAAGGCTTTCGATTTTAGTTTCAATAATCTCTTTTTCTTCTTCATTTTGGTAGAAAATAATAGACCGGTACTGTGAACCTATATCTGGTCCCTGACCGTTTTGCTGAGTGACATTCTGAGAGCCAAAAAAAACATCAACCAGTGTTTCGAAAGAAATTACATCTGGGTTGTATATGACTTCTACAGCCTCAGCGTGTCCGGTTGTGCCAGTGTTTGAAGACTGGTAAGTTGGATTTTTGGTATGACCACCAGAGTAGCCGGAAAAAACTTCTTCTACACCTTTCAGGCTCTCATAGATAGTTTCTACACACCAGAAGCAACCACTGGCAAAGTAAGCTCTGTCATAAACTTCATCATCGAATTGTTCTGAAGTTATGTCGCTTTTACTTTCATTGGTAGTTTTTGAATTTTGTGCTTTTCCACAGCTTACAAAAAAGAGGGAAAGCATCAGTAAGCTTAAAAATGATTTCATCGGTTTTTTAAAGCAAAAGTAGGGGTTAATCTAAAAGACAGAGATTAAGGTCTAGTTAAAGTTTGGAGCAAAAAAAAGCCCGAGAGAAATCCCGAGCTTTTCGTTATAGATCTATGAAGAGATTTATGCTAACTTCGTAAACATCTTTTCCATTTTTTCTTCTTCTTCTCTTGCTAATTCTTGATCGACAAGGATTCTTCCACTGTGTTCATCGATGATGACTTTACGTCTCGCAGCAATTTCGACTTGAACTTGCGGTGGAATGGTAAAGAAAGAACCTCCAGAAGCACCGCGTTCAATGGTAACGACAGCCATGCCGTTCTTTACATTGTTACGAATTCTTGTATAGGCTTTTACCAGACGTTCTTCGATATCCTTTTTATATTTCTCTGACTTTTCAGTTAATGCAGTTTCTTCTTTCTCAGTTTCTTTTAAAATATTATCAAGCTCAGACTTCTTATGATCAAGATGATTCTGCCTTTCAGCTAATTTTTCTTTAGTTTCTTCTATCACTGCCGTTTTATGCTCTATTTGAGCGCTGTATTCCCTGATGTGTTTTTGAGCCAATTCGATTTCCAGTTCCTGAAACTCGATTTCCTTAGTCAAAGCATCAAACTCTCTGTTATTTCTAACGTTGTCTTGCTGGCTTTTGTATTTTTTGATCATAGCTTCAGCATCCACTATGAACTGTTTTTTCTCTTTTATCTTCTCTTCGGTTACTTTCAGATCAGATTCTAACTTTTCAATTCTTTTGGTGAGTCCTGCAACTTCATCTTCCAAATCTTCAACTTCAAGAGGTAGTTCACCTCGCATATTTCTTATTTCGTCAATACGTGAGTCTATTAGTTGTAAATCGTAAAGAGCTCTTAATTTTTGCTCTACTGTAACCTCTTTTTTCTTTGCCATAATCAATAGTATTGAATCGGATTGGTATTAATATTAGATAAAACGAGTGCAAAATTAGGGAATTTTTTCGTAAGATAAGCATGTATTAAATCTTTTGTATACTGCTCGCTTTCGTAATGACCTATGTCGGCTAAAATGATCTGATTTTCAGCTTTATAGAAGTCGTGGTATTTCAAATCTGCAGTGATGTAAAGCTCAGCTTTGGCCGCTTTTGCATTTTCAATGGCGAATGCTCCACTGCCTCCAAGCACGGCAATGCGTTTAATGGCCTTATCCTTGAGTTCGGAGTGTCTTATGACCTTGGTTTTGAAAACTTCTTTTACGAGCGATAAAACCTCAGTTATTCCTAGAGGTGTTTCCAGTTCACCAAGCATTCCTATACCCCTGTGCTGATCCTTATTTTCAAGGGTCTCAACTTCATAAGCAACTTCCTCATAAGGATGGCTTTTAAAAAGCGCCTTCAGGATTTTAGATTGCAAATGCGATGAAAACGTCAAATTGATTTGAATTTCTTCTTCAAACTGAGTTTTTCCAGGCTCACCAATTGTTGGATTAGAATTTTCATTTCCATTGAAAGTGCCAATGCCTTGACTATTAAAACTGCACAGATCATAATTGCCAATGCTTCCTCCTCCTGCTTCAAAAAGCGCATTTCTTACGGTTTCAGCACTTGCTTTAGGCACGTAAGTCGTCAGTTTTTTGATAGTTTTCAACTTCGGAATTAACACTGATGTATTTTTTAAGCCTAATTTTTCGCAAATCATTCCATTTACGCCGTTGGAAACATTATCCAGGGCTGTGTGCATCGCGTAAATGGCGATATCGTGCTTAATGGCTTTATGAACTACACGCTCTACATAAGACTTTCTATTTAATTTTTTAAGACCAGTGAAAATAATGGGATGAAAGCTGATGATTAAATTGCATCTGGTCTCAATAGCTTCATCCACTACAGATTCCAAAGCATCCAAAGTTATCAATGCACCAGTTACTTCCATGCTATTTTCTCCTATCAGTAATCCTGTATTGTCAAAGTCCTCTGCATAATAGGAAGGAGCAAGTTCTTCGATAGCTTCAATAAAATCGTTTACAATCATTAGTCAATTATTTTAAACCCTAAATTTAAAAATTATAATTTCGCAGTCATGAAATTCTTAAGATATTTACTCTTTCCTTTTTCAGTCCTTTACGGCTGTATCATGTCTATTCGTAATTTTCTGTACAGGGTCAATGTGTTTCAATCCAGATCCTATCCCATCCCGATCATATGCGTTGGCAACCTGAATACAGGAGGCACGGGTAAATCCCCGATGATTGAACTTTTGATTAAGACTTTACAAAATAAGCACCGCATAGCAACGCTTAGCCGGGGTTATAAGCGAACTACTGACGGCTTTCTAGAAGTCCATCCCCATCATTTGTCTTCTGAAGTAGGGGATGAGCCGCTGCAGTTTAAAATCAATTTTCCCGAAATCACTGTGGCAGTAGATGCCAACCGGCAAAGAGGAATTTCAGAATTGCTAAAAAATCACCCTGAATTAGATTTAATTTTACTTGATGATGCTTTTCAGCATAGAAAGGTAAAACCAAGCTTATCCATTCTTTTGACCACTTTTAACGACCTTTATACACGAGATTTTGTGTTGCCTACCGGTAACCTCAGAGAGTTTCAAACCGGTGCTTCCCGAGCCGATTTGATCATAGTAACCAAATGCCCCCACAACCTGGCTGCTGAACAGCAAATTCGAATACAAAAACAACTTAAGCCCAGGACCTATCAGAACCTTTTATTTTCGACAATTCTCTATTCTGAATTTGTAACGAATGAGATTGAATATGAAAAGTTAGCTGACTTTGATAATTTCACGCTGGTCACGGGTATTGCCAATCCAAAACCACTAGTGACCCACCTGAAGTCCATGAATAAAGAATTTGAGCACATTCAGTTTGCAGATCATCACGAATTTTCCGAAACCGATGTAAAAATGCTCCAGAGAGAATCAGTACTATTGACCACTCAAAAGGATTATGTGCGTCTGAAATCCAAGCTAAAATCCAGTAAGTTGTTTTATATACCTATTGAAACTCAGATTCTGAATCAGACTGGGTTTCTTGAAAAGTACCTGGAAGGCACCTTATTCTGAAGCGTAAAATATTGTATGAATAAATCAATTATTTGTTTGTGTAATATAATCTTTTGGTTAAATTTGCAACCTGAAATAAATTAGTAAAGACGTTACGATGAAAAAAGGTATACATCCAGAAAATTATAGATTAGTAGCATTTAAAGATATGTCTAATGAAGATGTGTTTTTGACAAAATCTACAGCTCAAACTAAAGAAACCATCGAAGTAGACGGAGATGAGTATCCTTTGATTAAGCTTGAGATATCAAGAACTTCTCATCCGTTCTATACTGGTAAAACAAAACTCGTGGATAGTGCTGGTAGAATTGATAAGTTCAAAAACAAGTACAAAAAATACAAGAAAGAAGAAAAATAAGCCTTGTGCTTTTCTTAAATATAAAGCCTTCCCTTGTGAAGGCTTTTTTTAATCCTTTTCTTCTAAAAAAAAAGCCTTGAGAATTTTTTCTCAAGGCTTTTTAATTTCAAGTCGACATCAAACTTATCTGTTATCGATAATAGAGTTTAGTGTTGCACTGGGGCGCATTCTCTGAGTCACTTTATCTTCATCAGGGAAGAAGTAGCCATCGATATCTTGCGGTTCACCCTGAGCCTCGAGTAACTCCTCGTTTATCTTATCTTCGTTTTCCTTAAGGTATTTCGCAACCTTTTCAAATTCAGCTTTTAAAACGCTGTCCTCATTCTGAGAAGCCAGAGCTTTGGCCCAGTAAAGTGCCAGATAGAAATGTGATCCTCTGTTATCTATTTCATTTACTTTTCTGGAAGGTGACTTATCATTTTTCAAATAATGACTGTTGGCTAAATTCAGGGCTTTGGCAACCACCTTAGCTTTGTTATTGCTTGTTTTGTCGGCTATATCTTCAATAGAAACGGCGAGTGCTAAAAATTCACCTAAAGAATCCCATCTGAGATGCCCTTCTTTTACAAACTGCTGTACGTGTTTCGGAGCAGAACCACCGGCTCCGGTTTCATACAATCCTCCCCCTGCAAGGAGAGGAACAATAGAAAGCATTTTGGCACTGGTACCCAATTCCAAAATAGGAAATAAGTCGGTCAGGTAATCTCTCAATACATTTCCTGTAACAGAAATCGTGTCTTTACCAGCTTTTACTCTCTCCAGGGTATACTGCATGGCTTCTTTCGGATTCATGATTTGAATATCCAATCCAGATAAATCATAATCTTTAAGATAGGTATCTACCTTTTTGATAAGATTGGTATCATGAGCTCTGTTTTCATCCAACCAAAAAATGGCCGGATTTCCCGTATTTTTAGCGCGTTTTACAGCAAGTCCTACCCAGTCTTTTATAGGTAGATCTTTAGTCTGGCACATTCTCCAGATATCACCTTCTTCTACTTCATGAGACAGTAGGGCGTGTCCTTCTCTGTTTAAGACATCTACACGACCGTTTTTAGGTATGATGAAGGTTTTGTCATGAGAGCCATATTCTTCGGCTTTTTTGGCCATCAAACCTACGTTGGATACATTTCCCATGCTGGTCACATCAAATGCACCGTGTTTTTGACAAAAATCGATAACCTGCTGGTAAATGCCTGCGTAACTCCTGTCTGGAATCACAGCTTTCATATCCTGTGTTGCGTCATTTTTGTTCCACATCTTTCCGCCTTCTTTCAGGGCAGCTGGCATAGAGGCATCAATAATAACATCGCTGGGAACATGTAAATTGGTGATCCCTTTCGATGAATCCACCATAGCTAAATCGGCTTTCTTTTCATAAATGGCCTCAATATCTTTTTGGATAGCTTTGGATTTTTCTTCCGGAAGTTTAGAGATTTTGTTATAGACATCTCCAAGTCCGTTGGTAGGATCAACCCCAATGCTTTCGAATTCATCTTTATATTTATCAAAAACCTCTTTGAAAAATACGGTAACGGCATGACCGAAAATCACAGGATCTGAAACTTTCATCATGGTCGCTTTCAGGTGTACTGAAAACAAGACCCCTTTTTCTTCAGCATCTTTGATCTGTTCGGCCAGAAATTTCCTTAAGGCTTTAGAATTCATGACCGACGCATCAATGACTTCCTTTTCGTTGAGTTCGGTACTTTCTTTTAAAACCGTGCGGTTGCCTTCACTATCGAAATGAACGATTTTCACATCATCTTTCTTAGCTAAGACCACAGATTTTTCACTGCCGTAAAAATCTCCTTCAGTCATGGCAGAGACGTGCGATTTTGAATCTTTACTCCATGATTTCAGCTTGTGAGGATGTTCCTGTGCATATTCTTTTACAGGCTGTGCCACACGGCGATCGGAGTTTCCTTCTCTCAACACCGGATTTACAGCACTTCCTAAGACTTTCGCATATCTTTTTTTAATTTTTTCCTGGTCCTCATTTTGAGGATTTTCAGGATAATCTGGTATTTTATAGCCTTTGTCCTGCAATTCTTTGATTGCTGAAGTGAGTTGAGGCACTGAGGCACTAATGTTAGGCAGTTTGATGATATTGGCTTCAGGAGTTTTTGCTAATTCACCCAGGTAGGCTAAATTATCCTCTACTTTTTGATCATCGGTTAGGTAATCCTCAAAATCGGCAAGTATCCTCGCTGCCAGAGATATGTCTTTAGAAGTTATTTTTATATCAGCACTTTCGGTAAACCTCCTCACAATTGGTAAAAATGAGTAAGTTGCCAGAGCAGGTGCTTCGTCCGTTTTCGTGTAAATGATTTTAGTACTTTGATCTCCCATATGTCATTTGTTATTTTTGGAATTAATTAAATAAAGTTCAACCTTTCAAATATAAAGATTAAGCATATAATAACCTTGCCAGGGCAGGTTATAACCCTGTTAAAAACCAAAAAACCTTCTTTCAATTTTGAAAGAAGGTTTGTGTGAATCGGAAAAACAAACTTAATTCGTTCTTTTTTCTTTAATTCTTGCTTTTTTACCTGTAAGATTTCTGAAGTAATAAATTCTCGCTCGTCTAACGGAACCTCTTTTATTAATTTCAATTTTTTGAATTGCAGGCATGTTGATAGGAAATATTTTTTCAACTCCTACAGTTCCACTCATTTTTCGAATGGTAAATGTTTTAGAAGTACCAGAACCTTTAACTTGTATCACAACTCCTTTGAAGAACTGTGTACGTGTTTTCTGACCTTCTTTAATTTCGTAGTAAACCGTGATTGTATCACCTGAAGAAAATTTTGGAAAATCCTTCTTTTCTACAAATTCGTCTTGAACAAACTTTACTAAATCCATTTTATTTTAGTTTTTCTATTACCCAAACCAACATTCACGGATCTCGTCAGAGGTTGATTTAGAGATTGCAAAAGTAAACAAAAATTATACTTATACAAATTAAGAACCTTAATCTTCCAATAAATCTGGTCTTCGATCTTTCGTTCTTTGTAAGGCTTTTTCATCTCGCCAGTCATCGATTTTTCGCTGATGACCACTCAACAATATTTTAGGAACCTCGTGTCCTTTATATTCTGCCGGTCTTGTGTAAATAGGAGGAGATAATAAATTATCCTGGAAGGCATCAGTGAGGGCTGATGTTTCGTTGCCTAAAACCCCTGGAATTAAACGTATAATCGAATCACAAAGCACGGCTGCAGCGAGTTCCCCTCCCGACAGGACATAATCTCCTATGGAAATTTCTTTTGTGATAAACATATCCCTAACCCTTTGGTCCACTCCTTTATAGTGTCCGCAAAGCATGATCATATTTCCCTGTAATGACAGGGAATTTGCCATGCCCTGATTGAGCACATCGCCGTCTGGGGTCAAATAAATAACCTCATCGTAAGTTCTTTCAGACTTCAGTTTGGAAATACACTTATCTATAGGCTCTACCATCATGACCATACCCGCACCACCTCCATACTGATAATCATCAATTTGATTGTAGCTGGAAGTAGTGTAATCTCTCAGGTTGTGCAGATGAATCTCAACCATCCCCTTTTCAATAGCTCTTTTTAAAATGGAAGCTTCAAAAGGACTTTTTAGTAAATCTGGAACGACTGTGATGATATCAATTCTCATTTTTTTAAACTTTTTTAAGGGTGAAGCTTAATGAAATACAGGCTACCAGTAGCAAAAGAAAAAACCAAAACTGATAAGCCAGGCCAAAATATTCGGCAATAAGCCCAAAAGAAGCCGCTACTATGGTGAATAAACCAATCAAGGTGTTGGCGACAGAAACGTAAGTAGGTCTTTCATCATCGGGTGCATAATCTATGATATAGGTTTTTCGGCTCAATCTGGCTCCCGCATATGCTATACCATTTATAAATATGACAGGCATAAAATAATAAAAATTGAGAAAATCAGAATCAGAATAGACAAAAACCAAAGCGTAAAGTATGCTTAAGATAGAAAGTCCGGCTGAAATCCTCATGAGATAAAGACTGGATTGGTCTGCCAGTTTTCCCCAAAACGGACTGCTTACAATTTGCGCTAAACTGCCAATAATGATGATAAATCCTAAATAATTCCAGTTTTCTTGACTCACGTCTTTGGCTACTAGGATAAAAAAAGGATCTAAAAGGGGTATGGTCATCAACAAGGCTCTGGTGATGATGAAGTTTCTGTAAGAATGATCTGTTTTCAAAAGTGAAGCGCCGGACTTCAACTCCTGGATGGGTGTTCTCCCCCCTTTTGTAGACCCTGGTTCTTCTACAATTCTAGAAAAAATTAAAGCTGCAGCGATCCAAAGCAAAGCGGCCCCTGCAAATAATCCAGTATACATCCACTTATTATCCTCTTCTTTGAAAAAAAATACCAGAGCGCCTCCCGCTATTAATGCCAAAGCACCACCAAAGGTAGATCTATAACTCAACATTTGTCCCCTTTCGCCTTTTGGGACGGTCTTTCCAGTTACGTCTTTAAAACTAACTGAGCCAACCCCCGAGGCAACACTAAACAGGAGTAGCAATACCACAATCGCATAGCTTACAAAGCTTTGATTATCAATAAAGGCTAGAAGGATAGCAGAAAACAGTAAACAAATGCCCTGGGTTAACCCAGCACCTACCCAATATGGCTTTCTTTTTTTTTCTTTTCTAAGCTTTCCACTCACCAATAACTGGGGCAGGAGAGAGCCTACATTTTTTATAGGGACCAACATCCCGATAAGAAAAAGAGGGGCTCCCAAGTAACTTAGAATCCAGGGTAAAGTAAGCCCCGGACTAATCAATTTTTCAGCGAGTTTGGTTAGGCTGCCGTTAAGAATATTTAAGGAGAAGTTTTTAGGAACTTGTGTACATTCGGAATCTGGAATCGACTCACATGCCCTTGTTTCGTCATCTTCGGTCAAAAATTCATAAAATTCTTCCGTCTTCGACATTATTTTTTATTCCCCTTATTGAATTTTTGGTTTTTATTTTTTTCGTCCTGAAGTTCTCTTCCTAGTTTTTGTTGTTTTTCTAAGGCAATACGCTTATAGTTTTCATAATCAGCATCAAGATTTTTCAAATTCTGTTTGGCCTCCCGGGTAAGCAGATTACTTCTGTTAAATTTGAATAGAAAGAACAAAAGCAAAGCTATTAATATCCCGATTATTGACCAAGTGATAGTGTTATATGTCGCTTTGGTTAATGCCATTCCCAAAAATTGAATTTCATCTTTCTCATTTTGAAGATTAGTAAGTTCTGCATTTAAATCTGAAACTTCTTTATTTAAAGATTTGATAATTTTATCTTGGGATTGAATACTATCCTTTAATTCAGAAATTTGCGAAGTCAAACGATCAAATTCAGTCGAAACCTTTTCAATAGCATTATTGATATTCACTTTTTCAATCACTTTGTATTGCTGGTAATTGTTTGATTCATCAACAACAGCCTTTAGGTTCTCGACAGCGGAAGGCTCTTCTGTTTTTTCTTCTGTAGAGCTGTCTTGTGAATAGCTAGACAGCGTTAAAAATAAAACGACAACAAGAAAATAGAAAGATTTCATATAACTAAGGTTTTTGCAAAAGTATCTAAAATGCTTTTAATACTATTCAATTTGAAAAAATAAAATCCTTAATTTCTTAAGGATTTTTATTCTTTAGTAGTAAGTAAATCGTCTGACCTTAGAAATATATTTTGCTAATCTTATCACCTGGTGGCTATAGCCAAACTCATTATCATACCAAATATAAAGCACCACAGAATTGGTATTTTCATCTGCAATAGTCGCATGGCTGTCTAAAATGGCTGGTGCAGATACACCAACAATATCAGAAGAGACAAGTTCATTATCTATGGAATATTTGATTTGTTCTACCAAATCTCCATTTAGTGCAGCGTCTTTGATTCTGGCGTTCAGTTCTTCTTTTGTGGTCTTCGTTTTTAGGTTCAAATTTAATATAGCCAACGACCCATTGGGAACTGGCACACGAATAGCGTTGGAGGTTAATTTTCCTTCCAGCTGAGGAAGTGCTTTGGCTACAGCCTTACCAGCTCCTGTTTCAGTAATCACCATATTTAATGCTGCAGCACGGCCTCTCCTGTATTTACTGTGCATATTATCGACCAGATTTTGGTCATTGGTATAGGCATGTATGGTTTCTAAATGGCCATGTTCTACACCAAAATTATCTTCAATGGCTTTTAGAATTGGGGTAATGGCGTTGGTTGTACAAGAGGCCGCAGAAAAAATGGAGTCTTTCGTTATATCATGATTTTTGTGATTTACTCCATGAACAATGTTTGGAATGCCTTTTCCCGGAGCTGTCAGTAAAACTTTGTCAGCGCCTTTGGATTTTAAATGTCGGCTTAAGGCTTCCTGATCTCTAAAAGCTCCTGTATTATCGATAATTAAGGCCCTGTCAATTCCATATATGGTATAGTCAATGTCTTCAGGCTTATTAGCAGAAATCATCTTTACAGTGGTATCATTTATGATTAAAGCCGAATTTTTCATATCTATTTGAACTGTTCCATTGAAATCGGCATGGATGGAGTCATTTTTAAGCAGTGAAGCTCTTTTCTCTAAAATCTCCTGTGTGATTTCTCCTCGAGTAACAATAGCTCTCAATCTTAACTGATTGCCTTTGCCTGTTTTGGCCATCAATTCTCTGGCGATAAGACGCCCAATTCTACCAAAACCATACAACACAACATCTTTGGGAGTGATAGTATTGAAATGTTCAGAATCTTTAAGTTTATCGGTAAGAAAACTCATCACATTTTGATCTTTGTTTCCGTTTTGAAGATATTCAAAAGTGAGTTTCCCAATATCCAACTTGGAAGGTGGCAAATTCAAGTTTTTGATACCTTCTGCTACTTCAGTAGAATCAAAAATAGAGATGGGTTTATCTACAAATTTTCCTGCATATTCATGAAGTTTGAGAATCTCTCCTACGTTTTTGTTGATGAGCGAGTTTCTAAATAAAACAAGTTCGATTGATTTATCATACCAGAGTTCGTTTACAATGCTAATAAATTTTACTGAAGCACGACGCCTGTCGGCCTGAAAGGAAAGTTCCTTTTCATAAATTTGAGATGGGTTCATTACGAGGTTACGTTTTTAAAAATTTCTGGCAAAAGTATAGATTTCAATCGTTTTCGTAAACACTTATCAAAGAATAAACATATTTTTTTTTGCAGTTTTATAATCCCATAAGCAGGTTGACTCACGAAGCGAAATTTGTTAATTAATTTTTACTGCTCGTATTGTAAATCAGAAAATTCAAAATACTTTTGCAAAAATTTACATCAACTTATTATACAAGTAATGACAGAGTTAATCGCTTTTGGAATTTTATCTTTTACAACCTTTTTCACGATCATCAATCCGCTTGGTGTCATGCCTATTTTTATGACTATGACTTCAGATCTGGATCAGGCCAGTAGAAAATCTACTGCCAAAAAGGCTATTGTCGCTTCGTTTGTTACGATCCTCATATTTGCTTTTACAGGTCAGATTTTATTTACGTTTTTCGGGATTTCTGTCAATAGCTTTAGAGTCGTAGGTGGAATTATTTTCTTTTTGATGGGCATGGATATGTTGCAAGCCAGATTGGGGAAAGTGAAAGTTCAGGAGGCTGAAATTAAAACCTATGTGAATGATATTTCTATAACGCCTTTGGCAATTCCAATGATTTGCGGACCAGGAGCTATTACCAATGCTATCGTTATGATGGAAGATGCACAAAGCGTAGAAATGAAAACCGTACTTATCGGAGCTATCATTGTGGTTATGGGAATCACCCTGGCGATTCTTCTGAGTGCGGGAAAAATCATGAAAATTTTAGGTCAAACGGGTAATAATGTATTAATGAGATTGATGGGACTTATTATCATGGTTATCGCTATCGAATTCTTCCTGAGCGGCTTTAAACCTATTTTTCAGGATATTATAGCGGGGAGGTAAATAGTAAACTCAGTGTTCTCGCTGGCTCTGTGGTAAAAAAAAATACCACTAAGTCACAGAGTTCACAGAGAAAAATATTAATCTAAGTTAGTAAGCAACTTTGACAAAGATTCCTTTATCGTCTGTATGCTGTCTATCTTGAATAAAGTTCAATCCAGAAGAATTTCTTTTCAAATTGGAGACACAAAGCGCCATGGCATCTAGGATATCGTCCGGTTTCACTTTCGATTTAGGGAAGGTTTCAATGATATCCTGATACAGTAGTTTTAGTTGAGGATCTTGTTTTTGAAGCAAGTGAAAGCGTTCTAGAAATCCTTTTTTGGTCGACTTTTTAGTCTGAATCACTTTTGAATCATTCAAATACTTAAAGCAGATCTCCGGATGACTTTCATAGACTTCTAGTCCGTCAGGTTTAGAGGTCATAAACCGGTCAATTTCTTTTATTTTTTTAGAGATGTTGTAACTCTGAATCGAAATGCTTTGACCTAAGACCTGCTTATTGATTTCCCGGGCTTCATCGTAATCTGCAGCATAGACAGCTTTCCTGCAGGCTGGTGTAAATATGGTTGAAGACCTGCTTCCCAGTTCTTTTCTGAGTTTTGATTCGATTGTCCGGGTGTAATTTTCGGAAGACAAACCAATGGGAATGTCAATAAAGAATCTTTGAAGGTCCGGATGTAATTCCATCAAATGACCGATGGACTTGACGGCTTCAAAGCCAAAGTCCTTAGAGTCGTGATGGATGACAATCCAGCCCAGCGGACAGGAATCTATTCCGGCTATTTTCATGTGTTGGATGCTTTAGGTGAACGAAACATACGCATTATTAGAAAAACATTCAAGGCTTCTGCCACTCAGGGCGGCACATCAAGTTTGTGGTTAGCCTGAAGCTAGCTATCTTGAACATTTTAAATAATCGCAAACAAAATCGAAATAAAAAAAAGCCGATACATCAGGATATCGGCTTGATTGTAATATTTACGGGAGGTTTAAATATGTAAAGCTCTGTCTCCTGTTGCCGCGAGAGCAGCTTCTTTTACTGCCTCTGCATAAGTTGGGTGAGCATGGCTCATCCTGGCAATGTCCTCGGCACTGGCACGGAACTCCATAGCGGTAACCGCCTCGGCGATAAGGTCGGCCACTCTCGCACCTACCATATGAACGCCCAGAACTTCATCGGTTTTCTTGTCTGAAAGAATTTTTACAAAGCCGTCCACATCTCCACTGGCTCTGGCTCTTCCCAGAGCACGCATCGGAAATTTACCTGTTTTGTATTCGACATTTTCATCCTTCAGCTGTTCTTCATTTTTACCTACGGAAGCCACTTCTGGCCAAGTATAAACGACTCCTGGAATCAAATTATAATTGATATGCGGCTTCTGTCCTGCAATCACTTCGGCGACAAAAGTACCTTCTTCTTCAGCTTTGTGAGCTAACATGGGGCCTTTGATGACGTCTCCGATAGCGTATATGTTATCTGCGGAAGTTTGGAGTTTTTCATTAACGATGACCTGACCTTTGTCATTGATTTCAACGCCAGCTTTTTCAGCTCCTAGGCCATCTGTATAGGGCTTTCTTCCAACAGAAACCAGACAATAATCACCCTTGAATTCTACTTCTTTATCATTTTTATCATCTGCTTTTACGGTGATTTCGTCTCCATCGCGCTCAACAGATTTTACTTTGTGAGAGAGATGAAATTTCACTTTTTGTTTTTTCATAGCTTTCATCAATTCCTTGCTCTGGTCTTTGTCCATGCCCGGAATGATACGGTCCATAAATTCAATAACTGTCACTTCGGCACCCAGTCTTTTGTAGACCTGTCCAAGTTCAAGACCAATCACTCCGCCGCCTATCATAATCATGTGCTTTGGAATTTCTTTTAGCGAAAGCACTTCGGTGGACGTGATAATACGTTCTTTATCGATCTCTATAAAGGGAAGACTGGAAGGTTTACTTCCCGTAGCGATAATGCTGTGTTTGGCTTCAATTTCGGTTTCTTCGCCGTCATTATCCGTGATGATAAGGTGGGTTTTGTCTTTAAACGAAGCCACACCCTGTAATGATTCGATATTGTTTTTGTCCATCAGGAAATCAATTCCTTTTGTGGTTTGCTCCACAACGCTTGACTTGCGCTCCATCATTTTTTTCAAATTGACCTTTACTTCTCCGGAAATATCGATGCCGTGTTCTTCGAAATGCTTGATGGCATCTTCGTAATGGTGAGAGGAATCCAGTAAAGCTTTGGATGGGATACATCCTACATTAAGACAGGTGCCACCTTTGGTAGCGTATTTTTCGATAATAACAGTTTTCATACCCAGCTGTGCACAGCGAATGGCCGCTACATAGCCTCCAGGTCCCGAGCCGATTACGGCTACATCATATGTGTTCATAAAATGAATTTTAAGTTCTAAAAATAAAGTCTTACAAATTTACACCTTCTGTTATAAAGGGCAATTGAATCCTTTTAAAACCTTATTAAATTCTTGAATAATTTGAATTATAAGCGCAATGCATCTGAAACCTCTTCAAAAAGACAGGTGAAAGCTTACAAACTGTGACTTAATTTCCTGCTCATAAATACTATCATGATTTTAAATGGATTACAACGAAAGGGGGATAAAACTGAAGCTTTATTTTGTGAAATAAGCTACAAAATTGTAACATTACGTCGATTTTAAATTCTTGACATGAGTGATCCCCTGAATGTACCTGAAGAAGACCCATCCGGAACCAAAATTAAACTGAGTATCTGGCAGGCTTTAATACCAGTGATAGTGCTTATAGGTATGTTGGCTTATAATGTTTTTATTTATGGAGATGATTCGCTTGCAGGCTCTAATCAGTTCATACTGCTGATGGGGGGTGCTGTAGCAGCGATTGTGGGTGTTTCCAAAGGCGCCAGGTTTGAAACCATGATAGAGGATGTCGCCAAGAACATAAAATCTACCACCGAGCCCATTTTAATTTTACTGATGGTGGGAGCCCTGGCAGGAACCTGGCTGCTAAGCGGAATTATACCGACCATGATTTATTATGGCTTACAAATTCTGAATCCAACTATATTTCTTGCAGCCTGTGTGATTATATGTTCGGTCATATCCATTGCCACAGGAAGCAGCTGGACGACCTCAGCCACCGTTGGTATTGCCTTAATCGGTATTGCAGAAGCGCTTGGAGTATCTATTGCGATGACCGCCGGAGCGGTATTGTCCGGAGGGTATTTCGGAGACAAATTATCGCCCATGAGTGATACGACCAACCTCGCGCCGGCCATGGCAGGGACAGATTTGTTTACCCACATCAGATACATGACCATTACGACCGTACCTACCATTATCATTACCCTGCTTGTGTTTGTCATTATTGGTTTAAATCTTGACACCTCCGGGCAAACCAATCCAAACGAAATTCTAAATAGTATAGATGCTTCTTTCAATGTATCTGGCTGGTTATTTGTGGTTCCGGTTTTGGTTATTTTTTTAATCGTAAAGAAAACACCACCGCTCATCGCCTTGCTTTTAGGTACGCTGTTAGCGGCAGTTGCCGCCCTTATTTTTCAGCCTGATCTGGTTCAGCTCATTGGCGGAGGAGATACACTCACTTTTGAAACGGCTTATAAAGGCATCATGAATTCGATTACGGTGGCTATTGTGATTCCTACAGAAAATGCAATTTTACAGGGTTTATTTTCAGCTGGTGGGATGTACGGCATGTTAGGCACAATCTGGCTGATTATCTGTGCTATGGTCTTTGGTGGCATTATGGATGCTATCGGCGCCCTGGAGCGAATTAGCGAAGCACTTCTGAATCTGTTTACGTCCACTTTTGGCTTGTTTTTCAGCACAGTCACCAGTTGTCTGGCTTTAAACCTTACCGCTTCCGATCAGTACCTTGCCATTGTGGTTCCTGGAAAAATGTTTTCAAAAGCCTATGAAAAGAAAGGCTTAGCACCGGAAAACCTAAGTAGAACTTTAGAGGACTCGGGTACAGTCACTTCAGTACTAGTCCCCTGGAATACCTGCGGGGCTTACCATAGTGGGGTTTTGGGTGTGCCGGTAGTGGATTACTTTTTCTATGCGATCTTTAATTATTTGAGTCCTTTCGTCACCCTATTTTTTGCTGCATTCGACATTAAGATAAGACAATTGAGAAAAAAATAAATTATGAAATTAGATATACTGGCTATTGGAGCACATCCCGATGATGTAGAACTGAGTTGTTCGGGGACACTGGCTAAAGAAATCAGTAATGGAAAGAAGGTGGGGATTTTAGATTTAACCCGCGGGGAGTTAGGAACGCGAGGTACGGCTGAAATTAGGGATGAAGAAGCCAGGAACGCAGCCGAAATTCTTGGCGTAAGCATGCGAAAAAACTTAGAGTTTAGCGATGGGTTTTTTACGAATAATACCGCTCATCAACTCGAGGTCATTAAAATCCTGAGGAAATACAGGCCGGATGTTGTTTTGTGCAATGCCATCCGTGACCGGCATATAGACCACGGGAAGGGAAGTCAGCTCGTTAGCGATTCCTGCTTCCTGAGCGGTTTAAAAAAAATAGAAACGATTTGCGAAGGCAATTCTCAAAGGGAATGGAGACCAAAGCATGTGTATCATTATATACAATGGTTTGATATTGAGCCCGATATCGTGGTGGATATAACCGGGTTTATGGACAAGAAAATAGAATGTATCAAAGCCTATAAGTCTCAGTTTTACGATATAGAAAGCAAAGAACCTCAAACCCCTATTTCCAGTTCCAATTTTTTTGACAGCATCACCTATAGAGCCAGGAACTTAGGAAGATTCATTAACACCGAACATGCTGAAGGTTTTACTGTGGAACGCTATCCGGCGGTGGACTCTATATTTGATCTTATCTAAACGCTTTTAATTCAATGGCTTAACATTTACCCTGTTTCCAGCTGTGGAGTCAGGGTTTTTTTATGTTCAGATTCAAAAAATCAACAAGAATCTAATCTCAGACAGTCATTTTTATTGCTAAATAGATATATTTATGCAAAATATGTATATATGAAATTCTGTCCTCAATGTCAGTCCAATAACATCGTGAAAAGCGGTATTGTTAATGAACGCCAACGCTATAAGTGCAAAGCCTGTAACTATTTTTTTACAGTAAATAAACTGGGAAAAAGAATAGATCAGTATTATGTAACCAAGGCTCTTCAGCTTTACTTAGAGGGTCTTTCTTACCGAGAAATTGAGCGTATTTTGGGAATTTCTCACGTGAGTGTGATGAACTGGGTGCGAAAGTATAACATTCAAAAAGTCCAGAATTCAGACGTTCACCCCACCTATAAAATATTGAGTCAGACAGAGCTGGGTAAGTACTTTTCATCTGAAGAAAACACCAGGGGTTCTGGCATGATCGTTACAGAACTCGGAGATAAATTTATGGTGATTAAATGGGAGCGCTTTAAAGAATAACTATATATTTTACAGAAATATATATTATTTTTTATTTAACAAGGAATTAATGTCATGTTCGTAGCAAGTTATTAGCATTAAATAGCATAAATATTTAAAAAATTGTCACCTGATGAGGTATTTTATTACACTTTTCGCATGTATTATAGCTTTAGTAAGTAATCATGCATTTTCACAAGGATCTCCTAATTATAGAGGAGGTTTCAAAATTCAGTTTAACGAAGATCAGCCTGATAAATTTTTAAGAATCATCTCATGGGCGCAGTTCCAGATGAATTACCAGGATGATGTTCCGGAAAATGAAAGTCAGACCAATTTCCTGCTCAGAAGAGCCCGTCTCCTTTTTATCGGACAAAT
Organism: Psychroflexus sediminis; assembly: GCF_900099815.1. Classification (GTDB taxonomy): domain Bacteria; phylum Bacteroidota; class Bacteroidia; order Flavobacteriales; family Flavobacteriaceae; genus Psychroflexus; species Psychroflexus sediminis. The sequence goes on along the minus strand of NZ_FNCW01000006.1, from coordinate 102,003 downwards.
CTCAAAGGATTTTACCATCGTGTCTCATATCGGACTCAATAACCTGAGTTCTCAAAACATGAATCCAGTGGGTACCGGAGATGCAGCCCAGGTTTTTTTGCACGATGCGTGGGTACAATACAATTTGGGTGAAGAACTCACGCTTGGAGGCGGTCTTCACTATTTCAATGGCATTTCGCGGTTAAACAATCAATCCACTTTGAACATGCTGACTTTGGACAATAACAGGTCGTCCTGGTCAACCCTGGGCTTAAGTGACCAGTTTGCAAGGCATATCGGTGTTTTTGCCAAAGGGAATCTGGGTAAATTTCAATACCAGGTAGCCGTGAACAATGCTATTGCCAACGGACTGGACAGCAGGCTTCCAACTCAGGATCAGGCGACCTATACAGGACTTGCCAATCTAGGCTCTGCCAATGCACTCTACAATTATGCCGGCTATTTTACCTACCACCTTTTTGATAAAGAATCCAGTTATCTTCCTTACAAAGTCGGGTCCTACTTAGGCGGTAAAAAGGTACTGACGCTAGGCACCGGATTCTTTGCTCATCCCAATGGCAGTGCTATTCAGAACCAAGGAAGCTTAGCGGGAGAGGATGTTATGCTGTATGCCTTTGATGTGTTTTATGATGCTCCTTTAGGAAATAATAATGCGGCATTGACCGCCTACGCGGTCTATCAGAATAACGATTACGGAGAGAATTATCTATTCGGTCCTTATGGATCGGGAGCTATGCTATACGGCCACACGGGTGTAGTGATTCCCGGTCAAAAGCAGGCTGTCAAATTTCAGCCTTACCTGTCTTATGCTTTACAAAGCTTTGATGCTGTAGATGACAATCAAACTATTTTAGGCATAGGCGCGAATGCTTACTTCAGCGGTCACAATTCAAAATTAACCTTAGAATATAAATCTCAATCCTTTGGAAATTTCAATCAGAAAACCCTTAGTCTTCAGGCTATGATATACTTGTAATTATGGATAAACAAAACGACAAAAAACAAAAAAAAGCTACGGCTTACTGGAAGGAAAACCTTAAATATTTGGCCATACTCCTCCCCATTTGGTTTCTGGTTTCCTATGGAGCCGGAATCCTCTTCAAAGACTGGCTGGATCAATTTCAAATCGGAGGCTTCAAACTTGGTTTTTGGTTTGCACAGCAAGGTTCTATTTACGTATTCATCATTTTGATTTTCGTTTACGTGAGGTTAATGAACAAATTAGATAAAAAATACGGATACGATAAATAAAAAACTATGGATTCTCAAACACTTACTTATATTTTCGTCGGCGTTTCATTTGCTATCTACATTGGAATAGCGATCTGGAGCCGTGCTGGTTCAACTAAAGAATTTTATGTCGCAGGAGGTGGTGTTTCGCCTCTGGCAAATGGTATGGCCACCGCAGCCGACTGGATGTCTGCAGCTTCTTTCATATCCATGGCAGGAATTATTTCTTTTATGGGTTACGATGGCTCGGTTTTTTTAATGGGCTGGACTGGTGGTTTTGTGCTTTTAGCTTTATTATTGGCACCTTATTTAAGGAAATTCGGAAAATTTACCGTCCCTGATTTTATAGGAGACCGGTATTATTCAAAAGTAGCGCGTTCAGTAGCTGTTATTTGTGCCTTAATTGTTTCTTTCACTTATATCGCGGGTCAGATGCGAGGGGTAGGGGTTGTCTTTTCAAGATTCCTGGAAGTTGAAATTGAAACCGGCGTTATTATCGGGATGATTATCGTTTTATTCTACGCTGTCCTGGGCGGTATGAAAGGCATTACCTACACGCAAGTCGCTCAGTACTGCGTGTTGATTTTCGCTTTTCTGGTTCCGGCTATTTTTATTTCTTTCCAGGTCACCGGCAATCCTATTCCTATGTTTGGCATGGGAGATACGCTGGCCAGTCAGCCCGACACCTACATGCTGGATAAACTAGATGGTTTGAGCCAGGAATTAGGCTTCACAGCCTATACCGAAGGCTCTAAAGACCTGATAGATGTTTTCGCTATCACTTTGGCTTTAATGGTTGGAACTGCTGGTCTGCCCCATGTTATCGTAAGATTCTTTACTGTAAAGCGGGTTAAAGATGCGCGTAAATCAGCCGGATATGCTTTGCTGTTTATAGGTATTCTTTATATCACAGCTCCTGCTGTAGCCTCTTTTGGTAAACTGAATTTGCTACAGACCGTAAATGAAAAAAATTATACTGAGATGCCCGAATGGTTTACTACCTGGGAAGGTTTAGGCCTTTTGGCGTGGACGGATAAGAATTCTGACGGAAAAATTCAATATCTGGGTAAAGCTAAAGAAGGCGGGGATGCTCTAACAGGGATTCCCTTGTTTACTGATAAACAGAGAGGTGAAAGTGGCGAAAGAATCGTAGAGAACCCTTCAGAGAACAAAAACGAATTGTACGTAGACCGGGATATTATGGTATTGGCTAATCCGGAAATCGCCAATTTACCAAACTGGGTCATCGCTTTGGTGGCTGCAGGATGTTTAGCTGCTGCACTTTCTACTGCTGCCGGACTTTTACTGGTGATTTCCTCTTCCGTCTCTCACGATTTGATCAAGAAAATGGTATATCCAAAAATTACAGACAAAGGCGAGCTGGTTGCTGCTCGTTTAGCTTCTGTTGTTGCTGTGGTTGTTGCAGGGTATTTCGGAATTAATCCTCCTGGATTTGTTGCAGCCGTTGTTGCCCTGGCTTTTGGTCTGGCAGCGGCTTCCTTCTTTCCTGCTATTATTTTAGGAATTTTCTACAAACGCATGAATAAAGAAGGTGCTGTGGCTGGTATGGTCGTTGGAATTTCACTGATGATATTTTATATGATGAAGTTTAAATTTGACTTCTTTGGGGGCGGTACTCCTGCAGACTGGTGGTTTGGCATTTCTCCGGAAGGTTTCGGATCGGTGGCCATGCTGGTCAACTTTATGGTATCTATCGTGATAAGTAAGTTTACTCCAGAGCCACCTCTGGATGTTCAGGAGATGGTAGAAAATGTAAGAATTCCTAGTGGAGCAGGAGAAGCCTCAGATCATTAACAGGATTTATTTATTCTCAAGAGCATGCCGATTTAAATGCATTCTCTTGAGGATTTTATTTAATTTCAGGATATATTTCTCATCACATGAAAAAGAGGCATCAACAGAAACTCATTTTTTTAAGCTTTGGCTTGATTCTGCTTTTCAATATACCTTTGGTACTTGCTTTCAATCAGGTGACTTCGGTGCTTGGGTTTCCTTTGTTTTACTTTTTTGTCTTTATAGTTTGGCTGGTGAGTATTCTCATGTCCTACTTGATTCTTAAAAAATATTCAGACCGATGAGTAAAACCGCACTCATAGCACTCATTTTTGTCTACTTGGGGATTTTGTTTCTCATCGCTTTTTTTGCTGAAAAAAATAAAGGCTCAAAACTGGTGTCACATCCGGTTGTATATGCTTTATCCCTTGCGGTGTACTGCTCGGCATGGACCTATTATGGCAGTGTAGGCATGGCAGCAAAGTCCGGAGTTGAGTTTCTTACGATTTATCTCGGACCTATCATCGCTGCGCCATTGTGGATTGTTTTATTGAAGAAAATAATTCAGCTATCCAAAGTGTATAAGGTTTCGAGTATTGCCGATTTTATCTCTCTTAGATATGGTAACAGCAGATCTCTGGGAGCTTTGGTCACTCTGGTTTGCGCTGCGAGTATTATTCCTTATATCTCTCTTCAACTCAAAGCGATTTCTGAAACCTTTGAAATTGTTTCTACTTCAAGTCTTGGGATTGAGGGTTCATCGGTGATAACGGATTCTACCTTTTACATCGCTTTAATTTTGGCCATCTTTGCCTCCTTTTTTGGAACCTTAGCCCTGGATGCTTCCAAGCACAGAACAGGCGTTATGTTTTCTATTGCTGTTGAATCTGTATTGAAGTTAAGCTTCTTTCTCATCGTTGGAGTTTACGTCACCTACTTTGTGTTTGACGGCACATCAGATATTTATAAGCAGGCTAAGTTGGGTTTGGATTTGAATGAGTTAAGTACCATCAAGGGTTTAAGTGGCGGCATCAATTGGTATTTTAGTGTAGCGCTTTCTTTTTTGGCGATTTTTCTGTTGCCACGCCAGTTTCAGGCTTCTGTAGTTGAATTTACTAATCGAAAACAGCTAAAAACCTCGATTTGGTTTTTTCCGCTTTACCTTTTATTATTTAATGTATTTGTCATTTTTATCGCCTGGGGAGGAATGCTGATTTTAGGAGATCAGTCCAAAGCCGACTATTTTACGCTTCTTATTCCTTTATATTTTGAGGAGTATTGGTTGGCTATTTTAGTTTTTCTGGGAGGTCTTTCAGCAGTGATTTCTATGGTTGTGGTTTCCACGGTGGCGCTGTCCACGATGTTGAGCAATAACCTTATTATACCTTACGGATTTATAAAAAATCTGACCCAAAGCAAGTCGTTTAAGAACGAAAAAACCATTAAAAACATAAGACGCCTATGTGTATTTAGTTCTATAATTCTGGCTTATTTACTTTATGCCCTGTTTGACCCCAAAGTTTCTTTATTTTCAATCGGGCTTATTTCATTTTTGATCATCGCCCAGTTAGCTCCTAGTTTTTTCATAGGCATGTTTTGGAACAGAGGCTCTGCTTTAGGTTCAAAAGTGGGTATTATACTCGGTATGCTTATAGTTGGGTTTACGTATCTGCTACCCTTTATTACTGAAAATGTTTTGAGTCAAAATTCATTTGCAGAACAAGGATTATACGGTATCGACCTGCTTAAACCTTATGCGCTTTTTGGTGTTGACTTACTGAATCCGGTTAACCATGCCTTATACTGGAGTTTATTGCTCAATACGGGAGCTTATTTGGTTTTATCAGTTGTCAAAAAAGGAAATTACCGGGAGAGAAACTATGGTGAAATGTTCGTAAACAGTGAGAAAGTCGTGGAACTCAAAGAAAATGCTTACGTCTGGAAAGGTGAAGCCTACGTAGAGGATATCCAGAATATATTGATTCGTTTCCTTGGGGAGGCCAAAGCCAAGAAAGCTTTGAACGTCTTTAGAAAACGCTACCAGGTAAATCCGGAAGAAAAGTTGGCAGATGCCAGATTTATCAATTTCTCAGAACGATTGCTTACGGGAGCTGTGGGAAGCGCTTCTGCTAAAATCTTAATTTCCAATGTGGCCAAAGAAAAGCCGGTGTCTTTGGTTGAAGTTTTAAAAATATTGGAGGAAAACAAAGAAACCATTTCCGTCAACAAGTCACTGGAAGAACAGTCTCAAAAGCTGATTAAACTCACTTCAGATTTGAAATCTGCGAATGAAGAGCTTAAACTCCAGGACCAGCTTAAGGATGACTTTTTGGATACGGTAGCGCATGAGCTCAAAACTCCAATCACTTCCATCAAGGCAAGTTCTGAAGTATTGACAGAAGATGATGATATGCCATTTGAACTTCGTCAAAAATTCCTGAACAATATTATTCAGGATACAGAACGCCTCAATGCACTGATCAACGATATTCTGGATTTGGAAAAAATGGCTTCAGGAAGAGATGAATTGAATATAACGTCCGAAGCCTTGAATACGTGTATCCAAGATGCTATTGATGGAATAAGCAGTATCGCTGAACGAAAACACATAGAGGTCAATTTTGAGAATAAAACTCAAATCGAAGCCGAATTTGATTACAGCAAAATGCTTCAGGTGTTTACTAACTTACTTTCCAATTCTTTAAAATTTGTTTCAGAAAACGAGGGGAGGATAGAAGTGCTTTTAGAGGAAAATTCAGAAGAAATTACGATTAAAATCAGGGACAACGGCAAGGGAATACCAGAAGGGGACTTTGATTTGATTTTTAAAAAATTCTATCAGTCCAAAAATCAGACCTTCAAAAAACCTGTTGGTAGTGGTTTTGGATTAGCGATCTGTAAACAGATTGTGCAGATGCACTGCGGCGAGATTTATGCTGATCCAGGCCTTGAAACAGGAGCAGAATTCATTGTGAAATTACCAAAACGAAAGCTATGAAAAAGATCTTACTTGTAGATGACGAGCCTAACATAATCATGGCACTGGAGTATACCTTAAGAAAAAATGATTATGAGGTTTTTATTGCCCGAGACGGGGAGGAGGCGATTGCGCTCGCAGAAAAACTCTTGCCAGACCTGGTGATTTTGGATATTATGATGCCTAAAGTAGATGGATATGAAGTCCTGCAGCATTTGCGAGAGCACAACGCACTCAAAGCCTCTACGCAAACTGTAATTATAAGTGCGAAACAAAAGGAAAGCGATGTTCAGAAAGCCTTGAATCTTGGCGCTAAAGCATACATCAAAAAACCGTTTTCTATGAAAAAACTCCTGAATACTGTAAGTGAATTATTAAATCACAAACCCTAAACTATAGTGTTATGAATTATAAAGAAGTCTATCAAAAAAGTATTGAGCATCCTGAAGAATTCTGGATGAAAGCCTCTGAAAATATAAGGTGGTTCAAAGCGCCAACCAAAGCTTTGGAACAAACCTCAGAAGGGATATACCACTGGTTTCCTGATGGAGAAACCAACTTGAGTTATTTGTGCATAGATCAACACGTGGAAGATGGATATGGGGATGAAATTGCCCTTATTTATGATTCTGCGGTCAGACAGAAGCAGGTGAAATACACCTATAATGAGGTTTTGGAGAAGGTATCCAAACTTGCCGGCGGCCTAAAAGCCTTAGGTGTTGAAAAAGGGGATCGGGTCATTATTTACATGCCAATGATTTCTCATTCGTTGTTCAGCATGCTGGCCTGCGCCAGAATCGGGGCGATACATTCTGTGGTTTTCGGAGGTTTTGCACCAGATGAACTGGCGATGAGAATAGACGATGCCAAGCCCAAAGTGATCATGACGGCGACTTCCGGAATTGAAGTGGATCGACTCATAGCCTATAAGCCCATGGTGGATGAAGCCATTGAAAAAGCTAAGCACAAGGTAGAAAAAGTTGTGGTGTTCAATAGAAAACTGGGAGTTGAATTTGAGGAGAAGCCTTACGATATCGATTATACAGAATTGATGGAAAAGGCTGAACCCACTCCGGCAGTAGCTTTAAAATCTAAAGATCCTTCCTATATTCTTTACACCTCTGGAACTACTGGATCGCCCAAAGGAGTGGTAAGAGATACGGGGGGGTACGCGGTTGGATTAAAATTTTCTATGGAGAATATTTATGGAACCAAACCCGGCGATGTGTTCTGGGCTGCATCGGATGTGGGCTGGGTGGTTGGACATAGTTATATTGTTTATGGCCCCATGATTCATAGAAATACAACGATTATATATGAAGGGAAACCCGTTAAAACCCCTGATGCCGGGGCGTTCTGGAGAGTGATTGAAGACCATAAAGTAAATGTCATGTTTACCGCTCCAACAGCTTTCAGAGCCATCAGAAAAGAAGATCCAAAAGGAGAGTTTATCAAAAAGCATGATATTTCTTCCTTAAAATATCAATTTCTGGCTGGAGAGCGATGTGATGAAACCACTTTGAAGTGGGCCGAAGATCATCTGAAGGTTCCTGTGATTGACCACTGGTGGCAGACAGAATCGGGCTGGTCTATTGTTGCTAATTACATGGGAATGGATGCTTTGCCTGTAAAACCTGGTTCTGCAGGAAAACCCGTCCCGGGTTATGATCTGGCGATTCTTTCTGAAGACGGCGAAACCCTACCTGCCAATACTGAAGGTTATATTTGTTCCAAATTACCGCTCCCCCCAGGATTCATGCAAACGCTTTGGAATAACCATGAACGCTATAAAAACGGGTATCTAAGCAAATTTCCGGGCTATTACTTCTCCGGTGATGGTGGGTATATCGATGAAGAGGGTTATGTCTTTATCACTGGAAGAATTGACGATGTCATCAATGTGTCTGGTCACAGACTTTCTACAGCAGCTCTCGAAGAAGTTGTTTCTCAGCACCCGTCTGTTGCTGAATGTGCTGTTGTTGGATTACAGGATGAACTGAAGGGAGAAGTACCGCTAGCCATTGTCGTCCCCAAAACTGGTGAAGAAGGCTATGAATCCTATAAAATGCAAACTGAAATTATTCAGTTAGTCAGAGATAAAATTGGAGCTATTGCTGCCTTGAAGAATGTAGTTATAGTCAAGCGCCTGCCGAAAACCAGAAGTGGTAAGACCTTAAGAAGAACTTTAAGGAAACTTGTAGCGGGAGAGGCGTATAAACTTCCTTCAACTATCGAAGACCCGATGGTAATCAGTGAGATTATTGAAATCTTTAGCCAGCAGAAAATCGGTGCTTTCAGTAAAAATAAAGATCAGGTAACTCAGTCTTTAAAAGCACTGACTAAAAGCTATTATAACATCGATTCACTTGCTAAGTATATGGATGTGTATAGGATTTCTCAAAACGATCCGGAGAATTTTTGGAACACCATTGCTGAAAGAAATTTTGAATGGAAAAGGAAATGGGATTCGGTATTGAAATGGAATCCTGAAAAAGCAGAGGTGAGCTGGTTTGAAGGGGCTCAGCTCAATATTACTGAAAATGCTATTGACAGGCATTTAAAAACCAGAGGTAATAAAACGGCAATTATTTGGGAACCGAATAATCCAGATGAAGAAGCACTTCATATCAGTTACAATGACTTGTCGAAGCGGGTCAATAAAATGGCAAATGTGCTTAAGAAAAATGGAGTTCAGAAGGGAGATCGGGTTTGCATTTACTTACCGATGATTCCCGAACTGGCCATTGCTACTTTAGCCTGTGCCAGAATAGGAGCAGTGCATTCTGTGGTTTTTGCCGGATTTTCTGCATCTGCTTTGGCTTCAAGAATCAATGATTCAGACTGCAGGATGGTAATTACTTCAGACGGATCTTACAGAGGTTCCAAAAGCATTGATTTAAAGAGCATTGTGAATGAAGCTTTGGAATCTACACCTTCAGTAGACTGCGTTTTGGTTGCCAAACGTACCTTCTCTAAAGTGGATATGCTTGAAAATCGCGATGTCTGGCTTCACGAAGAATTAAAGCAGGTAGGCGATAAGTGTGAAGCAGAAGTCATGGATGCAGAGGACATGCTTTTCATTCTATACACTTCAGGATCTACCGGAACCCCGAAAGGTATGGTGCATACCACTGCGGGATACATGGTATACACGGCATTTTCATTCAAAAATGTTTTTCAGTACCAGGAGAATGATGTATACTGGTGTACGGCTGATATCGGCTGGATAACAGGACATTCCTATATAGTGTACGGCCCACTTTTGAATGGTGCTACAACACTCATGTTTGAAGGTGTTCCGTCTTACCCCGATTTTGGTAGGTTTTGGGATATAATAGATAAATTCAAAGTGAATCAGTTTTATACTGCTCCAACGGCTATTCGAGCTTTGGCTAAACAAGATATCGAATTTGTAAATACATACGATTTGTCGTCTTTAAAAGTTCTCGGAAGTGTTGGTGAGCCTATCAACGAGGAAGCCTGGAACTGGTATAATGAAAACATCGGTAAAAAGAAATGTCCAATTGTGGATACCTGGTGGCAAACAGAAACGGGTGGAATTATGATTTCTCCAATTCCGTTTGTGACCCCGACCAAACCCACCTATGCAACCCTGCCTTTGCCGGGAATTCAGCCTTCACTGATGGATGATCAAGGAAATGAAATACAGGGTAATTCGGTCTCTGGTAAACTTTGCATCAAGCATCCCTGGCCAAGTATGGCCAGAACGGTTTATGGCAATCATCAGCGCTATAAAGACACGTATTTCTCAGCCTTTAAGGATGTCTATTTTACTGGGGACGGGGCGCTCAGGGATGAAGTAGGCTATTACAGAATCACCGGTAGAGTAGATGATGTGATTATTGTTTCCGGGCATAATTTGGGCACCGCGCCTATAGAAGATGCCATCAATGAGCATCCTGCCGTGGCCGAGTCCGCTATCATCGGCTTCCCTCATCAGGTAAAAGGAAATGCTCTTGCTGGATTTTTAATTTTAAAAACCGATGGTGAATCCAGAAATAAAGAGAATCTGAGTAAGGAAATCAATCAGCTCATTGCAAGCAAAATTGGTCCGATAGCCAAGTTAGACCGCATACATTTTGTATCCGGATTGCCTAAAACACGAAGTGGTAAAATCATGAGGCGTATCATGAGAAAGATTTCTTCTGATGAAGGGGATCAGATCGGAGATGTATCTACCTTGCTGGACCCCGGTATTGTAGAGGAAATCAAAGAAAAAGTACAGCCGTTTTTGGATGAATAAGCCCTGAAATTTTAAAAGAAATCCGGATTAGGGGATTTATAACCCATTCACGCTTAATGATCTGAATGGGTTATAATTTTACTTTCATTTATTTTTTCTGTTATTTATCTAAATCCTTTTGTAGAATGCAATATTATATTAAATTTGCATCGTCTTAAAGGACAACTGGTGGATGTAGCTCAGCTGGTTAGAGCACTGGTTTGTGGTACCAGGGGTCGTGGGTTCGAGCCCCATCTTCCACCCAAAAAAAAGGTCTTATCCATTTGGATAAGACCTTTTTTAGTTTTCAGAAATTTTATTACCTCATTATTTTTGAGGGAAATACCACAACACTTTCGTGTCCGTTTTCACCAACAGAGGAAATTCCGAAGAAAAAATTATCGATGATGATTCCCTCTAATGTAATTTCATTTACGTTTTCTACATATCTGAAATGATCCCAGGTCGGGGAAGTTGTAGATCTCCAGTATACCTTATAGCCTTTAACATCTTCCGGGTTTTCCTGTTCCCATTGGAGTCTGACCGAAGGTTCTACAATACCGCCAATGGCAACTTCTAAGGGAGCGGGAGGAGCCCAGGCCAAACTTGCCATGCTAATGGCATTCACTGCAGTTAATTTTTTGACATAATCAAAATTAACATGTTCTATCACGTCGCCATAAGCGATGCCGCTTTCCACTCTAACGTCCTGGTGCTGCTGGTTATAGTTTTCATGTGCTTCCATAATTCTGATCCCGGGATAGCCCAAATCGTTAAAAGACCTGTGATGTCCCCCACGACCAAAGCGGTCCAAACGGTAAATCATGATCGGATTCATTTCCGGCATATAGGTTTGTGTCGTTTCATACACATATCTGGCCAACTGTCTTGAAGCTCCATCCACTTCACCGCCATAAAAACGCTTCATTTGTCTTTCTCTGTCGGTTTCGGTCGGGTTGTGAGCTTCGCTGAAAATTCTGAAGCTTCTGTTATCAATCACACCGTCAAGTCCTTCAATATTGCCAATCATGTCGTTATTAAGGACTCCAATAATATCCCAGCCCTTTTCTTTGGCGTATTCGGCGAGAAACTTACCCCCAAACAGACCCTGTTCTTCACCACTTAGTCCCACATATACAATACTGTGATCGAATTCATATTGAGAAAGGACCCTGGCGGCTTCCATGGCTCCTGCCATTCCCGTGGCATTGTCATTTGCTCCAGGAGCATCGGTTGTAAAATCCTGAGTGTCTGAGGCTCTGGAATCGATATCTCCGCTCATGATGATATAAGAATTAGGATATTTTATCCCTTTCTGAATGGCGACAACGTTCTTAACTTCGGCTGTTTTAGGAATTCTGCTTCCCATGTCAGGCGTAACCGTTTCCCCTTGAAAAAAAACCTCAAGGCAATTGTTACAGTCTGATGAAATCGCTTCAAACTCTTTTTTTATCCAGCGTCTGGCCGCCCCTATTCCTCGGGTATCGCTTTCGGTTTCACTAAAGGTGTTTCGGGTTCCAAAATCAGCCAGGTTCTGCACATAATATTCCAGTTTTTCTGCGGATACATCATCCACAATATCATAAATCCGGGTATCGATTTGACCATAAAAGACAGTCGAAATGCTTAAAAAAGCAATTGTAAGTATAGTTTTCATATAAAAATATTTTTGGCTCAATTTACTATAATTTTAGAGGAATAAAAATTTTAAGAGCTAAGCGGGTTTGTTATCTTTGCACGTTCTATAGATATATATTATGAAGATTTCTTATAACTGGTTAAAGCAATTTTTAAAGACCAACTGGACAGCCCAAGAAACTGAAGTTTTACTTACAGATCTCGGACTTGAAGTCGAAGGAATTACAGACTTTGAATCTATAAAGGGAGGGCTGGAAGGTATAGTCGTAGGCTATGTTGAGTCCTGTGAATCTCACCCCAATGCCGACCGCTTAAAAATCACCAAAGTAAATATTGGTAAAGAAAAGCCAGTTTCAATAGTATGTGGTGCCCCCAACGTTGCCCAGGGACAAAATGTTCCTGTAGCTACAATTGGGACTACTCTTTATGATGAAAAAGGTCAGCCCTGGCCAATTAAAAAAGGAAAGATCAGAGGGGAGGTAAGTGAAGGGATGATTTGTGCAGAAGATGAAATCGGAATTGGTAAAAGCCATGCTGGAATTATGGTTTTAGGAGAAAACCTGATTCCAGGAACACCTCTTAACCAGGTTTTTTCAGTGGAAAAAGATCAGGTCTTCGAAATCGGACTTACTCCCAACCGAGCGGATGCCATGAGCCATTGGGGTGTTGCCAGAGATCTAAGGGCTGGATTAATTCAAAATGAAATTAATATCCCGTTGGATACACCTTCTGTAAGTAATTTTCATGTGGATAATAGAAGCTTGAGGGTTGCCATTTCTGTGAAACAGCCCGAACTGGCCCCAAGGTATTGTGGCCTGAGTATTTCTGGTTTGGAGGTGAAAGATTCTCCAGACTGGCTTAAAAATAAACTTCAGGCTATAGGTATAAATCCGAAAAATAATATAGTAGATGCGACCAATTATGTGTTACACGAGTTAGGTCAGCCCCTACATGCCTTTGATTTGGATAAAGTCAAAAACAATAAAATTGAAGTTAAGACTTTAAAAACGGGAACTAAATTTACCACCTTAGATGGCATAGAACGAGAGCTTCATGAAGAAGATTTGATGATCTGTGATGACGAAAAGCCTTTATGCATTGCTGGTGTTTTTGGTGGAGCAGAAAGCGGAGTAACTCAAAGTACAACAAATATTTTCCTTGAAAGCGCCTACTTCAATCCTGTGAGCATTAGAAAAACTGCTAAGCGTCATGGTTTGAATACAGATGCGTCTTTTCGCTTTGAAAGGGGAATAGATCCCAATATAACTGAATTCGCCTTAAAACGTGCAGTAATTTTAATTCAAGAAATAGCTGGCGGTCTAGTGTCTAGCGATATTGACGATTTTTACCCTAAAAAAATAGAGGACTTCCAGGTCTTCTTAACCTTCGATAAAATCAATCAGTTAATAGGTCAGGAGATCGATACCGGAGTTATTAAAACGATTTTGACCTCTTTAGATATCCGGGTGAACAATGTTTCTGAAAGTGGTTTGGGACTGACGATTCCTACCTATAGAGTTGATGTTCAGCGAGAGGTGGATGTGATAGAAGAAATTCTGCGGGTTTATGGTTACAACAACATTGAGTCTGATAGTAAATTCAATGTGTCTGTCGCTAATTCTTCGCCATACGACGATTATAAAATTCAGAATAAAATAGCAAACCAGCTGGTTTCTCAGGGTTTTTTTGAAATAATGTCCAATTCCCTGACTACCAAAGCCTATGTAGAACTGGCCGAAGACCTTAAAGAAGAACACAATGTGGATATACTCAATTACCTGAGCAATGACTTAGGCGTCATGAGACAATCGATGTTATTTTCCGGGTTGGAGTCTGTGAGCTACAACATCAATCGAAAGAAAACCGATTTAAAGTTTTTTGAATTTGGTAAAACCTATCATAAAAAGGAGGATGAATTTCTGGAATTCAAGCATTTAGCCTTGTTTCTTACCGGTTCTAAAACTCCTGATTCCTGGTCGCATTTTGAAGAAAAGACTAATTTTTTTCAGCTGAAAGCTTACTTAGAACGTATTTTTGAAAGATTTGGCTTATCAAGTTTAGAATACCAATCTGTTGAATCAAAATCCATTTCAGAAGGACTTACAGGTAAATTGAATTCTAAGACTATCGTCGAATTTGGCAGGGTTAAGACCGAGATTTTAAATCATTTTGACATCGATCAGGAGGTACTTTACGCAGATATCCAATGGGATAATGTATTGGACGTTCTCGAGAAAAAACAACTCAAAATTAGCGAAATACCCAAGTTCCCTTCAACTCAGCGTGATTTTGCTCTGTTGCTCGATCAAGGGGTGAAATTTGATGACCTTAAAGAAACCGCATTTAATACAGAGAAAAAAATATTGCAGAAGGTTGATTTGTTCGATGTTTATGAAGGAGAGAATCTTCCGGAAGACAAGAAAAGTTATGCACTTCGATTCATATTCATGGATAAAAAGAAAACACTCACCGATAAGCAAGTGGATAAAGTGATGAAGAAGTTACAGAATCAATTTGAAATTAAATTCAATGCGAGTTTAAGATAGGTGCATTTAAACTTATATTTAATCCCTAAGCTTAAGAGCTTGGGGATTTTTAGTTTCTAAAACCTGATATAATGGATTTACAGGATGAGTTTGTAAAGAAAATGATTGAAGAAATTATTCCTATCCACAAGTTTTTGGGTCTGGAACTGCTTCATATTGAAAAAGATTACGTGAAGGTAAGAGTTCCCTTCCGACCGGAAGTGGTTGGAGATATCCGTTCCAACAGATGGCACGGAGGCATTATTACTACGGTGATGGATTCAGTCGGAGGAATTGTTGGAGGAACTCACTTAAGCTCCATCAAAGATAAAATGGCCACTATCGATATTCGTGTTGATTTTTTATCGCCAGCATTTGGTAAAGCTATCATCGTGGAAGGAAGAACGCTGAGGCTAGGCTCCAGGATATTTGTCGCTGATATGAAATGCTATTTAGAAGAAGATTCCAGTCAAGTATCTGTTGCTGAAGGAAGAGGGGTTTATAACTTCATTCGTCTGAACCAAAAGGAATAAGCTTGAATATATACTTAATGGGTGTTAAATTTTTAATTTCCAATTGCTTGAATTTAACTTACTTATTACTTTTATACCGAATGTTGAAAAAGAGCCATGATGTTTCCAAGAACAAACCTTAAAACCCAGTTGAACAAAGAGAAATTCAAAACAACTTCCAACGAAGCCATTTTGAAACAGGTTCATGATGTTCTCAAAGATGTTGATGTAAGAAACGGTGAGATTTTAAATAAGGTAACTTCCGGAGACTCTATCGACTCCAATGATTTTGATTTTGATAAACTGCAGTCCAGTGAAATTTATCATATCGATCAAATTGAAAAAATTTGCATCACGTACAGATTAAGATTTCTAGATTCAAAATATTTTAAGGGCAAACTACCTTATGAAGCCATTTCAAAAATTAAAACCTTGGAAGAAGAGCATGAAACCAGTTTGCAGGGATTTAAAATCATGGCTCCTTCCAAATTATTTAAATTAGAAAATGCAGATGATCCTTTATTATTTGCACCTATTGGAAATGATTATTACTACTTGATTCATAAATGGGGAAACGACTTAAATCCATTTCGTAAATTGATGATGTGGCCTTTTAAAACCTTCGAAAATTTTATGCTTCTCGTATTCTTATCAGCCCTGATTTGTACTGCACTTGTCCCAAGTGGCTTTTTTATGAGTGAAGATAATATCAGGACAGAATTTATCTTGCTATTCTTATTTATGTTCAAATGGATTGCGGGTATTGCCCTGTATTACGGCTTTGCAAAAGGCAAGAATTTTAACACAGCCATCTGGAGAAGTAAATACTATAATGCTTAAAATTGCAACATGATTATTTTTCAATTTATATTCCAGCAGTTATCTCCAGCAAAATTTTGCGGGTTTCTTTTTAGGTCTTACAAAACCAAGCTTAAAAGAAAATTAGTTTCCAAGCTGGTAAAACAAAAACGCGTCAAAATTTCAAAGAAATGCTATCTGAAATCTAAGATAGCGGCATAATCCTTATTCATTTATGTTTACTATTTTAGCCGGATTAAAAATCTTAACCCGAATAACCCCTTTATTTTAAATTTTAAAACCAATGATACACGCAGACCTTTTAAAAATCACTCAGGAATTTGGTAGTCCAGTTTACGTTTACGATTCAGAAAAGATTACAAAACAGTATAAACGTCTTACGGAAGCTTTTAAAAAGGTCAAACACTTGCGTCTTCACTATGCGGTAAAGGCCTTGTCCAATTTGAGTATTCTGAGATTATTCAATCAGCTTGGAAGTGCTTTGGATACCGTTTCCATACAGGAAGTGCGCTTGGGTATTGCGGCAGGTTTTGAACCGGGTAAAATTATTTTTACGCCTAACGGGGTCTCCATGGAAGAACTCGAAGAAGCGGTGGAGCTAGGCGTTCAAATCAACATCGATAATCTGCTTATTCTTGAGCAGTTTGGGGCGAAACATCCAAGCGTACCGGTTTGTATTCGTATTAATCCTCACGTCATGGCCGGTGGAAATACCAATATTTCTGTGGGCCATATCGATTCCAAATTTGGAATTTCTATACATCAGATGCCTCACGTTTTACGGATAGTGGAAAATACGAGCATGAACATCAACGGTATCCACATGCACACCGGGAGCGATATTCTCGATATTGGGGTGTTTCTTCACGCTGCAGAAATTCTCTTTGATGCTGCGGCTCAATTCAAAAATCTGGAATTTCTGGATTTTGGAAGCGGATTTAAGGTGCCATACCACGAAGGGGACATCGAAACCGATGTGGAGGAATTGGGCGCTAAGTTAACCAAACGTTTCAATGAATTTTGTAAATCTTACGGCAGGGAATTGACGCTGGCCTTCGAGCCCGGGAAATTCCTAGTAAGTGAAGCAGGATTGTTTTTGGCTAAAGTGAATGTAGTTAAGCAAACAACCTCAACGGTTTTTGCTCAAATCGATTCCGGATTCAATCACTTAATTCGTCCCATGTTTTACGGGTCGAAACATGACATCATCAATATTTCACATCCAAAGCGCAACAAGCGGTTTTATTCTGTGGTAGGCTATATCTGTGAAACAGACACCTTTGCCAACAATAAAATGATTTCAGAAATAAGTGAAGGCGATATTTTAGCCTTTAAAAATGCCGGTGCCTACTGTTACTCTATGGCGAGCAATTACAACTCAAGATTTAGACCACCGGAAGTGCTCTGGCATAAAGGCAAAGCTCATTTGATCAGACAAAGGGAAACTTTTGAAGATATCATGAGAAATCAGATAGAAGTCGCATTATAAATGGATTTACGCGTATTAAACAAAAAAGATAGAGCTATTCAGCTCTATCTTTTTTGTTTTGGAAGTTTTCAAGTCCGGTTTCTAACCAGTTCAAATAAGCCTGAGATGAAGGTTCGTAGGCATTGGTTACATTCAGAATCTCCAGCTCTGGAGAGAGTAAAACGTAGTAAGGCTGAGAATTATTTCTGAAATTTAGGGTCTGAAAGGTGGCCCACTTATCACCAACGGTTCTGATTTTCTTAACCGACCCATTGCTTCTTTCAAAGTTAAACCTCTCCTCTTTATCCAGCCTGGCATTATCGTCGACATACAGGGAAATAAGAATGTAATCGTTTTTGATGGTTTCATATACCTCCGGATCACTCCAGACCTGTTCTTCCATTTTTCTGCAATTCACACAGGCCCAGCCTGTGAAATCCAATAGGATGGGTTTGCTCTGTGCTTTAGCAGCCTGTAATCCCTTATCAAAGTCCTTATAAGCTTTCAATCCAAGCGGACCTTCGGTTTCTTTTTCATAAATGCTATAAAACAGAGGAGGAGGGAATCCGCTCAGTAATTTTAAATTGGCCTGTGAAGAATTGGTAAGTCCAGGGATGAGGTAGATTACAAAAGCCAGAGTAAGAAGCCCTGCAAAAATTCTTCCTTTACTCAGTTTTTGGCGAGGTTCATCATGAGGAAATTTGAGTTTTCCAAAAAGATAGAGCAGCATGGCAATTCCAATCACAATCCAAATACCGATAAACACTTCTCTTTTGAGTATTCCCCAGTGTTCTACCAAATCTGCATTCGATAGAAATTTGAAAGCAAGTCCTAATTCCAAAAATCCTAAGACGACTTTCACTGTATTGAGCCATCCCCCGCTTTTTGGAAGTGAGTTCAACCAATTGGGAAACAACGCGAACAAGGCAAAGGGCAGGGCCAAAGCCAGTCCAAAACCACCCATACCGAAGGTCAGCATCGTAGCGCCCCCGTCTGCGGTAAGAGAACCGCCGAGTAAGGAGCCAAGTATAGGTCCTGTACAGGAAAAAGACACTAAGGCGAGCGTTAGCGCCATAAAGAAAATACCGACAGCACCGCCAAAGCTGGTTGCTTTCTGATCTAGTCGGCTGCTCCAGGAATTTGGTAATGTGATTTCGTAATACCCAAAAAATGAAAAAGCAAAAAATAAGAAAATGATGAAAAAGATGATATTCAGAATTGGATTTGTGGAAATGCTATTCAAAATTTCCGGATTAACCGAATCGATCAGGTGAAAAGGCAAACTCAGCAATAGGTAAATCAAAAAGATAAAAAAGCCATACATCAGAGCATTCATCAGGCCTAATTTTTTGGTCTTTGCACCTTTGGTGAAAAAGGAAACCGTCAACGGAATCATAGGAAATACACAGGGGGTAAGCAAAGCTATAAGTCCGCCAATAAAACCCAAAAGAAAAATGGTAAAATTGCTGTCCTGGTCTTCTTCTGAATTTATCTGGAATTGGCTTTCACCTTTGAGATCGAGTTTTAAAGCTTCAGTTTGAACTTTGTCCCTGCTTTTAATTTCGATGATTTGGGTTTCTGTAAGCATCAACTGTGCATCTGAAATACTAAAGCTAAAGCGTTTTTGATCCTGAGGGAGACACATCTCATCATTACAAATCATGAAGAGGATTTCTAGATCGAGCGAACCCTCTTTAGCTGTTACTTTAAAATCTTGCTTAAAGGTGGCCTGGTTAAGAAAATAGGTTAAATCTGTTTTGAAGATCTCATCAAATTTGGTTATGCCATCCGGTTCCTGAGTTGATCCTATTTTTTCTAATACCGCAGAATCAAATTCAAAATTGAACTCTGTAGGGATAGGTCCGCTTTCACCTTCTTTTAATTCAGTTTGAGAAGGTAAATGCCAGCCTTCTTCAATTTGAGCAGTAATCTTTACCGTAAAAATACTATCGGACTTTTTAACAACTGAAGCTTCCCAGCTGGATGGGTTTAAAGAGTTATCCTGTTTCTCAAACCCAAATTGAGCCTGGGACTTAGTTATAATCAGCAGTGAAAAAATGAGTAATAAATAGGCTCTAATCATTTAAAATTTCAATTTTGAGGATATCCTCAGTGGTTGATTCTACTTTGTAGCGATTATCTATTCTTAAGTTCAGTACCCAAATTACATCAGCATTGCCATTGCATAGCAAAAGCTGAGAAGGTTTCAGATGCGGACTTATTTTTTCATCTTTTAGAAAATCGCTTAATTTCTTTTTTCCTTTCATTCCGAAGGGATAAAAGTAATCTCCATGTTGTACAGTTCTCAAATGTAAGGGAAACTGAAGTTTTGATTTATCGACGTAGGCCACATTCGAAGTGAAATTTCCAAGCTGAGTGACGTCTTCTATGTTCAATCTGAAATTACCTAAGTCAAGACTTGTTTGACCGGCTTTGAGGTCAGCAGCTTTAAAGCTCTGTTTAGAAATACTTGATAAGATCAATTTTTCACGATCTTTAGTAAGCTGATGCGAAGCTGAAAATATTTTCTTACCCGTTTGAGCATCTTTCAAACGGTATACATCCTCCCATTCAGTAAAACCAAAACTTTCCAGCAATTGATACAAAATCGCTTTTTGGTTTGGAAATCTGTTTAGCTTTTCAATATCGATTTCATAATGCTCGTCCTTTTTTGTGACCAGGGTTTTAAAAAGCAAAGTGGTGTAATCTTCAATCAGAAGTTCAGCATCCTTTAATTTTTCGAGACTGGATTCAAAGTTGGCCAAAAAATTTGGATTTAAATCTATTAAGTTAGGTACAACTTCATGTCTTACCTTGTTTCTTAAGTATTTTGTAGAATTATTGCTTTGGTCTTCCCGCCATTCAATGTTCTGCTCAATAGCAAAATTTTTGACTTCTTCTTTGGAGAATATCAAAAGCGGTCTTCTTATGTAGTCATTCCGGTCTGGGATTCCCAAAAGACCCTTGAGCCCGGTAGAGCGGCTTAGGTTTATAAAGAAAGTTTCCAGACTATCGTTGAGGTGGTGTGCGGTGAGCAGGTAATTGTATGAGGTCGTTTCTATCAACTCGCGAAACCATCCGTAGCGCAGGTTTCTGGCTGTGATTTGAATGGATTCATTTTGTTCATCTGATAAAGTCTCGGTTTCAAATTTTTTTATAAAAAACGGCCTATTCATGGAGTCGGCCAAATCTTCCACAAAACGCGCATCTGTATCACTGGCTTCTGCTCGCAATTGAAAATTGCAGTGGGCTAAAGCGAAATCCAGTTTCAAATGGAAACACAGATTCGCCAAAACTACAGAATCAATACCGCCACTGGTGGCAATGATGAATGGCTGACTCAGTAATTCGGGGAACTCAGATTCTATATGTGTCTGGAAACGGTTTTGCATCTTTAGAAAAACACTAAATTAAACTTTATTGCTTTATTCTTCAGTAACATTAGACGCATTAACAACATATTGTAATGCTTTGCCTTTTATAAGGCATTCCTCATATTCCTGTTCCGGTTTTGCCAGAGAAGTTAAGGCACTACCTACCATATAGGACAGGTACTTTTTTTCTGAATTGTAGAGCAAACTTCGGATGACCACATTAAAATCAAAATCATTTTCAGGAGTGATATAACCAATAGCTCCGCTGTAAAGTCCACGTTTTGTAGATTCGTAGGTTTCTGCAATTTCCAGGGCCGAACACTTGGGAGCTCCTGTCATACTTCCCATAGGAAACAATGATTTTAAGATTTCAGCTACAGAATAATCGATTCTGACTTTAGAGGTGATAGTCGAAACCATTTGATGAACCTGTTCATAGGAGTAGATCTCACAAAGTTCTTCAACCTTTACAGAACTTTTTTCTGCTGTTTTGGACAAGTCATTTCTCACTAAATCCACAATCATAATGTTCTCTGAAATCTCCTTGGGATCATTTTGTAAGTTTTGTTTTAACTGCTCGTCTTCAGCGGGATTTGCGCCACGCCTGGCAGTGCCTTTAATGGGCTGTGAGATCAATTTCTGATTTTCTTTTTTCAGAAACCGCTCCGGACTGGCGCAAAGTGCAAAGTATTGTTCCAGCTTTAAAAAACAGGAAAATGGAGCTTTTGAAACTGAATTCAGATGATCAAAGGTAGCATGAGGTTGAATTTCGGTGTTTTTCACGAAAAATTCCTGACAGAAATTGACTTCATAAATATCTCCTCTTTGGATATGCGCTAAAACTTGTTTAGCCTTTGCAACATATTCTTCTTTATCCCATCCGGGAGTAAATCGTATGGCTTGAGAAGTCGTATTGTGAAGATCTGTTCTTAGAATAGATTCTAAGTCTGTATCGATTTGATCATCGACCATCTTCAGATAATGCGCTTCGATTTGATCTTTCTTTAAAAGCCATATTTTTTTAGGCTGAATAAAATAGAGTTCAGGAAATTGAAGATGATCTTCATTTTTTGAAGAAATGGATTCGGTATCGTTTTTTAAGTCATAACTCAGGTATCCAAATAACCAGTCCCTGGTGTTGCTCTGGTATTCATCAAGTCGCTCAAAAGCTTTGTCATCGTCAGATTTTATGGCAGTAAAGGCCTCTACAGCAAGCATAGCTCCATAGCTCTGATATAGATGCTCACTATCGTTGGAGTCTAAGTAAATAGCTTCTTCGAATTGCTTACCCCAGTGAAAAAGCTTTTGTTTAAAATCTCCGCTAAAATGCTTCTTTTGAAATGTTTTGACAGTTCTCAAATCGCTTATAAATCGTTTTCAAAAGTGGTGAGTAAAGATTCGAGATGGGCTTTGTATTTATCTGTCATTCCATTTTCATCAAAATTTTCTTCAAAGGAAGGCAGACTAAAATTATGAATAACGTTTCCACCAAATTTTTTAAAATTATTGGTCGTGTATTCTAAACTTGATTGAGCTCCACCTTTACCGGGTGAGGTAGACATCAAAAAAATGGGTTTGTCCTTAAGGTATTCGCTGTCACTTCGAGAAAGCCAGTCGGTTATATTTTTGAAAAAAGCAGACATCGCTCCGTTGTGCTCATTGACGGCAACGATTAAGGCGTCAGCTTTTTTGATCTCGGATTTTAAATTTTTAATATCTTCTGGAATACCATTCGAATTTTCAAGGGTTTCAGAATACATCGGAACATCCAAAGCTTTCAAATCAATATAATTGACATTCGCTTTCTTTATAAAGTTTAAAGCATACTGCAACAAATTATCGTTGATGGAAGTCTGTGAATTGGATCCTGTGAAGGCTGTGATTTTAGACATTTAAATTTTTGAGTAAAGGTACATATAAAAGAAAAATCCACTATTTCCTCGGAGGAATAATGGATTTAATTTAAGGTGATGTTTAATATTAATCGAGGTAAACCATACATTGTTTTAAAGATGGATTCTTTTTTATCAAACTTAAAATAAAGTCTCTAAGTTCGTCAAGTTCGTAAGGAAGTAAGCGTTCTGTCGCCTTTTTTAATTCTTTGCAAAAGAGATGGGCATCAAAACTTACTTTTCTCAAAATTTCTTTAGTGTATTCAAACATTGCTCTGGGCATCATTAAAAAATTTTAAAAATTATGTAGAAGTATGTCATATAAATTGTTTCTGTGAATATAACAATTTCATACCTGGTTTATTATGATAAATGTCATAAATTTTGTTTTTTATTAGCATAAATTTATTTTTTCCGGACGGTCCATTGGAACTTAAACTCTGATACCACTTCACCAGATTTGTTTTTAGCTGTCGAAGTCATCCAGAATTTTAGTCCTTCAGGTTCTTTAAGACAGGTTTTGATGCTGTCTTGAACCAGCTCCACATCCTCACAGGTAAACCTTATTTTTCCTTTGGCTTTTTTATAAAACCTTGAGGAATTTTCCTGAACCAGCATGGAAATATTTTCACCGCTGTCGCTGATTTCTTTCATAACTATAGCTCCTGTACTCAGTTCTGCTGCCATAGCCTGTACAGCAAAATACATACTATTGAAGGGGTTCTGATTAATCCACCGGTGAGTGACAGTGGTCATACACAGCTGTGCATTTATCGTTTTTACTCGAACTCCGCAAAGCCAGGCGGAAGGTAATTTGGACAATAAAAACAAATTGATTTTGGAGGGAGAAAGCTTCATTGAGATTCTATTTTGAAGTTTCAAGGTAGTCATTTATTCAATTCAATACTGTGATTTTATTTTTTTCTAATTCTATTTGACTTTATTTATTTCATTCAAAAAAAGCTGGGTGTACTGATTTTACTAATGCTTCTGAACTATATCAAAAAAATCAGCATCAGGCTAATGTTAATAAAATTTTAAATTATATTACTATGTATTGCAAAGTAGTGTCTAAAAGATATATCTTTGTTATATATTATTTAAAAGGAGATTATGAAAATAGAAAACACTAAAGCTCAAATGCGCAAGGGAGTCCTGGAATATTGCATTTTGTCTGTGCTGAGTCATGACGATGCTTATGTTGCAGAAATCCTTGACACGTTGAAGTCCGCAAAGCTCCTGGTTGTTGAAGGAACGATTTACCCTTTGCTAACCAGGCTAAAAAATGCAAATCTTCTATCGTACCGATGGGAAGAATCCACAGGGGGGCCACCTCGTAAATACTATGGCCTTACTGAAGACGGGAAGGATTTTCTCAGCGAACTTTCAGAAACTTGGACCGAATTGAGTTTCGCAGTCACAAAAATTACTTCAAAAAAACAAACTAACGATGAATAAGACAATCAACATTAATCTAGCAAATGTGTTTTTTCACATCGATGAAAATGCGTTTATTAAACTGGACAGGTATTTAAAAACCATAGAAAGCTATCTGGCAAAAGAGGAAAGCAAAGACGAAATTCTTCAGGATATTGAAGCTAGAATTGCAGAACTCTTTACGGAGTCGATGACACATGAAAAGCAGGTCATCAATCTTTCTCAAGTGAATGAGATGATTGCCATCATGGGTGAGCCTGAAGCTTATAAGATTGACGATGAAGATTCAACCTCTACCTCCTCAAGGGCGAGAACCTCTCGAAAGTTATATAGAGATATTGAGAACAATTATATAGGTGGAGTTTCAGCCGGTCTGCATCATTACCTGGGACTAAATCTAATTGTAATTAGACTCATTTGGATCGTTTCAGCCTTGTTTTCCTTTGGGGCGACAGTAGCTATTTATGTAATCCTCTGGGCAGTAACTCCAGCTGCAAGAACAACGGCTCAAAAGCTAGATATGCAGGGTGAGCCTGTAAATTTATCTAATATAGAACGCAAGGTGAAAGAGAGCTATTCCAAATTCGCAGATAAAGTGGGGGATATAGATTATGACAAATACGGTCAGCAGACCAAATCTGGAGTCACTAAGTTTTTTGACGGTCTTGGAGAAGTATTAAAAGCCCTTGGTGTTTTTATATCAAAATTCTTAGGGGTTATATTGTTAATCATCTCTGGCGTGGTTTTGGTTGGATCTCTTATTTTTTTGTTCAGCTTTGGAACTATATCCATCTTCGAACTAGGAGATTTCACTACTATGGAAATATTTTCTCTTGGAGTTCCATACTGGATTCAGGTCGTTTTGTTTTTCCTGGTAGGAGCAATCCCTTTTTTCTATCTGCTTATTTTAAGCCTGAAATTGCTCTTTTCCAACCTTAAATCGATTGGTAAAATAAGCCACATCACCTTAGTAGGCATTTGGATACTTTGTGTCATTGTAATCACGACCCTAAGTATTAAAAAAGAACTCGAGGTGAGTTATGATGCCGAAGTGGTAGAGGTAAAGTCACTGGCCCTCGCTTCTGAAGATACTTTAAGAATCAAGATGGATGCAAACCTTCTGTTTTCAGATGAACTTAGACAGAGTAAACTTCAGAAAATAGTCCAGGATGAATCCAATACAAGCAGATTATACAGTCCCAATGTATATGTCAATTTCAGAACCTCCAATGATGAGGAATTGAAGGTAAGAGTTACCAAAAAAAGCTTTGGTTCAAGTGAATCGCAGGCCAGAGAAAGGGCTTCTTTAATCGATTATGACTTCGAACTGCAGAATTCTAATTTAGAACTCGACACCTATCTCCTGACTCAGCCAGAATTCCTGAAAGAAGATATGAAAGTTGAAGTAACTGTTTATATACCAAAGGACAGGATTGTGTATTTAGATAAAAGTCTGTTGGATTTTAGCAGAGTAAGAAACTTCAAACGCTCATATTATAACACCTATTTAGACTATAAGGAGAATACCTGGAAACCCTTGGATAGCAGTATGAAAACCGATTCATTAACCCTTCAAAACTAAATCTTATGAAAACCATGACCTACGCACTAGTATACAGCCTGTGTTTATTGTTTTTCGGCTGCAATATCAACATTGATTATCTCGAAAAAATCGAAGGTGAAGGCGAAGTCATCACCGAGCAGATCATGTTGGATTCCTTTACCGATGTTGAACTCAAAAAAGGCTGGGAAGTTATTTTAGAACCTGCTTCTTCCAACTATATGGTAGTGGAAGCCAATGAAAATTTATTTGAAGTTTTTGAATATGAAAATAAAAAGGGGAAATTGATCATTGGAGCCTCCAAACAGATTTCAAATGCAGATGCAAAACAGATTACTCTTTATTTTACTGAAAAATTAAAGTCTTTAAAAGTATCCAGCGGAACTGAAGTTACTTCTCAGGAACGCTTGAATTTTGACAATCTCAATTTGGATCTTTCAAGTGGAGGTGAAGTGACCTTAGATTTAGAACTTAACACCTTGAATATAGAAACCTCAAGTGGTTCTGCTGCTCATTTGATTTTAAACCTAGATGATCTAATTGTGGATAGTTCAAGTGGAGCCAGGGCTTATTTAGATGTGAATGCCATATCAGTCAATGTTGAATCTTCTTCAGGTTCTTCGGTTAATCTTGAAGGTACAACAAGTGAATTGGAGGTCCAGTCTTCAAGTGGATCAAATGTAGATGCCGAAAAATTAAAATCAGAAAATGTCACATCAAAAGCTTCATCAGGGGCTTATGTGACCGTGTATTCAGTCGTTAACCTGAAGGCTGAAACAAGCAGTGGCGGAAACATTAAGTATTTGAACCAGCCAACAGGTGATGTAGTATTAAACAAATCAAAGTCTGGAGGTCCTATAGAAATCAAATAAATCCATCACACTAAAAACCTTAGCTTATGATTACCTTAATCAAAGTACTTATAGTGGTTTTAATCTACTATCTGGAATGTTATTCATCTTTCTCATAATTTTCATTGAAGGCCGAAGGCAGGAGTTGAGGAATGAATTTTATGATAATGGGAAGTAGAACACTGCCTCCCGGCATCACAAAAATGGCAAGGGAGGGAATGCTTTTGAAAATGTCATAAAGTTGACTTTTAACTTTTAGTTTTTCATCTGCGTTCAGTTCTCGCTGTGTTGACTGGGAAAGCAGATATACCAGTTCTTTGCTCTGGATAATTTCCTTATACAGCCGATTTTTATTTCTGCTCAGTAAGAGTTTTACAGCCTTCTGATTTTTTTGGTAAAAGTGATTTAGGGGATTACTGAAATGAAAATAAGCAATATGCTGTCTGTACTCAGAAACAAAATGAAATAGAAACTCAATACTTTTATGGGTTTGAGACTCGGTAAGATTCAAGTCGGATCCCAGAATATTCATGAATTTCAGTTCACTGATTTCAATTTCTTCATCGCTGTAAACCGCCATGCAGGCCAGATCGAAGACATACAAACTTCCCATGCTACTGAGTACCGGGCTATAGTCAATACCTTGAGTTTTCATCACATTTTCAGTATCAGTGGCATGATAACGCAAAGAGCTTTTTATAAGTTTCAGGATGAGTGAATCGTAAGTTGTTTTATTGGTTTTTTTATCCAGAGCTAAGAAAACCGTCTGCATAATCAAGCCTTCCAAAGTTTTAGCATAATCGCTTGGCTTTACTGATGTCATCAGGCTTTTTCTGTAAGTCAATACATCTGTAAACAATAAAGCATTGGTAATAAGGTGGCTGAAATTCTTTTGAATAAGACCTTCATTGGTTTGAACACGCTTATGAATGAGCTGTTCCAATTTTTGTTCAGCTTTAGTTTTGAATTTGAAAATCGACTTTAGAAACTCTTTTTGAGAATGTAGCGATTCATAAAAGCCTATAAGTCTAATTATGATTTCACTGCCAGGCTGGTCTTCACAAATTTGATGATCCACGTAGACGAGAGTAACAAGGAGGTTTATTTTTGCTAATTCTTGCTGGGTGTATTTGAGATTTTTGGTTAGAAGAATCAAACTGCTTTGGCTGGATCCATATATAAAGCCAGTTTTTCTTAACCTGTCGTAAAATTCATTCTCATTTAAAGATAGAATGGTGGATTCGCTGATGCGATGTAAACACTTAATTAGCCAACCTGAAGCTGATGGATTCATAGGACAAAGAACTCTAATTTATTCTTTTAATAATCGATTTAAAACTAAAAAGGAGCCTAAAATTAGACTCCTTTTTAATGCATGAACCCCTTAGTTGGAGTAAATTTTATTGTAAAGATCCATATACTTTTCTTTTATCACTTTTCTTTTTAACTTCATTGTAGGCGTAAGGTGTTCATCTTCAACCGTCCACTCATCTGGAGTTAATTCGAATTTTTTAATTTTCTCCCAGTTTCCAAATTTCTGATTGTATAAATCGATCTCTTCCTGAATTCTATCTATCAAGTCTTGATTTTTCACCATTTCTGAAAGGGATTCACCGAGATTTAGATCTTTTCGTTCTCCCCATTCAGTAACAAATTCTTTATTCAATTGTATCAGGGCAGCAGGCATTTTTTGACCTTCTCCAACAACCATGATTTGTTCTATAAAGCGAGATTGCTTCATTACATTTTCAATGATCTGAGGAGCGATATACTTTCCTCCTGAAGTTTTAAACATTTCTTTTTTACGGTCTGTGATTTTTAGGAAACCGTCTTGATCAATTTCTCCAATATCACCTGTATGAAAATATCCGTCTTTTAAGACTTCATCCGTTTTTTCCTTGTCTTTATAATAACCGATCATGACCTGTGGACCTTTGACCAGGATTTCGCCATCTTCTGCAATTTTCACTTCGGTTTCTGCAATTGGCCGGCCAACAGTTCCTATTTTGAATCCCCCATCGCGCATATCGTTTACAGACACCACTGGCGAGGTTTCTGTAAGACCATAACCTTCCATAACCCCCATTCCAGCTGCATTAAAAACTCTTGCTAATCTCGGCTGTAAAGCTGCACTTCCGGATGCAATCACTTGCAGATTTCCTCCCAAAGCTTCTTGCCACTTGCTGAAAATCAATTTTCGCGCAAGTTTTAAACGGGTTTCATACCACCAGCCGTTGCCTTCGTAAGGTTCGTATTTCAATCCAAGTTCTACAGCCCAGAAAAATAATTTTTTCTTCACACCCGTAAGATCGGCCCCTTTAGCGATGATTTTGTCATATACTTTTTCAAGAAGTCTTGGCACAGCAGACATCACTTCTGGTTTTACTTCTTTAAGGTTATCGCTTATCGTCTCTATAGATTCTGCAAAATAAATACTTACTCCGCTAAACTGATACATATACTGCAGCATGCGCTCATAAACGTGACATACAGGAAGAAAACTCAAAGCTTTTGCATTTCCTTTGTCTAATGGCAGTCGTGTAGAACTGTTGATAGCATTACTGGCAATATTTTTATGAGAAAGCATAACTCCTTTTGGTCGTCCAGTTGTTCCTGAAGTATAAATTAAGGTCGCTAAATCGTTTTCGGTTACTTTATTCATGATAGAAAGCACCTCGCTTTGATTGCTTTCGTCGGCACCCAGGTCCAAAACTTCTGTCCAGTTTTTGGCTCCTTCTATCTGATCAAAGGTATAAACCTCTTTTAGAGATTCCACTTCACCTTTTATAGCCATTACTTTGTCATACACCTCTTTATCAGAGACAAAACAAAACTTGGATTCACTATGGTTAAGCACATACGCATAATCTTCTTCAGAAATGGTTGGATAAATAGGAACGTCCTGAGCTCCCAGCTGCATGATACCAATATCCATAATGTTCCACTCGGTTCTGTTGTTGGTGGAAATAATGGCAACTTTATCATTAGGCTTTACACCAAGTCTCAACAGACCTCGACTAATTTTATTGAACTGTTCGATGTATTCCTCGGTAGAAGTAGATTTCCATACCCCGTCATATTTGGTTACAAGAGCGTCGTTTAAATTATATTTTTCCAGTTGGTAGTATGGAAAATCAAATAAGCGTTTTAGTGATGCCATGAGAACTTTAATTTTTATCAGGGAAAAATAATAAATATTTGCTTTAAATTCTATTAAAACCTTTTTTTAAACAAGACAATTTTACGAAATTCTTAAAGCAGATTTTAGTCATCTGTAAATCAAAGCCTTGGAATTAAAACCCAAGGGCGGTATCATCTCCGCGATAATCTGCACCTCCCTGTAGTTTCCCGTTTGGTAATTTTAAAATGGCATCTACTTTCCCCAGAATCTTAGAGTCCTGTTGAATCACCTTATAATTTTTTGCTCTTAGAGAGTCCAGTAAATCAGAGTCAAATCCACGAGTTTCAAATGTGATTTCATCGGGCAGCCATTGATGATGAAATCTGGGCGCATTTACGGCCTCCTGCATAGACATATCAAATTCGTACACATTTAAAATAGTTTGAAGTACAGAGGTGATAATGGTGGATCCGCCAGGCGAACCCAGGCTCATCCAAAATTCTCCATCCTTTTCCACAATGCTGGGTGTCATGGAACTCAGCATCCGCTTGCCAGGCTCGATAGCATTGGCTTCTGCACCAATGAGTCCAAACATATTGGGAAAACCTGGTTTTGCACTAAAATCATCCATTTCGTTATTCAGAAAAATACCGAGTTCATTGCTGTAAAGTTTAGATCCATAGGCTCCGTTCAGGGTCGTGGTTGCAGCAATCGCATTCCCGAATGGGTCTACGATAGAGTAGTGGGTGGTTTCTTTACTTTCGACAAATCCTGAAATCTTCCCATGTCCAATGTCTTTTGAAGGTGTTGCCGCTTCAAATGTAAATCCCTGCATACGTTGTTTGGTATAATCTTCGCTGAGAAGACTATCCTGTGGGATGTTGACAAAATCCGGATCGCCCAGATAAAAACTTCTGTCTGCATAGGCTCTGCGTTCTGCTTCGGTAAGCAACTGAATGTATTTTGAAGAGTTATGACCTAAAGCTTTAAGCTCATGATTTTCTAGCATCATTAAAATTTGACCTAACACAATGCCCCCACTGGAGGGGGGAGACATGGAAATGACTTTGAGTTCTTTATAAGAGACCTCAATGGGTGCTCTCCACGCCGCTTCGTAGGCTTTCAGGTCTCGAAGCCTTATAATTCCGCCATATTTTGAAATAAAATCAACTAAAATCTCTGCCGTTGTTCCGCTATAAAATTCAGAACGTCCATGTTTAGAAATTCGTTCTAGGGTTTTAGCCAGAGCGATATTTCTAAGCGTATCTCCGCTTTGAAATGCTCTGGAATACAGAATAGAGTCTTTATTGACCTGTAAGAAGGTGGATTGTAGTGTGTTAAGCATATCTGCCTGCTTCGAGGTCACCACAAAACCGGTTCTGGCCAGATCAATACTTGGCTGAAGTAATTCCGCCATGGGTAAAGTCCCGAACTTCTCATGGACTTTAAACATGCCTGCTACTGTCCCTGGAACTCCAATGGCCAGACTTCCGAGTCTACTCAGTTGTGGGCTGGGAACCCCTTCTTTATCAAGGTACATGGTCTTGGTGGCCAAAAACGGAGCCTTTTCCCGATAGTCCAAAGCACCGGTTTGGCCTTCATGGGTTCTGTACACCATAAAACCGCCTCCGCCAAGGTTACCTGCAAAGGGATAGCAAACCGCCAGGGCCATTTCTGTTGCCACCATAGCATCAAAGGCATTTCCGCCTTTTTTCATGATATCCAGACCTATCCCGGAAGCTTCCTTACGTGCAGAAACCACCATAGCAGAATCTGCTATAGTGGTTTCAAAGCCATCTTTACTAACTGAGTTTTTCTCTTTTTGGCAGCTAAAGCTTAAAGACAAAATAAGCAGCAGACAGCTTAACTGAATACAGGTGTGTTTCATGGTTTTTAAATCATTTGTTAATCTTTAATGATGAGCAAAGGTATTTTTAATTCCCGATTAAATAAATCTTCCGTGATACTTCCCAAGGTGAGGTTTGAGATCGTATTGGAACCTTTATCTGCAACCATCAACAGATTGACATCATTTTTGTAGGCCTCTTTTTTGAGTCTGCTTGCCACATTGGCTTCTCGGCCCAATATTTTGTATTTTTTTATTTTATCGGAGAAGTCGATCTTTCTGAGAAAATTGTCAAATCTTTTGTCGATATATTCTTCCATCTTAGGATTGATTTCAGAATTATTTAAATAGGGTGAGAAATGAACGGGCAGGCTGTAGACGTGAACAGCTTCAAGTTCGAAGTCATGATTGGATTTTAATAGGTCTGCATAAGCGAAACATTTTTTAGACGAATTTGAAAAATCTGTACCTACCCAAACTTTTTTCATCTCCATACTGGCATTTTCCGGAACCCACAAAAACTGGCACCTTGTCGTTCTTAATAATTTAAAGGCCAGAATTCCAGAGCCTTCCTCGTTGTTTTTATTTCCCATCATCAGCAAATCAATACTGTATTTATTGACTATATAGCTAATAAGGGATTCTGTGTAAGGATCATCAGAAATAAGCACTTCCCATTCCACTTCGGTATTGAAGTTTTCATCCACTCGGTCTTTGAGTTCTTCGGTAATCAGTTCTTCCAGATCGATATCTTCTAATTCTTTTTCCAGCATTTCAGATATCTCATAACGTTTGATGTTATGTACAAAATAAACTTTGTCAACATCGATTATATCGGCAAAAAAGGAACTGTATCTGATGAGCTGTTGATCAATATCAGAGAGGTCTAAACCGACTAAGATCTTTTTAATAGGTCGCATAGTTTTTATTTTTTATTTCGTTTTTTTATAATCTCACTTACGATGTTTTCGTAGTCTTTTTTCTGTTCGCTTTCTTTATATTTTTCTTTTTTAGCTATTTCTTCTCTCAATCCTCTGTATAGAGAGTAGCACATAATGAGAAGAATGACAGCAAAGGGTAAACCTGTGGCAATGGAGGCCGCCTGTAAAGCTCCAAGTCCACCGCCTATAAGCAAGACTGCTGCAACAGTACCTTCAGTTACAGCCCAGAAAATACGCTGACCTACCGGCGCTTCAATTTTTCCTCCGGAGGTCAAACTATCAATAACCAAAGAACCGGAGTCGGAAGAGGTTATGAAGAAACCTATGATTAAAATGATCCCTACAATATTAAGTATGAGAGTTAATGGAATCTCTTCAAAAAAGACAAATAACGCAGTGGCGACATCAAAATCTACAGCCGTGGCAATGGTATCATTCCCGTTCAAAATCAAATCCAGTGCGGAAGTTCCGAAGGCCGTAATCCAAAAGAATGTGATGAGACTGGGAACGATAAGCACGCCTAAAATAAATTCCTTAATCGTTCTTCCTTTAGAAACCCTGGCGATAAACGTTCCTACAAACGGAGACCAGGCAATCCACCACCCCCAGTAAAATAAAGTCCAGTTGTTTTGCCAGTTTCCACCAGTAAAACTTTCATTCCACAGTGAAATTTCAACAATGCTTGTAAAATAATTTCCGAGATTTTCCAGATAGCTTTCAAATATGAAAAGTGTTGGACCCAATACAACGACCAAAAGCAACAAGACAACCGCTATTCTGATATTCCATTCACTAAGCACCTTCACCCCTTTATCAACCCCCAGTACAACTGAGATCGTCGCAACAGCTGTAATTCCTGCTATAAGTAAAACCTGGGTTGTTATTCCAGAGCTTAAGCCAAAAACCTGTTCCAGACCGGCAGCTACCTGCTGTACCCCGAAACCCAGTGAAGTTGCAAGTCCGAAAAGCGTAGCTAACACGGCAAAAATATCGATAATGTCTCCAATAATACCATAGATTTTATCACCTAGAAAAGGATAAAACACACTTCTTATGGTAAGTGGTAAACCTCTGGAATAGGTGAAAAACGCAAGCGCTAAACCTACCAGAGCGTAGATGGCCCAGGCATGAAAACCCCAGTGTAAGAATGTAAAATTCATGGCTTGTTTGGCTGCTTCGGCCGTATTTTCTGTACCCGCCGGAGGATTGACAAAGTGTGTGACGGGTTCTGCAACACTCCAGAAAAGTAAGCCAATCCCCATTCCTGCACTAAAAAGCATGGAAAACCAGGAAATGGTTTTGAATTCGGGCTCAGCATTCTTTCCGCCTAACCTAATTTTTCCGTATTTACTAAAAGCCAGATAGAGAACAAAGATCAGAAAAACGTTTACACTTAGCACAAATACCCAGCCGCCATATTTTGCAATTTGGTTTTGAGTTGAATTAAAAAAGGCTTCAGCAGCATCCCCAAAATAAAGGGTAAGAGCAATGCTGATTATGATTAAGATGGTCGATGAAAAGAAAACAGGACCGTTAATTTCCAGGCCAAAGATGGATTTCTTTTCATCGCTTCTGGTTACTTTTTGAGACATATAATTATTCTTTTAGTTTATAACTTATCTTGATTTATTGTCGGTTAAGAAATAATACCCAAAATTGATATTAAACCTCGCTTCCCAGCCTAAATTTGGATTACCTTCTCCCAGTTCGTTAGTGAAGTTTCCACCAAACCAGGAGTGATTATATCCGGCGGCATAATCTACATAGATGTACATATCGCCAGCCATGACCAAAACCCCCGTAACGTTCATAGCTGTATTTTTGAATCCTGAAGCCTGTTTATCCATATACCCAAAGTCATTGTAGAATTTGAGATTGCTTATGGGGCCCAGACTCACAGGCAAATTATAAGATATAGCTGCGGTGTACATTTCATAGTCGGAAGCTACTTCATAAGGAAATCCATAAGCTCCCATTTGGACAACCTCTCTGCTTTGTCCTAGGGCATTGATGGGATTATGTCTAGCTGTAATCAATGAGGTTTTTAAGTTCCATCTTTTATGAAAAACTTCATGATGGAGTGCAAACGCACTGTGGTTTCCAACCTCTTTAGTGTCGATGTTATAAAGTCCTCCATATTGAGCAGACAGACCAATTCTGTGTTTGAATTTCTCTCCTGTTTTATAAACAAATTTTCCATTGAACTGGTTTATTTCTTTATTCCTGCCCACAATATCATAGGCATACCGATTTGAACTGACCTCACTCGCTCCTCCGAGATCAAATAACTCAGAGCCTTTGAAAAAGGCTAACTGGTATTCAAATTTTTCTCCTTTATTCATGTATTTTACCCCCATATCATGGTCATCTTCAAGTCCGGTGTAGTAAGTGAGATTAAAAAACCAGTTGAAAGAATTGTATTCCTGAATGCCAAAGGGAACCTGAGTCAAGCCAATATGAATATCTTCTTTTTCATTGAAGGAATACCCCATCCAGCCACTTTTCATGAATCCACCTCCAAAGGCTGGAGAGTATTCACGATATTCTGCATTTAAGTAAACGCCCTTGTATCTGGCCTCAGCATTCACTCTAAATATATCATAAACAAAATCTCCTCCTATGTCTTTTTGGTCGCCATTCCATGAGGTGTATAGATAATTGTAACGCAATGCACCCCCAATATCAACAATTGGCTTGTCCTGCGCATAATTTAAAAATGGAAGAAAGAGCAATAAAAGAATTTTTTTCATCAGGCATTTTTTAAGGATATTCAAATTAACAAAATATAATAGAGTTGAATAAGAAGTTGATCTTAACTTTTGATAAAATTTGTTTTAGGTTAAAAAATATAAAAAAAATTAGGGATTTTGCTCTCTAAAGCCTTACAATCAAAATTTTTGTGATTAAGATTAAGAGAATTGTAAAAATATGTTCTGTATAACCTGTTTAGTGCCTTTTGCCCTTCCAGGTTCCTCCGTATTTGTAATGCGGGAGGCCCTGCTGCTTCTCTGAGGAGGTTTTACAGGCAAAAATCCATGTTTTGCCCTTTTCTATCTGAATTCGATACAGTACCTCAAATTCTTCTTCACAAATCGAACAGATTTTTGTTTTCAAAAAAGAAAGTTAGCGTGTGAGTCTCAAAATCAATTCACTATGTTTAGGGAATTTCTGCTGAAGTTGCTGGCGTTCAGCTAATTTAAAATCTTTAAAATCAAAGCCGGGAGCAACGGTACAGCCCACAAGTGCAAAGCCTTCGGGATGATCAATTTCAGCAGCAAACCAGTGCTGAGCAGGAACGACAAACTGAGGTGTTTCTCCTGCTGAAAAATCCGACCCTATTTTGATATTAGAGTAATCCCCTTCAGGAGAAATCATGTGAAGTGAAATTCTTTGCCCTAAATAAAAATGCCAGGCTTCATCCTGATTGACTTTATGAAAGGCTGAAAACGCGTTAGCTGTTAACATAAAATAAATGCAGGTGCATACACTTCGTTCTGACTCAAATTCAGAAGGTAATTCGTTTTTAGAAATGGAAAGATCACTTCTGTAGGTTTCTTTGAAATACCCGCCTTCAGGATGTTTTTCTAAATCTAATTTTTCAATCAATTGTTTCTGAGTGAGCATAGCTTAAGCTTTTTCGAACCATGTTTTTGCATTTTGAAAAGCCTCAATCCACGGCGAAACCTCATCGGTTTTTCTGTCTTTAGGATAATGTGCCCAGTTCCAGGAAAAGGTCGATCGCTCCAGGTGTGGCATCATCACCAGATGTCTTCCTGTTTCATCGCAAAGCATGGCTGCATTATAATCTGAACCATTCGGATTGCAGGGGAATTCCTCTCTGAAGTATTTCGCAGGTATGGAATACTGATGTTCTTCCATTGGTAAATAGAATTTACCTTCCCCATGCGCGGCCCAAATACCCAGCGTAGAGCCTTCGAGGCTTTTGAGCATGATGCTCTTGCTTTCGGAAATAGTGACCGCCGTGAAGCGACATTCAAACTTTCCTGAGTCGTTGTGTAGCATTTTCGGTTTTTCTTCATGCTGTGGTGTGATCAGTCCCAGCTCTACAAAGAGCTGACATCCGTTACATACCCCAAGCGATAAGGTGTCTTCCCTGTTGAAGAAATTGCGCAAAGCCAGGTTGGCGTTTTCATTGTATTTGAAAGCTCCGGCCCAGCCTTTAGCGCTGCCCAGAACGTCGGAATTCGAAAATCCTCCAACGGCTGCAATAAACTGGACATCTTCCAGAGTTTCTTCACCAGACATCAAATCGGTCATGTGGATGTCTTTTACATCAAACCCGGCCAGATGCATGGCTCTGGCCATCTCACGTTCAGAATTTGAGCCTTTTTCTCTTATGATGGCAGCCTTGATGCGTTTCCCCTCAACGGGTTTTAATTTTCCATCAAAATGCGCCGGGAAATTGAAGGTTAAGCCGTTATCCCTGAAGTTCTCGTGACGTTCTTTAGCTTTTACTTCTCCACTCTGGTGTTTGTCAAATTCATAAGACGTCTGTAACCAGTAGTTCCTGTAGGTATCCACATCAAAACTCAGGTTTTGTTCATCAAGAGCAATGCTTAGCTTACCGGTTGAGTTTACTTCTCCAAGATAGAGGGGATGTAGGTCAAGTTCCTTAAAATCTGCAGTTAAATCTCCATCCGCCTGAAACACAATGCCTGTATTTTCTGCAAACAAGAGTTTGAACACATCTTTTTCTTCAAAAGCTTTGAAATCCAGTTCAGCGCCTAAATCATTGTCCGCAAAGCATAATTCCAGCAAAGTGGTAATGAGGCCTCCCGATGAAATATCATGACCGCTGACTAGTTTATGTTGTTTGATCAGCGTTTGAATGGCATTGAATTTCTTTTTGAATTCAGCATCTGCATTGACGGATGGGGCCTTATGTCCAACTTTATTCAAGAGTTGATAGAAAGCTGAGCCGCCGAGCTCCAGGTCATGCTGAGAAAAATCCAAATAATATATAGATCCTGCCTCTTTTTGAAACATAGGTTCAATCACACGGGTGATTTCATTACAGTGCCCGGCCGCAGAGATAATCACCGTCCCCGGCGAAAGCACTTCCCGGTCTTTATAACGCTGCTTCATCGATAAGGAATCCTTACCGGTAGGAACGTTGATTCCCAGATTAATAGCAAATTTTGAAACGGCTTTCACTGCCTCATACAGTCTGGCATCTTCGCCCTCATTATTACAGGGCCACATCCAGTTAGCTGACAATGAAACTGAAGTTAAATCATCTTGCAATGGTGCCCAAATGATGTTGGTTAAGGCCTCTGCGACAGAGTTTTTGGCTCCTGCAGCAGGATTGATTAAGCCAGAAATAGGCGAGTGACCAATGGAGTTGGCAACCCCTTCTTTGCCGTTATAATCTAAGGCAACTACCCCGCAGTTATTAAGTGGAACCTGCAAGGGTCCTACAGTTTGCTGAACAGCAACGCGACCGGAAACGCATCTGTCCACTTTATTGACCAGCCAGTCTTTACAGGCGATGGATTCCAGTTGAAGCAACTGCTCGACGTAATCGTATATTTTTTTAGAATCGAATTCAGGATTTGAATAAGTTCTTTCTACTTTGTGATCTTTCATGATGGTTTTGGGAGAGCTCCCAAACATATCCTCTAACTTCAGATCCAAAGGTTTTTCCTGAGTTTTGGAATTTTTGAATACAAACTGATGGTCATCGGTGACCGTTCCTACGCGATACATTGGAGAGCGCTCCCGTAAGGCCACTTTTTTCAAAAATTCGGAGTCTTTTTTTCCAATCACCAGACCCATGCGTTCCTGAGATTCGTTACCTATAATTTCTTTGGCGGAAAGCGTTGAATCGCCCACAGGAAGTTTGTCAATATCTATATGACCCCCCGTGTCTTCAACCAATTCACTTAAGCAGTTCAGGTGACCGCCGGCGCCGTGATCATGAATAGAGCGAATCGGGTTTTCCTCGAGTTCGACCATGGCACGAATAGCATTGGCAGCTCTTTTTTGCATTTCGGGGTTGGATCTCTGTACGGCGTTGAGTTCGATACCGCTTTCGAATTCGCCGGTATCTGCAGAAGATACTGCAGCACCTCCCATACCAATTCTGTAGTTGTCGCCGCCCAGAATAACGATATCATCGCCTTTTTTGGGAATGTCCTTTAAGGCCTGATCGGCTTTGCCGTAACCAACACCACCGGCCAGCATGATGACTTTATCGTAGGCTAATAATCGGTTATGTTCCTCATGTTCGAAGGTGAACAAAGAACCATTGATGAGCGGCTGACCAAATTTATTTCCAAAATCTGAAGCGCCGTCGGAGGCTTTAATCAGAATGTCCAGCGGACTTTGGTACAGCCATTCCCGTTTAGGGACTGATTTTTCCCAGGTCCTGGAATCGGTAAGTCTGGGGTAAGAGGTTATATATACAGCAGATCCGGCTAAGGGCAACGAGCCTTTTCCGCCGGCAAGCCGGTCTCTTATCTCACCGCCGCTACCTGTGGCAGCCCCGTTGAAGGGTTCTACTGTAGTCGGAAAATTGTGGGTTTCTGCTTTCAGGGAAATTACAGAATTGAATTTTGAATTTTTATATTCTGAAGCCATTTCAGGACGGGTAGGAGCAAACTGCTCAACCTGTGGTCCTTTGATGAAAGCTACGTTGTCTTTATAGGCCGAAACGATACTGTTGGGATGCGTTTCAGAGGTTTTACGGATGAGTTTGAAAAGCGATTCAGGCTGCTCTTCTCCATCAATGATAAAGGTTCCGTTAAAGATTTTATGTCTGCAATGCTCTGAATTGACCTGAGAAAAACCAAAGACTTCAGCATCGGTTAATTTACGTCCCAGTTTTTTGGAAAGGTTTTCCAAATAACCGACTTCTTCCTCATTGAGAGCCAGGCCTTCCTGTTGATTGTATTCCGCTATGTCATTTATGTCAAGAACAGGGTCAGGATGGATATCTATAGTAAAAATTTCCTGATCCAAGCCATCATACTTTTGGTAAAGCATTTTATCGAAATCCCTATCTTCCGAAGTCACATCATAAAACTCTTCAATTCTCTGAACATCATCGATTCCCATATTTTGAGTAATTTCCACAGCATTGGTGCTCCAGGGTGTAATCATCACCTGACGAGGTCCGATAAACTGCCCGTCGATCTGTTTTTCATCAACGAATTGAGCATCGCCAAATACCCATTTAAATTTTTTGATGGTTTCGTAATCTGGTCGTTTTACAAGGGAAACTGCGAAGTAATGCGTCGATTCAGCTTTAAAGAAAATGATCATTCCGTGTTGGATTTGAGTTGTGTTTTGACGCCTTCAAAATTACGATAAATATGTGAGTATTTTTAAAAATTGATTAAGTTTGAGACTGAATTTACCTAAACTCCCGTAGTGGACAATTCATCATATAATTAAATGACCACTTGAAAAACATCACCTTAAACTGTCTTGCTTTATTTTTTCCTTTTCAGTTGCTCTTGATTTACGTGCTGAAACAAAACCCTGCCTGGGTCGAAACGTATTACAGTGAAGGTTTTTTTTTAGTCTCATCTCAGCTTCAGCATTATCTGACGTCCTGGATTCCTTTTTCGCTTGGAGATTTGTTTTATTCTGCGCTTGTCCTAATAATTGTGGTTTGGATATTCAGGTTAATTAAGAGCAGGTTCAGAAAATTGGGCACACGGTTTTTAGAAGCTATGGCGTTTGTGTCTTTAATTTACTTTTTGTTTCATCTGTTCTGGGGCTTCAATTATTACCGCCTCCCATTGCATAAGTCTTTGGGCATCTCCACAGAATATACCAAAGCGGAGTTGTATGAATTCACCTGCGATTTGATTCAGAAAACCAATGATTTACATGCTGAACTGGCCGAGAATGACAGTGTTAAAGTAGACTATAAATTTAAGCAGGGTCAACTTCAGCAGTGGGTTTTTGAAGCCTATACCAACTCAACCAACGAAGATCTGAAAATTCCGTATCGGGTAGAAAATCTAAAAAAATCTTTGTTTTCCTTACCGCTTTCTTATGGAGGCTTTAGCGGGTATGTTAATCCGTTTACCAACGAAGGACAATACAATTATAAAATTCCCAAGTATAAACTGCCTACAACCATGGCGCACGAAATTGGGCATCAGCTGGGATACTCCAAGGAAAATGAAGCCAATTTCATAGCCTCTGTCATCACTATGCAGGACGAGAACAGATTTTTGCAATACTCGGGTTTAACTTTTGCTTTGAAGTATAGTCTCAATGATATGTATAAAAAAGATCCTCTTTTATCGGAAGCTCTTATCGCAGAACTCCGTCCAGGCGTTTTGAAAAATTACAAAGAAGTTCAGGAGTTTTGGCAGGCCTACACCGGACCTGTAGAATTAGTTATGGAAACCGTATACGGGAATTACCTCAAAGTCAATAATCAGCCACTGGGTATGAAAAGTTACGACTATGTGGTGGCTTTACTGGTCAATTATTATCAATAAATAAATTATTAATCACTAAATCAAATTTCAATGAAACAAAACATCTTTCTTTTATTTTGCTTGTTGAGTGCTGGTCTTTTTGCTCAGGATTATTTTCCTGAGAACAAGGGAGTCAAGACTCGGACCAGCAATTACACCGCAGTCAAGTCTGCCATCATTCATGTATCACCCTCACAAACCATTGAAAACGCTACCTTGCTTTTCAGGGATGGGAAAATCGTTGAAGTTGGTAAAAATGTAAGTCTTCCGGAAAACACAGTAGTTGTGGATGCGAAAGGCAAACACGTCTATCCTTCTTTTGTGGAAGTCTATTCTGATTTTGGAATCAAGGATATTGCCTCTGCACCCAGAGCTTCTCAGCCCCAGTATGACCCAAACAGAAAGGGCTATTACTGGAATGATCACATGAGACCGGAGCAGTCTGCAAAATCTCATTTTGAATTTGATGAGAAGAAAGCGGAGACCATGCGTAAAGCAGGTTTTGGAGCGGTTAACACGCATATAGCTGATGGCTTTATGAGGGGAAGCGGTGCTTTATTTGCACTGGCTGAAAGCGAAAATTTCAACGAAAATCTGTTGAAAGATAAGTCCGGGTTTTACTATGAGTTTAGTAAAAGCAAGCAGTCTCGTCAGGCCTATCCAAGCTCGATTATGGGTTATACAGCTTTGCTGAGACAATTTTACCATGATGCTAAAGCTTATGAAAACGGCCTTATAGAGGAAAAGGATCTGGCTATTGAAGCTTATCTGGCCAAAAAGAACATGCCTCAATTATTTTCGGTAGACAATTATTTAGACGCCTTCAGAGCTGATAAAATTGGAGACCAGTTTGATGTTCAGTATACCATCATCGGGTCTGGAGATGAGTACAAACGCATAGAAGACCTGAAGGAAATTAATGCGCATTTCATTTTACCGCTTAAGTTTCCTGAGGCTTACGATGTGGAAGATCCCTTCTTAAGAGAATATCTTACCCTTGGAGATATGAAACACTGGCAATATGCACCTTCCAATGCAAAAATTCTTGCAGAGCACGGGGTTGATATTTCGTTTACGTCTAAAGGACTAAAATCCCCGGATGAATTGCTGAAGAATCTGAAGAAAGCGGTTGAACGCGGCCTGGATAAGCAGACTGCTCTTGCCGGTCTAACGACACAGCCTGCCAAAGCTATAGGTGCTTCTGAGCTACTAGGAACTTTGGAAAAAGGTAAAGTGGCTAACTTCATCATTACTTCTGAAGAACTGTTTGAAGACGAATTTAAAATCTATGAAAACTGGGTTCAGGGACAACGTCACCGTTTGCAGCCTATGGATGTGATTGATATTTCAGGGGCATACGATTTGGTTTTGAATGATGAAACCTATGAATTAACCATCAAGAACAAATCGGGTGAATTTTCTGCTGAAGTCAAGCAGGATACCTTGAAGCTTGGAAGTAAACTTACGTATGAAGACGAATGGATGACCTTGGTCTTGAAAGATGCCGATAAATCCAGGGAAGAATATGCGCTTCTAACCTCAAAAATTCAGCCTTTTCAGGCAAATATTGACGGTCAAGCTATTTTAGGTGACGGTAACACGACCACATTCAGAGCCATTCAAAAGCAAACTGAATCCGTTTCAGAACAAGAAGAGGAGGACAAGAAAGAGGAGGAAAAAGCTATGGAAATGCTCTCCATGACGTATCCTAATTCGTCCTATGGAAGAGCTTCTGCCCAGTCGCAACCAGAGCGTTTATTGATTAAAAATGCAACGGTTATTACCGGTGAAGCGGAAGGAACTTTGGAAAATACCGATGTTTTACTGAAAGATGGTAAAATCGCTAAGATTGGTAAAGACTTAAGTGATGGAAGAGCTGAAGTTATCGACGGAACCGGTAAGTTTTTAACCGCCGGTATCATAGACGAGCATTCTCACATAGCCGGAACATCGATCAATGAAGGCGGACACAATTCTTCTGCTGAAGTGACTATGGAAGATGCCGTAGATCCTGATGACATCAGTATTTACAGATCTTTGGCTGGTGGTGTAACCAGTATTCAGTTGCTTCATGGTTCTGCCAACCCGATTGGCGGACGCTCTGCGGTTTTAAAACTCAAGTGGGGAGAAAATGCTGAAGATTTAATTTATGATAACACCCCAAAGCACATCAAATTTGCTTTAGGAGAAAACGTCAAACAATCTAACTGGGGTGGAAACTCAAGATTTCCGCAAACCCGAATGGGAGTGGAGCAGGTCTTTAGAGATTATTTTACACAGGCTAAAGCTTACGGCGAGAAAAAAGCATCAGGAGAGGCCTACCGTCACGATGATGAAATGGAAACCTTGCTGGAAATATTAAATGGTGAGCGTTACATCAGCTGTCATTCCTATGTTCAAAGTGAAATTAACATGCTGATGAAAGTAGCCGAAGAATTTGATTTTACGGTCAATACCTTCACGCACATACTGGAAGGCTATAAGGTAGCAGATATTATGGCAGAACACGGTGCAGGTGGTTCAACCTTCAGTGACTGGTGGGCTTATAAATACGAAGTTAATGACGCTATT
The DNA here is from genome assembly GCF_900099815.1 of Psychroflexus sediminis. GTDB lineage: Bacteria > Bacteroidota > Bacteroidia > Flavobacteriales > Flavobacteriaceae > Psychroflexus > Psychroflexus sediminis. The sequence goes on along the minus strand of NZ_FNCW01000006.1, from coordinate 58,744 downwards.
CCTTTTAATGCTGCAATCATGCATAACCAGGGAGTAACCGTAGCCATTAACAGTGATGATGGTGAAATGATTAGACGTCTTAACCAGGAAGCAGCCAAATCCATGAAATATGGGGGAGTTCCAGCGGAAGACGCCTGGAAATTTGTAACCCTGAACCCTGCAAAACTGCTTCATATTGATGACAGAGTAGGAAGTATCAAAGAAGGGAAAGATGCCGATGTGGTGCTTTGGAACGGAGATCCGCTGTCGATTTATGCTACACCGGAGAAAACCATCATTGAAGGGGTTGTTTACTTCGATATCGAGAAGGATTTAGCCATGAGAGAGCGAGTTCAGGAGGAAAGACAATTCTTAATCAATAAAATGATGAAAGCCAAAAACAAAGGCCTGAAAACCCAACCGATTAAGAAACAAGAAAAAGTTTTTCTTCACTGTGACAGTTTAGATGACATTAACCATATACACGAATAAGATGAATTATAAACACATACTGACAAGCTGTTTTATTGCGTTAGCCCTGGTATTTTCAAGTCAGGCGCAACAAACACCAGCACCTAAACAAACCCAGGCTATTTCAATAGTAGGGGGTACAGCGCACATTGGAAATACAGACGTGGTTGAGAACTCCGTTGTTGTTTTTGAGAATGGAAAGATTACCTATGTAGGAACCGATGTGTCTGAAGCCAAAGGCAAGCTTATAGATGCCAAGGGGAAACACGTCTATCCCGGATTTATAGCACCAAATGCTACCTTAGGCCTGGTTGAAATCGATGCGGTTGCGGCCACAAATGATGAAGATGAACTGGGGAAGATGCTTCCGCACGTGAGAAGTTTGATCGCCTATAATGCCGAAAGTAAAATTGTAGAAAGCATGCGTCCTAACGGCGTTTTGATGGGCCAGATCACCCCAAAAGGCGGTCGTATCTCAGGAACCTCTTCTGTGGTTCAGTTTGATGCCTGGAACTGGGAAGATGCTGTAATCAAGGAAAATGATGCGATTCATATGAACTGGCCAAGCGGTTTCAGCAGAAGCGGAAACTGGTACGATGCCGACAGGGTATGGGAAAAGAATAAAGACTATACCGGAGAGATAGACGAAGTGGTGGCCTATTTTAACAACGCCAGGGCTTATGTTCCCGGATCTGCCGATAAAGATTTGGAATATGAAGCTATGGCCGGGTTATTTGATGGTTCCAAGGCTCTGTTTATTCACGTAGAAGGTGAAAAAGAAATCAGGGATGTCATCAGTTTTAAACAAAAAATGAATCTGGATAGAGTCACTATTGTTGGCGGATATCATGCCCATAAAGTGGCTGAAGATCTGGCAGCAAATGATATTTCTGTTCTTGTTCAGCGTACGCATCTGAATCCTAATTTTGAAGATGATGATTACGATTTGCCTTATAAACTACCAAAATTACTGCATGATGCAGGTGTTTTGGTAGCCCTTGAAGGAAGTGGACGTATGGAGCGTATGAATTCCAGAAACCTGCCGTTTTATGCGGGAACTGCTGCAGCTTTTGGCGTTGACAAAGAAATGGCAGTACAAATGATTACCCTCAATACTGCCAAAATTCTGGGTATGGAAGATCGGATCGGTTCTTTGGAAGTAGGCAAAGACGCTACGCTTTTTGTAAGTGAAGGGGATGCGCTGGATATGAAGGGCAATATTCTGACGGATGTTTACATTCAGGGAAGAGATGTGAGCCTGGAAACTCACCAGACCGAATTGTATGAACGGTATTCTAATAAATACCAGGATTAATTATCTGTTCGAGTGTTTTGTGAGTAAAGCATAGCTTAACGAAGAAAAAAAATATCGAGAACTAGTCATAAGGCTCTCGATACAAACACATTTCATTTTTTACTGAAAACCAAATTTCTCCATTCGAACGGACAAATGAATATTTCGATTATAAAAAAAGCTACTCATTTCGAGTAGCTTTTTTTATTCTAATCCACGTCTAAGGCGGGCATGTAGAATGACAATGTTGCTTGTCATTACGACAAAGGAGCCTGCCTGCGTTTCCTTGGCAAAGGCAGGGAATCTTTGAGTTTTTCGATAGAAGAGATTCTTCAGTCGCCGAAAAGGCTTCTTCCACGCCTAAGGCGGGCAGGCAGAATGACATCAGAAAAAACTGAGTTTACACGAAATATAGTATTTTCGTTTTATGGATACGAAAACCCTACAAATTCCTATAGAATATCTTAAAGGCGTCGGTCCGGGCCGGGCCGATTTGCTCAAAACGGAGTTGGGTATTCACAGGTTTCAGGATCTGCTTCAGTTCTTTCCTTTTCGCTATATCGACAAGTCTCGATTTTATAAAATTTCCGAGCTGCAGGATACGTCTGCTGAAGTTCAAATCATCGGTAAAATCACCAATGTGCGAACCCTGCCCATGAAACGCGGTAAACGCCTGGTAGCTGAATTTGAAGATGAAACAGGTGTTATGGAATTAGTTTGGTTTCGCGGGCATAAGTGGATTCTGGAAAACTTGAAAATCGATACGCCTTATGTCATTTTTGGTAAACTAAATCACTTTAAAGGTAGTTTTTCCATGCCACATCCTGAGATAGATGAGCTGGACAATTCTAAAATCAAATCTCAAATCAGGCTTCAGCCGGTTTATCCTTCCACCGAGAAGCTGAGTAAGCGGGGAATATCCAATCGAGTCATCAGCACCTTGATTTTTGGCTTGCTCGAACAGGCTAAAACCTTTCAGGAAACTTTACCCCATAATGTCTTATCCGATCTGAAAATGCTTTCCAAAACGGAAGCCATGCGTAATGTGCATTTCCCTCAGTCTGCAGAATTGCTTTCCAAAGCACAATTTCGGCTGAAATTTGAAGAGTTCTATTACATTCAGTTGCAGTTGCTGAGAAAAAATGCGGTGCATAAAGCCAAAATCAAGGGATTCCCCTTTGAACAAATTGGAGAGTATTTCAATACCTTTTATAAGTCGGTGCTGCCTTTTGAACTGACCAATGCTCAAAAGCGCGTGTTAAAAGAAATCCGAAAAGACCTGGGCAGCAACGCCCAAATGAACAGACTGCTGCAAGGCGACGTAGGGTCGGGTAAGACTATAGTGGCCCTGATGACCATGCTCATGGCCATTGATAACGGATTCCAGGCTTGTCTGATGGCACCTACCGAAATTCTGGCGACTCAGCATTACGAAGGCTTATCAGAACTTTGTGAACCTATAGGGGTTGAAGTTACACTCCTTACGGGTTCCACCAAAAAGAAAGACAGAACCATACTGCACGAACGCCTCCGTAACGGGGACTTACACATTTTAATAGGCACGCATGCCCTGATTGAAGATACGGTTCAGTTTAAAAATCTGGGTCTGGCGGTGATTGATGAGCAGCATAGATTTGGAGTGGCTCAGCGGGCTAAGCTCTGGAAGAAGAATTCCTTGCCACCACACGTTTTGGTGATGACCGCGACACCCATTCCCAGAACGCTTGCCATGAGCCTGTACGGGGATCTGGATGTGTCTGTCATAGATGAATTACCTCCTGGTCGGAAAGCCATCAAAACCGTGCATCGCTATGACAGCAACCGGTTGAAAGTGTTTAAATTCATCAAAGATGAAATCGATAAAGGGCGGCAGGTGTATATTGTGTATCCGTTGATTGAAGAATCGGCCAATTTTGATTATAAAGACCTGATGGATGGCTATGCCAGCATCGAACGGGAATTCCCAAAGCCGAAGTACCAGGTGTCCATTGTTCACGGTAAGATGAAGCCCGAAGATAAAGCTTACGAGATGGAGCGTTTCGTGAAAGGTAAAACGCAGATCATGGTAGCGACTACGGTGATTGAAGTCGGCGTGAATGTGCCCAATGCGAGTTTGATGATCATTGAAAGCGCCGAACGCTTTGGTTTGTCTCAGCTTCACCAGTTACGTGGTCGGGTAGGACGAGGGGCAGAGCAAAGCTATTGCGTGCTCATCACAGGTAAGAAGTTAAGTTCTGATGGGAAAACCCGAATGGAAACTATGACGGCTACCAATGACGGCTTTCAGATTGCTGAGGTGGATTTGAAATTGCGTGGACCGGGGAACCTGATGGGGACACAGCAAAGCGGAATTCTGAACTTAAAAATAGCAGATCTGGTCAAGGATAATCAGATCTTAAAAACCGCCAGAAGTTATGCGCACCATGTCATCAAAGCTGACCCCAACTTACAGATGGACGAGCACAAAATGATCAATGTAACTTACCGAGCCCTGTTTAAAGACCAAACGATCTGGAATTATATCAGTTAAGCCCAAGATGATTTCTTTTTTAGATTAATAATGAATACTACCTATCTAGCATTCAACACTTCCGGTATTTCTATGGTAGATGTACGGTCAAACCGTAATCTAATTGAATCTTAAAGGTTTATAATTGCTGCTTCGTAAAGTAATATTCTTACTATCAAAATTTTATGATCAATAATTAACTAACCAAAAACGATGAGTAGATTGATAAATAAAAGGAGAAATATATATCTTGTAGCAGGCCTGTTTTTAAGTATTCTTTTTTCAGTTTTAATGTTTTTTGAAGTTGTCAATGTTGATCGTCAACTGTTTGATAGTGTTACAAGCAAAAAAACTTTGATAATTTCTTTGATATACATAACTATTTTCGCTCCAATCATAGAAGAGATTGCATTTAGGCTCAACATTAATACTAAGAATAAGTGGTTTATCGTAGTTTCCTTTTTGGTTGCATCTGGTATTATTTTTTTGAGCTTTGAAATTGTTTTATCTTCAATACTTTTTTTGGCTTTTGTGTTTTCAATTCTTTTTTATTTTAAAAGTAAGAAGTCGTATGCTCTCGATATTCAAATTATAGTCACCTCTATTATATTTTCATTAATGCATTTCTCCGGAGATATTACCACTGCTATTAACTTCTTAAGTCTAAGTTTATATTTTTTATATTTTGTAGGTGCAGGATTGATACTTGCCTGGTTAAGAATTAATTATAAGTTTTATTCCAATGTGATTGCTCATATTTTGATTAATTCAATTGCTACGATAGTAACAATTTTTCCAAGTTTTGATAGCGAGACCAAAACCATAGACTGTGATGAATTGCAGTTCTTCTATTCTGAACGTCATATTTTTAACAATGAGGGTTCTAGCGCCTTTCTTAAGCAAGATACTTTAGTCCTCAAAAACACAAATATTATTTATATGCTTGATTTATACTTAAAGGATGAAGATGTAAAATCTAAGTATATTCAAACCAATGGACTAATTTTTTATGATCTAAAACTTCCAGAATTTTATGACACTTCTCCTCAGGCCTTTTTAGATTGTCTGGAAGAACATGAACTCATTAAAAGGAAATCTTCTGTTCAAGTTGACCTTGATGTTTTATAAACTTATGGATATCTTAAATTTTTAAGCCGACTTCAGTAGTCCTTACTCGCCTAAGAAGGATGTTAATGTGGACTTTCACATTTAAGCTGGATATCATTAAGCAAATAAGCAAACGAACTTAACCTGCCTGCGTTCCTTGGAAGGCAGGATTCAGCATATAAAAGTCAACTCCTGAATATACCTGAAGTTTTAAACTAAATCTGTATTTTTAAGTCCTAGAATAAAATAATAAAGTATATGAAACATTTTAAATTTGGTTTGCTCTTATTTTTGCTGTGTGCGGTTTCCAGCGTGATGGCTCAACACGATGTAAAAGCCAATTACGACAAGCAGGAAGTAGACATCGAAATGCGTGATGGCGTGAAATTACATACGACCATTTATACGCCAAAGGATAAAACTAAAGCCTATCCGATATTGATGCAGCGAACGCCCTACAGTTCCAGACCTTACGGGGAAGATCAGTACAGACGTCAAATCGGCCCGAATACATTCCTGATGGAACAGGGGAACATCATTGTGTATCAGGACGTGCGCGGACGCTGGATGAGTGAAGGAACTTACGATAATATGCGTGCCTATATTCCCAAAAAAACAGGAAAGCAGAGCGATGAAGCCTCCGATACTTACGATACGATAGACTGGCTGGTGAACAACGTGGAGAATAACAATGGAAACGTAGGAACCTGGGGTATTTCGTATCCGGGTCATTATGCAGCCATGTCTGTCTTATCAGATCATCCCGCTTTGAAAGCAGCTTCGCCTCAGGCGCCAATTGGTGATTTTTATTTTGATGATTTTCACCATAATGGAGCTTACTTGCTGAGCTACTGGATCGCTACTGCTGTATTTGGTTACGACAAAGAAGAACCAGTTACAGAAGCCTGGTACGCTGTGCCGGATATCGGCACAAGAGATGCCTATCAATTCTTTTTGGATATAGGTCCGTTGAAAAACCTCGATAAATATTATGGCGAAGACAATGTGTTTTGGCAGCAATTGAAAGACCATCCGGACTATGATGAATTCTGGCAAAAGCGCGGACTGGTTCAGCACATGAAAAATGTAAAACCAGCGGTACTGACTGTCGGGGGTTTATTTGACGCGGAAGATCTTTACGGACCTTTTGAAATTTATAAGAGTTTAGAAAAGAACAGCGATAACTATAATGCTTTGGTGTTTGGGCCCTGGAGTCATGGGGACTGGGCCAGACTGAAAAAGAGACAGGCCGTGGGAAATATTTATTTTGGAGATAACTTATCTGAAAACTTCCAGCTGGATTATGAAACCGAATTTTTTAATCACTTTTTGAAGGGTGAAAAAGAATTTGATATTCCTGAAGCGTCGGTTTATGATACTGGCGCCATGGAATGGAACGCTTACGAAATGTGGCCACCAGAAAACGCGACCGCCACTGATTTCTACCTCGTGGACAATCAGAATCTGAGCATGGAACCAAAACCGGATTTTGAAAATAAATTTGTAAGTGACATTACCAAACCTGTGCCTTTTACGGAAGACATCAAGGTAACCTTTACCCCAAGAAAATACATGACCGACGACCAGCGTTTTGCAGCCCGTCGTCCTGATGTGATGGTTTATGAAACCGAGGTCCTTCAAGAAGATATGAAATTGTCCGGCGAGATTCTGGCAGCTTTGAAAGTGGCGACCACGGGTACGGCAGCCGACTGGATTGTAAAAATCATCGACGTATATCCTGCAGACGCTGAAGATTCTGAAGAAATGCAGGATCACCTGAGGATGAGCAATTACCATATGATGGTAAGAAGTGAAGTCTTCAGAGGTCGATACAGAGAGAGCTTTTCGGATCCGAAGCCTTTTGTGCCCGGTAAGAAAACCAGCGTTGACTTTGCTTTGCAGGACATCAACCATACCTTTAAAAAAGGGCATAAGTTACAGATACAGGTGCAGAGTACCTTTTTTCCTTTCATCGATAGAAATCCACAGAAGTATGTGGACAATATCTTTGAAGCGGATGAAGAGGACTTCGAAACGCATACACATACCATTTATGGAGATTCCAAAATTGTGCTTCCTGTGGTGAAGTAAGTTTTGACTTCTATACTATTTTCGGTAAATGAAAGTTTACCGGTGATTGAGTGATTCTTCGAAGAAGAATTGTATCGAAATCAGGTAAACTGCTTGAAACCACCGAAATTGTGCTTCCTGTAGTGAAGTAAAATGCATTATTGAATTAACGGAAAACCCCGAGCTTTGGCTTGGGGTTTCGTTTTTTCCTCCCTTACCTGTACTGAGTTTATCGAAGTGAGGGAGTCTGCCTGCGTTTCTTGGCAAAGGCAGAGATTAAGGAGGGGGTTCTACTTAACTTTAATTAGCAAAAACAAAAAGCCCTCGAGTGCTAACTCGAGGGCTTTTAGAATACACTCTAAATTTTTGGTGTTTAGTGTATGATCAGTTTCTCTGCTTGAGATTGTTTTTGATTGGTGTACTTTATAAAATATAAACCTGGGTTGAGCTGGTCTGTTCCAAAACGATGCTTAGCTTCAAAACCACCTTTGTACTCCTTAAGCAGTCTTCCATTCACATCAAAGATTTGAACTGAATCGACTTGATTTGAAATAGAGAAGTAGTCCTTTGCAGGATTTGGATACACGCTGTAATCCAGGCTGGATACTTCGTTTGTACTCAAAGTGGATGGCTGATTATTAAAATATATCTTGAATTCCCCAGGAGCTAAACTTACATTCATGCTTGTATTTGTCACCTCAATCGTAGTTTCAGTTACAGCATCAAACCATGTTCCTGCTTCCTGGAAAAAAGGTTGAGTTGTAATTGAAGTCACGCCAAAATTTCCAACGATAATAACATATTTAGGCTCGCTTCCTGTGGCGCTATCATCTACTAGATATATTTTTTTATTGACATCGTCGGCGACTTCAAGCGTGAAATTATCTGTCTTAAAAATCGGCTCATTATTTCTCAATGTAATAAGCTTAGACCAAAAGTTATAGACATCAGTTCTGTCTTGATTATTTTGATAGCCCAGATTCCAAGGTATAGGTTTTGGACCAGTTCTGCAATCATCATTAATAGTTCCATCCTCACATCGATTAATGCTAAATTCATAACCTAATTCACCAAACTGCCATATCATTTTAGGTCCTGGGATCGTAAAATAAAAGGCACCCGCAAGTTCCATTCTGTCTAAGGCTGTTTCCAGTACTCTAGTATCATATGAACCTTCTCTGTTTCCGAATTCAAGGTTTTTGTACATGAGTCTTTCTTCATCATGACTTTCCATATAACCTACAACCGATGGGGTAGACCAGCCTCTGGATTGAGCACTAACTCTTCTGAAGTTTGAATTATCGTAACCCATAGTAGCCTGATTATAATTAAAATTTACATTTCCCCAAACCAACATTCCTGGCTCTTCGCTGTTACTTGTAGCTCTGTGATTGATTAAAATTTCTTCTTCGCTGTCCGGAGCAAAATGTTCTAAAATGATATAAGCATCGTTATCATAACTTCTGATCTCATCGTACATTCTGGTGAGGTTATCAATTCTAGCCTGGTCAAAACTACCTCCATCACCAGGAGTATTTGTAAAGCCTTTGGTGAAATCAAATCTGTAGCCATCAATTTTGTATTCCTCTATCCAAAATCTATTGATTTGATCCATGTACTCTTCTGTTGCCTGAGATTCATGATCGATATCGTTAAAGAAACTAAAAGTAGAGTTTGGATCACTAACATTGAAAATTGGATTTTCTGGAGTTGCTTGGCCTTCATAACATCCTCCACAGTCGTTATACATTCTGTAATATGGATGCTGACCTGTAGCATGGTTGAATACGACATCCAAAATAACTGCAATTCCTCTTTGATGACAAGCATCTACAAAAGCTTTGAAGGCATGAGGAGAACCGTAATATTTATCTAAAGCCATGTGTAATGCAGGACTATATCCCCAGTTTATATTACCGTCAAATTCATTGACTGGCATGAGTTCAATTGCATTAATTCCTAATTCTTCGAGATAATCCAGTCTTGAAATGACAGATTGAAAGCTGTGAGCAGCATCAAAATCTCTAATTAAAAGTTCGTAAATAACCAAATCCTCCTGAGCAGGTCTTGTAAAATTTTCAGCCTGCCATTGATAGTCAGTTTGATTTACTTTCACCCAACTAATCAATTCCGAAGTTGATTGTTGTGGATAACTTGGAATATTCGGAAAAGTTAACTCTTCAATAAACTGATCATTAAATCGATCTAAAACCAATTCAGAATAAGGGTCGGGGACTACAATATCTGCTTCAATGCTATATTGAAATAAAAAATCATCATTTGGTGCACTAAAATTGTTCAAAGTAATCCAATGTTGATTTGTAGTATCATCAAAATTCATTAAATACGTATTGTCTATGGTCCAATTGTTATTGTTGAAATTACCAATGACGTGAACAAATTCTTTATTAGGTGCAAATAGAACCAGTGTGATTTCATCAGGATTGCTAGTATTGTAATTAATACCATTTTTTGCTCCAGCGGGAACAGGAGCAATGGTAACATCTGGAGTCAGTACTGCATTAATATTGAACTCAAAAATTTCTCCTGAATTAGGCTCAGTTGCTGTCAATACAAAATTTGAATCTTGAGTAATAGTAAGATTGTTGGAATACGAAGTAATTCCATTTTGAGTGTCAATAAGACTGCCATTTTGAGTTAATTCAAAGTTAGCATTGAGACTAGCAGTGGCTTGAATGCTCAATACATCGCCAGAGTTAAGAATATTAGTAGTTTCCAGCGGGCTGTCTAAACTTACCTGAAAGGTACCTACAGGAATTAGGTTATCTTGAGTTTTTCTTTCTCCATTTCCTGTGCTATTACCATCTTTTGCTTTAGCAAGCATACCCAGTTGACCAATATCATTAGCATTATAAAATGTAGTGGGCGTAAATGTTATAGAAAAAGTTCCATCACCATTATCGGTCATTTTTTGAGCTTCACTTGAGCTTTCCCAGGTTCCATTGGTTGGTGAATCACCTCCAAAATTCCCTGATGTATTTATATACCAGGCCCAAAAGTAAACATCGGAAACTCCCCATACGGCAGGATCGACTCCAGAAACTGTAATGGTGATCTCTTCATTTTGTTCAAAAGTAGGTGGAGAGACTGTGAAGGTCCCTTCCTGTTGTTGAGCAACTCCAATTATTGTAAAAAATAATGTCGTTAAAAGTAAAATTTTTTTCATGTTTCTTAAATATAAAAAAGGCTATCCCTGAGGATAGCCTTAAGATTATTAGTGAAATTTATTCTACGATTGGAATCAATACATAATTTCCAGTCAGATCATTAAACCAAACTTCGTAAGTTCCAGCTGTAGTAGGGATGTTAGGTCCATTTATACTTCCGTAACCTGAAAACTCGGTATTTCCACCCCAGTTCACTCCCCAGTCATCTTCAGCTCTAAATTTCACTTCTCCATCGAAAAGCGCAATCTCTGAGATGTACCAGATGTGCGGATCAAAAGTAGATTGCGTCATATCTATATCCTGGTTCCAGCCTTCGTCAGTTCCGGTTGTACCAAAGCCTATAAGACCAATGGTATTATAAGTAGCAGAGCCTGCTTCTTCAAATGCAGTAAGAGTATGGGTTTTGTTTTCGGTATCCACTTCTAGGGTATAATAACCGTCACCATCAGCAATGGCAAATGCACCGGGGTCACCTCCAAGGTCTTCGCTGGTTTCAAGACTTCCGTCTTGCAGTCCCCATTGTGGTTGCCATGCACCTCTTTCTTCAAGCAGTTTGAATTCCCCGTCAATAAACCTTCCGGTGTAAGTAAACATATTTTCATTTTCTGGATTTCTTACCATTGGAAAATTGTTATTGTTATTGTCCCAACCTGAAGCGACAGAACTACCCACTAGATATAAGTTTGGAAGAACTGGAAGCGGTTCTGGTCCACCTGTAGAAATAATAATCACATTAAGAGTGGTTACTTCTGAAATGGTCTCCGGAGAGTTCTCTGCATTTTCAGTTCCAATTTGAGCCCTTACACGAAAGAAAAGCTCTCCGGTATCTGGATTATCTGTTTCTGGGTCATTGTCAAGTCCAGCTGCTTCAGCTAAGCTTAAAAGCTGTCCTACTGTTATGGCAGTCTGCTGATTTGTCGTTTCTGCCAAAACCACAGGTTCTGTAAACTCAAAGTCTGTTGAACCTTGTAATTCGTAAGTTACTGGGGTTGGCACTCCGAAATCTGGAGCCATCCAAACAAAACGTTCTGCATTATTTTGAGCGAACAATTCACTTAATAAATATTCACTTGAAAAATCGTTTGTAAACGATATTTGTTCTGGTGGGGCTTGGGTAGTGAATTCAATTGTATCATCATCACTACAAGCATTAAATGCAACTAGTGCAAAAAACACCATCATCAATTTTAAAATTTTATTTTTCATCATTTTTAGTATTTAATATTAATAACCAGGGTTTTGTGTTAAATTTTGATTTGTAGCCAAACTCGCAGAAGGAATCGGATATAGTGCTCTGAATTCATCTAGTGATGTTCCTGTACTTGGACCACCTTTAAAAGACCAGATGTATTGGTTTCCTGTATACAATCCGAAACGAATAAGATCCTGTCTTCTATGACTTTCCCAATATAATTCCCGTGAACGTTCATCGATTAAAAAATCAAGCGTCAGTTGAGTGGCACTTATATTTCCTGAAGTATCACCAAAAGCTCTTTCTCTTAAGACATTGACGTAACCTACAGCTGTATTAAGATCGCCACCGCCACCTCTCAAGTGTGCTTCAGCATACATCAGATAAGCATCTGCCAATCTGAACATTGGAAAATCCGTATCGGTAAAAAGCCTGTCAGATCCAAAATCTCCTGTTGAAGTTCTGTTGGAGTATTTTGTGATAATGTAACCCGTATTCGGATCACTGATTTCCAGGTTTATTGGACGATCTTCTGTGATCAGGGTATTTCTGGAATCGTTATCATATAAAGGATTTAGAATGAATTGTTCTGCAAATTCTGGTCTAACTCTAAAAAGACCGCCAAATCCGCCAGGATTCACTCCAAGGCTTTCTCCGTTTTGCTCCTGAGCGCCTACCTGACCTTGAATTAGGATGGTTGTTCCTCCAAAGTTTTGTGTGGTTTGACCATCGTTTACAATTGGAAAAATGATTTCATTTTGAGCGCCGTTACTGTCATTATCGGCTAGGAAATTGAATTGATAATCATCTACTAATTGATAGCCGGCATTTATAACGTCTAAACTTCTCGCTAAAGCCTGATCGTATCTGGCAGTTCCAGTATACACTTCAGCATTCAGATAGATTTTCGCTAAAATCATATTGACAACACCTTGATCAATTCTTGCGTATTCACCAGTATTTCCAGCAGGCAAATCATCAAAAGCTTCAAGAAGTAAGCTTTCAACCAAATCGAATAATTCAGTTCTGGACAATTCTTCACCCTGGATAAATCCAACCTCCATAGTCTCATCATAATAAGGCGCCTTACCAAACATATCCATTAAATGATAATAGGACAGTGCTTTTAAAGCTTTGGCTTCAGCTCTGTAAGTTTGAATCTCCTCTGCAGAACCAATTCCTCTGGCCTGAAGCAGTTCGTCTGAAGATTGTCTCAAAAATTCATTGGACAAGGCTACCGAAAACATAGCTCTGGAGTAAACTCCCCTTAGCAAAACATTTTCTGGAGAAGCTGAGTTTCTTTGAACTCCTCTAAGGCCTGGGTCATTTTCAAAAGTCCAAATAACTTCATCCGTAGATAAGTTTTGTAAGTTAAATAAACCTCTCATGTATTGTCCGGTTCCCGCATCTAGACCACCAATATTTGATCCGCCCGGATCGGTAAGAGAGGATAGGGATAAGTTGGCATAAACACCAGCCAAAGCTTGTTTATAGGCTTCTGCTGAAGTGTACACTTCGTCTGCCAAAATTATGTTTGGATCATTTACACCAACATCCAGGTCAGATTCACATGAAGAAAACAGCAGGGTTCCTATAAATGTGAGTAGTATGTATTGTTTAAGTTTCATAATTTAATTTTTTTTAAAAATTATAATTCACACCAAGTAAGTAAGTTCTACCTCTAGGATATATTGTATTATCAATACCACCACTTCCAAGTTCCGGATCTATACCAGAATAGTCTGTGATAATAAAGGCATTTTGTAATCCCATCCAGAATCTCAGGCTTGTACTGTCTTTATTGAAATTTTCTAGAGTATAACCAAGCGTAATGTTATCCATTCTTAAGAAAGAGGCATCTTCTAAATAGAAATCGGATAAAATGACATCCGGTGTTCTTGCAAATCCGGTTTCTAGAACCTGTACAGGTAAATTGTTTGGCGCAGCTAAATCTAAATTTCCAAGTTGAGCTCTGGAAGAATTCACATTATTGTAAATTTCTCCACCAATGCTTGCTCTCAAGTTAAAATTGAAGTCAAAATTTTTATAAGTCAGGTTAGACTGAAAGCCCATCAGCATATCTGCCTGTCCGTTTCCAGACACATAACGGTCTCTGTCGTCTATAGTACCATCTCCATTTATATCTGCATAGGCACCTTCAATAGGTTGTCCAGACTGATCGTACAATTGTGCATAGGTGAAAAAGGAATTTGGCCATTCACCTTCTCTTTGCACCTGAATAGTATTACCTGTTCCACCTGAAATACCACCAACAAAAATATCTTGACCGAAGGCCAAACGGGTTATTTCTCTGTCAAAAGCTGTGAAATTATAATTCACATCCCAATTTAAATCATCCTGTCTGATGACGTTATAATCTAGGTTAATTTCAACACCCTTTGAAACAAATTCGCCTATGTTTTGGAATCCCTGGTTAGAAAAGTTAGCTCCATCCGGGACCGGTACAAACGATAACAAATCATCAGCTGTTCTCTCAAACACATCTACAGACCCGGAAATTCTATCGTCAAAAAAGGCAAAATCCAGTCCCAAATTGATTTCTGTTAATATCTCCCAGCTAATATTTGGATTGGTGTATAAAGGCTGTAAAGGGACAATTGCATTAGGACCAAAGCGATACTGTTGATTAGATAAACCTCGTTGATATCGGCTTAAATAATCTGTTGTAGATGAAATATCCTGTTGACCAAGCTGTCCCCAGCCCGCTCTTACTTTTAGGTTACTAATAACCTGACTGTCTTTTAAAAAATCTTCTTCACTTATCTGCCATGCCCCGGATACAGATGGGAAATATTCAATTCGGTCCTCTGGATTAAATTTTGATACACCATCGCGTCTAATAGAGCCGTTTATAAAGTATTTTTCTTTAAAGCTTAAGTTGGCTCTACCGAAATATCCTATAAAAACGACATCATCCGCCACAGTTGTTCTCGGACCCTGGGCATTTGGATCTAAAATTTCACCAGTTGTGAAGCTTTCAGATTCAAATTTTTGGTAGGAATACCCAGCGGTTAATTTCACTCCAAAGTCTCCGTAATTATCGTCAAATATAAAATAAGCATCCGCAGAAGTATTGGTTCTTTTTTGTGAATAGCGAGATAAGTTTCCTATAAATTCTCCTTGTTCCGCATTTACACCAAGGGCACTAGTTCTAGGTCTGGAAAATGCACCCCCGCTTTCAGTTCTGTCAATACCTAAATTGGTAACCAAACTTAAGGCTGGTAAAAAATGAAATTTATAATCTAAATTCAGGTTTCCAAAAAATCGATCGGCATTACTCACATTTCGGGTTTGTAATAATTCCGCTACAGGGTTTCTTGGCACGTTCGAGGATGCAGAGCCATCGTTATCTCTAAATTCAAAAAAACCGCCATAAGGAGAACCGGGATCTCTAACAGGTTGAGTAGGATCAAAGGCAATAGCACTTCCTTCTACTCCTGCCGCAAATCTGTTATCTACATTACTGTAATTAGCATTTAAACCCACTTTCAAATGATCGTCAAAAAGTCTTGGATTTATAGATAATGAAGCGGTTGTTCTGTCAAATTTAGACGTTCTTCTTAAACCCTGCTGATCAGATCTGTTTAAAGATAAGCGCGTTGGGATTTCTCCAAACAAAGCACCCCTGGCGCTTAGGTTGATGTCTGAAGATACAGCATCTCGATAGATTTCATCCTGCCAGTTGGTGTTGGCTTCTCCGAGTTCATCAAGCCGATCTGGAAAATTGTCACTTACCAAAGTTCTAAATTGACTCGCGTTTAAAACATCAATACTATTATCTATTTTGGTTACGTTTCGCTGAACATCTAAAGTGACATTGAGTTCGCCTCTACCTTTTTTGGTATTGATGATAATAACTCCTCCGGCTGCTCTAATACCATAGATGGCAGATGCTGAAGCATCTTTTAATACCGAAAACGACTCAATGTCATTCGGATTGATAGAAGATAAGATAGATCGTGTTCCAGCTGCAGTCTCATTGTTTAATGGTAAACCATCAAGTACTATTAAAGGAGCATTGCTGGCATTAAAGGAAGAACCGCCACGAATTGTAATTTCAGAACCAGAACCGGGACCACCCCCTTTGGTTATAGACAGGCCAGGTACACGACCTTGTATAAGACTTTCTGAAGTTACAATATTTCCCTTATTAAAATCTTTTTCGGTTACAGAGGCTACAGAACCAGAGATGGATTTCACGGTCTGATCCCCATAACCAACAACCACGACTTCCTTAAGTGCTTCCGCATCTTCAACCATAGATACATTAATCCTTGTATTATTCCCATTAAATACAATGTCCTGGGTTCTATAACCTATGTAAGAAAAAGATAAAGTTTCACCTTTTTCTAAATCGATTGAGTAATTCCCGTCAAAATCGGTTGTTGTCCCTTTTGTAGTATTTTTAACTAAAATGTTAACACCAGGTATTGGCATACCGTTGTCATTCACAACAGTCCCGCTTACTGTGGACTGGGCAAAAATACTTATAGGTAAAAGCATTAGCAACAAACCTAAAAGTTTAATTGTTCGCATAGATTTTATTTTTGTGTTAGTAATGAGTTATATTTTTACTTCCAGAGTTAAAATTATGTAAACTTATCTCAATAACCTTAGCTGCACGTAAGCTACAACGTTTTCGTGTTGATAACTTTTTATTTTTTTCATTTTTTTAGGTCAATATTGAAGAATTGTTTATTTTGAAGCAATAATTTATCCTTATAATTAAAAATGAAACAAAAACCGACACTTAAAGTCATTGCCAAGGAGTTGGATGTCTCTGTATCTACCGTATCTAAAGCCTTAAGGGATAGTAAAGAGATTGGAGAGGAGACCAAAAACAAAGTCAAGGCCTTTGCTAAACTATATAATTACAGACCCAATAATATCGCCTTAAGCCTTAAAAATAAGAAAACTAAAACTTTGGGAGTCATTATTCCGGAAATTGTTCATCATTTTTTCACCACCGTTATTTCGGGTATCGAGCATTATGCCAATGATAAAGGTTATAATGTTATTGTAGGGCTGTCTAATGAATCCTTTAAAAAAGAAGTCATCAACCTCGAAATGCTGGCCAACGGAAGTATCGATGGATTTATCATTTCAGTAGCCAAGGAAACCCTTTCGGTTAAAGATTTCCATCACCTGTCGGAAACCATAGACCAGGGTATACCCATAGTCATGTTCGACAGGGTCATCGATGAAATTGAATGCGATAAAGTTATTGTTGATGATGTTAAAACCTCAAAAAAAGCGGTAGAGAAATTGATAAGCAGTGGCTGTAAACATATAGGTATTATCAGTACCAAAGATTACGTTAGTGTTGGTAGACTTAGAACTGAAGGCTATAAAAACGCTTTACAATCCAATGGTATTGAAGTTGACCCTGATTTGATTTTGAAAATCGATGATAAATTTAATTCTGATGACAACCTGGAGTTTCTTGAAGAGCAGATTCATGATTATTTTAAAAAGAATGCTGTGGATGGTCTCTTTGCCGTCAACGAACTTTATGCCATTACGGCTATGAAAGTCGCCAGGCAAAAAGGCCTCAAAATTCCGGATGATCTTCAAATTATTGGATTTACAGACGGAGTGCTTTCAAAGCATGCCTATCCGCCGCTCACTACGATAAGTCAGCATGGCTTTGAGATGGGCGAAGAAGCTGCAAAACTTCTTATTGAACGGCTGGAAAATACCAATGATGAAGAAGAACCTTTTAAAACCACTATCGTTAAAACGGATATCATCGACAGGGAAACCACAAAATTGTAGAACTTAAAAATTTAAATATATTTGCAGGAAACAAGGCTATATTTTTACTTCCATTAGATAGGCTTTGTTACACATAAAGTTTATCGTTTTAATTTATAAATTAAACGATATGCAAAAGCGAAAGCTAAGTTTTTGGGAAATCTGGAACATGAGTTTTGGTTTCCTGGGCATTCAATTTGGATTTGCTCTACAAAACGCAAATACGTCAAGAATTTTTGAAACCCTTGGTGCAGATGTTGAAGATATCCCCATTTTGTGGATAGCCGCACCTGTCACCGGATTGGTGGTTCAGCCCATCGTAGGCTATTTTAGTGATAGAACCTGGACCAGACTTGGCCGCAGGAAGCCCTACTTCCTGGTTGGTGCTATTTTAGCCTCTATCGCCTTATTCTTTATGCCTAACTCACCGGAACTGTGGGTAGCCGCAGGAATGCTCTGGATCATGGATGCTTCCATAAATATTTCTATGGAACCTTTTAGAGCTTTTGTAGGAGACAATTTACCTGAAGAACAACGCACACTTGGTTTTGCCATGCAAAGTTTCTTTATAGGGATAGGTGCGGTTGTTGGATCTGCATTACCTTATGTGCTCACCAACTGGATAGGGATTTCCAATACCGCAGCAGTAGGAGAAATCCCCGACTCTGTAAAATGGTCTTTTTATATCGGAGGTGTTATTTTCTTTCTAGCGGTCATGTGGACGGTTTTATTTTCAAAGGAATACTCTCCTGAAGAACTGGAGGCCTTCGAAGAAAATCGTGACGCACAGAAAGTAGAACCTAAGACTGAGCAGGAAATCAAAAAAAACATCTCCATGCAAACCAAAGTGGGGTGGATTATGATTTTAATTGGAGCGGTGGTTTCCTACTTTATTTATGCCAAGGGTCTCACCAAAGAATTGTACATCCTTTTTATAGGTCTCATCATCGTTGGGGTTTTGTTTTTAATTGTTTCAGAACTAAGGAAAAAAAGAATTAAAAACGGATTTACCAATATCGTTTCGGATCTTCTGAACATGCCCAAAACCATGAAACAACTGGCCTGGGTTCAGTTTTTTTCCTGGTTTGCACTTTTTTCCATGTGGATTTATACGACTCAGGCTGTAACAGGTCATGTGTTTAATACAGAGGATACGACTTCTCAACTTTACAACGATGCCGCAGACTGGGTCACAGTTATGTTTACGGTTTACAACGGTGTAGCTGCTTTAGTTGCTTTTGCTCTGCCTGTATTGGCAAAACGTACAAGCAATAAATTTACACACATGCTTGCGCTTACTTTGGGTGGCATCAGTTTAATTTCCATTTATTTTGTGACTACGAAACTGGGACTTATTTTGAGTATGATAGGGGTAGGTATAGCCTGGGCTTCCATTTTGTCTATTCCATATGCCATGCTTTCAGGTTCCTTACCTTCTTCTAAAATGGGATATTATATGGGGGTTTTCAATTTTTTTATCGTGATTCCGCAAATTGTGGCGTCTACCATTTTAGGCTTTATCGTATCCAGTTTATTTGACAGTCAGCCTGTTTACGCCTTAATCATAGGAGGAGTTGCAATGATTTTAGCTGGACTGTTTACCCTCAATGTGAAAACGAATTCAAGACTTAACAAAGATTAAAACATGACAAAGGCATTTATATTCGATCTCGATGGAGTCATCGTGGATACCGCAAAATTTCACTTTTTAGCTTGGAAAAACCTGGCTGAATCTTTAGAAATTTCTTTTTCTGAAGAAGAAAATGAACAGCTCAAAGGCGTCTCAAGAATTAATTCACTCCAGAAAATCCTGAAATGGGGTGAAAAAAGCATTTCTGAAGGTAAGTTCAATAGCCTGATGGCTCAAAAAAATGAAGAGTATTTGTCTTTTGTAGACCGGATGTCCGAGAAAGACATATTACCAGGTGTTTTGGAGACTTTAACTTACTTGAAAGAAAACAATTACCCTATCGCCCTCGGCTCTGCCAGTAAAAACGCCAGACGCATCTTAACCAAAGTCGGGCTTACTTCTTATTTTGACCACATCGTTGATGGTAATGAAGTTTCCAAAGCCAAGCCAGACCCTGAAGTATTCCTGAAAGGGTGTGAGCTTCTGGAAGTTGAACCTGAGCAGGCTATAGTTTTTGAAGATTCTCAGGCGGGAATTAAGGCTGCAAATACAGCAAATATGATTAGTGTAGGTATTGGGGACAAAGCCGTGCTTAGAGAAGCTGACTTTAATTTTGAAGGCTTTACAGAAATCACTGAAGACACCTTAAAAACTCTGACCAATTTCAAGAAATAAAAATATTTTAAAAAAGACAATAATGAATCAAGATTATATCACACCCAACCCGTGGTCAATTATAGAAGATGGCTTTGAAGTAGATCGCGTTCAATCTTCAGAAAGCCTCTTCAGTATTGGAAATGGGTCTATGGGACAGCGTGCCAATTTTGAAGAAACCTATACGGGTCCCAGTTTTCAGGGAAGCTACATAGGAGGAGTGTATTATCCAGACAAGACCAGAGTGGGCTGGTGGAAAAATGGCTATCCCGAGTATTTTGCCAAAGTGCTCAATGCGCCCAACTGGATTGGTATCAACGTGATAATCAATGATGAAATTCTCGATTTATTTAGTTGTAAGAAGGTAGAAAACTTCAGGCGTGAGCTTAATATGAAAGAAGGCTGGCTCGGCAGAAGTTTTGAAGCCACCTTGCAAAACGACATCACTATAAAAGTAGATATTAAACGTTTTTTGAGCCTGGATCAGGAGGAATTGGGTGTCATTGATTACCATATCACACCCCTAAATTCAGAGGCTAAGATCACATTTATTCCTTATTTAGATTCGGGAATCACCAATCAGGACACCAACTGGGAGGATCAGTTTTGGAAGACCACCAACAAGGAGGTCAGTGATAAACAGGGTTTTATTGAAAGCCATACCCTGAAAACATTTTATCACGTCTGTACCTTTATGGAATCTCATTTATTTCTGAATGGAAATAAATCCGAAACCAAAGGAAAGCCCCTTCAGAAAGAGATTGAAGTTTCTATTTCCTTTGAAGAACAGGTAGCTCAAGGGAATACGCTGAGCCTTCAGAAATATGCAGGCTATACCACTTCACTAAATCACGATAAATCCGAACTGATTTCAGCGGCAACATCAGTCTTGGAAAAAGCGACTTCAGAAGGATTTGAAGGTCTTTTGAACACGCAAAAACAGGCCTGGAGCGAGATTTGGAAAATGAGTGACATCAGTATTGATGGGGATGTGAAAGCACAGCAAGGCATCCGTTTCAATATTTTTCAGTTGAACCAGACTTATACAGGAACCGATCACCGCTTGAATATTGGCCCCAAAGGATTTACAGGTGAGAAATATGGCGGAAGTACCTACTGGGATACCGAAGCCTATTGCATTCCGTTTTATATGGCAACCAAAGACCAGCAGGTAGCGAGAAATCTGTTGAAGTACCGTTACAATCACTTGGAAAAAGCCATTGAAAATGCTGAAAAACTTGGGTTCACAAATGGTGCTGCCTTATATCCGATGGTAACCATGAATGGTGAAGAATCTCATAACGAAT
The DNA here is from genome assembly GCF_900099815.1 of Psychroflexus sediminis. Taxonomy (GTDB): domain Bacteria; phylum Bacteroidota; class Bacteroidia; order Flavobacteriales; family Flavobacteriaceae; genus Psychroflexus; species Psychroflexus sediminis. The sequence continues at coordinate 37,568 of NZ_FNCW01000006.1, read as the reverse complement.
GGGAAATCACTTTTGAAGAAATTCATAGAAACGGGGCTATTGCTTATGCTATTTTCAATTATCATCGCTATACAGGGGATTACTCCTATATCCCGGAGATGGGCCTTGAAGTGCTTATCGCTATTGCCAGGTTCTGGGAACAGCGAGCGACTTTTTCAACTCAAAAAAACAAATATGTTATTCTCGGAGTTACTGGTCCAAACGAATACGAAAACAATGTCAACAATAACTTTTACACCAATTATATCGCCAAATGGTGTATAGACTATGCTGTAGAAAACCTGAGAAAGGTTGAAATAGAGTATGCGACCGATTATGAACGCATTCTTCAAAAAACAAAACTGACCACGACCGAGATTGAATCCATGCTCGAGGTGGCGGACAATATGTATTTCCCTTATTCTGAAGAGCATGGCGTTTACCTGCAGCAGGATGGATTTTTGGATAAGGAAATGGTGAAAGTGGACGATTTAGATCAGGATATGCGCCCTATCAATCAGCACTGGTCCTGGGATAGAATTTTGCGTTCTCCTTATATCAAACAGGCGGATACCCTGCAGGGGTTTTACTTTTTTGAGCATCATTTCAAGAAAGAAGAGATCGAGAAGCATTTTGATTTTTACGAGCCGTTTACCGTTCACGAATCCTCGCTTTCTCCCTGTGTACACAGTATTCAGGCTGCATTGCTGGATAGAATGGAGCAGGCTTATGCGTTTTACTTAAGAACCTCGCGTCTGGATCTTGATGATTATAATAAAGAGGTGAAGGAAGGCTGTCATATCACCAGTATGGCCGGGACCTGGATGAGTATTGTCGAAGGTTTTGGCGGAATGCGGGTAAAAAATGATCAACTGCATTTTGCTCCAAAAATCCCTAAAGAATGGACTTCCTATTCTTTTAAGGTTAACTTTAGGGATCGCATTTTGAAAGTGGAAATCGGTCATGATAACACAAATTTCACTTTAGAAAAAGGAAATCAATTGCAAATTGTAGTCAACGGAGCTACAGTTGAAGTCAAATAAAAAATAAAAGACATGAAAAATACAATTGTTCTTATTGGAATACTACTATCCATAAGTGCCTATAGCCAAAAGTTGAGTTCACCAAATGCTGAACTTGAGCTTAATTTTGAACTCAGAAACGGTACACCAATCTATACCTTACACTACAAAGGCAAAGAGGTCATTTCTGAAAGTAAGCTGGGTTTGGAATTGGTTAAGGATGACAAGTCATTGCTGGATGGATTTGAAGTCCAGGAGGTTTCTTATGCAGACTTTGACGACACCTGGAAGCCGGTTTGGGGTGAACAGGCTGAAATTAGAAACCATTACAATGAAATGTCAGTAACACTATATCAGCCTGAAAAAGACAGACATATTATCCTGCGTTTTCGAATGTTTGATGAAGGCCTTGGATTCAGGTATGAGTTCCCTCAGCAGGACCATCTGGTGTATTTCGTCATTAAAGAAGAGCACACCGAATTCGCTATGACTGGAGACCATACTGCTTTTTGGATTCCGGGAGATTACGATTCTCAGGAGTACGATTATACCAGGTCAAAGCTTTCAGAAATAAATGAATTATTTGATGAGGCCTTAACCGATAATGCTTCTCAGGAACAATTTTCAAAAACAGGGGTCCAGACGTCTTTAATGATGAAAACGGACGATGGAGTATACATCAATTTGCATGAAGCAGCTTTGAAGGAATATTCGTTGATGAATTTAAATTTAGATGAATCAACTTTGACTTTTAAATCCTGGCTAACCCCGGATGCGATTGGCAACAAAGGCTATTTACAGGCACCAGCGGTTTCTCCCTGGAGAACCATTATGGTCACCGATGATGCTACAGAAATCCTGGCTTCCAGTATGAATTTAAACCTCAACGAACCCAATGCACTTGAAGACACGTCCTGGATAAAACCCATCAAGTATATGGGCGTCTGGTGGGAAATGATTACTGGAAAAAGCAGCTGGAACTATACCGATGACCTTCCTTCTGTAAAGCTGGGGGAAACCGATTACTCTGAAGCTACACCTAATAAAAAACATGCAGCCAATACAGAACACGTTAAAGCATATATTGATTTTGCCTCCAAACATGGTTTTGATGCCCTGCTTGTAGAAGGCTGGAACGAAGGCTGGGAGGACTGGTACGGACATTCCAAAGATTATGTGTTCGATTTTGTAACGCCTTATCCTGACTTTGATGTGAAGGAAATCCAGAAGTATGCGGCCTCCAAGGATATTGAAATGATGATGCATCACGAAACCTCCGGAGCGATCAGAAATTATGAGCGTCATCTGGATACCGCTTACCAATTCATGAATGAGTATGGTTATACCTCTGTCAAAAGCGGGTATGTAGGTGATATTATACCCCGCGGAGAGCATCATTACGGGCAATGGGCAATAAACCATTATTTATATGCTGCAAAAAAAGCGGCTGATTATAAGATCATGGTTAACGCTCACGAGGCGGTTAGACCGACAGGACTTCGCAGAACCTATCCAAATTTGATTGGAAATGAGTCGGCGAGGGGCACGGAGTTTCAGGCCTTTGGTGGATCAAAACCCAACCATGTTACTATTTTACCCTTTACACGATTAATTGGTGGCCCTATGGACTATACCCCGGGTATTTTTGAAATGGATATCAGTAAGCTGAATCCAGATAATAATTCACATGTCAATGCCACAATTGCCAATCAATTGGCTCTCTATGTCACCATGTACAGTCCCTTGCAGATGGCGGCCGATTTACCGGAGAATTATAAGCGCTTTATGGATGCTTTTCAATTTATTAAAGACGTGGCCATAGATTGGGATGAAAGTCATTATTTAGAAGCTGAGCCGGGTGAATATATCACAGTGGCTCGTAAAGCAAAAAATTCACCAAATTGGTTTGTAGGCAATGTCAATGGGACCACGCCAAGAAAGACCAAACTTAAGCTTGATTTTCTGGAAAAAGGAAAAACTTACCAAGCGACGATTTATGCAGATGCCAAAGATGCGCATTACAAAACCAATCCGCAGGCTTATAAAATTTCAACCAAAAAAGTAACCAACAATTCAACGTTGAGACTCGAGTCTGCACCCGGTGGCGGATTTGCCATTAGTATTATTGAAAAATAAAATCAAATGATGAAAAATAAAAAGCGATTATCCTTCATTCATATCTTTTGCGGTTTTTTTCTTCTGATTCTGTGTTCAGTTGATTTACATGCTCAGGACCTTAGGATTGAACCGCCCAACTGGTGGGTGGGCATGCAGATGGATACCATTCAGCTTATGGTTCATTCTGAGGATATTTCTGTCTATGAGCCCGGAATACAATACGAAGGCGTTGAAATTACTAAAGTTCACCAGGCCGACAGCCCAAATTATTTATTTATAGACTTAGTTATTTCAAAAGAAGCTAAAGCAGGGACTTTCGAGATTACATTCAGCAAAAAGGGAGCTAAAACAAGACGTTTTGATTTTTCATTACATTCCAGAGAAAAACCAGCCGAAGAATACGTAGGTTTTAATCATGAAGATGTGGTGTATTTGATTACCCCGGATCGCTTTGCGAATGGTAATCCTGAAAACGATGTGGTTGAAACCCTGAGAGAGACTAAACTTAGTCGGGATGATAACTATGCCAGGCATGGTGGGGATATTCAGGGGATCATCGATCATTTGGATTACATCGCAGACATGGGGTTTACCAGCATCTGGTCGAGTCCGCTGCTTATCAATGACATGGAGTCTTCTTCTTATCATGGCTATGCCATTACAGATTTTTACAAAGTAGATCCCCGTTTTGGGGATTTGGAAGTATACAAAGAGCTTTCTAATAAAGCTTCTGAAAAAGGAGTAGGATTGATCATGGATATGATCGCCAATCACTGTGGCAGCGGCCACTGGTGGATGGAAGATTTGCCCTTTTCAGACTGGCTAAATTATCAAGACCTGTATGAAAACGGCGAGAATATCCCAAATTCAAATCATCTAAGAACGACCAATCAGGATCCTTATGCTTCAACTTTAGATACGAAGATCATGCACGAAGGCTGGTTTGTACCTACGATGCCAGATTTGAATCAGGAGAACCCTTATTTAGCTCAGTATATTATTCAAAACAGCATCTGGTGGGTGGAAACCTTAGGCTTACACGGCATTCGGCAAGACACCTATCCTTACCCGGATAAAGCCTTTATGTCGGACTGGGCCGGAGCCATCATGAAAGAATATCCTAACTTTAATATAGTAGGAGAGGAGTGGACTACAGATCAGCTCCTGGTTGGTTACTGGCAGCAGGGCCAGAACAATAGCGATGGCTACCATTCCAATTTACGCTCTGTGATGGATTTTCCCATGCAGATGAAAATTGTGCAGGCTCTAAATGAAGGCAATGAAGGCTGGGGAAATGGATTGATAAAAATTTATAAGGGCTTAGCCAATGATTTTTATTATCCAAGACCTAAGGATGTGATGATCTTTCCAGATAACCATGATATGGACAGAATCTTCACCCAGCTGAATGAAGATGTACAAAAAACAAAAATGGCTCTCGGGCTCATCTTAAGCTTACCCAGAACACCGCAGATTTACTACGGGACTGAGATTTTGATGGAAAATACTGAAAAACGCGGGGATCACGGCCTGATTCGGACAGATTTTCCAGGAGGCTGGAAAGGCGATGCCCAGAATGCGTTTACAGGAGAAAATTTATCGGATGCGCAGCAGGATTTTCAAGTGTTTTTAAAGACCTTATTGAATTTCAGAAAGACTTCAGATGCTATTCTGGAAGGTAAAATGATTCATTTTTCTCCGTCTGACGGGGTTTATCCTGTGTTCAGAATTCATAAAAACGAAATTGTGGCTGTTTTTCTTAATACTAACGAGGAGGCCAAAAATGTGGATTTATCCTGGTTTGATGAGTTGAATTTTGATGGAATTCAGTTCAAAAATATAATGGATGATACAGGTTTTAGATGGAAAAAAGAACTTCAGTTGAAACCCGGATTTACATTATATAGTAGCCGTGAATAATTGAACGCTAATCAATTCAGAAACATTTTAACAAAAAAATTAAAAATTGAAAACACCATGAGACACCTTAAATTTTTAAGCCTTTTTGCTGGCTTAGCCGTTATGATTACAGCATGTAATCAAAAGCCAGATGAAGACAATAAAAGCGAAACCCAAAGCTTTGAACCTATTACTAATGAGGTCCTGGGATCTTCAGTAATTTATGAAGCAAACATTAGACAGTATTCCCCGGAAGGGACTTTTGATGCGTTTACCAAAGACATTCCCGAGCTTAAAAAACTTGGCGTAAAGGTGATTTGGTTAATGCCGGTTTACCCCATTTCTATGAAAAACAGAAAGGCCACTCCGGATTTATCTATTGAAGATATCGAAGATCCGGAAGAAAAAGAAAAGTATCTGGGAAGTTATTACGCCATTTCAGATTATACGGCTATCAATCCTGAATTTGGAACGATGCAGGATTTTGATGAGCTGGTCGAAACGGCACATGCCAACGGCATGTATATTATTTTAGACTGGGTGGCCAACCATACGGGCTGGGATCATAAATGGATTGAAGAGCATCCCGAATATTACCATAAAGACAAAGACGGCAATGTTACAGATCCAATAAACCCGGATACAGGAGAATCCTGGGGGTGGACGGATGTAGCACATCTAAACTATGAAAATGATTCGCTATGGGCTGCCATGAAAGAGGAAATGCTGTATTGGGTGAAGGAAAAAAACATCGATGGCTTTAGAGCCGATGTAGCTGGAAATGTAAAAACTGAATTCTGGAATTACGTTGTGCCGGTGCTGAAGGAGGTCAAGCCAGTCTTTATGCTGGCAGAAAGTGAAGATAAAGATTTGTTTTATGAAGCTTTTGACATGGGATACAACTGGGAAGGCCATCATATTATGAATGAAATCGCTCAGGGTAAAATGAATGTCAAGGAGTGGGATACTTATATGGCTAAAATCGATACGACCTATCAGGAGGATGACTACCTGATGAACTTTATCACCAATCATGATGAAAACTCCTGGAATGGAACCGTAAAGGAACGCCTGGGCGATGCTGCTGAAACCATGCTGGCTTTCACCTATACTTTACCGGGAATGCCTTTAATCTACAGTGGTCAGGAATATGGCATGAATAAGAGACTTAAGTTTTTTGAAAAAGACAGCATCCCTAAAACCAAAGGTGAATTTTGGGAGGTGCATGTAAAATTAGGTGAACTGAAAAACACGAATGAAGCGTTGGATGGCGCCAAAGAGGCTGCTTCCTACCAGCGACTTACCACATCGAATGATGCGGCTATTCTTGCTTTTGAACGGTCTAAACAAGAAGACAGGCTAATTTTTATGGCCAATTTCACCGATGAAGTCCAGGAATTTCAAACTGATTTTTCGGGAAACTATAAGGACTATATGACTTCTGAACCCTTCGAATTAAAAACTGATCAAATTCTCAATTTCAAGCCCTGGGAATATAAAATTTTGCTGCCTCAGTAACTTTTGATCAGTTTTTATAAAATTTTTATAATGTTTAGCTATCGAAATCGTTTTAGTCAATAACTAAATTAGTGATTAGCTTATATTTAAAATATATTTGATGTTAATGTACAATTTCAATGAATAAGAAAATAAACAAAATTGCTGTTTTAACTTCCGGAGGAGATTCCCCAGGCATGAATGCCGCTATAAGGGCTGTCGTCAGAAATGCAGCATACTCGGGTCTCACCTGTGATGGGGTATATAGAGGTTTTCAAGGTTTAATTGAAAATGAATTTGTTGAGCTTGGACCTCGGGATGTCAAAAACACCATCAACAGAGGTGGAACGTTTCTGAAATCTGCCAGATCTAAAGACTTCATGAATAAAGAAGGTCGGTTAAAAGCGTTTAAAAACCTAAAGGCAAGACATATAGACGCTTTGGTTGTGATAGGAGGTGATGGTACCTTTACAGGAGCATCTGTTTTTAGCAAGGAATTTGACATGCCGATTATTGGTATTCCAGGGACTATAGACAATGACATTAATGGAACCGATTATACAATTGGTTATGACACCGCTTTGAACACTGTCGTAGAAGCTATTGATAAGATAAGAGATACAGCAAGTTCTCACGATCGGTTATTCCTTATTGAAGTTATGGGAAGAGATGCCGGAGATATAGCCTTAAACAGTGGTATTGGTGCCGGTGCGGAAGAAATACTTATCCCTGAAGAAAATCTTGGGATAGATCGGCTTATCGAATCTCTGGAAAAAAGTAGAAAGACTGGTAAATCTTCAAGTATTGTCGTCGTCTCTGAAGGCGATCAGATCGGTAAAAACATCACTAATGTGGCCGAATCTATTCAGGAAAATCTCCCTGAATACGAAGTGAAAGTTACTGTTCTTGGACATATACAGCGCGGAGGTTCTCCTAGTTGTTTTGATAGGGTTCTGGCAAGCCGCTTAGGGGTTGGCGCTGTAGATGCTTTACTCGAAGGGAAGTCCAATATCATGGTTGGTATAGAACATAAGAAAATTGTACATGTTCCTTTTGAAACCGCAATAAACATTAAAAAAATATTGGATATAGATCTTATAAGGGTTGCAGATATTGTATCCAGTTAATCACGAATCATTTAAAATTTAATAATTATGACAAAAATAGGTATTAACGGTTTTGGCCGTATTGGTAGAATTGCTTTTAGAATAGCAATGGACAATAAAGACGTAGAGATTGTAGGAATTAACGATTTACTGGATGTGGATCATTTGGCTTATATGCTTAAATATGATTCAGTTCACGGCAGATTTCATAAATCTGTTGAAGTTAAAGACGGTAATTTAGTCGTCGACGGGAAGTCCATCAGAATTACTGCTGAAAGAGATCCGAAACAGTTGAAATGGGATGCTGTTGGCGCTGAAGTGGTGATGGAGTGTACAGGCATTTTTAATGATAAGGCTTCGGCTTCTGCACATATTGATGCTGGTGCCAAAAAGGTAGTGATTTCTGCTCCAACAAAAGACACTCCAATGTTTGTAATGGGTGTCAACCATAAGGATGCAACGGCTGAGGATACTGTCGTTTCCAATGCCTCCTGTACGACCAACTGTCTTGCACCCCTGGCAAAAGTTATAAACGACAATTTCGGAATTGTGGAAGGCTTAATGACAACGGTTCACGCAGCGACTTCTACACAGTATACCGTAGATTCTCCCGCGAAGAAAAATTACAGAATAGGACGTAGTGCTTTAAATAATATTATTCCAACAAGTACTGGGGCCGCTGTAGCCGTAACTAAGGTAATTCCTGCCTTAAAAGGCAAATTAACAGGTATGGCCTTTAGAGTACCAACCGCTGATGTTTCCGTAGTGGATTTGACTGTGAGAACGGAAAAATCAGCCACTTACGAAGAGGTGAAAGCTGCTATGAAAAAAGCATCAGAAGGTGATCTGAAAGGCATATTGACTTATACAGAAGATGAGGTTGTATCTCAGGACTATGTATCTCAATCGGGTATTTCCAATTTTGATGCCAATGCCGGTATAGCTTTGAATGATAATTTCTTCAAACTCATTGCCTGGTATGATAACGAGTGGGGTTTCTCAGCAAAAATGCTGGACCTTGCTGTACATATTTCTAAGGTATAGTTGATTATTTATCTCATAAAGCTTGAATAGGAAACTGTTCAAGCTTTTTTAATATATAAGCTTATGATAATTATAGCAGATGGAGGTTCAACAAAATGCGATTGGATTCTATTAAACGAGAAAGGTGAAATAGAATTAAAGACGAGAACTCAAGGTCTGAACCCTGCAGTTTTCAAACCTCAGACTTTAAAATCCCGGATTGAAGAAAACGAAGATCTTAAAAACATAGTTTCCAAGGTCACTCGGGTTGACTTTTATGGGGCAGGATGTGGCACACCAACGCCTGTAAAAAATTTAGAATCTATTTTACAGGGATTTTTTAAGAATGCTGAAGTAAATGTGGACGAAGATATGGTGGCTGCTGCTCTTGCCGCTACTACAAAACCTGGTATTGTATGTATTTTGGGTACCGGATCCAATTCTTGTTTTTTTGATGGAAAAAATGTCCATATGGAGGTGGAATCCCTGGGCTACGTGCTTATGGATGAAGCCAGTGGCAATTATTTTGGTAAGCGACTCATCAGAGATTATTATTATAAATTCATGGGCGATGACATGAGTCGTGAATTTGCCAAACGTTATGATTTAGATGCCGATACCATCAAAAAGAACGTGTATAAAGAAGATAACCCGAATACGTATTTAGCATCCTTTGCAGAATTTATATTTACTTCTGAAGAGCGAAACGGGTATTTTTATAAGTTGATTTATGAGGGTATTGAAAAGTTTATTGAGCGTCGCGTGATGTGTTTTAAACAGGCCCAGAATGTCCCTATTCACTTTATTGGCTCTATCGCTTTCTTCTCTGAAGACATCATCAGGGACGTCGCGAAGCGCTATCATCTCGATATTGGTAATATCATAAGGAGACCCATTGACGGTCTTATAGAACATTATAAAAAAAACGTCTTAAAAGTTAACTAAATGTCTTTACAAAGCCTACCCCCTGTAAATTTTAAATCCTGGAAGGAACTGGAATCCCTTTCTAAACATAAGTTTGAGCTGAACGCTCTGTTTAATGCTAATCCAAAACGATTTCAGGAATTTTCAATCCAGAATGAAGATATTTTAGTTGATTTTTCTAAAAACCTAATCGATGAAGAGGTTTTCAGTCAGCTGCTTAAGCTCGCCGAGGAAGCCGATTTGAAAAAGTCCATCAAAAGCTATTTTGAAGGGGATAAAATCAATGAAACGGAAGGCAGAGCAGTTCTGCATACTGCCTTAAGATCCTCTGAGAACAATTCAGCAACAGTTGATGGTAAAGAGGTGTATACCGATGTGCAGTCTGTTCTGACTAAAATGAAAACCTTTGCAGATCAGGTCAATTCAGGTGAGCGAAAATCATATGCCGGAAAGAAATTTACAGATGTTGTGAATATTGGTATCGGCGGATCGGATTTAGGACCGCAGATGATTGTAGATGCCTTAGCCTACTATCAGGAAGACATCAAACCGCATTTCATTTCCAATGTGGATGGGGATCACGTGTTGGAAACCTTAAAACACCTCAATCCGGAAACCACCTTGTTTCTGATTGTTTCCAAATCTTTTAGCACTCAGGAAACGCTAACCAATGCCAATACGGTAAGAGACTGGTTCTTGAAATCGGCAACCCAGGCGGATGTGAAAGACAATTTTGTGGCCGTTTCTACAAATATTTCCGCAGTAGAAGACTTCGGCATTGATACGGAAAACATCTTCCCCATGTACGACTGGGTTGGCGGCCGTTTTTCATTGTGGAGTGCCGCCGGACTTTCTATCGCAGTGAGTGTGGGTTCCGGGAACTTCCAGGATCTATTAGATGGAGCCGAGGACATGGACCAGCATTTCAAAACTTCAGAGTTTGAACATAATATACCTGTGGTTCTGGCTTTGCTAGGCATCTGGTACAACAATTTCCTGGGAGCAGAAAGCGAAGCCATTATTCCCTATACGCAATACCTTCAGAAATTGGCTCCCTATCTCCAGCAGGCTTCTATGGAAAGCAATGGAAAAAGCGTGGATAGAGCTGGTAATAAAGTAAATTACCAAACCGGAACTATCGTCTGGGGTGAGCCAGGAACCAATTCGCAACATGCCTTTTTTCAATTGATTCACCAGGGGACCAAACTAATTCCTTCCGATTTCATAGGCTTTAAAAAATCCCTGCACGGCAATTCAAAGCACCACGATATTTTGATGGCCAATTATTTTGCCCAGACTGAAGCTTTGATGAAAGGAAAGTCTGAGGATGAGGTTCATGCAGAACTGGAAAATCAGGGCCTAAGCCCTGAAGAGATTCAGAACTTACTGCCATTTAAAGTGTTTGAAGGCAATAAGCCTACAACTTCGCTTTTGATTGACACATTGACGCCGAAATCCCTGGGTAAATTAGTGTCCATGTATGAACATAAAATCTTTGTACAGGGCGTGATTTGGAATATTTTCAGTTATGACCAGTGGGGAGTTGAACTCGGTAAGCAATTAGCGGAAAACACCCTCAGGGATATTCAATCCGATACGATTGAAAACCAGCATGATTCATCAACCACAGAACTGCTTAACTACTACAAATCTTAGCAGTTTAAATTCATCATAAATCAGGATCCGAAATGAAAATTTCGGATTTTGTGTTTATGACGTTTACTTAACACTATAATTTTTAAAAATTATATTTTTAGTGAAAATATATTGGAAAAAAGCATAATTTTAAGCATCTAATATCTTGAAATCATGCTAGTTAAGGTTTTTGGAAGTTCTGTCTTTGGGGTAGATGCTGAAATAATCACCATTGAAATCAATATGGAGAAGGGGATTGGTTATCACCTGGTAGGGTTGCCGGATAACGCCATTCGCGAGAGCAGTTTCAGAATTCAGGCTGCCTTAAAAAACAACGGCTTCAAATTTCCGGGCAAGAAAATCATCATCAATATGGCCCCGGCTGATATGCGTAAAGAAGGTTCTGCCTATGACTTAAGTTTAGCCCTGGGTATCCTTTCAGCATCCAGTCAGATAAAGTGTGAAGACATCGACAGGTATATCATTATGGGCGAATTGTCTCTGGATGGTAGCCTGCAACCCATAAAGGGCGCTTTGCCTATAGCGATTAAAGCCCGGCAAGAGGGATTTAAAGGTTTTATTTTGCCAAAACAGAATGCCAAAGAAGCTGCTATCGTGGATGACTTGGATGTATTTGGCATAGAAAGCATCAGTGAGGTGATCAACTTTTTCGACAAAGGAGAGGCTTTGGAACCAACCCAGGTCAATACGCGAGAATTATTTTATGATAATTTAGCCCATCCCGAATATGATTTTGCAGATGTCAAAGGACAGGAATCTATTAAACGCTGTATGGAAATTGCTGCGGCAGGCGGACATAACATTATTATGGTGGGCCCGCCGGGTTCGGGTAAAACCATGTTAGCCAAGAGGCTTCCCGGTATTTTACCCCCTATGAGTTTGCACGAGGCCTTAGAAACGACCAAAATCCATTCGGTGGTGGGCAGAGTCAGGGAAAATGTAGGTCTTATGGCCGAACGGCCCTTTAGAAGCCCTCACCATACGATTTCGGATGTCGCTCTGGTCGGGGGCGGAGCTTACCCGCAACCCGGTGAGATTTCTTTAGCCCATAATGGCATCTTGTTTTTGGATGAACTGCCGGAGTTTAAGCGAACGGTTTTAGAAGTGATGCGCCAGCCTCTGGAAGATCGGGAGGTTACGATTTCCAGAGCAAAATTTACAGTGACCTATCCCTCCAGTTTTATGCTTGTGGCGAGTATGAATCCAAGCCCAGGCGGTTATTTTAACGACCCGGATGCGCCGGTCACTTCCTCTCCGGCGGAGATACAACGCTATTTAGGAAAAATCAGTGGTCCTTTACTGGACAGAATTGATATTCATATTGAAGTGACTCCTGTTCCGTTTGATGAACTTAGTGATGAGCGAAAGGGTGAAACCAGCGTAGAAATTAGAGAACGTGTTACCAAAGCCAGGGCATTTCAAACGGAAAGGTTTAAAGCCTTTGAAAATGTGCATTACAACGCCCAGATGAACGTGAAGCACATCAAGCAGTTTTGTCAACTGGAAGAGTCTTCCAAAACCCTGTTGAAAACCGCCATGGAACGCCTGAATCTGTCGGCCAGAGCTTACGACAGAATTCTAAAAGTATCCCGCACCATTGCCGATCTCGACGCCTCTCCAAAAATCACAGGTACCCATATTTCTGAAGCCATACAATACCGAAGTCTGGACCGCGATGGCTGGCTGGGTTGATTTTTCTAAAGATTAAGCTTGCAAAGTTTCTAAAGTTCTCATCATTCCATATATTTCGATATGAATAAATCCATCGATATCAATTGTGATCTTGGAGAAGGCGGGGAGTTTGATGCGGATCTGATGCCTCTTATTTCTTCCTGTAATATTGCCTGTGGCGGTCATTTTGGTGATTATGAAACAGTAGTCCAGGCAGTCAGGCTTGCTAAACGGCATCAGGTTAATGCTGGAGCCCACCCATCCTATCCGGATACTGATAATTTTGGCCGGCAATCGCTTGTATTGCCTGCTAAAAACTTGAAACGGCATTTACACCAGCAAATCGACCTGGTAGAGAAAGCCTGCAAGGCAGAAGACCTTACGCTGCATCATGTCAAACCTCACGGAGCTCTTTATAATGATATGCGGAAGCATCAGAGCATAGCAGATTTGATTCTGGAGGTGGTTACGGAAAGAGAAATGGAATTGATTTTATTTACACCGCCTTTTATAAATTTTACTCCTGAACTTCCGAAAACCATCACACTTTGGATAGAAGGTTTTGCAGACCGGGCTTATCAAAATGATTTGAGCCTGGTTTCCAGGAAAGAAAAGGGCGCAGTCTTACATGATCCGCTTTTGATTTCTGATGGCGTTTTAAGCATGATTCATAATCAGCAAGTTTTGACTTTGTCCGGTGAAAAAATCAAGCATGAATTTGATACGATTTGTGTTCATAGTGACACGCCAAATGCCTTTAAAATTTTACAGCTTTTGAGGTCGAAACTGATGGAGAGTGGAATCAAAATTGGATCTAAAAATGAAAGATAAAATACGTATTTTTCAGTTCAATGGAACTTCAATTCTGATTGAATTTGATTCAGAAATCAATGAAAGCCTTTTGCAGTTCATCCTAAGGCTTAAAGAAAATATAGTTCGCGGAAACAGTGAACATATACTTCAGGTAAATACTGCATATAATTCATTGTTAGTTATTTACAAATCAACTATAAATAATTTCTATACTCTTAAAAATCAGCTTTTGCAGCTCATTTCTCAGGTAGATCTTAAGCAAAAACCCGACCTGGCAGTCCGGAAAATACCGGTGTGTTATGAGGAGGATTTCGGCTGGGATCTGCAGTTGTTGTCAGAAGAATTAGAGCTTTCAAAATCTGAAATTATACGGAGACATACCAAGCCTGTTTACACGGTTTATTTCATCGGATTTCTTCCGGGTTTTCCGTACCTGGGAGATCTGGATAAAAGGCTTTATCACCGAAGAAAATCACAACCTCGAACACAAATATCGGCAGGTTCGGTTGGGATTGCCGATAAGCAAACCGGAATCTATCCATCAGATTCTCCCGGAGGCTGGCAAATAATCGGAAGAAGTCCTGTCACCCTATTCGATCCAAATCAAAAAAAGCAAATGTGCTATTTGAAAGCTGGAGATAAGATTCAGTTTGAAGCTATTTCCAGAGAAGAATTTGAGTCTTTTCAAACCAGGTCAAAAGAACATAAATTTCTAATATGAGCTTAATAGTAAAACATCCCGGCTTGTTTTCAACGATCCAGGATCAGGGACGCAGTGAGGGCATGCCGCAGGGCATACCGGTTTCCGGTGCCATGGATCTGAATCTGTACAGATATGCAAACCAGGTTTTAAACAATACAGAGGATTGTGCATGTATTGAGTTTTACCAGCAGGGTCTCAAGCTAGAATTTGAAGCACCGACCTTCATTTGTGTCGCCGCTCTGCACGCCAAGATTACCTTAAATGGCGATCAGGCTGATGTCAATAGTGTTTTACAGGTGAATAGCGGAGATGTGTTAACAATCAAAGAACTGACAAAAGGAAGCTGGGGGTATGTAGCTGTTAAAGAAGGGTTTTTATCTCAAAGTTTACTTGGAAGCCGAAGTTTTTTTAAAGCCTTAACCAGGCACCAAATACAAAAAAATGATCGGATTGATTTTTCTGTATTTGAGGGAACGGCCGGAGGGGATGACTTGGCATTTGACACAGACTACTATGCTAAAACCATACTGGTGGTTTACAAGGGGCCGGAATTTTATAAACTAAGCGAAACCCTGCAATACCAGCTAAAAACCGCTAAATTCTCGCTCTCAACATCCCAAAATCGAATGGCTTACCAGCTGCAGGAGCGATTGGAGAATGAGCTGGACGAAATCGTAACGGGGCCTGTCTTGCCAGGAACCATTCAATATACCCCTGGAGGCAAAATGATTGTCCTGATGAGGGATGCTCAGGTAACTGGTGGTTATCCGCGTATTCTTCAGTTATCTGAAAGGGGTATCAATCTGCTTTCCCAGATGCGCACTAAGACCAAATTTACCTTCCGGCTTACCGAAATAGGTTCATAAACGACTTAAAAGAATCCACATGGGTATAAGGCGGATATTTAATGGGAATGTCCAGCCAGGTTTTGCGCTTTACGATGGATTTCTTTCTGGTAAAGGTTTCAAAAGAAGCTTTTCCGTGATAATTTCCAAGTCCGCTTGCACCTACACCACCAAAGGGTAGCTTGTCGTTTACAAAATGAACAATAGTATCGTTTATAACCCCACCACCAAAATCAAAGCTTTCGTTGACGCGTTTGATAAAGTCCTTTCTTTCACTGAACACATAGAGGGACAATGGCTTATCGAAAGTGTTGATTGTGGTTTCCAGTTCATCAAAGGAGGAGTAAGCATATACAGGTAAAATCGGACCGAAAATTTCTTCTTCCATAAGGGTAGATGAAAAATCTGGAGAATCAACCAGGGTGGGTTCTAGGAAATTGGTTTCAGGTTCGCTGTCACCTCCATAAATGATATTCTGACCTTTTAACAGGCCTGTCAGTCTTTCATAATGATCCTCATGTATGAGTCTTGCATAGTCTGTAAAAGTCCCATCCGCATAAAATGCTTTTAAAGTGGAAATCAATTTTTCTTGAAATTCAGCTTTTATGTCAGCATTAATCAGCAAATAGTCCGGGGCTATACAGGTTTGCCCTGCATTTAAAAATTTTCCCCAGCAAATGCGTTTAGCTGCCACATCAAGATTGGCAGAGGCATCTACAATACAGGGATTTTTTCCGCCAAGCTCTAGTGTATGCGGTGTCATATGCTTAGCAATTTGCTGAGAAACTATACGTCCCACAGGAACACTCCCCGTAAAGAAAACATAATCCCATTTCTGTTCAAGAAGTAACTTTGCCGTTTCAACAGCACCCTGAATGACTTTGGCCTGCTGAGCTTCAAATACCTCACTGATGATTTTTTCTAAAATATCGGCTGTATAAGGCGCGTGTTCTGAGGGTTTGAGCACAACTGTGTTTCCACAAGCAATGGCACCAATCACAGGCGTTATAGCCAATTGGAAAGGGTAGTTCCAGGGAGCGATAACCAAAATTTTACCCCAGGGCACATGGTAAATTTTGTCTGAGGAAGGAAAATTCAGCCAGGCTGAAGAAACTGATTTTGGCTTAGACCAGTTCTTGATTTTTTTAATAAACAGGTTGATTTCTTTATAGGCCACAAAAAGTTCTGACGTCAGGACTTCAAATTCTGGTTTTTGAAAATCCTTGTATACAGCCTCTACAATATCTTTTTCATGGGCCTTAATGCTGGATTTCAGTTTTTTCAAAATCGATATACGTTCTGTGACTGAGGTTTTGGAACTGGATTTGAAGAATTGATCTTGTGATTGGAGTAAATCCTTGATGTCGCCTTCCTGCATGTTTTTGTTTTTTTAAATTTGAAACTTCAATGAAATAAAATTCAGTAGTAATCAGTTATTAATACTTTAAAGATACCGTTATTTGTAGTGATTAATTGAAATAAAATGGAAATAAACCAAAAGTCTTTTATCTTTTTTTTGTTTGGGATTGTATTGTGTTGCCAGGGTTTTGCTCAGCGTGATACAATTAGTACGGATAAACTTATCATTATTAAGCAATATTCACCAACAGTGAATGATGCTTTTAAGATAAAACAAAAGCCGAGTGAAAAAGATACTATAAAACAAAAAAGAAAAACTGTTTCATATTCATTTATCGATGTTCCCGTAGCTTCTACTTTTACTCCGGCCAAAGGCACAGCTTCTGGTGTAAGAATGGCTCCGCCAAAAACCTTATACGAAAATTATGCAAGGTTTGGGGCAGGAAATTATTCAACTCTTATGGCTGATTTTTACAGCAATTTCGACCTTAATACTGATCGGAAAATAGATATTCAATTTTCTCATTTATCCTCACAGGGAGGCATAGAAGATGTGATTTTGGATGATGATTTTTCCAATACTTCGCTGGCTTTAAATTTGGCTTCTGAAGATCGTTATTTCGATTGGAATACGGGAATTGATTTGAGACGTAGAGAGGTAAATTATTATGGAATCTCTGATGATTTGGTGTCTAAATTATCCGAACAGGAGTTTGGTTTAATCGATCCTAAGCAAACCTATACAAGAATTAGGGCTCTTGGAGGTATACAGTTTCATGATAGCTTTTTTAAAAAAGGCGAAGCCATTATTCAAAACTTTACCGATAATTACAGCAGTTCAGAGCAGCTTTTAGCTGTGGAATCATCGGTCGAAATCCCCGTAGGATATAAGACCTTATCTTTTAATGGAGATTTTAGTTTTTTAAATGGTGGATTTGAGAATTCTTTCTTTGATACTAATGAAGTCAATTATCAGCAATTTCAAGCTGGCTTAAATCCATTTATAGATTTGAATTACGATAATTTAATTTTAAAACTTGGAGCTAAGGCCGTCTTCTTTAATGATTTTGAAGCTGGTTCAAGCGAAATATTCTTTTATCCAGATATTGAAGCTGAATTTTTTTTAAATCAAGAAACGATCAAAATTAATCTAGGCGTGAAAGGTGATCTGCGACAAAACACTTATGAAAATTTCAGTTCACGAAATCCCTTTGTGTCTCCAACGCTTTCAATAAGACCAGGTGATCAGCAGTACAACGCTTTTGCAGGCTTTTCATCAAAACTGCTCACAAATCTGTCTCTTTCAGCACAAGTCAATTACTCCAGTACTAAGGATTATGCCTTATTTAGAGCTAACCCAAATCTTGACAACTCTACGGCTTCTGGTAAAAGAAGTTATGCTTTTGGAAATTCTTTTGATGTTATTTATAATGACTTGGATATAGCTACCGTATCAGCGGATTTAGCTTACCAGGTGGAAAGTGATTTTACCTTTGGTTTTTATGGCAAATATTCCAATTTTTCAACTGAAAATGGAGAGGAGGCCTGGAATCTTCCGGAAGTCGAACTGAAAGCTTATGCCAACTACGATTTTACAAAAAACTGGAATTTTTCTGCATCTGTATTTTATGTAGGTGAACGAAAAGATACGATGGAAAATGTTGTCATCAGTCCGGCTAACCTTCCTGATTTTAATGGATTGACCTCTACTTCAGTTGATGGTTTTATTGATATTAACGCTTCTTTAGAGTATAAAATACTTCCAAGATTTTCTGTGTTTGTCAATGCCCATAATCTTTTGAATAATTCATACAACCGCTGGCAGAACTATGAAGTTCAGGGCATACAAGTTTTAGGCGGATTGATTTATCAATTTGATTGGTAAACCTTCTTAATTTTCTTAACGAAAAGGAAACATTGAACAATTTTATTTAAGTAGATTTGTGAATTCTAATTTTGAAACACTATTGTTAAATGGCCGATAAATTTAAGCGTCACGATCGTGATCGTCCTTATTTAAATGTACTTGATTTTCTTTCAGAGGAAAAGACATTTTTGTCCATAGTTGTAGTTGGTCTCATTATCGCCGCTACATCAACAACAAACGCCAATCTCGCCATGTGGATTGGCTTCTTTTTTGCTGCTTATGCAGCTGTTGCTAACGACAGTATTCAGTCTTTAGGTACGTTCATAGAGAGTAATAAAGCCAAAAAATGGTGGATATTATGGCTTTTTATCGGAGGTATTTTTTTGATAACTGTCACCTTTAGTTACATTTATTTTGACGGAGATGTTACTTACCAGAGACTGACCAATCCCGATGGAACGACAGATTATCCTCATCCCGATAAATTTACATTTTTTCAGGTCATAGCCCCACTGGTCTTACTTATATTGACCAGGTTGAAAATGCCTGTTTCAACAACCTTTTTGCTTCTTAGTGTTTTCAGTGCCAACACTTCTGGGATAACTTCGGTTATTCTTAAAAGCTGGTCAGGGTACCTTTTGGCTTTTGTGGTATCCTTTTTCGTTTGGTACTTATCTTACAATACCATCAGAAAGTACTTCAAGAGTAGAAAACATAGTAACTACTGGGTACCTCTGCAGTGGGCCGTAAGTGGTGCGCTTTGGGCAACCTGGGTGATGCAGGACGGTGCCAATATTGCCGTGTATCTACCCAGAGAGCAAAGTTTTCTTCAGTTTACAATATTTGCCCTGACCATTTTCTTCGGTTTAGGCCTGTTGTTTTATCTCAGAGGGGATAAAATTCAGGGGGTTGTGAGTGAGAAAACCAGAGTTTCGGATATACGTGCAGCTACACTTATCGATTTATCCTATGTCATTTTACTGATCTATAAACTTTTTATTTCAACGGTCCCTATGAGCACCACCTGGGTGTTTTTAGGAATTATTGGCGGGCGTGAAATTGCTATAAGCATATCTCGAAAGAAAAAAGGAAACAAACACAAAAAAAGAGCAACTCGAATGATTGCCAAAGATTTTCTGTATGCAATGATTGGCCTTTTAGTTTCAATAGTTCTTGCCGCCAGTGGTAATGCTGCCATTCGAAAAGAAATTTTCCAGTCCTTTACAAATTTATTTACATGAAATATTTAGTTGTTCCTGTTTTTATTTTAAATTTTATTTTTTTGAGTTGTAACCCCCAGGAACACGTGGATTTACTTGTTACCAATGCGAAGGCCTATACCGTAGATGAAGACTTTTCTATTGCAGAAGCTTTTGCCGTGGCCGAAGGAAAAATCATTGAAGTCGGAACCACAGCAGACCTAACGAGTAAATACTCAGCCACTGAAATTATCAATGCAGAAGGTAAAACTATTTTACCTGGTCTTATCGATGCTCACGCACATCTTTACAATTTAGGCTTAAAATTGACCAGGGTAGATCTTGATGCTACTGAAAGCTATGAAGATGTTATTTCTCGAATTCAAGCCTTTCAAAAGAAATATCCAGAAACTAAATATATCATAGGTAGGGGCTGGGATCAAAATGACTGGGAGATCCAGGAATTTCCTTCGAAAGATACCCTGGACGTTTTATTTCCAGATATTCCTGTCGCCTTAACCCGGATTGACGGCCATGCGATGATTGTGAATCAGGCGGCTTTAGATAAAGCAGGAATTGATGAATCTACTGAAATCTTTGGCGGAGAAATTCAGAAAAAAGAAGGAAAACTCACAGGGATTTTGATTGATAATCCCATGTCAGTAATTGAAGCCACTTTTCCTGAGGTGGATAAGCAAGCTCAGACTCGAGCTTTAAAATCTGCTGAGGAAATAGCGATTTCACTTGGCTTAACGAGTCTTGTTGATGCGGGATTAAATTCTGATGTCATTCATCTGATCCGTAAATTACATGAACAGAATGAGCTTAAACTGAGGATTTATGCGATGTTGAGTAATACCGAAGAAAATATAAGCGAATTTTTAAACTCAGGTATTTTAAAAACCGATCGTTTGAATGTAAGGTCCATCAAGGTTTATGCGGATGGCGCGCTGGGGTCTAGAGGGGCGGTTTTGAAAGAACCTTATTCAGATTTGGATCATCATTTTGGAAGTATGATTATAGACCTCGACGACTTCCAAAAACTTGCCAAACGCATCCATGCTTCTGAATTTCAAATGAATACACATGCCATAGGAGATTCTGCAAACTATGTAGTCTTAAAAACCTATGAGGAGTTGTTGAAAAATGATTCTGATAAACGCTGGCGGGTAGAACATGCGCAGGTCATGGACGAATCTGATTTTAAATATTTCGATGGAGAGAACATTATTCCATCTGTACAGCCAACACATGCCACAAGCGACATGTACTGGGCTGAGGATAGGCTAGGAGAGGAGAGAATAGAAGGTGCCTATGCTTATCAAACTTTATTGGAGTATGCAGGAAAAGTAGCCATAGGAACAGATTTTCCTATTGAAAATGTGAATCCATTTCTGACGTTTTATGCCGCAGTAGCAAGGAGGGATCTTGAAGGTTATCCTGAAGGTGGTTTTAATCCTGATGAAAAACTAAGCCGGGAACAAACCTTAAAAGGGATGACCATCTGGGCTGCCTATGCCAATTTTGAAGAAAACGAAAAAGGCAGCCTGGAAGCAGGTAAATTTGCAGATTTTATTATTGTCGATAAAAACCCCATGGAGATTGAAGAAAACGAAATTCCAGATATAAAAGTGCTTTCTACTTTTATTGATGGAGAACAGGTTTTTGAACTTAACTAAGCCCTAGTTTGGCCAGGAAACTATAGTGTTCATCTTCGTAGATGAGCTCGCATTGAAAGCCCTCTTTTTGTGCTTCAGTTTTCAGCAATGCAAAATCAAGGTATAGCCAGGTAAATGAATCTGATAACTGCTTTTTATAGCTGGTTTTGAACTTCATTTCACCATAATAAATATCCTCTTCCAAAATCTCGTCTTCGTAAAGAAAAATCAGGTCTGAAGAATCCAGTAATACCTGACAATCGGGCTTCATCAGCGCTTTTAATTTCTGAAAGAAAACAGGTAAATTCTTTAGCGTTTGTGCAATACCAATGCCATTCATCAAGAGTAAAATCGTATCAAATTTTTGCTGATTAAGCTTAAAGAAATCAATTTGCAGAGCTTCTTGGAGTCCTCTTTTTCGACAAGTCTGAATACATTTTTCAGAAATATCGATAGGTAAAATCTCGTGGCCTTTAGCTTTTAGTTCTAAACTATGACTTCCCGCACAGCATCCCACATCCAAAACCCTCCCCCGGCATAAATCAAGAGCTAGTTGCTCCAGTTCGGGCATGTCTTTATAGGTTCTGAACAGATAGTCAACAGGGATTTCATCGTCGTAAAAATCTGTATGGTGAACGCTGATGGGCGTTTGGTCTTTTTTTAAAAAGTAGTTTTCCACGGCAAGACCAAATATATCTTTGGAAGATGACTTAAGATTCAAATTGTAGATTTTATATTTGTAAAATGGATGAATTTCTGAACGACTTACCAAGCCTTGCCAAAGATAAACATAAAACACACAAGGATTTTTTTAAACGTTTAAAAAAGCGCCCTTCAAAGCATCTGGATCAGACCATGCAAAGTCTGCATGAGGAAACCTTTGAGGAAGTGGATTGCTTAACCTGCGCCAATTGTTGTAAAACAACCGGACCCCTGTTCACCAATAAAGATATTGAGCGTTTATCTAAACATTTCAGAATGAAACCCTCAGCATTCATCTCTACTTACCTCAGAATTGATGAGGATAAGGATTATGTTCTGCAAAGTGTGCCCTGTCCGTTTTTGGGTTCAGATAATTATTGTTCAGTTTATGAGGTAAGACCCAAAGCTTGTGCAGAATTCCCGCATACCGATCGAAAAAAGTTTCAGCAGATTTCTAACCTTACTTTAAAAAATGTTGAAATATGTCCTGCAGCTTTTAAAGTTGTTGAAAAAATGATGGAACGCATTAAGTTGTGACCAGTTCCAGTACTTTGTCTTCCACATAAGCTTCCATGATCTTAAAGAAGTTCATAATGTCTTCTACCTGGTTATTGCTGTTTATGGCCACCAGTCTCACAAAGGTTTTTCCCTGAAATTCACCATAACCCACCATCAATTTTCCGTCTTCATATAAGGAATTGCATAAATCCCTGGGATCTATGTTTTTGTAATTGAAGCAAACGGAGATGGAGTCCTCGTAAGAATACAGTTCATAGTCAGGGTGGTTTTGTATATAATCTCGTGCGGTTTCTGCTAACTTAAATTGTTGATCAACCATTTTTTCCAGTCCGGTGGTCCCGATAGATTTCCATAAAGTCCAGAATTTAAGAGCATCATTCCTTCTGCCGCACTGTAAGGAGGTTTTGCCTAAATTGTAGTCATCATCATCGGTTTGATAGAGATAATCGGCTTCACAGGCAAAGCTATGTTTAAGATTGTATTTTTCTTTGGTTATTAAAATAGAACAGCTCAGGGGTATATTCAGCATTTTATGAGCATTGAAACAAAAAGAATCTGCTTTTTCCACTCCCTCTATCAGATGCTTATAGGTATCGCTAAACATCACCGAACCACAATAAGCCCCATCCACATGAAGCCATAGGTTTTTATAATTTTTAGTAATCTCATGTATGGCGTTGATATCATCAAAGGCTCCTAGTACTGTTGTTCCTGCTGTAGCATTGACGAAAAAGGGCTTCAGTCCCATTTTGATATCTCTTTCAATTTGTTCTTCAAGAGCTTCGGGATGCATTTTTCCGTGCGTATCGGTTTCTATTTTTCTTATTTGTTCAATACCAATCCCGCCAAACATGGCATTTTTTGTAATTGAATAATGGGAGGCCTGTGATGTATAAATGATCATTTTGTCTGAAACTCCCTCAAATTTTATATCCCTGTTGTAAGCATCTCTTGCCATTAGCATGGCCATAAAATTACTCATGGAACCACCAGGAGGAAAGGTACCATCAGCATTTTTACCAAAATTCAGCATTTCGCAAACTTTATTGATGATGACTTTTTCAATACCAACCTGGGGTCCGCCAACCTTATAGGTGTACATGCTGGTATTGAGCATAACAGCCAGTAACTCGCCTAAAGTTCCCTTGGGGTTTCTTCCACCAAATAATTGATTGAAGAATAACTTGGTAGAGGTTCTGGGTGTGCTTAATACCACTTCTTCCAGCAGACTTTCCAGAGGTTCCCGATCCAGACCCTGGCTATTGAGTTCAAGGTCTAAAACATCCAGAAGCCTGTCAGCATCTATGGGTTTGACGACACCCTCCTGTTTCTCGTGATATAAAAGTTTTTCTGAAAGTTTCTGAAATAGTTTAAGCTCTGCTTGCATAAGCCTTATTTGAAATTTATATTTACTACCTGTCAGATAGAATTCAATTTTGATAAAAATAATTAAAAAGCATGGACTCTTCAGAAAACATCACATCTTTAAACAAACTTTTAGAAGTTTTAGAAAGTTGTGAAGGTCAGGACTACTATAATATTGCAAAAAGATTAGCAATTCCATACCAGGAATTGCTTCCCTACGCATTCTGGTCTGAGGATACCTACACCAGAAACTGTGTGCTTAGAACAGATGATTATGAACTTTTACTCTTATGCTGGGAAGAAGGCCAGGAGACGGCGATACACTGCCATAATGGTGAAGAGTGCTGGGTTTACCTGGCTAAAGGTAAGCTAAGAGAGAAGCGCTACATCGAAAAGGAAGGCGATTTAGAATTAACGGCTGATGTCAAGATGACAGAAGACAGACTTTCTTACATGAATGATGATCTGGGTTATCATTCCTTACACAACCTAAATGAAGGACGCTCTATGAGCCTGCATCTTTATGTGGGACCTATTGACGAATGTTCGGTTTATAAGGAGGAAAAGGATAAATTTGTCTTTAAGGAATTGGAATATTATTCAGAGGATAAAAAAATACTATCGAACTAAATAACTTAAAAATGAACTGGAAAACGGTTAAAGAATATACAGACATTACTTACCAAAAAAGCAATGGTGTCGCTAGAATTGCTTTCAACAGGCCTGAAGTCAGAAATGCCTTTCGCCCTAAAACGGTCGGCGAACTGTTTGAAGCATTCCTTGATGCCAGAGAAGATCCAAATATCGGAGTGGTTTTGTTTTCGGGAGAAGGCCCATCACCTAAAGACGGCAAATATGCGTTCTGTAGTGGAGGAGATCAAAATGCCAGAGGACATCAGGGCTATGTTGATGAGGATGGAACACCTAGACTTAACATACTTGAAGTACAGCGGTTAATCAGATTCATGCCCAAGGTGGTTATTGCCGTTGTGCCTGGCTGGGCAGTTGGGGGAGGTCATTCTTTACATGTGGTTTGCGATCTTACTTTAGCCAGTAAGGAGCACGCTATTTTTAAACAAACAGATGCAGATGTCACTAGTTTTGATGGCGGATATGGTTCAGCTTATTTAGCCAAAATGGTTGGACAGAAGAAGGCCAGAGAAATTTTCTTTTTAGGTAGAAATTATTCTGCACAGGAGGCGTTTGAAATGGGTATGGTCAACGCTGTAATCCCTCATGATGAATTGGAATCTACGGCTTATGACTGGGCACAAGAAATTTTAGAAAAATCTCCAACGTCTATTAAAATGCTCAAATTCGCATTCAATGCTACGGATGATGGCATGGTCGGACAACAAGTATTTGCCGGAGAAGCAACACGCCTAGCTTATATGACGGAGGAGGCCAAAGAGGGGAGAAATGCATTTTTAGAAAAAAGAAAACCAAACTTCAAAAATATCAAATGGATTTCCTAAATTAGTTTGTTACTAACTGATAATTACTAATTCACCTAACTATGCCAATCCTAACAGAAAAAGAGCTTCAAGATATCCTAAGCAAAGAAACCGAAGCGAATGCCAAACTTGAAGAAAAAAATGAACAACTTATTCAAGCTTACAAGGACAAACGAAATCTAAAATCCCAAAAAACTGGTTTTGTTATTGCAACAGTTCTTCTGGGAATATTGTTTCTGTCTATGATTTTTACAGTTCTGTTCAAGCCTAAGCTTCTGGGGCTTAACGAGGGTATTACATTAGCAGAAGACGAGGTCATTGTTAAAAAACTTACTCTGGAGGACTATCAAAATAAAATCATGGAATTAGAAGCTCAAACTTCTGACTATATTAATCCATTGGAGTTAGATGAATTTTACGCAGTCCAATTAGGGGCGTTTAAAAAATTCAACACAAAATTGTCATCAGATAATTATAGTATTGTCAATAATGCAAATTTCAAAGATTTCAATCTTTATACCTTAGGTGTTTTTAAAACTAGAGAAGAAGCAGAAAAATTGCTTAACGTGGTAATGCAACTCAATTTCAAAGATGCTTTTGTGGGATTGTATAGAAATGGAGAGCGTATTAAAGCTTTTTATTAATATGAATTTTCAAAACTTAGATATTAATACTTCAGAATTACCCGACTTTAAGTCTGTTGATTTAGAAGCTATTCAAAAACGATATAAAAAACTTATATGGCTTAATGAATTACTTGTTTTTATAATTTTGTTTTCTATACCAACAGCAAGCTTATTTTTCGAAGGAATACCCTTATGGATCCCTGTAACTGTGCTAATCATTTTAAGCATTATTTTTATATTAAGAAGTATTGAGATTGAAAAAGGTTTTCCACTCAAAAAATTTGGAGTAAGAGAACATGATATGATTTATCAATCTGGTTTTTTCCATTATACTGAAACCGTCGTCCCTTACAATAGAATTCAGCATGTTGAAATCAAACAGGGCCCCCTTTCCAGATTATTCTCTCTTTTTTCACTGAGGCTGTTTACCGCTGGAGCTTCATCTGGAGACCTCATTATTGATGGGTTAGAGAAATCAACTGCTGAAAAGCTAAAGGCTAAAGTTTTGGACAAAACAGGAGTAGTGGATGGCACAAATTGATTTCTCAGAACCAAGACTACAATCCTTTAATGGTATTTTTCTAATATTTCTAACCGATCTCGCTAAAAGGGTTAAGCAAAATATCTATATTTTAGCAATTCCCTTTTTTCAAAACAATTTATTTAAAAATTACGGCACCTATATTTACATAGGCTTGGCTTTACTGGTGATTTTACAATTTGTATTTTCTTATTTATCTTATAAGAAATTTAAATTTTCAATTCAAGAAGATGCTTTCCATTTGGATAGTGGGGTTATTAAGTTGAGTCATATCGAAATCCCTTTTGAAAGAATTCAGAATATCAATCTTCAGCAAAATGTGCTACAGCAACTCTTGAATGTTGTCGGTTTTGAAATAGAAACCGCAGGTGAAGGTACTGCTGAAATTAAAATTAAGGCTTTAGATAAAGATTTTGCTACTGCCCTTAAATCAAAACTCATTGAAGAAAAAAATAAGGTTAAATCATCAGAATTTAATCCTGAGGAGGAACATGAATACATCGGAAATGAGAGTACTACTCATGCTGAAGAAGACTCACTCTTATTTCAATTGGATTTCAAAACATTACTTAAGGTTGGTATAAGTTCTAATTTGTTTAAGGGCGTAGGATTGTTACTTGCTTTTTTAGCGTATTTGTACAATTTTATAATGGATTTTCTCACTAATATTTTTGACCTCAATCTGGAGGAGGATTTTAAAAATAGAATACCAGAAACTCTTTCTTTTATTTCCATTTTAATTATATCAGTTATTATTATAGGCTTTTTAGTCACAATTTTAACTACGGTTTTAAAGTATTTTGATCTTAAAATCTCCAAAAACCAACAAAATTATGAAGTTGAATATGGACTTTTTAAGAGAGTAAATAAAGTTATCAAAAAAACAAAAACTCAGATTTTTGAAATCAGGACAAATCCTGTTAAGAAATTATTTAAAATAAGAAGTGTATTTGTGAGTCAAGCTTCCTCCAAACAATTAACCGAAAAGCAAAAGATTGGTATAGTAGGTCTATCAAAGGAAAACCTGGGAATCTTATTCAAATCTTTATTTCAACTAGATTTAAACAAGCTTGAGTATGAATTATCTCGCTCTCAGAAAAGGTTGTTTTTCAGATATTTTTACAAAAACTTAGTTATAGTTCTTGGACTCTCAGTAGCCGTTTACTTTTTCTTCTTCAACCTCTTTAGCCTTATAGGTCTGGTTATTATATTTTTGGGGTTGTCGTGGATTGCTTATTTAAAAGTCCGGAAAAGTAATATCGGGATTAATTCTGACTTGATTTCTATTCGAAAAGGCTCAATTGATACCAAATTTGAAATCATCGAAATTCATAAACTTCACTCAGTTAAATTAAGTCGAAATATATTTCAGCAGTACAATGGGCATGCAGATTTAGTTTTAGAGACCGCATCAGGTACTGTTGCTGTGGAGTATTTGAAATATAGGGATGCAGTTGATCTAATGAACTACTTAATTTATAAGGTAGAATCTACTGATAAAGATTGGATTTAAAACAGTCAGGTTAATTTAAATGAGATTCATTCTCTAATGCCAGATAATGCTCAACTTTTTGATTTGAATTTAAAAGGGGATATATCTTAATTTCGCAGATATACTCTCTACCATCCTTTTTGTAATTAACCATGGATTCTTCACAAAAAGAATTTTTTGCAAGCTGTTCTCTAATGTTCTGTAATGCTTTTTGAGATGTTTTTTCTCCCTGTAGTAGTTTTGGGCTTTTATTGATTACAAAGTTTAGACTATATCCGGTCATATCCTTAAACCCATCATTAACCCAAATGATTTTTTGATTTTTATCAGTAACTATAATAGCTTTATACTCATTTTTAAAAAGGGTTTCCTCAATTTGAAAATCCCAATTAAATTTAGTTTGTAATTGATTCAACCGTTCAACCTCTTTTTTCTTTCTTAACGATTTAATGAAATTGTGTATATACACAGAATATATATCCCAGGATAATAGTGGTCCTCTTTTCATGGTTGATGTATTAATGATTAACAGGCAAAATTAGATATTATTAACTATTACTTGCTTACACCATCGTTATTTAAAACATAAAAAACCCTTAGTTTTAAAGCTAAGGGCCTAATTTTAATCAGTAATTACATCAGTTCAGGATAGTCTTCCGGCTTAAATTCTCTTAAAATAGCGTATGCTTTTTCAAAAACATCTTCAGCTGAAGGTTTAGAAAAATAATCGCCATCTGTACCATAAGCTGGTCGGTGTGCTTTTGCCGTAAGGGTTTGTGGTTTACTGTCTAGAACTTCATATGCGTTTTGTTCTTCCAGTATTTTTTGAAGAATATAGGCCGAAGCTCCACCAGGTACGTCTTCATCTATGACTAATAACCGGTTTGTTTTCTCAATGCTTTTCACAATGTCATGAGTTATGTCAAAAGGCAGTAAAGACTGACAATCTATGATTTCCACATCTATGTCTACTTCCTGCAGATCCTTTGCCGCCTGCTCAATAATTCTTAAGGTAGATCCATAAGAAACAATGGTTAAATCTTTTCCTTCCCGAATGGTTTCTACCTTTCCAACCGGAGTTTTAAACTCACCCAGGTTATTCGGTTTCCTTTCTTTAAGTCTGTAACCATTCAAACACTCTACAATAAGGGCCGGTTCATCGCTTTCCAACATGGTATTGTAAAATCCAGCAGCTTTGGTCATGTTCCTTGGAACCAACACATTGACTCCACGTATCAAATTCAGGATTCCTCCCATAGGTGAGCCCGAATGCCAGATACCTTCAAGTCTGTGACCACGGGTTCTGATGATAAGCGGGGATTTTTGTTTTCCCTTGGTTCTGTAGGCTGTAGTAGCTAGATCATCGCTCATGATCTGTAAGGCATAAAGCACATAATCTAAATACTGTATTTCAGCTATTGGGCGTAGTCCCCGTAAGGACATCCCAATACCCTGACCTAAAATGGTAGCTTCGCGTATTCCGGTATCCGCTACTCTCAATTTTCCGTATTTTTCCTGAAGACCTTCAAGTCCCTGGTTCACATCTCCAATTTCTCCGGCATCTTCACCAAAAATTAAGGTTTCCGGTCGAGTCTCAAATATTTTATCAAAGTTATCTCTGAGTATAACCCTTGCATCTACTTGTTCGGCATCCTCAGCATAGCTTGGTTCTAAAGGCTCAATATTGGTAGCCTTTCCTTGGTATTCACTCCAGAGATGACTGCTGTAATCGGGTTGAGTTCTGGTTCTGAACTCTTTAATCCACTGAATCAGATTTTCTTTAGCTTCAGATTGTTCTCCTCTCACATATCTCAAAGCGCGTCTGGCTGTAGCAAGAATAACTGACTTTAAGGGTTCGTCATTTTCTTTGAGCTCTTTAACCAAAGCGGTGATGAAATTTTTATTCTCAGAAGAATTTGCTAAATCCGTAAGTAATTGGATGACCTTTTTGTTTTCAGTTTTTGCAGTCTTTCCAAAAGCAGTCCAGGCCGCTTTTTTACCCTCTCTTACCTCTTTTTTGATACTTTTTTCGAGCTCAGCCAATTCCTCTTCCGAAGAAAATCCATTGGAGATCATCCATTCCCGCATTTTTACATTGCAATCGTGTTCTTTTTCCCACTGCAATCTGTCTTCCGATTTATAACGCTCGTGAGATCCGGAGGTAGAATGACCCTGAGGTTGAGTAACCTCAACAACATGTATTAAAACAGGAACATGCTGCTCACGGGCAATTTTCTCTGCCTTTTCGTAAGTTTCAATTAAAGCGGGGTAATCCCAGGCCTTAACGACTAATATTTCATAGCCATTGGTATCCTTTTCTTTCTGAAAGCCTTTGAGGATTTCAGATATATTTTCTTTGGTGGTTTGATGTCTTGCATGCACAGATATGCCGTAATCATCGTCCCAGACGTTGATGACCATAGGTACCTGAAGCACGCCTGCAGCATTAAAGGTTTCCCAAAAATGACCTTCACTTGTACTGGCATTTCCTATAGTTCCCCAGGCGATTTCATTTCCGTTGTCAGAAAATTTTTCAGTATCAATTCCATCTACATGTCTGTAAATTTTGGAAGCCTGGGCCAGACCCAGTAAACGCGGCATCTGACCAGCTGTAGGAGAGATGTCTGCACTTGAATTTTTTTGTTCAGTTAAGTTTTTCCAGCTCCCATCTTCATTCAAACTATGCGTCATAAAATGGCCGCCCATCTGGCGCCCTCCCGACATAGGTTCATCTTCCAAATTTGTATTGGCATAAAGTCCGGCAAAAAATTGTTCAATCGTCAACTCCCCAATAGCCATCATAAAAGTTTGATCTCTATAATAACCGGAACGGAAATCTCCATTTCTGAAGGATTTAGCCCATGCCAACTGGGGTAATTCTTTACCGTCGCCAAAAATTCCAAATTTAGCTTTACCGGTTAAGACTTCACGTCTTCCAAGCAAACTACATTCTCTACTGGTTACGGCTATTTTATAATCTTCTAAAACTTGTTTTTTGAACTCGTCAAAAGAAAGATCTTCTTTTTTTTGAAGTTTATCTTGCATTTTATCAATTTTATGACTCTTGCGAAGATACTAAATTCCGATGAGAAATTTTACCTGTAAAGAAATCTAAAATGAATTATTCGTAATAAAATAAGGGTTTATTTATTTTTTATAAAAATATATCAATGTAAATCAGTTTAAATTGATGATGTGTCAATGTAGTAGCTTTAAAAATTATCAAAATCACTTTATTGACTTCAGTTAAACTTTAGCCAACAACATGCAATTGACTGTAGCCCTGTGCGTTTCTGTCCAATACAATTTGCGTTTGAATTCGTTCTTTCAGGCTGCTGACATGGCTTATGATGCCGATGGTTTTATTGCTTTCCGCCTGAAGGCGTTCCAGGGTATCTAGAGTAACATCAAGTGTTTCAAGATCTAAAGTTCCAAAGCCTTCATCGATAAATAAACTATTAATTTGCACATTTTTGGAAGCCAGGTCAGACAATCCAAGCGCAAGGGCCAGACTCATCAGGAAAGTTTCACCGCCAGACAGAGTTTTTACAGAACGCCGCATGCCGCCCATATGATTATCTATGACATATAGCTGGTCTTTATCTTCATGGGGGAGGAAGCGATCCAGTTCATAACGATCATTCAGATGTTTTAAACGTTTGTTTCCCAAATAAATCAAGCGCTGTAAACTCAAATCCTGTGCAAATTTATTGAATTTATGTCCTTCAGCATCTCCAATGAGACCATTCAAAATTTCCCACCTTTTATTCGCGTTTTGCTCCCTGGCAATACTGTCTTCGATGCTTTTAAGGCGGTCAAGCCGGTCACTGTTGTTTTTCAATTGTCTTCTGACTTCCTCAAGCTCATTTCTGGTTTTTTTTAAGTCATCCTTTAGCTTATTTAAGGCAAATTCGGCTTCATTTTTATGGGTAAAGAATTCAAATTTTAGGTTTTCTAACTGTTTTTTTATCCCTTTTATCTTTTCCTTCTGAATTTGTAAGCGTTCACTTAATTCATTTTGTTCTTTGACTTTAGCCTGGTAGTCTGCCGCTTTCATTCGGGATGAATTGGCTTCTGATATGCTTAAAAACTCACTGGCTTTTATTTTAGGCTCCAGGTTTACCTGAAGCTGATGTAACTCGTTTTCAATACCAGCTATCTTTTCTTTCTCTTTGCTTAGAGACTCCAGGGTTGATACCCGATTTGACTTTAGTCTGATCCAATCTGATGTAAAGTCTGAGATCAATTTATCCAAATTCTCACCTTCATACAACTCATTCATTTCAACTTTTAACCGGCTTCCCTTTTTTTCAATATCATCGAGTTCTTTCAAAGTCGTTAAAGAAGTTTTCAAGGCTTTGATTTCCAGTTGAAGTTTCTTCATTTCCTCTAGATTTTCAATCTGTTGTTCAATGGAAATTTCTAATTGATTAAGCGATTTATCCTTTAATTCTGAAATAATGGACTGGTAGTTCTTAGCGAAAGCCTCTCTTTTATTTTGAAAATTGGCCATAATAGAAGCCAGTTCTTCTTTTATTTCTAAAATGCGTTCAGTTTTGCTAGCCTGCTCAGCTTTTAGTTTTGCCAGTTCATTGGACATCAGCTGGAGTTTTTGCTTTTGATTTTGAAGCTTTATATCCAGTTCTGAATCTATACCAGGCGTATGTTCGGCATAAGGGTGATATCTGGAGCCACATACTGCGCATGGCTCATTATCCACCAATCTTTTTCTAAGTTCGTCCACTTCGAGCCTTAAAGATTGATTCTCTTTTTCAGTCTCAAGATGTCTTACATTTTTTTCTGATTCCTTAAGCTGTTTTTCTTTGATTGAAATCATTTCAGGAAATTTTGAAAGCTCTTCCTGCTCCTTTTTGACTTGGCTGCCTAATTTACCGGATCGCTCTTCTAATTCTTTGATTGACTTATCTTCGCGTTTTGCCTCTTTTAACTGATTCAAAAACTGATTTTGAACTTTGATTATCTCTTCAAGGCTTTCATCAGCCTGGAGTTGAATATTCAGAGATTCTATGTTTTGTGTGGATACCTCATGTTGAGTTTGAAGTTTATCCTTAAATTCTTTTACAGACTGCTTCTGAAATTTTAATCCTAAGATGTCTAGCTCCTTGTTAAGTAAGTCAATTTTGGCTTTATAATCATTGCGTTTGAGCTTTCTTTCGTTATCAAGATTTTGATAAGCTTTAAAAAAGGCAGTCAGTTCAGGTTCAAATGCAGTATCCTCAATGTCTTTTTTAAGCAGTTTTTCCGCTTTATTTTTCAGGGATTCCATTTCGTTTTGAATCTGGGACTTTTTTTTGAAAAAGCCTTCGATAGATTCAGAATAAGCTTGCTTTTTGTCAATTAACGTGTTGTATCTGAGCAACTCCTCTTCAAAAGATAAGGTTTTGGCATGCTGCTTTAATCTTCCAGCATTTTTTTCCTGAAAATCTGAGAGTTCTTCGGTATATGAATTAAGCCTTTTAGACTCGGTGTTCAGTTCCTGATCCAGTTTTTCCTTAGACTTGAGTTGCTCAAGGTTTCTTTCATACTGAGCAAAAGTCTTCTGTTGCAGGCTTTCCGTTTTCTCGAGTTTGGCTTTTAGGTGTTTCTTTTCCTGAAGTTTTTTGTCATCTAATAGTTTTTCTTTCAGATCTTTTAATAAGGTCTTCTGCTCTGCGATTTTAGTATCTAAGCTTTTGTACTTTTCATACACTTTCCGACCAATTTGCCTGTAAATCGACGTATTGGTTATTTTTTCCAATAGTTCGCTTCGCTCTTTTTCATTGGATTGAAGAAGCGTTGAAAATTCACCCTGTGACAACAAGACCGATTTGACGAATTGGTCATAAGATAGACCTATCAGCCGTTGAATTTCTGTAAGCACCTCTGATTTCTTTTCACTAAAAGAAGTTTCCGTTACAGGATTCCATAAATCCATCTCATACTCCCTTAATTTATTATTCCTGTTGGTTGAAATGGACCAGGTAGAAATAAAGGTTCCAAAATTGCAGGAGAATCTGACTTTAGCGTATGCTTCCTTTTGATATTTCGTCAGGATGCTTCCATCTTGTTCAATCTTATTTTTGGTAACACTGGATATTCTTGGAGTTCTGCCGTAGAGCGCCAGGCAAATCGCGTCCAGCAGGGTGCTTTTTCCACTTCCAGTCGGGCCGATTATGGCAAACAAACCCCCTGTATTTAATGGGGATTCATTAAAATTGATTTCATGTTCACCTTTAAGTGAATTGATGTTTTTAAAATGCAGACGTTCAATTTTCATTCTTCCGAATAATTCAATTCTTCAAGGATTTCTTCAAAAGCGGAAAAGAGTTCCAGTTTCATGTCTTTGGTTTCATCTAAGCCATCCAATTTCTTCTGAAAAACTTCTTTTGGTGTAAAATCAGATACCTGGTTTTCTGCCGATGATACCCCGCGTTCAACTTCAGAGGTGTTTTTATAAGTGACTTTATGCCTGACGATTTCGCAGTTTGTGGTATCAAAGGCTTCAATGACCTGTTCCAGTTCATAGGTTTTGGTAGCCGAAAATTCAGTTTCAAGCATATCAACTTCAATTAAAGTCTTTAAAGGATAATCATTCTTAATCAACGCCAGTTTTGTTTTGATCTCTTCTAGATTTCCTTTGATCAAGACCAATTCTCTGAATTTTGGAATGGAAAGGCTTTCGGGTTCAAAAGAGTTTTCCGTATCCAGGATTAAAATGCGTTTTTCATTTGCGCGTTCACTAAACGACAAGGGGATAGGAGAGCCGCTATAAAAAATAGGGGTTTCAGCACTTAGTCGCTGCGGCTTGTGTATGTGTCCCAGGGCTATATAATC
Organism: Psychroflexus sediminis; assembly: GCF_900099815.1. Classification (GTDB taxonomy): domain Bacteria; phylum Bacteroidota; class Bacteroidia; order Flavobacteriales; family Flavobacteriaceae; genus Psychroflexus; species Psychroflexus sediminis. The sequence goes on along the minus strand of NZ_FNCW01000006.1, from coordinate 2,696 downwards.
GTAAGCATTCCCAAAATGGGAGACTTCCAGGCCTGCCAGATTCCCGATCTGGATATCGCGCTCACTTTCGGATACGCTTGCCCCCGTCGCAAAGAGATGGCCCATGCCGATTAAGGGAATATCAGGATAGTTGTCTTTGGCAAGTTTAGCCGTTTCCTGAAAGTGAAAGGCGATGCTTTCTTTTACGGCCTCCTGCTTATTCTCATAATTTTCCGCATCAAATTGTCGCTGAAGGTTTCTGCTTCTCAGGTAAGGAATGGCTGCAATGACCAGTTCAGCCTGATCTTCAGAAGGAATCGGAATCAGGCAGTCTTCAAACTGCTCCGGCATCTGACTGATGACATGTATATCCAGCTCGTTTAAAATGTCTCTTGGAGCATCAAGCACACTTGGGGAATCGTGATTTCCGCCAGTGATGATTATTTTAAAATCAAATTTTTTAAGTTTGATGAGGGTTTTATAATACTGGCTTCTGGACTCGCTGGAGGGATTTGAAAAATCGAAAACATCACCGGATATCAAAAGGACATCTACCGGATGTGCTCTTAAATAATCACACAGCCAATTGATGAAAAGATCGAAATCATGGGTTAGATCTGTCTTGTGAAGTCGTTTTCCAATATGCCAGTCTGCCGTATGTAGTATTTTCATGAAAAATGTTAAAGCGATTTGTAATAGCCTATTTTAAACCATAAGCGATGTCTGAATTTATCTTCAACCAGGTAATCATCAGTTCTGTAATCTAAGCCTACTTCAAATTTATTTTTGTCATCGAAATAAAAGCCAAGAGAAACGGCAAATCTATTTTCCAGATCGTCTTCACTGCTTTGAATCATATATATAAGTTCGTTGGAAACCGCTAAATACTTTTCACCCGGATCTAAACTTAAACCTTGTAAAGGAATTTGTCCCTTTAGTCTGTAACGCGCTCTGAATAGGAGAGGGGCATCTTTGAAAAAAGTTTCATCGATTCGAATTCTGTGACCAATTCTATAAAAAGACGCTCTTTGCAAAATCGAAACCTGCTGAATGGTTCTGTGTGTGTTTTCTCCTTCTTCGATTCTATATTGATAACCAATATCAACTTTGACAAAAGGCGAAAATCGCCTTCCGATGAAGCTTTGTAAATCGGTTAAGCTGTGTTCATACTCAAGTTCCTCATTGAGGTTGTTGGAGTCATATAACCCATGTTGAGATTCAACTTTATGAGTCACGGAATACTTTTCTGAAAGTTTATAACTCAGGGAGGCTTCAGGAAAAAAGCCAAAAATGAATCTATCGCTTTGAGCCTGTGCTGAAAATGATCCTAAGATACAGACCATTAAAATGAGTTTCTTCATAATTAATAATCTAAATTATCAGTGGCTTTTAGGTTAACAATCCTTTTTTTAATTAAAATACCTTCTGCATCAAATAGGGCTTCCCATAATTCATCTTCAGTATCGGTTTTTCCATAGAATTCAATTTCATAACTTATAGTAATGTTTTCAAATTCATCTTCGTCGATGACATCTTCAAGATCATCGCCTTCACCTGTATATTGGATTTGAATTTTTGAAATTGAAAATTTGGTGTAGCTGGTGTTAAGATAATTTGAGATGACTTTTCGAACTTCTTCATCGAGTTCATTTTTATCGATTAAGACTTCAATGTTCCTGACCTTCCCATTCATGTCAAATTCAACGCTATGCAGGTGTTTTTCGTGTTTCAATTTAGCTTCAAAAGCTTTTTCATCACCGTCGGTTTGGAAATACCATTTGGTTTTTCTTTTGTTTTCGTAAGCGTCATTTAGCCAGTCTTTGGCTTGTCGAGGAACATCCTCCTTTTTAATTCTTTTTTCAACTTCATTTTTTTCCTGAGCGAAAGCAAGCGAAAAACAAAGCATTACTATTGAAAGTATTATCGATCTAATCATAATTAAGGTAGTTAATCTAAGAAACTTCGTACGGCTAATTCATAACTTCTCAAACCAAACCCAATAATAATACCAAATGCGTTGGGTGATACGTAAGAGTGTTTCCGAAATTCCTCTCTGGCGTGCGTATTGGAAATATGCACTTCAATAACCGGGGTTTCGATGGCCTTGATGGCATCTCCGATGGCCACCGATGTGTGAGTGTAAGCCGCAGCATTAAGAATAATCCCATCTACATTGTCATCTGCTTCCTGCAATTCAGAAATGATTTCACCTTCACTATTGGATTGAAAGTAGGACAATTCAATGTCTTTAAATTCAAATTGAAGCTCTGAAAAGTAATCTTTAAAAGTAGATTTACCGTAAATTTCAGGTTCTCTTTTTCCTAATATATTTAGGTTAGGACCGTTGATGATGTGTATTTTCATAGTGAATAACTTATTCCTCAAATTTATTAAAATAAATACGTTGTAACTACTTTATTACACAAGTTATAATTTTAAATAAGACATGTAGCCTTTTAGCTTTCCCAAAAGTCTTTGCAATCCTTTCTAAAATTATATAATGACGTTTTTTGTAAACTTTGCTGATATTCTGACTTTATGGTTTAAGTTTGAGCCTGCCTTCCTAAGCAGAACGCAGGCAGGTGAAGTAGAGAACCTTCTTTAAATAGCAACGTTTTAAAATTCATCTCGACTCCGCTATTAGTTTTACATTTTATATTTATAAGAAGTTTAATCATATTAAATTTCTGAAAAACCAGAGGAGCAAGGTGAACTAT
>NZ_FNCW01000017.1 GCF_900099815.1 Psychroflexus sediminis | reverse complement strand
TTCCACCTCGTAACGCAAACCGTTTCACTCGTGCATTACTCCTTCACCCTTTCCTCACCACTTTCTTGTTTTCATACCTCCATAAAAAGTAGGCCGGTTTTTTAATTATCGATTGCTTTTTCTACTCCTCCACTATACTACTATTCCACTATACCACTACACGGAAAACGGTGAACTGTAAACCGTCAACAGAATTAATCCCATAAAAAGTAGGCCATTTCCACTATACCACTATTCCATTACACGAATACACAAAAAACGGTGAACGGTGAACTGTCAACTGACCTAACCCATAAAAAGCAGCCCTTTTCCACTATACTACTATACCACTACTCCATTACACGAATACACGACTACACGGAAAACGGTGAACAGTGAACAGTGAACAGTGAACTGTCAACTGACCTAACCCATAAAAAGCAGCCCTTTTCCACTATACTACTATTCCACTATACCACTACCCCAATAAACGACTACACAAAAAAAATCCCTGTCAGCGGATGCTGGCAGGGATTTTTACATCTGTGAGTTATTTCTTATTTCAATTCGAAAGACACACGTCTTACGATTTGTCTTGCTTCTTCAGAATCTTTATCCACTGAGCTGTCAACACCTCCGCCTTTATAGCTTAAGCGAGACGCATCGATACCGGTTGCAATAACGATATCATAGACTTTCTTAGCCCGGTCTTCGGATAATTTTCTGTTGTATTCTGTATTTCCAATCTGATCTGCATAGCCGGTTAATACCGCCTCTGCATCCGGATGCGCTCTCATATACTTAACGATCTGGTTGATGGCATCCAGGGAATAATATTCCGGCTGGGTGCTGTCAAATCTGAAATAAACATTGATCAGGTCATCGTTAGCATCAGGTTTTACGCCTTCTACTCCGGCAGCATAATAGGTTTCTTCTGCATATTCTTTGGTGACATACATTTTTTCGAGAGACTGTTCCAGTTCGTCCGGAATGCCATTTTGGTTCCTATCGATAGACTCTCCTTTCGTATTCACGGCCACACCGGAAGTGGTGTTGGGTTCTCTGTCTAAATAATCTGCAACGCCATCCTTATCGGTGTCCTGCAAATCACGCTGTATCTGAGCCAGTTCATTTTCGAGTTCCGCCACGCGGTCTCCAAACAATTTCTTTGGGGAGTTATCCACCCAGTCCGCATGTCTTTCGTGGTCCCCAAAATAAATGGATAAGCCGGCAGTAGCCGTAGCAATCATGCCATCAAAGTTTTGGGTCTGGCCGTTATTAAAACCGTCCAATGTTAGATTTTGATCTAAAGTTCCAATAACCGAAAGATCTACATTGATGGCAAACCGATCGGATAACTTGATCTGAGGGGTAATCCCGCCCATAAAGTTCAGGTTGGTTTCACTTTGATTGGCTGCGGCAGCATTGGCCGGTAAGCCAATATTGGTTATACCGGCACCCGCGTGGAACAATAAATTGAAACGCTGAGTGAATTCCCTGAAGCCGAGTAGGTTCCCTAAATTGGCTACCCCTTCCAGGTTAGCACGGAAAATTTCAGTATTTCTTTCAGGACCATTTACAGCAGCATTAGTACTTTCAAAATAAAGTCCACTGACTTTAAATCCGAACTTATCATTAAGCATATAACGTGCTCCCAGTTCAAAGGCTAAATCTTCCATCACCGTATAGAAAGGAATATTTTCTGATACGGGAGTCGAGGCTTTGGCCACTCCCAGGCCTAAGTCAATAGAAAACTTGTTATAATCCTGAGTGGTCATTCCTTCCTGAGCATAGCTCGACAGGGAAAAAGCTGAGAGGATGAACGTGAGTAAGGTAATTTTTTTCATAATTCTGATTTTATCAAAAACAAATATATAATCTTCATGTTAAATAAAATGTAGAATTAAATGAATATTTTATGAATTGTAGTGGATTTTCTGTCAAATACTTAGACATTTTGTTTTAATTTGTTATAAGTATATATAAGTTGCTTATTCCGTTAACCTGGCCGGACTTGGATTCTCCTAAAGTTGACTCCCCTGGCTTTGAGAAAACAGACTCATTCACAGGATTTTAGGTGGTGAAATCCGAGCAGAAGGTATAGACCCTAAAACGAAACTGCCCGCGTTACCTTGGAAAGCAGGCCTGCCCGCGTGACGCAGTCAGGCAGGCAGGTTCTGTATGACAAAGCTTTGGTTCAGGATCACAAGGAAAGAGAATATCACCAGGTATTGAACGCAGACATCGCAGAATCTAGAGGGGCTTTGCAGGAATACCGACTGCTGTACAATTGGCCGGTAGTGATTTTGAAACCACGGCTCCAGCTCCAACAATTGTATTTTTGCCGATTCCTAATTGATTAATAATTTTAGCTCCTGTACCAACGTAAACACACTCTTCTATTACTACTTCTCCCGAAATATTAACTGAAGGCATAAAGGATGAGAATCTTTTAATTTCAGTATCGTGACCTACTGTACAAGATAGATTTAAAGTAACAAAATCTCTAATTTGAATATTGCATGTAATGATTGAGTTAGCGCAAATCACACATCCTTTTCCTATTGACACATCGTCTTTACCCATCAAAACATTTGGGTGTATAAGTGACGGGTACTCAAACTCTGATTTCTCAAGTTTTTCAATAATGGTTCTTTTTGTCTCAGGAATACCAATTCCTAAGGCTAAACAAATATTGTCCTTCCTCTCAATTAGTTCTGATATACCTCCTAAAAATGGTAATCCATTTATTAAATCAGGAAGTTCTTTATTATCATCATAAAAACCTAATAGATCATACGTTGGTTTAGATTCATTAATTTGATCAATCAACATTTTGACTTCGCGACCAAAACCGCCCGCCCCGATTATTGCTATTTTTTTCATTTAAAAGTAGATTTAGACTTCATTTAATTCCCTTTAAACTTTTCTGCAGTGGCCTGGCCCCCTTGGTTTATACCTTCTGACTTCACCACTTTCTTCAGGGTTAAAAATAGAATTTTTAGATCTAAAGTGAAGCTTTGGTTATAAACGTATTCCACGTCTTTTTCAAATTTCCCCTTCCAGGATAATGCGTTTCTGCCATTGACCTGTGCCCAGCCGGTGATGCCTGGTTTCACCTGATGGCGTTTTCGTTGCTGGTCATTGTATAGAGGTAAATATTCGGGCAGTAAAGGTCGCGGTCCGACTAAGCTCATATCGCCTTTCAGCACATTAATCAATTGAGGCACTTCATCCAATGAGGTCTTCCGGACAAATTTTCCCACTGCTGTTAGGCGTTTTTCATCGGGTAATAAATTCCCGTTCTTATCGGTCGCATCGTTCATGGTCTTGAACTTGATGATGCTAAATATCCTTTCATCTTTCCCAGGCCGTTTTTGAAAGAAAAAAGGTTTACCGCTGTTGGCAATGAATAAGAGTAGAGTAACTATAATAAAGATTGGACTCAGTAGAAGTAAACCTATAAAGGCGGCGAGGAAGTCGAGAAAAGGTTTTATGAGGTTTTGGTACATTTTGGTTAGTGACTAGTTGATATGTAAGATGCTGATCTCGATAGCTGTCGGGACAGGATGACAATTAAAATAACGCGTGTCACCCTGAACCTGCCTGACTGCGACACGCAGGCAGGCTTGTTTCAGGGTCTAGGTCTGGGTCCTTGCCTAAAGGCTTATACAAATCCTTCCACTCTGGATTATCCTGTTCTATTAAATTTATTTTCCATTGTCGATGCCAATTCTTTAACTGTTTTTCTCTTGCGATGGCATCTTCAATGTACTGAAACTCTTCAAAATAAACCAAGCGTTTTAGTTTGTATTTTGAAGTGAACTGACTGCCCTCTCCTTTTAGATGTCGCTCCATCCTGTCATCTATTCCACCGGTTACGCCGATGTATAAAGTTCCTCTTGTTTTGTTTGTGAGGATATACACAGTATAATTATGATGGCTTCGTTTGGGCATAGAAACATTTAAGATGCTGAAATAAATTCAGCATGACAAATTGAGTTTGTTTGTGAGGAGATACACAGTGTAGTTGTGATGGCTTCGTTTGGGCGTTATATGATGATAGATTCTGATCCCGATAGCTATCGGGACAGGATGAGAATGGTTTGGATCAGCATGACAAAAAATAGGGTGTGTCACCCTGAACCTGCCTGACTGCATCACGCAGGCAGGTTTATTTCAGGGTCTTGTTCAGGTTCAAGACCCCGATCTTTCCCCTTCTCCTTCAACAAACATTTATACTCCTCCAGCAAAGCTTCCCAAACAAGTTTTTGGTCAAATAAGGTTTTCACTCTCATCCTACCATTTTTTCCATGTTCTTTTTTAAGTGAAGGTTTATTATAGTATTCTAAAATTGAATTATATAATTGATCAATATTTTTATATTCTACCAACTTACCAGTTTTATTATTTTCAATTGCATCTCTTACTCCTGGAATATCATAAGCTATAACAGGAACCTCTAAAGAATTAGCTTCTGCAGCAACAAGGCCAAAACCTTCTCTTTTAGTTGGAAATAATAACACGTCGAAATCACAAATTACATTTTCAGGATCCTGAATTTCATCTATTACTTTCAAATTTTCAAAATGATGTAATCCTAATGCTTTTAATCTCTCTCCAATAGTTGGTTTAATTTCATTTGGCCCTACAATTATAGAATAAACAGGCAAATTAGCCTGCTCTAGTTTCTTTATGACTTTTAAGAAATCTTCAATGCCTTTATCAAAATGGATCCTGCCTACAAAACCAATTATAAAATTAGATTGTTTCAATGTTTTAGAAAGATATTTGTTTTTATAATTTATCTTTTTAAGATTAAATTTGTTTTTCCAATCTATGCCATTTATTGTACCATTTGCAATCACTTTTATTTTACTTTTCTTACAATATTTATTTGAAATTGCAAATTCCCTTAAACTAGGACTCACTGCAAAAACCCTATCAGCTATAGTACAAGTTGTTTTCTCTATAAAATAAAATAATCCCTTAGAGACTTCATTACCATTACTGGAAACCAGTCCATGCATCTGATAAATTATATTTTTCTGAAAAGCTAGCTTACCTGCTAATGCTCCAATAAATGAGGCTTTAGGAGTATGTAGATGTAATATATCAGGTTTTATATTTCTTATTTTTATGTAAATCAAGAAAAAGCTTTTTAAATCAGCAAAAATGGATGTTTTCCGTTCTAGTGGTATAAAATGTAAATGTGCGTTTTTTTCACGAGCTTTAATTTTACTACTAAAATAGCCGTCGTCAGGTAATATAATATGAACTTCAAAACCATTTGATGCTATATAATCAACTTGCTTATCTAAAAAATAATAAACTGACTGGGGTGCAGAAAAAATATGTAAAAGCTTCTGATTTTTCATTTTAGTAGAAGTTCACTTTTGAGATTAAGTCTTATGAAGTTTTAAAAACCCTTTTTTTTTATACTAATTTTGAGAGAGCTGTTTTTTTTGAAAAAGCGATAATATACTCATGAATTTGAGTAACCTTATTATTACAGATCTCATAAAAAGTTTGATGTAACTTTGAAAAAAAAATTATGTTTTAGAATCATTAGCATTTCATTAGTGCAAGCTGCTAAATGTTTTTTGTTAGGAATATTATTTTTATACTATTCTGTTTTCACAAAAAAATCATTGAATAAGTCCTTTTCTTTTTGGCTTATTATTGAAATCAGAACTTTTCTAGACTAACAATACTAAGACACTAAAAAAATAATACGCACCAGCAGAAACCATGCTAGCCAAAAATTGAATTGGCGTGATCTGTCGCGTCATCTTAACTTCCTGCACCTTCACTTGTTCGTAACCCGACACCTTTTTCAGCTGTTCTTTTGGTCCTGAGGACACACACAAGACCTCAAAAAACGCACTCATAAATCTTGGCTGACCTTTGATTAAATACTGAAGGGACAGGGGCACCGTGGTTAAGCGGACGAGTTTAGGCATTTAAAATTTAACTTGATTTCTAGTTCTAAGCAACATCTTTTCTACTTTAAAGATTGAAAATATAAAATACAAAAAACCTAAAATAAAACTTTTTATATATTTTTTTACCCAATACAAATCTTTTGATTTTTTAAACTGCTTCCAAAAAGTAGGTAAAGCTTTAAAATACTTTTTATAATAACCTGAGCTCATCTCCCTGTAATACAGTAAAGGCTCAGTGGTATATTTAAAAGTAGAATTTTGAGAAGTTTTTCTCCATAAAACTGCATCTTGTGCTCTTTTGGCATGCTCGTCATATGGATTTTGTAAGAACCACTTTCTAGTAGCCATTATTGTTGGGTGGATAAAACCTACGCAATCATTTATTTCTTTTTCATTCTGAGAATAAGCATACCTTACTCCAGTAAGTTCTCCAGTTTCATCAATTGTGTAAACATTGGAACCTAATACATCAATACTTGTGTTTTCTTGTAGTATTTCAACTTGCTTTTCAATGCGAGTAGGATGCATTATATCGTCTGCATCCATACGAGCTAAAAAATGACCTTCAGCCATTTTTGCTATTTGATTTAACCGTACAGCTAAACCAAAATTCCTACCATCATTCAAAACTTTTGTGCGAGAGTCTTTAAAAGAGGCGATTAACTCTAAACTATTATCAGTTGAGCCATCATCAACTATAATCACTTCTATATTTTTATAGGTTTGATTTAATATAGAATCTATAGTTTCTTTCAGATAGCTAGCATCATTAAAGATAGGCAAGCCAATACTTACCAATGGGTTATTCATAATTGATAAAAAATATAAAGATAGAAATCAAAAAAAACGTTGGTAAGATGTAATCAAACCTTTTTGGCTGAACTATAGTAAAAAGCTGACCTATAATCAAAGGAATAACTACCCATGAAAATAGACCCCAACGATCAGAAAAGGGTATCTGAAACGCCATAAAAAATAAAGCACTAGCAAGGATGTAGTAATTTAAAAGCTTTTCAAAATCAAGACTATTTAGTCTATATTTTTTTAAATATAGACCTATAAGTAAAAAAACAGTGTTAAAAACAGCAAATTGAGGCTTAAAACCAGTAATGTATTTTGTTTCTTTTTCTTCTAGATAAGACAAACGCTTATCCCCTTCCATAAGTTCTGTAATGAACTCAGGAAACAAATTTAAAACACCATAATTCAAAAATGACAAAACCAAAGCCGCTATATAAATTAATAATAAATGCCATGACTTTAAAAATTTAAATCTGGCGACAAAAAAATATAAGATAATTGGAATTAATGCAGTTAGATGTAAAAAAATCGCTATTAAACATGCTAAAAATATTTTTTTGGTTGATCCCTTATTTAGTATAAATGCATAAGCTAGCAATAAAAACATTAGTGAATTCCCTTGCCTAACTACATTAATACTTAAACTCAAGCTAAAGAAAAAAGAAAGGAAGGCAAATAGAACTAAGTATAAATTGATTTTATAATAATTGCATATTTTTTTTAAGGCAACATATAAGGTTATGAAAAAAATAGCCGCATCAACTACTAAAAAAGCCTGATAACTATAACCTAAATATTTGACCAGAAGCATAACTAAATAGTACAAAAAATCTGCACTAAAACTTATAGATGAAATATCGTTCCAAGCTTTGAAATAATTACCTGTATCTGTACCCACATTATAAGCTCTGAGTCCTACAATAATTGTAATTAATAAAATAAAAAAATTAGGAAGTACGTCTGATGAAAAAAAGTCTTTACGATGCTGATTACTTACTAAAACCTTGGAACTAACTAATAAAGCACCAAAAGCAATTAAGGCGTATATGGATTGAAATAAAAGAAAGAAACTTGGTCTATCTATCATTTTTCATATAGATTTCTAGTAAGCGATTTGCATTAAATTTAGCATCGTAACCTTTCGCTTTAATTATAGTAGCATTGTTTAGATTTTCTACTTTACTTTTTTGTTTTAAAATAAAATCTACCCATTTTTCAACAGTATTAGTAATTGGCAGAAAATCTACTAATCCTATCCCAAAATCAACCTCATCGGATATTTGATTAGATATTAATGAATATATACCTATAGCCTGCGCTTCTACCAAAACAACGGGAAAACCTTCATGTATGGATGGCATGATGTGTAAATCTGCACCTGCCATTAATTGCGGTACATCACTTCTAACTCCTAACAAGGTTACGTTACTTTGTAAGCCTTTTTGCTCAATTGAATCCTTAATTTGTTCTTCAAGAATACCTTGTCCGACTATGTACAAGTGAAAATCTACTTTTTTCTTTTTTAGTTCTTCACAAACAGCTAAAGTAAATTGATGATTTTTTACTTCTTGAAGCCTCCCTACTTGAATTAATTTAAGTGTAGATTTACTTACATTGAATTTTTTTTCAATATAATCTTTCTGCTCCTTACCTATTTGATGAAAATAATCCACATCAATTGAATTTGGTAAAACTGTAAATTCTTTAGAAGAAAAGAGAAACTTTCCTGCTGCTTCACCACAAGCAATAAAGTGGGTGCTAAAGTTTGCTATCAAAGACTTGGATAAGCTTTTGTATATTTTTGATAAAACACCTGAACCTGATGAAGATGTATTATGTGAATGTGCAATTCTCATCGGAACTCCTGCTAATTTTGCTGCTAATAAATTAAAGCCTATATTGAACAAGGTATGTGCCTGAACAATTTGATAATTAGTAGATTTTAAGAATTTGTAAGTCTTAAAAAATCTATGCATCGGATTTCTAGCAATGACTCTATGAATTTTTCCTCCTAGTTGCTCAATTTCTGAATCATAATCACAAACTTTTGATTTAAAGTATAAAAAATCAAACTGTACTTTACTTCGGTCAATGTTTCGATACAAATTCATGACCATGGTTTCAGCTCCTGCACGATCCATCCCTCCAACGATATGTAGTACTCTAATCATTACCAACTAATTTTTTCCATTCTTGAAAAAACAAACTTTGACTAAAATTTTCTCTATTAATAAGTGCCTTTTTATACAAACTATAATATAAATCTTTATCCTCAATTAATGATTTAAGGTTATTTGCCAACGAGTTTATTGGTTCATTATAGTCTGCAATGAGGGCTGAATCTTGGACTATACCAACTGCAGATGTTAAATGACTGAAAACAACTGCAGGCAATCCAAAACACTGGCTTTCAATTAAAACCAAAGGAACAGCTTCTTTCCTAGAGCTTAATACAAAGATTGATGAGTTAGCATAAACTTCCTCTATATTCTTTACTTTTCCCAGTAAATTTATTTTTTCAGTTTTATTAATGTTGTATTGATTTATGAGTACATCATTTTCACTTTCGTCTAAACCTATTATATCTAATTCCCAATCAGTTTTTATTGTTCTCCAAGCTTTAATTAAAATATCAAAACCTTTTACTTTGGGGTTATTACCTATGGCCACTACCTTTTTGTATTTGTATTTATTTTCAGGATTTAAAGGCTGATTGATAGAAACTGGGTTTTGAATTAATACCATTTTTGAATCAGAAAGTTTCATTTTTGACTTCCAGTCTGTTATTTCTTTTTTTGAAAGTATAACAAATTTATAAGCCTTTAGAATAGCATAGAACCTTGAAACTTTAAAAATAAATTTGTCATAATTAGATTCTAATGAAAAATGTTCCCAGATAATTAATTTAGTTTTCGTTGGCAACAAAAACCCATTGAACAAGACAGAATTGGAATCTAAATTAATATAAAATGCTGTATTGTTTTTTTTGAAGTACTTAAAAATGAAAAGGTTTTTTTTAAGTAAACCCTTTGGAAGTTTGACTATCTTCACCTTCTCATCTAAATCATAGTAAGGTGCACCCGATACATTTACAAAAATGCTTACATCATAACTTTTCACTAAGTGATTAACTAAAATAGAAAGCATTCTTTGTGTACCACCACTATCTGAAAGACTTGCAATTAAAAAATTTATATTAAGCATTAATCGTAGTCCTAAATTTAGTTTTTACTCTCAAAAACCAAATGATTAGATTAAAGTTATAAAAAGCAATAATTAGATACTTATCACTTAGCACAAACTTATTTTTTCTAAAAAAGAACTTATAATCTTCAATAATTTCTTTGCTTATTTTTTCTTGTTTTGATAATTGAACAAAATAATATTTACAAAGATTATTAACTTCCTTCTTAAAATCAATGACCATTTTTTTTTCAGATAAAAAGCTTACAAGTCTATCTATGAAAATTAAACGTTGTTTAATAATCGGATAGTCAACCGTAATTCTAGTTGCAGAATTTTCTCTAATTACTTGGTTATAGAAGACCTTATTTAGTAGTTTGAATTTACTAGATACAGCAAAAACTTTATACATGAATAACATATCCTCATTATGAGTCATATCTTCATCAAAAGTTATATTATTTTTAATTAAAACATCTCTTTTAATTAAATGTAGGCAGGCAGAAACGGGTTTTAGTGTGAGTTTGTTTAAAAAATCAATACTATCACTACAAATGATTTCTTTTTGGTTAGTACTAAAGCTTTGTATAATTCCATTTTTATGACTTCTTAATCCAAACTGTATCACATCAATATCGTGATTATCATGACTGAAAATTGATTCAAAGATATCATTATCCAAATAATCATCTGCGTCTAAAAAATAAACCCACTCACCTTTAGCAATTGTAAGTCCTTCATTTCTTGCAGAGCTTACTCCTTTGTTTTTTTGATTTATTAAAACTATCGATGGGTATTTTGTCTTAAAAGTGTTGCAAATTTCAGATGAGCCGTCTGTACTTCCATCATTGATGACTATTATTTCAATTGATTTAAAAGTTTGATTTACAACACTGCTTAGGCAATCATTCAAATAATTACTAACATTGTAAACTGGTATGATTATGCTTAATTTAATCATTACTTTTTAAGTTTTTCAAAAAATCATATGATCTAATTCTGAGTTCATCCAGTTTTTTATTGACACTTTCGTAGTTTATTTCTTGGGATATAATAGAAAAATCAAATGTGTTTAAATCTTTAACAAGCCTGTTTTCTAGAGAAAGGGAAGATAAAAGGGATGTAAATCTTGAAGCCCCTCTTTCGTTATTAACCAAACTTAAAAAAGGTTTTTCAAACAAGATTGCAAAAACAGTACCATGAAAAGAATCGGTAATTATGAAACTAGCATCGTGAAAAGACTTTAACCAACTTTCAATGCTAGGGTATTTATAATCTGGTATATCGTTATTTTTTGAAATTTTGTTATATGCTATTTTAGGCTGGTTACTAAATACTTCTAAATTCAAAAATTTAGAAATGTTGTTTATAAATTCATTTTTTTTTGAATTCTTATCAAGAACATAATTGTATAATCCATCTCTTTTAAAATTTAAATCTTTAAATAATTTGATATATTCATTTGCAGTTAACAGTAAAGCTGGATCCAAAACTACTTCGGGTGTAACGCCGAATTTATTTTTAGATAAATATTTGCCAGTGTGTTCTCTCACTGATATATAGTTGAATTTTTTTATTAGTCTTTTGCATTCCCTTTCTTCTGTGTTTGAATACTCCCAGTCTTCCGTTCCAAATGATGCAGCATAAGACATTTTAATAATATTTATATCTTTCAAAAAATCTAAATAAAAATTATATAAAAAATTACTATACGCTGGTCTCCAGATCTGATCACTTCCAGTAATTACAGCATGGTAATTGTTCCTAGCAAATGTTTTTTTTAATTTCTTGTTAGAGTTTATTACTTCAGTTATATTAATATATTTATTAATAAAACCAGTTATATTAGAGTATATTATTTCTTCTTCTGATTTTGTAAACTTTACTTTGTTCCTTAATATTTTCTTCTTGACTATATCATTTTTAACAAACGAAAAGAAAGACCGAAATAATGATTTTTTATTGCTACGTCTATTTATTGTTGTGACTTCAAAATTGTTTTTTTTCAAGAATTCTTGTAAAGCATAATTTTGTATTAATCCACCATAATTTTTTCCTAATGGTAATGTTAGAATTGCAATTTTTTTTTTCATAACTAAATTATATATAAATTTTCGTCGATTGACCTTCTCTTCGATAGGGTGGTTCTATATTTTTCTGGAGCAATTCCAATAGGAATCAAGCAAATTACTTTTTCATTCTGTGGAATATTCGTGATTTCTTTTAAAACATTTTCTTTATTGTGCTCTTTTGCCCAATTTGCAGGGCAGTTTGCTACTCCATAATAGTTTAATGCATAAAGCAAGTTCATTAAATAAATACCACCATCTATGAAAAATTGATAACGCTCACCTACTGAATAAAAATAATTAATATCATTAGTCAGAATAATTAACTGCTCTAAGTTATTATCATATCCTTTGAAACCACCTTGTAAATTAATTAAGTGTCTGACTTTGTCTTTATTGTTAACAAGGTAAACTTTAGATGATTGTCTATTACAAACAGATGGAGAAGTATTAGCTAATTTAATAACTTTTTGAATTATATTAATTGAAACTAATTCGCCTGTAAATTCTCTAATACTTTTTCTACTATCTACAAATTTCATAAAACTTAAATTCTGTATATCATTCAAATTTGCTTTATTATTAAAAACAACGCCACTAAAATTTTCATCATATTTTTTATCAAGTTTTTTTTTATAAAACAAGTATTTTTCATCTGAGTAATAACTAGAAATATCCGTATTTACTTTTTGATGTATTTCATAGTATTTACATAATAAACTCATAGAAACTAATACTTGTGAAGTCATTTCCGATTTGATGTTAAGATATCTTTCAATCAAATTATGCATTTGAATAACTTTTTCTTTACCAAACTGTGGTTTCATTTTTTTAAAAAGCATTCCTTTCTCAAGAGAATGATAGTTGAGTAT
The DNA here is from genome assembly GCF_900099815.1 of Psychroflexus sediminis. GTDB lineage: Bacteria > Bacteroidota > Bacteroidia > Flavobacteriales > Flavobacteriaceae > Psychroflexus > Psychroflexus sediminis. The sequence goes on along the minus strand of NZ_FNCW01000017.1, from coordinate 14,028 downwards.
CAATTTTGCTTCTATTTGATTTAAACTAGATTGATTAAAAATTAAAGAATGCTTCTTATAAGATACAAAATCGAGGTAATAATTTAAGGCTAATCTGACAAAAGAAACTGCTTCCGAAGCAATACTTATGTAAAATACTTTCAATTTACTTTTAATAATATTCATAATTTATTTAAAATTTGTCTGACTTTATTTCTCTCACTTTTTCTCAATCCTAAAAAAAATATAATTAAACAAGTAAGTATTAAAATCACAAAAGAATTTAATATGAAATATATTAGGTTATTTGTTAATATTGAATAAAATCTATTAACAAAATATAAAGTCAATACCAATAAGGTTACAACATAAAAAATTCTAATTAATACATATTTTGAAAAATCTAATGGTGATATACCAAACATTTTTTTTAAAAACATCATCCTTATTGCTAGGGTTAAAAACGTTATTAAAATAAGAATATAAAATACACCTTCAGGTATATTAAAAAAAAGCAGGTAAGTATAACTTAATGGTAATGTAAGAAAAATAAAAGAACCTACAATTGCTTGATAATTTCTGATTTTACCTGTTGCTTGTACAGCTGTTATTAAAGAATAAGAAATACTATCTATCATTATGTAAATAATAGACAAGACTACAAAAATTGATGTTTTCTCGGGTACATCTTTGAGCCATAATTGAAGTATAAAATCTATATTAATAATTACAGGCATACCTATAATTAGGAGCAAAAAAAAACTAAATTTAGAAGTGCTGAAAATTAATTTTTTCATTTCTTCAAGATTGCCCTGCGCATAATATTTTATTATTTGTGGGTTTACCGCAACTTGAAAGCTAGATACAAACGTTCCAAAAGCTGATTGTACAACAGCAGAAAGACCATAAGCAGCATTAATTACAGTGCTAAAAAAAAGATTCAAAACTAGGTTTAAACCTTGGGTTCTAGAAACTGCTGCAAGATTACCGAATAAACTCCACCCAGAAAAACTCAAAAGCTCGTTAAAATAACTTTTATCATATAACATGCTATAACCACTTTCAGTAAATTTTTTGTTAGTATAAGCTTGATACATTAAATTAATAACCAAATTTAAAACAAGAACTAAAATTGCATGAGTAATAAGTTTATCTTCACCAAAGTAAATAAGCGATATGACAAATAAAAGTTTAAGTAGCACTTCAAAAATTCCTATATAAGCATATACTTGCATTTTCTCTCTGGCTATAATTAATGCATTAAACGGCACTTGAACAACTTTGAGTATAGCTGCTAAGACAGAAGCCTGATAAACAATATTAACAGCAAAAATTCTATCCTGTGGAAAAACCATTTTTGTATTTACGTACCATAAACCAATTGTTTCCGATAAAATTAGAATTAGAATAGATATTAGTATATGTATTGTAAAGACAGAACTAAATGTTTTTTTTAGCTGTTTGTCGTCCCCTTTACCTATATCAAAAGAAAGATATCTTTGTGTTGCTGATGACATTGCTGCATTTAAAAAACCGAACATTGCCACAACGCCCCCAACAAGACTATATATTCCATAATCAGATGCACCTAGTTGCTCAAGAACAATCCTTGATGTATAGAGTGATACTATCATGACAAGGAACATTCTTATGTAAAGAAAAATGCTGTTTTTAGCAATCCTTCTATTAACCGATGCAGTCATTATAATATTTATTATACCAAACAATAAACTTTTCAACCCCAACTTCAATTGGAGTATTTGGTTTATACTGGTAATCTTTTTCTAAATCAGCTGTATCTGCCCAGGTTTTTTCTACATCGCCAGGTTGCATGGATAACATATTTTTTTGAGCGGTTTTACCCGTAACGTTTTCAATGGCTTCTATAAAATCTAATAACTTTACAGGATTCCCGTTACCAATATTGTACAAGCTATACCATTTATCCTCAGGTTGGTCTTTTAATATGGTTTTTTGGACTCCTTCTACAATATCTTCTATATAGGTAAAGTCGCGAGAGAGTTTACCTTCATTAAACACTTTAATGGGTTTGTCGTTAAGAATAGCATCCGTAAATAAAAACATGGCCATATCTGGTCTTCCCCAGGGGCCGTAAACCGTAAAGAAGCGCAATCCTATAGTTTGTATATCGTATAAATGGCTATAAGTATATGCCATGAGTTCATTGGATTTTTTAGTCGCTGCGTACAAACTAATAGGGTGATCTACTCGATCTGAAGTTTCAAAAGGGATTTTATCATTCATTCCATACACACTGGAACTGGAGGCGAACACCAGTTTTTTAACTCCTGCATGTCTTATGCATTCCAATAAGTTCAGAAAGCCAACAACATTCGAATCTACATAAACGTTAGGATTATCAATGCTATATCGAACCCCTGCCTGAGCCGCCAGGTTACAAACTATATCAAATTCAAACTTGTCAAACAACTTAGGAACTTCGTTTCGGTTTTCCAGATCTAATTTGATGAATTGAAATTGTTTCTCATACGTTTCACTACTCACAAGTTTACCTTCAGAAACTTCGTTAACTCCAAGCTGTTTTAACCTATCAAGTTTTAATTGAACTGAGTAGTATCCATTGATATTATCCAATCCGATAACCTGGTGTCCAAGGTCAAGAAGTTTCTTTGATAAATGGTATCCAATGAATCCAGCTGCACCGGTTACTAAGATGGTTTTCATTTTTTTAATTGGTTTATTGTTAACATTTTTCAGTTGTCAGTGACTTGTGATTCGTGACTGGTTATTTTTAACTTTTTTTTCATTTCGATAAACGGTAAACTGGCAACGCTCAACTTTTTTCACTTACACAAAAAACTGATATCACTTTACTGCAGTATTACTTTTCCCGAGGCTAAACAATTGAAACCCGATTTTTGTGAGATTTTTGAGGTCTAAAATGCCACGTCCATCAAATACAAAAGCAGGCTTCATCATATTCTCATATACCTTTTGCCAGTCGTAATCAGCAAACCCGTCCCATTCTGTCAGTATGGCTACCGCATGGACCTCTTTCATGGCTTCATAAGGATTACTGACTACAGTGATGCGTTTATGGATAGCTTCCGGATCCAGTGTTCCCAGATTTTCCAGGTCAGTTATGATTTGTTCTTTCTTCACCTTGGGATCGTAAATACTGATATTGGCCTGTTCCTGGAGTAATTTTTCGGCTACGTAAATGGCTGCAGACTCCCTGGTATCGTTGGTGTCTTTTTTAAACGCCCAGCCCAGGAATGCAATTTTTTTGTCAGCAACCGTATTATACAGCGTTTTTACGATTTTCCTGGCAAAGCGGTGCTTTTGGTAGTCGTTCATAAGGATAACCTGCTCCCAGTAGTCGGCGACTTCCTGCAGACCCAGCGAACTTGCGATATAAACTAAATTAAGTATATCTTTTTGGAAACACGAGCCCCCAAAGCCCACCGAGGCTTTCAGAAATTTGGAGCCAATACGGCTGTCCATGCCAATAGAACGGCTTACCTCGGAGACGTCTGCTCCGGTGTAAGCTTCCACAAAAACAGAACCTTTTTAAAAAATTTAGTTAGTTAATTTTGATTTGAGTTAATAAGAAGTAGCAAATTTAAAAGTACTTCACTTTCTGTTTAACACTGACTTTTAATAAAAACTCAACCCTTGATTTATTAATTAGTACAATATTTCTTATACAAGCTGTTGTTCGTAAGTGCTTTCTCATTATGCAAGTTCAAGTCCAAAATTAATTTTCGAGTTATAATTTCAGCACCAAATGAATTTAAGTGGTCACCATCATAAAAGTATTTTTTAGGTAAAATTACTGATGAATAATCTAAAAAATTAACATTATTGCTTTTTAGCTTGCTTACTAAATCATTATAGACCTTAATAAATTTCTTTGGTGTTTGTTTTTTGTATTTATGATAAACTGGAAGATTTAAAAGGTAAAAATCTATGTCTTTTTCTTCACATAGGTTTATAATTTTATTCAAATATTCAATTTGAACATGACTTACTCTACGAACTTTTTGGTCAATATCATAAAAATGTATTTTAATTTTTTTATTAATTAATACTGTATCTAAATTTGATTTTGTAGTATCAAAATATTCACCAATATAACCATTCTTAATTTTTAGTATTTCTTTAATATTCTCTTTTAAAATTAAATTTGTTATGGAATAAAAGTCACCTTTTGAATTTTTGTTAATTTGTTTAAATCCATTCAAATCTAAGCTTAAAAAATATCTTGGATATAAATCTTTATAACGGTCTGAACCATTTAAAGCATATGTTTTTTCGTCTTGAAAAAATGTTAAATTATGTGTTGAAAAACCCAAAATAATTTTAGAGGGTTTGTTTACAGAAATTATCTTTTTTAATTTGAAATATGAGAAAAAGTATGTTTCACTTGACTGAGATATGTTGTTTAGTTGAACATTTAGTTTATCATTAATTCCAGTTTCAGAGTGCGAATCTCCAAGAATTATTACATTATTTGTAAATTCAGAAATGTTTCTTTTTAAGATTAATTTATCTAAAGGCCAAATTAATAATGGAATAATTATTAAAGGCGAAATAAAAAAAACAACCTTATTTATAAATTTTTTCATAATACTGCTTAAAACTGAAAATAAATAAATTGTTGTTCTTTTCCGGCAAACCAAAATATTGCTATAATAATTGCATAATACGTTATGTGTCTTAAAGGTTTATTTAGCTTAAAACCTATATTCTCAATTGCAAATTTTTGTTCTCTTCCTAACCATTCGATTATAACAAAAATCCCTATAAGTATAATTGTAATTAAAGCATTTCTCATTCCAAAAAATTTTGGTGTTTCAAAAAATGATTTTGATAAAATTTTAGAAATATAATTGAAAGCATGACCTATGTTTTCTGCTCTAAAGAATATCCATGCAAAAACAGTAAGCCCAAATGTGCCAAGCATAAGAAATAATTCTTTAAGTGTTGGTATGTATTTATTTTGAGCGACAATTTCTAAGTTATTCCTATTTTTTTTTGTCAGTAAAAGTGGTAAAAAGAAAATAGCGTTCAAAGCACCCCAAACAATGAATGTCCAATTAGCTCCATGCCAAAAACCGCTGACAATAAAAATGATAAAAGTGTTTCTAACTTTCATTAAAGTACCACCGCGACTACCCCCTAAAGGGATATAAAGATAATCTCTAAACCAAGTTGAAAGAGAGATATGCCACCTTCTCCAAAACTCAGCTATATCTCTTGAAAAATAGGGAAAAGCAAAATTTTGCATTAAATTAAATCCAAAAAGCCTCGACGTACCAATTGCAATATCTGAATAGCCTGAAAAATCCCCATATATCTGAAATGTAAAAAATAAAGCACCTAAAGCAAGCGAGCTTCCGTTCATGTCTGATGAATTATTAAAAATTTGATTCGCAAATTCAGCACAATTATCAGCAATAACTATTTTTTTAAACAAACCCCAAAGGATTTGACGCATACCATCAACAGCTTTATTATAATTAAAAGTACGTTTTTTGTAAAATTGTGGTAATAAATTGGTGGCACGTTCTATTGGTCCTGCAACTAATTGCGGAAAGAAACTTACAAATGCTGAGAAAGCGATAAAGTCTTTGGTTGGTTCTAATTTTCGTTTATAAACATCAATTGTATAACTTAATGTTTGAAATGTATAAAAGCTAATTCCAACAGGTAGAATAATATCAAGTGTATTAAAGCCTAATACAACTTGAAGGCCCGGGATCACATCGTAAAATGAATCTAAGAAGAAATTATAATATTTAAATACCCCTAAAAATCCAAGATTGACAATGATACTTGTCCATAGAAGTATCTTCCGTTTGAGTTGATTTTCTTCTCTTTTAAGTTGTAATCCTATTGTGTAGTCAATTAATGTACTAAAAATTATTAACGATAAAAACCTCCAATCCCACCAGCCATAAAAAATATAACTCGCAATAACAATCAGTGAGTTTTGAAGACTTAGATTTCTTTTTGTTACAAACCAATAAAGTATAAAAACTATCGGTAAAAAAATCGAAAATTCAATTGAGTTAAATAACATTCCTTATTTCAAACATAAAATTTTAATTATTAATATTTTTTTGCACAACTGTCATAAACTTTAAAAAAACTTGCTGATAGTTTGCGATATTATTACACCCATAAGGCTTCCTTCTTCCCCCTTAGGAATATCATATAAAAAAATCGTTTTAACTCAAATGGAATATGCGTAACTTCCTGAAGAAAAGTCAAGTTTCCCCCGATCATCCTCAATTTTGAGAAGCTTTAATAGTTTTACGGTCTTACACATTTTATCATATCAATTTTTTTAGTGACAAGTAATTAGTGACCAGTTACTTTTTCAATTTTAAGTCTAATGTTATCTCTTAAATTAAAGCTTTTAAATTTTCCGTTTTATAAACGGTAGACTGACAACGCTCAACTTTTTCACTTACACAAAAAACTGATATCACTTTACTGCAGTATTACTTTTCCCGAGGCTAAACAATTGAAACCCGATTTTTGTGAGATTTTTGAGGTCTAAAATACCACGGCCATCAAATATAAAAGCAGGCTTCATCATATTGTCATATACCTTTTGCCAGTCGTAAGCAGCAAACTCGTCCCATTCTGTCAGTATGGCTACGGCATGGGCCTCTTTCATGGCTTCATAAGGATTACTAACTACAGTGATGCGTTTATGGATAGCTTCCGGATCCAGTGTTCCCAGATTTTCCAGGTCGGTTATGATTTGTTCTTTTTTCACCTTGGGATCGTAAATGCTGATATTGGCCTGTTCCTGGAGTAATTTTTCGGCTACGTAAATGGCTGCAGACTCCCTGGTATCGTTGGTGTCTTTTTTAAATGCCCAGCCCAGAAACGCAATTTTTTTGTCAGCTACCGTATTATACAGCGTTTTTACGATTTTTCTGGCAAAGCGGTGCTTTTGGTAGTCGTTCATAAGGATGACCTGCTCCCAGTAGTCAGCGACTTCCTGCAGACCCAGCGAACTTGCGATATAAACTAAATTCAGTATGTCTTTTTGGAAACAGGAGCCCCCAAAGCCCACCGAGGCTTTCAGAAATTTGGAGCCGATACGGCTGTCCATGCCTATAGAACGGCTTACCTCGGAGACGTCTGCTCCGGTGACTTCACAGAGCTCGGAGATGGCATTGATGGACGATACCCGTTGTGCTAAAAAGGCGTTAGCGACCAATTTTGATAATTCTGAAGACCAGACGTTGGTCGTCAGAATACGTTCCTGTGGCAACCAACTGGCATAAATATTGACTAGCTGCTGCATAGCTTCACGTCCTTCTTCAGTATCATCACCACCTATAAGCACGCGGTCAGCATTTTGTAAATCTTGTATAGCCGTTCCTTCTGCAAGAAACTCGGGATTGGAAAGAATCTGGTAACTGACTCCGTTACCCGTATTGTGGAGTATGCTCTTTAAAGCCTCAGCGGTTTTAACCGGTAGTGTTGATTTCTCAACGATGATCTTATCATCTTTAGCCACCCGCGCAATTTGTCGGGCACAAAGTTCGATATACTTCAGGTCAGCCGCTTTGCCTTTCCCTTCTCCGTAGGTTTTGGTGGGTGTATTGACCGAAATAAATATCATATCGGCTTTATCTATCGCTTCATCTACTTCTGTAGAAAAGAAAAGATTCCTGCCGCGTGCTTCTTTCACCACCTCAGCCAGACCCGGCTCATAGATGGGTAAATTGTCTAGATTGTCGTCGTTCCAGGCGTTGATCCGGGCTTCATTAAGATCTACGCAGGTCACTTTTATATGTGGATTCTTTTGTGCAATGACTGACATGGTTGGTCCCCCAACGTAACCAGCTCCTATGCAACAGATGTTTGTTATGTTTTTCAATTTTTTATTTGTTTATGGTTGACAGTTTTCAGTGGCTAGTGATTTGTGACTGGTGATTAGTAACTGATTACTTTTTTTAGTTTTGAGTTTAATGTTATCTCTTAAATTGAAGCTTTCATTACTTTTTGCCATCGCCGCAAAAAGTAATCAAAAAAGTCTAGGCTTATTTTTATGTCTTTGAAAACTACAAAAGTGGTTCCACCTCGTAACGCAAACCGTTTCACTCGTGCATTACTCCTTCACCCCTGCTTCACCACTTTCTTGTTTTACTACATCCATAAAAAATAGGCCAGATCTTTTAATTCAGAAATAAATTTCACTAGTGATAATTTTTTATCGATAAACAGTAAACTGTCAACGCTCAACTTTTTCACTCACTACTCACTTCCAGAAACGGCTTCGCCGCGGTGAGTCCCATAAGCGGGAGCACCGTAGCTAGTAGTCTACATCACTACAACGTTGAAAAATGAGATCCTAAGTCAGTGTCGGCCTAGCGATTTGGCCTTTTGTCATGAAGAAACAGGATAAATTTTTCAATAGTATAGTAGCGTATAGATTTGGTTCTGCAAAGAAGGTTGAATTCTTAAAAAAAACCAAAGGAATTGGAAAGTATTTTTGTTCGTGTAGTCGAATAATCGTCTAATGGTGTATTCGTATAGTATAGGGTCAAGGGTCGAGGGGTCGAGGGTTGAGGAGTTGAGGGTTTAATGGTGGACTGGTTGGCTGGTTCACTGTTTTCTGTTTACAGTTGAGTGTTTTCGGTTTTTCGTGTAATCGTGTATTTGAGTATTCGAGTATTCGTATAGTCCAAGTCAAGGGTCAAAGAGTCGAGGGTCTAGGAGTTGAGGGTTTAATGGTGGACTGGTTGACTGGTTCACTGTTTTCTGTTTACAGTTGAGCGTTTTTAGTTTTTCGTATAATCGTGTATTTGAGTATTCGAGTATTCGTATAGTCCAAGTCAAGGGTCAAAGGGTCGAGAGTCTTAGGACGATAGACTAATAATTTATAATTAGTAATTGCTTTTCGTTTCCTAATTCCTACTCCCTAAAACCTAATTACTTAAAAAACTCCCTTTAGGGCTGGGGCAAAGAGTCTGTTTTCTGTTTTCAGTTGAGCGTTTTCGGTTTTTGGTGTATTCGTATAATCGTGTATTCGAGTATTCGTATAGTCCAAGTCAAGGGTCAAAGGGTCGAGAGTCAAAGAGTCTAGGAGTTGAGGGTTTGATGGTGGACTGGTTGACTGGTAGACTGGTTCACTGTTTTCTGTTTACAGTTGAGCGTTTTCGGTTTTTCGTATAATCGTGTATTTGAGTATTCGTGTATTCGTATAGTCCAAGTCAAGGGTCAAAGGGTCGAGAGTCTTAGGACGATAGACTAATAATTTATAATTAGTAATTGCTTTTCGTTTCCTAATTCCTACTCCCTAAAACCTAATTACTTAAAAAACTCCCTTTAGGGCTGGGGCAAAGAGTCTGTTTTCTGTTGTCAGTTTTCTGTTGCCAGTTTGTAGAGTCCTGAATAGGGTTGACCGTTTTTAAGCAGTAATTTTATCAAACTAACCGACTCATAAACTCATGAACTACTGTGGCTTCGATACGATCCCAACCAAAATGTCGGAATCACTCAGCCACCAGTTTAAGTCAGTCATTGAGCCTGCCTGCGTAACTTGAAGGCAGGCAAGTGTTTTGTCGATAGAAAAATGTATCGAAATGACGTTAATTATTCTCCCCATTATACTACTATACCACTACACCAATAAACGACTACACGGTAAACAGTAAACAGTGAACTGTCAACTGAAAACTGACTTACCTCCATAAAAAGTAGGCCGTTTTTCTAATTATCGATTGCTTTTTCTACTCCTCCATTATGCTATTATTCCATTACACAACTACACGGAAAACTATTCACGATTCACCGACAACTGTGAACAGTGAACAAATAAAAAGTAAAAGACTATTGACCACAGACCGGGGGCTATAGACTAAACCCTATTTCAATACATCAATCCAAATTGCCATAAGGGGATAGTGTTCAGAAATCCAGTCTCTATATCATCTTTTACCAAAAATCCTCTTTCGGCTTTTTGAATTTGCTTTAAGGTCTTTTGTTTTCCTCCGACTTCAAAATCTATGTCTTCAATTTTAAAATCTCCAATTTCAGAAGAAGTGACTTGATACTTCAGCTTCAACTGGTTTAGAAAGAAAGTTTCTCTAATGTTCCCTATATTTTGGTTTTCTTCTGCAATACTATAAATCAAATTAGTGTTGTCTAAATATACTTTATCAACCTTGCCCAAAGCTCGAATTCCCTTTGTTGGACTCCGTAATTGGGCAAGCATTCCCGCTTCTTCCATATAAAGCAGATAATCGGCTATGTTATTTCGACTAATTTTGAGGAGTCCTGCAATTTTAGTCATATTGGGTTTAAAAGGCACACTTTGAGCTACAATAGCCAGTAATTGTTTCAGTTTCCTTCCCGTCGATACATTCATTTCAGCATAAGTAGGAATGTCTGTTTCCAGAGTTTGGTTAATCACTTGCTGAAGTTTCAAACTGAAATCAGCTTCTTTGGCAAAGGGATAATATCCGGTTTTCAGATAATCCCTAAACAAAGGAAGCGGATGGGGTACTTCTGGTAAATCAACTTCATGATTCACTATTTTTTCCAGACTGTAAGACTCAACTTTTTTACGATGAAACAGCATTAAATACTCACGAAATGACAAGCCCTGCATTGTGTAAATTACCGCTCTTCGACTTAAATCGGAACTGCCTTTTTTAATATCCAGTACCGAAGATCCTGTAAAAATGACTTTCAAATCCTGATGGTAATCGTAGATGAGTTTGAGTTCTTTAGACCAGTCCGGATATTTGTGTATTTCATCTATAAACAAATACTGACCTCCAGACTTTACAAAGTCATCTGCAAGTTCGGTTAGACGGTTTTTAGCAAAGAAGAAATCCTCGGCGGTGACATAAAGGGTCTTTTGTGTATCGAGGTTGTTTTTGATGTATTGCAAGACTAAAGTTGTTTTTCCAACGCCTCTGGGTCCTATAATGCCAACTAATCTATTTTGCCAATTAATTTCATCGTATAAATAGCGTGTAAAAGAAGTTTCTACTCTACTGATTAACTGATTGGAATATTCAAATAAGGTATTCATAACTAGTCATTTATACAAATGTACACACAATTGCACTTATAAAGTGCGTTTTTTTTGGTTTTTGGCACTTAGACGGTGCGTTTTGGTGGTTTAGTCAAAGGTTTAGAGTTAAATAGTAGACTAGTTGTTCGTTTTCAGTTTACAGTTTTGAGAGTTCGAATAATCGTGTATTCGTATAGTCGGGGGTTTTTAGTCTGAGAGTAAAAGAGTCAAGGGTCAAAGGGTCGAGAGTCTTAGGACGATAGACTAATAATTTATAATTAGTAATTGCTTTTCGTTTCCTAATTCCTACTCCCTAAAACCTAATTACTTAAAAAACTCCCTTTAGGGCTGGGGCAAAGAGTCTGTTTTCTGTTAACCGTTTTCTGTTGTCAGTTTTTAGATTCCTGAATAGGGTTGACCGTTTTTAAGCAGTAATTTTATCAAACTAACCGACTCATAAACTCATGAATTAGTGTGGCTTCGATACGATCCCAACCAAAATGTCGGGATCACTCAGCCACCAGTTTAAGTCGGTCATTGAGCCTGCCTGCGTACCTTGGAAGGCAAGTGTTTTGTCGATAGACAGGGTGTATCGAAATGACGTTAATTCTTCTTCCCCCACTATACCACTACTCCAATAAACGACTACACGGAAAACGGTGAACGGTGAACTGTTAACTGTGAACTAACTTACCTCCATAAAAGATAGGCCGTTTCCACTATACTACTACTCCACTATACCACTACTCCACTATACGAATACACCACTACTCGACTACACGGAAAACGGTGAACTGAAAACTGTCAACTGACTTACCTCCATAAAAACTAGGCCGTTTCCACTATACTACTCCTCCACTATACCACTACTCCATTACACAACTACACGGTGAACAGTAAACTGTCAACTGAAAACTGACTTACAACACTACGAATAACTGAACCCATTTAATATAAAAACCCAAATAGCCAAAGTGGAATTTTATTTTCTGTACCATATTCTATGTTATCGGCAACGACATAACTGTTTTCAATACCTTTAAGCTGCTGACCTGTTTTATGACTTCCTCCAATTTCAAACGTGTAGGTTCCTGCTACTTTAAAATCTCCTTGAACAGTATATTCAATAAGGTGCTCATTGGATAATTGATTTGCGAAAAAAGTCTCTCTAAGGTTACCCATATTGGCATTGGTACTTGAAAACGCATAGTACAGGTTGGTATTTTCAAGGAATATTTTATCTGGTTTTTGGAGTTTAGTGATGCCTTTCGCGTCTCTGTATAAATTCCTGATGATTTGTGCTTCCTGAAGGAAATATAAATAACTTATGAGTGTATTGCGGTTGATGCCTATGCGTTCGCTTAGTTTACTGATATTTGGCATAAACGGCACCGACTGCGCTATAATATGAAGTAGTTGCTTCAGTTTATTGACGTAAGCAATATCCACTTTTCGCAGTAAGGGTAATTCTATTTCTAAAATCATGCTGATCACCTCTTCCAGTCTCTGGAAATACAAGTTCGGTGCTTCCTGGAAAAAAGGGTAATATCCACTTCTAAGGTAGTTCTGAAAATACTGCAGTGGTTTAACTCTGGCATTTAAATCCTGAGCCAATTTGACATGATCTGATAAAATCTCATTTAACTTGTAAACAGGAAAATTTTCCTTTAATATCAAATTTAAATATTCCCTATAAGACAGGCCTTGCATGGTATACACAATGGCTCTTCGACTTAGATCTGCACGTGCATTTAAAATTTCTAATAGAGAGGATCCAGTAAAAACGATTTTTAACTGCGGGTAATCGTCATAGATATTTTTCAATTCCTGAGCCCAGTTTGGATACTTATGTACTTCATCCAGAAATAGATATTTCCCTCCTTTTTTCACAAAGCTATCGGCTAAATCAATTAATTTATGTTCCGCAAACCAGATTTGGTCTAGGCTTACGTAAAGGGTTTCTTCATTGAGCGGCAGGTTTTTTTTGATATACTGCAATAGCAAAGTGGTTTTTCCTACCCCTCTGGCTCCTTTTATACCTATCAACCTGGCCTCCCAAGCTATATCGGTCATTTGCCCTCTTATAAAATCTAAAGAAGTCTCCTGTATTTTCCTTTGAAATTTTTCCTGAAAGTTATTCATGATTGCTTATTCTATTAAGCAAATATAGTATTAAATTGTATATTACGTTAAGCATTTTTAAGACAGCTGATTTGATTATAGGATAGTTTTCTATTTTTTGATTAATTGAATAATCGTATAAATGGGGAGATTTAGTCAAGAGTCAAGGGGTCGAGGAGTTAAATAGTAGACCAGTGGACTGTTTTCTGTTTTCAGTTGAGCGTTTTCGGTTTTTCGTATAATCGTGTATTTGAGTATTCGAGTATTCGTATAGTCCAAGTCAAGGGTCAAAGGGTCGAGAGTCTTAGAACGATAGACTAATAATTTATAATTAGTAATTGCTTTTCGTTTCCTAATTCCTACTCCCTAAAACCTAATTACTTAAAAAACTCCCTTTAGGGCTGGGGCAAAGAGTCTGTTTTCTGTTTACAGTTGAGCGTTTTTAGTTTTTCGTGTAATCGTGTATTTGAGTATTCGAGTATTCGTATAGTCCAAGTCAGGAGTCAAAGAGTCGAGGGGTAAATAGTGAACTTCTCACGACTTGAAGTTTTCGAAATAATTATGACTTCCATTCTTTTTTGCATTGCCGTAATCCCGATAGCTCCTATGTTTGCTTTTGGAATAAATTTTTAGTTTTACAAATATAAGTGAAAGAGGATAAGAGTCAACCGATGGCTAGATAATCATAAGATATATCGACCGATAGATATGACCTTATCCTTTTATATCTCGTAGAGTTTGAACAGAATGTAAGGAACCTTAACGGTATCCAGAATATCCAATCAGGAGAAAAGACGAACAGAGATTTTTCACTTTTAATTTTAAAAATTGAACATGTGAAAAAAGTTTTAAAGGAAGTTGCAGGTATTGATGTAGCTCAAATGGAATTAGTT
>NZ_FNCW01000007.1 GCF_900099815.1 Psychroflexus sediminis | reverse complement strand
ACCTCAAAGTTAAACCTAATAAAGCCTGACTATTATTAAGTTAGGCTTTTTTATTTCCAGTTTTTTGCCCACATGGGAAAACCTCTGTTTTCATAAGTTGATAGCGGTTCTGCCAAGGCTTTGAGATACCAGCTGCTTTTAAAACAATACCCATGGAGTCTTATTTCATTTGCTTCTTTTTTATTTCAGATGGATTATCCACAACATGATTTTTTTTCAAAATTTAATTTTACTTATATAACACCGACTGAATAAGATTTCTGTTAATCAATGGATATAAATGGAGTTCAGAAAAACGTATATTTTATGGAATATAAGCTGTATTGATCTATAAAACACGCAAAGGAGTACTTATAAAGTATGAATAATAATTAGAATTAAATAATGGAATTTTTTACGATTTGGACATTATTACAAGAAATAGAAAGCGCTTTCTGATTTTAAAAAAACATCTTTAACCGAGGGGTGGATTTTTAAGGCCTTAAAATGGCTTAACGACTTCCTCAACTACTTTTTTGGCCTTTGAATTCATGGCCGTATTTTCAAAATTATCTTCAATGTCGTTCATTTGTTCAGGCATAACTCCTCTCAAAATCAGTATGATTCCGAAGACAATCAATAAAAAACTAATCCCTTTTTTAAAGAGTGTAATTCGTTTTGGGGTTAGTTTTTTATTCAACCTTTTAGCTAGCAGTATTTTGAAGATATCGACGACTAAGTAAGTTACAATAATGCTTGTAAAAAACACAATAAGTCTGGAGCCTTCCATTTCTAAGGAAGGGCCAAAAATGATCAACAAACCCAGCCAAAATCCTAATACGCCAATATTGATAAAGTTGAGCAAAAAGCCTTTTATTACAATTCCGAAGAAATCTTTTCGTTTGAGCTTTTGAACTTCAAAATCAGCCTGGGTATAGGTTGCTCTTCTAGCTTTGATGTACGCAATGATCCCATAAATCGTAAGTATGCTTCCTCCAAAAATAAAAAGAGCGGGATCGTCCTTAATACTTCTCAGCAATTGATTAGTACTGAAATAAGCTATAAAAATGAAGACGACATCAGCCACAATAACACCTATATCAAAGGCTAGAGCTGCTCTAAACCCACGCATAGCAGCGGTTTCAAGTAACACAAAGAAGGCTGGTCCCACCATAAAGGCCAAGAAAAACCCCAAAGGAATTCCTGAAAGTATGTCTTGTAACATCAAGTCTTGTTCAGTTTATAGATCAAAGTTAAGGAATTGTAACTAAATTGATTTTCTGAGATCTTTTAGATTTAGCTGAAGACTTACCGTGCCGTTCCATTCGTTTTCTTCAAGGGTGAAAATAATATCAAAAGCTTCTTTGGAGTCCATGATTTCTTTTTTATCACCTAAGCCAAAACCGATGGCTGTAATAACCATTCCCTTTTGAACCAAATTAGCTTTCAGGTGAAGTCCATCTTCGCCTAAAGCTTTTACAAAACCAGTGGTTGACACGTTTTTGGAAACGAAGGTAGGTTTCATATTTCTCGGACCAAAAGGGGCGAACTGTTTCAGAATCCTGATGAACTTTGGAGTGATTTCCTCAAATTGGATTTCAGTATCGTAGGGAATTTCCGGAGTGAGTAAATCAGGGTTTATGCTTGATCTGACAACTTGCTCAAACTTAGACTTAAACTTTTCGAAGTTTTTTTCTTCAAGGGTTAAACCAGCAGCATATTTATGACCTCCAAACTGTTCAATAAATTCTGAAGAGCTTTCCAGCGCTTCATAAACATCAAAGCCTTTGACAGATCTTGCTGAAGCAGCCAATTTCTCTCCGCTCTTGGTAAACACCAAAGTAGGCCTATAGTAAGTTTCTGTAAGTCGAGAGGCCACGATGCCTATCACTCCTTTATGCCAGTGGGATTGATATACCACTGTGGTAAATCGTTCTTCTTCCTTGTGATCTTTAATGAGTTGTAGGGCTTCTTCAGTAATGCTGCGGTCTGCATCTTTTCTGCTGGCGTTATAGAGTTCGATGTCTTGCGCCAGAGTTTTAACCTTTTCAAGATCGGTTTCGCAAAGCAGTTCGGTGGCAAGCAGGCCATGTTTCATTCTTCCTGCAGCGTTAATTCTCGGTCCAATCATAAAGACCACATCGGTGATGGTGAGCTCTCTCTTTTTGGTTTGTTCCAAAATGGCTTTAAAGGCAGGCCGTCTTCTTGAGTTGATCAGCTTTAAACCAAAATGAGCAAGAATTCTATTTTCCCCTGTGATAGGAACGATATCCGAGCCGATAGCTGTGGCGACAAGGTCAAGGTATGTATAGATTTCTTTTTGTGGTTTACCCAATTTCATTTGTAAGGCTTGTACGAGTTTAAATCCAACACCACAGCCGCAAAGTTCATCAAAAGGATAACTGCAGTCTTCTTGTTTTGGATCCAAAACAGCTACCGCTTCCGGGACTTCTTCTCCGGGTCTGTGGTGATCGCAAATGATAAAGTCTATTCCTAAGTCTTTGGCATACCTTATTTTCTCAATCGCTTTAATGCCACAGTCAAGAGCAATTATAAGGTCTATTCCATTGACTTTCGCGTGATCTATTCCCTGGTAAGAAACGCCATAACCCTCCTGGTACCGATCGGGGATATAGCTTAATACATTGAAGCCTAAACTTTTTAAGTAGGTACTCATCAAAGCAACACTCGTTGTTCCATCTACATCATAATCTCCAAAAACCATGATGGGCTTCTTTTCATTGCGTTTTTGAAGTATAAAATCACTGGCTTCATCCATGCCTTTCATCAAAAAGGGATCGTGTAGCTTTTCTAAACTTGGCCTGAAAAAGTTTCTCGCATTTTCAAAGCTTTCAATGCCTCGTTTGACAAGAAGTTCTGCAGTGGTTTCATCCACACCTATAGACTCTTGGAGGTGATTTATTTTGGAAGCCTCGGCTCTTTCTATTAAGGTCCAGCGCATATTCTTGTCTTGCTTTAAACAGGTTTTTCTGTGAAGGGAATTTCTGAATTTAATATTTCCAAAATTAAAGCTTCTAATTCAATTTTAAATTCCCCTACTAATTCTTTTAAATTTTTATTCGATTTTGGTACAGCACATGACATCAATCCAGAATTAAGATTTTTGAAGGAAATAATGCCTGCTTCTGCATTTTCACCTAAATCTTTTTCTTTGAGCAGGGCATAAAACAAGACCTGGAAGGCTTTGGAATAGCTATAATCTTCACTAAATCCTTGCCATTCTTTTGGAATTTTCAGTTGTTTTGCCTCCACTTTTCCTGTTTTGTAATCTATTATTCTTAATTGGTCGTTGAGTAAATCCACCCGATCTACCGTTCCTCTCAACTTAACATTGAAGTCTAAACCTCCAACCTTAAAATACGATTCATGTTTAATTTCCAGCTCGATAATTTTTAAGGCATTCGCTTTTACCAATTTTTTCTCTTGAGTCAGAAAACGCTTGACCTGATGCTTAGCGATTTCAAAATCGATTAAATTTCTGCCGTGTCGCAAGCTTTCTTCCTGAAATCTTTCTTCAAAAAGCAAAGTCATGATTTTAGGATAAGAATTGAGCATTTGCTCAATGTCGGTCTCCTTTAAAATTTTCCCTACATACTTTCTGTATAAAAGATCCAGGCAATCATGAATGACAGTGCCAAGTGTTTTATGGGAGATATCTTCTTCTATATCCTCTACTTCATTTAAGCCTAAAACATACCGGTTGTAAAAATCTATGGGGTTCCTGATGTAAGCTGTCAAAGCAGAGGGGGAAATGCCGCTGGCAAATAACGTCCTGAGCTGAGTCATCATCTCCGGGGTTTTGGTGATAACTTCACGTGAGGTTTCGTTAAGATTAGTGTTTGCAGAAACTGCATAACTCTTAATGAAATGTTGAGGCAGTTTGAAGGTCTCCAATTGAGTTATAAATCTGCTTTTTTCGGCTTTTTCTATACCTGAAGTAGAATTGTTGAAAATGAAATGGCAGTTTTTAGCTCTTTGGACCAACCTAAAAAAATGATAGGCATACACAGCATCTTTTTCTTTATAAGTGGGAAGTTTATACGCCTTCTTTAAGTCGAAAGGAATAAAGCTGTTTTGCGATTTTCCTGAGGGTAAAACCCCTTCGTTGACCGAAGTGATGATGATGTTTTCAAAATCTAAAACCCTGGTCTCAAGCATTCCCATAATCTGTAAGCCTTCGTAAGGCGAGCCTTCGAAATCTAAAGTTTCTGAAGATAAGGTGTCCTGATAAATTTGGTGAAAAACCTTAAATTCCTTTATCAACTCTGTTTTAGTCAGTAGGTTTTTTAGCTTGATGAACAGTTTTTTAAATCCAAATAGGTATTCAAGAGAAAGTTTTTCATCCTGAAAATGAGGCTTTAGCAATTCTATAAGCTCCAAACAGGTATTTAGAAATTCATCAACTGTTGAATTGGTGTTGTTTAAACTTAGTTTTAAGATATTCAACAGGGAGTCATCCAATCGATTCCATTTTCGGAAAAAATCCTGTTTAGATTGAAAGACGATATTATTGGTATTCAAATCTTTTCGAATTAGCTGCAATTCTTTGTGATAAGCCTTCTTGAGGCTTGGATGTTCAATCAATTCAAAAAGGATTTTATAGTGCAATTCATTTTGATTTAAAGACCTTATTTTAAAAAGGCTTTCAAACAATGAAGCTAGATTGGTGCTGCTTAGCGGCAATCCCATGGTAACATTGACCTTACTTATATTTTTGGGCAGAGAGTTAAGAAGGGGTTGAAGCAGGCTTTCATCTCCAAGGATCAAGGCTGTTTTATCGAGTTCTTCATGGGTCATTTCAGAAAGAAGGTCGCCTACGAGTTTTGCTTGACCAATCTGTTTTGAAACGCCGTAGAGACCTATGGTTTTTTTATTGGAATAGCTGGTTGTTGATGCTTTTAAAGCCGTATCAGCATATATAGGCCAGGTTTTGGAATAGCTCCTCATAAAGATTCCTGCAGTATGCTCTGTCAAAAGATAGTTGTCTATATCCCAAAAAACATCTCCTCTTTGCTGTTCTAGAATATATTGAAAGATAGTTTCCTCACAGGTATTGAGCGCATTAAAACCGATAAAGTAAAATTTAGCCTCATTGGAATTGATAAAATCTTTAATGTTAGAAGCCGCTTCCTGGTAAGCCATCCCCTGATAAGCTTTTTTGTCTGCTTTTAATTTTGCCTTTAATTCATGATAATATTTAGGCAGGCTTTCCCAAAATTCAATATAGTTTTTGACCAAATCTGTTTTAACATCAGATTTCGACCAGTGCTCCAAATCCTTTATAGCTTTAAGGTTTCCAAAAAACTGATCGGCATCAATTTGATACCGGTCTATTTCATTAAAATCCTGAACAATAGATTGTCCCCAGTTATAAACTTGATCTAGAGGTTCCTGCTTATTAGGGTGTGTAAGATCTTGATATACTTCATAGAAGAGAAAGATAGTTTCCAAATTACTTATGAGTTTAACCTCAGCAACGGTCTCGATAAACTCCTCAATACTCTGTATAGGCGGAGCCAGAAAGCTTTCATGTTGACTTAGAAAAAGTTCTTTTGAAAAAGCCTGTGCTGCTCTTCTGCTGGGGAGGATAAAATGACTCTGATTTAGGTCTTTTGCCTTTAATTTTGAAACAACATCGGTTATAAAACTTTCCATAGGCAAAAATAAAAAAACACCCCTGCTTGGGGTGTTTTTAAACTTAAATTTTAAAATTAATTACTTTTTCAAATTAATTTCAACTCTTCTGTTTTCTGCTCTTCCAGCTCTAGTATCGTTGGTAGCAACTGGTCTTTCTTCGCCGTAACCAGCAGATGATAATCTAAACTCATCTACACCGTTTTCAACTAAATAAGCTTTTACAGACAGAGCTCTAGCTTCAGAAAGTCTCATGTTATTTTGAGCACTTCCAACGCTATCAGTATGTCCCTCAACTGTAAATTTAGCATTAGGATATTCGTCCAAAATTGCTATAATTGCTTCTAAAGCTTCTGCAGAATCTTCAGTAATAGTTGTTTCACCTGTGTTAAAGTTAATGGTTTTAGCATACTCGTTCAATTCTTTTTGAACCTCTTCAGTAACTTCTGGACAACCATTGTTTGATACTGTACCGGCAACATCTGGGCACATGTCATCTTTGTCTAATACACCATCGTTATCTGTATCTGGATAAGGGCATCCATTGTTTGCTTCTGGGCCGGCTTCATTAGGACATTCATCCTCCTTATCTGCTAAACCGTCATCATCAGCATCAGGACATCCGTTCAACATTTTTGAACCAGCTTCGTCAGGACACTCATCTTTTGGATCTGCAATACCGTCACCATCAGTATCTGGGCAACCGTTAAATTCTGCAAGACCTGCTGTGTTAGGGCATTCATCTTCTGAATCAGTGATACCATCACCATCAGAGTCTGGGCAACCATTAAATTCCACTAAACCTGGAGTATCAGGACAGTCATCATTTTTATCATATACGCCATCACCATCAGTATCGGTTCCTCCGAAAGCGATAGTTAGACCAGCTGTATGTTGGAAATAATCGAAATTATCATCTTCAAATGCAGTTTTATAAGATGATTTCACTGTGAACGCAACATAGTCTGAAAACCAAAAATTAATACCTAAGTCACTGTCAAAAGTAGAGGCTCCATTATCATCCAACCAAAAGTAACCTACACCTATTCCTAAGAAAGGATCAATCACATCAGAATTTAATAATTCTTTGAAATTGTAATCAATTCCAGCACCCAAGTTATAGAAACTCAAGTCATCGGCGCTTACATCCCCTAGTTTATCTATTTGATTAATAGAACCAAAAACTCTGGCAGAAAAACCATCTCCTACATATCTTTTTACTTCTAAAAATGATAAAGATGGAACAATATTATAATGATCTGTTACATTAAAATATTCGTCAAATATATCACCACTATTAATTTCTCCCGGAATATTATCATTGGCTGCCGGATAAAAATCTACAGCATTAGTACCTATGACTACAGCCCATGGGTTGTTTTGATCTTGTGCTTGCGTACTTACAACTCCCATAATGAGCGCAAGAAGCAAAAAAAGTGTGTTTAATTTCTTCATGTCTTTTAATTTTTTGATTACTATAAATTAGTTCAATAGTTAACAAATGTAAAATTAATATTGCTAAATAAGTTAACTTTCAATAATTTTTAAGTCTTTTCCCACCTTGATAAAGGCTTCAATAGCTTTATCCAGGTGAATTTTATCGTGTGCTGCAGATAATTGTACCCTTATTCTTGCCTTGCCTTTTGGAACCACTGGATAGAAAAAACCAATGACGTAAATCCCTTCTTTTAGTAGCATTGACGCCATTTCTTGAGATAGTTTGGCGTCATATAACATGACTGGAACTATAGCAGATTCACCATCTATAATATCAAAACCAGCTTCTTTGATATGTTTTTTGAAATAAGCTGTATTTTCTGTTAATTTTTTTCTCAAAGTATCGTCATTTTTGATAATTTCAAAAACTTTCAGAGTTGCACCAACTATAGAAGGCGCTAAAGAATTTGAAAATAAATAAGGTCTGGACCTCTGTCTTAACAGGTCGATGATTTCCTTCTTACCGGTAGTATAGCCTCCCATGGCTCCGCCAAGGGCCTTACCCAGGGTTCCTGTGATAATGTCTATTCTGTCCAAAACGCCTTTTTCTTCTAAAGTGCCAATCCCTTTATCGCCAATAAATCCTGTAGCATGACACTCATCTATCATAACTAAAGCTTCATAGGTATCGGCTAAGTCACAAATTTCATCAAGTGGCGCCACTAAGCCATCCATAGAAAAGACACCGTCTGTGACTATTAAAATATGTCTAGCCCCGTTTTCTTTTGCTTGTTTCAGTTGCGCTTCGAGATCATTCATATCTCCATTCTGATACCTGTATCGAGCCGCTTTACATAATCTCACCCCATCGATAACGGAGGCATGGTTGAGCGAGTCTGAAATGATAGCATCTTCTTTAGTCAGCAACGGCTCAAACACTCCGCCGTTTGCGTCAAAACAGGCGGCATAAAGTATGGTGTCTTCAGTACCGTAAAAACCTGCAATCTCCTCTTCTAATTTTTTGTGAATATCCTGAGTTCCACAGATAAATCTCACACTAGACATGCCAAATCCATGACTGTCTAACGTATCTTTAGCTGCTTTTACAACCTCCGGGTGAGATGATAAGCCCAGGTAATTATTGGAGCAAAAATTCAAAACACTTTCTCCAGAATCCAAAGTGATTTCAGCACCTTGTGGAGAGGTAATGATGCGCTCTTTTTTGTAAAGCCCATCCTCTTTTATGCTTTGAAGTTCTTCTGATAGCTGTTTTTGAAATTTATTTGAATACATATTATTTTGTTTTTTGCAAATTTAAACAATCTTTACTTCAATAGAATTGGTAATGTAAACCAAGAGTTTCTTCTTAACATTATATTGTAAACTACTCAAAGCTTCTGCATATTCATTGATCTGACTTATATGCTGATTTGATGGCTTCCCCGTTTTATAATCGATGATAAAAGCATCTTTTCCCTTCAAATTTACCCGATCTGGTCTTACAAGCTTATCCTGAAAGTAAATATCCCTTTCAGTCCAGACTTGATAAGCCTCCGTAAAAAAATCTGCCAGATCCTTATGTGTTATAATTGAAATTACTTTTTTTCGATAAAATTCCTGTTTTTCCTGTTCTATAAATCCTTTATCAATATGCCTGGATAAGGATGAATCTATAGCGTTGGCAGACTTGATTTGCGATAGCAAAGAGTGGATTAAATTACCCTCTTCCAAAGCTTTTTCAAGTTCTTCGTTCCAAAGCTTTCCCGCTGTTGTAACCAGAGATAAATCCAAATGTGGTGAAGGAGAATGAAACCTCAAATTTTTATGTTCGATTCTTTCATTTGTGTTGATATCCTGTTCCGGAGTAATACTTTCTCCCCAGTGATAATCAACATCCGGCTCTATGTTTATAGATTGAGATTTTTGCAGATAACCCATAAATAATCCGGAAAACGTGTTTGATTTTATGCCCCCGTTCTTATCTCTATCATCTTCAGAAAGGATAAATAGCTCGTCAGCTGCTCGTGTGAGCGCTACATAAAGAATATTTATATTTTCCATCTCCAGGTGATCAATCAAATTGAGATAATTTTCAGAATAAAGCGAATGTTCAATGTCCTTGCTTGGATAAGTGATTAAGGCAACGGGAAGTTTGAATTTTTCTGGGAGACCTACCCAAAGGTGGCTTCTTTTGGTGTCATCTATTTGTTGCTTGGCGTAAGGAAAAATGACAACAGGGAATTGTAAGCCCTTGCTTTTATGAACAGTCATAATTTGAACTGCATTTTCATTATCTGTGCTGATAATGCTTTTCTTTTCGTGTTGCAGGCTCCAGTGACTTAAAAACGCACTTAGATTTCCATCTTGCTTTAAAGTGAATTCGAAAACTTCATCAAGAAAAAATTGAAGATAGGCATTGGCTGTTTTGTCGAGTCCAAAATGACCGATTAGGTACTCCACAGCATCATAAAAAGGGAGGCTGTGAAAATGATTGGGGTCAAAAGAAAAGCCTAAATCGTTCAAAGTTTTCCAAAACAGGTCTTGGTCTTTGTTGAGGGTTTTCTTCAGGAGATTAAATCTTTCTTCTTCGGAATAGGATAATCTTATGCTTAAAGCTTCCAGAATTTTAGCTTTGGAGATTTCGTCTAGCTCATCGTTCAACACACTCATAAGCTCCAGGATAAACCGAACCTGTTCGTCAGAATTAATCAGTAAGGTTTCAGAAGAAATGATCGGAATCTCATGCTGGTTGAGAAATTCTGCGATGTTAATGCCCTCCTTTTTTTTACGAACTAAAATGCAGAGGTCGCCAAGCTTAAAACCCTGTTCTTGTTTTTTCTTTATGATGTCTAAGACCTCTATCGGGTAAATTTGATCCCGTTCTTCAGTGGATTTAGCCTTAATAAATTTTAAGTTCACAAAACCTTTTTCGGGTTTATGAGCAGATTGAATTAAGTTTTTGCCTTTTAAAAGAGTTTTCAGGCTTTCATCCTTGAGGTGTTCTCCTACATATTCAAAAAACTCATTATTGAATTTTATAATGGCCTGACTACTTCTGAAATTAGTACTCAAGGTCTCCAAACCAGGTTGTATAGGAAAAGGGGAGTCTCCCCTGGATAAATTCATAAATTGATGCGCATCGCCACCTCTCCAGGCGTAAATAGATTGCTTGGCATCACCAACAAGGGTTAAGGTTCCCGGGCTTTCTCCTTCAAAAAGCGAGGCCAGCGCATTGCCGGTGAGCGGAATTAAATTCTCCCATTGCATGCGTGAAGTATCTTGAAATTCATCGATAAAATAATGCTGAAATTTCTCACCCAGGCGTTCAAAAATAAAGGGAGCAGGCTGTTTTTTTATTTCATCGCTTATCTTTTTGTTGAAGTCAGAAATCAGCATGATATTCTGCTCTTTCTTAATCAGTTCCATTTCAGAATTCACGGCGCTAAGCAAGGAAAGCTGAGTGATATTTTTATGAATTTTTTCAAAGAATTTACGGTCTAAAAACAACTTTTTACTAAGCGCATATTGCTCAACTATGAAGTCTCGCATGGAAAAGATGAGTCGTTTTTTGTCTTCACTCTGCTTTTTGTTCACATAAGTATCTTCTTCATCAATAGTTTCTTGCCACTTGGCATCAAAACCAATTCCAGGATGATCCTCACTTAATTTTTCAAAAAACTTTGGCAACCAGCCCCCTTTAAAATCTTTAAATTCCAATCCGTTTTTATTCAGTCTCATCAAAAACTCATCTCCAATTGTCTTAAGTTTTTCAGTGATAGAATTCATGTCTTCAGCCAGTCTGGTTTTTAGCTGCTTAAAGTCTTCAAGTCCAAACGCATTCAAAGAGGAGACAAAAATTTCATCTTTCTCATTCAAAAGCAGTTTTGACGCCTCAAAAATGTCCAGGCTTATATTGCCGCTTTTGTCATCGTTTACTTTTTCTAAAGCAAAATCAATCAGAACTTCCGTCAGTTCTTCATCGCTTCCTGCTTTTTCTACCACTCGTTCTACAGCCAGTTCTAAAACCTGCAGGGTGTCCATTTCAATATCAAAATTCATGGATAAGCCCAGGTCTTTGGCGAAGGTTCTTATGATTCTATGGGTAAAAGCATCTATAGTTGAAATTTCAAAAGCTGCATAATTGTCCAGGATTTCTTTTAAAATAAAGTAGGATTTCTTCTGAATCTGGCCTGAGGATAGTTTCGTGTTTTCTCTTATCAGTTTAAACATCGCGTCGCCTTCCAGCTGAGGTTCACCTTTTGAGAAGAGCGTGAGATACTCTAAAATTCTAGATTTCATTTCTCCAACGGCTTTGTTGGTGAAGGTTATGGCCAGGATGTTCTGAAAACTCGTGTTTTTTGGAGATGAAAGCAGTAAAGTTAAATAACGTTCTGCAAGCTTAAAGGTTTTTCCGGAACCTGCTGAAGCATTAAATATGGTGAAATTGGACTGTAGAGGCATTCTTCAATTTTAAGGGTAAGGTAATAAATCTAAGGATAATAGTTTTCAAAAAATCAAAGCTATCCTGAGTATGTCAGATTTTGTTTTAAGTAAAATATAACATCAAATAATCCTAAGTCAAAGTCTTAATAGTTATTTTTGATATCAATAAATTAACAAAAAATACAAATTATGGCTTTTGAATTACCAAAATTAGACTATGCTCATGATGCACTTGAGCCACATATCGATAAAAAAACAATGGAAATTCATCATGGTAAGCACCATGCTGGATATACCTCTAAATTGAATAATGCCATTGAAGGTACAGATTTGGAAGGTAAAACCATTGAAAATATACTAATCAATCTGGATTTATCCAACACTGCTGTAAGAAATAACGGCGGAGGTTTTTATAATCACAGATTGTACTGGAAAATTATGTCGCCAAATGGTGGCGGAAAACCATCAGGTGAGTTAGCCAAAGCAATCGATGAATCTTTCGGTTCATTTGAAGCGTTTAAAGATGCATTTTCAAATGCAGCTGCAGGTCAGTTTGGATCTGGATGGGCCTGGTTAACTGTACATAACGACGGAAAACTAGAAGTTGCTTCTACTCCAAATCAGGACAATCCATTAATGCCCAATGTTGGTGCAGGAGGAACTCCTATTTTAGGAATTGATGTTTGGGAACATGCGTATTATCTCAACTATCAAAATAAAAGACCAGAGTATATTGAACATTTCTTTGAAGTGATCAATTGGGAAGAAGTAGCTAAACGTTATTCTGAAAACAAATAAGTTTAGCATATATAAGAATAGAAACTGCCCGATTTGGGCAGTTTTTTTTGCTCTAAACTAAATTGGATTTCACTTTTTGGAAAACATCTTCTGCAGCGATATCATGCATGACTTTTTTGTATCCTTTCACCTTTTTGTTTCCATAAATAGAAGTGGGTAATAAAGGGTACTTTTCAAGATTTGGGAAGACTTGCTGTTCTCGGGTTTGACCGAAAGGCGCAAAGCCTGCAAAAGGATGGGTTGCTCCCCAAATAGTAACCACTTTTACACCAAACATGGCTGCCAAATGACCGTTTCCGCTATCCATTGACAACATGACATCCAAGTTTGATATCAATTGTAATTCTTCAGAAAAACTAAACCTTCCTGCAACACTTTCGCAGTTGCTAAAATCATGGGCTAAGGCTTTTAGTTTCCTTACTTCCTTTTTACTGCCCCCAAATAACAGAATTTGACTGTTTTTGTCTTCACTTAATTTTGAAATGACTTTTTTCATCAGTTTCAAAGGATATTGCTTAGGGGAATGCGCTGCAAACGGAGCAATACCTATCCATTTTTTTGAGCTATCCCAATTCAAAGAAGATTCAACTTCAGAAGGCAGCGGAAGTTGTATTTTTTTTATTTGTATTTCTTTATCTACTGGTAATTTCAGTTTTTTGAACACCTCTGCATAACGCTGATGTGTGCTTTTTAAAGGCTTAAAAATCTTATCATTTGGCCGGGTTAATGCTTTTTTTTCTGTTCTTCCCTTATCTATTCTGAAGTATTCATGACCGAAGATTTTTAAGAACCCACATAGAATGCGTGATCTTAAGACGTTGTGTAAATCGGCTATAGCATCAATTTCCAACTTATGAAGCTGCTTAGCCATCAGCCACAAACCAGAAATTCCTTTATGCTTGGTTTTAACTTCAGCTTTCACGACATTTATTCGTTCAATATGTTCAAATAAATGAGCAAAAAAAGGCTTGGTGAGGACTGTGATTTTTAGTTTCGGATAGGTTTCCAGCAACTGAGAGAGAACAGGAACCGTCATAGCCACATCCCCCATAGCAGATAAGCGTATCACCAGAATGTGGCTAGGCTGCTTCATTCTATTGCTTACTTCTCAGGACAGGATTCATTTCATCATCGTTGTACATTTTCATTTGCTTGTAAACTTTCATGTACTTGTCACCAACCTTGATGTCTTCCAGAAGTTGATCTATAGCCAGGGATAAGTCTCTTTGTTGTTCCAGCAGTACATCAAGCTTTGCTTTACAGGCAATTTGATGTTTTTCAGAAGCATTGGTTCTGTTGGCTTCTTCGTTCATATGATAAATCTTCAAAGCCAAAATAGAGAGCCTGTCTATTCCCCAGGCAGGACTTTCCGTATTGATTTTAGCTTTAAGCTTTGGCTCTATGGTGTTGAAAAGATCCAAAAAATAACTGTCGATAAATTCCACCGTATCGGTCCTGTCTTGATTGGAAGCATCTATTTTTCTTTTGAGCTTTAGAGCATCTTCAGGAGAAATTTCAGGATCCCTTATGAGATCTTCATAATGCCATTGAACTGTATCTATCCAGCATTTTCTATATAATAAATGCTCAATAAGGGTCTCTTTTTTATCAAATGGATTTTTGAATTCTTGATCGACATCATCTTTTACGTGATAAGTTTCAATGACGCTTTGGAATATTCTATTAGCTTTTTCTGAAAACATAGTTTTGCATTTGTGTGTTTACAAATATACCAAGTGTTTTTAAAACAGACTTTGCAAATGGCAATGGTCTTTCTAATATAAAGCTGAAAATACAATTCCAGCCAGGAAAATCATGTAGAATACCTCTTTAATCCATTTTTTTGTAGACTTCAGCTGAAAATAGTTTCCAATCAATATAGATAATGGCCACACTAAATAAATGGCATCCATAGCTAAAGGAGAATTATTGAAAATCATAACAGCAATTGAAATCAACATAAAAAATAAAACAATACTTAAGCTTTCGCTTTGATGAAGTTTTGCTCTATTGAAGATAACAGGTAGCTGGAAAATAATCCAAACCAAAATCAGCAATAAAAGTCCGAGTAAACTTCCATACTTAAAGCTGTCAAAAAAGAAATCTATACCCGTGAATTCTGGTAAATAATCCTGAAAACCTATCCATTTATTTTCAAAAATTAAAAAATAACAAAGGCGAAGTACGAAACCTACAGCAAGTCCAACAACAGGGATGATGAAGTGTCTATAGTTTTGGGAAGCATACATAATGACGCCAAAATAAATGACTGCTATAAATAGCCAGTGAAAGGGTTCAAACCATATAGAAATAGAAAGTAAAAAACTGGAATCAAAAAGCTTTTGCTTAAAATTTGTATTGGTTTTTAAGCTAAGAATTCTTCTGAAGGATAGAAGCAAAAAGAAGTAACTAAATACGAACTCTGTAGATCTTAGTATTTCCGGAAAGGCGATAATCAGCAGAACAAAACTGGAAGCTGCAAAGGTGTGATGTTGGTGAATTTTATTGCGTTTCACCATAAAATTGAGAAGAAATACAATCAACAGGAAAACAGCTAAAACACCAAGTTTACTAAAAATTATGGATGCACTGAATCCCGTTGTAGTTGAGATAAAATTTTCAACAACAAAAGCTATAGCAAATAAAATACTCAGGATAGCAAAAGCGATAGGTTTAGAATGACTAAAAAGTCTTGTTAGCATGGTCTATTTTGTTACTTTTGCAAAGTAAATATAATATAACAGAGTCATGAAGGATTTTTTTCAGGGTATTGCAAGTTTATTTGAAGATTTTTTATTTATCCCTTTGGACGCTTTAAGAGCTTTGCAAGAGGATTCCTGGTGGGCTGCTAACGGCTTAAATTTTGTTTTTGTACTCATCGCCTTTGCAGCGTTTTTTTACTGGATGAAACAGTTAAAAAAATTCGATGATAGGGGTGAAGAAAATAAGAGCGTCATAGCTCACTCATATTTAGGAAAAAATTCAGACTTAGACTAAGTCTTTGCCTAAGTCTTTCCTGTAGTACATTCCCTTAAAATTTATGTGATCCACGTTTTCGTAAGCTTTTTCCAAGGCCTTTTGAAACGTCTCTCCAAAAGCGGTGACAGCGATTACTCGACCTCCGTTTGTACGAATTTCATCGTTTGCTTTTTGGGTGCCTGCGTGGCAAATAAATACGTCTTTATTTTCCTCAATTTTATCCAAACCTGAAATCACCTTCCCTTTTTCATAAGTTCCTGGGTAACCACCCGAAACCAGCATAACCGTTGCAGCATGCTGAGAACTGATTTCAAGCTGAACATCCTGAATTTGGGCTTCAGCGGTTTTGGACAAAACATCTAATAAGTCATTTTTTATTCTTGGAATGACAACTTCAGTTTCCGGATCGCCCATTCTGACGTTATATTCTACCACGAAGGGTTCATCGCCCACTTTCATCAAGCCGATAAATAAAAAGCCTGTAAAGTCAATACCTTCTTTATAAAGTCCATCAATACTGGGCTTGATGATTCTTTCATCTACTTTTTTCATGAAAGCCTCATCAGCAAAAGGAACCGGAGAGATAGCACCCATTCCGCCGGTGTTAAGCCCTGTATCTGCTTCTCCTATGCGTTTGTAATCTTTAGCATTGGGAAGTGTGAGGTAATTTTTGCCATCGGTAAGTACGAAAACACTAAGCTCAATTCCATTTAAAAACTCTTCTATAACTACTTTTTCTGAGGCTTTCCCAAATTTGCTGTTGGTCAGCATGTTTTCAAGTTCGTCCTGGGCTTCATGCAATTGCTTTAAAATCAAAACGCCTTTACCACCTGCAAGTCCGTCAGCTTTTAATACATAAGGGGGATGCATGGTTTTTAAAAATTCCTTTCCAGCTTCTAAACTATCTTTACTAAAACTTCGGTAGGCTGCGGTTGGGACCATGTGATCTCTCATAAATTGCTTAGCACGCTCCTTGCTTCCTTCCAGCAGGGCTCCACGCTTGGAGGGACCGATGATTTTTAGGTCTGAAAATTCTTCTCTTTCATCAAAATAATCTTTAATGCCTTCTACAAGGGGAGCTTCCGGGCCCACAATAAGCATCTGTATGTCATGGTTTCTGATGCTTTTGGCAACCTTTTCAAAATTGAGAATATCTAATTCCAGATTTGTAGCGCAGAGTGAAGTACCGGCATTACCGGGAGCTACAAACAGCTTGTTGCAGGTTGAACTTTTTGAAATTTGATGTGCTAATGTATGTTCGCGTCCGCCGCTTCCAAGGATCAATACGTTCATGAGATAATGTGCTTAGATTAGGCTTCAAAAGTAAATCTTTGTAAATTGCTTCGCTAATGAAACTGTTTAAAATTCTGTGAATCGATTTAAAAAAATTTTAAGTTTAAAGGGGTTTCCTATAAAAAAAGCTCAAAAGGAATTTGAATCTATTCTGGAAATTTCTGATGCGGATTTTCCAAATTACGATGAAAAACGGCGAGAGCGTATTCTTGATTTTCATCTGAAGAGCAATTCAAACTATTCTAAATTTATTCAGCAGACGCATTATAATTCATGGGATGAAATTCCTGTGATGACTAAAGCGGATTTACAGAAACCACTTGGCGAACGCCTGAGTAAGGGCTTTAAGAAATCGAAAGTATTTGTAAATAAAACATCGGGGTCTAGTGGTCACCCTTTTATTTTTGCGAAAGACAAATATGCCCATGCACTTACATGGGCTCACATCATTTGGCTGTACCAACAACATGGAATCGATGTAAATTCTTCTTTCGAGGCCCGCTTTTACGGTATTCCTAAGGATGTTGTTGGCTATAAAAAGGAACGCCTCAAAGATCTTTTAGCCAATCGGCATCGATTTGATATTTTCGATTTATCTGAAAATAACCTGCATAAGTTTTTGAAGTTATTTCAAGAAAAACCTTTTGACTACATCAATGGTTACACCAGCTCTATCGTTCTTTTTGCTAAGTTTCTGAGAGAACAACAGACCGTTCTAAGCTCGGTTTGCCCAAGCTTAAAAGTTTGTATTACGACGAGTGAAATGCTTTTTGATGAGGACAGGAAGCTTCTTGAAAATCAGCTGGGCATTCCAGTGGTCAATGAATACGGCGCCAGTGAATTGGATGTGATTGCCTTTGAAAACCCGCGAGGGGAATGGCAGATCAATACTAAAACAATTTATGTTGAAATAGTTGATGCCGATGGTTATGCTTTGCCTTATGGCGAAGAAGGGGATGTTGTCATTACGTCATTGTACAATAAAGCCCACCCTTTTATTCGGTATCAAATAGGAGACCGGGGAGTAATCGATGAAAAATCGACCCCTAAAACTCAAATTTTAAAATCTTTAACGGGCAGAACCAACGAGTTTGTTATTCTGCCAAGCGGGAAAAAAGTTCCCGCCCTGAGTTTTTATTATGTGACCAAATCTGTAATCGAAGATTCTGGACAGGTAAAAGAAATTAAAATTGTACAGGAAGACTTAACTAAATTTGTAATTCAATATAAAGCTACTGGTGAACTGGAAGAATCACAAAAGCAAAAAATGACCAAGGCTATTGAAACTTATCTGGAAAAGGGCCTGACGATTGTTTTTGAAAGAAAAGATGAGCTGGAGCGCTCAGAAAGCGGAAAGCTGAAGCAGTTCACTTCCAGACTGGACAGCTGAAGCAAAGGCCTATAAACTTCCTTTGTTTAGTAGTATTAATTTCAGAATTAAAAATTTAAACCATAAAGTTTGCAACTTAATTACGGACAAGAAGAATTCATAATGCACCCAAGCGGATGTCTGTACTGGCCATCCCAAAATACAGTTTTGATCGCCGATGTCCATTTTGGAAAAGTTGACCATTTCAGAAAAAATGGGAGTGCTTTGCCAAGTCGAGTGGGTTTGGAAAATTTCAAAAAACTAAATCAGATCCTGGAAGAATTTCAACCTGAAGAGATCCTGTTTTTAGGAGACTTATTTCATTCGACCCAAAATAAAGACTGGGACAGGTTTACAGCCTGGGTAAATATGCAACGGCTTAGAATGACGCTTGTCATAGGGAACCACGATATTATTCCCTCCTATCATTTTGAAGATCTCGGCATAAAAGTAGTTCCAGAAATCACCCGCGGGGCTTTGTATTTGACGCATCACCCGGAGGAAAAAGGGGGATTCTATAATATCTGCGGACATTTGCATCCCGGGTTTAGATTGAGAGGAGAGGGCCGTCAACAATTGAAATTATCTTGTTTTTACAAGAAAGAACATCAGCTTATCTTACCGGCTTTTGGAGCATTCACCGGTCATTTTTTGATTGAGCCTGAAGAAGATGAAGATGTGTTTGTAGTGTCCGAAGATTTAGTGCTTTCCATCAGATAAACTCAAAGCTGGCCATCCCATTCTTTGTAAAATTGATCTAAGTAATTCAGCATAAATTCATGGCGTTGGGCAGCTATTTCTCTGGCTGTTTTTGTATTCATTTTATCCTTTAGTAACAAAAGCTTTTCATAAAAGTGATTGATGGTTGGTGACCTGGACTTCTTGTACTCCTCTTTGCTTTGGTTAGGATTGGCCGGGATTTCTGGATCGTATAGAGGATTGTTTTTAAAGCCTCCAAAATTGAATGTCCTCGCGATTCCTATAGCGCCTATGGCATCTAACCTGTCGGCATCCTGAACAATATCCAATTCGATAGAATGGAAATCCGAGAGATTATGACCGCCTTTGTAGGACACATTTTTGATGATGTTTACGACATGTTCTATAACTTCAGGGTCTACAGATTGAGTTCTTAAAAAACTTTTTGCTGTGCGGGGTCCAATGTCTTCATCGCCTTTATGAAATTTAGAATCGGCAATGTCATGCAGTAAGCTGGCTAATTCTACAACATAAGCATCAGCATTTTCTTTAGATAAAATGTGTTTGGCATTGTTATAAACTCTTAAAATATGAAACCAATCATGTCCGCCTTCGGCGTTTACAAGCGTTTCCTGAACAAACGATTTTGTATTTGAGATAATCTGGTCTTGCGTCATAAGCTTAGTCTAAATCAATTTTTTCAGTAATATTCTTTTCGATGAGCTGAATCAGGGCCGGAGTTTCAAAGTTTTTTACCTCTAGGGGCTGTAAGACCTCAAGCTTTAAAAAGGTGCCGAGGCCTAACGGGAACATCCCGTGACGCTGAAGTTTCCATGAGTTATTGATACAGACAGGAACGACCACAGCCTCCGGACAGGCTTCAAATAAAGTTTTAAGACCGTTGAATGCAAAGGGTTTAGGGACACCTGTTTTGCTTCGCGTTCCTTCAGGGAAAATGACGGCGGCTCTTTTGGTTTCACAAATGTAGTGTCCTAATTTTTTAATTTGGTCTAGGGCCTGTTCTGAATTTTTCCTGTCGATCAGCACAGAACCGCCGTGTCTTAAATTATAAGAAATACCGGGAATACCTTTAGCGAGTTCTTTTTTACTGATGAATTTGGGGTGAAGCTGTCTCATATGCCAGATGATTGGTGGAATATCGAACATGCTTTGGTGGTTGGAAACTATGATGTGTGGACGCTTTTTGTCAAATTCGAAATCATTTTTATACTGAAATCGAGTTCCGACCAGATTTAAGCAGCGCAGTAAGAAAAAATTGAAAATATCCACACTTTTTTTATGGGCCTGATAGCCGAAAAGGTTGAATGATAACCATTGTAAAGCATGAAAAATCAGAAGAGTTAACCCAAAGAAGAGATAAAAAATTACAGAAAGCGGAAATGAAATAATCTTATTCATGTGATGGATTTATCAAGTGTGAATTTATAAATCAAAATTACAACTTAGTGCTCATTTTTAAGCTCCAACTTAAATTTTCAGTAAAAAAAAGCCGCTTTTTGAATAAAAAGCGGCTTTTTTTATGTTTTTAATTGACTTAGCAATGCTCGTTATAAGCATCCATAAGATTATCTGCAATCATTTCTGCAGGTCTTCCTTCGATGTGATGTCTTTCTAACATGTGGACCAGTTCTCCATCTTTGAAAAGTGCCATAGACGGCGAACTTGGAGGAAATGGTACCATTCTGGCTCTTGCTTCGTCTGTAGCTTCTTTATCTACTCCTGCAAAAACAGTGACTAGATGATCTGGGGTTTTTGCGTTCTGGAGTGATTTTATAGCGCCTGGTCTTGCATTTGCTGCGGCACAGCCACATACAGAATTGACGACTACCAATGTGGTTCCTTCCTTAGACAAAGCAACATCTACATCAGCTTTGCTTCTTAACTCATCAAAACCTACAGCGGTCAATTCTTGCTGCATGGGTTTTACTAATTCTGGTGGATACATATATCTTGATTTTTATTTAAACTGAATTTAAATACAAATGTATAAAATTGTCTTTTATCTCCTTTGTTCTTAACACAATGATTTCAATTCTATTGACGATTGTTCAATATCCTTAAAAAAGCAGCAGATTTCTGAATTATAACACGTATGCTTTTATATTTGCAATCAAAATTATTTGATTTGAAATGGATTGGTGCCATACTTGGCTTTTTTTATATGCGTTTTGGTGGCGCTATTATAGGATTCTTAATCGGTTCTATTCTCGATAGGATTTTTAGAAGCTCTTCCTCGGGGACTGGCGGAGGTTTTGGAAAAATTTTCCAGGAACAAGGCGGGCAGGTTTCTCCCGGTGATTTCGAACTCAACCTTCTTTCTCTGTCATCCTTGGTTATAAAAGCCGATGGTAAAGTAACCCAGCAGGAGATGGATTTCGTTAGAATGTATTTTGTACAAGCTTATGGCAAGGAAAGAGCCAATGCTACTTTCAGAACATTTAATGAGGTCATCAAAAACAGAGAGATTTCTGCGGATAAAATCTGTAATTATTTAAG
Source organism: Psychroflexus sediminis (assembly GCF_900099815.1). Classification (GTDB taxonomy): domain Bacteria; phylum Bacteroidota; class Bacteroidia; order Flavobacteriales; family Flavobacteriaceae; genus Psychroflexus; species Psychroflexus sediminis. The sequence goes on along the minus strand of NZ_FNCW01000007.1, from coordinate 149,052 downwards.
ACCAAGAGTTAGGTATGAAGTCAGACTTCAAATTCTTCATTTTCTCTTTAATATTTCCAATGCAGATGGTCATGTTTCTGAGGCAGAACTCCAAGTTTTATTGAATATCTCTCAGAATCTTCAGATAGCAAATTCAGATTTTGAAAGCATTAAAGCGATGTTTTTTAAATCTGCAGATAATGCATATAAGATTTTGGAAATCGAGAAATCAGCAAGTGATTCTGAAGTTAAGAAAGCCTATAGAGCCATGGCTAAGAAATTTCATCCGGACAAACTTCAGCACATGGATGAGGTTTATCGAAAAGGAGCCCAGGAGAAATTCAATAAGGTTCAAGAGGCCTACGAACAAATTCAGAAGGAGAGAGGCCTGTAGTTAAAAGATTTGCTGTAGAATTTCAAGCGATTTCGGTTTTCTGAAACCCTGTAAATGCAATTCATAATACAACATCATAAAATCCAGAAAGTGTTTTCTTCGGTCTTGGTTGAGTTTGATTTGATTTACTTCCCTGTAATCGGAGTGCCTCATCAACTCCTTAAGCAAATCTGAGTTTGAATTATTGAATGAATAGGAGTTATATTCTTTGGGCTGAAAGACTCCGTTCACCATATCAAAATAAGGGAAGTCCATACTTTGGCTATCCGGATAAAACCCCAGAAAACGGGTGAGCTTTACGATAAAATGCAGGTGAAAGTTTTTGAAGGATTCAGCCTGATCCAGATACACAAAGCTTTCTTCCAGGAATCGAAATAAGGCCTCATTTCGCTCTTCTTCTTGAACACAGCTTTTTAAAACTTCGGCCAGAAACATGACTATAGTGGACTTATACACATTGGATTGTAAACTTTGGTAAGGATGAAAAACCTTGACTTCTTTGAGATACTGCAGGTTTTTATTGTCTCTATGAAAAGCTTCTATTTCCAGCAGTGAGACTTGCTGAAACATAGACATTCTCAATTTTCCTCGTTTAGATTTGCGAATACCCTTCAGCATATAGGATACCAGGCCTTTTTCCTGAGTAAAACATTTGGCGATGAGGTCTGCTTCTCCGTATTTAATAGTGGAAATAACAATGGCTTTTGTTTTGATCTGCATTAGCGTATAATCATGATTTTGCCTACTTTGTTTTCAATTTGGTCTTCGCCGGTTACAATAATCAAGTAAACCCCCGAGGCTACACGGTGTTTTCCAAAAGCCCTGGTATCCCATTGTAAAGTACCGCCATCTGCAAAATCTTCAAATACTAAATTTCCTGTAACATCTGTGATTTTCACATTGGCACCATCAGTGAGACCGTCTATGGTGACCAGCCCCTTATAGCTTGGTCTAACAGGATTAGGATAGGCTCTTAAATTTTCAAGAGATTCATTTCCAGCGGTGATTTTGCTGGAATAGGAGAGTAAACCACTAGTGGTCCCAAAAAACACTTCCCCTGAAATTTGATTTATGGCTACAGTTTTTACACTATTGGTAGGGAGTGGGGAGTTTTCTATATTGAAAATATTGAGTATTTCCCTTCCATTTGGAGACACTTGAAATACTCCGGAGTCTGCTGTAGCAATCCATTTATTATTGGCTCCATCGGTCGCTATATCTGTAATAAACTGTTCAAATAGGAGTTCCTGCGGCAAACCATCAACATCTTCAATGATGATAGGTGATACGTTTATTCTGGTAACATCATCAAAAATAGAATTTGGATTTGGCAACACTCTTAGGCCTGCTTGTGTTCCGATCCATAGCCTGGAGTTTTGATCTATTTCTAAAGCTGTAATGTTCGGATTAACATTGAACACATCTGGAAAGTCCACGCCCAGGACATTGCTTGTTATAAGACTTGATTGGTTGGTGGTTGTGTCGAAAACAACAATTCCATCTTTTAAAGTGGCAATAAAAAGAATGCCGCTTTGGGTAATAACCAGTTTGCCCGTATTGGTTTCAGTAGGAGTGAGAAATCCATCTTCAGCTTCAAATTTCTGTATGTTTCCATTAGGGGTGAGTCTTGTTACTGGCGTGGGAGCATTTGAATCTGTGAAATATAGATTGTTTTGATTGTCAAAAACGCTGGCTGCAATTCTGTTGTTGTCCGGAAATCCAGCTACACCTTCTAGATTGCTATTGGAGTTATCGTAAATTTGAACGAGTTGATTATCGAAAATTTCAAGGAGTCCATCAAAATAACTACTCACAAATACATGCTTAGGATCTTCAGGATCTATGGTCACCTGAGATAATTCTGCTGCATTTCCAAGATCCTCTACTTGAATATTGATCCAGCCATTGGGGGTGAGATGGCTTAAGCCTCTATAGTTAAGCGGATAAGGATTCAGGAACTGGCTATATTCTCCAAAGCTTATCCAGAGGTCTGTTGGCGTAGCATTCAGGCTAAAGATTCTGTTCAATAAAGGCCCTTCAGGACTTATTTCTGAATAGGTTTGATGGTCACTTGAATCAAAATTCAATAAACCTAAGCGAGTATGTCCCAAAAAATACTGCCCGTTGCCTGCTACAGAGGTGTTAATATTAAATTCAGCATCTTGAATTTGATTGATAAACGCTTTAAGATTCAAATCAGAATCATAGGCTAAGACACGATCTGCTGCAGTTATCATCAATTGCCCACCGCTTACATTGAAGCCTGTCACATCGGAGCCAATAGCATTGAAAACCAAAGGCGAGCCGTTTTCTAGCCTGTAAATGCTGTTGTTATTTCTTAAGCCAAATACTTGATTGGAAAAAGAAAGAACGCCTCTCCAATTTCCAGGGTATTCAGGCAGCCAATTCTGAGAATCAATAAGATTTGGATCATCGATATTTGCCGTTTTTATTCCTTCTATAGTCGTAGCAGCATATATTTTTCCCTCAGAAATAGTAATCTGATTGACTTGTATTTGTCCTCCATTTTTTCCGATAAAGAAAGATTCCTCAAATTCTAAGCTTTCTAAATTATATTCAGCAATACCAAAATCTGTAGCGATATATAGAATGCCCTCAAATTCAAAAAAATTATTGATTCGTTTATTCGCTGGAGAAATAGAAATTTTATCCCTTATATCAACAATTGTAAATATGTTTTGATTGTTATCCATCACAATCTGAAGGAGTCCATTTTCATAACCAATACAGGTAAGCCTGTAAGTTTCTGAGTGATATATTTTTGAAATTTGTTGACCGGATAATCCCTGAATTGAGGTCAGAGTTTCTAAGGTTTGGGAAGAAATATCATAAACAAAATAAACGTTTTCTGCCGCAGCATATATTTTGTTTTCGCTTTCGTCCAGATCCGTAATATTATAGTAAGAAAAGTAACTTTTCCATTGCCCAGAAAAGTCCTGAGCTAAAAGAACACAAGGAAAAAACAAAAGTAAAACCGAAAATGCTTTCATGTAAATCAACTATGTTCTTAAAACTAAAATTTTGCCGAATTTATTGTAAAAATAAATTTAAAACGCAAAAGCCAGTTGAAATTATATTCAACCGGCTTTTGACAATTTTTTTTGAGGATCACTTTTATATGGCGCCCTGCGCAATCATAGCATCTGCTACTTTAACAAAGCCTGCGATATTGGCCCCTTTCACATAATCTACGTAACCGTTTTCATCTCTTCCGTAAATGACGCAGGCTTCATGAATATCGTTCATAATCTGCTTTAATTTTTCATCAACTTCTGCAGCAGTCCAGTTGTATCTCATTGAGTTTTGAGACATTTCAAGTCCAGATGTCGCAACACCTCCAGCGTTGGATGCTTTTCCAGGAGAGAACAACACTTTGTTGTTATGAAAAACTTCAATAGCTTCCGGAGTACATGGCATATTTGCACCTTCACCTACCAAAATACACCCATTATCTACAAGAGCCTGGGCATCTTCTTTAAGCAGTTCATTTTGAGTGGCGCATGGCATAGCAATATCTCCTTTTTCATGCCATGGTGTTTTACCTTCTTCATACCTTGCACTAGGATAAGTATCAAGATATTCCTTAATCCTTCCGCGTTTCACATTTTTCAATTCCATGATAAAGTTGAGTTTCTCTCTATCAATTCCGTCTTTATCAAAAATGTAACCACTAGAATCAGACATGGTTAATATAATCGCACCAAGTTCGATTGCTTTTTCAGCTGCAAATTGAGCAACATTACCTGAACCAGAAATTAAAATAGTTTTACTTTTTAAGCTGTCTCCTTGAGTTTCAAGCATGCTTTTGGTAAAGTAAACATTGCCATAACCGGTAGCTTCTGGGCGAATAAGCGAACCGCCATAAGACTGTCCTTTTCCTGTCAAAATACCTGTAAATTCATTCTGAATACGCTTGTATTGTCCAAAGAGGTATCCGATCTCTCGTCCACCAACTCCGATATCGCCAGCGGGAACATCCTTGTCATTACCTATATGTCTGTACAATTCTGTCATAAAGCTTTGGCAAAAACGCATGACTTCATTATCAGATTTTCCTTTAGGGTCAAAATCCGAGCCTCCTTTACCTCCACCCAAAGGCAGTGTAGTCAGGCTATTTTTGAAAACTTGCTCAAAAGCTAAAAATTTTAAAATACTTAAATTTACAGAAGGATGGAATCTTAAGCCGCCTTTATAAGGGCCGATAGCTGAGTTCATTTGTACCCTGTACCCTCTATTGACTTGTATTTCGCCTTTGTCATCTACCCATGTTACCCTGAACATTACAACACGCTCCGGCTCTACCATACGCTCTAATAACTTGTGGTTTCTATACTTTGGGTTTTCTTCCATAAATGGAATGATAGCCTCAGCTACTTCATGTACTGCTTGTAAAAATTCTGGTTGGTTAGGATTTCTATCTGAAACTGAATCCAAAAATCCTTTTAGCTCTTTATTCATTTGGTTATTCTTATTTATTGGTTGTTTTTTTATTAGTATCACAAAGATATAATTTCGATTTTAGAGATAACTTAAAAATTGATTAATATTTAATTGAGTGTTAATCGATTACAAAACCGTATTTTTAAATTAAATGTCGATTTGTTTTTTTGTTTTTCTATATTTGTTTGTAATTAACTTCTTTTATGAAACTCAAGCTTTACCCTGTATTTGTTTTTTTGGTTTTTTCAACCATTGGTTACAATACAGAGGCTACTGCACAAATTTACCATGAAGTAAGTTTAATGGCCGGTCCTGTTTCGTTTCGAGGGGATTATGGCTTGAGAGGTGACAGTGAAACAATCGCTAACAATATAGGATTTGGCGTAGGAATTAACCACTTTTTGAATTTTGCCTACACAGATTTTATATCCTATTATCCAAGACAGCATTTCAAAGTGAGATCTAGTTTGATCTATCATTCTACCAGCTTAAATCATTATGGGTCATTAGCGGATAAGAACAATCAGGCTGGTTTGCAATTAAGGTCTATGTTTGGTGAAGCCAATGTTTTAGAAGTCGGTTCTGGTTTAGAATACTATTTGATGAGAATTCGTGACTACGAAAGAAATACTAATACATTTACTCCTTATGCTGGCTTAGGTTTGAATATTGTTTATTATTCTCCCGTAGCTGCAACCACCCTGGAAGATGGACTCGGTTTGCCTGACACCACATTCCCTACTTTTCTTGCCGATCCAGGCGAAGAACCCGCTTTTACCAATGAGTCTAATATTACCTTTTCTGCAAATTTTCAAGGCGGTGTAAAATATAAGGTCGGAAGAAGATCTGATATTTATGCTGAACTAAGATGGCATTATTATTTTTCAGATTATGTGGATGGCTTAAAGCCTATTGGCGATCAGAATATTTACGATGATTGGATGTTCTGGTTTACTTTTGGTTACGCCTATACCTTTGATTAAAAATAAAAATTACTTTTGGAAAAGAGCGTTTAAACATTTATCCTAAAGCTTGTTTTAAATCATTGATTAGATCTTCTTCGTCTTCAACGCCTACACTTAATCTTATCAACGAATCTACAATTCCTGTTTTCTCGCGTTCAGCTTTAGGAATACTCGCATGGGTCATACTCGCCGGATGTCCGGCTAAAGACTCGACCCCTCCAAGAGATTCTGCCAGCGTGAAAATTTTTAAATTTTCTATAAATTTGATAGCCTCTTCATAAGAATTCCCTTTGGTTGTAAAGGAAACCATACCTCCAAAATCTTTCATTTGCTTTCTGGCGATGTCATGGTTTGGGTGTTCTTTTAAACCTGGCCAGTATACGTTTTCAATTTTTGGATGCGTCTTTAAATACTCAGCAACAGCCTTTGCATTTTCCGAATGACGCTGCATTCTTAAATGCAGGGTCTTAATGCCTCTCAATACCAAAAAACAATCCATAGGTCCAGGAATTGCTCCACCAGCATTCTGGATAAAATATAACTGCTCAGCAAGTTTGTCATTATTTACGACTATAGATCCTAAAACTACGTCGCTGTGACCGCCAAGGTATTTGGTTGCGCTTTGCATCACCATATCGGCACCCAAATCTAAGGGTTTTTGAAGGTAAGCCGTTGCAAAGGTATTATCGACTGCAAGTAGAAGTTTATGCTCCTTGCTAATTTTAGCCACTGCTTCAATATCGATAATATTCAACATTGGATTGGTTGGCGTTTCAATCCAAATTAATTTCGTATTTGGATTGATGTAAGATTCAACAGTTTGAGGATTTTGCATTCCTATAAAGTGAAATTTAATCCCAAGATCTTTATAAATTCTATTGAATAATCTATAGGTGCCGCCATAGAGATCACTGGTCGAAATCACCTCATCTCCAGGCGTTAATGTTTTTAGTATGGCATCAATTGCTGCAACTCCAGAACCAAAAGCAAGTCCATGTTTTCCGTTTTCTATGGAGGCTAAGGATTTTTCTAAAGCAGATCGTGTAGGATTACCGCTTCTGGAATATTCAAAACCTTGGTGACTTCCGGGTGTATTTTGCCTGTAAGAAGTAGTTTGATAGATAGGAGCCATCACAGATCCGTAAGCAGGATCGATATTATGCTGACCTCCATGAATAGCTTTAGTGTTGAATTTCATATGCAAAGATTTAGATCTAAAGTACGATGTTGTTGCATCTCTTCCTCACTAGAATTTTTAGTTTATCCTATTCTTAACAAAATCAAATACGGAAGCTTTTAAAAAGCTTTATTTTTACATCAATTTTGATATGATTATTATGAGAGATAAATTCTATAAATATATAGAGCAACTTCAAGATCGCATTACTGAAAGACTTAAATCTTTAGACGGTACCGCTTCGTTTTCTCAGGATATCTGGGAAAGAAAAGAAGGAGGGGGAGGGAGAACCAGAGTTATAGAAAATGGCTCTGTGTTTGAAAAAGGAGGGGTTAATATTTCTGCAGTTTACGGTGATTTACCTGAGGCTATGCAGAATTATTTCAATGTGCAGGATTGTGATTTTTTTGCCTGCGGTATAAGCCTGGTACTTCATCCTAAAAATCCTATGGTGCCCACAGTGCACGCCAATTTCAGGTATTTTGAGATGTATAACAGGCAAGGAAAGGTCATAGACCAGTGGTTCGGGGGTGGACAAGACCTTACGCCGTATTATCTCTTTGAAGAAGATGTGAAGCATTTCCACGCTGTTTCTAAACAGGCCTGTGATCCTTTTGGAGAGAATCTATATGCTGATTACAAGGCTAATTGTGATAGATATTTCTGGAATTCACACAGAGAAGAAGCCAGAGGTGTAGGCGGATTGTTTTTTGATTACTTAAAACCTACCTCAATGCGGAGTTTAGATAAAATCTATGACTTTGTGACTCATGTTGGCGATAGTTTTCTGGAGGCCTATGTTCCTATTGTTGAAAGGCGAAAAGATATCGAGTATTCGAAAAAGCAAAGAAACTGGCAAGAGATCAGGCGCGGTCGCTATGTTGAATTCAACCTCGTTCACGATAAAGGCACTTTATTTGGGTTAAAAACCAATGGCAGAATTGAAAGTATACTCATGAGCCTTCCACCTCATGTTCAGTGGCAATATAACTACCATCCCGAGCCAGATTCTGAAGAAGAAAAGTTGGTACAGGTTTTAGGGGAGCCTAAAGAATGGGCATAAAAAAAGGCTGTTTCTAAAACAGCCTTTTTTCATTGATTTAAATCAATTTTATCTATTCATGATCTTCGTCTTCTACTTCTTTCAGGACGAAGTCTTCCATGAATTTTGTCGTATAATTACCTTCCACATAATCTGGATGTTCCATCAATTGTATGTGAAATGGTATAGTGGTTTTGATGCCTTCTATAACAAATTCACTCAAAGCTCTTTTCATTTTGCTTATGGCTTCAGGTCTGGTTTGAGCAGTTGCTATAAGTTTAGCAATCATAGAATCGTAGTTTGGGGGTATGGTATAACCGCTATAAACATGAGTATCTACCCGCACTCCGTGACCACCAGGTAAGTGTAAAGTTTCTATTTTTCCCGGAGAAGGTCTAAAGTTATGGAAAGGATCTTCAGCATTAATCCTGCATTCTATAGAGTGTAATTTGGGATAGTAGTTTTTTCCGGAAATCGGTACACCAGCAGCGACCAAGATTTGCTCTCTTATCAGGTCATGGTCCACTACTTCATCGGTAATGGGATGCTCAACCTGGATTCGCGTATTCATCTCCATGAAATAGAAATCCCTATGCTTATCCACCAGGAACTCTATAGTTCCCGCGCCTTCATATTTGATGTATTCTGCAGCTTTCACAGCAGCATTTCCCATTTTTTCACGAAGTTCATCGGTCATAAAAGGAGAAGGGGTTTCTTCGGTAAGTTTTTGATGTCTCCTTTGTACAGAGCAATCCCTTTCAGATAAATGACAGGCTTTGCCTGTTTGGTCTCCGACGATTTGTATTTCGATATGGCGTGGCTCTTCGATAAGCTTTTCCATATACATATCATCATTTCCAAATCCTGCTTTGGCTTCTTGCCTGGCAGATTCCCAGGCAGCTTCGAGTTTATCTTCGCTCTTCACGGCGCGCATGCCTTTTCCACCACCGCCGGCTGTGGCTTTCAGCATAACCGGGTAACCGATTTTGTTTGCTACTTTTTTGCAGTCCTGGAAGTCTTTCAGAATACCTTCAGACCCTGGAACACAAGGAACACCAGCAGCTTTCATCGTAGCTTTGGCACTCGCCTTATCGCCCATTTTGCTTATCATATCGGGACTGGCTCCAATAAACTTGATGTCGTGCTCCTGGCAAATTTTAGAAAAAGCAGCATTTTCAGATAAAAACCCATATCCCGGGTGAATAGCATCGGCATTGGTTATTTCTGCAGCTGAAATGATATTAGGAATTTTTAAATAGGACTCACTACTTTGCGCAGGTCCTATACAAACAGCTTCATCTGCAAACCTTACATGTAAGCTTTCTTTGTCTGCTGTTGAATAAACGGCAACGGTTTTAATACCCATTTCTTTACAAGTACGAATGATTCGTAGGGCAATTTCTCCACGGTTGGCGATGAGAATTTTTTTAAACATAAATGTTTGTTTTGGTTAAAGAAAAAAATCTAAAACATCTGGCTTTCTTAAGAAGGATCTACCAAGAACAAAGGTTGATCATATTCTACAGGAGAGGAATCGTCCACTAAAACCTTAACTATTTTTCCGGAAACTTCACTTTCAATTTCATTGAAAAGTTTCATGGCTTCAATAGTACACAGCACATCACCTTCTTTGATTTCACTTCCAACTTCTACGTAGGTTTCTTTGTCTGGGGAAGGTTTTCTATAAAAGGTTCCAATAATGGGTGATTTTATAGTGACGTATTTGTCATCATCATTTGCCATTGGGGCGGGACTTTCTTGTGCAGCTACTGTTTGAGGCTGTTGTTGTTGACTTTGAACAGGAGCTTGTTGCTGTTGTTGCTGAGGCATGTTCATCGGAACTTGTTGTACATACATTCTGCCATCGTCTTCACTCCCTGTTTTGATAGTGATTTTCACATCGTCCATTTCAAGCTTTACTTCGCTTGCACCAGATTTGGCAACAAATTTAATTAAGTTTTGAATTTCCTTTAAATCCATAGTTTTTAGTTTTTAAGGGGTTAAGAGTTATATGCCCATTTCAAATATATGGAGCCCCATGAGAAGCCGCCACCAAATGCCGCAAATATAAGATTATCACCCTTTTTTAATTGTTTTTGGTAATCGCTTAATAATAATGGTAAAGTCGCGGAAGTTGTATTTCCGTAACGCTGTATATTCATCAATACTTTTTCAGAATCTAGATTCATCCGTTTATAAGTTGCATCGATTATCCGCTTATTGGCCTGGTGAGGAACTAACCAGTCTACATCGCTGCTAGTAAGATTATTTCTTTGCATAATTTCTTCACTTATACCTGCCATATTGGACACTGCAAACTTAAACACTGTTTTACCATCCTGAAACACAAAATGTTGTTTATTTTTCAGGGTTTCTTCAGAAGCCGGTAATAGTGAGCCTCCTGCACCAATTTTCAAAAATTCTCGACCTGTTCCATCGGTTCTTAAGATCTCATCCTGCAAACCTAAACCTTCCGTATTTGGGGAAAATAAGACGGCACCACCACCGTCTCCAAAAATAATGCAGGTGCTCCTGTCTGTATAATCTATTATAGAGGACATTTTATCAGCTCCGACAAGTAAAATATGCCTGTATTTTCCAGATTCAATATAAGAAGAGGCTGTGGACATTCCGTAAAGAAAACTAGAACAAGCCGATTGTAAATCGAATGAAAAAGCATTGACAGCACCAATTTCAGAAGCCAGATAAGCTGCAGAAGAAGCTACAGGCATGTCTGGTGTGGCAGTCGCAAAAATGACTAAATCAATCTCTTCCGGCTTAGTTGAGGTTTTACTGAACAAATCTTCACAAGCCTTAATCCCTAAAAAGGATGAACCTTGAAGGGGTGCTTTCAAAATACGTCGTTCTTTAATACCTGTTCTTGCGGTGATCCACTCATCATTGGTTTCTACCATGGTTTCCAGTATTTCATTGCTTAGAACATACTCCGGGACATATCCGCCTACTGCAGTAATGGCCGCTTTTATATCGCCCATATAAAATTATATTTCTTTTCCATCACTATTACAAACCCTATATAAGTTTGCAAATTAAGTGGTTTTTTCGTTGTTACCAAAAAGCCTGATAAGTTTTAATTAACAGATATCTAATTCAGTCTGCTTTTTATAAGCCTTTATTGATTAATCTTCAGTATACGATTAGAAAACCTTAGAAGGCCGAAAATAAATCGGCCTTCCAGGGTTTTTATAAGTTATAAATCGAATTTTATTCCTTGAGCAAGTGGAAGATCTTTGGTGTAGTTAATGGTATTGGTTTGTCGCCTCATATAGACTTTCCAGGCATCGGAACCAGATTCTCTTCCTCCGCCAGTGTCTTTTTCGCCTCCAAAAGCTCCTCCAATCTCTGCGCCAGAGGTGCCAATATTGACGTTGGCTATTCCACAATCCGATCCTTCAACAGATAAAAACAGCTCTGCCTCTCGGAGATTATTGGTCATGATGGCAGAAGATAATCCCTGGACAACTCCATTTTGGAGTTCGAGAGCCTGATCTACCTCACCAGAATATTTCATGATATAAAGGACGGGAGCAAAAGTTTCATGCTGTACAATTTCAAACTCATTTTTTGCCTCTGCAATGGCGGGTTTCACATAACATCCGCTTTCATATCCTTTTCCTTCCAAAACGCCACCCTCTACTAAAATTTTTCCGCCTTCTTTTTTCACTTCTTCTAAAGCGTGAAGATAATTTTTGACAGCATCTTTATCGATGAGAGGTCCTACATGATTGTTTTCATCCAAAGGATTTCCAATGCGAATTTGCTGATAAGCGTCTACAATAGCGTTTTTGACTTTATCGTAGATAGACTCGTGTATGATGAGTCTCCTTGTCGAAGTACAACGTTGTCCGCAGGTACCTACAGCTCCAAAAACAGCACCGATAACCGTGTTTTTGATATCCGCATCCGGAGTAACGATGATGGCATTATTTCCGCCGAGTTCCAATAAGGATTTTCCTAGTCGTTTGGCTACTGCCTGAGCAACAATCCTGCCCATTCTTATTGAGCCTGTCGCTGATACTAAAGGAATACGTTTGTCTTCAGTCATATATTCTCCTACCTTATAATCTCCTGTGATCAATGATGAAATTCCTTCAGGTACATTGTTTTCTTTAAAGACTCTAGCCGCTATTTTTTGGCAGGCGACAGAGGTTAATGGAGTCTTTTCAGAACCTTTCCAGATACAGGCATCACCGCAAACCCAAGCTAAAGCCGTATTCCAGGACCATACAGCTACAGGGAAATTGAATGCAGAAATAATACCAACGACTCCCAGGGGATGCCATTGTTCGTACATGCGGTGACCTGGTCGTTCAGAATGCATGGTTAATCCGTGAAGTTGTCTGGACAGACCTACTGCAAAATCGCAGATATCTATCATTTCCTGAACTTCTCCAAGTCCTTCCTGGTATGATTTACCCATTTCGTAGGACACCAATTTACCAAGCGGAGCTTTCAGTCTTCGCAATTCATCGTTGAATTGACGAACCACTTCTCCTCTTGCCGGAGCTGGCCAGGTTCTCCATTCTTTAAAACCTTTGTGAGCCGTGCTGGCCACTTTCTCATAATCTTCTTTTGTAGTGGCTTGTACTTTGCCAATTAAAGCACCATCTACAGGTGAGTAGGATTCTATAAATTCTCCACTGGAAAAAAAATCCTCCCCCACTGAAGTTCCTTTATTTTCGGCTTGGACATCGAGTTGCTTTAAAGCCTCGTCAATTCCAAATTCTTTTGAAATAGTACTCATTGTTTTGTTTTTTAATTTGAAACGAATTTATGAAAATTATATCAGCTCTTGGTTTAAGCTGTAAATCGTTCATCCACAGGCATGACCTCACCACAATTATCACAGGTCCTCAAGTCTTCACTGGAGTAGAATTCTTCGAAATGTTTTAAAAAATCCTTTTCGATATTATTGAGCGGGAAATAAACTTCATGTAATTTATGATTGCAATGATCACAATACCAGATCAAACCGTCCTTTACATCCAGATGACTTCGTTTTCGTTCGATAACCAGCCCGATAGACCCTTCTTTTCTTACTGGTGAATGCGGAGTTTTGGCCGGATGCAAATACATGTCCCCGGGCCCTAAAGTCATGGTTTTCTTTTTGCCATATTCCTGAATATGCACCTCGATCTCACCCTCCAGCTGATAAAATAATTCTTCGGTTTCATTATAATGGTAATCCTTACGGGCGTTGGGTCCGCCGACAATCATGACAATATAATCTCCAGAATCTTTATAGAGATTTTTATTGCCAACAGGGGGCTTTAGTAAATCTCGATTTTCTTTTATCCACTGATTTAGATTGAAGGGTTGTGAAACACTCATTTTTTTTAATTTGTTTTAAAAATAAGAAAAGACTCAGGATAAATTTCTCAGCTTAAGTTTAGATTAGCATTATTTGCTCCAGGATAGTTTTCCTCCTTTTTCAGAATCTACTTCAATCTTATAGTTTTTACCACCAGAAACAATCCATCTTACTTTTACAGTTCCCATTCCGGGAATATTCGAAACTCTCATAGTTTCCGGATTTTGAACTTGTTCTGTCGCTTTATTGAAATCATCATCTTCCACAATCATCCCCGCTACAACATCTGCATTGGAAATGCTTACCAGGTCCGGGCGTTCAATCTTATATTTTAAATCCTGGCTGCTGTGCGTCGGCATTAAGCGTTCATTATAAATGGTAGCTGTTATTTCCTTGAGACCATTGCCTATGGATTTCTCTTCTACGTTCAAAATGCTAAGCTTCGGCGTCTGGTAAGCATGATAAATGGTAAAAGCCATATTCCTGTGCGCGTCCTGTTCCAGAAGAAAGCCCGGATGTGCTCTTCCGAAATTCTTTTTGAAGCCTCCAATTTCAATCTTCCCAAATTGAGGGTGTTTATACTCTTTCCAGTCTACAAAAGCATCGCCAAAAGTCAAATATTTATCGACTTTCAGTTCTTCTTCCTGGTTGCCTCTTCCTTTATTTTCGTGAAAATACAGATAGGAAACCATGAGTTCATTGGTATAGGTATAAATTCCTCTGCCACCGTAAAACCAATCTAACTCACCGCCAAATACCGAATATAGATCTTTATAAACGGTGAGGTAACGATAGCCGGGAATCATCTCTTCACCTTTTTCTGCAATAGCATCGTAAATCTGAATATCTTCCTGGTTGTAAGTGTCGATATCTTCTTTTGCGCCAGGACCTCTTAGGATCATACCGCCGTAGTTATGATAACTTTGCGCACCGGCAATATTGGGATGTTTCATGACAAAGTCTGCAACAGCCCTGCTTTCAGGTAAACTGAACGGATATTTGTAAGCGCCACGCTGCACATAGTCCGGCTGCCACTTCCAGCCCCAGTCCCTGTTGGGGTCATAATAGCCAATGCCATCTTCATTTAGTTCCCCATCATTGTCATTGTCGATCCCTTCATACCCGAGCATTTCGTAGTCTCCCTGTTCCTCCATAGGAACTCTTATCAGGCGTCTGTTGTCCTGAGGATCTTTGATGTATTGCCCCGAGGGGGATTTACGAATCATGTAGGTAATGTGATTATCGTTGTTGAGGTCGTCAAAACCGTCTTCACCAGCTTTACCATCTCCGTCGTTGTCCAGAACTATCATCCCAGACCTTGGAGAATGCGGTGTGTTGGGCTCTTTCATATAATTATCTCTGGCATCCGGATTGATAGTTGGGACGATATAAAAGGTTTTATCTTTCAGCAGCTGGTTTATAAACTCCAATTCACCAAACATTTCCGTGAGGTACCAGGCGGTGTATAGTGAGAATTCAGCCCCTTGTATTTCATTGGAATGGATGTTACCATCGATGTACATCGCCGGTTTCTCATCCGGATCTCCAGTGTTGAAATCGGAAACAGCCAGCATATAAATATCTCGACCTTCGTAGGATTTCCCTATGCTTTCCATTCGCGTTAATTCTGGATAGGCATCGGCAATTTTCTCCATCAGATCCACAATTCCAGCATAGGTGTTGTAGCGATTCCAGCTGGCTTCTACTTTGGGTTGATGAGGGGTTCCTATAGCTCTAAAAAATTTTTCCTGAGCATGGGATACAGAGCCAAACATCACTAATATAGCTAAGGAAAAAAGAGAGGTATAATTGATAATTTTCATGACTTATAAGTTTATGTTTAATTCTGTGAAGCCGGTATGCGGCGCACCAGCTTTCAAGTTTACTTTTCCGTTTCCTTTTATAACCCAGGATAAAGTTTTAGTTTCCAAGGCTTCCATCCTGTCGATTAATTCTATGTTATTGCCTACAATAATATCGTCTTCTGATAGGTTAAGGTCAACTCTTATTTTTTTTAGCCAGCGCGAACGCTGACCTAATTCTGAATGTGAAGGCAAATTACCATTGTTGAGCAAGTCTACCGTAATTCGCTTCAGCCCGCCATTTAAGTCTTCCACCTTAAGGTTGTGAAACTCCAGCTTTTGTTGTTGCTGCGCCAGTTTCAGAATAAAATTAGTATGTTCTAAAGCAATACTATCCACTTTAGAAAATGGTGGGTTTTCCATCACAAAAGGTTTTACACCGCCAACTTCAACAGTTTGATTTTTAAAGCTGGGATGGTTGATTTTTTCCCATTCAATAAATACATTGTCCAGGTTTTCTTGCTCTGCCCATTTCAGGAAGTTTGAAACTTCCGTTTCCTTTATCTTTTTATCTGACGCAGAGGTCGTATCCTTTTTGGCTTCCGGAACCCACCAGCCTGGCGTGCTAAAACTCAGTCTTCCAAAATGGAAATAAGCCCACTGGAAAAAATCTCCATCGGTTCCATGATTATCCTGTTTGTAAGGCTTTTGAGAGATGCTTTCGTTGTAGATTTCTGAGATCATTTTATTGATAGCTACATCACCTTTCAAAGGAGAAGAAACGATTCTTTTTTTGGCTTCTTGTGCGTCATATTTCAGAGGAGATGACAGGTTATTTGCAGGTCCAAAAGTCACAAACGCATAAATGTTAAATTGCTTATAAAGATAATCCAGCAAGGCTCTGGTTTCTATTTGCGAAACCGCATAGTCTCCGGCTAGAGGTTCAAAGACCGGAAATTTGAAACTAAAAATTTTGTTGAAGGCATAAGCTTCTTTCAAGCCTTCATTGAATTTATCATCCTTGTCATTGTCAAAACCTTCAGAATATACTTGATATCGAGTGGCATCGGAGGAGGAAGTATCTACTTCCACCATCGCTCTAGCATCGTCTGGATGTGAAATGTATTTCCCAACAGGGCTTTCGATACGGATTTGGGTGATAAAACCATCATTGTTTAAGTCTTCATAAGGATCTTCGTTCATTCTGCCATCTCGATCGTGGTCCAAACTGGAGGCATTTCCCCGGCGCTCATATTTCAGCTGGTCATGGTATTGAGCGTAAGCTTCTGGAGACATATTAGGGAAGACATAAAAGGTGGTTCCATCCAGAACGTCAGCTTCCTCTGTTACAAGACGCTCGGCAAATTGCAAAGCGAGTTCTACACTCAAAACATGATAGCCTTCTACTCCCCCTACAACAGCAATAGCAGGTTTATTATCGAGATCACCCGTACCTATTTTAAGGGCATAAATGTCATTTCCTCCAAGGGTTTTGGTTAAAGTGGTCAGCTTAACCTTAGGGTGGTCATCCAGGGCTTTAAGGCGTTTGGATATCTGATTAAGATCCGGATAGTCTCCCTGGGAAAAAGCTAAGCTTTGAGCCAATATCAATACAATAATTGCTGTGATTTGCTTCATATTTAAAATTTTTCATAAAAATAACTTTATTTATCACAAAAAAAAATGAAAATTTGAGCAAGAGATATGTAACAATTTCATGGGGATAAAGACTTATTACAGAAACTTTACTAAATGACTACAAAGCAATTTTTAAGCCTTGAGTGGAAGCAGTTTAGGCGCTCTTCTTTTTTCGAAAAAGGGCTGGCTATTAAAATCTTGATGTTTCTAGGAGCGCTTTATTTTGCAAGTCTGGCTATTTTAGCGGGCGCCGGTATTTTTTTTCTTTTCAAAAAAGCAGTTCCAAATCAGGATCCTTTTATCCTTATCAATAATTATTTGATCTACTGGGTGCTTGGAGATCTGGCGCTTAGATATTTTATGCAGCAGTTACCTGTAATGAATATTAAACCCATGTTACTGCTTCCCGTAAAAAGACAGTCAGTTATTCAATTCTTACTTCTGAAAACTTCTTTTTCTTTTTTCAACATTTTACCCTTGTTGTTTTTTATTCCACTGGTTATTGTGTTGATGGTTCAAGGCTATAATCCAGTTATGGTTTTGCTTTGGTTTGCAGGGATTCTATCCATCAGCTTTTCAATTAATTTTTTGAATTTTATACTTAATAAAAACACTGCAGTATTTGTTGTTGTTATCGCTTTGCTAGCTTCTTTCATCGGCCTGAAATATTTTGGGGTCTTTGATATTTCTCCTTACACAGGAGTTTTCTTTCTTTCATTTTATAATCTGGGGTTTACCGTTCTTGTCCCATTAGCCCTGGTCTTGTTCCTGTTCAAAGCCAACTATAGATTACTCAGGAGTAATTTCTATGTGGACGGGGCGGTTCAGGCTAAAAAGGAAAAATTTAAAAATTACAATCTGGAGTTTTTAAACCGCTTTGGAACCCTGGCTACGTTTTTAAAAAACGATGTCAAAATGATTACCAGAAATGCCAGACCAAAACAGGTCTTGCTCATTTCTTTTTTCTTTCTCTTTTATGGCTTATTCTTTTTTACACAAGATATATATAAAGAGATGCCAGTAGTTATTGCTTTTGCCGGAGTCTTTGTGACAGGCGGATTCCTCATGACTTTTGGGCAACTGGTGCCTTCCTGGGATAGTGAGTATTACAAACTGATGATGAGCCAAAACGTGTCCTATAGACAATATTTAGAGTCCAAATGGTTGTTGATGGCTATTGGCTGTGCAGTGTCTTTTATATTGAGTACGCCCTATATCTATTTTGGCTGGGAGATTTATGTCATGATTGCCGCTGGAGCCTCCTTTAATATCGGGCTAAATTCATTTATTACTTTATATGGAGGTGCGCTTAATAGGGTCCCTATAGAGCTCAACCAAAAAGCGAAAGCCTTCAGCAATACTCAAGGTTTCAATCCAACCCAGTTACTCATCAGTTTGCCAAAAATCTTAGGTCCGATGATTATCTTTTATATACCTTATAAACTTATCAATTTCAATGCAGGTATTATTGCCTTGGCATTAAGCGGACTTTTAGGCTTGGTTTTCAAATCTTACTTTTTAAAACTGATAGAGAACCTGTATCAGAAGAATAAATACAAGACCATTTCAGCTTTTTCAGAAAAAAAATAAGGATATCTTATGGAAACAATTATTCAAGTTCAAAACTTATCTAAGAGCTACAAGGCCGATAAAGTGTTAGATATCGAAGCTTTAGACATTCCAAAAGGCCAGAGTTTTGGCTTAGTAGGGAACAACGGGGCTGGAAAAACAACGTTTTTCAGCCTGCTTTTGGATTTGATTAAACCTACAACTGGACAGATAGAAAATAAGGGGGTAGAGGTGAGTCAGAGCGAAGACTGGAAGCCTTTTACTTCCTCTTTTATCGATGAAAGTTTTTTGATAGGCTATCTTACTGCTGAAGAATATTTTTACTTTATAGGAGACTTACGCAATACCTCTAAATCTGAGGTGGATGAGCTTTTGGCGGAATTTGAAGACTTTTTTCATGGAGAAATTCTCAATCAGAAGAAATATTTGAGAGATCTTTCCAAAGGAAACCAAAAGAAAGCTGGAATTGTTGCGGCTCTTATCGGTAATCCTGAAGTGGTGATTCTCGATGAACCTTTTGCCAATCTTGATCCTACTACTCAAATTCGGCTTAAGAAAATCATTAAGGAACTGTCTTCTCAAAAACATGTGACTGTGCTGGTGTCCAGTCATGACTTGATGCACGTGACAGAAGTTTGTGAACGTGTAGTTGTTTTGGATAAGGGTCGAATTGTAAAAGATATTTACACCAGCGAAGCTACGCTTAAAGAATTGGAGCTCTATTTTGAGAGGTGATTTTCATTTCCAGAGTCTAAAAAGCCAGGGTTTATAAAATCTGCCTATTTTTACAGTTTTATACTATCACTCAAATTTTACAGTTATAAAGTCTAGCTTTATTTAGATGCGCATAAAATTTATTTTCTTAGTTCTCCTTGGTGTTACTGTGATAACTTCCTGTTCAAGAAAAAAAGATAAATTCTTGAACAAGAATTTTCATGCCATGACAACCTACTACAATATAGTCTATAATGGTAATCTAGAGCTTGAGCAGGGCAAAACAGAGGTTGAAAATGCCTATAAAGAAGATTACTGGGCGATTTTGCCAATTGAAAGAATGGCAATAAAGGCGAATCCATCACCAAATACAAGACAAAATTCTGATGATTCTGAAAACACCCCTTTTCAAAAGGCAGAGGAAAAAGCCACGAAGGCTATCCAAAAACACTCAATGTTTATGGGGGGAAAAGAATACAATCCACAGATAGATGAGGCTTTTTTGCTTTTGGGAAAAGCGCGCTATTTCGACCAGCGGTTTATCCCTGCCAAAGATGCTTTCAGTTTTATCTTGAATCATTATCCGGAAAGCTCTACCATCAATGAAGCTAAAATCTGGTTAGAAAAAACCAACTTAAGGCTCGAGTATTACGATATGGCTATTGAGAATTTGATTTCATTGATCCAAACCTCAGAATTATCGCCCTTAGAACAATACGAAGCTTCTGCAACGCTTGCTCAGGCATACATTTTTGAAGATGAAAAACGATTAGCTATTCCACCCTTAAGAATGGCTATTGAAGCGACACCTTCGGATGAAAAAAAAGGGAGGTTGCTTTTTATTAAAGGTCAGCTGTATTCTTTATTAGGTGAGAAAGACAGTGCCAGGGTAAGTTTTGATGAGGTTATTGCCTTAAACAGAAAGTCGCCACGGCGTTATAAAATTCATTCCGAACTGGAGAAACTGAGGCTTGGCGATCTTGAAAATACAGCTTGGGCTGAGACCGAAATGGCTTTTCAGGAGATGGCAGACCAAAGGGAAAATCGTCCTTTTTTAGATTATATATATTACGACAATGCTATTTTTAGGTTAGCGAAAGATTCGGTTGGACTTGCTATAGAAAAATTCAATGAATCTTTAAGACAAGACGCTGAGGATAAGTATTTGAAAAGCAGAAGTTATTTCAATCTTGGTGAAATTTATTTTGATAAAGCTTCTTACGAGACCGCTGGCAAGTATTATGACAGTACTTTAACCAATCTAGCGCAGGGAACTTTAGAATATATTCAGATTAAAAGAAAAAGAGATAACCTAGAGGACGTCATCAAGTTTGAAATAATCGCCGAAGAAAATGACAGTATTTTAAATTTAGTCGAGGCATCGGAAAAAGAGCGAATTAAGGTTTTTACCGCTTATATAGATGAACTTAAAGAAGAAGAAAAAAGTGTCTTTGCTGAAGAAACAGGGACCAAGTTAGTCAATTCTAGATTCGGTGCTCAAAAGAGCCGAATTGGTGGTAAAGCACCGAACACCACCAATTTTTACTTTTACAATATTGTTGAAGCAGAAAAGGGAGAAATAGTCTTCAGGAAGATTTGGG
Organism: Psychroflexus sediminis; assembly: GCF_900099815.1. GTDB lineage: Bacteria > Bacteroidota > Bacteroidia > Flavobacteriales > Flavobacteriaceae > Psychroflexus > Psychroflexus sediminis. The sequence goes on along the minus strand of NZ_FNCW01000007.1, from coordinate 128,378 downwards.
GAGATATTGAGTTGAGGGATAGCTGGAGGACCAAGCCTGTAAAAAGAGCTGGTCTGGAAAATGATAATGAAGAGATTTTCAGGGAAGAAACGGAATCAAAACCAGAATATGATCCGCAAACCTATATCGCAAAAATTCCAACCGATGAAAACATTATAGATAGCATCTCTGATGAGAGAAACTTTGCAAATTATCAACTCGGTATCCTTTATAAGGAGAAATTTGGAAGATATGATCTGGCTATTTCAAAATTAAACTCTCTGCTGGAGAACGGTCCTGAGGAACGCCTCATCTTACCATCAAAATACTATCTCTACAAGATTTATGAAGAAATGGGTGATGATGCTATGGCCAGCCGGTGGAAAGCTGAAATACTGAATCAGCATCCGGATTCCAGGTACGCTAGTATTTTGAGAAACCCCGAAGCTTACAGAAATGCGGCCGATAATCCGCAAAATATTTATAATGCATTATACAAGGATTACAAATCTGGAAATTATCAGCACGTCTTAAATGAAATTGATACTTATGTCAAAGTCTTTGTGGGAAACTCAATCTTGCCAAAACTAGAACTTCTCAAAGCTCGGGTGCTGGCTAAACTAGAAGGGGTAAAAGCATATACAGAAGCGCTTAATTACGTAGCCTTAACCTATCCGCAATCTAAAGAAGGCAAGTACGCACAAGAACAGTATAATGAATTAAAAAGAACCTCTTTTGCTTCAGAATTTGACATGCAAACCGGTCCGGATACGGAATACATGTTGGTATTTGATTTTGATAAAAGCAGCATTAAAGATTCTAAACGTGAAGAAGTTAAGAGCAATTTGTCCGTCGCTATTCAAAATGAAAAAGGTCTTGATTTGAGTCTTAGTGAAGAGATCTATAATCAAAATCAAACCCTGGTCACGATAAATGGTCTAAAAAGTAAACTTGGAGCGCAGGGATTGGTCAATAAGTTAATAAAAAATGCTATTATTGATGAAAATTTCACTTATTTTGTGATATCCAAAAAAAATTATAAGATTGCTCAGATTAATAAAACCCTAGATGAATATTTAGCAAAAAACAAATAATATGTTTTCAGAAAAAAAAAATAATCCCATGAACTCAGATTTAACAAAAGAACAAAATAAGATTGCTCAAGGTACTGTTTTTAAAGGCGGAATAGAATCTCAGGGGAGCTTCCGCATTGAAGGAAAAGTCATAGGGAATATTAAAACTCCCGGCAAGATCGTTGTAGGTAAAACTGGCTACATAGAAGGACAAATAGAATGTGAGAATGCAGACTTCGAAGGTGAATTTAAAGGCGAGCTCAAAGTGAGTAAACTATTGACCTTAAGAGCTACTGCAAAAATTGAAGGGGAAGTTTTCACAGATAAGCTTTCTATTGAGCCGGGAGCCGTGTTTAATGCGACTTGTAGTATGAAAGGGGCAATAAAATCGATATCTGAAAATGTCAAAAAAGAACAATCAGCCTAACCCCTGGCTTTATTTTACCGGAATTGGTTTGCAGATGGCTATAGTTATCACCGGTTCTGTTTTTCTTGGGATCTGGCTAGATACAACCTATACAGATTCTTCTAAAGTGTTCACTATAACCTTATCTCTTCTGGGTATTTTCATTGCCTTGATTCAAGTAATTACCGCATTAAAAAATTTTAAGGAGTAAACAAATATGAATAAGAAGTTTCGTAACACCTACCTTTCAATACTGCTTTTTTCTCTTGTTCTTTTCCTTGTCCACTGGGGAATAGACAGCCAGTTTTCAATAATTACTTATTATTCTATTGGAGGCATTTATTTATTTCATGTCATTTCTGCATTTGCAGTTGCCGGGATTACTCAGCTGGTTTATACCAATTTCAAAGATTATGCAGGATTTGCTTTTATGGGAACAAGTCTGCTGAAAATGTTGGCCGCTATCCTTTTTTTAATTCCTGGGTTTCTTTCTGAAGACAAACCAACGTTTACCAACATTTTGAATTTTTTTATACCTTATTTTCTGTTTCTAATTTTTGAAGCAGTTCAGTCGATTAAACTCATCAATCCCAAAGATCAAAATTGAATGGTTTTCAAAAAAATGTCAGAAAACTAATTTTATGCTTTTAGAAAAAAGATTTTTTTAAGCTTTCATTTAAAATTAGAAAGTAAAAACTTACATTTGCACGAAATTTTCGAATTGATACTAAGTCAACTTTTTATGGCAACACACAAATCTTCCAAGATTACAGTGGCTTTTATGCTCTTGCTTGTTTTAAACACCTTTTCTTCTTTCGCTCAGTTGGATACGGATGAAGTTGTAGATGAAAGTTTCAATCCTACCGAAATGATCATGCACCATATTAGTGATTCTCATGGCTGGCATTTTTTTGGAGAAGGAGAGGATTCTTTCACAATTCCATTACCCGTTATTTTATGGACAGATGAAGGTGTAGTATCATTTATGTCAAGTGCATTTCATCACGATGTGGAAGGTGAGCATGTCGTAGAAGCCGGGGGGCAGAAATTTGTAAATTATCATGAAAAGATTTTTGTCTTAAATGAAGGCGAAACGGAGTTGGAATATAATGAAGAAGAGCATGTTGCTTTAAATGCCAATAGCCCTTTTGATATTTCCATTACCAAGAATGTAGCGTCAATGCTGCTGACCTCAATTTTGATGATTATTCTTTTTATGGGTCTGGCGAAACATTACAGGAAATCAAAGAAAGCGCCTAAAGGATTTACAAACATATTGGAAACCCTGGTTGTTTTTGTAAGAGACGAAATTGCAAAACCGCAAATAGGGGAAAAGAAATATATGAAATTCATGCCGTTTTTGCTAACGGTCTTTTTCTTTATCTGGATTGCCAACCTGATGGGTTTACTGCCAGGAGCAGCGAATGTGACCGGTAATATTTCAATTACGGTAGCTTTGGGATTATTTACCTTAGCTCTTATTCTGGTTAACGCTAATAAGGATTACTGGCAACACGTATTCTGGATGCCAGGCATTCCGACATTTGTAAAACCAATTCTGGCAATAGTAGAGATACTGGGGGTATTCATAAAGCCTATTGCACTTATGATTCGTTTGTTTGCGAACATAACAGCGGGTCACATTATTATTTTGAGTTTAATCGGACTGATTTTTATATTAGAGACTGCAGGTGTAGCCGCTATATCGGTTCCTTTTGCTTTATTTATTACAGTTTTAGAATTATTAGTTGCATTTTTGCAGGCCTTTATATTTACCATGCTGTCAGCCTTGTTTATTGGGATGGCGGTACAAGAACATGAACATCATTAACTTTAATTTTTAATATTTATTTACTATGGAATTATTACACGTAGGTATCGCAGCTTTAGGAGCTGGTTTAGCAGTTTTAGGAGCAGGAATTGGCGTTGGTAAAATCGGTGGCTCTGCCATGGAAGCTATCGCTCGTCAGCCAGAAGCTTCTGGAAAAATTCAGACCGCAATGATTATTGCTGCTGCACTTGTAGAGGGTGTTGCTCTTTTTGGAGTAGTGGCCGCTTTATTAGGTGTCCTAACCACTTAAAATGATGAAAACCCTCACGATCAACGGTTGGTTGGGTGAGGGTTTTATTTTTTAGAATCAAATTAAATAGTTATCATATATGGATTTAATTACTCCTGAATACGGATTATTTGTATGGCAAGTTGTTGTCATGATTATTCTTATATTCTTGTTGACAAAGTTTGCCTGGAAACCTGTCATGAAAGCTGTTGGTGAAAGAGAAGCTTCGATTAATGAGGCTTTAGCTTCTGCTGAAAAAGCCAAAGAAGAAATGGCCAACTTGAAAGCGGATAATGAAAAAATGCTTCAACAGGCCAGAGCCGAAAGAGATGAAATGCTCAAAGAAGCTCAACAGATGAAGAAAAAAATCATGGCTGAAGCGACTGAAGAAGCCAATGAAAAAGCTGAACAGATTCTCGAAAAGGCACAAGCTGCTATTCAAAATGAAAAGAAAACCGCTTTAGCGGAAATCAAATCTCAGGTTGCCGAATTATCTGTTCAAATCGCCGAAACTGTAGTCAAGAAACAGCTGGATGATAAAGATGAGCAAATGACTTTGGTCAACAAAATGCTTGATGACGTTAAACTTAACTAACAAGATACATGGGAAGTAGAGCAGGAAAAAGGTACGCGAAAGCCATTATAGAGTTGGCTCAAGATGAGAAGTTGGAAGATAAGGTTTTGGAAAACTTTAATTCTATTCTTTCTACCATTTCCAATAATAAAGATCTTAAACTGATGCTTACTAGCCCATTGATAGAAGTAAGCAAAAAAGAGACTGTGCTTTTAGAGGTTTTTGATGAGGTTGAGACTCTGGTCAAAAAACTGATCAAAACACTTGCTGCAAACAACCGCGTTGAACTGTTGATGCATGTCTCAGAACAGTATATTGAACTCTATAACACAAAGCATCATATCCAATCCGCTACTGTAGTTACTGCAGTGAAAATGACAAAAGACTTGGAGGAAAAAGTTCAAACAAAAATTAAAGAAATTACTGGATACAAAGCAAATCTGACAAACCAAGTAGATGAATCTATACTTGGCGGATTTATACTCAGATTGAAAGACCTTCAATTCGATGCAAGTGTATCCAACAGTCTTAATCGATTCAAAAGACAATTATCATAATACTAAACGGTATGTATTTACCATTTAATGCAAAATAAATTATGGCTGAAGTAAACTCTGCTGAAGTTTCAGCAATCTTAAAAAAGCAAATCTCCGGTTTCGAATCCGAAACCACTTTGGATGAAGTAGGAACGGTTCTTAGAGTTGGTGATGGTATTGCCAATGTATATGGCTTAACCAATGCAGAACTTGGAGAACTTGTAGAATTTGAAGGAGGACTTAACGGAATGGTACTTAACTTGGAAGAAGACACTGTAGGTGTTGTGCTTTTAGGTAAATCCAATGATATTAACGAAGGCGATTCTGTAAAAAGAACCAAGAAAATCTCTTCTATCCAGGTTGGAGAAGGAATAGTTGGTCGTGTTGTCAATACTCTGGGAGAAACTATCGATGGAAAAGGTGACATAGAAGGGGAGACTTTTTTGATGCCTATCGAGAGAAAAGCGCCTGGTGTTATTTATAGACAACCGGTTACAGAACCAATGCAAACAGGAATCAAATCTATTGATGCGATGGTTCCTGTAGGAAGAGGTCAAAGAGAATTGGTGATTGGTGACAGGCAGACAGGTAAGACTTCTGTTTGTATTGATACAATTCTTAATCAGAAAGAATTCTATGATAATGGAGAGCCAGTTTACTGTATCTACGTTGCCATAGGACAAAAAGCTTCTACAGTTGCAGGAATTGCCAATCTTTTGGAAGAGCGAGGGGCTCTGGCCTATACTACTATTGTAGCAGCAAACGCCTCAGATCCGGCAGCAATGCAGGTATATGCCCCAATGGCAGGTGCTGCAATTGGTGAGTACTTCAGGGATACGGGAAGACCGGCACTTATAATATACGATGATTTATCCAAGCAGGCAGTGGCTTACCGTGAGATTTCCTTGTTATTAAGAAGACCTCCAGGTCGGGAAGCTTATCCGGGGGATGTATTTTATCTTCACTCCAGATTACTTGAGCGTTCAGCAAAAATTATCAACGATGATGGTATTGCACAACAAATGAACGATTTGCCTGAAGCATTGCAGGGAAAAGTAAAAGGGGGCGGATCCTTAACCGCTCTGCCTATTATCGAAACTCAGGCTGGTGACGTTTCCGCTTATATTCCAACCAACGTGATTTCGATTACTGATGGACAGATTTTCCTAACCTCAGATTTATTTAACTCTGGTGTAAGACCGGCTATTGACGTAGGTATTTCCGTATCTCGTGTTGGGGGTTCTGCTCAGATAAAATCAATGAAGAAAGTAGCAGGGACATTAAAACTTGACCAGGCACAATATAGAGAGCTTGAAGCTTTCGCTAAATTTGGTTCTGATTTGGATGCTTCCACAAGAAGTACGATTGAAAAAGGTAAGCGTAATGTTGAAATTCTAAAACAAGCAGAAGCTAATCCTTTTGCCGTTGAAGATCAAATCGCTATCGTGTATGCAGGTACAAAAAACCTGTTGAAAAATGTTCCTGTAGAGAAAGTCAAGGAATTTGAAAAAGATTATCTCTCCTACCTGAACTCTAAGCATCGCGATGTGTTAGATCAATTAAAGGCAGGCAAGTATAACGACGAACTTACAGATGCGCTTGAAAGTGCAGCGAAAGAAATATCCGCAAAATACGAAGCATAAGGTTTAATTTATGGCTAATTTAAAGGAATTAAGAAGTAGAATTTCATCGGTCTCCTCTACCATGCAGATCACCAGTGCCATGAAAATGGTTTCTGCTGCAAAACTCAATCGCGCTCAAAATGCGATTGAAGATATGCGACCATATGCTGAGAAACTGACTGAACTTTTACAAAGCTTAAGTGCGTCTCTAGATGACAACACCAACAGCCCTTATTCTGAACAAAACGACGTTGACAAAGTTTTAGTTATTGCAATCTCTTCCAATAGGGGTCTGGCTGGAGCATTTAATACGAATATTGTGAAGCGCGTTAGAAGTTTGATGCAGGAAACTCACTCAAATAAAACCGTGGATATTATATGTATCGGTAAGAAAGCTGGGGATGTACTGAGAAAGTCCAATGATATTAAAGAATCTTATAATAAAATATATGATGATTTAACTTATGATGATGTTGCTGAAATAGCAGAGCATCTCATGGACTTATTCAAATCTGGAAAGTACAATAAGATTGAATTGGTCTATAACAGCTTTAAAAATGCGGCAACGCAAATCGTAACAACAGAGCAGTTTTTACCAATCAAATCTCCAGAAAAAATCGAAGGAGAGGCTATATCTTCAGATTATATTTTTGAACCTAACAAGGCTGGTATTGTTAAAGATTTAATTCCGAAGGCCTTAAAAATCCAGTTGTTTAAAGCGATTAGAGATTCTGTGGCCTCAGAACATGGAGCCAGGATGACTGCGATGCATAAAGCTACAGATAACGCTACCGAACTTAGGGATGATCTTAAATTATCCTATAACAAAGCCAGACAAGCTTCCATTACCAATGAGATCCTGGAAATCGTTGCCGGTGCTGAAGCTTTGGCAGATAGTTAGTCAAAGAGAATATTCTAAATAAAAAATTCAAAAAAAGTCTCTCTATGGAGACTTTTTTTGAATTAGGGCTATCAACCATATATAGACTTGCCTTCAGTATAATAAAATTTATTTTTGGCGTTTTAAATTAAAAGATTTATGCTCACATTTTTCAACTTTCGTTTCCTGCCATTATTTATAGGGATACTCTTTTTATCCTGTAATGCTGATGTCGAAAATAGTCCAGAAAAAGAAATCGCGACTATTGAGGTTGAAAAAATTCCAGAACCTAAAAGATTTGGTTTTAAGTTAAGTGATTACGAAGTCGTTTTTGATACTGTGAAACGCGGGGACACCTTTGGGACTATCATGGATAGTCATGGCGTTTTACCAGGCAAAGTGTATCAGATTACCCAGCGTATTCCGGATTCTGTGATGAATTTCAGAAGAATAAACACCGGGAAACCTTATGTGATTCTTAAAAGTAAAGATTCTACTCAACGTGTTGAGCATTTTGTGTATCAAAAGTCGGTTATCGATTATGCGGTAATCAGTCTCGACAGTTTAACAGGTGTTGCCAGGTCAAAGCCTATTACCATAAAGCAAAAATCCACTTCTGGAGTTATATCCTCAAATCTTTCTGATGCTATAGATGAAGCAGGCCTGGATTATTTGCTGGCCAACAGGTTCGCAGATATCTATCAATGGAGTGTGGATTTCTTTAAGCTTCAGGAAGGTGATCAGTTTAAGCTGATTTACAAAGAAAAATATATCGATGACACCATTTATGCTGGTCTGGAAAGTATAGATGCAGCCCTTCTGAAACACAGAGGACGTGAGTTTTATGCTTTCGAATTTGAGGTCGATTCTGTAACAGGTCGTACAGATTACTTTGATGAGGATGCAAAAACCTTAAGGAAGTTTTTCTTAAAAGCACCTTTACAATTCAGCAGGATATCTTCACGCTACACCAGAAGACGTTTTCATCCAGTGCAAAGACGCTGGAAAGCCCACAAAGGAACAGATTATGCAGCAGCCACGAATACACCTATCTGGTCCACGGCCGATGGGGTCGTGACCAAAGCCAGCTACAGCAGAGGAAATGGAAATTATGTAAAAGTGAAGCATACCGGTAAATACTCTACGCAATATTTACACATGTCCAGACGTGCCGTAAAGGTTGGGCAGTATGTCAAGCAGGGAGAAATTATTGGTTACGTAGGGCAAACAGGTCTGGCAACGGGTCCTCATGTGTGTTATCGCTTCTGGGTGAACGGACGTCAGGTAGATCCGTATAAAGAAGATTTACCCGAAGCTGAACCCATGCAAGAAGAACTCAAACCTGCTTATTTCAAATTTATCGCTCCTTTGAAAGCTAAAATTGATCAGGTGGAGTACATGGAGATTATGTAATTTTTCTGGAGTTCTATTTTTCAGCAATTATTAAAAACAATTAGCACTACGTCTTAAAAAATTAACGAATTAGAACCGCATGGCTGGTATCTAAGCCACTTTCCTTATTTTTAAATTTTATTGATTAACAGGTTTTCTTAACTTTAGCTTAATATTAGAACTTTTAAACTGAGGTTACTTTGCATAAAAAATATAAACAAAAACATTTTCAAATGAAAAAATTGCTACTTGGCTTATTCTTAATTATGGGAGTAGGTATTTACGCGCAAGGGGTGACGACCTCTTCTATGAGCGGTAAGATTACAGACAGTGCGGGTGAACCTTTACCTGGTGCAAATGTAATTGCTGTACATACACCAACTGGTACGCAGTATGGTGTTGTAACAGATTTTGATGGATACTACCGTATTGCAAACATGAGAGTTGGTGGTCCATATACTTTGAACATTACCTATATTGGTTTTGAAGACATCATTCTAGAAGGGATTTATCTTAATTTAGGGGATACCGAAAGAATTAGCAGACAAATGGATGAGGCTGCCAATGCTTTGGATGAAGTCATTATCTCAGCTTCAAGAAATAACATTTTCGACTCAGGACAACAAGGTTCTAATACAAATATCTCTAATAGAGAAATTTTAAACCTGCCATCTGCGACGCGTTCGTTAGGAGATTTTATAAGAAAAACTCCAGAAGCTCAGGTTGGTGAAAATGGAAGTATTTCATTAGGCGGACAAAATAACAGATACAACACTATTTATATTGATGGTGCGGTAAATAATGATGTTTTTGGCTTAGCTGCATCAGGAACAAATGGTGGACAAACAGGCGTAAATCCTATCTCTGTCGATGCGATAGAATCTTTCCAGGTTAACTTATCTCCTTTTGATGTCAGACAGTCTGGTTTCGCAGGTGGATCTATTAACGCGATAACCCGTTCTGGTACAAATAATACAGAAGGTTCTGCTTATTATTACTTGAGAAACGAAGACTTGGCCGGTAAAACTCCAACGGCTATAAGTGAAGATAATAGAGAAAAACTTTCTGAATTTACAGCTGAAATATATGGTGCCAGAGTTGGTGGAGCACTTATAAAGGATAAATTGTTCTATTTTGTAAACTACGAAAGAGAAGAGCAGTTAACTCCGCAGCCTTTTATTTTTGATAATTATCAAGGGGAATCTTCGCTTCAAGATTTAGCTAACTTAAGACAAGGTTTAATAGATACTTATGGTTATGATCCAGGAATTTTCGACAATAACCCGGAAAAATTGGAAAGCCATAAACTGACGACACGTCTGGACTGGAACATCAATGATCAAAACACACTTACATTCAGAAATAGTTATGTAGATGCTGAAAACACTAGCCCAAGACAAAGTAATGATAGAAATATCAACTTTATTAATAGAGGTGTGTTTTTTCCTTCCAGAACAAATTCCTCAACTTTAGAATGGAAAACGACTAATGGTTCGGATATGTCTAACAACTTAATCATTGGATACACAGATGTATTAGATGACAGAGACCCTTTAGGAGAACCTTTTCCTTCTGTTAGAATTTTTGATGGTAGATCAGGTAGTATTTGGTTTGGTTCAGAGCCGTTTTCAACAGCGAATTTACTTGAGCAAAAATTACTGAACATCACCAATAATTTTGAGCTTTACAGAGGACGTCATAAGTTAACTTTTGGTGTTAACTTTGAACATTTTGATGTTAAAAACGTATTCTTTAGACAAAACTTCGGGGATTACACATTTAGCTCACTAGACGATTTCAATACGTATCTTGACGGAACACAAGGAAATGAAGTTCCTGCCAGATTCTTTTCCAGAGGATATTCTTTACTAGGAGGAATCGGAGATAACTCTGAGGGTGCAGCTGAATTTACGTATTCCCAAATAGGCTTTTATGCTCAGGATGATGTTGATATTTCAGATGATTTCAAAGTAAGTTTAGGCGTTCGTATTGACATTCCTTATTTTGAAGACGGGCTGGCAAACGAAGATTTTAATACAAGAACTGTTCAGCTTTTAGAAGCTTACGGAAAAGATTTACAAGGTGCCAGAGTTGGTAAGCCAATTGAAAGTCAGATTCATTTTTCTCCAAGACTTGGATTTAACTGGGATGTAAGTGGAGATAATACTACGCAAGTACGCGGTGGTGTTGGTGTGTTTACTTCAAGAATACCATTGGTATGGCCAGGTGGTACTTATAATAACAATGGTGTTACTGCAGGAACAGTTAGAGATTTTCAACTGCCAGGTGATGTGTTTTTTAGTGGTGATCCTTTCGACCAGCCAGTACAACCAGGAGCAGAACCTGGAACAGGTGCAACAGGTGGACAAATCGACTTATTTACACCGGATTTCAAATTACCACAGGTGGCTAAATACAATATTGCTGTAGATCAAAAATTACCAGTCTGGGGATTAATCGCTTCAGGAGAATTTTTATACAACGATGTGATCAATGCTGTGTTTTATGAAAATTTAAACTTACAAGGTCCTGTTGGAAGATTAAATGGAGCTGATAACAGACCATTTTATGATAGAAGAGCTGTAATTGATGATAATTATGACAGGGTTATTTTAGGTTCAAATACCAGCGAAGGCTATTCTTATAATGCAACATTTAAGTTGACTAAACCATTCCAAAATGGTTTTGCGGGACAGATCGCCTATACCTACGGAGATTCTTATAATATCTTTGAAGGAACTTCTTCTCAGAATTCATCTCAATGGAGAGGTATAGAAACCGTAAATGGTAAGAACGCAAATCCAGGTGTTCAGCGTTCAGCTTTTGCATCAGGATCCAGAATTCAATCTAACGTGAGTTACGAATATGAGTGGAATGATAACGTGAAAAGTACGGTGTCTCTCTTTTATTCTGGTCAGCAGGGTAACCCATTCAGCTATGTTTACAATAGTAGAAACGATAACATCCTAAATGATGACTCAAGGGATAATGCTTTAATCTATATTCCTAGAGACGCCTCTGAAATTACGTTTGCTGGAACTCCGGCAGAGCAGCAGGAACAGTGGGAAGCATTTAACGGCTATATTGAAAGCAGCAGTTATTTAAGCGAGAGAAGAGGTCAATACGCAGAGCGTAATGCAGAGTTTGGACCGTGGAGCCATATTGTTGATCTAAAATTCTTACAGGACTTTAGCTTGGATTTTAATAATAAAAAGCACACTTTCCAGTTATCTTTTGATATTTTCAACTTTACGAATCTAATTAATGAAGACTGGGGAAGACGACCATTCATTCCTGGAAACATTGGTATTTTATCAGTTGAAGAAGGGGGTCCAAATCCAGTATTTAGCTATAATGTGGATGATTTCCAGTCAGTTGAAGATCTTGAAGTCTTCGATGATTCAGGTATCTTATCTTCAAGATGGCAAATGCAAGTTGGTGTAAGATATCTCTTTAACTAACAAAAGCGTTTTTAAAACTTATATTTTAAGCGAGACCCCATTAGGGGTCTCGTTTTTTTATGGAAATTCATTCAATTTTTTTTTTGCAAATTTAACCCGTCCTCCAAAAATGAGATTAGTCATCAAGAGCTACATCAGATTTAACTTCGCCAGGTCCAGTAAATAGTGACTTTTCCCGCAAGTTATCAAGATTTCAATTGAAAATACGGCTCTAGTTTTCTTTCACAACAAAATTTAAATCAGATCTTTTTCATTATTTATCCTTTCTTAATCTTAAGTTAATATTAGAACTTCTTATTTGCTTTTCTTTGCGCCCTCATACAAACAAAAACACTTTCAAATGAAAAAAATGCTTTTTGGCTTATTCTTACTTATAGGAATAGGGACTTATGCACAAAACACTGTAACCGGAACAGTTTTAGATGGATCAATGAATGCCCCATTACCAGGAGCCAATGTCATACTTGAAGGCTCAGGTACTGGTACAACCACAAACTTTGACGGTGAGTTTACTTTAAACGTCAAAGTAAATTCAGGAACACTTAAAATTTCCTATGTTGGTTTTAAACCAACTACTGTTGATTTTACAGTAGCTGGCAACCAGGTAAATGTTGGTGAAATAACACTGGCAGAAGACGATAACGCCCTTGAGGAAATTGTCATTACCACGTATTCCTTAGCCATTGATCGTCAAACGCCTGTCGCAGTATCTACGTTAAAGTCTAAAGAAATTGAGACTCAGTTGGGTAGTCAGGAATTTCCAGAAATTTTAAAATCGACTCCAGGGATCTATGTGACCAAGCAAGGTGGAGGTTACGGAGATGCTAACCTGAGATTGAGAGGGTTTAATTCTGAAAATATTGCGGTGATGATAAACGGTGTTCCTGTCAATGATATGGAGAATGGCCGTGTATACTGGTCTAACTGGGCCGGTTTATCGGATGTAACCCGTTTTATGCAGGTCCAAAGAGGTCTTGGGGCTTCTAAAGTTGCCGTACCTTCTATTGGTGGAACCATCAACATTGTTACAAAAACAACGGATGCTGAAGAAGGAGGAAACTTTTTCGCTACTACCGGTAATGATGGCTACCAGAAATTTGGTGGTACAGTTTCTACTGGACGTATGGAGAATGGCTGGGCGGCTACAATTTCAGCGTCTAAAACAACTGGTAACGGTTTTATTGATGGAACCTGGTTTGAAGGCTATTCCTACTTTATAAACGTAGCCAAAGATTTAGGAGAAAATCATCAGCTTTCGTTTACAGCTTTTGGTGCACCACAAAAACACGGTCAGCGTCAAAACAGAGAACTGATCAGTACCTTCCAAAGAAGCGAAAGAGGGATCAAATTAAACCGGGACTGGGGTTATAAGAATGGCCAGGTCACGAGTGTGGAAGACAACTTTTACCACAAGCCTCAAATGTCCTTAAACCACTACTGGGACATCAGTGAAAAAACACAGTTATCTACTGCGCTTTACGCCTCGTTTGGTACTGGTGGTGGTGGAGGTTTCTCCGGTGTTAATAAATTTGGTTTGGATTCTGATTACAGAGATGGCTTTGCTCAACCTGTAAACTTTGATAAAATTGTGGATGAGAATGTGCAACGTGGAGCCCTGGGTTCTGAAACGATCCTAAGAGATTCCAGAAACGATCACGTCTGGTACGGAGGTTTGTCTACGTTAACGACAGATTTAACTGAGGATATTAAATTATTAGCCGGTCTTGATCTAAGATATTACGAGGGAAAACACTTTCAGGAAGTAAAAGATTTATTGGGAGGTCAGTTTTATTTTGATGACAGAAACGTAAATAATCCAAATAACACTGCTGAAGTTGGAGATAAAATCAGCTACTGGAATGACGGTATTGTGCTTTGGGAAGGTGGTTTTGTTCAGGCGGAGTATGCCACTAACGACCTGTCAGCATTTGTATCTTTTGCGGCTTCCAATACCTCCTACAAGCGTATTGATTATTTCAATTACTTAGATTCTGATCCTGAACAAGAAACAGATTTCCAAAACTTTTTTGGTTACTCTGCAAAAGGTGGCGCAAACTATAACCTAGATGATAATCAAAACGTCTTTGCTAACATTGGTTATTTTGAAAGAGCACCATTCTTTAGAGCGGCATTCCTAAATTTTGATAATGATATCAATGCAGACGCAGTAAACCAAAAAATATTTAGTGCGGAAGTTGGCTATGGTTTTAGATCGAGCAAATTCTCTGGAAACCTGAATATTTACCATACGCGCTGGAATGATAGAACATTAATACAAGGATTCCAAAACCAAGATGGTACGTTTGGTTCTGCAAACATTTCAGGGGTAAATGCGATTCACCAGGGTATTGAACTGGACTTCAGATACAAGCCAACTAACCGTTTAACAATCACAGGTATGGTGTCTTTGGGAGACTGGACCTGGGAGAATAATGTGACTGATGTTCAGATTTTCGATGATGAACAAAATCTTGTAAGAACCATAGATTTGTATATCGAAGATTTAAAAGTGGGTGACGCTGCTCAAACAACTTTTGCCTTAGGTTCTCAATACGAAGTATTTCCAGGAACCAACCTTCGTTTAGATTACAACTTTGCAGGGGACTTCTATGCAGATTTTGACCCAAATTCAAGAACTACAGAAGGCGCACCACAATCCTGGAAAGTTCCTGAATATGGTCTTTTTGATTTTGGCTTAACGCATAACTATAAAATAGGGGCCTTAAACGGTACTATCATTGTAAACGTCAACAACTTATTTGATACCGACTATATTGCTGATGCAAGAAACGGTTCTAGTGCAACGGCTTCAGATGCACTCGTATGGTACGGTTTTGGAAGAACGTATACAGTAGGAACTAAAATTAACTTTTAAAACACATTAAAATGAAAAATATATCTCTCTTAGCAGGCTTGTTTTTTAGCTTATTCATCTTAAGCTGTGAGCCGGTAGAAGACATTGAAAACGAAATCAATGCGCAACTTGACAGTGAGCCTGTGGTAGGCGCTGTGGAATACACCTTGGTTGAAGAAGACTATACGGATGTTCTAGACCTCAGATTTCCTAACTTCAGCAATACAGACCAGGCCAAAGAACTCGTACCTGTGCTGCTAAGTGACATGTTCCCGTTTTGGGGAAAGGGTTCTCAGGCACTAATCACATATGATTTATATTCACCTGTATTAAGAGTTAGAGACAATACCACTAGATATAGGTTGACAAGTGAAGACTATGAACCCTATTCAAGATATGGTAACTTCGATAACTACGCAGACATCAAAGACTTCTTAAGCAATAAATATCCAAATGCCGAAGAAGACGAGCTGGTTTTATTGACGTTTAAGTTTTATGACGGATCGGTGAATACTTGGACTGAAGGATTCATATTTGACGGTTCAAAGTGGAACGAAACCATGAGAGTGACAGATGCTCAGTATGAGGAAATGGGACACGGTAGATTCAATAATTTCAACAGCCAGGATCAGGCGGAAACTAAACTTCAAATTTTACTAAACAATACCGTTTTTTATGATGAGGAAATTGTGGATGGTACTGTAAAACATGTCTTATACAAGTATTATGATGGCTCGGTAAACTATCAATTTGCCAATTATATATTTAAGGATAACATGTGGACCTTATTGACCAACGTGGTTCCTGAAACGCTTCAGTTTGGTAATAACGGTGAAACCTGGGTTCCGGATAATACGATTAAATACGAATTAACCGCTGGTGATTTCAGTATCATTGCTGATGCTTTAGCAGGTAAATATCCTGAACCAGCAGGCAGTGCAGGCAACTATGCCAACTTTGACCGCAGAGAGGGAAGATCTGCTTACTGGAGTGAAGACATGATCCTGGAAGCGATGAACATCTTATTAGAGAGTAAAGTTCCTGATGCTGAAAATGGACAGAAGTTTGTTGTAACCTATGCCGTATATACGGGTACTTCAGGTACAGAAACCGTTTATTTAATCAAGGAAGAGGGAAGCTGGATCTACAATCCGGATGCCTAAAAAAATAACTTATTTTATTTTTAAACGAGATCCTTTATGGGTCTCGTTTTTTTTTACAATTAATTCAAACCTGTCGTAAGTTAAGTTGCGTTTTTTCTTGTAATTTTAGCCAAGTCTATGATTAACAAGCGCCTCCTTATCAAAAATCTTCTTGCCCATAATGGGGAGAATAGTTTCTATGACAAGAAACTACTGGTCGATATTGGCTCCAAAGAGGGCAAGGCTAAATTCCTGAAACACGTTTGTTCCCTGTCCAATACCAACCCTGTAAGCAATAGTTATATCGTCATAGGGGTTGAGGATGAGAACAACCGAATTGTTGGCGTCGATTTTTTTGATGACAGCAAGATTCAGAATCTGGTGAATGCCTATCTGGAACATCCACCCATTGTTTCTTACGAGAATGTACAATTTCCGCATTTGCCAGAAGATAAAGTCGTGGGATTGGTCTCCATACGTCCCAAAAACGATAACAGCATTTGTGCCCTGAGAAAGAACATCTGGAAATACTGGGGCGGAACTGTTTTTATGCGGGAAGGCAGCATCAGTAAGCCCAAAGTGTTTGACATCGAAATAAAGGATATCAATTCTGAAATTGTCGCTGCCATAGAACAAAACTCTCAGAATAATATTGAATTAACCCTGGATGGCTTTCATGATTTTATTCTGAAGAGTCGTGATTTTAACCCTAAATACAAAGTCTTTAAAGAATATTTCGTCTTATGTTGGGCAGCCAAGCCTAAACTTGTTGGCGATAAAACCTTTTATTCCAGAGTCAATATACAATTGATCAACGAACAGGTCAAGCTCTTTTATTCCGATCTTGATGAAGTTGAAATTCAATACGATGATGACAAGTTCGAGATTTTAGAATACGTTCAGCTGGGACTTCAAAATAAGTTTAAGTACTATCCTTTAGAAAAAGTGTCTATTCAGTTTAAAGACAATATGCATTACGACATCGAATCGCAACTGGTCTTTCAGCCGCCGCAATACGATCAAAAAACCCTGAGACACTATCTTAATCATAACGATAGTTTGTTGAAAAAACTAACCAAAAAGTTGCCCCTGAATTCAGCAGAAAAAAAAGAACTGATCAATATGTCTACGATCTATCTTATCGCCTACCTCAATGGTTTTGAGAACTCTTTGGAAAAACTGGAAGAAGCCAAGCCTTTGCTGAAACAGATTCAAAAGAAAGCCTACGAGCGGCTTAAAGACAACATGAGAATTTTACGAAAAATTAAATACAATTAAGATGAGCAGAATATTAGCAATTGGAGATATACACGGAGGATTTCGAGCTTTAGAACAGGTTTTGAAACGGGCGGAGGTAAGCAAAGGTGACCAATTGATTTTTCTTGGAGATTATGTAGACGGCTGGAGCGAAACCCCCGAGTTGTTATCCTACCTCATCCAGCTTAAAGAAGAGCAGGAGTGTATTTTTATAAGGGGCAATCACGACGATTTGGTTCTGGACTGGTTTCGCACCGGAGAAACCAATGCCAAATGGCTTGAACATGGCGGCGGAAGTACCTTAGAAGCCTACCGTGACGTGAGCTCTACGATAAAAGACCTGCACCATCGGTTTTTAGAAAACCTGACCAATTATCACATCGACGAGCAGAATCGCCTGTT
The DNA here is from genome assembly GCF_900099815.1 of Psychroflexus sediminis. Lineage (GTDB taxonomy): Bacteria > Bacteroidota > Bacteroidia > Flavobacteriales > Flavobacteriaceae > Psychroflexus > Psychroflexus sediminis. The sequence goes on along the minus strand of NZ_FNCW01000007.1, from coordinate 110,740 downwards.
CTTACATGCTGGTTTTGCCAATCTGCATGGCCCTACAGCAGAGTTTTATCCCAATACGGTGTATTGGGACAGATCGCTTTGGGAAATGGTGAAAGCTATGGATAAGACACTGTCTCCTCAGGACGATTTTTATCCGGATCGCTTAAAATTGTTCAAGGAAATATACATCGGTCACACGCCTACCACGCGCATGGGGAAGACCAAGCCGGTGAATCTGGCCAATGTCTGGAATATAGATACCGGTGCGGCCTTTAAAGGCCCTGTAAGCCTTATTGATGTTGATACTAAAGAAGTCTGGCAGAGCGATGCTGTGTACGAGTTATATCCGGAGGAGCCGGGCAGAAATCAGGATTGATTCAAAATGCAAAGGATTATTTCTTTTATTTTTTCTGAAGAAATTCCCGCCAAGGCATAGAGTTCGTCGGTATCCCCGTGTTCAATAAACCGGTCAGGAATGCCCAGCTTATGGATATGGCCCGTGTAGTTCTGGGTTTGGGCAAATTCCAGAACCGCATCTCCAAATCCGCCTTTTACGGTTCCGTCTTCAATGGTGATGATCTGCTGAAACTTATCAAAAACAGATTCTAGTAAATTTTCATCAAGAGGTTTCAAATACCGCAAGTCGTAGTGAGCTATGCTGAACCTGTCACCGACAGACCTGATGCTTTCAGACACGTGCCTCGAAATACTTCCTAAGCTTAAAACTGCCACATCCGAACCTTCCTGAAGGCATCTTCCTTTGCCAATGTCCAGCTTTTCGAAAGGCGTTTTCCAGTCTTTAATCTGTCCGCGTCCTCTTGGATACCTGATGGCCATGGGTTGTTGAAGATTTTGAGTAGCGGTATAAAGAAGCTGCCTCAATTCAATAGCATCTGCTGGTGCAGCAATAATCAAATTAGGGATACATCTTAAAAAAGCCAGGTCAAACACCCCATGATGCGTGGCACCGTCATTACCGACCAGTCCGGCCCGGTCAATGCAAAACACAACCGGCAGATTTTGCAGGGCCACATCATGAATCACCTGATCGTAGGCACGCTGCAAAAAGGTGGAATAGATGGCACAAAAGACTTTATGCCCCTGAGTAGCCATGCCCGCAGCAAGAGTAACCGCGTGCTGCTCGGCAATACCCACATCAAAGGCACGGTCCGGAAACGCATCCATCATATACTTCAGCGAACTTCCCGTAGGCATCGCCGGCGTAATGCCAACAATGGCCTCATCTTGTTGGGCCAGTTCCAGCAACGTCAGTCCAAAGACATCCTGAAACTTGGGGGCTAAGTCCTGGTTGTTTTTGGGCAGGACTTCGCCGGTAAGTTTATCAAATTTGCCGGGAGCATGGTATTTCACCTGGTCTTCTTCGGCTTGTTTTAAACCCTTGCCTTTTTTGGTAATGACGTGGAGGAGTTTAGGGCCCGATTTGGTTTTCAGGGTTTCGAATGCTTTTAAAAGCTCGGGTAAATCATGTCCGTCGATAGGCCCTTCGTAGTGAAAGTTGAGCGCTTCAATGATATTATCCTGACTTGGTTTTTTACCGATTTTAGCTTTGGTGAGGTAGGTTTTAAGAGCGCCCACGCTGGGATCAATACCGATGGCGTTATCGTTGAGTACAATCAAAAGGTTAGCTTTAGTCACTCCGGCGTGATTCAGGCCTTCAAATGCCATCCCAGAGGCTATGGAAGCATCTCCAATCACAGCGATGTGCTGTTTTTGGAAATCCCCTTTCAGCTGAGATGAAATCGCCATGCCCAGAGCAGCAGATATCGAGGTGGAACTATGGCCGGTGCCAAAGGTGTCGTAAATGCTTTCTTCCCGTTTAGGAAATCCAGAAATCCCATTGAGTTTTCTATTGGTCTCAAAACGGTCACGACGCCCGGTCAGGATTTTATGCCCGTAGGCCTGGTGGCCTACATCCCAGACCAATAAATCCTTTGGGGTTTCAAAGCAGTAGTGCAGGGCAATGGTGAGTTCCACCACACCAAGGCTGGCCCCGAGATGACCTTCTTTGGTGGAGACTACGTCGATGATAAATTCTCTCAGCTCTTTGGCTAATTGCTCCAGCTGCTTAGCCTTAAGCTGACGTAAGTCTTCAGGTGAATGTATGTGAGAAAGCAAATCTAAAGTCATGAGACAAAGTTACCAATAGTCTGTGAGTTTTTAAGCGATGAGAGGTGAGTAAAACTCAGTGAATTTAAAACCTGATCTAGGTTTCATGCTGAACCTGTCTTCCAAAGTGAAACGCGGGCAGGATGATGGTTTTTTCACCACTAAGTCACGGAGAACACTGAGAGTTGTTTTTGGTTTTTTTTATAATCCATTCGAGTTTTTAGCGCCTCTGCTTAATAAAATACTACACAGGAAGGTTTTTTGGTTTTTTCTCCGCCATTCGGTTATACTCAGGGCAGGCTGAGACCCGTAGAACACAAAATTTTATAACTAAAAATTATTTAATTTAATCCTTTTCTCTGTGAACTTTGTGACTCCGTAGTTTTTTCTCTGTAGAGCTGAAGTTAACACAGGGTTGACTTGAAGAAGGTAATTTAAGATATGAAAATTATTTTAAGCAGACCTGATTTCTATCATAAACTTAAACTTTAGTTTTCCTTAAATTAGTGATACTTCTAAAGATAGGATTATGAAAATTAAAAAGAATCCAAAAAAAGACCTCTCCAGGTATAGTCTTATCTTTTTTCAAATAGGACTTATCATATCCCTTTCGTTCTCACTTATAATGATAGAACGTAAAACTTACAGAAATGAACACACCGAAACAGAAGTCTTATATCTTAATTTAATAGAAAAAGAATCTGCACCTATAACAGAAATAAAAAATACTCCACCACCACCGCCTCCAGCCCCGCCGGCACCTGTTCCGGAGGCTATTAGAATTGTTGATAATGATTTAGACATACAGGAGGTGAACATACAATCTAGCGAAACCAACCAAAATGAGAGTGTAGAAGTGAAAGCAGCTTCAAACACAGGAGAAATTGTGGGCGTGGGAGAAGTGGAAGATGTAGAAGAGGAGATAGAAGACGTGCCCTTTTCGGTGATTGAAACCGTACCGGTGTTTCCTGGATGTGAGGGCCTGAATAGCAATGAAGAGCGAAAAGAATGCATGAACCGGAAAGTAAATGAATTTATGCATGAAAAATTTGATATGGATATCGCGAACGATTTAAAACTCAGTGGAACACATCGCGTATTTATAGGCTTTAAGATTGATCATACAGGATCTATCGTTGATATTGCTGCCAGGGCTCCTCACCCAAAATTAGAGGCTGAAGGTATAAGAGTTGTTGAAATGCTGCCAGACATGAAGCCTGGTGAACAGCGCGGTCGACCTGTGGGAGTATTATTTTCACTATCTATCATTATCAAAATAATAGAATAAATTCTTTTCATGTTAACTATTTGGCTTTTTCACCACAAAGTCACGGAGAACACAGAGAGTTGTTTTTTGGTTTTTTTATAATCCATTCGAGTTTTTAGCGCCTCTTTTTAATAAAATACTACGCAGGCAGGTTTTATGATTTTTTTTACCAGCCTTTGATTATACTCAGAGCAGGCTGAGACAAGGAGTTTAACTTTGTGACGCCGTGGTTATTTTCACCACAAAGTCACGGAGAACACAGAGAGTTGTTTTTTTTGGATTCTTTTATAATCCATTCGATTTTTTAGCGCCTCTGCTTAATAAAATACTACGCAGGCAGGTTTTAAGATTTTTTCTCCGCCATTCGGTTATAATCAGGGCAGGCTGTGATCCGTAGGACACAAAATTTTATTTGTAACTAAAAATTATTTAATTTAATCCTTTTCTCTGTGAACTTGGTGACTCCGTGGTTTTTTTCTCTGTAGAGATACAGTTAACACAGGGTTGACTTCAAGAAATTATAGTTTAAATTATGAAAGAGAACGAACTTGCTACCAAAATAATTGGAGCTGCCATAGAGGTTCATAAGCAACTTGGTCCAGGTCTTTTAGAAAGCACTTACGAAACCTGTCTAGCATTTGAGCTTAGACAGATAGGACTGGATGTGAATCAACAAATTGCACTACCTGTGATTTATAAGGATGTAAAGCTTAATGCAGGTTATAGAATAGATTTATTGGTCGAAAATAAGGTGATTATAGAAATAAAAAGTGTTGAAGCTTTGGCAGATATCCATACTGCTCAACTTTTGACTTATTTAAAATTGAAAGATTTAAAATTAGGCTTATTGATCAATTTTAATGAAGTGTTATTAAAAAATGGATTAAAAAGAGTGTTGAATGGATATTTGTAGTTTTTAGCTTATTTGGTTTTTTCACCACAAAGTCGCAGAGTTCGCAGTGTTTTTTAATGCGAGACTTCTTTGCGTTCTCAGCGCCTTTGCGGTTAATTTTAGTAACTAAGAGGTGAAGAACAGAAAGGTTGTGACTAAGAAATACTATTTTTGACTATGCTAAACCCTTTTGACGATACCTATTTTATGAAAAAAGCCCTGGAAGAAGCCCATTTGGCTTTGGAAAAAGGCGAAGTTCCTGTGGGGGCTGTCATTACGCATAAGAACCAAATCATCGCCAGAAGCCATAACCTTACCGAGCTTTTAGTGGACGTCACTGCTCATGCCGAAATGCAGGCGATCACTTCGGCAGCTAATTTTATAGGTGGTAAATACCTCAGAGATTGCACCATGTACGTCACTTTGGAGCCCTGCCAGATGTGTGCCGGGGCTTTGTACTGGAGTCAGTTGTCTCGACTGGTCTTTGCTGCCGAAGATGAAGTCCGTGGCTATAGAGCCATGCAGACAAAGCTTCATCCCAAAACCAAAGTAGATTTTGGGACGCTTAAAGAAGAAGCCTCCAAACTGCTCAAGGCCTTTTTTATACAGAAGCGGAATTTGAATTGAAACCCCATTTTTAAATTTAAAATTATCAAAAAATACTTCATTATTGTTGCGAATCGTTACGGTTCATCCGTAATTGAATTACGGTTTAACCGTACATTTTACCCTATCATTAAAAATATAACAGTTTAAGATATGATAGTTAATTTTTTTTTCTAGTTTAGAGTAACAATATAAAAATCATGTCAATGTTCTTCTAATTTTTAAAAAAGGAAATGCTTCTCCGAAGAAAAGCATTTCACAAACCAAGCATGAAAAGATCCATACTCGCTCACGCTACAAGTATATTCATTTTTCATGAGATCTTTACTTAGGTTTTGACCTATGTTCAATAATCTGGCAAGATTTAAACTTGCAACATATAATTCTTAAATTTAAATATCATGAAAACTTTATTAATTTCATTTTTGATGTTACCCTTATTGACTCTGAACTCTATTTCATCTGAAGAAACTTCTATTGAAGCTTTAGGTGGTAACCAATGCTCGGCTTATGTAGATTGTGACGGAGATGGTAATCCTGAATATGATATGCCTGTAGACTGTGAGTTTGCAGCTGAGCTTCGAGATCAATTTGAAGATTCATGTCAGTAAATTTTAGTACTATGGCTGGAGTTTGAGACTCCAGCCTTAATCTTAGTAATATGAAATATTTTTTAATTTTTATCTGTTTAACTAGTCTAAATGTTTTATCCCAAACTGGTATAGTCAATTATGGCGAAATCCAAAGTATGAGAATGGGAGAATCTATTGGACCAGATTATAAAGCCATGTTGGTGTTTAATAAAGATAACTCTCTATATGTGACAAGAAAAGACTCTTTAGAAGGAGGACATATTCGTGAACAAAAATCATATTTTAATAGTTCTGGTAATGGTCATTATATGACAGTTGTTACCAATCCTGATGGCTTTCAATATTATTATAAGCCAAAAAAGAAGATTTTATATTCTCGAGATTTAGGGTTTCAATACGTTAAGGATACGACAATAAATATTCCTTGGGATATACAAAAAGAAACCAAAATGATAGGGATTTATAAAGTTCAAAAAGCAACCGCTCACTTTAGAGGGCGAGATTACACAGCTTGGTTTACATCACAAATTCCCTTACCTTATGGTCCTTGGAAATTAGTAGGTTTACCAGGTTTAATTTTGGAAGCTTATGATACCAATAAAGAAATCTACTGGTATTTCAAAAATATAGAATATCCTACTAAACACTCTCATTTGCTTCAACCAATAGACAACCCAAATTCATCTTGGATATCATTTGAAAGCTTTAAAGAAAACCAAATTAAATCCTTTCTTGATGCTAGAATGGGAGGAAGAATGGTTGCAGAAAATATAGGTATATCGAGCGGAGAATCGAAAATTTTAAAAACAAATTATTTTATAGAAGTTTTTGAAATCAAAAAAAAGTAGTCAATAAAGTTTAATATGTTAAAGCCTAAAACAATTAAACTATGTATTTAGTTTATTATTAGCTTTATGTAAAATCTATTTTATGAAAGCTTTAATTCTACTTATAGTTTCAAGTGCAGTGTTGTTCTGTCATAACATTAACGCCCAAACAGGCATCGTAAACTACGGTGAAGTTCAAAGTATGGAAATGGGAGCTCCTATTGGACCAGATTATAAGGCCATGCTAGTGTTTGATAAAATTAATTCTCTTTATGTGACAAGAAAAGATTCCTTAGAGGGAGGGCATATCCGCGAGCAAAAATCATATCAAGCTTCTCCTGAACAAGGCTTTTCTATTACTGTTGTGACTAATCCTGAAGGCTTTCAATACTATTACAATCTTAAAGAAAAGGTTTTATATTCTCGAGACTTAGGATTTCGATATGTCAAGGATAAGACCATAGATATATCATGGGACATCACAGATGAAACAAAAAAAATTGGAACCTATGAAGTCCAAAAAGCAACGGCTCATTTTAGAGGGCGAGATTATACCGCTTGGTTTACATCAGAAATTCCTCTGCCCTACGGCCCATGGAAGTTAGTAGGCTTACCAGGTTTAATCTTGGAAGCTTATGATACTGATAAAGAAATCTACTGGTATTTTAAAAACATAGAGTACCCAACTGAGAATTCTTACCTCCTGAAACCTATAGACAATCCGAACTCTTCCTGGATTTCATTTGAAGAACTTAAAGAAAGGCAAATCAAATCTTTTATTGATGCAAGATATGGTGGTAGGGTGATTGCAGAAAATATGGGAGTATCTGGTTCAGAATCAAAGGTTTTGAAAACAGATAGTTATATAGAAGTCTATGAAATTAAGGAATAATATTAGCTAACTAACTTAATAATCAAAATCCAATTACTTGAAAATCTTTCGTTTTGTCCTTCTTCTTGTTTGCTTTATTGTATCTGCTATAAGTTATGCCCAAGAGTTTAAAATAAAAGGTCAAATCCTAGAAAAGGAAACTAAGATACCGCTAGAAGGATCTAGTATCGTTATAAGTTCACCCACCAAAACTATTTTAGATTACACTTATTCTAAAGAAGAAGGACTGTATGAATTAGCAGTAGACTCAAAGGCTGATTCACTTTACGTCAAAGTGAGTAGTTTTGGTTATGAGTCGCAGGAAATCATTATTCCTAATACTAAGTCTACTATCAATCAAGATTTTGAACTCATACCTAAAGTAGAGCAACTCAATACAGTCGTTCTGGAAACTGAAGAAAAAATAAAAGTCAATAGAGATACTGTAGCGTATCGGGTATCTGCTTTCACAGATCAGACGGAGCAAACCGTGGAAGATGTTTTACAAAATTTGCCGGGTATTGAAATTGATGAGGATGGGAACATCAAAGCCCAAGGCAAGAATATTCAAAAAATACTGATAGAGGGAGATGATCTTGCCGATAGAAATTACAAAGTGATTTCCAAAAATCTGGATGCCGACGTGCTAAGCAAAGTGGAAGTCATCAACAACTATAGTGAAAATCCAGTCTTGAAACAATTTCTGGATAGCGAAACCGTGGTGCTCAACTTAAAGCTAAAAGACAAAGCCAAATCTATTTGGTTTGGAGCTGCTAAAGCTGGATTAGGAAATGAAAGCCGCTATGAAGCGGATCTTAACCTTGGATTAATTAGGCCAGAAATCAAGTTTCTGGATTTAGGAAACCTCAACTCCATAGGTAAGCCTGCTGGAGAACAGTTAGATAATTATGTATATCAGCAAATGGGGTTCAATGATTTTGATGAAAACTTCAGCCTGGATCAAAACTCATATCTGAACTTGAGGACAAGCTCTATATTAATCGACGATAAGTTTTATGTCGAGAACCAAAGTCTATCCAACAATTTATTAGCTAATAAAACCATTTGGGGCGAGAGCAAGCTAAGGAATTCTTTGTTTGTCACCACAGATCAGCTGAACAGTGATTATAGGAATAGGGTTTCTTATTTTCTGCCAGATGGTGATATTGATTTTCAGGAAGATAATGCCTTTGACACCCAAAACTTAAATCTAAAGAATGATTTTGAAATTAAACATTCTATAGATGAAGACCATTTCATCACGTTTCAAACCGATGTGTCAGCGACCAATTCTGATGTGAGTCATGAGTTGCTTTTTAATTCTAATGAAAGCATTGCTCAGGTTTTGGATGAGCGCAACTTAAGTTTATCAACCAATATTCATCTCACCAAGAAAATCAAGAACGGAGCGCTAAGCTTTTACGGGTTTATGGGTTTTAATCAAGATCGGCAAAAATTCAATATCTCACCAAACACCATTGCTGAAGAAGAGAATTCCAACCAACTTCAAACCAAAATAAAAGACAATAGGGTTTATCAAGGTTTGGAAGGCAGTTCCATTTTTCAGTTTAACGAACTCAGTTTTGCTGTAAAGCTAGGGGTTTTAAATCAAGAACGAGAGTTTAATTACAGCGCTTTAGACCTAGAAAATGGCTTAGGTTCTTCTGAAATCGATAGTCTAGCAGGATCAAATTCAGAAGCAAGATTCAAATCTTTTGTAAATTTTAAAACACAATACCATTTTATTCCCGATCGATTGATTGCTGAAGCGGATGTAGAATTGTCTAACTTGAACATGCGAACAAATGTGGATTCCAGAAGTTTTCTTTTTCTTAATCCTAATGTTACTCTTCGTCTTAGAAAAACAAAAGTTGGCAGTTTTTCTTTGCGTTACAAACGAATTAATGAGCTTCCAAGTTTAACCGACCTTAACCAGAATTTTATTGTGCAAGATTATAGAAGCTTAGTTCTGGGTGTCAATAGGCTTGAGCAATTGACTAGAAACCAATATTCATTCAATTATATCTTTTCAAAACCTAAAAAACGAATTCTTATTGAGGCTGGTATATCTTATTCAGATTATGAACAACAGTTATCTGCCGATAAACTGCTAAGTGAAAGACTCAGTTTATCACAACGCCAATTTATACCTGGAGGAAGTTTATTGACTGGAAGACTTGGTTTTACCACGTTTTTAAAGTTTATAGATGCCACATTGAAGCTGGGGTATACCAAAACCAGATTTGAAAATCCGTTTGTTTTGAATGATGAATTATTTAAAGTGACCAATGAGAGTGATAATTACTATTTCCGAGGGACAACGTATTGGGATGGAATCTTAAATTTTAAGTTTTCTGGAAGTTTAAATTCTAATTCTGGAGGTATTGGAAACTCTTCAAATGCTAATGACATTTATAATGCTAAACTAGAGACTGTCCTGAAACTCTACGATAGGCTTTTCGGGAATTTCAAGAATGAAATTTATGATGTGAATTCTGAAGTTTATCAAACCAGTAGCTTTAATTTAGAATATCGACCGAAGCAAAAATCTTATGTATTTGGAATCGATGCTCAGAATATATTCAATACAAAGAATTATACCTTTAGTTCCATCACGAACTTTCAAAGAGGAGATTTGGTGTATAGAGCTGTCCCCCGTTTTTTTGTAGGGTATGTGAAGTTTAGGTTTTAAGTTCAGCACCTAAATCAATAGTAGCTCCGCTAAGAATCGAACTTAGATCTAAAGTTTAGGAAACTTTTGTTCTATCCATTGAACTACGGAGCCTATTATCATATTATTCATCCTTGTCCTTAGGACGATCTTCATACCAGTCCCTAAAGGTCTTATCGGTCTGGTAATCGTCGGTGAGCACCTTATACACGGCAAACACAAGCGTAGCCTGTCCTAAAACAGTAAGGTAAAACACCCAGGAAAATGCCATGTCAAGTGCTGCAAAGATAGTGACAAGAATCAGAATTAAGGTGGTGAGAATCAATAAAGGTATGCCGGGATTTTTCATTTTTTATTTTAAACTTAAATAAAATACACCTATGCTCCTGATAAAGAGGTATTAAAATAATCTTATTTATTCAGTAAGAGTCACTTCGCCAGAATCGGTTTTTTTTTGATAAGATACAAATAGACCGGAAAGTGATCGCTATAGCCTCCAGTGAATCCGCCATCGGCAAAGGCCCGGTAAGGATAACCTTTGAAGCGGCCTTTTGGGTTTTGTAAATAAAAGGGATTGAAAATATGAGCCTGGTAAAGCCTGTACGTGCTGTAGTTTTCAGTATTAATTAAAGGTTTGGTGACTAGCATCATATCGAAAAGGTCCCAGGTATCCATCCAGGCAATGCTTCCTACGCCTTTTTTGTAAAGCTTTTCGAAAGGATTGTAAAGGTCGGTGAGATTGACATCGTCGGCATGCGCTTTACCTTCCAGCACTTCTTTTATGCTTTCATTGTAAGGCCCGTCATTAAAATCACCCATGATCATGAGTTTAGCATAGGGATTTTGTATTTGAATAGAATCTTTTAGGGTTTTGGTAAGTCTGGCTGCTTCTACTCTAAAAGGCCTGCTTCTCTTTTCACCCCCGCTTCTGGATGGCCAGTGATTCACGATAAAATGCATGTCTTCGCCGTCCAGTTTGCCTTTGACGTGAAGCTGATCTCGGGTATATTTACGTTTACCGCTGTCGGTCTCACTGAATAAAATGAGTTCGTGGGCTTTGGAATAGGAAGGGCGAAAGAGGTTTTTTTGATAAAGTAAAGCTACGTCTATGCTTCTGGCATCTGGTGAGTTATAATGAATGATCCCATAATCGTAAGCAGATAAATGCTTGTCGTTTACCAGGTCTTGTAAGACCTTGAAATTTTCAATTTCACAAACCCCGATTACCGCCGGTGGCATGCCTGTAACCTCAGTGCCTATATCGGCAATCACTTTAGCCATATTGGCAACTTTCTTTTGATAAATAGCCTCGCGTTCTCCCTCAGAAATCTCCATAATGGGTGAGGATTCATCAAATTTATTTGGATCGTCTTCGGTGTCAAACAGATTTTCTAAATTATAAAACGCAACAGTCGTGATGAGGAATTCGTCGGCTTTCTGTGAGGCAGAGCTTGTTTTCCGGGCAGAATGACAACCCGTCAATACCAGCAGAAAACTTATCAAAAATACCAGTGGCTTTAAACCTGATCTCATCCCAATCCTGTTTGTGAGAATTTTTTTTGAATGCCTAAGATACAACTTATCTATTATTTAAATATCTTAGTAGTATTCAAGCATTTGATAATCAGGGTGATATGATAAGGTTTGGGCAAATATTTGTGATATTAGTGTCGATGCTAATTAGCTTTGAGTTTTATGCTCAAACCACAGATATTGTTGGGATCATCTTAGATATAGATACCGAAGAGCCACTTCCGGGAACCCGGATTTCTATAGGAGGAACCGGGATTGAAGTCCTTACCGATGCGCAGGGTAAATTTTCCTTTGTCAACCAGGAATTGCCCTTGGGAGAACAAATTTTAGGAGTCCAGCGAAACAATTACGAGTCAAAGCGGTATCCGGTGATTATTGAACAGGGACAAATACTCAATCTTGGCGAGTTGTTTCTGGAAGTCGATATCAGTGAAGTCAACCGGCAAATAGGAACCATTTCTTTGTCTGAAGATGAACTCGACGGAGAAGATGCCTCTTCTTTCAATATTTCAGGTCTTCTGGCGGCATCTCAGGATACGTATTTACGGGCGGCCGCTTTCGATTTCAGCGCCGCCTTTTTTAACCCGCGAGGTCTGGATAATGCCAGCGGGAAACTCCTGATCAATGGTATTGAAATGAACAAACAATTCACCGGAAGACCCAACTGGGCCAACTGGGGAGGACTTAACGACGTGCAGAGGAATCGGGTGTTTTCGATGAGTACATCCGCAAGCGATTATACCATAGGAGATGTAGCCGGGGTGTCCAACATTATCATGAGAGCTTCCAAAATGCGAAAAGGCGGCCGTGTGTCCTATGCGAGTTCCAACAGGAGCTACCAGGGCAGGGTCATGGCAAGTTATAATACTGGCCTGATGAATGGCGGGTGGTCGTATTCGTTGCTGTTATCCAGGCGGTTTGGCGAAGAAGGCTTTAGAGAAGGAACCCTGTACGATGCCAATTCCATAGCACTTTCCGTAGAAAAACGCATCACCGATAAACACAGTTTAAACTTTACCGGGTTTTATGCGCCCAACCGACGAGGGATGGGTACCCCGGTCACTCAGGAGGTCGTGGATTTAAAAGGCATTGAATACAACCCGAACTGGGGGCTGTTGAACGGCGTTCAAAGGAATTCCAGAATCCGAAAAACCGAGGAACCTGTTTTGATGCTGAACCATTACTGGGATATAAGCGACAGGCTTACGCTCAATACCAATATCGGTTACCAGTTTGGCTTCTCTTCCACAACCAGAATCGATAATGGAGGAACACGGCTTTTTGAAGACCCGGCTACCGGGGAACAGGTTTTCCTGGGAGGCGCCCGAAATCCGTCACCCATTTATTATCAAAACTTGCCGAGTTATTATTTGAGAAACCCAAATCCTTCACCCTTCGATTATCAAAGTGCCTATCTGGCTCAAAGAGAATTTCAGGCGGACGGGCAGTTCCCCTGGACGGAACTTTATTTTGCCAACTACTTAAATCAGTCCAGAGGTGGGAATTCTACCTATGCGCTTCAGTCTGATAGGGTAGAGGATAAAATGTTTTTGGCTAACTCGATTTTAGATTATAAAGTAAAAGACAATATCACCATCAATACCCGACTCAACTACAGAAGTCTGGAAAGCGAAAACTTTGCCCAGATGGAAGATCTTCTTGGTGGAGAACGCTTTCTTGATGTCGACTTCTTTGCGGAGGAAACAGATTTACTCTCAGGTTTGGGGTCAGATTTGGCCCAATCCAACTTAAGAACTCCCAACCGGAAGGTGCAGGTGGGAGACCGCTATAAATACAATTACAAAATCCATGCTGAAGTCATGGATGCCTTTGCTCAGGTACAGTTTCAATTTAGAAGACTTGACGTTTATACGGGTCTGAGTTTTGGGAAAACAAGCTACCAGCGCACAGGACTTTATGAGAATGGATTTTTCCCGGGGGACAGGTCTTTTGGGCCTGGAGAAAAACTGGATTTTACCACCTATGCGCTTAAGGCAGGATCGACATACAGATGGTCCGGGCGTCATATATTCACCTTAAATGCAGCCTATTTCCAGAACGCACCAAACCTCCGAAATTCTTATAGCAATGCCAGGCAAAACGGGGATACGGTGGACGGTATTTCAGAAGTGAAAATCCAGTCAGCAGATCTTAGTTATATCTATAAGTCCCCCGTTTTAAGCGCCCGTCTTACGGGCTTTTACGCCAGCTTTCAGGATGAAACCAGTGTAGGCTTTTATTATACGGAGGAGCTGACAGGCCTGCCCTCGGCCAATAATCAAAACAATGCCTTTGTACAGGAAGTGATGACGGGGATGGACAGGTTGCATTACGGGCTTGAGTTTGGTGTGGAAGCCCAGGTTTTACCAACTTTAAAACTCAAAACGGCGGGTTCATTCGGGCAGTATGTCTATACTTCCAATCCAGAGCTTTATTTGACCAGTCAAAACTTTCCGGATATGCAGCTGAGGTTTGGGGACGGAAAAACAGACATGAAAGGCCTGAGAGTTCCGGGAGGACCAGAGCGTGTGTTTCAAGTAGGATTTGAATACAGAGATCCCAGCTACTGGAATCTTGGCGTGACCCTCAATCACTTTTCTCACGCTTTTATAAGTCCAGGGGCCTTGTTAAGATCAGATAATTTTGCCCTGGATACCGACGGGATTATCTATAACGACTACGATGAAGAGCTGGCAGGCGAAATTTTAAAACAAGAACGGTTTGAGGCGTATAGGCTTGTCAACGTCATTGCCGGGAAGTCCTGGAGAGTCGACCAGTATTATATTGGATTTTTCGGAGTCATCAATAATATACTCGATCAGGCGTATAAAACCGGAGGCTTTGAGCAATCCAGAACCAGCAATTTTAGAAGTCGAGGCGAAGACCTCAGCAGGGAAAACGGAGCATTATTCGGTAACCGCTATTTCTTCGGCTTTGGAACGACCTATTATTTGAGTGCTTATATACGATTTTAAAAAACTTAAAACTAAAGCGATGTACATTTTAAATCAACACCCGGCCTTCTTCTTCCTCGGTTTAGGGATGCTTTTAGCCTTCAGCTCGTGTGTGGAAGATGATGATTTTAGCGCCCCCGAGTTTGAGCAGACGCCACCTGAAATAGAAGGAAATAAAGTGAGTCTTTCTGTGTTAAAAGGCATTTTGGCACAGAATGATAACGGGCCTTACACTTTTGAAGATACTCAGGATTATGTGGAAGCCTATGTGATTTCAAGCGATGAATCCGGCAATTTCTTCAGGGAACTCATCGTCCAGGATAAACCGGAAAATCCAACCTACGGCATAGGGGTTCAGGTGGATAAGAATCCGCTTTTTACCAAATATGATTTTGGAAGAAAGGTGTATATCAGGCTGGAAGGGCTTTCGGTAGGTAAACGGGAGGGCAGCGAACCAAGACTGGGCATTGTGAATGGCATCGATATTGGAAGAATTCCGGAAGCCCTGGTCGAAGAGGTGATCCTAAGAGATACAATCGTGGCAGAAATCATCCCCCTGCAAAGACAGCTTTCAGACTTATCCTTTTCAGAGGTGAATACCTATGTAGAACTTATGGATGTCCAATTTTCAAAAATTTATTTTTCAGAAAATTCATCAGCTACTTATGCGGCTGGAACCGAAGATAGTTTTGACGGGGAGCGCATTTTAGAAAGCTGCGCAAGTGCTTATAAACTGATTTTTAGCACCAGTACCTTTGCCGATTTTAAGACCCTGAGTCTGCCCTCGGGCTCTGGTTCTGTGCAGGGGGTTTTAACACGGGATTTCCGTGGAGATTTTTTTACGTTTTATATCAACTCGCCGGAAGCTGTGGATATGACCGGGGAAAGATGCGATCCGCTCGTGTTTTCCTGTGGCTTAGCGGCCTCTCCGGCGTCCAGCCCGTTCATCGCTGTGGACTTTGAAGATCAAAGAACCAACAGACCCATCGCTATTCCTGGCTGGACCAATTATATCGAGGCCGGAACTGAAGCCTGGGAAGCTTATTCTTCACGAAGTGACAGCAGTAACCCTTCACTGGGCATTTCTGCAAGAGTAAGGTCTGAAAATTCCGGGGATGCCCATACGATTTCCTGGTTAATCACTCCTGAAATTCCTGTCGAAACCAACTCCAAAATCACCTTGGAATTCAAAACCTCCAACAGTTTTGCGGATGCCAGTTTTATGGAGGTCCTCTATTCTGTGAATTGGGATGGAACCGAAGAAGGCATCTCCAGTGCAGAGTGGGGTAATGTTCAGGATGCATTTATCGTTTCAGACGAGCAGTTTTTTGGAGACTGGGTAAGCTCCGGCCTTGTGGATATGTCCTGTTTTGACGGGAATGGTCACATCGCTTTCAGATACACGGGCAAAGAAACCGAAGACGGCGAGTTTAACGGGGTTTATGAATTAGATGATATCGCAATTCATGTGGAGTAAAATTTTTTTTTATTCTGAATTTGCCTCCGTTAGCTTGTGTGCTCATAGATACATTTCTTCACGCTCTTTCTTAACTTGATGCGGATGTTCGGATCTAGCTGGCCTGGTTGATATCAACTCCAATTGAAATGAGAGCTAACCTGAATTCAATAAGACAGAAGCAAAAAGGCACAGATGGGGGATCAAGATTTTTGACTATAAGACCTTCGATGGTCTGAAAGTCCCCTCCAAAATGACCTCCACCTGGAAACTCGAGCAGGGGGACTGGACCTGGTTGAAATTGGAAGTGACCGATATACAGTATAACGGGAATGGGAGTCGCTAGAATTCACTTTGATAACATGCATCTTTCTTAGCTTAGAGTTGTGATCTTAATTATTTAAGCAGGATCTCCATGTTATTCCCTAAGTTGGAAGCAAGACGATCTCGCGTTTATACTTCATATTTTGCTACATTTGAAAAATCAATTTTAGCCAGTGAATATCTACAAAAAGCTTTTTCAACAAACCTTCATTTATGGATTAGCGACGGTTTTACCTAGAATGATGAGTTTCTTACTGGTGCCTATTCATACTGAATATCTTTCTGATGAATCCATTTATGGCGAAATCTCTGTGATTTTTGCCTATTTCGTGCTGTTCAATGTGGTGTTGTCCTATGGTATGGAGACTGCGTTTTTCAGATTCTTCAACATTAAAGAATCAAAAAACCAGGTCATGTCCACTTCGGCATGGTCAATAGTCATTTCTACATTGGTTTTTCTCGGTCTTGGAATTGGATTTCAAAATCAAATTTCAGTATGGGTTCAGATTCCTGTAGAATACATCAAACTGATGATTTGGATTTTAGCTCTGGATGCTTTTGTGATTATACCATTCGCATACCTGCGTGCGCTTGGTAAGCCTAAAAAATATGCTATTATTAAATTCATCAATGTTTTCATCAATGTTTTACTGAATTTCTTTTTCCTGGCCTGGCTTGTAGAATGGCAGTCTGGTTCCGGTGTTTTAAAAGAAATTTATGTTCCAAACTTCCAAATCAACTATGTATTTATTGCCAACATTGTGGCTAGTGCAGCAACTCTGGTGTTGTTATTACCGTTTTATTTTAAGTTGAAATTTACGTTCAATGTCCCGCTTTGGAAAAAAATGATGAGATATGGAATTCCCGTACTTATTGCGGGTGTGGCTTTTTCTATCAACGAGGTTTTTGATAGAATTTTGCTGAAATACCTTTTGCCGTCAGATATCGCCGAAGCTCAAATTGGTGTGTATTCGGCTTGTTATAAGCTGGCTGTTTTTATGACCTTATTTGCCACTGCTTTTCGATTGGGGATAGAACCTTTCTTTTTTAGTCACGCCAAAACCAAAAACCCGCAAAAGGCTTATGCTTTGATTACTAAATATTTTGTAATTACAGGAAGCTTGATCTTTTTAGGAGTCATCACCTTTATAGAACCTTTAAAATTATTACTTGTAAGGGACGATGCATATTATGAGGCTTTAGATATTGTTCCTATTATTCTTTTAGCCAACTTGTGCTTAGGGATATATCATAACCTGTCAGTATGGTATAAAATAACAGATAGAACAAGGTTTGGAGCCTATATTTCTGTTGTGGGTGCCATTATTACTTTAGCGGTGAACTTTATTTTAATTCCAATTATAGGCTATTATGGTTCTGCCATAGCAACCCTTTTGGCATATTTCACGATGATGACTTTGTCTTATATTCTAAGTAAAAAGTATTATCCTATTCCGTTTCAGGCCAATAAACTTATGTTATATCTATTAGTATCAACGGTATTGGGTAGCATAACATTTTATTATTTTGCAGAAAACTATATATTCGGCATTCTAAGTATTTTGATGTTGACAAGTTGGATGTATGCCAACGAACATAAAGAAATCAAAAGCCTGCTGAAATCATAAACGAAATAAACCCATGAAAGTAAATATCATTAACCGTTCGGGATTCGATTTGCCTCAGTATGAAACCTCACTGTCTGCTGGCGTAGACCTCAAAGCACATATCGATGAACCTATACATCTGGAAAGTCTGGAGCGTTGCCTGGTCAAAACAGGTTTGTTTTTGGAACTTCCTGTCGGTGTAGAAGCTCAGGTAAGGCCACGAAGTGGTCTGGCCCTCAAAAAAGGAATTACAGTACTTAACTCGCCTGGAACCATCGATGCCGATTACAGGGGCGAAGTGGGCGTGATTCTTATCAATTTATCCAAAGACACCTTCACTATAAATCCAGGTGATCGTATTGCTCAGTTGATATTTGCAAAACACGAACAAGCCGATTTTAATGAAGTCGAAATCCTGTCCGAAACCGATAGAGGCGGAGGCGGATTTGGAAGTACAGGGAAAAACTAATGGATTCGAAATTACTTTAGTCAAAATTGAGATATGAAATTTAGCAAAGAACTCAAAGAAGCTATCAGTCATTTACCGGATAAGGAAAAGGATAAATTGTTGATCCGTTTGCTCAAAAAAGACCTCATTTTAGCAAAACGCCTGGAGTTTGAATTGGTAAGTGCCCAAAGTGTCGATGAAAAACGGACAGAGATGGAAGAGCAAATCAAAGAACGCGTAAAGGAATTTAGTGAAGGGTTTTATTCTTTGGGCTATCTCAATATGGACATTCGGTTTTTGAGTGGAGACATCACCGAGTATGTGAAAGTGACTAAAGATAAATTTGGGGAGGTAAGTTTAAATGTTTTATTGCTTACAGAAGTTTTGAATAGAAACAATTATAGAATTCAAAGTTTCAGCATGCAAAAAGGGAGAAAACTTCTTGTGGCCATTATAGCAAGAGCCTTTAAGATTATTTTGCTTGCTCATAAGCTACATAAAGATTACCATATTGAATTGGAAGACCCGATGCGAAAATTAGGGCGTTTGATAGGTCAAAATCATTACCTGATGAAAACTGCGATTTTTAATGGATTTGACGTGAACTGGATGATAACGGGTGATATACCAGAGGATATCGAAAGTCATTACAAAGATTTAAGAAAACAAGGATATTTAAGATAAAGAAAATAAACGATTTGTAAATTACAGAATATGAAAATTATAGTTCCCATGGCCGGAAGAGGCTCAAGACTAAGACCCCATACACTTACCATACCCAAACCCCTTATTCCTATTGCTGGAAAGCCTATCGTTCAGCGCCTTGTAGAAGGCATTGCTGAGGTTCTGGAGGAAGAAATTGATGAAATCGCTTTTATTATTTCTGAAGATTTTGGAGTCGAGATTGAAGAAAAACTGAAAGAAATCGCCAAAGGACTTAAGGCCAAATCGACGATTTATTACCAGGATAAACCCTTGGGGACGGGACATGCGATCATGTGCGCCAAGGAATCTTTGGAAGGACCGGCAGTGATTGCCTATGCCGATACTTTGTTTAAAGCTGATTTTAAACTTGATAAAGAGGCCGATGCGGTGATGTGGGTGAAGAAGGTGGATAATCCTGAAGCTTTTGGAGTGGTGAATTTAAATGAAGACGGTCACATCACCGAGCTTGTAGAAAAGCCTCAAGACTTTGTTTCTGACCTGGCAGTGATTGGGATTTATTACTTTAAAGACGTTGCTCAGCTGAAAACCCAGCTGGAGAAAGTCATCGAAGAAAACATCATGCATGGCGGGGAATACCAGATCAACGATGGTATCAAAAAGATGCGGGAACAGGGAGCTGTCTTTAAGCCTGGCCAGGTGGACGAGTGGATGGACTGCGGGAATAAACACGTGACTGTCGAGACCAATTCACGTATGTTGAAATTTATTCACGAAGAGCAGAAAGAAAAACTGATCTCGTCTTCACTCAAAATTCATGATGCTGAAATTATTGAGCCTTGTTTCATCGGTGAAAATGTATTTTTAAAAAATGCTAAAATCGGTCCAAATGTTTCTATAGGAAATGGCACGGTTGTCGATAACTGTACTATCAAAAACTCCCTGATTCAAGAGCACTCCGAAATTACCAATGCGAAGTTAGATAAAGCCATGATAGGCAATTTTGCTAAATTTAACGGGGAGTTCACCTCGGTAAGTCTTGGAGATTATTCCACTTTAGAATAAAACCTATGTCTCACGCGATTCGTCTTCTTTTTTTCTTCTGCCTTGCGGTGGTGTTAAGCAGTAATGCCCAGGATAAAGACAATTTATCTAAGGACCTCAATGTGGATGAGCTTGGGAATAACACAGACGAATTTCAGGAGGTATTTTTTAGAGCCATTGCTCAGCGAGCAGTAGAAAATCCGGATAAAGCCATAGAAGCACTGGAAAAGTGTCTTATACTCAAACCTGACCATACAGCGGTTTTTTATGAACTGGCCAAAAATCATCTCGATTTAGAAGCTTACGAAAAGGCTGAAGAATTTCTCAAAAAGACACTGGCAGATTCAGCTTATCAAGATGACATCTACATCCACAAGCAATTATTTTATGTCTATTCCATGCAAAAAAAGTATGATCAGGCGATAAATGAAGCCGAATTTATTTCTGAATTCGATCCTGTTTATTTTCAGGAACTGGCCAATATATATTTGTTGCAGAATAAGTATCAACTTGCATTGATGGCTATAGATGAATTTGATGCGATTGAAGGGTCTAATAAATTTCGAGATGATTACAGAATGCTCATTTATAAAGAAGGCTCGCTACTAGATCAAGGCATTGAGTTTTTCAAAAATAGATTTCAGAATTCAGAAGAGGATATCAGAGCTGCCACCTTACTCATGCAGCTTTACAGGCTCAATAATTCACCACAACAAGCCATTGAAGTCGGTAGAGCCTTGCAAGAGAATTCAGTCCTTAATCCCGAGCTTTATGTAGAAATGGCAATGTCTTTTTTGGCCAGTAAAAATATACCTGAAGCACAGAGATACAGCAGAAAAGTTGTGGAAAGTCTGACTTTAGACGAAAAAGACAAAGTGAAAGTCATCAATACCTTTAAAGCTTTAGCTTTACAGGATCCGGCTGCCCAAGATGCCTTTGTAAGCGTTTTGGATACTGCTCTGTCTTCAGAAAAAAATTCGTCCAGCAAAGCTGAGTTGGGACAATTTTACAAATCCAGAGATAAAGACAAAGCTCTGGAAAATTTCAAGTCTGCTTTGCGCAATAAGCCCAACGATTTTATGTTGATTAGGAACATACTTGATTTGGAAATAGAATTACAGAAATACGAAGACGCTCTGGCAACAAGTGAAAAGGCTTTGGAAAGTTTTCCGTCTCAGGCTTATTTGTACTTTGCAAAAGGCCTGGCCTTAGGGCAATTGAATAAAGATCAGGAGGCGATTGAAGTTTTAGAAAATGCTTTGGATTATATTTTCGAGGATAATGAACTGAAGCAGAGAGTGTATCTGGCCTTGAAAGAATCCTATCTTGCTTTAGGAGAGCAGGATAAAGCTAAGGCTTATGAGCAGAAATTAATCATAATATCTAATTGATGTATAAAAGATTTTTTAAAATAAGTAGTGTTTTAGTACTATTGATTGCTTTTTCAAGTTGCAAATCCTCTAAAGTCGAGGGTTCTACTAAAGCAAAATCCGCCAGAGTTGTTTTGAATACGTTTGAAGATAATTTAGCCGGTTTTAAAACGGTCAACGGCAGAATAAAAGCGGGTTATATTTCGGAAGACAATTCGCAATCTATCAGCATCACGTATAGGATAGAAAAGGATAAAGCCATTTGGATGAGTGCTAAGGTGATGGGCTTGTTGCCCGTGGCTAAGGTTTATATCACACCAGATCGGTTACAGTATTATGAGAAGATAAACAGAACGTATTTCGATGGAGATTTTGCTTTGGCAGAAGAGTTTCTGGGCGTAGAAGTTAACTTTGAAAACCTTCAAAATTTACTCATCGGCAGACCTATGTATGAACTTAAAAGGAATCAAATGCTCTTTGATGATAATGCCTATGTTTTTCTTCAGAATATAAAATCTATCTTAGCCTACTCGGCTATTATTGACAGTCGCCAATTTGAACTGAAATCCCAGTCTTTACGAAATGTAAAAAATGAAAGTCTCGATATTAATTACTCCAGGTTTCAATCTGTCGGCCAGAAAAACTTCCCGAGTAAATTGATTATGACCGCCAAAAAAGATGAGGAAGTTGTCGTTATCGATTTGGAATACCGCTCTGTCATTTTTGATGAAGACTTGAGTTTTCCGTTTTCAATCCCTAACAATTACGAACGTATAGAATTTTGATAAAATATTTTCAGTACATACTTTTATTTATCATGCTCTTCGGAAGCACTACCTTACTGGCTCAAACCAGGGAAGAGCTTGAAGCCAAACGTCAGGCGATTCAGCAGGAAATAGAACAAATCAACAACATTATCAGAACTGCCGAAACCAAAGGCCGTTCTGCCTTGAATGAGTATGAAGACCTTCAGAAAAGGATAAACGCTACAGAAAAGTTAATACAGGTCAACAACCAGGAAGCCAATTTACTCACCAGAGAAATCAACGCCAATGCCAATAAAATAGATAGATTGAGAAACGAGCTAAAACAGCTGAAGACCGATTATGAGCAGATGATCCAAAAGTCCTATAGGAGTAAATCCGACAAAAACCGAATTATGTTTTTGTTTTCTTCAGAGTCTTTTTTACAGGCATACAAACGGATTCAATACATGAAGCAATTTGCTCAGTATAGAAAAAAGCAGGGGGAGGAAGTCATGAAGCAAACCGAGGAGCTTCAGGAGCTCAATTCCACTTTGTTTGAACAACGCAGGGATCAGGAAAAAATCATTGCTGAAAACCGGAAAACCAAATCCAAACTGGTAGGTGATAAAAACAATTTAAATCAGTTGCTTGCCAGCATCAATAAACAGAAACAGAAATATTCAAAAGAACTCAAACAAAAGCAGAAGGAAATCAGCCGAATAGATCGAGAGATAAACCGATTGATACGCGAAGCCATTGCCAGGGAAAACAAAAAAAGCGGTTCGGATGCGAAAGCGACCTTCAATCTGACTCCCGAAGCAAAAGCGCTTGCTAAAGATTTCGCACAAAACAAAGGTAAATTGCCCTGGCCTGTAAGGTCCGGGCAGGTTTCAATGCGTTTTGGAGAACGGCCACACCCCATTGTAAAAACTATTAAAATCATGAGTAACGGGGTAAGGATAGACACCGAGAAAAATGGGAAAGCAAGAGCTATTTTTGAAGGCGAAGTCAGTCAGGTGAGCAAAATCCCCGGGGCTAATATATTGGTTATGGTTAGGCATGGGGACTATTTGTCTATCTATAATAACCTGCAAAAAGTTTTTGTGAAATCAGGTGATCAAGTAGCCAGAGGAGAAGAACTCGGCGAAGTGGGAATCAATTCTTCTTCTGGAAAAACCACACTTTTTTTTCAACTTTTCAAAAACACCACCAAGCTCAATCCAGAGCAATGGATTTATAAATTGTAGGTATAAGTTGAGTTTAAATCAAAACCGAACTTAATCATAAGCTTATCGTAAATCCCTGATTTTTAACCAAGCCTTAACAACAAGAAATGGATTAAATTTTCATTTTGCATCGATTTATAAGAATAGATTATAACACTATAAGAAAATGAATATGGAACAGGATCAAGCTAATGTAGACATTGCCTCCATCAACGAAAAGATAGAACGAGAAAGTGCCTTTGTAGATGTACTCACCAACGAAATGAATAAAGTTATTGTTGGGCAAAAGCATATGGTTGAGCGATTATTGATAGGACTTTTAGGTCAGGGTCATATTCTGCTGGAAGGTGTTCCAGGTTTGGCAAAGACACTGGCCATTAATACATTGGCCAAAGCCGTACAAGGCAGTTTTAGCAGAATTCAGTTTACCCCAGATTTACTTCCCGCCGATGTCGTGGGGACGATGATCTACAACATGAAGGAAAATAGTTTCAACATCAAGAAAGGGCCGATTTTCGCCAATTTTGTGCTGACCGATGAGATCAATCGTGCGCCTGCCAAAGTTCAGTCTGCCTTGCTGGAGGCCATGCAGGAAAAGCAGGTGACCATCGGGGATGAAACCTTTATTCTCGACAGACCCTTTCTGGTTATGGCCACCCAAAACCCCGTAGAACAAGAGGGAACCTACCCCTTGCCGGAAGCGCAGGTCGATAGGTTTATGCTTAAAACAGTCATCGATTACCCCAACCTGATGGACGAACAACTGGTGATGAGAGCCAACCTGAACAATAGTTTTGGAAAAGTAAATCCGGTAGTGACGACAGAACAAATCCTACGGGCACAGGCAGCCGTAAGAGAGGTATATATGGACGAGAAAATCGAGAAGTATATCCTGGATATTATATTTGCCACCCGTTATCCTGAAAAATACAAACTTGCTGAAATCAAACCTCTTATCAGTTTTGGAGCTTCTCCAAGGGGAAGTATCAACCTGGCCATCGCTGCCAAATGTTATGCGTTTATCAAACGAAGAGGTTACGTGATTCCTGAAGATGTTCGTGCTGTGGTTTATGATGTCCTAAGACACAGGGTCGGTATTACCTATGAAGCTGAAGCAGAAAATATCAAATCTGAAGATCTGATCAGTAAAATTATAAACGAAGTAGAGGTCCCTTAAAATTTCTTTAGAATACAATCAGAATAAGCTTAAAAGTTTCTAGATAATGTTTTTGCGATTTAGTTCTAAATCGAATGACACGTTTTTATACCCTATGGATACCAAATCACTTTTAAAAAAGGTAAGAAAAATTGAAATCAAAACACGGCGATTAAGCGATCATGTGTTTGGTGGAGAATACCATTCTACGTTCAAAGGTCGGGGAATGACTTTTAGCGAAGTGCGTGCTTATCAATTTGGAGACGATGTCAGGTCTATAGACTGGAATGTGACGGCAAGATATAACGAACCCTTTGTCAAAGTCTTTGAAGAAGAGCGGGAACTTACGATGATGCTGCTTGTGGATATTTCAGAATCTACAGCCTTTGGAACCCGGGAAACCTTTAAAAAAGATATCATTACGGAAATAGCCGCTACACTTGCCTTTTCTGCTACTCAGAACAATGACAAGATAGGACTGATGTTGTTCTCAGATCAGATAGAACTCTACATTCCCCCTAAGAAAGGCAGAACACATGTGTTGAGAATCATAAGAGAACTGATAGAGTTTGAGCCTTCACACAAAACCACAAACCTGAGCAAAGCCTTTAGAAATCTCATTGATATGATGAAGAAAAAGGCCATTGTATTTGTGATGTCAGATTTTCTGGCAGACGATTATGAGCATACGCTGAAGATCCTTGGAAAAAAGCACGATGTGACAGGAATCCGAATTTACGATGAACGCGAGGAAGAATTACCAAATCTGGGCATGGTGCAAATGAAAGATGCGGAAACGGGGAAAGCCGTGTGGGTCAACACCTCCAGCGGATCCACGAGGAAAGCTTATACCAAACACTACAGAGACAGAGTCGATTATTTTCAAAGAGCGTTTAAGCTAAGTGGATCGGGGTTTATGAGTACCCGTGTCGATGAGAATTACGTCATTAAACTACTGGGATATTTCAAATCCAGATAAAAATATATGAAGAGAAAACAACTTACTTATAACTATTATTTAGCCTTCAAACTACCTTTGTTTTTGATGCTGTTTTTGGTCTGTGGTATTGGATATTCTCAAGAGGTAAGATTCAGCACCGATAGAGATACCATTCAAATTGGTGAACAGCTGGAATATGAAATAAAGGTCGATGAGGTGAGTCTTGAAGATGTGGTTGTCTTTCCAAAAGATCAAACCTTTGTTCCTCTGGAAATGGTGGAAGCCTACAAAATCGACACCTTAAATCCACAGGCCAAAACCTTTCAGCTTACCAAACTTTATAAACTCACTGCCTTCGACTCAGGTGCTTATGCGGTTCCGCCGCAACTGGTGAAAATAAACGATAAGGCCTTTTATACAGATACGCTCAAAGTAAGCGTAAAGGATGTGGTCCTGGATACGCTAAACCAAAAGTTATATCCTATCAAACCTTCTTTGGAAGCCGATAAACCTTTTGCGATTCCGTCCTGGTTTTGGTGGACTCTGGGAATCATTGCCCTTTTGGCAGTCATCGCCTATTTCATTTTCAAACTGAAGAAAAAACGAGATGAAGCCAAGCGAAGAATCCCTCCTTTTGAGCAGGCGATGTTGTCTTTAAAAACCCTGGATAAATCTTCAGTCCTGGAAAACAGAGACTTTAAAGCTTACATCTCAGAACTGACGTATATCACCAGACGATATCTGGAGGAAAAACTAGAGATAAGAGCTTTGGAATATACGACCAGCGAACTTATTTCTGAGTTAAAATCTAGAAAGGAGAAAAAGGAACTTTCGCTTAAAGAAGAGATGATTTCTGACTATGAAAAGATCTTAAAACGTGCAGATCTCGCCAAGTTCGCCAACAGAAAACCGGATTTGCTCACTTTAAAGTCGGACAGGAAACAGATTGGAAAGTTCCTGAAACACGTTCAAAATGCCATTCCACAAATCACCGAAATCGAGAAACAGAAAGATGAAGCTTTCCAGAAGGCTTTAGCCAAAAAGAGAAGAAAACAAAAATGGGTGGTTGGAATCCTACTTGGTATTATATTGATTTTTGTAACGGCTACGGCTGTTGTAGCCACCAAAGGCTATGAGTACCTGAGAGACAGCCTTATAGGTAATCCCTCCAAAGAATTGCTCGAAGGAGACTGGATTACAAGTGATTACGGCGTGCCGCCGGTAAGTTTAACGACGCCGGAAGTTCTGGTAAGAGGAGAGATTGAACTTCCCGAAAGTATATCGGAAAATGTAACCGATAAAGAGACCTATAGTTTTGGAAGCCTCTATCAGAATTTATACGTCACGTTAAATCAGGTTCGGTTTAAGGAGAATCAGGACATAGATTTGAATGCAGTTGTAGACAGGGTTTATAAAAATTTGGAAGAACGCGGCGCTTACAACATCATCACCAAATCTGAAGATTTCGAAACCCTCGGTGGGGTTCCCGGTAAAAAGGTGTTTGGTAGTTTCTCCATAGAAAATCCGATTACAAAGGAAGACATTAAGAAAGAATATCAGATTCTGAATTTTGGAAAAGGGGGACTGCAACAGATCATTATTTTCCATGATCGCGATGATGAATATGGTGAGAAAATTGCTAATAGAATAGTGAATGCCGTGGAATTTAAAACGATGGAAGAATGATTTTTGAAAACTTCACCTTTGAAAATCCAGCCTGGTTCTGGCTATTATTGGCTATTCCGCTGGCGGTATTCTGGTATTGGAAGAAACGGCATAAACAAAATGCCACCTTAAAAATATCGAGTACGCAAGGATTTACTAAAAGCACATTGGCCCGACTTCGTCCCCTGCTGTTTTTCTTAAGAATGCTTGCTCTAGCGCTTTTAATTATTGCCATGGCCAGGCCCAGAACAGTAGATGTCACGACCAAAGTAAAAAAGACAGAAGGTATCGACATCATCATGGCTGTAGATGTTTCCGCCAGTATGCTGGCCAGAGATCTGGAGCCTAACCGACTGGAAGCGCTTAAAAATGTGGCGAGTAATTTTGTAAATGGGAGACCTAATGACAGAATAGGTCTGGTGGTTTACGCTGGAGAAAGTTATACCAAAACACCGCTGACCAGTGATAAATCCATCATCTTAAATGCTATAGGTGATTTAGAATACACTCAAACTATAGAAGGAGGTACGGCCATAGGCATGGGTCTGGCTACTTCCGTAAACAAATTGAAAGACAGTAAAGCCAAAAGCAAAGTCATCATCCTACTAACCGATGGTGAAAATAATGCGGGCTTTATAGATCCCATTACATCAACACAGCTGGCGACAGAATACGGGATTAAGGTATATACAATTGGCGTAGGAAGTAATGGCACTGCATTATCCCCCGTAGGGATTAAGCCTAACGGGCAATTTGAATATAGAAGGATAGAAGTGAAAATAGACGAAACTTTATTGAAAACCATAGCAGAAAAGACAGGGGGAGAGTACTTTAGAGCGACAAACAATGAAAAATTTCAATCCATTTATGAGGAAATCGATGCCCTGGAAAAAACGGAAATAGAGGAATTTAAATTTTATAATTATGATGAGAAATATAGAATTTTTCTTATCCTGGCAGGGGCCTTATTGTTTTTAGAATTTTTACTAAAACACACACTTTTTAGAAGCTTTGTATAAATGATTTTAGAAGAACAGATATATTTTTGGGGTTTTCTGGTGTTGCCGGTATTACTGCTTTTGTTTCTAACTTACGCCTACTGGAAAAAAAAGACGCAAAAGAAATTTGCAGAGAACAGGCTGTTCAAAAAACTGGCTCCAGACCAATCCAGGTTTAAGTCCAACTTAAAATTTCTAGTTTTAAGTTTAGCTTTTGCCTGTTTTGTGATGGCACTTGTAAATCCAAAACTGGGAACCAAACTGGAAACGGTTAAACGAGAAGGTGTAGATATTGTTTTTGCTTTGGATGTTTCCAAAAGTATGCTTGCAGAAGATATTGCTCCCAACAGACTCGAAAAGTCTAAGCGAATCATTACGGAAATTATCAACAACCTTGCGGCAGACCGGGTGGGCCTGGTAGGTTATGCAGGAAGTGCCTTTCCACAGGTGCCGATTACAACCGATTACTCCACGACCAAGACCTTTTTGCAAAGCATGAATACTGAAATGGTCTCAAGCCAGGGGACGGCGATTTCTCAGGCTATCGATCTGGCCACGTCTTATTATAACGACGATGACCAGACCAACAAAGTTTTAATTATTCTTTCTGAAGGAGAAGACCACAGCGATAATGCTATAAGCATGGCAGAACAGGCTGCAGAAGAAGGCATAAGAATATATACAGTTGGCGTTGGAACCGAACGCGGCGGACCTATTCCCATAAAAGAAAATGGAAGAATTCAATCTTATCTTAAAAATGATGCCGGGGAAACTGTCATTACCAAAAAAGACACGGAAACCCTGAGAAAAATTGCAGAAATTGGAAATGGGGCTTATATCGATGGCTCAAGTACTTCTGAGGCTGTTGACGAAATCTTAAAAGAATTACAAAAAATTGAAAAAACAGAGTTTGAAGCGAAACAATTTGCAGATTTTAAGAGTAAATATCAGTGGTTTTTGGGGTTTGGTATATTTTTGGTACTGATTGATATCCTCTTACTCGAGAGAAAAACATCCTGGGTAAGACAATTAAATTTATTTAATGAACGCAAGAACGATGAGACTTAAGCTATTTTTTTTAACGCTGATGCTAAGTGTAAATACGGCCTTTGTGACTCAGGCACAAAATTTCACCAATGCACCCAAAAAGGCAAAAGCCCTTTTGGCAGAATCGCAATCTGAAGACCTTAGCTTTCCTCTGTCTGAAGCTAAAATCAGGAAAGCCAAAGCCATAGATCAAGACAACTCAGACATCAGCTATAACTTCGGTAATCTCTATATTAAAAACAACGAACTGGAGTCGGCCAGACTTCGCCTCATCGAATCTATAGAAAGCACAGAGGATAAATCTTTAAAGCATAAAAGTTACCATAATTTAGGCAATGTTTTGATGGAGGAAAAACAGTATCAAATGGCTGTAGAGGCTTATAAAAACGCTTTAAGAAACGATCCTACCGACGAAGAAACCCGCTATAATCTGGCTTATGCGAAGTCCAAGTTAAAAGACGAAAAAAACGACGACAGCAAGGACGGAGACGACAATAAGGATAAAAATCAGGATAAAAAAGAAGACGACAACAAGGATAAAGATAAAAAGGATAAAGGAGAAGACGAAGACAAGAAAGAAGGCGATCAGGACAAGGAGCAGGGCAAAGAAAAAGGAGATCAGGACGAAAGCGAACAGGATCAAAAAGACGATAAGGGCAATAAGGATAAGCAGGAAAAAGAAAAAGAAGGCGAGGGAGGCGATAAAGATAAAAAGCAGCCACAGCAGCCGCAAAATACAAAAGGACAGATTTCTCCACAGCAAATTCAGCGCTTGCTGGAAGCTATTGAGAACCAGGAAAAAGACATTCAGGAAAAGCTCAATGCTCAAAAAGCAAAAGGGCAAAAATCTCAAACAGGAAAAGACTGGTAACATGAAACAAATTGCATTTTTATTGTTTTTATTACTCGGCTGGTCTTCAATTGCACAAGTCACTTTTACAGCAGAAGCCAGCAGACCCCAGCTCGGCATCAACGAACGCTTAAAGGTTGAGTTTAAGGTAGATGCCAACGGCGACAATTTTATTCCACCGAGTTTTAATGGATTTACGAAAATAGGGGGTCCTAACCAATCTATTTCTCAATCCTGGGTGAATGGGAAGAGTACCTTTCAAAAAACCTATACCTATTTTTTCCAACCTGCAAAACGGGGAACATTCACCATTGGCCAGGCCGAAATTACAGTAGACGGGCAGGTATATAAAACTTCGCCTATCCAAGTGGAAGTAACCGCTGCTGTGGATACGCCTAACCAGTCCAGAGCTGTGGCAGAAGCCGAAGACGGCATACATCTCATCGCCGAAGTCAGCGATTCTAAACCCTACCTCAACGAAGGGATTTATGTGGTGTATAAGCTGTTTTTCAGTTCTACCGTAAACATCAGGAACTGGAGACCTCTGGATAATCCTAAGTTTGAAGGATTCTGGAGTCAAAACATCGATATCGATCAACTCGAGTTGAAAGAAGGCGAGTTTGGCGGACAGCCTTACCGCTATGTCGAGCTTCGCAAAACCGTATTATACCCCCAAAAAACAGGGGAACTCAAAATTGAGCCTTTATCCCTTGCCGTTTCTGTGGAAGTGCCTACCGACAGGAGGGATTTTTTTGGCAGACGTATGTACGATGTGGTGGAAAAAAACTTTTCTGCCAATACCAAAACCATCGATGTAAAACCTTTGCCGGAGGAAGGGAAGCCCGAAGGATTTTCTGGCGCAGTCGGTGAATTCGACTTTCAACTCAAAGCCAGTGAAAAGACGGTAGTAGCTCAAACCTCGTTCGAATTAAGTTCAGAAGTCAGCGGAAAAGGGAATTTGAAACTTTTTAATCTGCCAAAAATTCAGACACCCTCAGCTTTTGAAGTCTATGAGCCTGAACGCAGTGAAAATGTGAGGACTTCCAGCCTTGGAATGCGTGGAAGCATTACCGAAAAATATACGGTGATCCCCGAATTTAAAGGCGATTACGTTATCCAGCCAACGACTTTTTCGTATTTTAATCCGAGGACCGAAGCTTACGAGAGACTGCAATCTGAACCTATAAAAATAAAGGTGGAACCCAATCCGCAGCGTCCGGAAGAAACTGTGGCTTCAGCAAACGATACTGCAAAGCCTCAAAACATGATAGCTTCCAAAAACACTTTCAATTATATCAAGCTGGATACCAGCTTGAAAGCAAAAGGTAAAACTCAGTTTTTTCAATCTCCTCTTTACTGGACTTTGTTTTTTATCCCCTTTTTGAGTATTCCCCTGATGCTGATTTTCGGTAAGGTAAAAAACAGAGCTACCGATGAAAATCAGTTGCAGCAAAAAAGAGCCAGTAAATTAGCTAAGCGCTATTTATCTGAAGCCAAAAAAAACATAGGGGATTCTAAAGCCTTTTATGAGTCTTTAGAGAGAGCTTTGCATAATTATATGAAAGCCAGATTGAAGATACAAACCCTGGACATGCAGAAAGAAAAAATACAGGCTTTATTTGCCCAAAAAGGAGTTTCTCAGGAAACCACTGAGAATTTCATCAAGATTTTGGAAAGCTGTGAGCTGGCCAGGTATACGCCAACAGTCACAGAAGATATGCAAAAGAATTTTAAGCAAGCAGCCAGGGTTATTTCTGAAATTGATAGAGAAGTTTAATATGCAGCAACCCGTATGCTTATTTTAATCGTCAAAGCTTAGACCCTCCCTTCTGTCTTATTCAGGCGGGAGTGGCCTTAAAAAAAATAAACACATGAAATTCTATACGTATTTACTGTTCTTTTTATTCACCTCGTTTGGGTTTTCTCAGGCTGAAGAAACTTTTGAACAGGCTAATTCTGCATATGCAGATGATCAGTTTGCAGAAGCGATTCAGTTTTACAACAGTATTCTGGAAGAAGGTTTGGTGTCTTCCGAAGTTTATTTCAATCTGGGGAACGCATATTTCAAACAGAATGCGCTGGCCAATGCGATTTACCATTATGAAAAGGCCCTGCAGTATGACCCTGCCGATCCGGAAATAAAAGAAAATCTTGAGATTGCCAAAACACAAACCATAGACAAGATAGCAGACGCCCCGGAGTCGCAGCTCAATGCTTTCATTTACGATGTCACTCACATTTTCAAACTAAATACTTGGGCCTGGGTTAGCCTTGTTTTTTCAGTCTTATTCGGCGTTTGGATGGTCTTCTACTTTAGGTCATCAACTGCGAAAGGCAAGCGAAAAAATTTTTCTATTGCTCTTATTTTTTTGGTGCTTGCCATTGGAAGTTTACTCTTGGGACGCTTTCAGAATCAACTTCAGAACGAGCGCTCCTATGCGATTATTTTTGAAAATCAGTTGCCTGTTTATGGGGAACCAAACCCAAGAAGTGATGTGAATTTCGAACTCAACGCGGGTACAAAAGTAAGCCTGGGCTCAAGCTTTAGAGAATATACAGAAATCGAACTTTCCGATGGCTCTAAGGGCTGGGTAAAAAGAACAGCTTTCAAGAAATTATAGGAGGAATCCAAAGCCTGATTTCTGATAAATCCATATATTTGTTTAATATATGCGATTAAAATTATTTATACTTGTTTTTTCCTTTGCCAATCTTTTGGTAACACCAACCCTGCTCACTTTACAGGGGAGTGGAGATATTTCTTTTTTTATAAGTCTTAATGAAGAGGAAAATTCAGAAAAAAATAATGTCTCCTTCGGCGAATATATTTTCGATGAATCTGGCAAAACAATCCATTCTTTAGACGCGTATTATTCCCAATCTTTTGCACACTACGTATCCAATTATAAAAGTGTAACTCAAAAAATAGTCTCCCCCCCTCCCGATTTTAAAATTGAATCTTAATTAAGTTAATCATTTCATTTTCAATTTTAAAACTAAATACTTTTCTAAGAAAAGTATTATTACAACTATTTTATGTTTAAACATTTAAACAAAGACATTCCATCTAGTGTGGTTGTTTTTTTCGTGGCTTTACCTTTATGTTTAGGTATTGCTCTGGCCAGTGGAGCGCCACTTTTTTCAGGACTTATTGCAGGAATCGTAGGAGGAATCGTGGTGGGATCGCTTAGTGGTTCTTCTGTGGGTGTCAGTGGTCCGGCGGCAGGACTTGCAGTGATTGTACTCGGGGCTATTGCAAGCCTTGGTAAATACGAATACTTTCTTGTCGCAGTCGTCATCGGTGGCGTTTTTCAAATTCTTTTAGGGTTTCTCAAAGCTGGAGTTATAGGCTATTATTTCCCTACTTCAGTCATCAAAGGAATGCTGGCTGGTATAGGAATCATTATTTTTCTCAAACAGTTTTCGGTGGCCTTCGGACTGCCGGATGATTACCGGTTTTTTGATTATAATTTAGAAGTCTTATTTGATAATATAATTCTAGGCTGGGATCAGCTTTCTCTGGGGACCTTAACCATTACCATTCTCAGTATTGCCATCATGGTGCTTTGGTCCAATATTCTTGAGAAAAAGCATAACATTTTCAAAATTATTCCAGGACCCTTAGTTGCAGTAGTTGTAGGGGTGCTGTATAAGCTGTTTATCGATGATTCGAGTTTGCTTGGAATATCCGATTCAAATTTGGTAAGCGTACCGGTACCGGATAATTTCTCCGATTTTATTGGCCAGTTTACCTTCCCGGATTTTTCAATTATTACCTCGAGTCAGGTTTGGGTGGTAGGAATCACTATAGCCATTGTAGCCAGTCTGGAAACTTTATTGAGTGTGGAAGCGACAGATAAGCTCGACCCAAGGAAAAGGGTAACACCCACCAACCGAGAGTTGCTTGCTCAGGGAACCGGGAATATGGTTTCTGGGTTCATCGGGGGTTTGCCGGTAACTCAGGTCATTGTGAGGAGTTCTGCAAATATTCAATCGGGCGGACGAACAAAAATGTCAGCTATATTACATGCCTTGTGGTTACTGCTTGCAGTGGTTTTTATTCCAAATTTACTCAATCTTATTCCTCTAGCTGTTCTGGCAGGGGTTCTGTTAATCGTTGGATACAAACTGGCAAAACCCTCCCTTTTTATAAAATCTTATAAGTTAGGTAAAGCTCAATTCGTTCCCTTTATGATCACAGTTGTTGGAATTGTGTTTGGGGACTTACTTATCGGTATTGGTCTTGGGCTTGCTTCGGGTTTGCTTACCGTTCTTTACAATTCTTTCCGGAATTCACACTTCTTACACATCAAAAGAACTGAAGGAGAAGATAAAAACGATATTATTCATATGACCCTGGCAGAAGAAGTTACTTTCTTTAATAAAGGAGCCATTTTAAAAACTTTAAATGAGATTTCAGAAAACACCAACTTAGTCATAGATATCCGAAAGTCTAAATATCTGGATTACGATGTGTTGGAAATTCTGGATGATTTTTCTATCAAGTCAAAAAATAGAAATATCAATATTACCATCATTTCGGAACTTGGAGAGTTTGAAAATCCAGAAACCTATGATAAATTTTTCAATATCAATTCAAAAAACGATTAATCATGTTTAAGAACATAATAACAAAACAAGAACAGGAAGCCTTAACCCCGGATGAGGTCTTAAAAGACCTAATGCAAGGAAACAAACGATTTACCTCAGATGAGTGTCATTCAAGAGATGATAATGCGATGAAAGTGAGTGCCACTGGCGGACAGTATCCCAAAGCCATTGTTTTATCCTGTGTGGATAGCAGAGTGCCGGTAGAAACAGTTCTCGACCAGGGTATAGGAGATATTTTTGTAGCCAGAGTTGCTGGTAATTTTGAAAATACAGACATACTTGGAAGCATGGAATATGCCTGTAAAGTGGCCGGGAGTAAACTCGTTTTTGTGCTTGGTCACGAGAGCTGTGGAGCGGTAAGCGCAGCCTGTGACGGCGTGGAATTGGGTAATATTACGCATTTGCTGGGCAATATCAAACCTGCGGTAAAAGCCGTGGAGACTGAAGGTAAAAGAGATTCTTCCAACAAAGATTTTGTGCATAAAGTAGTTGAAAAAAATGTTGAATTGACTATGGACAGAGTTAGAGAAAAAAGCCCCATCTTAAGAAGTATGGAAGAACAAGGAGAAATTAAGATAGTTGGAGGGGTCTATTCCCTGCAAACAGGTGAAGTCGTATTACTGTCTTAAAAACCGATTTCAAATTGAAATTTCAACCCTCAAATTTTGTTTGAGGGTTTTTTATGCGTCTTCCTTTCCATTCAGGAGATCACTCTCATCCAGAAGCTCTTCTAAAGATGGTAAGAGTGTAGAGCTCAATTCTCGAATAGTAGAGACTACGACAGAATCATCCAGTTTTGTTTCTGAAACAAATCGGCCATCATCATTAATATAATCAAAAATAAGAAGCAAAATAAAAATGAAAAGCCCCGTTTTGATGACGCCAAATACAGCGCCAAAAATCCTGTTGATCAATCCCAAGGCAATGCTATGAATGATGGTCGTGAGGATTTTTGCCAGGATTGAAACCAGGATTATAATGCCTATAAATACGATAAAAAAGCTTGTGATTTCAATACTTGAGGGCGACCAGCTGGTCCAGTTTTCCAGATAACTTTCAGCGATATAGCCATATTCTAAGCCGCCAAAAATACCTGCGAGTAAAGCCACAATTCCCGCAAGTTCTATAATGAACCCTTTTTGGTATCCCCTTATAAAGCCAAGCAGGAGTAAAACTCCAAGAATAATATCTATTACATTCATGTGGTCAAATATAATCATTTCGGTTAAAGCGATTACCTTTGTACTATGAGAGATGAGTTATTAAAAACACGCTGGGAAAGCCTTCAAAAGAAGTTATCCGACCAGTTTGCAGATGGTGAACAAATGGACCTGGATGCCATCATTTATATGGTAGGCGTTCAGGAACTCGGGAAGCCGCAGGCTAAATTTAAAAAAGATGACAAAATAAATTTGATGCACATCGCGATTTGCACGCTTTTGGAGCCCTACGGATTTTATGAATTCGATTTTATTGATGAAGAGGGCTGGCCGCATTTTACCAATACGTCCAAGCTGCCAGCACTCAAAGCCGGAGAGCAGACCGTCCTGATGAAAGAAGCCCTGGTCAGTTATTTTTTAAAGCGCGAGTATATCGTGTAAACAGTTAAATTTAAATAATGGATTTTCTAAGTAGGAAACAGCCTATTTTTTCTAAATTTGCTAATTCACTTTACCAAATGCCATGATAGATAAGATTAAGGGATATATTGATGAGGTTGAGCGTTTTACAGCGGATAAGGCTGAAGATGTTGAGCAGTTTAGAATACAATATTTAGGAAAAAAAGGAATTTTGAATGCGTTTTTTGCTGAATTCAAAAATGTACCTAACGAACAAAAGAAGGAGTTTGGTAAAACCATCAATCAGCTAAAGATTGCGGCTCAGGAAAAAGTAGATCAACTGAAACTGGAAATCGCTTCCAATATTCAAGATACCGGAGTTTACGGGGATCTTACCAGACCTGGAGAGCCTCTTCAAATTGGAGCCAGACATCCGATTTCTCTGGTTAAAAACAGGATTACAGAAATCTTTTCCAATATTGGATTTAATGTATCTGAGGGTCCGGAAATCGAAGACGACTGGCACAACTTCACGGCTTTAAACTTACCGGAATACCATCCGGCAAGAGATATGCAGGACACCTTTTTTATACAGACCGATCCTAAAGACATCTTGTTGAGAACGCATACATCCAGCGTTCAGGTGCGTTATATGGAAAACAACCAACCTCCTATTCGCACGATTTCTCCCGGAAGAGTGTTTAGAAATGAAGACATTTCGGCGAGATCACATTGTATTTTTCATCAGGTAGAAGGTTTGTATATCGATAAAAATGTGTCTTTTAAAGACCTGAAGCAGACCCTGATTTACTTCACCAAAGAGTTGTTTGGAAAGTCAAAAATCAGACTAAGACCCTCTTATTTTCCTTTTACAGAGCCAAGTGCTGAGGTCGATATCTACTGGGGTCTGGAAACGGAAACCGATTACAGAATTACCAAAGGTACAGGCTGGCTGGAAATTATGGGCTGTGGTATGGTAGATCCCAATGTCTTGAAAAATTGTAATATAGATCCTAAACAATACAGCGGGTTTGCCTTTGGAATGGGGATTGAACGCATTGCTATGCTGTTGTATCAAATAGGAGATATTCGTATGTTTTACGAAAATGATGTCCGCTTTTTAGAGCAGTTCAAATCGTCTTTATAAGCTTATGAAAAAGGATATCGATAAACATATTCCTGAAGTTAAACATGTTTACGTCGTTGCTGCATTTGAATATAATTCTGCCTTCAAGACTGAAGAGTGGACCATTTATCTCGTCAATGATCATTCTGAAGCCATAGAGACTGTTTTGGTGGTCTCTAAAGGCGAAAGCAAAACAAAAACAACTTCTGTGCTTAGAAAGAAACTGGAAGTCTTACCGGCGAAATCTTATGCCAAATTAGAATTTCTGCATGAAGACGTGTTGGAGGTTGATAATATATTTCAAGTCACCTTTTTTCTGGATGGTAAATTGATGCACAAGGATTTCAAATTTCCAAAACACAGCTTAATATCCAGTGACATTAAACCCTTACCGCTTCTTTCTTCAGAAGGAATTATAGCGGAGTAGCTTTTGCTTTACAACGGCTCTTTCTGAACTTTTTTCAGGTTCATAAGGACTATCGATGATAAAATCAAAAGAATTCCTATCCATTTATAGATGTTTTGATTTTCCTGTAAAACAAAATACCCCATCAAAACAGCTACAGGAAGTTCTATGGAAGAAATGATGGCGCCAAGGCCAACGTTTATTTTGGGCATGCCTGCTGTAAAAAATAAGGGGGGTAAAATAGTTCCAAACAAAGCTAAAATTGGTCCCCAGACTAAGAAAATTCCAAAATCCATGGCTTTTATAAGTTCTGGTAAAGTGATTATGGAAACGACGATGAGTCCCCCAAGCATCATCCATTTGCTTCTGGTAATGGGGTGGTATTGCGTTCCAACGCTATTTGAAGTCATTATGGTGACGGTGTAAGACAAGGCCGCCAGGATGCCAAATCCAATACCTGACAGGCTTACATCCTGTTCTTCTATCAATAGATCTGCGGCGAGAACGGTTCCTATCAAAATGAGAACCACCGAAATGATTTTTATTGGAGTGGGTTTAATCTTATTGATGATGCCATCCAAAACCACGCCTATCCATACGCTTTGCATGAGTAAAACGATACCTACAGATACGGTGACATATTGTACAGCCAAATAATAAAATATACTGGTGAAGCCCAAAGAAGTTCCTGCCAGAATGAGATAGAAAATGGTTTTACGTCTCAGTTTTGGATCTGTGATGGGAGATTTTTTCTTTTTCAGAAAAAGATTCAAAATCATCAAGGCGATAAAACCGATTAAAATCTGTGAAAAAGTAACCTCATAGGCCGTATAATCCTCTTCGTAGGCTAGTTTCACAAAAGTGGTGAGCAAGCCATAACATGAAGCACCCAGGGCAACCAGAATGCCGCCTTTTAAAACTGAATTCATTTAAAATCGTGTATTAATTAAGCTTATCAGCTAATTTTTCGAAGACTTTTTTCGGATCTTTTTTTTCGTATAAGACTTTGTAAACGGCATTTATAATAGGCGTTTTTGCCTTTTTATTTCCGAAGGTTTTGCTTATTTCGTATGCGGAATTAGTGGCGTAGTAACCTTCTGCCACCATGCTCATTTCCATTTGTGCACTTTTCACTGTATAGCCCTTGCCAATCATATTTCCAAAATAGCGATTTCGACTAAAAACGGAGTATCCCGTTACTAATAAATCACCCAAATAGGCAGAATCATTGATGTTGCGCTTCATCGCATAGCATTTCTTGATAAAGCGCTTCATCTCCCGAATGGCATTGCTCATCAGGACACTCTGAAAGTTATCTCCATAACCCAGGCCATGAGCTATTCCTGCGGCAATGGCATATATGTTTTTTAGTACTGCGGCATATTCGGTACCGATGATATCTTCAGAAACATTGCATTTGATGTATTCGCTACTCAGATACTGCGCCAGCGTGTTGGCGTGGCCCTCATCGGCGCAGGCAATGGTCAGATACGACAAGCGTTCCAGGGCGACTTCTTCTGCATGACAGGGACCGGTAATCACACCAATTTTCTCAAAAGGAATGTTGTATTCCTTATTGAAATGCTCGCCTACCAAAAGTTGAGATTCGGGGACTATGCCTTTAATTGCACTGAAAATGAGTTTATCTGAAAGATCAGTTGTGATCTTATCGAGTTCTTTCTTTAAAAAAGCAGAAGGCACCACAAAGATCAAAATATCGGATTCCTGAATAACCTTATTGATATTGCTGGATAATTTAATTTGTTTAGGGTCAAATTCAACAGCACTCAGGTAATTGGGATTGTGGTGTTCTTTCTCAATATAGTCTATGACTTCCTGTTTTCGGATGTACCAATTCACATCCGGAACATTTTCACAAAGCATTTTCACAATAGCTGTTGCCCAGCTTCCGCTGCCGATAACTCCAAAATTTGGATGGGTATTTGTCATTTGTCTTAGCTTTTAAAAATGGGTTTTGTCAGTTTTTTTGAAACAGACCTTGGATTCAAAACTTGATAAATATGAGTGTTTTTTAGATCAGATTAAAAAAGATTTAAACAGAAGGTCCGGGTTTACTTATCGATAAAAATTCATTTCGTCAATATATTCCCATACCCTGTGCTGGAGTAGGGGGTTAACATTTTTACCCGATTTAATCATTTTCCTTATTAAGGTAGATGAAATTTCCATGACAGGGGTGTCGGTTATATGAATTTTAGGATTGTTTTGGAACTGCTCGGGAATTTCGATAGTCGTTTGCCTGGGGCACACATAAATGTCATGATGTTCCAGGATGCTTTCGTAATTTTTCCACTTGTGAAAATTCACCAGATTATCTTCTCCCATAATCAGCGCAAAATCCAGGTCGGGATGGGTGTCTTTCAGTTCTGCTAAAGTTTTGGAGGTATAATTGGGCTGAGGTAATTTGAATTCAACATCGCAGGGCTTTAGCTTTTCGTAAGGTTCTGTCGCTCGATATACCAACTCAAATCTGTGGTGGTTTTCCAAAAGATTATTTTTCTTTTTGAAAGGACTTTGCGGTGTAATCACCAGCCAGATCTCATCCAATTCGGTATGCTCTGCCAAATGATTAGCAATGATTAAATGCCCTATATGAAACGGATTGAAGGTCCCAAAATAAAGTCCTATTTTTTTCATTTGATAAAGGCTTTGACCAATTGATAAGCTTCGTCCAGGGCGGTGTCTAAATCTTCATTCACAATGATATGATCAAACTGAGGAGCGGTAGCCATCTCAATTGAGGCTTTGGCAACTCTCATCGCAATGCGGTCTTCAGATTCGGTTTTGCGTTTTTTGAGCCTTATTTTCAGCTCTTCAATACTCGGCGGTTCTACAAATACCGCTAAGGTTTGCTCTGGATAAATCCTCTTGATGTCTAAGCCGCCTACGACATCAATGTCGAAAACCACATGTTTTCCCATGGCCCAGATGCGTTCGACTTCGGAGTTTAAAGTACCGTAGAAATTATCTCTGTAAACCTCTTCCCATTCTAAAAAATCATCATTTTTAATATGAGATTTGAATTCCTTCAAATCCATGAAATAATAGTCCTTACCGTCCACTTCATTTCCTCTTGGCGCTCTGGAAGTCGCGGAAATAGAAAACTCCAGGTCCAAGTCTTTTTGCGCTAGAAGATGCCTTACAATGGTTGTTTTCCCGGATCCTGAAGGTGCAGAAAAGACAATGAGTTTGCCTTGTTTTTTATCGTTCATACCTAGAGTACATTAAGCATTTGTTCTTTTATTTTCTCCAGCTCATCCTTCATCTGAACCACTGTTTTTTGCATAGCGGCAAAGTTGGATTTACTTCCTATGGTATTGATCTCCCTGCCGATTTCCTGACAAATGAAATTGAGTTTTTTGCCGTTGGAATCCGGAGAATTCAGCGCTTTGATGAAATACGACAAGTGATTGTCCAATCTTGTCTTTTCTTCGGTGATATCGTATTTCTCGATGTAATAAATCAATTCCTGTTCAAATCGATTTTCATCTATTTTTTCTTTCAGTTCTTCAATGCCTTTTCTCAGTCTCGTTTTTACATGTTCAATACGTTCGGGATCTATGGATTTTACTTCTGAAAGTAACTCGTTAAGGTTTTGAATGCGGAGTTCAAAATCTGCTTTCAAGACCTGACCCTCATCAGTTCTGAAGGCATTGATCTGCTCTAGAGCTAAATCCAAAACGCGATACACAGCTTCAGAATCTTTCTTTTCCAGTTCGTTTTTTTCTGAACTCAGGGCATTGGGCAGCGACATCGCAATCTGAAGTAGTCGGCTATCGTCTTTAGAGGTGGAAACTGGAAGCTGCTTAAGTTGCTTTAGGTAACTTTCAACAACTTTAGTGTTGATTTTAGCAGAGCTTTCTTCTTCATGCTTTTCAACCTGAAGTGAAAAATCTACTTTCCCCCGACTCAGACTTTGCGAGAGTTTGTTTCTGATGGGAAGTTCCAACTCTCTAAATTCTGAAGGAATTCTTACATTGGCATCTAAGCTTTTACTATTGAGAGATTTTAACTCTACAGTAAAGACTTTACCGCCGACTTCCAACTTGCTTTTACCGTAACCGGTCATGGATTGAATCATAAATACGTGGTCTTAAAAAGATTTGGCAAATGTAGCGAATCCGAGAGGAACTGAATAATTTGGGCTAAGGTCTAATCCTTATTTTATCGTAATTTCGTTTTTAGATATCAGTAAACAAACTAGATGAAATATTATATCATAGCTGGTGAAGCTTCTGGAGATCTTCATGCCTCCAATTTGATGCAGGCTTTAATGGAAAAAGATGCTTCTGCAGAGTTCAGATTTTGGGGCGGTGATCTTATGGAATCCGTTGGCGGGACACTTGTGAAACACTACAGAGAACTCGCTTTTATGGGCTTTTGGGAGGTGATTACCAACCTGAAGACGATTCTTAGTAACATCAAGCTTTGTAAAGAAGACATCTCTCAGTTTCAGCCGGATGCTGTTATTTTTGTGGATTATCCTGGTTTCAATATGAGGATTGCCAAATGGGCAAAACAGCAGGGCATCGCAACACATTATTATGTTTCACCGCAAATTTGGGCCTGGAAAGAGAATAGAATTAAAGAGATCAAAAGGGATGTAGATCATATGTATGTGATCCTGCCTTTTGAAAAGGACTTTTACGAAGAGAAACATGATTTTAATGTGCATTTCGTTGGGCATCCACTTTTAGATCAGATCGAAAAGCGAAAAGAAATCAGTTTTGAAGACTTTAAAAAGAAGCATCAACTGGAAGATAAGCCTATTATTGCTTTGTTGCCAGGAAGTCGAAAACAAGAGATATCCAAAATGCTTTCCGTGATGCTTTCCATCGTTAGCGATTATCCGGCCTATCAGTTTGTGATAGCCGGAGCACCCAGCCAAGATGAAGAATTTTACAACTCAATTATACCAGACCCGTCTGTGTCTTCAGGTGAGTCAGGTGAAACAGTAAAATTAATTCAAAATGACACCTATAATCTGCTGAGCAAATCGCATGCGGCGCTGGTGACTTCAGGGACTGCTACTCTGGAAACCGCTTTGTTTGAGGTGCCAGAAGTAGTTTGTTATAAAGGAAATGTAATCTCTTATCTGATCGCTAAACAAATTGTGAAGCTGGATTATATCTCTCTGGTGAATCTGATTATGGAACGTGAAGTAGTCAGGGAATTGATTCAAAATGAGTTTACGGCCAAACAGCTTAAACTTGAGCTGGATAAAATTCTGAATTCAGATCGAAGAGAAAAACTAATGTCGGATTATAAAGACTTAAAAACCAAACTCGGCGGAGTAGGTGCAAGTCGCCGCACCGCTGAATTGATAGTGAATACGTTTCATCAACACAATACCCAGTAAACTCGTACGGAGTTCCCCTTTACCTCTCCTTTGGAGAGGTCAGATTTATGGAATAAATCTGGGAGAGGATAAATTTAGCCATTGTAAGCCACTACATTATTGATTTTGCCTTGAAGCATCTCCTTAAGCATGGTTTCGATCCCATTTTTTAAGGTGATAGTCGAGGAAGGACAGCCACTGCAAGCACCCTGCAGGATCACCTCCACGTCTCTGGAGTCTGTATTATAGGATTTAAAAACAATATTTCCCCCGTCACTGGCAACAGCAGGTTTTACATATTCTTCTAAAATCTGGATGATTTCTTTGGATACAT
Source organism: Psychroflexus sediminis (assembly GCF_900099815.1). GTDB lineage: Bacteria > Bacteroidota > Bacteroidia > Flavobacteriales > Flavobacteriaceae > Psychroflexus > Psychroflexus sediminis. Next base: position 67,485 of record NZ_FNCW01000007.1, on the reverse strand, counting down.
CATCCAAATTGGAGGTGTCAATACTTGGCGTTGCAGCTTCTTCTGATTTACCTTTTGAAACGCTTCCCGTTTTTAAAATACTACCACCTTCTTCGATATAATCCTTGATAAATCCTCTTAGTTCATTGGTGATCATATCCCACTCAGCCATGTCGTATTTGTTGATGGAGATATAATTTTCATCCATAAAAACTTCCTTTACGAAAGGGAAATGAAATAATTTCTGGGCTAAGGGAGACCGGTCGGCATCATCTATAGTTTTGAATTCTGCAGATTCCAGCACCAGCTTTTTATTGGCCACAAATTTCATGACGGAAGGATTCGGCGTGCTTTCGGCATAAACAGTGACCGGCACTTTTTTAGTTGATTGTGTTTCCTCTTCGTTTACGATTTGACCGCCTTCATTAAGGTGTTTGAGCAACTGCTCAGCCACTTCATCCTGAACCTCATTCCATTCTACGATATTGAATTTTTCAATGGCAATAAAGTTTTGAGAGATGTAAACCGTTTTTACAAAAGGCAGATAAAACAGCTGCGAAGCAATTGGAGAATTGGCTGCTTCTTCAATATTATGATATTCATAACCCTTCTGTTTAGTGAGAAATTCATTGAATTCAAACTTCAGGATTGAAGGCTTATTGGTTGATTTGATCTCTAAAGTATACTTCGACATAACCCGCTTTTTTTTGCAAAACTACAAAACAAAAGCCTAGTAAGTTTAAATTTGAGTTTCTATTAGCAATTGTATTCTCATAGCTTTATAAGTCTTAAAGTTTGTAAGATTTAAGTCAAATAAGATTAATAAAGAGCAATAAAACGTATATTTGAAATTGCTTTAAACTTTTAGTTCAATTATCTTTGAATCCTCTCAGTTCTTACTGCAATCTACATAAAGGACTCCTTCTAGCGGGGCTGATCTTTATGATGTTTACTTCAGAAAACACCTATTCTCAGAGGCTCAGTTTGCCTATTTATTTGGATTACCTGACAGATAATTACTACCTGGTTCATCCCTCTATGGCTGGTGCTTCCAATTTCAACAAGGTGAGACTGACAGCAAGGCAGCAGTGGTTTGATGTAGCAAATGCTCCAAGTTTACAAACTTTGAGTATAAACGGAAGAGTAAATGATAAGGTGGGATTAGGCGCAATTTTATATAATGACTCCAACGGAAGGTTCACCCAGCAAGGGGCACAAGCCACTTTTGCCTACCATCTTATGTTTTCAAGGTCCACCGCCGACATCAATCAGCTATCTTTTGGATTAAGTGCAGGGGTACTTCAGGATCGCCTGGATCAAACCGGACTCAATACAATTGGAAATCCGGATCCTGCCATAGATGGTTCCCAGCGTTCTGAAACTTTTTTCAATGTCGATGTCGGAGTGTCTTATTTTTTTCTGGATTTTTTTGCTCATGTGACTTTCAAAAACTTACTCCCGCAACAGCGTCAGGTGTTTTCTGAAGTTTTTGAAATCAGTAATCAAAGGCAATATTTAGCTTCTGTGGGTTATACCATAGCTTCTTTGCAATCCCGCTGGATTTTCGAGCCTTCGTTGTTTTTTCAGCATAGAGAGGCTTTGAGTCAGACCAATATTGATTTCAATATCAAAGCCTATTATCAGCTTGATCAAGGTCAAATCTGGGGTGGTATTTCCTACAGGAGAGCCCTCGATGGAATAGATTTTACAGCACAAAATTCCATAGCTCAATCTGAAAAGCTGCAGTATATTTCACCTTTTATCGGGTTTAATTACAAGCGCTTTATGGTCGCCTATACCTATTCTCATCAGGCTTTTTCTGAAGTGCTTTCCACTAGTGGTTTTCATCAAATCACACTAGGCTACGATTTTGGAGAAAACCGAAAACGACAAAAATGTATTTGTCCTGCAGTGAATTATTAAAAATCCATGCGGTTTACTTCTGAAGTTGGGATTTCTTCAACGAGTTTTTTTAAATGAAATATATTATCGGCATTGGAATAGAGGCTAATTCTGCCCCTGGCTGTAGTTAACGTCTTCAAGTTGTTTTTTTCTAAAACCGCCTGGGTTTGTTTTGCAACTGCTCTTCCGGAATCTATAATTTTAACATGAGCAGGTAATAGGTGTTTAAGCTGAGGTATGATGTAAGGAAAATGCGTACAGCCCAAGACCAAATAATCTATGTCTTCCTTGATAAATGGCTGAATTTGATGTTTGAGCCGGTCTACAAAAGTTTTGTCGGACGTCCAGCCACCCTCAACAGCTTCCACAATTCCTTTTCCCACAATTTCTATGACATCTATTCCTTTTGTAAATGCTTCTGAGGTTTGTTTGAATAAGGCGCTACTCAAAGTTCCTTTGGTAGCCAGGATTCCAATTTTTTTTATTTCTGAATTTAAGGCTGCTGGCTTTATAGCGGGTTCTATACCTATAAAGGGGACTTGATATTCAGCCCTCAAATGTGAAATGGCATTAGTCGTTGCCGTATTACAGGCCACGACAATAAGCTTGGCATTCATACGTAAAGCCAGGTCTGTATTTTTGATACTCAGTTCGATAATTTCCTGTGGAGTCTTTTCTCCGTAGGGAGCGTTTCTACTGTCGGCCAGGTAGATAAAATCTTCATGAGGTAACAGCTGGGCTATTTCTTTTAAAATAGAAGTTCCTCCCACGCCTGAATCGAATAAAACAATAGGTTGTTGAGACATATAACATAAAAAAGACCATCACAAAGATGGTCTTTTTGTATGAATTAAAATACGGTAAACCGTATTACTCTCCGATAGCAGCTTTAGCATCAGCCATCAAATTGTAACCGTCAGCCATCAATACTCCAGCGCCAAGGGAAGAGTCAAGTACATAGTCAAAGCCTTTTCCTCTCGCGACTTCTTGAATCACAGCTCTTGCCTTTTCCAAAACAGGTCTCATCAATTCCTCCTGCTTTTTTTGAAGGTCCTCAGAAGCTGTTTGTCTATACTCCATAATGGATTGCTGCATCTCCTGAAGTTCCATAGCTCTTTTCTGATTTTCTTCCTCAGTTTTAGTTGGGGCTTCTCTTTGATAACGCTCATTTGTTTTTTGAGCCTCTTTCAATAAATCGTCAATTTCTTTACGGTAGGTTTTTTCACGCTGGTCTACCTCTGTCATTGCAGCCTGATAACTCGGTAAGCTTCTTACAAACTCCTGAGAGTTGATGTGTGCAATATTGGATTGGGCGTTTGTAGCGGACATCAATCCGAAAGACAATACCAGTGCTACTACAATTGTTTTTAAAGTTCTCATTCTCAATTTAATTTAGTGTTTAATTTAATTATTTTCTCTTGCGTTTTTTATAGAGTCTCTTTCTCTTTGTCGTTCTTCTCTTTGTTTTAGTATTCTCGCTCTCCGCTCTTCAAATTCTCGTTGTCTTGCGTCTCTAAGCGAATCTCTCTTTCTTTGGCGCTCGTCTATAAGCGCTTCTCTTTCGCTTTTTCGCTCTTCTTCTTTAAGGGCTTTCTCTTCTTGCTTTAGTTCGTCCTCTTCAGCTTTTTCTACAGATTTGTAATCCTCTATGTCTTCAATGATATCCGCTGTTTCAGTTCCAGCTCCCCTGGAGTTTCTGTTGATCAATTTTAAAATAACTTCACTTAGATCATGCCTTCTTGCAGAAAACAAAAGTAAAGCATCTGCAGAATTTTCAAAAATAAAATCGTAATCTCTACTTTCCCCTATTTCCTGAATAGCGTTGAAAACCTGATCTTGAATTGGCTGAATCAATTGCCGTTTCTGAACGATAAAATCACCTGAAACCCCAAATCTTTTATTGCGATAGTCCAGTAATTGATTTTCCAGAAAGCTGATTTCATCTTCCATATCTTGAATAAGATCTGTGGTAAGAAGAGGTCTCTCGTTTTCCAGTTCTGCTTTTAAGTTCTCAATTTTTTGCTGCCTGCTTTCAATTTCAGTTCTCCACTCCTGAGCTTTTAAGTTCAATTGGTTTGAAGCCTGTTTATATTCCGGAATTTGTTCCAGGATATAATCCATATCTACATAAGCAATCTTCAAGCCGCCTTGTCCAGAAACGGAAAAGGTGAAAAGGGTAAAGATGAAAATGTATTTAAATAACTTCATACTGTATAATGCTTAAAAACCGTGCCACTTTTAAAATTGCTGACCAATAATAAAGTGAGTTTCCCAACCGTTGGCTCCAGTGTTTGAGCCAGGAATTGGATCGAATCCATATCCGAAATCTATACCTAGCAGACCAAATGCGGGCATAAAGATACGCAAGCCTGCACCTGCAGAGCGACTCATTTCAAAAGGCGTAAAGTTTTTAAATTCGTCAAAAGTAGCTCCCCCCTCTACAAAGGCAAGGCCATAAATCGAAGCCGTTGGTTTAAGTGTGATTGGGTATCTCAATTCTGCGGTATATTTATGATATATAGAAGCACCATCGTTAAAGCTTTCTTCGCCTCCTACGGTTCTAGACCTTGGAAGAATAGATTGGTTGGGGTAACCTCTTAAGGCTACGATCTCACGTCCGTCTAGAGCAAATCCAGCCAGGCCATCACCACCCAGGAAGAAACGTTCAAATGGAGGAATGCCTCTGTCATTATTGTAAGCTCCTAAAAATCCGTACTCAAACCTCGTTCTTAAAACTAATTTATCAAACAAATTATTATACCAGTCTCCACTAAATTTTACTTTGTAAAATTCTAACCAGTTGAATCTTTGTTGATCAATTTCGGCTAAGGCTTCCTGATTATTTGTCGCTAAGGCTTCATCTCGCTCCTCTCTAAGCTGAGCGTAATCTACATCATTGAACGCAGAATAAGGCAAGGTGAACTTCACGGAAAAGTCAAATTCAGAACCACCCGTAGGGAAGATAGGATTGGTGAAGGTGTTATTTCTATTTAGTCCAATAGTGAATGACAAGTTATTGGAATAGCCATTAGGAAAATTAAATAAACCGATGTTGTAATTGTTCAGTTGGAAATTTTGGTACCCAACCGCAGTAGATAGTGTAAAGTTTTGATCCGGCTCTCTCAGTCGTTTGGCAAACCCAACATTGATACCGGAAATTGTAAAACTACGGTCATTGTCCGCTCGCCTGGTTAAGGGGTTAAACAAAAACTGAATGGTTTGAGATAGAGAGACAGAAAGCTGTACAGGTTTTTTACCTCCAAGCCATGGCTCTACAAAAGACAAGCTATAATTTTGAAAAGCCAAACTCGCTTGGGCTCTTAAGGAAAGCGATTGGCCATCGCCCATAGGAACGGGCTTATAGGCTTCTTTGTTGAAAATGTCTTTAATGGCAAAGTTGTTAAACCTCAAGCCCAGGGTTCCAATAAAGCCGCCACCACCATAACCACCCTGTAGTTCTATCTGGCTACTGCCTTGCTCTTCTACCACGTAATGCAAATCCAGAGTACCAGACTGTGGATCTACGTTTTCAAACTTTGGCTCCAGGTTTTCAGCATTGAAAAAACCTAGCTGACCGAGCTCACGAATGGTATTCATGACATCCTGTTTGCTGTATTGCTGGCCAGGACGTGTTCTTAAGTTTCTAAAAATGACGTTGTCATTGGTCTTGTCGTTACCAGTAACCAGGATTTCATTAAAGTAAGCGATTTTACCTTCGTTAATTCTGATTTCTAAGTCGATGGTATCGTTATAAATTCTGGTTTCTACAGGAGTTATATTAGAAAATAAATACCCGTTATTTTGATACAAATTGGTGAGATCATCTGCATCGGGTTTCTCGGTATTGGCAATTTTATTTTGTAGAATAGTCCCATTATAGGGGTCGCCTTTGCGAATCCCCAGCAACTGCTGAAGCTGAGCATCTGTATATGCAGAATTTCCAAGAAATTCTATATCTCCAAAATAGTAACGATCTCCTTCATTGACTTCAATATTAAGCGCGATGTCAGTGTCGGAATTCACCAGCATGGAATCGCTTATAATTCTAGCATCTCTATAGCCTTTTTCTTTGAATTTTTTTACGATTCTTTCCTTATCCGCTTCATAGTCATCTTCGATAAATTTGGAGCGTTTCCAAAACCTCAGGAAAAATTTCTCTTTGGTCTTTTTCATCATACGTTTCACCTGCCAATCTGAAAAATTCTCATTCCCTTCTATGTTGATAGAGCTGATTTTAACCTTATCTCCGGGCTCAATATTAAGGGTCATATTGACCAAATTATCAGTGGAGGCAGTGTCTATCACAGGGCTTGTATTGATGGTGGCCTCAGCGTTTAAAAACCCCTTTTCTCGGTATTTTTCTTCAATGGTATTACGAAGGTTTATGATAAAATTTTCAGTAACTTTTGTATTCTTCTGAAGTTCATTATCCTTGATAATCTCTGCTCTCTTTCGCTTTTTGATTCCTCTGACCTTGACTTCATTAAGCTTGGGAACTTCTACGATTTCTAACTGTAAATCCGCAACATCGCCATCAACATTTTTAAGGTAGAAATTAATATCACTGAACAAGCCAAGATCCCAAAGCTTTTTCAAAACTTTGCTTATTTTATCTCCTGGAATATAGAGTTCTTCTCCTGTTTTAAGTCCAGTAAAAGCAATAACCGTTTGTTCATTATAACTTGTAGAACCTATCACTTCAATTTCTCCTAAAGTATATTTTTTGCCAGCAGCTTCTAAAGGTGAATTTTGAGCACTTGCAAAGGCACTAAATAAAATAAGCGCTAGATAAGTTATACGTCTACTTGATCTAGCAAACAATAAGTTATACTTAGAGTTGTTCACTTGTTTTTCCAAATCTTCTTTCTCTTTTTTGGTATTCGTAAATTGCTTCAAAAAGGTTTTCTTTTCTGAAATCTGGCCAGAGAATATCTGTAAAATACAGTTCTGCATAGGCCATTTGCCAAAGTAAGAAATTACTGATTCGCTTCTCTCCACTTGTGCGAATCATCATATCTACGTCTGGCAGATTTTGGGTGTAAAGATGCTTATTTATTGTAGATTCATCAATAGTTTCTGAATCTATTATGTTATTTTTTACTTTTTCACTTATTTGTCTGACAGCTTGCGTTAATTCTTCTCTGGAACCATAACTCAAAGCCAAAGTTAGAGTCATGTGTGAGTTGTCACTCGTTTTGTCAATGACTTCCCTGAGTTCCTTTCTTGCCTTGGACGGGAGATTTTCGATGCATCCAATAGCCTGAAGCTTGATTTTGTTGTCCTGTAAGGTCTTGATCTCTTCCTTTAAAGAAGAGACAAGAAGTCTCATAAGGGTCTGTACTTCCAGTTTTGGGCGTTTCCAATTTTCGGTAGAAAAGGCATAAAGCGTCAAGTTTTCTAAACCTAATTCTGCGCAGGCCTCGACGGTTTCTCTTACGGCTTTAGTCCCTTTTTCATGACCACGAACCCGCATTAAACCCTGGCTTTTAGCCCAGCGTCCATTTCCATCCATAATGATGGCAATGTGCTTGGGCAACTTTTCGACTATGATGTTTGATTTAAAATCCATTCACTATAAATTGCAGTAACAAGGCTTACGACCGAAGGTGTACGTAAGTGTGATTCCTGAAAAAAAATACCAATCGTTCATGTTAGAATTGCCAAAGGTAGGATAATTTGTTCGACTGTTTATTTCTTCGGGTTCACTTCCGTCCAAATTATCTGTAAAGGTATACCTGGCCCCGAATTCTGCAGCCAAAATCCATTTCCTGCTTAAGGTGCCTTTTACGCCAATTAGCATTGGTATTGCAAAATTGGAAGTTGAGCCTCCTTCTACCAGGACATTGTTTTCTACATAATATTCATTGGTGAAAAAATAAGTAGGCCCTGTATAGATATAGGGAGTGAATAGGGGTCGATTTAATTCATGAAGATCCCATTCAAAAAAATTGAATTCAATTCCTAAAGAAAGTTCTGTGATATCAGTTTCAAAAGCATAACCGCGGCTCAATTTTCTAGGTTCATCCGCTCTCAAATCGTTTCCAAAAGTATTCAGTCTCATCGCAGTAAAGCGAAAAGCATGTCTTGGACTTCTATTCCATTTAAGAATAGCCCCGTAAGATACTTTGTCCTGATTCAGATAATCTTTAGGCTGTATAAATGATGGGGATCCTACATCGCCGACAAAATTTGTAGCCCCAAAGATTAAACCAAATTCATAAGTTTGAGCACATGCAAAATTAATTCCTAAACATAAAAAGATGACGATAAGAATAGATTTCATATAAAACTTAAAGGTTGCAAATATATAAATATTCTCAAACGCCCTGTGTTTAAGAATGGGTGCCATTTAAACACAATAAAGCTAAATTTATTGTTTCAATTGCGCTTATCTTGCCCCCACAATAATTTCTTCCTAAGCGTTGTAATGAAGCTATCGCTGTGAAGCCAAACCAGTTTGATGTTAAAATCTGCTTTCTTAATTTTGACTACAGTGTCTTTGTCTAAGCTGGCTAATCTTGAATCCAGAGATAGAAGGTATTGATCTTCTCGCCCGGAAATTTTTAACTTTATTTCCAAATCATCTGGTATAACAAGTGGCCTTGCATTTAGATTATGAGGAGCGATAGGCGTGATGATAAAGCTTTTGGTTTGCGGAGTGATAATTGGTCCTCCGCAGCTCAGCGAATAACCTGTGGAGCCTGTAGGAGTGGATATGATAATACCATCTGACCAATAGGAGTTTAAAAATTCATCGTTTAACCAGGTTTCGATAGTGATCATGGACGTGGTTTCCTTACGGCTGACGGCTACTTCGTTGAGGGCATAGGGAATCCCTAAGGCCGAATTATCAGATTCTAATTTAACTTCAAGTAAACTGCGTTCAGAAACTTTATAATTTCCATTGAGAATGTCTTCAATGCTTTTTTTGATTTCGTCTTTATGTACTGTAGCCAAAAATCCTAATCTTCCCGTATTGATTCCGATTATGGGAATATTCAAATTTTTGACAAATTTTACTGCAGATAAAATGGTTCCGTCACCACCAATTGTAAAAAATAAATCTACAGTTTGATCCAAGGTTTCAAAAGTGGTATAATCCTGTAAATTTTCAACAGACTGTTCCTTTTTCAGCAATTTAAAATACTCTTTTTCTATGATGACTTCAACATCATTGGTTTTCAATACTTCCAAAAGCTGAGCAAGGTATTTTTCAGTTTCAGGATAAAATGCTTGACCGAAAATGGCAACACGATTTGTCATAATGCTTTAAATATCTAAGTATTTATTGAGGTAATCTGAATGTTCTTTAAGATCTTCTGCAAACAGATCTTCAGGATGTTCACTGGCGATCTGATAGTCATACCGTCTGAAAGTTTGCAAAATTTCATTGATGCCCTGGTGCTCTACCTTCACCGTTACTTCTACCGCATCTTGTGTAAGCTGGCTGATGTACATGCCGGAAACTCGGGCGTTCAAGGTCTCGATAAGTTGTGCTACTTCACTAAAGGCAAACTTTGTCCTTTCTTTTCTTAAGATGATGACTTCGCCCTCGTTTGCTACAAAAGGACTTTCACCAAATAAATCAAGCACATCTTCCAGTTTCATAACTCCCATGTATCTTTTGTCATGATCCAATATAGGAAGCAAATTGGTTTGATGGTTGGCAAATTCATGGATGAGATCCAGATTTGTCTTATGAATTTCTACATAGAACACTTCGATGAGGTATTTGTGTTCTGAAAGCTTTGAGGAAGGCTCCAGATCGATTAAATCACCAGCTTGGATACTACCTTTAAAAACCTCTTTTTTAAAGACGGGCAGATGATTAAAGGGTGAAGCTTCAAACGCGGTTTTTACCTCTGAAATCGTATCGGATACGTTTACAGGTTGTAAAGTTTGGTCTATAAAATTTTGCCAAATCATAAGTGATCTTTTGTTGCAAAATACACAAAATCCAAGCAAAGTCCCGCTTAGGATTGTATTTTTGTTTAAAAACTAACAATGATAAGACTTAGTGTTAATATAAATAAAATAGCGACTTTAAGAAACGCAAGAGGAGGAAACACCCCGGATGTAGTGGAAGCTGCAAAGCGGCTGGAGTCTTTTGGCGCTCAGGGCATAACCGTTCATCCAAGGCCAGATGAGCGTCACATCCGATATGCCGATGTCAGAGACCTGACCCAAGTGGTGACTACCGAATTTAATATTGAAGGCAATCCCAACCAGAAATTCATAGACCTGGTCCTGGAAGCAAAACCCGCTCAGGTTACTTTAGTGCCGGATGCTGAAGATGTGCTCACCTCCAATGCCGGCTGGGACACCCTTAAACACAAAGATTTTTTGACGGAAGTCATCTCCAAATTTAAAACGCATGGCATCAGAACATCCATTTTTGTAGACCCTCAAGTCAAGATGATTCAGGGCGCTGCTGAAGTTGGTGCAGACAGAATAGAGTTGTATACCGAGTCTTACGCTCAGGGGTATTCTGAAGATAAAATAAAAGCCATTCAGCCTTATATCATTTGTGCAGAAGAAGCCAGGCAGCTCGGTCTTGGGATAAATGCCGGTCATGATTTATCATTGGACAATATTGAATTTTTCGCTCAAAAAATTCCGTTTTTAGACGAGGTCTCTATAGGCCATGCTTTGATTTCTGAAGCCCTTTACGATGGTCTGGAGCCCGTAGTGAAATCTTATCTCAAAAAATTAAGCTAGATGCAATTACATTCAAAAGTAAAAGGAAAAGGACAGCCACTTATTATTCTTCATGGATTTTTGGGTATGGGCGATAACTGGAAAACCCTGGCAAATGCTTATTCAAAAGAAGGCTTTGAGGTGCACCTTGTCGATCAGAGAAATCACGGGAGAAGCCCTCATGAAGAGGCGTTCAATTATGATCTTCTGGCAGAGGATTTGAAAGACTACCTGGAAGCAAAAGACCTGGAGTCAGTTTCCATTATAGGGCATTCCATGGGCGGTAAAACCGCGATGAGATTTGCTACTTTATTCCCGGATCGAGTGGATAAACTCATCATAGTAGACATTGCTCCCAAGTATTACGCGCCGCATCATCAGCAAATTCTGGAGGGCCTGACAAAGATTTCAGAAGCGAAACTCACGTCGAGGACAGATGCCGATGAGCTTTTAGCAGAATACATCTCTGAAAAAGGGGTGCGGCAATTCTTATTGAAAAACCTGTATTGGAAAACCCAAGAGGAGCTTAATCTGAGGCTCAACCTTAGTGCATTGAAACAAAAAATTGAAGAGGTGGGCAAAGGCTTGCCCCAAAATGCCTCCTATGCCGGTAAAACCTTGTTTATAAAAGGAGAAAAATCGAATTATATTCAGGAAAGCGATAAAACAGATATCTCAGATCATTTCCCTGATTTCGAAATTCAAAGCATCAAAAACGCAGGTCACTGGGTGCATGCTGAAAAAAGAGATGCTTTTTTTGAACTTAGTCTGGAACATTTGAAATCTTAAGTTTTTTAAGGCTTTGTTTCATCTTTATTTCAAGACTATAAAAAGGGCGTCGAATATTTTGCCGGTTGAATTCTAAAACGCCTTGCAGCTTGTCTGCCCGGGAAAGCAGGCAGGCCCTGATAAAACATGCAAAAATCACTCAGCGCGTCCTATTCTAAAGTCAACTGGAACTTGGAATGTTCCAGGACTTTTTCCCTGGAAATCCAGTAAGGAATCCACTCTTCTGATTTCCATTTATCCAACTGGGATTTGTAATAGGGATGAAATACCCTTGCCGAACTCCCGCCGGCAAGAATTCCTATGATTTTTTCATCATCATTCATATCAGCTACCATTCTAAACGAACTAAACCAGCTGGTTTCAAATTCACGCTCTTTATTTTTAACGAATGCTCCTCTATTCAGGGTTTGATTGGATCCCGCTTTTGGCCATAACTCAGCCCCCAGTAAATCGCTTCCAAAACCTTCCGGGCGAAGCGGACTTACAAAATGTATAGTATGGATGTCGCCCCAGGTCCAGTTATTAGGATTTGAGCCCAGTCGTTCTGTTAAAAGTGCTTTGGTTTTAAGCCCGGCTTCAATGATTAAATCAGTTCTGGTTTCAACTTCCGGAGTGTTTTTATGATCTATAAACTCATGCCGGCTTACAATGAAATCATCTACCCTCTGGTTCCAGTAATAGACGTTTTCCCAATACATGTTTTCCAGCTCGTCCGGCAACTCATCATTCATCACAAGGTATAAAAGCTCGTTGTACAAGACATTATATACAGCAGCTCCAACGGAATCAATTCCTTCGTTATAATCCCATTCTTCTAATAATGTGGCAAGTTTTCTGGTAGATTCGTCCTGTTTTAGGGCGGAAATAAATATAGGTGAAAGTATTTCGGCCTGTTTGTTTTTGACGTCTAAAATTAATTCCCAAAAATCTTCGGTGCTGAATATTTTGCTTTTTGAAAGTACTTCTTTTATTCTCTGATACCGGTAATAGGGAGAGAAATGACTGGAATAGTAATAGGGATAATCATCTGGCCGGGTGTCATGATTGGCAGTCCCAATCCAGCCCCTTTCGGGGTTGATCATATGTGGCAGGCTGTCTTTTGGAATGAATCCAAGCCAGGTATCTCCCTGATTGGCTGGCGAAGGAATTTTCCCCTTTCCCCTTACTCTCACAGGGACTAATCCTGTAGCCTGATGCATAATATTGCCTTCCACATCTGCAATGGCATAATTAAAAAACATATTATCCATGCCCCGGAGTGCTTCTCTAAATTCGAAGGCATTTTTGGTTTCCAGTAAACCTTCAAAACCGATGGAGCTGCTTTTGGTTTCTGCCAGAGACCACCTCAGGCTCACCACATCATCCGTCAAAATGTTGAATACAGCAAAATCAGAAATCACAGGTCCGTTTCGGGTAGACCGAATCTCAATTTTTACAGGTGTACTGTCTTTTACCTGTATGGTTTCTGTGCGTGTAGTAAAGGCTGTTTTTTCATCCTTAAGCAAATAGTAATCCCCATGGGTTTCTTCAATGAATAAGTCCTGACTATCGCCATAGGCATTGGTTACTCCAAAGGAAACAAACTCATTACGTCCGGAAAGCAAGCCGGGAATGCCAGGTGTGGCAATGCCCACCGCTTTAAATTCCGGGCAAAAAAGACCTACAGGATAAAACATGCCAGGCAGCAGTCTTGAATCCACATGCGGATCATTGGCTAAAATCGGTTTTCCAGAGGCTGATTTTTCTCCGGAAATAGCCCAGTTATTCGACCCTAATTTCGGATTAGCTGTAAAGGGGTCTGTTGACTGCTGAAATTCCGCCCTGTTGCTATTGAAAAAACTGATTAAAGTCGAATCCGTACTGAAATCCAAACCTTTTGTCCTGTCCAGATTTATAGAAAGAGGTAAAAGTTTTGAAGCTAAATCGGTGCGGGACGCAAGATTCAAACTCAAAACCTCATCTTCCATATTTTGACTATGAAACAAGCCTACAAAATGAGTAACAGAGAGGATTTCTTCAGGGGTTAACGGGCTAGGCTCAATATCCAATAAACTCAATTCCAGAGGGAATTCATCCTTACCTACGTTTAAGTAGTCGTTATAGCCTTCGCAATACCAGGCTAAGGTCTGTTTTGTCTTATCGTCGAGGTACTGGTAATGTCTTTTGGCGTTCCCCGCCAAATCAAGAACCCGCATTTTGATATCCGACTGTAGCATAGAATTTCCCACCAAAGCAGCAGCTTCTCCTCTGATCAGCGCGCGATAAAATTCAATTTGGAACAATCTATCCTGAGCCATAACAAAGCCTTGTCCGCGAAAGACATCCGCTTTATTTTCAGCAAAAATATAGGCAATGCCATTTTCATCTCTATGGATTTGTATAGGAAAGTCATTTTTAGAAATTTTAAAACCTCCTTCTTTTTTAAAATTATTCACAGTCGAAAAATAGATACTTCCTCCAATGAGAAGCAGAGCTAAAACAATAAGGGCGGAAATGATATAGTTTTTCATTATCGAATGGTCTTTAAGTGAAAAAAAAATGGAATAGAAACGCCTGTAAAGTTATAAAAAACCTTGAACGGCTTTTCAGGAAGTAAAGCCTTTTAAAAACCTGCCAAAACAAATCGTTTTAGGCTTCATGGTTTTCGATGTTAATCAAAGTGTTAAAGAGTTAGGCAAATAAAATTGATTCCGGTCAAAATTACATAAATTCTTAAGCTTTATCATTTCTATGAAAAGCTTAAAAATGAATTTCACAGGCGGTTTATTCACATGGTTAATATATAGGAGAAAAAAAGATATTCATTAATCAATTGATTTTATAATGTACACATCTTTAAAGTTTTATGTTTAAAAACAGCTTCATATAAAAAAGATCAGATACTCTAAAAACCAAGAGTCTGCGGATGTTAAGCCCGGACTTGAAATACATAATTGTTAAAAAAAACTATGCGCGCATAGTTTTTTTATTTTTTTTCTCTTAATTTATTATTAAATTATTAGATTGCGTCTTTAGAAAAATCACAAATCCTTTAACATGAAAACAGCTTTAAATTTTTTTGTATTTCTTTTGTGTGCGTTCTCTTATTCGCAAACGACCATAAAAGGTACCATTACAGATAACTCCGGCATTCCTTTGCCGGGTGCAAATGTATTTATCGAAGGATCGACCCTGGGAACCACTTCAGATTTTGAAGGAAAGTTTACACTGACCACCGATCAAAATCCACCTTTTGATGTGGTTATTTCTTACACTGGTTTCGAAAACGTTATAGTCGAGGTGACAAGAGACAACCAGATTATAGAAGTACAAATGAGTGAGGGCAGTTCTTTGGATGAAGTGGTGGTCTCTGCCTCAAGAACTCCTGAGCGTGTTTTTGAATCTCCGGTGACTGTGGAGCGTTTTGGAATTAAAGATGTTAAAACCACAGCCTCTGCAGATTTCTATGGCGGACTTGAGAATTTAAAAGGTATTGATGTGAACACCAACAGTTTGACCTTTAAGTCTATTAACGCCAGGGGTTTTGCAGACTTTGCAAATGCCAGGTTCATGCAGCTGGTGGATGGCATGGACAATTCTGCGCCTGCCCTTAACTTTCCTTTGGGAAACCTTATAGGTTTAGTAGAAACCGACGTCCAAAGCATAGAAATTTTACCCGGAGCGGCTTCTGGCCTTTATGGCGCTAATGCGTTTAACGGTATTTTGTTTATGAGAAGCAAGAATCCATTTGATTTTCCAGGTATCCGTGGCTATGTGAAGCAGGGTATGACCTCTCAAGATGCTGCCGGTGAAAATTCATACACCGATATAGGAGTAAGTGTAGCTCATAGGTTTAGCGATAAATTTGCAGCCAAATTCAATGTGGGTTATCTTAAAGGGACAGATTGGGCTGCAAACAACCGTTCAGATAAATTTAACCGTGGACTTACCAGAGAAAATACCGATTATGACGGTATAAATGTTTATGGTGATGAGGTTTCCACCAACATAAGAACTGCTTCTGGGGGTCTAGGTATAATTCCTGATGTTAATGTGAGCCGAACTGGTTATAGCGAAATGGATTTAACCAATTATAACGCTGAAAGCTTTAAAGCAGACTGGGGAGTATATTATAGACCCTGGGCTGATGATTTTGAAATACAATATGTAGGAAAAGTAGGTAGTGGTAATACCATTTATCAGGGGGCTAACCGATATAACATTAAAAACTTTTTCCTGCAGCAGCATAAAATTGAAGTCAAAAACGACAACTTTTTTGTTAGGGCTTATGTGAATGAAGATGATGCGGGAGATTCTTATGATATGGTATTTACGGGTATTAATATTAACCGGGCCTGGAAAAGTGATGCCGACTGGTTTGGGGATTACATTCAAACCTTTGCAGGAATAGAGTTATCTGGAAACCCACAGGGCTTAACAGACGATCAAAAACATGATGCTGCGAGAGCTGTAGCGGATACGGGTCGTTTATTGCCCGGCACTCAGGAATTTCAGAATGTATTCAACCAGGTCGTTCAAAATCCGGATTTAAGCGAAGGTTCGCTTTTTCAGGACAATTCCAAATTTTATCATTCAGATGCGAATTATAATTTTGGTCACCTGTGGGATTTTGCAGAAGTACAGGTTGGAGGTTCATATAGAACCTATAGTCTAAATTCTGACGGTACGATCTATACGGATAATGACGGAGCTATCAATTATTCAGAATTTGGAATGTATACACAAATTCAAAAAAACGTAGAAATTTCAGACCTTGTAAAAATGAAACTTACAGGATCTCTGCGTTATGATAAATCTGAGTTATTTGATGGATTCTTTTCGCCTAGATTGTCAGCCGGTTTTACCATAGCAGAGGATCATAATATCAGAGCATCCTTTCAAACAGGATTTAGAAATCCTACAACACAAAACCTCTACATAGGACTGGATGTTGGCCGGGCTGTATTGGTAGGAGGAGCTTCTGATAACCCTGAAAGATATACCAAACAATATAGTGTGTCAAATGGTACTTTAAGCCCATTTGGAGCTGCAGTTCTAGGCTCTCCTTCAGTTTCCATCAATGGTGTCGGAGCCTATAACAATTCGTTTACAGCAAGCTCAGTCAGTGATGATTTTTCACAATCCGGAAATCCGGCCGATTTAGAAATTGGCAATCCTAACCTGGCACAACCTGAGCAGGTTTCTTCTTTTGAGCTGGGTTATAGAGGAAAAGCTCAGCGCTTCATTATTGATGCTTCAGCGTACTATAATATTTATCAGGATTTTCTAGCCAATGAAAATGTGATTGCTCCTTTTTATGGGGATGTAGAATTAACACAAACTGTTCCTGGAACCAATACGCCTTTGGCGGTGGCGGCTGTTGCTAACGGTGATTTTCAGGTCTATCAGACCTATACCAATACAGATAAGGAAGTAAGGTCTTATGGTGGAGCCATTGGTATATCTACACAAGTTTTTAACGGGTTTGACTTAAGTGCGAATTACACCTATTCCAGATTAGATTTTGACTTAGAAGCAAATCCAAATGTTAGAGTAGGCTTTAATACACCAGAACATAAGGTGAAAGCTTCTTTTGGTAAAACGGATTTGTTCGAGAACTTCGGTTTTAACGTATCCTGGAGATGGAGCGATAATTATTTCTGGGAATCTAATTTTGGAGACGGAGAAGTACCAGCTTTCAATGTGGTTGATGCTCAGATAAATTATGATATACCAAAATATAAGTCTACCCTCAAGTTAGGCGCCTCAAATTTATTACAAGACGAATATTTCACAGCCTTTGGAACCGGATTTGTAGGTTCCATCTATTACTTGTCTTTAACCATCAATAATTTCTAATAACTAAAACATACAATGATGAAATATTTCAAATATATCTTTCTTCCTTTCTTAGCTGTAAGTTTTATGGCTTGTGAGAATGAAACCTTAGAAGACTTGAGAAACAGGAATGCTCAGGAAGAACCAGAAGCCACAGAAGAATTTACGCAGGGTTCTGCAAATTTCTCAACCTATGTGGCTTTAGGAAACTCTCTAACGGCCGGTTTTATGGATGGGGCCTTATATAAAATTGCACAGGAAAACTCAATGCCTGCGCTATTGGCTGAACGGTTTTCTACTTTAGCCGATGGCGGCACATTTACACAGCCACTTATGAATGACAATATAGGAGGACTTCTGGCAGGCGGAAATCAGCTTCCGGGATTTAATCCCAGACTGGTATTTGGTGGTTCTGGCCCTGTTCCTTTATCCAGTGTTGTGGGTCCTATACAGCCTACTACCGATATCCTCAATAATAATCCAACTGGTCCTTTCAATAACTTAGGCGTACCAGGAGCGAAAAGTTTTCATTTACTCGCTCCGGGCTATGGAAATGCGACTGGAGTTTTTACGAATCCCCCAACCGCTAACCCGTATTTTGTGAGAATGGCGAGCTCGCCACAAACTTCAGTTATAGCCGATGCTATTGCTCAACAACCTACGTTTATATCCTTATGGATTGGAAATAATGATGTCTTAGGTTATGCGCTTTCCGGAGGTGACGGTTCCAATCCTATCACACCTATGGATGGCCCTCCCGGTGTAGGTTTTCAACAAACTTATGGGACTATTGCAGCGCTTTTAACAGCAAATATTCCTAATTTACAGGGGATTATGGCCAATATACCCAATGTTACAGCGATACCTCATTTCACAACGGTACCTCACAATCCTTTAGACCCGTCCAATCCTGAGTTTGCGGCTCAAATCCCTACACTAAACGCTATTTTTGGAGCCATAAATCAAGTTTTTGGCGCTTTGGGAGAGACTGAACGGATTATTGAATTTACTGAGGAGGCTCCCAATCCTGTCGTGATAAACGACGAAACGCTTACTGATGTTTCAGCTCAGATTGCCGGCGCTTTAGCACCTAACCCTCAGTTTATAGCTTTAGTTCAAAGCTTTGGTTTGCCAGCTCAGGCTGCACCGCTAGTGGCTAATTTATTAGGCGCTACCTACGGTCAGGCAAGACAGGCTACAGATGCAGAACTTCTGGTCCTGCCAAGTAGTTCTATTATAGGCACTGTCAACACAGATCGCTTGGCTTTCCTGATGTCCCAGGGACTTTCTCAGGAGCTTGCCGGTCAGTTTTCGGTCGAAGGAATTACGCTGCCTCTCGCAGATAAATGGGTGTTATTGCCAGAAGAACAGCAGGATATAGCTACGGCTACAGCTCAGTTTAATCAGGTTATTTCAGGAGTTGCCAGCTCAAATGGTTTTGCGCTACTGGATGCTAATGCCTTGTTAGACCAACTCGCAACCTCTGGTGTAGAGAGCAATGATCTTATCCTGACTTCCAACTTGGTAACCGGGGGCGCTTTTTCGCTTGACGGGGTTCATCCAACCTCCAGAGGTTATGCCTTAATCGCTAATCAGATGCTCAAAGCCATAGATGTGACTTATGGTTCCAATTTCGAAGCTTCAGGAAATCTTATAGATTTATCTAACTATAATACAAACTATTCACCGACCTTAATCAATTAGAATAGTTTGAAATCTTAATGAAAAGTTTTGATAACTGCTAAAAAGCCTCCAGAGATGGGGGCTTTTTTTGTCCCTTATTTTAAGCTGGATTTCCGATTTTCACAAAATATAAATATGGCATCAACTCCTGACGTTTATTCTAAAAAAATATTGAAATAGTAGCGGCAAATTTTATCAGCTCTAAACACTATTCTGGTTTTCAGTTCTTTAGTAAATAAGGGGGTGTTTTCTTTAAAAAGATTCTTATAATCAGGGTTAAGCTTGTTCGAAAATGATAAATTTGGTCAGGATTTTCAGAATATCATAAAAAAATAAATTCAAAATGAAGAACTTTTTAATTTCAGGATTGCTTCTTATGCTGGCTACAACATTGGCTTATGCAGGAGGTTATCGCGTAGGAGCACAGGGCCAGAGAGCTTTAGCTATGGGTCATGCAGGTGTTGGTGTAGTAAACAGTGCAGAAACAGCCTTTTTTAATCCATCGGGATTAGTCTATTTGGAAGAGAGGCTAACGATTTCAGCCGGTATAACAGGTGTGTTTTCTGATGTGAAATGGCAAAACACTTCCACAGGGCAATTTGCTGAAACTCAGCAAGACCCCGGAACTCCATTTTATTTTCATGCGGCTTATAAAGTTAATGAATGGTTAAGTCTGGGCTTATCGGTTTCAACTCCTTACGGAAGTTCTGTAGAATGGGAGAAAAATTGGCCAGGCTCACATCTGGTTAACGATATAGAACTTGCAGCGATTTATATTCAGCCCTTGGTTTCTGTAAAATTATCAGAGCATTTCAGCATTGGTGGTGGACCTATCTTTGTTACAGGGAATGTGAATTTCAACAGAAATGCTAACCGGACCCTTACGGACGAAGAAGGCAACAGATCCAATATTACGATAGATGATTCCGGAGTGACCAATACAGGCTGGAGCGCGAGCTTTATGTTTACGCCTGTTGAAGAATTGAGAATAGGTTTCAACTATAGATCTGAAATACTCCTGAATTCTGAAGGCGGGGAGGCTACATTTTCCGACTTTCCAAACTCTACATTGACCCCGCAAAATGGAACCACAGCATTTACGGCGACACTGCCTATGCCTGCCGAGTTAACCATAGGTTTCGCTTACGAAATGAATGAAAAATGGTTATTCGCATTCGATTATCAGAGAGTATACTGGGAAGTTTACAATTCTCTGGATATTGACTTTGCAAGCCCAAATATACCTACCTCGGTAAACCCCAGGAATTATAAAAATGCGTCATCCTACAGATTTGGTGCGCAATACCTGGCTACAGAAAACCTTAGCCTAAGAGCGGGATATTATTTTGATGAATCACCAGTTCAGGCCATGTATTTTGCGCCGGAAACACCAAGAAACGATGCCAATGGGTATACGGCTGGTCTCTCTCTTCAGGTTTCAGAAAAATTTGCTATCGATGCTTCTTTCCTGTATCTAAGATTTAAGGAGATTGATGCCTCTTATGATTTTTATACAGAAAATGGACAGAATGTGCCTTTCGCAGGAACGTATAAATCCAGTGCATTTTTACCAGGTATTGGAGTAACTTATAAATTATAATTTAAGACCATGAAAAACTATATAAAATATTTACCGGTTTTAGCTTTTGGACTCATTGCCTGTGAGCCGGAATTCGATGAATCTATTGAAGATGCTGAGGTGTATACCGCCGGAGAAGCCGATTTCACCAACTATGTTGCCTTAGGAAACTCCCTTACAGCGGGTTATGCAGATCGAGCGCTTTATATTCAGGGACAGGAGAATTCTTATCCCAATATCCTGGCCGGACAATTTGCACTGGCTGGAGGAGGCAAATTTACGCAGCCTCTTATGGCAGATAATCTTGGAGGATTGACATTGAACGGTACCCAAATCGCTAATAACAGACTGGTGCTGTCTTCAAATGCCGGTCAGCCCGTTATTCCACCACTACCTTTGGCAGGAGAACCACAGACAGAAGTTACGAATAAGCTTAGTGGTTCTTTCAATAACATGGGAGTTCCGGGAGCGAAAAGTTATCACTTACTGGCACCAGGTTATGGGAGTGTCGCAGGAGTTGCTGTAGGACAGGCTAATCCCTATTTTGCCAGATTTTCCTCTTCAGAAACAGCTACTGTACTCGGAGATGCCCTGGCTCAAAATCCATCCTTCTTTTCGTTATGGATTGGTAACAATGATATTCTGGGTTATGCCACAAGTGGTGGTACGGGTATCGATCAAACAGGAAACTTAGATCCTTCCACCTATGCCTCCAATGATATTACAGATCCCAGCGTCTTTGCGAGTGTGTATAGCCAATTGATAGATGGCCTAACGGCTTCAGCCTCAGGAGGGGTGGTCTATAACATACCTAATATAACCGATATTCCTTTTTTTACAACCGTTCCCAATAATGCCTTGGTCCTGGATGCTCAAACGGCTGCTAATTTAACCGGTTTCTTCCAGGCTGTTGCAGGTATTTTTACACAAGGACTTATACAGCAGGGAGTGCCGCCGGCGCAAGCTCAGGCTCTTGCATCACAGTATGCAATAACATTTAATGAAGGGCCCAACCGCTTCATCATAGACGTCCCCGCTTCTCAAACAAATCCTCTTGGATTTAGACAAATGCAACCGGAGGAACTCTTATTGATAACTATCGATCAGTCAGCTTTGGCTCAAGGTTATGGTTCGGTGGTTCTCAGTCCGGAAGTTTTGCAGGTTTTAGGTCTTTTGCAACAAGGCGGAACACCTAGTCCTCAGCAAGCCCAATTGGTATTGGATGCTGTTAGCGGCATAGAGGATTCCGACGCTTTAGACTCACAGGAGATACAGAAGATTTCAGCAGCAAGAACGTCTTATAATGCCAGCATTCAAGCTTTGGCTCAGGCCAATGGCTTGGCTTTTGTTGATGCAAATTTACTCCTGCAAGATGTAGCCCAGGGTGTAAGTTTTCCAGGAGGAGTGATAACCTCAGATTTTGTGACCGGAGGCGGATTCTCTCTAGATGCTGTTCACTTAACTCCACGGGGATATGCTTTAATAGCCAATGAAACCTTGAGAGCTGTCAATTTAACTTATGGCGCTGATTTGCCGGAGGTTAAACTGGGGTCTTACGGAACCATTTATTTAAGTGATAACGTTAACTAAAAAGATTAATTATTGTTTAAAAACTGCTTCAGCCTTCAAAGTTGGAGCAGTTTTTTTTATTTTAGAATTTAATTTAAACCTAACCCCATGAAAACCTTACTGCAAATTATACTTACAGGAGTTATTGTCCTTGTGTTATCCAACATCCTAGGGGGTGTGTATGTTACCGATTTTTTCACGGCTATCGTGGTGGCTGCTCTCCTGGCTCTGCTTAATATCTTTGTAAAACCTATTTTACTTATCCTTACCCTTCCGGTCACAGTCATTACCTTTGGATTGTTCCTCCTGGTAATTAATGCCTTAATTATATTGATGGCCGACGGGCTTATCGGAGGATTTAGCGTGGATGGATTTTGGTGGGCACTGCTCTTCAGTGTTTTACTTTCAATTTTGCAATCCCTTATTTTTGTGGTGGCAGAACGACCTCGAAAATAAAGCTTAATCCCGTGATATGAAATTGACAAAATCGGCAATGTTTGCCTTGTCCGTATTTACCCTGTTTGGTTTTAGCGGCATAGCCTATTTTATACTTTCCTTTTCTGATGAGGTCCAGTATTTTGAAATGTTTGCCTATGATAATCTCTTATATTCTATCCCTGCAGGTTTAGGATTTGGAGCCTTAGGGGCTCTCATCGGCATTTTACTTTTAAAGCTGCCCCCGCTGAAAGAAACCAGCACCTTTTATGCCAATTTCTTTAAAGGCCTGGACCTGCACTGGACCGATATCCTGTTTTATTCCTTTTGCGCTGGAGTTGGTGAAGAAATCTTATTTCGCGGTGCGCTACAGCCTTTGCTGGGGCTTTGGTTAGCGGCGATTGTTTTTGTGATTTTACACGGGTATATTTCATCCAAAGACTGGAGAAAATCCATGTATGGTGTTTTTCTGATTTTTATTTCAGCCGGATTTGGTTACCTGGTGGTTTACTTCGATATCTATGCAGCTATGGCTGCTCATTTTATTTTTGATGTGATTATGTTTGTCAAAATCAGGAAGGATTCTGAGTCTTTAGTCCCGGAAACGGATTGATTTCTTTAGATTAATTTAGCGTTTTGAGAGCCCTCCCTGTTTATAAAAACTTGGTAAGCAGTGAAATAAATTGTAATTTTGCACTCTTAAAAAAATAATCCTTTAGAATGAATATAACGAGAGAAGACAAAGATCAACTGAATTCTGTAGTCAAAATCAACATCGAAAAAAACGATTACAGTCCTAAAGTAGAAAAAATACTCAAAGACTATCGTAAAACGGCCAACATACCGGGGTTTAGAAAGGGGATGGTTCCTATGGGCATGATCAAAAAGCAGTACGGACAGGCTGTAAGGGTTGACGAAGTGAATAAGATACTTGAAGATTCACTTACGAAGTACCTTACCGAAGAAAATCTTGATATTTTAGGCAACCCACTTCCTAAAGCTCAGGATAACATCGACTGGGAAGCTGATGATCTTGTATTTGAGTTTGAACTTGGACTGGCTCCGAAATTTGAGGTGACGCTTGATGATGCAGGTCCGGTGACCTACTATAATATTTCTGCAGACGAGGAAATGATTGATAATCAGCTCAAAACCATTCAGCGTCAGTACGGGAAACTGGTAACACAGGATGAAGTCAAAGAAGGCTTTACAGTTCTGGGTACATTCCATAATGAAGAAGAAGGCATCGAAAATGAGGCGACCTTCAAAGTTGAAGATATCGATGGAAAAACCAATAAGAAAGAATTACTAGGCGCAAAAGTTGGTGATCAGGTGACTTTGAAGTCCAATAAATTGTTTAAAGATGACGAAACTTTAGCGAGACATTTAGGGATTCAGGAAGAAAAAGCGAAAGACTTAAAAGTAGAGCTGAGCTTTACCATTAAAGAAATAAACGAACAGGTTTTAGCAGAACTGAATCAGGAATTATTCGATAAAGCTTTTGAGAAAGGCGAAGTGACTTCAGAAAAAGAAGCCAGGGAGAAAATTGCTGAGCAGTCTAAAGATACCTTCAAACAGCAGGGCGACCAGCAGTTTTTCAATGATGTGACCGAGCATCTTATTGAAAAGGCAGACATGGAATTGCCTGCAGAATTTCTTACGAAGTGGTTACAGACTCAGGGTGAAAAAGCCATGACTCCAGAAGAAGCTATTGCAGAATACGGCAAAAGTGAAAAAGGGATTAAGTACCAGCTTATAGAAGCTAAATTAGCTAAAGAGAACGACATCAAGGTAGAAGTTGAAGATGTCAAAGAAGTAGCTAAAGAAAAAATAAGAATGCAGATGAGACAATTTGGTCAGATGGATTTTCCGGAAGATCAAATGGACGGAATTGTTCAGAATTTAATGTCCAACCAGGAGCAGGTGAGACAATTTTCTGAGGAAGTCATGGTTCAGAAATTACTTCAGCTGTATAAGGAGAAAATGAAGGTTGAAGAAAAAGACGTGACTTATAAGGAGTTCGTCGACACGATTTATAAATAGATCGACATAACGTTAAGTTTATAGCTTGAAGTTAACATTTAGTAAAAGAACAAGGCTAAGGTTTAGCTTCAGGCTATATTCGTTTTAAAATAGAGGTTACTATGAATATGGATAAAGAATTTAAAAAGTTTGCCACCAAGGATCACGGTGTCAATGCCAATTATTACGATAAAGTCATCACCAGCATGATTCCTTCGGCGATGACTCCCAATATTATTGAAGAGCGCCAGATGAATGCCGTAGCTATGGACGTATTTTCCAGACTGATGATGGATAGAATCATCTTTTTAGGAACGCCTATCAATGATCAGGTGGCCAATATTATTCAAGCGCAACTGTTGTTTTTAGAAAGCACCGACTCTTCTAAAGACATTCAGATCTATATCAATTCTCCGGGAGGAAGCGTTTACGCTGGTTTGGGGATTTATGATACCATGCAGTTTATCAAGCCCGATGTAGCGACGATCAATACCGGTATCGCCGCATCGATGGGGGCTGTTCTGCTTTGTGCAGGAACCACTGGTAAACGCAGTGGTCTGCCACACTCCAGAGTGATGATTCACCAACCTATGGGTGGAGCAGAAGGACAGGCAGATGATATTGAAATTACGGCAAAGCAAATTGTTCTTCTGAAGGAAGAACTCTATAAAATTATTTCTAAGCATTCCGGCAAATCTTATGAGACTGTTTATGAAGACGGCGATAGAGATTTCTGGATGAAGGCCGATGCAGCCAAAGAATACGGAATGATTGATGAAATACTGACAAGAGAGTAAATTATGGCTAAAGAAGAGTTAGAATGTTCGTTTTGCGGGCGTAAAAAGGCAGAAACCAACTTGCTTATTGCGGGATTGGATGCGCATATTTGCGACCGATGTATAGAACAAGCTCACGGAATTGTTTTAGAAGAATCCAAGCAGGACACCACCGAGGAACTCACTTCAGAACTGAAGCTGAGAAAGCCTAAGGCTATCAAAGACTTTTTGGACCAATACGTGATAGGACAGGACCAGACCAAAAAAGTCATGTCTGTTGCCGTATATAATCACTACAAGCGTTTATTACAGCCCAAATCCAACGATGATATTGAAATTCAGAAAAGCAATATCGTCATGGCCGGACAAACCGGAACGGGTAAGACTTTGGTGGCCAAAACCATTGCCAGAATGCTTAATGTGCCTTTGGCTATTGTGGATGCCACGGTACTGACTGAAGCGGGTTATGTAGGTGAAGATGTTGAAACCATTTTAACCAAGCTTCTGGCAGCGGCAGATTACAATGTGGAAAAAGCTGAACACGGGATTGTTTTTATCGATGAAATAGATAAAATTGCCAGGAAAAGCGATAATCCTTCCATTACCAGGGACGTGAGCGGGGAAGGTGTACAGCAGGCTTTGCTGAAACTTCTGGAAGGAACTACAGTCAATGTTCCGCCAAAAGGAGGAAGAAAGCATCCGGATCAAAAATTTATAGAAGTCAATACAGAAAATATACTGTTTATTGCAGGGGGTGCGTTTGATGGGATTGAAAAAAACATCTCCAAACGTTTGAACATGCAGGCGGTAGGTTATGGAGCATCCAAGTTGGGCGAAAGTGTAGATAAGGAAAATATACTTCAGTATATCATTCCCAAAGACCTTAAAGATTACGGGCTTATACCCGAAATTATAGGGCGTTTGCCTGTGCTCACCTATATGGATCCTTTAGATAAAGATACCTTAAGACTTATACTTACACAGCCTAAAAATGCGATTATCAAGCAATACCAAAAGCTGTTTGAAATGGATGATATCGATTTTCAAATTACAGATGGTGCTTTAGATTTTATAGTAGAAAAGGCTTTGGAATATAAACTTGGCGCCAGGGGACTGCGTTCGCTTTGTGAAGCCATTCTGACAGATGCCATGTTCGATATGCCTGAAGGGGATGAAAAAGAACTGAAAGTCACAAAATCTTATGCTGAAAAAGCTTTGGAAAGAACAAGCCTCAGAAAATTGAAAGCTGTGAGTTAGACTTTCATTTTTAAAAATATAACCTCATCAATTCGTTTTGATGAGGTTTTTTTATGCTTTTAATGTTTATTTTTAAAGCCAATATTAAATTCAGTTCCATGAAAAATACTATTCAGCTCATCGCGTTTCTTATGACCTGTTCTTTATTCGCCCAGGATTTTGCGGTCCTGCCTCAAAAAAAACAATCTGAAGTCACAGATCAGTGGCTTGGAGAACGCCTTGAAACAGTCCTGCCGGAACTGATGGATCGGGCCGGCATCGATATGTGGCTGGTGATTTCCAGAGAATATAATGAAGATCCAGTTATCAAAACGCTTTTACCCAGTACCTGGTTAGCGGCGAGGCGAAGAACAATACTGCTGATGTACAAACCCGGTTCAGACGCTCAGGTAGAAAAGCTGGCTGTAGCCAGGTATAATGTTGGTTCTAAGTTCAAAAAAGCCTGGGACCCGGAACAGCAACCCAACCAATGGAAGCGTCTCGTTGAATTGATCAAAGA
The DNA here is from genome assembly GCF_900099815.1 of Psychroflexus sediminis. Classification (GTDB taxonomy): domain Bacteria; phylum Bacteroidota; class Bacteroidia; order Flavobacteriales; family Flavobacteriaceae; genus Psychroflexus; species Psychroflexus sediminis. Next base: position 40,481 of record NZ_FNCW01000007.1, on the reverse strand, counting down.
GCGAAATCCCGAAAAAATCGGTATTAATATCTCCAAAGATTTTGGTCACGCCGATGGGCTTAACCATACGGAATACGAATTGCTTCTGGAAAATTTACCAGCCTCGTTCCATAAGAAACTCACTTCAGCAGAAGACCTGGCTGTGGGATGGCTGGAGACGAGAACAGCTTCAGAACTGGCGACCTATAAACACATTCAGGGGATTGCTCACGATATCATTCAGGAAGGCCTGTCGGAGAAAGTGATTACGCCCGGGGTCACCAGCACGACCGATGTGGTGTGGTGGTATAGAGACAGGATAAAGGATTTAGGAGTGGAAACCTGGTTTCATCCCACAGTGGACATTCAGAGGCCGAGTGCCGATAGCAAAGAGCACCTGAGAACCTTCGATAACAATCCAGATCCTGAAACGTTAAGACCAGGGGATGTGCTGCACATCGACTTCGGCATTACGTATTTGAGGTTGAATACAGACACTCAGCAACTGGCTTACGTTTTAAAAGCAGACGAGAAAGAAGTGCCGCAGTACTTGGAGGACGCCCTAAGCGTGGGTAATCGTTTGCAAGATATCCTGACGAGCAGTTTTAAAACGGGAAGAACGGGTAATGAAATTTTGAAAGCCGCCAGGACTCAAATGAAATCTGAAGACATCAAGGGTACAATCTACACCCATCCTATGGGGTATCATGGTCATGCTGCAGGACCTACCATTGGGATGTGGGATAACCAGGGTCGGGTTCCTGGCTCCGGAGATTACCCCTTATACCCAAACACGGTGTATGCTATCGAACTCAATGCTGAAGTCTATCTCGAGGAATGGCAGAAACCATTGCGTGTCATGCTGGAAGAAGGAGCGCATTTTGATGGGGATGAGGTGGTTTATTTAAACGGAAGACAGAAGGAGTTTTTAACTATTCCAAGGCAGAAATCTTACCTAAAAGAATAAATAATTGAATTTTATTCAGGTTTGGGCTTGTTTATTCAAAATTAATTTTAATTTAGCTTCATATCCAATTAGAAATGACAACACGCTTTTATTTTTATTTCAACTTTTATTTTGCTGATCCAGCGAAACGAGGTTGATATGAAATAATTTCAGTATCAAAATATATAAAGCCTCGTTTTTACGAGGCTTTTTTAGTTTATGAAAAAAAAGATAGCCATACAGGGAATTAGAGGATCCAATCATTATAAAGCACTGACTGAGCTTTTTAATGAAGCTGAGGTAGAAGCTCTGGAATGCAATACCTTTCAGGAACTAGTGAAAGCTGTAGTCACCGGGGAGTGTGAAAAGGCAGTCATGGCGATAGAAAACTCCATCGCCGGGAGTATTCTTCCCAACTACCGCCTCATTCTGGACCATCAGCTCCAGGTCACCGCAGAACATTACCTCAATATCAGTCACAACCTGGTGGCGCTTCCCGGTCAGGATTTAACCGATCTGGTTCAGGTGAAATCCCATCAGATGGCGCTGCACCAATGCAGTAACTTTTTCAGCAATCATCTTCATATCCATTTGATTGAAGATGTGGATACCGCCCTGCCTGCAAAAATTATTGCTGAACATCAGCTGAGGGGTGTTGGTGCTTTGGTACCGAAAGGCTCTGCAGAACTTTTTCAACTCACTACCCTTGCAGAAGATGTTCAGAACAATAGTTTAAACGAAACCCGGTTTGTGGTGGTAGAGAAGCAAGCCGGGACAAGCCTGGAGGCAGATAAAGCAACCATTCAGTTCGAAATGACTCATGAGTCCGGAAGCCTGGCCAAAGTCCTGAACACCATGGCCGCTCATGAATTGAACTTATCCAAAATTCAAAGCATTCCCATTCCCTATGATATGTGGAGGTATGCCTTTATTGTGGATCTCAGTTTTTCAAACCGACTTCAGTTTCAAAAGGCCTTTTCAGAAATTTCTAAAATCAGTATCAATCCGACCTGTATAGGTCAATACAAAAGTGGAAAATCATGATTTCAGTATCCAGCCGACTTCAGGAAACCAAAGAATACTACTTCAGTAAAAAACTAAGGGAAGTGGCTCAGCTCAAAAAGCAGGGTAAACCCATTATCAATCTCGGGATTGGAAGTCCGGACCTGGCTCCGCCTCAGGAAGTGGTGGAAGAATTGATAAAAGCAACCCAGGCTCCCGGGGCCTACCAATACCAGGCGTATAAGGGACTTGATGAACTTCGGGAAGCCATGTGCAATTTTTACCAGACGCATTACCAGATCAGGCTTGATCAGGATCAGGAAGTGCTGCCGCTGATGGGTTCCAAAGAAGGCATTGCCCTGATTTCGATGGCTTTTTTGAATGAAGGCGATGAGGTGTTGGTGCCCAATCCTGGGTATCCCACTTATCAGGCTGCGACCAAGCTCCTGAATGCGAAGCTGATTTCTTACGACCTGACACAAGAAAATTCATGGCATCCGGAGGTGAAGGCCCTTCAGAAACTGGATTTGTCCCGGGTCAAATTGATGTGGATCAACTATCCCAACATGCCCACCGGCGAAACGGCCGATAAGGAAAAACTCCAGGAATTGATCCGCTTTGCTAAAGCCAACTCCATTCTTTTGGTAAATGATAATCCTTACAGCATGGTGCTCACGGATGAGAAATTTTCCATTTTTCAAATGGAAGGCGCTCACGACGTTTGCTTGGAACTCAATTCACTGAGCAAGTCCTTCAATCTGGCAGGCTTTAGAGTCGGATTTTTGGCGGGTAATTCTGAATTTATTTCTGCGGTTTTAAAAGTGAAAAGCAATATGGACAGCGGCATGTTTTTTCCTATTCAGAAGGCTGCAGCCAAGGCATTAAACCTGGATTTAAGCTGGTTTGCCCGGCAGAATGCCATCTACAAAAACCGCCGAAGCCTCATTTGGGATATATGTGATTCTCTAGGCTTAGAGGTCAATAAAAATGCCGTAGGCCTGTTTGTCTGGGCAAAAATCAAGTCTTCTGGTTCTGCGGAAGAACTCGCCGATGAACTCTTGTATGACAAGGATATTTTTGTGACACCTGGAACTGTATTTGGGGATAACGGCGCCAATTACCTTCGGTTTTCGCTTTGCGTATCGGAAGAGAAGTTGGAATTGTGCAGGGAACGTCTCCTAAAACCCAAAGCTGTATGAAGGTAGCAAACATAGGTTTGGGATTGATCGGCGGTTCTTTTGCCCTGTCCTTAAAAAAGAATTTTCCTGAAATCAAACGCTATGGGATGGATAAAAATCCTGAGCATTTGAAGAAAGCTTTGGAATTGAATATCATAGGTGAAGCTCTGGAGGAAACCGATTTGCACGAAATGGATGTGGTCATAGTGAGTATTCCGGTGGATAAAGCAAATGCTGTGATTCAAGCCGTGCTGGATAAAGTACATCCCGGGGCGCTGGTAATGGATATGGGGTCTACAAAAGGAGAGCTTTGTTCTGCCATTGCCCAGCATCCCAGGCGAAATCAGTTTTTGGCAGCACATCCCATTGCAGGAACCGAATTTTCCGGTCCTGAAGCTGCATTCAGTTCCCTTTTTGAAAACAAAACCATGATTTTCTGTGATATGGAAGCTACACAGGCGGATCTTGTCGACCTGGCCAAAAGCCTGATCGCTCCCCTGGAAATGAGCCTTAAATATATGGGGTCCAAAGACCACGACAAGCATTTGGCTTACGTGTCCCACTTGTCCCATATCAGTTCTTTTATGCTGGGAAAAACGGTCTTACAGGTTGAACAGAGCGACAAAACCATTTTTGATCTGGCGGGAAGTGGATTTGCTTCCACAGTGAGGCTGGCTAAGTCCAACCCGGTGACCTGGACTGCGATTTTTAAAGAAAACCAAAATGAAGTCCTTCAGGCTTTGGAGGGGTATATAGAAAATTTAAAAGCCTTTCAAAGGCAATTAGAAACTCAGGATTATACACAGATACAACAGGAATTGGTCAATGCCAATGAACTTAAACCCATTCTAAACGGAATATTAAAAAAAGAAGAAAATGGAAATTAACAAGACACAAAGACACTGGCTGGAGGCATTCAATTTGGATCACCCTTTAGTCATCGCTGGTCCATGCAGCGCAGAAACTGAAGAGCAGGTCGTGAAAATCGCCCGCCAACTCAAAGACACCGACACCAGTGTGATGCGCGCAGGCATCTGGAAACCCAGAACGCGTCCGGGAAACTTCGAGGGTGTTGGGGCTATAGGTCTGGAGTGGCTGAAAACCGCCAAAAAGGAAACAGGCCTTAAGCTGGCCACGGAGGTCGCCAATAGAAATCACGTGGAACTGGCGCTTAAGGCAGATATTGATGTGCTCTGGATAGGTGCGAGAAGCACGGTGAGTCCTTTTATTGTTCAGGAGATCGCAGATGCTCTGGAAGGAACCGACAAAATCGTGCTGGTTAAAAACCCGGTAAACCCGGATTTAGCCTTGTGGCTTGGAGCGGTAGAGCGACTGCATGATGCCAACATTAAAAATCTGGGGGTGATTCACAGAGGCTTTTCGACTTACGAAAAGACCAAGTACAGGAACAATCCGGAATGGCAAATAGCGATTGATTTGCAATCTGAATTCCCGGATTTACCTATCATTTTGGATCCATCGCATATCGCCGGCCGTCGGGATATCATTTTTGATATTTGCCAGACAGGACTGGACCTGAACTTTGACGGAATTATGGTAGAAACCCATTTCGATCCCGATAATGCCTGGAGTGATGCCAAACAGCAAATTACCCCCAAGGCCTTAGACCAGATGACCATCGATTTGAAAATGAGAAAGGAGTTTACAGAGGCTACTGCTTTTCAAAACAAACTTCAGACCCTGAGAACCAAAATTGATGTGGTAGATCATCAGCTGATCGATCTGCTGGGCAAGCGAATGAAAATTGCAGATGATATCGGAAGGCTTAAAAAGAAAAACAACGTGGCTATTCTCCAGGCTAAGCGGTGGAATTTTATTTTAGACACGATGATTGAAGCCGGTTCAGAACATAATTTAAGTGAAGAATTTATCACCAAAATCCTAAAAGCAATCCACGAAGAATCGATCGGACATCAGCATAAGATCATAAGCGAATAATCCAGCACCCCGAGGCAAAGCCATCGGGGTTTCTGTTTACTCAGGGGTGCTTATTGGTATGAAGATGTATCGACTAGGGGCAGAGCCCTGCCATCTACAGGGAATGATTTTCCTATAGCTTTCAGATAGAATTCTAAGTCCCAGACCTAATATCCAGTCTAAGGTTCAGGAATTAAGCCTGCTGTCTGAAAATAAAAATTTAGCAGAGACAAATTCAGAAGAAATCCTCATTTACCTTTTGTTTTTTGCTAATTTTATACTCCAAAATTCTGCTTCATGTATATCATTTTCGACACCGAAACCACAGGCTTACCCAAGCGCTGGAATGCCCCAGTCACCGATACAGACAACTGGCCTAGAGCTATACAGATCGCCTGGCAGGTCCACGATGAGTGGGGGAATCTGGTGGAAGCCAAGGATTATCTCGTGCGTCCGGATGGTTTTGATATTCCTTATGACGCGGAACGGATTCATGGGATTTCCACCGCTTTGGCCCAGGAGCAGGGCGAGTCCCTGGATTTTGTGTTGGGAGAGTTCAACGAAGCGCTTCTCAAGTCAAAATTTGTAGTCGGACAGAATGTTGGCTTTGATGTGAATGTGATGGGAGCGGAGTTTCACAGAGCTCAGCTGGAGACGCCCATGAATAACATGCCGGTCCTGGATACCTGTACCGAAAAAACGGCAGCCTTATGCAAGATTCCCGGAGGCCGGGGCGGGAAATTTAAACTGCCAACGCTTACGGAACTGCACCGACATTTGTTCGGCGAGGCTTTTGGCGAAGCCCACAATGCAACCGCCGATGTGGAAGCGACTACCCGGTGTTTTTTGGAGCTGATCCGCATTGGAAATTATACCGAAAAAGAGCTCCAGGCGCAGCCCGGATACCTGCTTGAATTTAAAACCAGGCATCCGCAGCCTGTCGATAAGGTGGGGCTTAATCATATCAACCTAAAAAAAGCCTCAGCAAAACTCAAGCAAAAACTGGAGGTTAAATCCGAGGATTATAAACCGTCTAAAGCTGAGCTTGACGAAAACTTAGAGCAGCTCCAGGAATCGAGTTTTGTGCATTTGCATAACCATACTCAGTTTTCGGTACTTCAGTCGACCACGGCTGTTCCGGATTTGGTGGCCGCTGCAGCCAGGCACCATATGCCGGCGGTGGCGATTACAGATCATGCCAACATGATGGGGGCCTTTCACTTTGTGAATGCCGTCAAAAAACACAATATTTCGGTGGCTTCTGAAGATGCCGAAAGTACCTCTCAGCCTATCAAACCGATTATTGGCTGTGAGTTTTTTGTCTGTGAGGATCACCTGGATAAATCTCACAAAGACAATGGTTACCAGATGGTGATTTTAGCCAAAAACAAACAAGGCTACCACAACCTGGCTAAAATGTCATCCATCGGGTTTACCAAAGGCTTTTACTACGTTCCCCGCATCGATAAAAAAGTGATTGAAGCTTACAAAGACGACCTGATTGTGTTGTCGGGAAGCATGTATGGCGAAATAGCCAGCAAGCTCCTCAACATTGGAGAAAATCAGGCTGAAGAAGCCATGCTCTGGTGGAAGGAAACCTTTGGCGATGATTTTTATGTGGAGATCATGCGGCATCAGCAGGAAGATGAAGAGCGGGCCAACGAAGCCCTGATTCGCCTGGCCAAAAAGCACGATGTCAATCTGGTGGCGACCAACAATACCTACTATGCAGAGCAAAAAGATGCCAATGCCCACGATATTTTACTCTGTGTAAAAGACGGGGAAAAGCAGGCGACCCCTATTGGCAGAGGCCGGGGTTATCGTTACGGACTGCCCAACGATCAGTATTATTTCAAATCGGCGGAAGAGATGAAATCCCTGTTTAAAGATTTGCCTGAAGCCATTTCCAACACGGAGAAAATTGCAGAAAAGGTTGAAGCCTATGAGCTGGCCAGGGAAGTATTGCTGCCGGCTTTTGAAATTCCCGAACAGTTTCTGGACGATAAAGATAAAGCCGATGGCGGAAAACGCGGGGAAAACGCTTATCTGAAGCATATCACCTTTGAAGGCGCCAAAGCCCGTTATGGCGATCTCAGTGAAGACATTAAAGAACGACTGGAATTTGAATTATCGGTCATTGCCAACACGGGTTATCCGGGTTACTTCCTGATTGTGGAAGATTTTATTCGGGAAGCCCGAAAAATGGGGGTATCGGTAGGGCCGGGCCGAGGTTCGGCTGCCGGTAGTGCCGTAGCCTATTGTTTGAAAATCACCAATATCGATCCGATTAAGTACGACCTGCTTTTTGAGCGTTTCCTGAATCCGGAACGGGTGAGTATGCCTGATATCGATATCGATTTTGATGACGAGGGCCGAAGTAAAGTCATGGATTATGTAATCGATAAATATGGGGAGAATCAGGTGGCTCAAATCATCACTTACGGGACCATGGCGGCCAAGTCGGCCATTCGGGACACGGCGAGGGTCCTGGACCTGCCGCTTTACGAAGCCGACCGCATTGCCAAACTGATTCCCGATATGTCCAAGCTGAGCAAGATTTTCGGTCTGGACGAAAAGGAAATTCGGAAGAAATTCAGGGCTGAAGAAGTGGATAAAGTCCTGGAACTGATCAGCCTGTCGGAACAGGATTCTCCTGAGGCGGAGACGGTAAACCAGGCCAGGATTTTGGAAGGTTCGGTCCGGAATACGGGGATTCACGCCTGCGGAGTCATCATCACCCCGGACGATATCACCAAGTTTGTCCCGGTGTCCGTGGCCAAGGATTCCAACCTGTACGTCACCCAGTTTGACAACTCGGTGGTGGAAGATGCCGGTCTGCTGAAAATGGATTTCCTGGGTCTGAAGACCCTGACCCTGATTAAGGATACCGTCGAAATCGTGAAAGCGCGTCACGGACTCGAGTTGGATCCTGAAGCCTTTCCGCTGGATGATGAAAAAACCTACGAACTCTTCCAGCGCGGAGAAACCGTAGGTATTTTTCAATACGAATCTCCGGGGATGCAGAAGCATATGAAGGACTTAAAGCCTACGGTTTTTGAGGATTTGATCGCGATGAATGCGCTTTACAGACCCGGGCCGATGGAATATATCCCGAGTTTTATCAAGCGTAAACACGGGGACGAGGAGATTTCCTACGATTTACCGGAAATGAAGGAATACCTGGAGGAAACCTACGGCATTACGGTCTACCAGGAGCAGGTGATGCTGCTGTCGCAAAAGCTGGCCAGTTTTACCAAGGGTGAGGCGGATATCCTGCGTAAAGCCATGGGTAAAAAGCTGAAGGACGTTCTGGCCAAACTCAAACCCAAATTCATCAATCAGGCGAAAGACAATGGCCATGATGAAGAAAAGCTGGAGAAAATCTGGAAGGACTGGGAAGCCTTCGCCAGTTATGCCTTCAACAAGTCCCACTCCACCTGTTATGCCTTCATAGCCTACCAAACGGCCTATCTGAAAGCGCATTACCCGGCAGAATACATGGCCGCCGTGCTTTCCAATAACATGAGTGACATCAAAAAAGTCACCTTCTTTATGGAAGAATGCAAGCGTATGGACTTACCCGTTTTGGGGCCGGACGTGAATGAATCTTACTATAAATTTTCGGTGAATAAAGACAATGCCGTGCGTTTTGGAATGGGCGCCATCAAGGGCGTTGGCGGAGGGGCCGTCAATACCATTGTGGAGCATCGAAAAAAAGACGGGCATTACCTGTCGATTTTCGATCTGGCCAAGCGCATCGACCTGCGGGCAGCCAATAAAAAGGCTTTTGAAAGCCTGGCTTATGCGGGAGCGTTTGATAGCCTGGGCGAAGTGCATCGCGCCCAGTATTTCCAGGTGACCGAAGGAGAACTGACCTTTCTGGAAAAGGTGATTAAATATGCCGCGCGGTATCAGGAAAACAAAAACTCCGCTCAGGTGAGCCTGTTTGGCGAATCCAGCGAGGTGCAGATCCCGGAACCCGAAGTACCGCCCTGCGAAACCTGGCATACCATGCGAACCCTAAAGGCTGAAAAAGAAGTGGTGGGGCTGTTTTTGTCCGGTCATCCGCTGGATGATTTTAAGCTGGAAATCAAGTCCTTTTGCAATTCGAATCTTCGAAATATGGCTCATATCGAGGAGCACCTCAACAAGGAAATCAGTCTTGCGGGGGTGGTGACCGACGTGAACCACAGGGTGAGCAAAACCGGGAAAGGCTTTGCCACCTTCGTGCTCGAAGACTATAACGAAAGCCATGAATTCTGGATTTTCGGCGAGGAATATTTGAAATACAGACACTTTTTAATTCAGGATAATTTTGTGCATGTGAAGCTGAAAGCCACTCAGTTCATGAATAGAGAGACGGGTGAGCCCGGACGAACGCGTATCGGATTTCTGGGCTTTAAGCAGCTGCAGGATGTGCTGAAAGAAAACGCCAAGAAGCTGACGATCCAAATGGATGTGGCAGACCTGACCGAGTCCCAGGTCCTGGCCATGCAGGACTTATTGTCCAGCTATACCGGTGATCATATCCTGAATTTTATGGTCTATGAAATGAAGAATAAGATTAAAATCCACATGCCGAGTAAGTCCAGGAAAGTAAATATTTGTAATGAATTGATTTCGGAACTGGAGGAGAAAAAGATCAGCTTTAAACTGAATTAAGTGACTGAAATACAGCTAAATAATCAATTTTGTAAACGCTTATAAGGGCCGGGTCAAGTAAACTCACTGATGAGGTCGGGCCGAGCGGAGTCGATACTTTTTATCAGCCGGATAAATTGAAATCGACCTTCAATCCTGGTTTATCTTAAGCTTTGAAAAATGCCAGAGGAGGCACCGCCATCCTCTTATGGTCAAAAAAAAGATCCTCTAAGCTTCTTAAAATCGCTGCATAAATTTGATTATGAAAGCGATACGGCTTTAATTTTAGAAATAGATAGTGAGCTTCAGAGCGTTTTTTTATATATTTGATTAAATAATCTTTTATTATGAATAAACTATTACATCCCAGGTATTTAGGTTTTCTGCTTATCTTCCTTTTTGCTTCCCAGTCTAATTACGCACAAACTGAAGTTATCCACTGTTGGGATTTTAATGGAACCACCCCCTTTACTTCACCATTAAATACTGATAACAGAGTGGCTGGTGATGGTACGATCACTTATAATTTTGACATCTCAAATGTTGATAATTTTACTGGTTCTTCAACTAATGCTTGTAACGGAAGTGATGCAGGAAGAGCATTAGCCGTTGAAAGTAATACTGAAAATGGATCTCAGGTGTTTTTCAACTTTTCTTCAGTAGGATACCAAGATTTAACATTTTCTTTCTGGACACAAGGAACCTCTACTGGTTTTAATAATAATACCATAGAATATTCAACTGATGGAACTACATTTACTGCGTTTCCATTAGGCCCAACATACATTCCTGCAATTTCTGGCGACTTACAGACCTTTGATTTATCTTCGATTACAGGTATTAATAACCAAAGTAATCTCATTATAAGAATTACATTTGATGATGCTACAGGAGGAAATGGTAATAACCGAATTGATAACGTGAAGCTCGAAGGTACGTTTATCAATGATTCTAATTCTGAAGTGGCGGCATCAACTAGTCAAGTTGGCCAAACTACTATAGTGGCAGCAGATGTGACGACGCCAGGTCAATCTGAGCCCGTTTTAAACTTTGTTATAGAAGACGTTGGTGGTGACGGTTTATCGACTTTTGTTAACCAAATGCGTTTTGTGCCAGGAACAGGCAATACAGCCAACTGGTCGACGACGCTTCAGGACGTTATTATAAGGGATGGTTCAGGCGTTATCACTGGAACTTCGGTCATTACTGATACAGAAGTGGTATTCACTCCAGATGCTCCTGTTGAAATCCCAAACAATGGTACCTCCAGCTTTACGGCTGAAATTGTTTTGTTTGAAACAGGAATTATTGATCAGAGTGTTATTAGATTACAAATCAACGGAACAGATTCCGGATTTTCAGCCTTGCCGTCAGGATCGAAATTTAGTTCTTCTACTGGAGGTTTTACAGGAAATGAAATAACGATAAACGTAGAGGCTACTACTATTGTTTTCTCGCAGCAACCTTCAGATACAACAATAAACGATCCCATGCAGCCTGCTGTAAAGGTGAGCTTTGAAGATGTGAATGGAAATTTAGATACTGGTATTGGTATAACTTCTGTCGTAGATCTAACCTCAACTGGAACTTTAGATGCCACACTAAGTGAAAATGTATTAGATGGTGTGGCCACCTTTTTAAATGTAAATCATACTACTGTCGGGACATTTGAGCTCACAGCTTCCTCCAGTTCGTTCTCAGATATTACAAGTAATCAGTTTGACATTATTTCAAGGGATTTAACTTCAGAGGTGGTAGTTCCAGGAACTCAAACAACTGGAATAACCTTAGCGCCGGGAGATTCGGCTGAGGTTTTTAATTTCAATATTTCTGATTTAGGTAGCGGTGATGGTTTTTCAACAGAAGTGACTCAGATGCGTTTTGTAGCAGGAATAAATAATGATGCAGATTGGCCTGAAACTATAAATGAAGTCATCGTTAAATATAATGGAGGTGCAGCAATTCCAGGCACGTATTCTGCTTTCACTGATAATGAAGTTATTTTCACGCCAACTGATGCAGTAAGTATCCCTGATGGTACTTCTGTCAACTTTAGTGTAGACGTAGTTTTGAACACTACTGAAATTACTGATGAAAGTAGGATAGAATTTGCAGTAGAGGGCACAAATTCTGGCTTCCAGGCCGCCTCAACCGGCTCAGGCTTCAATACAAATTTTTCAACTGTAAATGGTAATATTTTTACAATTGAAGTGGTGGCCACAGCTATTATATTCCGTCAACAACCGACAGATGTGGGAGTGAACTCACTTATATCTCCAGCCGTTCAGGTGGCCTATATCGACGCGAACAATAATGTAGATAGTTCTAACACCGCTGATATAACCTTAACCTCTTCTGTTGGAAGTAGTCCAATCAACTCACCTGTGACAGTGGCCCCCGTTAACGGCATTGCTACCTTTTCCAATATCGGTTATACAGCTATAGGGACTGATATAACTTTAGAGGCCGAAACTCCAGATACAAGTCTTTCTCCATTTTCAATTACCAGTGACCCTTTCGATGTAGGTAGACCAGTTATTGCGGTTCAGGATTTTGATGGCACAATGCCTGAGTGGACTTACACGACAAGTATTCCAACGTTTGGCGATCCTAATAACTTTGGCAACGATTATTTTGATGTGATTGCTTTGATAGATGCATCACCTACTTTATCCTTCCCAAATTTTTCTGAAAATATTTTTGGTGAAAATGATTTAAATTCTCCAAATGGAACTTCTGGTTTTGCGTCCCTAGATTTCGAGACTATTGATGTTTCAGGCTATACGAATGTGCAGTTAAGTTTTGACTGGGAAGTGGTAGGTTATAATGTAAACGAAGACCAGATTGAATACGAAGTCTTTTTTGATGGTTCATTATCGCCTGATGGACGTGTAAACTTGTTTACAGGTGGTGACAATTTACCCAGTGATTCTGAAGGTTCCGGATCAGAGACTATCAGTATTCCCGCTGGAACAAAAGAAGTTTCATTCAGGTATTTTATCAGAAATGATGGAGTTGATGGTTTTTCAGGATTAGATAATGTAAAACTCACTGGAGATTCCAATGCCAGAGATACAGACATTATTGCAGTAGATCCCCAAATTGAGGGAGGAACCATTTTTGCCGATATCAATGATGGTATAAACAATGCCGTGGAAGTCTTTGGATTTGAAATTGTAGATTCTGGAAATTTTGATGCCTTACCAACCAATGTCACCAGACTTAGATTTGTTCCAGGAAGCGGAAATACAGCGGACTGGGCAGAGGTGATACAAGGAATTTCAATTTCAGAAGGTACTAATACCTTAAGCCAGGCAGATCAAACGGTAACAATTACTTCCGATGAAATTTTGGTGGATATTGCTGCAGGCTCTCCTAATATATTTGAGGTTCCAGATGGATCTCCAAAAAGTTATACAGTTAGTGTATTTTTAAATACATCAGGGATCACAGATCAAGAGGTTATACAGCTGGCCATTGCCGAGGGTAATCAAGATCAATTAGCCTCCAGCGATGGTTCTATTTTTTCTCAGGACATCACTGCTTTTGAAGGCAACGCTTTCAATATTGAAGTTATAGGAACACAACTCGAGTTTTTTGAACAACCTACAAATACAGCTTTAGGTGAAAGTATGGTTCCTTTTGTGAGAGTAAGAAATTTGGATACTAATGGAAACGTGGATTTAGATGAAGTTACGGTTTCAATTACTTCTACAGGAACCCTTGATGGCGATGGCACTACTGAGACTATTTCCAGGAGTATCAGTGCTTCCAATGGCTATGCCAATTTTAACACCCTACAGCATACGGCCATAGGGTTTGGCTTAAGGCTTACAGCAAGCTCTTCAGGTCTAACTAGTGCGACAAGTAATGCATTCGATATCACGTTTGAGACAAATTTGCTAATATCTGAGGTGACAGCGCCTACAGATCCAAATGAACGTTATGTGGAACTCTTCAATATGGGTGTCGAGCCTATAGATTTCTCAGCAGAAACCTATTATTTACATAATGCTACACCTGATGGAACATCCACAGTTAATAGCATACAACTTACAGGAACTTTAGAAGCAAAATCCTATTACATCGTTGGTTTTAGTAGTGATGGTTCTTTTACTGAAGATCTTATCGCTAGTAATGTTGTGACAGGAGATGGTAATGATGCTTACTACCTTTCAATCCAAAATACGCCAGAATCTTTAGTCGATATTCATGGTGAAATTGATGCAACTGGTATATCAGTTCCAGACTCTAGTTGGGATTATACAGATGGCCGCTTCTATAGAAACATTCCAACAGTCAGGAATTCCAATCAAGTTTTCGATCTTCTAGAATGGACAAAATCTAGTGCTGCAGCTACGCCTGGCGTAGGAGATAACGATTTTGTTTATACCGGAAACTGGACGACCTCTGGTTTAGGAAATCCAGAAGGTGGGTCTTTCTCAGGATCTAATTCTGATAAAAGTATATTTGTTGAAAGCGGGACGGCTACCTTATCAAATGCTAACACGATTTCAGATGTGGTGGTCAGAGCCGGAGCGACTTTGATTATCGAAGATCTTATTACTCTGGATGGAGACTTTGCTAATTTTGGTAAAGTCACGTTTAGAAGTACGGGTGGACCAGGTGCCAAAACAGGGGTTTTAGGTGAGTTTGATGCCTTAAACAGAAAGCTTGTTGGGGATAACTTTGAGATAGAACGTTTTATTCCAGCAGATAATAGGGCCTTTAGGTATCTGGCACCTTCGGTTACGACTACTTCATCCATAAATGCCAACTGGCAGGAAGGTGCCAATAATACCGAAGTAGGAGTAAATGAAAACCCAAACCCTGGATTCGGAACACATATTACGGGTTCCACAAATGGATTAAATGGTTTTGATGCCACCCTGACCGGTAATCCGTCTATGTTTCAATGGAGACCAAACCTAAGCACACCTGCCTGGCAGGCCATTCCTAATACCGATTCCAAAACATTTAATGCCGGAGAGGCTTATGCGATCTTGATTCGTGGAGACAGATCTACAACTTTACAATCCAATACGGCTGTTGGGCCAGAAACAACTTTAAGAACTACTGGTAGACTTAAAGTAGGGTCTTCTTCAGCACCTGAAGTGGCTGTGGCGACTTCACTTAATGGATTTTCTCTTATCGGGAATCCTTACCAGGCCAGAGTTAATCTAGAGACTTTGCTTGCCCCAGGCAATGCAACAGCAGTCAGTTCAACATATGTTTATATTTATGATCCCACTTTAGGAACAAGAGGAGGATATGCTACTGTAGAATTAAGTAGTGGTGCTACTTTTGAAACTGATCTTACAACACCATTATCATCTAATGTTACCAATATTTTAGAGCCTAATCAAGCCTTTTTTGTGGAGACCGTGGAATCTGGGTCGCCTATCGTGATATTTAGAGAGTCTTATAAAGCTTCACAAGTAGGGGGAAATGTGGCTTTTAGTCTTCCTGAAGAACAAACTAACTTATTTATAAATCTATTTTTTGACGATTTAGAGGCTAAAGCGGTGGATGGTGTAAAAGTGAAGTTCAGAGCCGGCGGTAATAATGCCAAAGACACCCTTGATGCAACCAAAGTTTGGAATTATGGAGAATCCTTTGCCATAGACCGAAATCCAAACTATATGTCTATTGAAAGCAGAGCTATGCCAACCACACAGGATAGTGTACCGCTTTATTTCGGGAATGCCACACGCAGTGCTTACCGTTTGGAAATCAAGCCGGAGAATTTTGCCGGAGCAGAAGTCTTCTTATACGACAGGTACCTGGAAACTTCAACCGAGTTGCCAAGTGATGTCACCACTTCTGTTTCCTTCGAACTTGATAATTCAATTCCGGAGTCTAAAGCGACCGATAGATTTGTGTTCAGGTTTGAAGAAAAGTCCTTAAGCGATGAGGATTTTGAATTGAATTCTACTATAGCAGTATATCCAAACCCTGTAATAGGCGAGCGGTTAAGCATTTCGCATCAGCAGGCTTTTAGCGGGAATGAGGTGAACTTACAGCTTTTTGACCTTCAGGGGCGATTAGTTCTGGATCAAAAGATTGATAATGCCCCTCAGGTGGAAGTGAATATAGGATCCGATTTATCTTCCGGGGTTTATATCCTCAAACTATCCGACGGTAAAGTAAGTCAGTCGGTTAAGCTGATAGTTGAATAAATATAGGTGAACTAGCAGACTGGTCAAGGGTCTGCTAGTTGCCATTTATTAAGCTATAATTTCTTAATAACAGGACTTAAAAAACTGTCAACAGAAAACTGTCAACTGAAAACTGTCAACAGAAAACTGTCAACAGAAAACTGTCAACTGAAAACTGTCAACTGAAAACTCCTACTTACACTTCGTATTATAATACCGGATCATATCTGTGGTGGTGACAATGCCCACTAGCTTATCCTTTTCCAGTACGGGAAGCGCATGAAAGTTTTGGTGGATAAACAGTTCAGCTGCAACTTCTATGGCATCGCTGGCTTCCACATAGGAGACTTGCTTGGACATGACCTGTTCCAGGGTAAACATATCGTAAACCGTGGTCTCTATGGTGTCGCCGTCATCGTTGGCAGAATCGGCGAAGGAGATGCGTAACAAGTCGTTATAACTTAGCATCCCCACAATTTTATGGCCACTAACTACCGGTAAGTGACGTATGTTATTGCTCTTGAACAAAGATTCTGCCTTGGTCAGTGAATCTTCGAGATTGAGTTTGATGAGGTTGCGGGTCATCAGTTTGTGAATGGCTGTTTTTTTCATGGCTTCTGGATTTAATTCTGCTATAAAGATGCATTTTATTCGACTTTTTTCCACTGACCAAAATCAGGATTCAGTAAATTTTACCGGTTAACAGTTTAGAGTTTTCAGTTCATCGGATAGTATAACAGTCTAATAATTATGAGTCAAATGTGTGTGTAATCGCGTAATGGAATAATAGTATAACCGGTAAGGGAAAAGAACTTACAATTGATAATTGAAAATAATCCATTTTGTTATTGTTTTACAATAACAAATGCTATGTTTGTTATTGTAAAGCAATAATTACCGATTATAATGAAAACTATTTTACAGAGCCTTTATCTTGGAGTACAGTTCCTGCGTCTGGTCTTAAGTGCCTGTATCGTTACTCCGCTTGTTTTATTTATCACCGGGGCAGAACGGATAAGGGAGTCAAATCTTGAATCTGTACTTTTCTTTCTTCCTGTTTATATATTCTGGGTATTTGCTTTTATAGCCTTAAATCGCATCGTACCTGTGATAAAGCGTTGTAAACAGGGCGATTACTTCGCCAAATCCAATGCGTTATCCGTACGATTTCTGGCTTATGTTCTTATTATTTATGCGATAGGCATTCCTGTTCTGAAATTTATGTTGAAAGCCTTTGAGCAAAACAGACTTGAACTCAGTTTTGTGTTTGACTTAGAATATGCCTTTGTAAGTCATCTGGCTTTAGGCTTGATTTTACTTTTACTAGCCAAAATTATCGATCGCGGCAGGGAACTGGAAATCGATCATAAACTCACTATTTAAATTCTATTCCAATGCTTAAAAAATCCAGCTTCAAACTCATTTTTGATATCTTGTTCTTCATAGTTGTCATGAATGCTATAGCAACACTTATTATGTTATTGATCAATGGCTTTGACATAAGTCGGTCTAATTCCATTTACGAACCTGAAAATGAATTTTCAACCTCGCTTTATATTGGAGCCATCAATGAAATTATTTTCTCAGTTGCCTTTGTATTTGTCGCCTACCACTTGAGAAAAACAGCCAGGCTGTTTATGGTGAATGCTGAGTTCAAGTCGTTTAATCTTGCCAAACATCTTAAGCGTAGCGGTCAGTTTCTGGTCGTGATAGGGGTCTGTCTGATGATTAAAAAAATATTTTTAACCTATCATTTTGAGGTGACGCACCATTTTTTCCAAAGCAATTCAGTTATTTACCTGCTTTTAGTAGTCGTTGGACTTAGTTTTATACGACTGAGCAAAATGCTTCAGCTATCCATTGAGGCGAAACAGGAACACGACTTAACTATATAAAGATGCCCATTAAAATTAATTTGGATCAGGTGCTGGAAGAGCGGGGCATGCAGTCCGTAGATCTGGCGAATGCTATTGGGATCACCAAAGCTAATTTGTCTATTCTGAAAACAGGCAAAGCCAAAGCCATTCGATTTTCTACCCTGGAACGTATCTGCGAGGTGCTGGAATGTCAGCCCGGAGACCTGATTGGTTATGAAGCTGAGGATTGAATAACTAGTTCTTCGAAATGAATACCTCAATTTGATTTTTAATAAAGCACGACTTTGCCTTAGACCGAGTCACATATTTTTATCATAGTCACTAACAGGAAGATTTCGCCAATGGCGAAAGCGTCACGCTTGTGAATAAGGTGTTTGCCATAATTGCGTGTTTTATATCTCGTACCTAGAGGCACGTTGTATTTCTTGATTATTTTTAGCTACCCGTATCCTGTCCCTGACGGGACTTTTTTTAAAAATCCCAATCACCACCAGGAAGAATTGCCGATGGCGTAAAGGAAGTAGTTGAAAACTTTGTTCTGCTCGACGAGTTTTTTTCGGATTTTCCGGAAGAATTTTAGCATTAGTTTTATGTTGTTTTGTCCCGTTAGGGACTTTATCCTGGTAGCATTTTATAATGTAAATATGTTTTTTGTGCAACTCCAGCGCGAGCGTCGCGCTCGTGAATAAGGTGTTTGCCATAATTTGGTGTTTATATCTCGTACCTAAAGGCACGTTGTATTTCTTGATTATTTTTAGCTACCCGTATCCTGTCCCTGACGGGACGGTTTTTAAAAATCCCAACCCCCAACAGAAAGATTTCGCTGATGGCGTAAAGAAAATAGTTTTTGGCTTTATGCTGTTCGATGAGTTTTTTTTGCGGAGGTTGCGGAAGAATTTCAGCATTAGTTTTATGTTGTTTTGTCCCGTTAGGGACGTTATCCCGGTAGCATTTTATAGTGTAAATATGTTTTTTGTGCCTTTGGGTACAACATATATTACAGTACAGATTTTAAAATATAGCGTTCATCAAATTCAATATTGAATTCTTTCAACAATTGTAAATATTCCTCTTGAAAGGTTTTGGAGGTATGATGGAGCTCTTGGTTTTTGATGTAATTGATCACTTTAGGCAATTCCGATTTGGAATATGAAAATGCACCAAAACCAGACTGCCACGAAAATTTACCAGTCACAAGTTTTTTGTTATTTATCCATTTTGATGAATCTTGTTTCACTTGCTTCATTAAATCGGAAAGCGATTGCGTAGGGCGCATCCCAAAGAGAATGTGAATATGATCTGGCATTCCGTTTATCTGCAATACCTTATGCTTGTGGTTTTGGATAATGCCTGTGATATATTTGTATAATTCATCCCTCCATTCATTTTTAATGAGGCCTTGTCTGTCCTGCACCGCAAAAATACTTTGGATATGTATTTGTGTATAGGTGTTTGCCATAATTGGGTGTTTATATCTCGTACCTAAAGGCAGGTTGTGTTTCTTGATTATTTTTAGCTACACATTTCCTGTCCCTGACGGGACTGTTTTTAAAAATCCCAATCACCGACAGAAAAATCTAGCACTGATTTTCAGGAGGTTAATGTTGAAAATAGCTCTTCAAAATACAATGGATACTGACAGGGTTTTCATTTAATTCTGGAGAATAAAGGAAACATATCAGAACAGATTAGTAAATGATGTTATTCAGAATATTATCCAGGTATTTTTCTTTTTTACAAATCAGGTTATCTGCCATGTAGACTTTGAAAATGTCATTCCTTAGTTCTATAAGTTCGATGGCCCCATAACGGTGAAATCTGATGGCGCTTTCAATTTTTTTCAAACGCTTTTTCTTTTTATCCTCTTTGAATTCATCATAGATCTTCTCAAAAAGTTCATGAGGACTCTTTAACTGTATCACCTCGATTTCCTCAGGAGATATCTCATCATCTGCCTTGGCACATGCAAGCAGGATGTAGATTTTCAGCTCTTCTTTTGTCCAGTTTTTGTGATTGTTTTTCATGATTCAAAATATTTGATGTTATAATTTAGCAATGTATAGGCTCTTCATCACAGGGTTTTTTCGCATCCTCTTCTAAATCTCCAACCTAAAAGGTCTTAAAACTGAAAATAAATAAACTGTTCACTATTGCCCTGACAGATCACAATCAAAAATAGCATGATCGCCCACACTATCCCTAAAGTGACAGGAGACATGCTTAAGGAAACTTCTCTGAGCGAGGTCCTGCGCATCAGCCAGTGTGAAATGAACAATAAAATGATCAAAACAAAGACTTTAAGCACATCAAAGGTTTCTATGATTTTTTCGCCTTCCTCATTCATAAAGAGCATGGAGGACAACATGTTCTTGGCCACGGAAAACTCTCTTGCTCTAAAAAACACCCAGGTAAAATTGACCAGGATATAGGTAAACAAGGCCAGGAGAATCCCATTGAAAGCCGTGAGTTTAATTTGAATTTTAGACCGCAGTATACGCTCTATAATCAGGTACAGGCCATGTAAGCCACCCCAGACCACAAAGGTCCAGGCTGCGCCGTGCCATAAACCGCCCAGCAGCATCGTAATCATCAGGGCGGCGTACATTCTCACGATACCATGGCGGTTGCCGCCTAAAGGAATGTATAGATAATCCCTGAGCCAGGTGGATAAGGTGATGTGCCAGCGCCTCCAGAAGTCTGAAAACCCGACAGAGGCATAAGGATACCTGAAGTTGTCCGGTAGAATAATCCCCAGCATCAGTGCAATCCCTATGGCACAGGTAGAATAGCCAGCAAAGTCAAAAAATATCTGACCGGAAAAGGCCAGGGTTCCGGTCCAGGCATCGAGCGAGTTTAAAATCTTTTGAGAACCGAAGACCTGGTCTGAAGTGCCGGCCAGTAAGGTGTCGGCCAGAACAATTTTCTGAAACAGTCCGATAGTCAGTAAAAACGTACCCCATAAAAACTGCCTTACGTTCGCCTTCTTTTCTTCATAAAACTGGGTGATCAAACCCTGAGCTCTTACAATCGGTCCGGCTACGAGCTGGGGGAAAAAGGTCACGTATAAGGCAAAATCAAGGAAGCTTCGGGCGGGGTTTATTTTTTTGTTGTAGATGTCGATGGTATAAGACATGGTTTGAAACGTGTAGAACGAAATCCCCATAGGTAAAATAATATCCATAGGTTGAGCTTCGTACCCATAACCATACGTATGGGCTACGCTGGTAAAGCTATCTAAAAGAAAATCACGGTATTTAAAGAAAGCCAGGAAACCGAGATTGACTGCCAAACTGAGGAGCAGCCACAATTTGCGTTTACGCGGATGGCTTTCTACAGCCAGTTTATTACCAGCGGTCCAGTCGACCAGGGTTGAAATCCACAGGAGTAAAACCAAAGGCGGGTTCCAAAAGCCATAAAACACATAACTGGCCAGCAGCAGCATTCTTTTCTTGTTGGTCCAGTGAAATAGCTTGGAATAGTATAAGGCCAGAACAATCACCAAAAACACGATAAAACTCAATGAATTAAACAGCATGACTAGTTGGTTTTAAGGTTAGTGATGAGCCCGTCTTTTAAAAGAATCCGGACAAAATTTTCTGTAAATGCGTCAGCATCGGAAGCCGATAAATGCGACCATTCTATGGTTTCGAAAGCATTTAAGCCTTCATGGTCCTCATAATGATAGGCCGGAACCCGGGCCTCAGCCACTAACCGGTCCCAAAATTCCTTACGTGGCATGGCTAGGCTTTCCAAGTCTTTAAAAAATCCATGAGAAGGATTTCTCAACAAAATAACCTGGCCGCCTCTGGCCTGGAATTTCTTCAGGTCGCTTAAGAAATAATCCATCGTTCCTTTTTTATCGGGTGGTGGTGGTTTAGGTTCTGAGGTGAGCATGCTTTTCCAGACCGCTTTAATGGAATTGGCAAAAGCTGTATCGGAAACCATTCTTTCTTTCATGCGCACATTTCTATGGATATCTATATCCTGAAATCTTCTAAATGGGGGCTCTTTTGGTTTACCAATTCGATCTGGTAGCTCTATGGTGTTCAAAATAGCTTTAAGGTTGATGTCATCAAACCAGCTCTCATCATCATTGCTGATAAAAGCAAAGTTGTTCTGAAGCGGTATGGACAGGATATAATTCAAGCGCTGGGCATAAGTCCGGTTATTATAAAATTCTGAACGGGATGAAGCTCGTGTCCACGGTGGTGCCTGCTCAACTGTTGTTGAAAAAAATAAAGGCGGCGTTACACCAACAAGCACAGTCCCTTTAAAATCTGTGTTTTCAACAATATCATGAAAGGTCGGCAATGGCGTGCTGCCTGCATTCGCCAGTTGTATGGGTTTAACTCCGGTTAATTCTTCCCATACATCCACCTGAATATTGAATAATACCCGTGAAGACCCAATAAGTACAACATCACTTTTGGTGGCTTCATCCACTTTAGCTCGAGTTCTGGCCCACAAATATTTGTCATCGTCCAGATCTGGAAAATAACCCTGAGATCGCCAGTAGAGTTCCCAGGCTGTAATGCTTAATACACCGAGTATTAAAGCAATGGTAAAGGATTGTTTTAGATTCATGTTGGTTTGTGTTTTTTAGGCTTAAAAACTCCCATTATCTACATCCTTGACAAAGCTGATAATGCCATCAAAATAGGTGTCCGGATCATCAAACTGAGACGCGTGACTTCCGTTGGTAATCACACTTCTGCCGTTTTGAACTTCGGTAGCCATCCATTCCATGTACTCTGGATCCATGGTGTCGTGTTTTGCACCTAGCATAAGGGTTGGGGTTTTAATTTCCTTTAAGCGATCAGAGACATCCCAGTCGCTCAAAGTGGCTTCTTCTATGATGCCAAATTCACTTGGACCTTGCATGTAAACGTAAATTTCAGGATTGAGATGTTCAAACAACAGCTGTATGGATTTTGGCCATTTTTCTAAAGGCAAACGGAGAATGTGTTCGGTGTAAAAATGAGTCATCAGAAGCTCTTCGTATCTCGGATTGGCGTAATCTTTATCCGCTTCAATGTGTTGAATTTCTTTCAGGATTTCCTGTGGTAATTGCGGGCCCAGAACTTCCTGGGCGTATTTATTGTATTCCGGTACGCTCGCCACCATATTAGAAATGATGAGACCCTTTAAATTATCCTGATATTTCAAAGCATATTCCAAAGCCAAAATGCCACCCCAGGACTGACCCAGGAGATAGAAATTATCCTTATGTAAACCCAGAGCCTGTCGCACCTGCTCCACTTCCTCCACAAAACGTTCGGTGGTCCAGAGTGACGGATCATTGGGCTTGTCGCTATAGTAAGAATCGAGCTGATCGTAATAGATATATTCAATTTCTTCGTCAGGCAGGTAGCCCTCGAAGTTCCCAAATTGTTCATGTGTTCCGCCAGGACCACCATGCAGGAGCAAAACCCGCATTTTAGGGTTATTCCCCATGCGCTTGGTGTACACCTTAAAAGTGCCTTTCGGGGTTTCTATCGGAATCATCCTGACGCCACCTGTCCATTGGTCATCGCTGCCGGAATAGTCGAAATAACTGGATGCTGTGACGTTTTCTTCGATTTCTGTTTCAGCTGACTGTGAGTTTTTATCAGCGCAGCTTAAGGCTAAGAAGCAAAGGCTGATGAAACATAATACTTGAGTTTTCATAACTTAATTTTTAAGGGTTATTATTTAACGGTTATTATTTTTAATTAGAAATAGCTCAGCCACCAGTACTGGCGATGGGTTTTTTTATAGTCCCAGTACCACACACAAACGGGATAAAGCGTTGCCACCACAAAAAGCCAGACCAGGTAGACCGCCCCCAGGGAAAAGCCATAGCCCTGCAGTCCGGCTTCAAAACTCACCCACACCTCCACAATCATCAGGCTTGGGTCATAACCTGTAAGATAGACGGCGACCAGAGCAAGCAAATGGATGTAATAAATGTGAATGATGTAGAAAAACATCGGCACTTTCCCAAACAACACGCTGATGTTATAGAGCTTACCCTTAAAATGCTCTGCCCAGGCCAGTAAAATCAAAGAAGGCCCCAGGGTGATGAGCAGGTAAAGCAAAGAAGGCGGATACTTGGAGACATTGAAAAAAGACATGAGACTTTTTCCAAAATCATCGTAAATCGTCCAGGGGCTTAGGTTGCCGTAAACATTTAAGACACGTAAAACGAGAAACACAAGGATGGCGCTTAGTCCTATTCTGATTAAGAGTTG
This sequence comes from Psychroflexus sediminis, assembly GCF_900099815.1. Taxonomy (GTDB): domain Bacteria; phylum Bacteroidota; class Bacteroidia; order Flavobacteriales; family Flavobacteriaceae; genus Psychroflexus; species Psychroflexus sediminis. The sequence goes on along the minus strand of NZ_FNCW01000007.1, from coordinate 16,532 downwards.
TCGTCTTGCTTTAGCGGCATAAGCTGAGGTATAAAGTCGCCCGAGATGATAGCCCAGGGGCATCACAAAAATCCAGGGAATAAACGGGTATACATTAAAGAGGGTAATGTGTTCTGTGGGTTGAATTGGTCCCTGCACATGCAGAAGTGTCCAGAGGTCACTGTACTGCCCGCCCGTGATTCCATCTAAACTGTTGTGTCCAAAAATCACGATGAGACATATGGGAATCATAAGCTTTCTGGGAACGTGAATAAACGCGGCCAGGAATACCATGGAAATCCCGAGCAACCAGATCACCTGTAAAAGGATACTGTTAAAATTGAATTGAAACCGCCAGCCAAAAGTGATGATGACGATCTCCACAAACACCAGCCACAGACCGCGTTTGACCAGCCACTGGCTGAGTTCCGATTTCAGCATCCGCTGTTGAACAAAAAAGGCTGAAGTCCCGGCCAGTAACACAAAGACCGGGGCGCAAAAATGGGTGATAAATCGGGTGAAAAACAAGGCTAAATTGGTTTGCTCGATATCGGTTGGATCAAAATAAAACATGTCCTTATGAAAGTAATCCCGGACATGGTCCAGGGCCATGAGCAGGATAACCAAACCTTTTAAAAAGTCTAAGGACTGAACGCGTTTGATAGTAGTTGTCATAAATTTTATTTTTTAAAGACCTGTTTTTTTCCATAGGTAAGCGAACGCCACAGCCATTCGAAAGGACCGAAGTAGAAATGTTTTAACCAAATGGGGCTGGTGATGAGCTGAAAAATCCAGATGCTGAATACTACATAATACAATTCGTAACGCTCCAGCTGCCCGTAAAGTCCAAACCCCAGAAAAACAACAGAGGTTATGATGCTATGCATTAAATAATTGGAGAGGGCCATTCTGCCCACAGCGGCTAAACCTCGCTGAAGAAAACCGATCATCCCTGATTTGATAAACAGCATGAATAAACCAATATGTCCTAAGGTGACGAACAAGCGGCCTATATTATAAGTCTGTACAGCTTCATAGATTTTAAGCGCCTCAAAATCGCTCCCGGTAATCAAATTCACTTCATAATAATTGATGCTTAAGCCAATGCTATATCCTATAACAGCTAGTAAAGCATAGAGTTTTATACTTCTTTCCCCGTGCAGTATTCTCAATTTGAAAAAAGCCATGCCCAAAAACATAAAGCTCAAAATATCCCAGGCTCCATAACGGTACTGGAACCAGGTTTGCATCCATTGAATTTGACTGGCTTTATACTGCATGATGTCAAAATAACTGCCGCGCATCTCTTGAATATGCTCCTGAATTTCTTCTGCTGTTTTCTTTTGTTTAGCCTCTTCCCATTTTGCCAGGCTTTCTTCAGCCTTGGCATCAGGTGTCCCGCCGTTTTCCTTTAAAAGCAGGGCCAGCTCAGCTTCCGTTTTGAGATTTTTGTTTTTGTGATAATCGCTAATATCCCATGTAATTCCTATACATATCAAAACCGCAGCTATAATCAGGAGACTCCTGACCCGCAAGTTTCTAAAGGGGAATAAAAATAAGCCGAAGAGCCCGTAGGCATATAAGATATCCCCCTGCCAGAGAAACAGCCACGAATTAACCAGGCCAAACAGCAAAAGCCAAATCATTCTTCTGTAATACACATCGGCTGTGGAAATCCCTGCCCCTTTATGAATAAGCCGTGTGGTGAGCAGAATAACACCGGCGCCAAAGAGTATGGTAAACAAACCACGCATGGTCCCTTCAAAAAACAGTTCATTGGCAAACCACACATAGTAGTTTAAACCTTCGGTATGGCCAAGCACACTGGGGTCTGAATAGGAGTACGGCAATCCCATGCCGTTGATATTCATAAGCAGAATACCCAGCAGGGCGATGCCTCTGATCACATCCAGAGCCTTGAGGCGGGCCTGGTTACGGGTGGGTTTTAGTTCAGGAGTGGTTAGGGGTTCCATAGGTGTTTTTTAAGGGATTAGAATCATAAGTGCATTCTTTTTATAGGTGTTGGATTTAATTTTTTAATCGCCCTGAAGCTGTTTTTGATAAGCTTCAGCATCATAGGTTCCTACTGATTTCTGTACCAGTCCCTGGTCACTCATGCTCCATTCTTCAAATCCGCTAAAATCCACTTTGTTTCCGGTGCCTCCGGGACCGGTATTCGTTCCTCTGAATGTCCAGTAGTACCTGTAGGTGTTTTCTTGTACTGTTAAACTGTCCATAGTTAATTTTAGATCCGGAAAGGCATGCATATAGGATTGCGCGGTCGCTGCTATCTGTTTTCTTCCGACCGCCGGTTTGCCCTTATTCACGCTTAGTGTCCCCTCTTCGGCATAAAAGGAGGCCATTTTTTCCGGTTGCTTACTGTTCCATGCAGCAGTATAGTTCCGGCCAAATGCAAGCATTTTTTCGTATTCAGGATTTTCCGATTTACACCCCGTCAGAATCGTAATAAATATGACGGTCACTATCAGAATAAAAGGTTTTGTGTTCATATAGCTTTATTTTAACGGGCACTAACTAAATCAGAATTATTTGCTTGATTATCAGATAGATTAGAATTACTTTCAGAAAAGAGTTTAGATTCATGCTATATTAAATTTTGCAATAGCCGTTTGCTGTTTTTTAAAATCGATACCATTTATAAAAAGAATAGAAATCAAGGGGGCCAGGGCAATACACAGAAAAACGTATTCCCAGGACATAGCTTCTTTTAATGTTCCAACAAGGCCGGAGCCAACGGCTCTTCCTATATTGGACAAGGCCATGAACAGGGTGAATTGAGTAGCCGCTATAACCGGCCAGCAAAGTTTCATGGAGGCTGCAAAAATGCCAATCAGGTGGAAGACATAGAATAAATAATAGAGCAAGATGAATCCAAAAATAACCGTATTGTTTTGCCAGAATTCTGAAATAAATGCCATTAAACCAATGATAAGGGTGGTAATGGCCAGGTAAATGCTAATCATTCGTTTATCACCGAAAAAATCAACCAGGGCTCCGCCAAGGAACATCCCAAACAAGCCCCCTATTATGGTCGTTGTAGAATAGGCCTGGGAAAAATGGGTATTGGTCCAGCCTAATTCCTGTATGGTAAAAATGGGTAAAAGCGTGTCGATTAAACCATACATCAGACCCAGTATAAAAGCTGCGATGAGCATCATGAGAGTTGATCGCAGCTTTATTATCTTGAAAAGACTGTGAAAGATTTGTTTCCAGTGTCTTAGCTGGGTAGTTTTAGCCTGCGGGGAGGCTGTGCCATGGGTCCAGGGCATAATTTTTTCATCTTTTCGTTCCCTGAAACAAATAGGGACCAGTATGATAAAAGCCACGCTAACAGATAAAAGGGAGACGGCGGTTGAGAACCCCAAAAGATTAATGAGAAAGGTTCCTATCAGTAAAGACAGGGAGATGCCAATGATTTTTGAACCCCACATAAGTCCGTTGGCTCTTGCCTGTTCGCGGACGGGCACAATATCTACCGCCATACCATCGGTGGCAACATCCTGGAACGCACCAAAAAAACTGACAGAGAAGCCGGCAAGCATTAAACCGTTTAAGTTATTTAAGGGATCTGCCACCTGGCCAAGGAAAAGAAAACTTAGGATAAGCCCGAATTGACCGAAAATAATCCAGGGACGTTTTCGTCCCATAGATAACAGGGTGTAGCGGTCCATCAATGGGGCAATAAGTATTTTAAAACTCCACGGAATACCAATTACAGCAACAAATGCTGCAATTTCCATAGGTGCTTTTCCATTCATGGCCAGCCATGCCGGGATAGCCATATAGGTTATGCCTTCCGGTATACCCTGAGCCAGGTACAATGCTGAAAAGCTCAGATAGCGAAGCGTCGCATTTTCAGAAAGTACTAAATTTCGTTTTATATGTCCTTGTCTCTTCATAACAAATCAGGTATATACTTAATGTCCCGGTCTCCATGTTCCGGCAGACGGAACAGTTTTATGGATTACCGATTTCCCTTGCCAGAGAAACAGCCAGGAATTAACCAGGCCAAACGGCAAAAGCCAAATCATCCTTCTGTAATACACATCGGCTGTGGAAATACCTTGGCCTTTATGAATAAGCCGTGTGGTGAGCAAAACTATGCCAGCGCCAAAGAGTATGGTGAACAAACCACGCATGGTCCCTTCAAAAAACAGTTCACCGGCAAACCACACATAGTAGTTTAAGCCTTCGGTATGGCCAAGCACACTGGGGTCTGAATAGGAGTACGGCAATCCCAAACCATAGATATACCTAAGCAGAATACCGGCGAAGGTGATGCCTCTGACCACATCCAGAGCCTTGATGCGGGCCTGGCTTTGGGTAGGCCTTATTTCTATGGTAGTTAGGGGTTCCATGTTATTGCGTTTAAGCTTTAACGCCATCAAATTCAGTAATGCTGAATCCTTTCAACATTTCGAGTCGAACGGGCTCCGTAACATCGTTCATGCTTTGTGCTCCAAAATCGAGTCCTACGGAATTTCGTAAGGGTCTTTGACCGGCGGGCAGGTTGATGAGTTCTTCAAACTTTTTCACTACTAGAGCCGGATCAGTCGGTGCGCCGGAATCTTCAAAAGCCGCCAAAGACTGATTCCAAAAAATGTCAAGAAAGCTGGAGACATGTTCGTAAGCTTCCGCGGTTTTGGTATCTTCAGGAGAAATAACCCCATGGAAAAAGTTGGTTGAGAAAGGTCCCGGCTGTACAATGGCCACATCAATACCGAGTGGCCCAAGCTCATAACGTAAAGATTCGCTCATACCTTCCACCGCCCATTTGCTGGCGTGATAAATACCGAATCCGGGCACAGCCAATCTTCCTGCAATGGAACTCAATTGAATCACAAGACCCGATCTTTTGGCACGCATCATGGGCAATACGGCTTTCAGCATGCGCAGGTTGCCAATGACATTAAGATCGAGTTGCGCCATACATTCCTCAGAAGTAAAGGCTTCTACAGGACCGCCAAAACCTCTGCCGGCATTGTTGATGAGTACATCACAATCCTCAATGTGTTTCATCGCCTCATCAACACTTTGGTCTGAAGTCACGTCTAAATCCACGACGCTGAGGGGCAGGTTTTTAGACTTTGCAAAATCTGATAATTCCTTTGCTGCTTCAGCATTTTTAGTGCTGGTGTTTCGCATGCTCGCATACACCTTATGGCCTTGTTCTGCGAGATGTTTAGCAGCATCGAATCCAAATCCTGTGCTGCAGCCTGTGATGACTATACTTTTCATGTTTAATTATTTTTTGATTAATCTGTGTTTATAAATTCGCTTTATGCTGTCCGCCGTCCACAGCCAGACAGGTGCCAACCACCCAGCTGGCACAGGGAGATACGATGAACGCAGCCACTTTTCCTATTTCATCCGGTGTTCCCAGTCTTCCGGACGGGATGGTATGGAGTATCTTATCGTAAAACGCCGGGTTTTGCGTTTTTGTAAATTCCCAAAGTCCATCCGGAAATTCTACCGAGCCCGGTGCCAGGGTATTGACCCTGATGTTGTTGGGTGCCAGCTGAATCGCTATGGTTTTGGAATAACTGATAAGCGCTGCCTTTACGGCGGCGTAGGCCGGAGGCGAACCGGCTTCCAGTCCGGATCCTGATGAAATAAACAGAAGGTTCCCACTGCCGGCCTCCTGCATCCAGGGGATCACTTTCCTGGTGGCTCTTACACTCCCCAGCAAATCCACATTGATGGAAGTTTCCCAGTCGTCGTAGTCATCTCCCAGGCTCAAAGCGGAGACATTGTTGACTAAAATATCGACTGTTCCAAACTGGCTTTTTACGTTTTCAAGAAAATCATCTAACTGTTCTGTATTCCCTATATCGCAGGTTAAGGCGATAACCTTTACCCCTTTTTTCAGAAGCTCTTTTTCCGTCTTTTTTAAGTCGTCTTTACCACGGGCACAAATGGCCACATTGACGCCTTCTTCGGCAAGATTTAAGGCAATGCTTCTGCCTATGCCTTTACTGCCTCCGGTGACGATGGCGTTTTTTCCTTTGAGTTGTAAATCCATAATAAATCAGGGTTTGAAATTGTATCCGACAGGCTCATTGTCAAAATCGCTTTGAGGCCTTTTTCTGTTTTTTATTTTTTTCTTGTTCCATTGCAATAGCATTTCTGAAGCAAATAAGGGGACCGTCCAGGAAAGCCATAAACAGGCGGGGCCGCGTTCTTCAAAAGCTGGCATTAGTTCCTGCACCAGTGAACTTTCATTCAAAAAACGAAACAGCACAAAACCAAGGCTAATGATATAGGATCTGATCATCCATTCCCGATGCTGTGGAATTTGTTTAAGCATAATAGCCCTGTAAGCCATCAGCACACTTGCCAGCCACACCAAAGCCAGAACAAAAAGCGAAATGCTCCAGGACACATTGACCTGAGGGGCTACATAAAAAGACATATAAAAAGCGCTTAAAGAAGCTATCATAATGCCGCTTATATAAAGTTTTCCTAAGCTGCGATGTATCTTTATGAAACGATTTCTGAAGGGGGTGCTCAATTGAAAAGGCCCGATAAGCAAGGCCAGTGCACCTCCTGATAAATGACCGACAAGCCACCATTTATTAGGCCAGTAATAAGATTTATAGTGTTCTATATTAAATTTGAAAAAGTAAGGGAGCACCCGGTCTATCACAAAATATAAAGCGACAAGAACCAAAATAGTAAGGGAAATTGTTTTTAAAGTTTTTACTGCAGTTAAACCCGTCATCTCTAAATTTTATAGGCTTCCAACTCAATTTCAATTAAAAACTCTGGTAAAGCCAGTTCTTTTACGCCTAGCCAGGAACCTGTCGGAAAGTGATTTTTGTAGATTTCATTGCGGTAGCTGGCGTGTTCAAGAAATTGCAGCATATTGGTGGTAAATACATCTTCCTTGACCACATCATCAAAGCTGCAGTCGTAATGTGTTAAGATCTTATCCAAATCGGCATAGCAGTTTTTCATCTGTTGTAAGAAGTCTCCAACTGCTTTAGGGTTGCCTTCATCGTTCATGCTGACAGCGCCTGAGATTTTAATATGCTGGCCTATTTTTACAGCATGTGAATACCCATAGGCTTTTTCAACCTCCGGACGAAGCCTGAAGTATTCCGGTTTTTCTGTGTTGTTTGTTGATTTTTCCATTCTTTATTATTTATGACCAGCCCTTAACTAGCTCTGATTTTTCAATACAATTCTAAAACGGGCCTTTCCTGATTTCAAATGTTCTAAAGCTTCATTGGCCTTTGGCATGGGAAATTCTTCAGTAATCGGGTAGATGTCATGACGAACGCAGAACTCTAGCATGGTTCTGGTCAGTGCCGGGCTGCCAAGGGGACTGCCTGCGACTGATTTCTCTCCCATGACTAAGGTAAATGCCGGAATTGCCATAGGTTCCAAAACCGCACCTACATTGTGAAATTTTCCTTTAGGTGCCAGGGCAACCAAATAGGAATTCCAGTCCAGGGTGACGTTGGTCGTGTTCAGGATAAAATTCAGGCTGCCTGCGATGTTCTCCAATTCCTCAGGATTGGTGGAATCCACCACACGGGTAGCTCCCATTGCTAAAATGGATTCCTTTTTGCCTGGAGTGGAACTAAAAGCAACGACCTCACAGCCCCATTTATTGAGAAACTTCAGTGCCATATGTCCCAAGCCGCCTATACCGATGACGCCTACCTTATCGGTTGCTTTTACACCGGCCAGCAGGATGGGATTAAAGACCGTGATCCCGCCACAAAGCAGGGGTCCTGCCTTATCCAGATTGATGCCGTCGGGTAATGGAATGGCCCAGGACCAGTGACTGCGTACATAATCCGCAAAGCCGCCGTGCCGGCCGCCAATAGTGAACTCCACACTGGAACAGAGGTGATGGGAGCCATCCATGCACTCATGGCAGGACATACAGGAAGCGGAATACCAGCCCACGCCTACTTTGTCTCCCACCTTTACATTTTTAACCGCATTGCCGGCTGCTACCACCTCACCGATAATCTCATGTCCTGGGACAATGGGGTAGGTGGTCATTCCCCAGTCGTTGTTGATCATGCTGAGATCCGAATGACAGATGCCACAGTTGAGTACTTTGACATCGACTTGTTCAGGACCAACAGGTCCCATGTCGTAGGAGAACGGTTCTAATTTTTGGTTCGGGCCGTGGGCGGCTAAGGCTGATACTTTCATAAGACTTACATTCAGTCGGTTTGTTTGTGATTTTAAGACTTCTGAGGGATGCGTTTAGTTGTTTAGGATCAGGAATCCGGTGATTTAAATTTCATCTGGCATTTAATCCGAAATTTTGTTCTACTGACTCATACCAGTCATCATCGCTGCAAGCGCTCCAGTCCACCCATTGTTCGTCGTTCATGGATTTGCGCCATTGAATAAATGGTTCGGCATCGGGACCAACAGGATGTCTTAATTTCCAGGTGCCACTTTCCGCCACTTCCAAAATTTTGTCCGCGACCAATGTTGATGGTGTTGGTGTTTTTAGTGATGCTGAGAACAGTCCGGCGAGACGCTTTGAATGGGGATAAAGAGACTCCTTATCTATACTGATACCGCTTGCCATCTGTGTATTTATAATCCCCGGCTCTACGATGGCAACACGAATGTTAAAGGGTTTTACTTCGCCTGCCAAAGCTTCACTTAAGGCCTCAAGCGCAAATTTACTCGCCGCATAAGCCCCCAGGGGACTGCTTGAAATATGACCGGAAACTGAGGATATGTTTATAATGCAGCCCTCCTGACTCTTTCTCATGCTAGGAAGGACGCTTTTGATGCATCGCAATACACCAAAATAATTGGTCTCCATAACAGATTTAAAATCTTCCATCTGGAGTTCTTCAACAGAGCCATGACGCTCAATACCAGCATTATTGACTAAAACGTCTATGTTTCCGTGTGTGCTGATTATGGTCTCCACACATTTTTTGACCGAGGCATCAGAGTCTACGTCCATTTCAGATATACTGATATCCAGGGATTCTGCTGCTATCCTTTGTTTAAAATCTTCAGCCATGGACGTATTGCGCATTGTCGCAAACACCTTATGACCAGATCTTCCAAAAGCAAGGGCAGTTTCAAGGCCAATGCCTTTACTTGTCCCTGTGATTAATGCGGTTTTCATTTTTTATAGTTTTTAAAAACTCAGTTGCTTGAAAGCTCATGAAGTTTCTCATGATTTGGGGAGTCATCAAATTTGATGATTTGTCCGTCCCTTAGCGTCCACATGTGTTTGAAATTTGTAGATACGATTTCGCACTCTGTGGGTTGCCGGCCGGTAACTTTACCGGTAACTTCAATTTTATCTTTTCCGACTTCCTGCAGCTGAATCTTGTCAAAATACACCCCCGTCCATTCATGGCGTAGAATAGCATATAAGGTGATGGTGTATCTGTCCCCGGTAGTATCATTGTTTAATTTCAGCTGATTTATAGCTGATGAATTGCCCGTTTGCAGCTGCATGTAAATATCCCTGACCGCTTTTTGATTCTTTCTGTTTTGAGCCTGCAGCACTGGAGTAATCAAAACAATTACCAGTACAGAGAACATAAGATTTCGAGAACTTGTCATAATTAAATCATCATAGTGAGCTTTTAAACACTCATCTTAATATTGGTTTTACTTTTCATTTAGACCTCAACTAAAATTAGTTACCTGTAGCGTCATGGAGTTTTTTGGTGTCCACATACTGCTGAAAAGCCGTGATTTTTGCATCACTCAAAGTCCACAAATGGGCGACCTGAGCATTGAAACTATTGCCATTGTTGTGCTTGGCGTCATAACGCAGGGTGGCCAGGACCTGATTATCCCTCATATTATGCAACTCGATGTCCTGTAAGTTGAAAAATTCATATTCTGAACCCACTCTGGCAAAAACACCATTTAATACCGCCTCCGGACCGATGTACGGATTACCGTCGGCATAGGCATTGCCTTCCGCTTCATTCCAGACGATGTTTTCATCCATCAGTTCCAGGACTTTAGGAATTTCCCCTGCTGAAAAAGCTTTGTATAACTGGTCGATGACAACAATGTTATTAGGATTTAAAAGAAGGGGAGAGACGTCCCAGTACCCGAATTCTTTTACAATTTTTCCATCCACAAATTGAACGGTTATATGTGCCGGTATATCATAGATATTACCATCGGTCTTGAGTATACCCTGCCAAAGCCCCCAGTAGTTTACCCAGGTTTCACCTTTATCCGTGGTAACCATTTCGAATTCATCCTTGGCGTCTACAAAATACCAGGAGGTAAAAAGCGAGGCGTCTTCTTTATTGGATTCAATAAATTCATCCAGGCTTATAGCCTTATCTTCGGTAACATTGTTAGCTATCATTGCAGTATCCGCATAATGCATGGCAAAACTCCCCCAATCCTGATCTTCATAGGCTTTGATGACCTTTTTGTAAGTCTCTATTTCCGGAGATTCCTGGGTGTAGCGTTTTCCCTGGTTCTGGCAGGCCATAATAAGGCCGAGGCTAAGTCCTGCTAAAATTAGTTTTTTCATGGTGTTGATTTATTAATAGTTGTTTTCAGAATCGCTTATGCGCTATCCTTTTTAAATAGTTTTGTATAGCCCTGCCGCCATGCTTGAGGACTATACAAAACAACACTTAGCTTATGCCGTTAAAGCGGCTGCTTTTTACAAAATATGTTCCGGCTTCTTTCTGGTTAAGATTTAGTAGGAACATAGGATAGCTTTGGCATCATATTTCCTTCCATATGCTCTATTTTCGTTACATACTGCGTAAGCTCTTTCCAGAGTTTGCCTGCATCCTCTCCTAAGAGTTTCTGGTTTTTTTCGTTTCGTTTGGCATGTTCCAGACGGCTTTCTGCTGAGCTGGAGACCAGAACATAGGCTTCTGGATTTCCAAATCCACTCATATAGAAACGATAGTGGGCCGTCGACCCTTTTTTAGAGTAAAGCTCCTTGAATTTTCCGGCTATTTCTATGATTTTTTCACGATCACGCGCCTTGTGGTATAAGATCATGTTTTTTCTATAGTTTTGACCTTCAGGGGATATATCAAGGCCAGTAGGCATATAAGAATATTTTTCACTTAACATGATAATATTATCACTGTGGGTGTCGTAATGCTTGTCAAACTCCTGAAATAGCTCAGCGAATTTTTCATCACCAAGTTTAGTCCGTGTATTTGGCATGAATTCGGTTCCCAAATCCTCCCAGCCGCTGACGGGAGTCATTGAAATAACGCGGTTGTCATCGGTCCATAAGACATGCCATCCTCTTTCTTCCTTGTTATCTTTGGCTAAGTCTGCCAGTTTTTCGGCTATTTTTTCATACTCTTCAGAACTGGAAGGATAGACGTGATCGACGTGAATTCTGTACGGCTGAATCTGCGCAGTACAAAAGGTGGCCCCCAAAAGCATTAGGGCTAAGACGTTTAAAATTTTGCTGATTGTTTTCATGATATATAGTTTTTAATTAGATAAATCCTGATTGAGTTCCCAGAGGTAAGACCAGCCTTTATCGACAGCCTTACTCCACATTTCGTTCATTTCTTTAGCTTTTTTATCACCATGTACCTTTTTGTAAACGGTAAACGGACTGTCTTTTTTATCATCTTCATCCAGAGCGGCATAACTTGGAAAGGTTTCAGATACCATATAATCAGGTGCGTCCAGGCCTCCACCCATAAAGCCATACCAATAGCCTCTTGGCTCGCCTTCTTCGTCAGCCAGAGTGCCAGAAACATCTTTGACGATCTCGTTAAACATAGCTCGATCCTTCACTTTAAAATAGGTCACCCAAACCAGTTTCATATCTGTAGATGGGTTCTTTTTACTCCATTTGGGTATGGATCTGGTGATGTCATAAACCACTTTTTCGACATGTGGCATAATAAAGTTCATGGCGACGACTCTACAGGCCTCTCCTGCCTCGTCATCATTGTCCATTTCAGCCCAGTTGGACATGTTGCCGGAAACTCCATACACGTTTCCTTCGCCCTGCACTCTTGACCAGAAGTTCCAGGAATTGGTACCGTTGTTTTCGTTGTAGCAGGTTTTCCATTTTTTGACACCTTCCAGAAACTGAGCAGCATGCCCCTGTTTGACTGTAAATTCTGTTAAGGTCAATAACTGCGAATCAACTTCTTGAGCCATGGCCACAAGCGGTAACATCAGAATAATCATCACTAATTTTTTCATAACTAATCTTTTTTATAATTTATGTTAATTTAACAGTCGAAAAGTATTCAACAAAGGCTTATCTGTCAATCACATCTTCATGTGGTTATATGACAGAAATGATTATCTTTGATTTAAATCCGCGTATAAAATTGAAAGTCAGGGTTTTAATCGGTTGTGTATTGTGGGTCATTATGTCAATGACTTCAGAACTGCTCGCTCAAAATCCCTGGCAAATAGATGTGCTTACTACCGAGCAAGGGCTGCTGTTTAGAGATGTTAAAAATTTAACACAGGACAACAATGAAATGATGTGGTTTGGAACAGAGCTTGGTTTGTTGAGGTACGACGGCTATCATTTTAAGCTTTACAATTCCAATAAAAACAATCCCTTTTTTATAGAGCAGGAAAACATCAGAGGGGAAATGCTCATGGATGACACGGCCAACCATCTCTGGTATATCGCTAATGAAAAACTCTTCAAACTCGATCTTTCAACCGATAAACTTTTCAGTTATCACAGACCGCATAACATCAGGGGTTCCGTTTTGAACCTGATGAAAAATAAGGATGGCAGTATCTGGATCATATGTGAAGATTTTGAAACCAAAAAAAACGCAAACGCCACGCAATACCTGCAAAAATTAAATGATGATCAGTTTGAAATAAAACATTCTATTTCAGTAGATAAGCTGGATTATAGCCGATTAATTTCAGATCAACAGGGTGATATACTATGGAGCACCCCTTTCGGAAGTTATAAATTTGATGCCGGCGGAAATCTGAAAGCTAAATTTGATCTGTCAAGCTTTGAATGGTATGGCTCTGAGCTGAAGTTTAATGTTTCCTTTTATGATTCCAGCAATACCCACTATTTTTTTCCACAACAGGAACTCGGAATTTTCACCTTTGATGAGAACAGCTTACAGCGTAAACACCTGTTTAAAAAAAATATTCAATTTTATTACGCCATAGAAGATTACCAAAAACACATTTGGTTTGCCGGAGAAACTGAACTTTATCGCATGAGTCCGGGAGGGGTGTTTACGGACTACACCCAACAACTTAAAGCCAGGTTTGAATATTCAAAAATCAGAGGCCTTTTTATTGATGCTTCCAAATTACTTTGGGTAGCAACAGATAACGGCTTATTTAAAATAAGAATTGGCGAGGAGTTGTTTAAACCCTTATTTAAGGCAAATAATGAAGGCTGGGGAAACTCCATGCGCGGTATCTTTGAGGATCACAAGGGGACTATTTTTGCTAAATGTGAAAACAAGAACAAAATTTTCTATCAGACCCAAAGCGGAAAAGTGGGTACACTTCAACTCAATTTGGAAAGCCAGTCCCTGGAGGCCTTTAAACATACCGCCAATTTTTTTGTCGTTGATGATGAAAAAAAGCATGTTTTTACTTTAGGAGAGACTTTGCTGAAAATCAACTTAAAAAATGGAAGCATTAAAAGCTATGACGAATTTCGTAATCATGTGACTTTTAAGGGACAAAACCCCTTAATTAAACTCAGTGATGGAAAATTGCTTTTTGGTCAAAGTCTGACTCAGTTAGTGCTTTTTGATCCTGAAAATGAAACGAGCAGGTTTGTTTTTTCTGATTCTGAAACCACTCCCGCTATTTCTAATTTCAGGTTTTTTGAAGAAAGTCAGACAGACAGTATTGTTTGGATAGGAACTCAAACTGACGGACTACTCAAAATACATCTTAGTGGATCTGTTGAAAAACAATATACCAGAGAAACCACCCCTGGTATTTCAAGAGACTGCATTCTCGTTTTAGAGGAAGATAGAGACGCGAACCTTTGGGTGGGGACTTACGGTGGAGGTCTCAATTATATTTCAGCAGATGGTCATACTGTAAAAGCCTTTACCAAATCTCAGCAATTACCAAATAACAATGTCGTGGGTTTGCTGTCCGATGATGACAATGGTTTATGGATAAGTACCTACGATGGTTTATCTCATTTGGAGAAAACGACCGGGATCTTTCAAAATTTTTATACTGAAGATGGCCTGTCACATTACGAATTCAATTATTCCTCCTTTTTTAAAGACAGCCGGGGTCATTTTTATTTCGGAGGGATGAACGGATTAAACAGCTTTAAGCCACAGGGTATTTCCAGGGAGTCTGATCCGCCAAGCTTACGGCTTTTGGCTGCAAAAGGATATAACAACAAGAACAAATCAAATTTCAAAATAGATTATAACAAAACAGAGTCTACAGCCTTAAATTTATCCCCCTACGATCAGTATTTTGAAATCGAATGGACGATGACCAGCTATTTTCAGAATCAAAAAAACAGCTTTAGCACAAAACTTGAAGGTTTTGAAGAGCAGTGGTTTCCCCAGGGTAATTCCACTTCAATTCGTTATAACCAGTTGCCGGCCGGCGATTATGTTTTAAAAATAAAAGGTAAAGATTCCCGTGGCATTGATAGTGCTTCCATCTTATCGGTTCCGATTACTGTGCGGCAGATTTTCTATAAACGCTGGTGGTTTATAGCCTTAGCGGGAGCATTTATTCTCGGTTTGTTTTATGCATTTTATCGCTATCGGCTCAATCAGGCTTTAGCAATGGAACGTTTACGGACTAAAATTTCGAGCGATTTACATGATGATGTGGGTTCCATGCTCACAGGTTTGGCCATGCAGACCGAAATGCTGGAGATGCAAACCAATCATAAAATTGATAAAACCAGGCTGCATAGAATCACAACCATGAGCAGAGATACCATCTCTCATATGCGGGATTTGGTCTGGAGTATTGACAGCAGACGAGATACCTTGGCCGATTTGCTGGAGCGCATGCAGGAACTGGCAGAAGAAATGCTCCTTCCTGCTCAAATCACTTACAGCATTGAAGCCGATGTTTCGAATCCCAACAGAAAAATCAACTTTAACTGCAAGCGGAATCTTTTTTTAATATTCAAAGAAGCCGTCACCAATATCATCAAACATTCCAATGCGGATAAGGTAAGCATAAAGATTTCCAATAAAAACGAGCAGTGTATTCTTCAGATCAAAGACAACGGCTGTGTGGGAACTTTTGAATGCGGAACAGGAATGGGTCTGGCCAATATGAAATTAAGATGCGAAAACCTCAACGGGCAACTGACTTTTGATTATGAAGACGGCTTTGGGGTGAAAGTTTACTTACCGCAAAGTATTTAATGTAAATCACATCAAGATGTGATTGGAGCTTATCGATAATTTTAATTTACTTATCCCAAAAAATTGTCAGCACAAATCAACATTGTAATTGTAGAAGATGACCCGGTGGTTCTGGACGGGCTGGTGTCCTTTTTCACTATGCAAAAATCCATACAGCTACTGGAGACTTTCGGGAGTGTGGAGCAGTTTATCCTGTGGATAAACAAGTTGGATGCGGATTTTATTTTATTGCTGGACATACAGTTGCCCGGACGAAGTGGTATTGAGGCTTTGCCGGAGATCAAATCCATTTTACCGGCACTGGAAGTGATCATCCTCACGACCTTTGAGGAAACCGATGTCATTTTTAAGGCCTTAAGCGCGGGGGCCTGTTCTTATATCTCCAAGCGAAGCTCACTGCCCAAAATCAAAGATGCGGTGGAAGTTGTGGCTCAGGGCGGTTCCTATATGTCCCCCGCCATCGCCAGAAAAATTGCAGATTATTACAAGCCCAAACCCAAAAGTCAACTCACCGAAAGGCAACTCGAAATCGTCAGCGGTATTGTAAACGGGAAAAGTTATAAGATGATCGCTTCCGATTTATTCATTTCCCTGGACACGGTAAGAAGCCATATCAAGAATATTTATAAAGCCCTGGAAATCAATTCAAAAGCAGAACTGATTCGTAAGTCATATGATGATGAGTTGTGAGTCGGTGGCGGTTTATAGTTTACAGTTGACCGTTCACCGTTTACCGTGTAGTCGAGTAATGGTGTATTCGTATAGTGGAGTAGTAGTATAGTGGAAACGGCCTACTTTTTATAATGTGAAACAGTTGACAGTTCACCGTTCACTGTTCACCGTCTAGTCGTGTAGTCGTTTATTGGTGTAGTGGTATAGTGGAGGAGTAGAAAAAGCATTTGATAATTAAAAGAATGGCCTACTAAAAAAACATTGAAAACCAAGGAAGCAGAAAGGGTTAAAAGATAAAAATCTGTTTGAAACCGACGATAGGCGGTTGAGTTATTTTTTATCTGTGGCGGGGGATTCCGTAGGGTTTTCTTATGTTTTTTTAGTCAGCCTAGACCTTTTTGGTTACTTTTTACGGCGATGGTAAAAAGTAATGGAAACTTTAATTAAAAATCGATATATATAAAATAACTTAAAACTTTAATTTCTCTAAGAGTAAAAAAACCAGTTAATTGAAAACGAAGAACGATC
>NZ_FNCW01000012.1 GCF_900099815.1 Psychroflexus sediminis | reverse complement strand
TTCTTTCAGATATTATCAACAGAAAATAGACCCTGGTTCTCCCGAAGCATCGGGACTGGAGGCACCACCTTTTAAACCTCAACTTTAAGTAGTTGGGGTTTTTTTATGCGTAAAAATTTGTGTCACTGGTTCTAACGAAGCCTCGGGACTGGAGGCACCCCCTTTTAAACCTCAACTTTAAGTAGTTGGGTTTTTTTATGCGTAAAAATTCCTATCACTGGTTCTCACGCCTCGAAACTTCGGGATCGGGACTGTAGAACCCCTACTGCCAATAGTTCATCATTATAATTTCTAATAAAAGACACCAGAACATGTGTAGGGTTCCGATACTGAGTTAAGTGAACAGGCATAATACTCGATCTGTAACCAGGTTTCTTATAGCTTTACATTCTAAATATCTCCTTTTCTAAGCTGCCATGCCTATCTACGCCTTAGTAAAAGGCCCACAACAAGCACAATAACACTTATGATCACGGGCGTCCAGTTGGCAGAACTTACAGCGACCTCTAAGCCCAAAAGATTGAAGCTTTCTGAGTTTTCTAAGGCCCGAATGCCAAATACAATGGTTCCCAGTATTCCTGCTATCATTAAAATAGTTCCAAGTAATTTCATAGTTTCTAATATTAATGAATTGTTTAAGATAGGCTTAATATAGTGAATAGATAAACGAATTAGAATAAAAAACAACCCCAAAAACCAATATAAAAGAGTTCTTTTTTCACTTCAATGCCAAGTAGAATTAAAAGCACATACTCGACGGCCATTCGTATTTTTCGCTATCCCTAAATCAAAACATCAAATCCATACATCTATGCCATTCGAGGTATTTTAAGAATTATACTTTCTTAACACCTAAGGTTAAGGTCCCGTTAAACGCGAAATCCTGGGAAAGATATACTATCTGTTAAATTAAATTTGAGTATTGTTTAACCATATTAAACTCACATTATGAACACATTAAAAATAGTTTTAAGCGGTTTGCTTATATTAGGTACAACTGCAACGTTTGCACAGGAAAGTTTCGATGAATGGGATAAAGACGATGATTATCTTATTGAAAGAGAAGAATTCACTGAAAAATTTACCGATGAATTTTATTCTGCCTGGTCAGAAGATGCCGATCCACGAGGAATAGTCGAAGAGGGATTTTTTAGAGAATCTTTTGCCGGCTTAGACACCGATAATGATGGTTTTCTATCCGACGAAGAATGGCTAGTAGGATATAACTACTTTTACGATGACTATCTTGTATATGAAGAAGTAGGTTATATAGATATGGACGATGACGGCATGATAGATTACGATGAATATTATGACATCGTTTATGACACCGAATACTTTACAGATATAGATTTAGACGGTGACAATTATATCAGCGAATACGAACTTGCAAACTACGTATTCAATAACTGGGATTTCGATGAAAATGGCGTCTTAAGCAGATATGAATGGAATAGTTTTGAAAACTATTACTACGATATATAAGAATTAAATAAATCTTTAAATATTAAAAAGGGGTAAGCAACTCATTGCTTACCCCTTTTTTAATTAGGACTAGTTTCGCATTGTATTTTATAACTCCTCGTAGCCCATATTGTAAAACGTAAAGGCGAATATATCCGCATATTCCTGGATGATTTTAGACGTTGGCTTTCCAGCCCCATGTCCTGCATCGGTTTCGATACGTATTAAGGTTGGGTTATCTCCAGACTGCTTGCTTTGTAATTCAGCAGCAAATTTGAAACTGTGCGCAGGAACAACCCTGTCGTCATGGTCTCCGGTAGTGACTAAAGTTGCAGGATATTCTGTTCCTTCTTCAATGTTATGTAAAGGGGAGTAGCCTCTTAAGTATTCAAACATTTCAGGGTTATCTTCAGACGTTCCATAATCGTATGCCCAGCCTGCACCTGATGTGAAGGTATGGTAACGCAGCATGTCCAAAACACCCACCGCTGGTAAAGCCACCTGCATCAAGTCGGGTCTTTGGGTCATCGTAGCGCCTACCAAAAGACCACCGTTGGATCCGCCACGGATGGCTAACTTGTCTGATGAGGTATACTTTTCATCGATGAGGTATTCTGCCGCAGCAATAAAGTCATCAAACACATTTTGCTTTTTCATTTTGATTCCTGCATCATGCCATTCTTTTCCATATTCACCACCTCCTCGCAAGTTGGCTACAGCATAAATTCCGCCATTTTCCAGCCAGACCGTATTCGCCGTGCTAAAAGAGGGGGTTAAGGAAATATTGAAGCCTCCGTAACCATAAAGCATGGTCGGATGCGTACCATCCAGTTCTATTCCTTTTTTGTGCGTAATAATCATTGGTATTTGCGTACCGTCTTTGGAGGTGTAGAATACCTGATTGCTTACGTAATCCTCCGTATCAAAATCGATATCAGGCTTTTGATAGACTTCTGAAGTTCCTTTATTAGGCTCAAATTTATAAATGGTGCCAGGGGTTGTATAATTGGTGAAGGAGTAATACAGTACTTCTGCATCTTCCTTACCTCCGAAGCCTCCTACAGAACCTACTCCAGGCAGATCGATATCTCTTACAAGCTCACCTTTATAGTCAAATTGCTTTACCTGTGAAACGGCATCTACCATATATTCAGCAAAGAAGTAACCCGCTCCTGTAGACGGAGATAAAACATGCTCAGTCTCCGGTATAAAGTCTACCCAGTTTTCTGCCTGCGGTGCACCAGCACTCACCGTTACAATTTTCTTATTTGGCGCATCTTTATCGGTGACGATAAAAAGCTTGCTGCCCTCATTTTCTATAACATAGACGTCGCTGTCATACGTATCTATGATGTCAACAAATTCAGAATTTGGCTTTGTCAGATCCTTGATCATCAATCGATTTCCGGAGGTTGATTTGGATGCCGAAACAATCAGGTAACGATTGTCCTCCGTAACACTTCCGGATACATACCTGTGCTTTTCTTCCTCAGTTCCTCCATAGATCAATTGATCTTCACTTTGAGATGTACCCAGTTTATGATAGTAAAGTTTATGCTGATCTGTTTTTGCAGATAACTCGCTTCCTTCCGGCTTGTCGTAACTCGAGTAATAAAAGCCCTCCTTATCCTTCCAGGAAATACCGCTGAATTTCACATCCACAATCGTATCTCCTAGTTGTTCTTTGGTTTCTGCATCCAGAATTATAACCTTTCTCCAGTCGCTTCCCCCTTCAGAGATAGAATAGGCCAGCAGTTCACCATCTTCCGTAAAACTCATGCCTGCCATAGACGTGGTTCCATCCTCACTGAACGTATTAGGGTTCAAAAACACTTCTGCATCTTCAGGACTTTCATCATTCTTATAACGGTAGTAAACCGACTGATTTTGCAATCCGTCGTTTTTGGAAAAATACGTGTAATCCCCTCTTTTGAATGGCGCACTGATTTTTTCATAATTCCAAACCTTCGTTAATCTCTGTTTTAAGGAATCCCGGTAAGGAATGTCTTCGAGGTAACTAAACGTCAGGGCATTTTGTGCCTTCACCCACTCTTCGGTTTCATCACTGCGGTCATCTTCCAGCCAGCGGTAAGGGTCTCTCACTTCGGTGTCGAAATAGGCATCCACACTATCAACTTTTTTGGATTCTGGATATATCAATGTTTCTTGGTTTTTTTCGCCTTCGTTGCAAGAGGCCAGCAGGCAAACGGCAGCAACGGGCATGAGTATGTATTTCATTGGTTTAGATTTTAGACGTAAATATAAAGAAAGATCCTTACAATGTATTCAGATTTGTTTAATTCTGAACCTGCCTTCCAGGGAGGGCAAACAGGTTTAATGCTGCACATTTGAAACTTAGCGACAGGTAATCTTAAGCCCATTTGCCACTCACTAAAAAAACACCTTTTTGGATTCCCAAAAAGGTGTTTTTAAATTATCGACTTTATAACTTAGGCTTTAAAGCGCATGTTTAAAAGGTATTCAGCAATTTGTACCGCATTGGTTGCTGCGCCTTTTCTCAGGTTATCTGATACAATCCACATATTTAGCGCATTTTCTCTGGTGAAATCTCTTCGGATTCTGCCTATGAAGACATCGTTTTTACCCTGAGCATAAATGGGCATCGGGTAAGTATTGACTCCGGGGTTATCCTGAAGGGTTATCCCATCGGTTTCACTTAGGATTTTCTTCACGTCAGAAACTTCAAAGGCTTTTTTGAATTCGATATTAACCGATTCAGAATGTCCCCCGACCACGGGTATTCTCACCGCTGTAGCGGCCACTTTCACGCTATCATCCGATAAAATCTTTTTGGTTTCATTGGTTAGTTTCATCTCTTCCTTGGTGTAATCGTTTTCCAGGAACACATCACAGTGAGGGATTGCATTTTTATGAATCGGATACGGATAGGCCATTTCGCCAGTTTTTCCGGCGTATTCATTTTCCAGTTGCTGAACAGCTTTTACCCCGGTTCCTGTAATCGACTGGTAAGTCGAAATGACCACCCTGTCAATTTGGTAAGCGTTGTGCAGAGGCTGCAAGGCCATCACCAGTTGGATGGTGGAGCAGTTGGGGTTGGCAATGATCAAATCGTCTGCGGTAATTTCAGAAGCATTGATTTCAGGAACTACCAATTTCTTGGTGGAATCCATACGCCACGCCGATGAATTGTCGATGACGGTTGTACCTGCTTCGGCAAATTTTGGTGCCCATTCCAAAGACGTGTCCCCCCCGGCAGAAAACAAAGCGATTTCTGGTTTTCGTTTCACTGCGTCTGCTAAGCTTACCACCTTATACGACTTATCCTTATAAACGATGGACTTCCCTACCGACTTCTCCGAAGCCACAGGAATTAACTCGGTTAAAGGAAAATTACGCTCCCCAAGAATCTGGAGCATCACTTGGCCTACCATTCCGGTAGCGCCGACAACAGCTACTTTCATTTGAATTTGCTTTTAGTACGTTTTACAAGGCGGCAAAAATATGCCTTTTGAATGAAGTGATAGTCTCATTTTGAAATATTTATAGCAAATAGTTGTTCCATTATGATGAATTGAATTAGCTATTTCAAATGGACTTGAGTACTTTTGCAAAAAATATAACATTGAATTATCTATCGGTTGAAGAAGTCTCTAAATCATTTGGGACCCTCGAACTCTTCGAAAACTTATCATTTGGCATTAGCCAGGGTCAAAAAATAGCGCTTATTGCCAAAAACGGGACTGGAAAAACTACCTTACTCGACATTATAGCCGGGAAAGAAGCTCCGGACAGCGGACAGGTGGTATACAGAAAAGGCGTGAAGGTTGGATTTTTACCTCAGGAACCCGATTTGGAACCTACCTTGAGTATTGAAGAAACTATCCTTTCTTCTGATAATGAAATTCTCGGCATCATCAATGCTTACGAAAAGGCATTGCAAAATCCCGATGAAGCTGAAGCTTATCAAAAGGCTTTTGACCAGATGGAAGCCAAACAAGCCTGGGATTTTGAGACCACCTACCGTCAGATTCTTACCAAACTGAAACTGGACGACTTATCCAAGAAAGTAAGTGACTTGTCTGGCGGACAAAAAAAACGTTTGGCACTCGCCAACCTTTTACTCGGAAAACCAGATTTATTGATTCTCGATGAACCTACCAACCACCTGGATCTTGAAATGATTGAATGGCTGGAAGAATTCTTAAAAAGTGAAAACCTTACCTTGTTTATGGTTACTCACGACCGCTATTTTTTGGATAGGGTCTGTAATCATATCATAGAACTGGAAGACAAAACTTTATACAATTACAAAGGAAACTACAGCTACTATGTTGAAAAGCGAGCTGAACGCATTGAGGTAGAACAAACCACCACGGCTAAAGCAAAACAGCTCTACAAGAAAGAACTGGACTGGATGAGGCGTCAACCAAAGGCGAGAACCACCAAGTCCAAATCCAGAATTGAAAGCTTTGGCGACATCAAAGACAGAGCAAGCAAGCGAAGAGATGATCACCAGGTGGAACTGGAAATCAATATGGAGCGTTTGGGCTCCAAAGTTCTAGAAATGCACCATGTTTCTAAAGGTTTTGAAGACAATTACCTTTTCCAGGATTTCGATTACATCTTTAAGAAAAACGAACGCATCGGTATCATTGGGAAAAATGGAACCGGAAAATCTACCTTCCTGAATGTATTGACCGGCGGTTTGATTCCAGACCAGGGAAAAGTGGTTCATGGTGAAACGCTTAAGATTGGCTATTATACGCAGGGTGGTATTCAAGCCAAAGAAGGCCAGAAAGTCATCGAAGTGATTCGGGATTATGGAGACTACATTCCCTTAACCAAAGGGCGGCAAATTTCAGCGTCCCAGTTGCTGGAGAAATTTTTATTCGATCGCAAAAAACAATATGATTTTGTTGAAAAGCTAAGTGGTGGTGAGAAAAAGCGCTTGTATTTATGTACCGTTTTAATCCAAAATCCTAACTTTTTAATTCTCGATGAGCCTACCAACGATCTCGATATTGTAACCCTCAATGTGCTTGAAAATTTCCTTTTAGACTTCCCCGGCTGTCTTATTGTAGTGAGTCACGACCGATATTTTATGGATAAAATCGTGGATCACCTGTTTGTATTTGGTGAAGGTAAAATCACAGATTTCCCCGGAAACTATTCAGATTACAGAGATTTAAAGGCTTTGGAGCTGGAAGCTAAATACGAAGAAAGCAGCCAAACCTCTTCTGAAACCTCGACCAAATCCAAACCAAACACAGAGCCCAAAAACAAACTCAGCTTCAACGAGCAAAAGACCTATAAAAAGCTGGAAAAGGAAATCAATACCCTCGAAAAGAAAAAGGAAAAACTGGAGGCCGAATTCCTTAAAGACTTAAGTCCGGAAGAAATCAAAGAAAAGACCATGGCGCTTCAAAAAATCCAGGCCGAACTGGAAGATAAAACAGAACAGTGGTTTGAATTGTCTATGAAATTGGAGGCTTAAGCTTCCTCGTTTTCTTCTCTCTGCTTACGTTCTTTCTTACTGGCTTTTGAAATATAATAAATCACAAAACCCACCAGACTTACGATGACAAGTCCAAAAATAGCGGTCATGATAAAAGCCCCATTTGACCAATTGACGAAAAGTGTTTGTAGAAACATATCCAGATATTTTATGCAATTTTACAGCTTGAATACTTCTTAAAGAATGATTTTTGTCAGTTAAATATAACTAATGTGGTTTAAGGCTAAAGCATTTCTAAAATTTTTGTGGCATTCCAAAAATCAACATGGAATCCATTCTCCTTTTGTGTATAAGTTGATTACGAAATGTTTTTACAATAAGGAACATTTGGAAGCTTATGAACTTTGGGATAAGGCTAAAAAAACCCTCTCAACGTCCAATAAAGTCCTGGAAGTCCAGGATATTGGCGCCGGATCTAAAATTTTCAAAGGCAATTTAAGACCCGTTTCTAAAATCGCTAAACACGTCTCCATCTCTCGAAAACGCGCCAGACTGATGAGTCGGCTTGTGGATTATCTGTCTGTAAAAAACGCACTCGAACTTGGAACTTCCATAGGTTTGGGAAGCATCAGTATAGCGGGTTCCGGTCGGGCTCGCTTAACAACTATTGAAGCTTGTCCGGCCACTTCAGCCTATGCACAAAGCCTGTTTGAAAAGTTGAAACTTACTAAAATCACTGGCATGAATTCCTCTTTTGATGAAGGTCTTACAGAGTTAAACCCGCCTAGGAGTCTTGCACGGGAAGGATCAGAAGAAAAATTCGATCTGATTTTTATAGATGGACATCACGATGGGGAGGCTACTCTCAGCTATTTTGAAAGTCTGCTCAAACACAAACACAACGATACCCTGTTTATTTTGGATGATATCCACTGGTCCCCAGCCATGGAAATGGCCTGGGAAGCTATAAAAACTCATGAAGAAGTCCGGGTGACGATTGACACCTTTCAATGGGGATTGGTGTTTTTCAGAAAAGAACAGGTCAAACAGGACTTTGTGATTCGGGTTTGATTTTCATAACAATCCAAAACTCATTATGTTTATAAAAATTTAAGTCATGCTCGAGCAATTTTCACCAGACACACAATTCATCATCGTTATAGCCATTATCGCCTTGCTTTTTCTTTTGGTGTTTTTTAATAATAAGCGCAATAAGCAAAAGCACTACGATCGAAAAAACAGGGATTTCAGACGGAATTTCTACGAGAAAAAACAAAACAAAAAGGAAGATTAAAAAATATTCACATCCCAAAGTCTTCCTTACGCATTTGAGTTTTTCTAGTATCTTTGCGCGCGATGACAAAAGCTGATATTACAGAGAAAATCTCGAAAAATCCCGCACTCGCCGAGCTCAAGGAAGCTTTGGCTTCTCAAGCCAATACATCGATATTCTTAAAAGGCCTTGTAGGTTCTGCAGTATCTTTTGTTCAGGCGGAAGCCTTTCTTTCTTCTGAAAGGCCTTTTCTCTTGATTTTCAACGACAAGGAAGAAGCCGCTTACCATCTCAATGATTTGGAACAACTGGTAGATGAAAAAAATGTGCTGT
This sequence comes from Psychroflexus sediminis, assembly GCF_900099815.1. Classification (GTDB taxonomy): domain Bacteria; phylum Bacteroidota; class Bacteroidia; order Flavobacteriales; family Flavobacteriaceae; genus Psychroflexus; species Psychroflexus sediminis. The sequence goes on along the minus strand of NZ_FNCW01000012.1, from coordinate 88,041 downwards.
TCTATCCCGGAAGTTACAGAAGACCTTACCAGATTGAAGAAACCGACAATGCCAATGTATTGTTGAGATCTGAAGTGCTTAACCGAATCAACTCCAGGAAAAAACCATCCCTAATCGTTACTTATCCTGAAGCTCTTTTTGAGAAAGTAGTGACCAAAAAGGAGCTGGATCGCACGATTTTAAAAATAAAATTGAACGACGAACTCTCACTGGATTTTGTCAACGAAGTACTTTTTGAATATAGGTTTAAACGCGTAGACTTCGTAACCGAACCCGGCGAATTTTCCGTAAGAGGTGGAATTATTGATGTCTTTTCCTTCAGTAATGACGAGCCTTACCGCATAGAATTCTTTGGGGATGAAGTAGACAGTATTCGGGCATTTGATGTGGAAACGCAATTATCGACTAAGCAGAAAAAGCGAATCGATATCATGCCCAATGTTGAAAAAAAGCAGCTGGATGAGGTAAGAGAAAGCTTTTTGGACTATATCAGCAACTCCACTACCGTATTTGTGAAAAATATGGATGTGCTTTGTCAGACTATAGATGATCTTTTTGGTAAAGCTGAAAAAGCCTTTTCTGGACTTTCTGCCGAAATCAAACACAGCAAACCCAGCGAGCTTTTCTGTGATGGTTCTCTTTTGAAAAAACAACTCCTGAACTTCAGCCTTGTTGAATTTGGAACTCAGGCTTTTTTGAAGCCCGATCAGACTATTAGTTATCCAACGAGCCCACAGCCTTCTTTCAATAAGAAATTCGATTTGCTGATGGAAGACCTGAATGCTAAGCACGAAAAAGGCTACGAAAATTGTATTCTTTGCACAAGCGATCAGCAGGCGAAACGATTCAAGGATATTTTTGAAGATCAGGACCAGGAAGTGCATTATAAAACGCTTGTCCTTTCCATGCATGAGGGGTTTATCGACGAAGTCAATAAGCTGGTTTGCTATACCGATCATCAAATTTTTGACCGTTATCACAAGTTCCATTTGAAAAATGGCTACGCCAAAAAACAAGCCATCACGCTTAAGGAATTAACCAGTCTTGAAATCGGGGATTATGTCACTCACATCGACCACGGTATTGGAAAATTCGGCGGACTCCAAAAAATTGATGTGGAAGGGAAAATGCAGGAAGCCGTAAAATTGATTTACGGGGACAGAGATATTCTTTACCTCAGCATTCATTCTTTGCATAAGATTTCAAAATTCAACGGTAAAGATGGGAAGCCGCCTCAGGTTTATAAATTAGGGAGCAAAGCCTGGAAAAGCCTAAAGAAAAAAACCAAAGCCAGGGTCAAGAAAGTCGCCTTTGACTTGATAAAACTCTATGCTAAGCGAAGACTTGAAAAAGGCTTTCAATACGGCCCCGATTCTTATCTGCAACATGAGCTGGAGGCTTCTTTTATCTATGAAGATACCCCGGACCAGAGCACAGCCACACAGGATGTGAAAAGCGACATGGAAAAAGAACAACCCATGGATCGGCTGGTGTGTGGAGATGTCGGTTTCGGAAAAACGGAAGTTGCCATTCGGGCTGCTTTTAAGGCAGTAGACAACGGAAAACAGGTTGCTGTACTGGTGCCAACTACCATTCTCGCCTTTCAGCATCACAAAACCTTTTCTGAACGTTTATCCGAATTCCCTGTGACTGTGGATTACCTCAACAGATTTCGAACGGCCAAAGAGCGTCGCACGGTTTTGGAAGGCCTGGAAAACGGAAGTGTAGATATCGTGATTGGCACCCATCAACTGGTCAATAAAGCGGTTAAATTTAAGGACCTCGGGCTTTTGATTATCGATGAGGAACAGAAATTTGGGGTTTCTGTAAAAGATAAATTGAAAACCATCAAAGCCAATGTAGATACGCTTACGCTCACGGCCACCCCTATCCCCAGAACGCTTCAGTTTAGCCTGATGGCGGCAAGAGACTTATCGACCATCAAAACGCCACCACCGAACCGTTACCCTATAGAAACGCACGTGATCCGGTTTTCTGAAGATCAGATCAGAGATGCCGTGTCTTACGAAATCCAAAGAGGAGGGCAGGTGTTCTTTATCAACAACAGAATAGAAAACATTCAGGAAGTCGCAGGCTTGATTCAGCGCCTGGTTCCCGATGCCAAAATAGGCATTGGTCATGGACAGATGGAAGGGAAAAAACTGGAGCAGTTAATGTTGAAATTCATGAACAATGAGTTTGACGTTTTGGTCTCTACCACCATTATAGAAAGCGGTCTTGATGTCACTAATGCCAATACGATTTTGATCAATGATGCCAATAATTTCGGCATGTCCGATCTTCATCAGATGCGTGGTCGCGTGGGACGAAGCAATAAGAAAGCCTTTTGTTATTTGATTACCCCTCCTCTCACCATGATGACCGATGATGCCAGAAAACGCCTGACAGCTCTCGAACAGTTTTCCGATTTGGGAAGCGGAATCAACATCGCTATGAAAGATCTCGAAATTCGCGGTGCCGGAGATTTACTAGGGGGTGAACAAAGTGGATTCATCAGCGATATTGGATTTGATACCTATCAAAAAATTCTGAACGAAGCCATTCAGGAATTGAAAGAAAACGAATTCAAATCTGTATATCAGGACCAAGAAAGTGAAGAGGATAAAGTCTTTGTAAAAGATGCTCAAATCGATACTGATTTTGAAATTCTATTCCCGGATGATTATATCAATAGCATCAAAGAACGCCTGAGTTTATATACAAAACTGAACACAATTGAAGACGAAGCGGGTCTTCGAAACTTTGAAAAAGAATTGAAAGACAGGTTTGGTGACTTGCCTAAAGAAGCTCAGGATTTGGTCAATAGCGTTCGCTTAAAATGGATTGCAGCAAGTGCCGGATTGGAAAAATTAGTCTTGAAAAAAGATAAAATGATTGGCTACTTTCTATCCAACCAGGACTCTGGATTTTATAATTCAAGCCGATTTAAAGAAATTCTGCAGTACGTTCAATCCCATCCCAGAAAGTGCCAGATGAAGGAGAAACAAACCAGAAATGGGTTGCGCCTGCTCCTGACCTTCGATCATGTAAAGTCTGTGGATAAAGCTTTGGAATTACTACAACCGCTGGAGCATAAGGAAACAGCTAAAGGCTCCTGAATTCCTCCCCCAGCCCCTCCCAAGGAGGGGAGTTATGCACTCACCCCCAAAAGGGAAATACCAAACACGTAACACTGAATGTTGAATTAAAAATTTATCACTCCTGTAACCTAAAACCTCAATAAATCACTTACTCACAACTACTGAATTTCAAATCTGTCATTCAGAAGGAGCTTTTTCAGCGACTGATGAATCTCTCATTACTTAACAAAAAATTCCCTGCCTTTTAAAGGAAACGCAGGCAGGCTTGTCGAAGCAAAACCCAAAATCAGAGGGGCGTACCTAACGGCACGCTGGATAAGTGACGCATTAGTTTTTACCGATATAGAGTCCCTAACAGGACACAACTCAAAACTTGTGAATACTGAATATCGAATACGAAACACCGTATTTTAAAGTTATTGTGTTATTCCCTACCATCTAAATCCTCAGTAACTCAAAGACTCACCAACTACTGAATATCGAATACAGAACACTGATTTTTGAATCTATCAATCATCCTGCTTGCTTTAGTTAGGAAGGAGCTTTTTCAGCGACTGATGAATCTCTAATTACTTAAACCAAAAGATTCCTCGTCGAAGCAAAAAGGCTTCTCTGTCGGAATGACAGTATAAAATTTATCCCTCCTATACCCTAAAACCTCAATAACTCACTTAATCACAAACTACTGAATTTCAAATCTGTCATGCCCCAAGGTTCTTGACTCCTAGCTTTTTTTCTATTCTCTTTTTTCTATTCTCTTTTTCTCTTTCATACTTCTAATATCTGACTTCTAATATCTACTCCCCTTCCTTCAATAAACCGACGAGGCTTTCTCTCCAATGCGGAATTTTAGTTTGGAATGTAGCTTCAACTTTCGATTTGTCCAAAACGCTAAATTTTGGACGTTTAGCCTTAGTGGGATAAGAAAAGGTGGCTTTTAGACTCACTTCATTCTCAAGCTGTTTTTCTTCCAAAATCAATCTGGCGAAATCATACCAGGTGGCTTCTCCGGTGTTACTAAAATGGTAAAGCCCAAACGCATTAGAATCCGCTGTTATCAAATTCAGAATCATTTCTGCTAAATCATTCGCATTTGTTGGCGTCCCAATTTGTTCAGTAGTGATACGGAGCTCTACCCGGTCATCAGCTTTTTTTAGAATGGTATTGAAGAAATTATGACCAAATTCAGAATACAGCCAGCTAGTTCTAAGGATAAAATAAGCATGCATATGTTCTGAAACCATTTGTTCGCCCTGGAGCTTGGACGCTCCATAAATATTGATGGGTTTTACTGAATCTTTTTCCAGATATGGACTATGTTTTAGGCCGTCGAAGACATAATCCGTAGAGATATGAACGAGTTTGGTATGGTAACTATCGCAAAGTCTGGACAGTGATTTCACCGCTTCAGAATTCACCTGAAATGCCAGGTTTTCTTCATCTTCAGCTGCTTCTACATTGGTATAAGCAGCACAGTTGATACAAAAATCCGGCTGGTGCTCTTTGAAATAAGCCTTTACTGTTTCTTCTGAAGTGATATCCAAAGTCTGGGATGTTTCGAACAAAAACTTGATTTCAGTAAGGGGTTTGGAATGCTTTTGAAGGCATTTTCCCAGTTGACCATTGGCACCGGTGACTAAAACTTTCATAAACTTAAAAAGGTTTCAAGTGTCGGTAAATTTTGATCTTTTTCTGAAACAATTTGATCTTTCTTCGGAATTTTCCAATCTATATTCAAGGTTTCATCCTTGAATAAAATGCCGCTTTCTGAAGCTTTATCGTAGTAATTATCACATTTGTAAACAAAAATAACATCATCTGAAAGGGAAGCAAAACCGTGTGCAAATCCTCTTGGCACAAAGAGTTGATGATTGTTTTCGCCTGTCAATATATAACTGAACTGCTTGAGATATGTAATGGAATCTGGTCTCATATCCACTACCACATCGAGCACTTCTCCTTTTGCAACGCGTATCAATTTGGCCTGAGCAAAGTCTCCCGTTTGAAAATGAAGACCACGAATAGTACCATATTGTGAAATAGACTGATTGTCCTGAACAAATTCAATATCTAAGCCTGTATTTTTTTTAAATGTTTTTTGGTTAAAACTCTCAAAGAAACTTCCACGTTCGTCTTTGAACACTTTGGGTTCAATAACAAAACAGTCTTTGAGTGGCGATTGCTTTACTGTCATTTACTTTGGATTTATATTTTTAGCATAGCCGCTTTTCAAAAAAGGCGCTGTGATTTTTTGAAGTTGCTCCTTTGAAATAAAGCCCATTCTACAAGCTGTTTCTTCAATGGAGCCAATCTTAAGGCCCTGGCGTTCTTCTATGACCTCAACAAATTGAGATGCCTGCATCAGTGAATTGAACGTGCCTGTATCCAACCAGGCTGTGCCTTTGTCTAAAATACTGACACTCAGTTTTCCTTTTTCGAGATAGGCATTATTCACATCGGTAATTTCTAGTTCTCCGCGTTCACTTGGCTTGATGGATTTGGCCATACCTACGACATCATTATCGTAGAAATAAATGCCAGGCACGGCGTAATTCGACTTAGGCTGTTTCGGTTTTTCTTCAATAGAAATCACTTGCCCGTTGCTATCAAAATCTACAACACCATAACGTTCCGGATCGTGAACATGATACGCGTAAATAATACCGCCATCAGGATTGGTATTGTCTTGTAACAATTGATCTAAACCCGTTCCATAGAAGATATTATCACCGAGTATCAAGGCTACCTTGTCGGTTCCTATAAAGTCTTCTCCGATGATAAACGCTTCGGCTAATCCATTGGGTTCGGCCTGAACTGCATATTCAAATCGGCATCCCAAAGCAGAGCCATCTCCAAGAAGCTTTTCAAAAAGCGGTAAATCATTAGGGGTTGAAATGATCAAAATTTCGCGTATTCCGGCTGACATTAGGGTTGACAAAGGATAATAAATCATCGGCTTATCGTAGATAGGCATTAATTGCTTACTTACTGCAAGCGTTAAGGGATGAAGACGGGTGCCTGATCCTCCTGCTAAAACAATTCCTTTCATAAGTATGAATTCTGATATTGGTTATATTTTGCAAGATACCATTTCACTGTTTTTTTAATGCCTGTTTCAAAAGTTTCATCAGCTTTCCACCCCAGTTGGTTTTCTATTTTGGAAGCATCTATCGCATAACGGAAATCATGGCCAGGTCTGTCGGTGACGTATTCTATCAACTCTTTATGAGGCGCTTGATCTGGTTTCAACTCATCTAAAAGTTCACAAATTCTGGTAGCGATATAAATATTTTGCCGCTCGTTTTTACCTCCAATATTATAAGTTCCCCCAAGCTTTCCAGAATGTATAGCGATGTCTATTCCTTTGCAATGATCCTCTACATACAACCAGTCTCTCACATTTTTACCATCACCATAAATAGGTATTGGCTGCTTTTGGATAGCTTTTCGAATGATGGTAGGAATCAGTTTCTCATCATGCTGATGAGGGCCATAATTATTGGAACAGTTGGTTGTAATCACTGGAAAACCATAGGTGTGAAAATAACTCCTGGCAATCATATCTGATGAAGCTTTTGAAGCGCTATATGGACTGTTTGGGGCATAAGGAGTTTCCTCCGTAAATAAGCTTTTATCATCTTCTAAAGTACCATAAACCTCATCGGTGGACACATGGAGAAATCTCGAGTTTTCAAATCCGGTTCTGAATTTAAAAGGCGATCCCATCCAAAGTAAATATGCCTGATGCAACAAGTTGAAAGTTCCGGTGATATTTGTTTTTATAAAGGCATCGGGGTTGGTAATTGAATTATCCACATGCGATTCTGCAGCAAAATGGATCACTTTTTCAAATTTATATTTTGAAAATAAGGCTTTTAAAAGCTCAATATCACAAATATCCCCTTCAACAAAGGTGTAATTCTCATGCGCTGAAATCCGAAGGTTGTCCAAATTTCCAGCATAGGTCAATTTATCTAGATTAACAAAATGATATTTGTTTTCAGGTACATACAGGTTTAAAAAATTGGATCCAATAAATCCGGCTCCTCCTGTAACAAGAATGTTTTTCATGATTTAGGCCTTTAAATTTTGAACAACATCGTTGAAGATTTGTTCTAATATTTTTTCGGTGATTAAATAGGTCGGTTTCACTCCGGCAGTTCCTAATCCGCCCGAAGCCAGGGTACTTCCTGTTTCTAGGGGATTATCGCTGGCGTAATACGCATATCTTAATTTAACTTCTGGAGAAATATTTCCCCTCAATTTGGCTGCAGCCTGTATGGCTTTTTGGTAGTGAGCTCCTTCCATTTCCAGACCGATAACATTCCATGTAGAGTCGTGGAAAAACTTCAGCAAATCTCTGTTCTGTAGTGATGTTCCCAAAACGGTAACCATAGATCCATCATAAACGCGTAAACCTTGATTTTCAAAATCAGATTTTTTTAATTCATTATGAAATGGGTAATTATCTGCTGTTCCTTCAAACAAATGAGCGTTAGGAATCATCAAGTCTCCTTTTCCCCCTTCTAAAATACCCGCTTTCCCCATAATTGAAATCGAGCCTACATTGGTATACACTTTATCCTCTCCTTCCCTGAAAGGCTTAAGCAGCTCATCCATGGTTTCATAAGCTTGTTCTCCAAAAGCATAGTCCATCACAATGATGACTGGTGCATCTTCTTTTCCATAAAGATTACTATCGCCTTTATAATGACTCAATTTAGCAAGATCAAAAATTTGAACGTCTATGTTAGTGCCGCTTGTATCATCAAGAACAATCATTCCCTCTTCTTTGGCTTTTTTGATAACCGTCTGCCTCAGTTCTTCATTTTTGGCACTACTCAGTTGTTCATAAACTTGAAAATTGGATTTTTCTTTGAGTAAATCTTTAAGAGCTATCGGTGAGAAAAGCGTATTCATCACAGAATGCATATTGGCACTGATGATATGTAGTTTTCTGTTTAATAACCCATGCTCGTGTAAGGTTTTTTTGATGTTTGTGGCCCAGACTTCTCCGTGAATATGATGCCCGAGTCGTTCACGAACAATTGGACTAAAGGTAATGGCGCGTTTTTCACCATGAATAGCTTCACGAATAGCTAGTTTCCCTAAACTATAAATAAGGTAAAGAAATTTGTGCGGATTGCTTGGCGTTGCAAACCTGTCATAAACCTGATTGATTTCAGCAAAAGTTCTTCCAAGTATATTCGCGGTATGCGTGATCGCAATTTCCTTTTCTTTTTGATTTAATTCCCCTTCTTTCAAAACTGCCGCTTTCAATTTTTCCCAATCTCTCGACGTTTGCCCACCTTCATTGATCACTACATTCTGCATGATTTTATGAGATTCAATAAACATAAACGTAAGGTGAGTCAGGATGTCATAAATCTCAGATCGGCCTCGTGTAATTTCAATATTCATTTGTTCCTCATCAATCCGGTAACAATTTCTTCTCCGTTTTGGAGGAATGATGGGTTTAAAATGAGAGTTGGAATACCCTTCATCGCTGGTCAGGTTGATAAAACTGCATTCCTCAATGCCTTCCGGAAGCCTTTCAATGATGTACTGAAGTCCGCTGAGTTCGACTTTAGATTCCGCAATCGTACCATAAATTTCTGGTCTTAGCGTCAACAGAGCTTCACGCAAGGTATCCCCAGAAACCCCCATGGGTTTATAAAAGCCTCTTATGAAAAGATGTCTCATGGTAATGTACATGCGCTCTATGGCATTTGTACTTTCCTGTGCTCTATTTCTGCCAATATTTAAAGGTTCTGTCATATCTATTTTGTTAATCGTTAATCTAAATTTGTTTTTCCAGCTCGTCTGCAATTTTCCTGTCATTGGATAATCTTGGAACTTTGTTTTGTCCTCCGAGTTTTCCAACAGATTTCATATAATTTTGAAATCCATTTTTGGGAACTTCAGTGATGACGAGCGATTTAAGCATGTTCCCTTTTTTCAGGTCTTTGTAATATGAATTCTGTTCTTGAAGCAAATCATCAATTCTTTGAGCAAAAGCCTTTAGGTCTTCGGGGTGTTTTTCAAATTCAACAAACCACTCGTGATAGGGTAATCCTTTTGTCGGATTGATTTGGGGAGCTACAGTAAATTCATTGATTTGAACGTCAAACTCTTCTGAAGCCTTTATAATAGACTGCTCTACTTCCTGCGCAATCACGTGTTCCCCAAAAGCTGAAGTAAAGTGCTTAATTCTTCCTGAAACTTTAAGGCGGTAGGGTTTTGTGCTGGTAAACATAACCGTGTCTCCAACATTGTACCGCCATAAACCTGCATTTGTAGATACCACCATGACATAATTGACGCCTAACTCTACCTCTCCAATGGTATGAATTTTTGGATCTTCATCAAAAAATTCATCGGTTTTGATGAACTCGTAAAACATTCCAGAGTTTAATTGTAAAAGCATTCCTTCTTCCTTTTGAGAATCCTGAAAAGCAAAAAACCCTTCTGAAGCGGGGTAAAGTTCAATACTATCTACAGAACCACCAATTAAATTTTCAAATTTTGAGCGGTAAGGCTCGTAGTTGACCCCGCCGTAAATGAAAAGTTGTAAATTAGGGAACATTTCTGAAATGCTTTTACCTGTTTTCTGATGAAGTTTTTCAAAATAAGTCTGAACCCAGGAAGGAATTCCACTTATGATTGTCATATCCTGATTATAAGTCTCTTCTACTATATTTTTAATTTTTTTATCCCAATCCTCTAAAGCATTGGTTTCCCAACTTGGCAACCTGTTTTTCTGAAGATAATTAGGAACAAAGTGCGCCACGATTCCAGAAAGTCTGCCAAAATAAATTCCATGTTTCTCTTTTAATTCTGGACTGCCTTGCAGGAAAATCATTTTACCATCCACGAAACTAGAATGACCCGTTTCTGCAATATAACTAAGAATAGCATTTCTCGCGGCATTGGTATGGTTGGGTAAAGACGCTTTGGTCAATGGAATATATTTTGACCCGCTCGTTGTTCCAGAGGTTTTAGCAAAATATAAAGGTTTCCCTGGCCACAGAACATCTTCCTCACCATCAACCACTCTATCCACATAAGGTTTTAAACTTTCATAATCTCGAAGGGGAACTTTCTCAAAAAAGTCTTTAAAACTTTTAATCGTATCGAATTGATGATCTTGACCAAACTTGGTTTTTTTTCCTTCATCAATAAGCTTTTGAAAAACTTTTAACTGCGTTTCCTCGGGACTAGAAGACCAGCTTTGAATTTGATGTGAGATGTATTTTGCAAATAGTTTTGCTGCAAATGACTTTAATGACATATCTGATAGCTATTCGAAATTTATATAATCTGAGGGGTTTACAGGGTATCCATCTACCCAGAGTTCAAAATGTAAATGGGGACCATAGGAAAACTCCCCCGTATCGCCAACCACAGCTATGGCTTCTCCAGCGGTCACCAAGTCTCCTTGACTTTTTAACAAAGAGGCATTATGTTTATAAACGGAAATCAGTCCAAAATTATGTTCTATTATAATCACATAACCTGTTTCTACTGTCCATTCCGCAAAGATCACAGTACCATCTAGTGTGGCTTTTACAGGCTCGTTCTTTTCTGTAACGATGTCTATGGCATAATGCTTTTCTTCAGCATTATAGACTTCCGAAATGCTACCCGAAACCGGGGGAAACAAGGTGAAATTCGTATTGAAAGTAGCCCTTTCCAATAAGCTGTATTTATCTTCTTGTTCTACTTTGGCTCTTAAAATGGAATCCTGCTGCGAAGCTGATAAATTTACAGTATCAACATCTACAGGAGTTGTTTTCTCGTTAGAATAGACTTGTTCTATATCCAGTGAATCCACTTTCCCGGAAAGTACATTTCTTATGGAGCGAAAATAAGTTGAATTTTGATTGACTACCGCTGTCAAAGAATCCACTTTAAGGGTAAGCCGGGTAGCTTTGTTCTTTAAAGCTGTTGATGAATAGCCGGGGATATATTCTCTAATGGGCGTAAACGCAATCAAAAGCGCAGTTCCAGAGACCAGTAGTAAAGCTGAAATCGTTGATAAAATAATCACGTTAAGTTTTGAGAGCTGAAAAGATAACCTTTCCTCAAATGTATCTTCATTTAAGATCACCAACCGGTACTTATGAAGCAACTTTTGCTTAATTTTTCGCTTGTCTTTTTTAGGTGATTCCATAGAATTATAACTCGTACAAAGATAGAATAAAGTTAATTTATGTAGGTTTTAGTTTCATAAACCTTTGATTTCGATTTTTATCACTAATTTTGTAGCAAATTTAAAGTTATGAATACACTTAATGTAATAATGGGAATGGTAGGTCCATGGCAATGGGTTATCATTGGTATTGCAATTCTTCTATTATTTGGTGGAAAGAAAATACCAGAATTGATGAGAGGTTTGGGAAGTGGTATCAAGGAATTTAAAGATGCTTCTAAGGAAGATGAAACTGACGAAACAAAAAGCGAATCTAAATCTATTAAATAAATTTAGATCGAACCGATAGACTTAACCCTGTTTACTTAGTATTCAGGGTTTTTTATTGTGTTTCTCCAAAAAAAACTCCTCACCATCAAAGACTCCATAGGTATAATGTGCAATCCAGTCGCCCAGATTAATATATCTGGCGTGTTCTCCAACTTGAATTTCCATCGGTAAATGCCTGTGGCCAAAAACAAAATAATCATAATGCTCGGTCTCCAGCTTCCGCTTGGCATATTGTGCGAGCCATTCGTTTTCCTCGCCTAAAAATTTAGCATCCTCATCTCCGGAAATCAGTTTGTTTTTTACAGAAAGATGTCTGGCCAATCTCACGCCAAGATCTGGATGCAGCCATTTAAAAAACCATTTGGAAACGGGATGAACGAAGACTTTTTTCATGCGTTTATATCCTGTGTCTCCAGGACCTAATCCATCGCCATGGCCTAAAAAAAATCGCTTAGAATTGATTTCAAAAACCTGTGGGTTATGAAATACGGGGATGTTAAGCTCTTCCTTGAAATAATCCTTCATCCACAGATCGTGATTCCCTACAAAATAATAAATCTCGATTCCAGAGTCTCTAAGCTCAGCAAGTTTACCCAGGGTTCTTACAAAACCCTTCGGCACAACTTCCCTGTATTCAAACCAGAAGTCAAACAAGTCGCCAAGAAGAAAAATGGCATGCGCATCTGTTTTAATATCATCTAGCCAGGAGATGAATATCTTCTCGCGCTCTAAACTTTGAGAATGGGTTGGAGCACCCAAATGATTATCACTGGAAAAATAAATTTTTTTGCCTTCAGGAAGTTTCATGCCATATAAATCTGGTCCAAATATACTGAAACCTTAAAAATACCTATGTTCAAGTTTTGGGTAAAATTTAATGCCGTTCTAAGTGATATTCTAGTATTTTTGAGTTCCAACCAAAATCAAAACCCATGACATTCAAAATCAATATTATTGCCTGCCTGTTATTATTAGCCTCCACTTCAGTCGTAGCTCAGGTTAAAACTGTTATGCCCGGGAAAGATTTTTCTTCCGTTAAAGTGTCTACAGGACTTTTTGTGGAAATTGTAACCAACTCGGAAGAGAACAAAATTGAAGTCAAAGGATCTGAACGCGATGAAGTCTCTATTGAAATCGAACAAGACGAATTACAGCTTAGCTTGCCTGTTGGTCAGATTTTTTCTGAAACTGAAATTCTGGTCACTGTCTATGCCAAAAAAGTTGAAGAATTAAAATCAAGAGCGGGCTCTGAAGTTGAATTTATTTCACCTGTAAGGCAGGAAAATCTTAATCTTATTGCTTCTGAAGGCAGCTATATCGGCGGTGAACTGCAAGTTGATTATTTAACTGTCAGATCTGTTACCGGAGCAAGTATTAGTTTGATTGGTTCTGCCAACACATCGAATATAGAAGTGAAAACCGGAGCTTCTTTTGATGGTAAAGAATTGAAAACGGAAATCACAGAGGTTAGCCTTAATTTTGGAGGGGAGGCTCTTGTATACGCTACTGAAACCTGTAATGCAAGTGTAAATGCCGGTGGAACTATTATGATTTATGGTAATCCTGATACCTTAAGCCAAAAAGTAAAACTCGGTGGTGAAATCACAGTTATAGAGTAAAAACAGACCTCTTCCCCTATGAAAGAACCTTTACTAGCCTTCAATCCAAATGGAATTTACTGCGCTGCTGCAGACGTATATTTGGACCCTTGGCGAAAGGTGGACAAAGCCATCATTTCTCATGGTCATGCCGATCATTCTCGCTGGGGAAACAAAAAATACATCACGCATCACGACAATATTCCCATCATGAAACACAGGCTGGGAGAGATTGATGTGGAGGGAAAAGCTTACGGCGAATCCTTTACCATCAATAATGTAAAATTCAGCCTTCATCCTGCAGGACATGTCATAGGAAGTTCACAAATTCGCGTAGAGCATAAAGGCGAAGTCTGGGTGTTTACTGGTGATTATAAAGATGAGGCTGATGGCGTTTGCATTCCTTTTGAACCTGTACAATGCGACACCTTTATTACGGAATGCACCTTTGGTTTGCCTGCTTTCAAATGGAAGCCTCAGGCTGAAGTGATGAATGACATCAACCAATGGTGGAGAGAAAATAAAGCCGAGGGGAGAACTTCCGTTTTATTTGGCTATTCTCTTGGTAAGGCACAGCGCCTGTTGAAACACCTCAACCCAGACATCGGAAAAATCTACACCCATGGGGCTATCGAAAATATGACCGAAGTCTTAAGAGAAATGGCCGATTTTCCCGAAACCATTCGCATCACCAAAGATACCACCAAGAAAGAACTGAACGGAAATCTGGTGCTTGCCCCGCCCAGCGCCCATGGAGGAACATGGATTCGTAAAATGGTGCCTTACGTGACTGCTTCAGCCAGTGGCTGGATGACCTTCCGGGGAGCTCGAAGGCGCAGAGCCATTGATAAAGGTTTTGTGATGAGCGATCACTGCGACTGGGACGGCCTGCTCAACAGCATAAAGGCTACAGGATGCGAAAAAGTGATATGCACGCATGGGTATACCGATATTTTCTCAAAATATCTGCGCGAAATTGGCTACGATGCCAGAACTCAGGATACGCAATACGAAGGGGAGTCCGTAGACTCAGATTTGTAGTTTATGCTATGTATTACATTTGATTTTGTAACATTTCTGTGAAATTATTACCAATAGATAGTAATTTCCCAAAATCAAGTCTCATGAATAAGCTTCAATTGCGCAATGTTTCCAAAACCTATAAAAATGGTGTAAAAGCCCTGGATGAGGTCTCCATAGAAATCAACTCTGGAATGTTTGGCTTACTCGGCCCAAATGGTGCCGGGAAATCCACTTTAATGCGAACCATTGCGACCTTACAGCAACCTGATCGTGGAGAAATTTTTCTGGACGACATAGATGTGCTGAATCAAAAGATGGAACTCAGAAAAGTTTTGGGCTATTTACCGCAGTCCTTTGGAGTATATCCAAAACTCTCCGCTGAAAAACTGCTTCATTATTTTGCGGAATTGAAAGGGCTTTCCAGCAAAGCAGAGCGCAAAAAAATGGTGGATTATGCTCTGGAGATTACCAACCTATATGAGGTACGAACAAAGCATGTGGCAGGCTATTCCGGGGGGATGAAGCAAAGATTTGGGATTGCACAATTACTTTTGAATGATCCTAAACTCATCATTGTAGATGAACCAACCGCTGGCCTGGATCCTGCAGAGCGCCATCGTTTTCTGAATGTTCTGAGAGAAATTGGCACCAACCACATCGTCATTTTATCGACGCACATTGTGGATGACGTCAAAGAATTATGTACCGATATGGCTATACTGAATGGCGGAAAATTACTCTGTCATAAAAAACCTATAGATGCCGTTCTGGATCTGGAGAATAAAATCTGGGGTCTCACGATAGACCGCGAAGATATTGAGAAATATGAAACCGGTTTCAGTCTGATTTCGTCAAACTATAATCAAGATAACTCCTTGAATATACGTGTTTACGACGAAGCTAAGCCCGGTGAAGGATTTGTAAAGGTACAGCCGGACTTAAGCGATGTGTATTTTGTTCACTTGAAAGCAGACGAAACGGAAGCCATTAACTCTCAATCTTAAGTCCTATGTTTTCAAAAATCTTCACGTTTGAGATCAAGTCCTGGTTAAGAACTCCTATCACCTACATCTACGCCGTGATCATGTTTGCTTTTGCACTGATAACGATGGCAAGCGCGGGCGGACTCTTTGATAATTTTACGGTCACAACCACGTCTCCAACTTATCAAAACACAGCCTTGGCTCTAAACGATCTCATCAATGGTTTATCCGTTTTTATATACTTTTTATTACCCTCTATTATTGGTGCCTCCATCAGTAAAGACTTTAAGTATGAGATGCACCAGGTCCTGTATGCCTACCCCATTACAAAATCTGGTTATTTATTCGGGAAGTTTATCAGCGCTTTGTGTATTGTCATTGGCATCGTCATCTTTATCTGCATAGGCGTCTATTTGGGAACTGTTTCCCCGGGAACAAATCCTGAGCTTTTTACCGACTTTAATCTTTGGAATTACATACAGCCGCTTTTGATTTTTGTAATACCGAATATGCTTCTGTATGGCGCTGTAGTCTTTGCGGTAGTTGCTTTTTCCAGAAATATCTTTATCGGGTTTATCAGTGTGCTGGCTTTGATTATCATCCAAAGTTTTGCTCAAAGCCTGGCTGGAGATATCGATAATAAAACCCTTGCGGCGCTTATCGATCCCCTGGGGTCACAGGCTTTGAGATTTGAAACTGAATACTGGACCGTTTTTGACAGAAATAACAATGATCTGCCCTTCAAGGGATATATCATTTACAACCGCTTGCTATGGGCAGCCATCAGTATTTTGATTTTCGCTTTTGTATTCTTTAAATTCAAATTCAATCAGCAGGCCATTCAGCTTAGGCTATTCAAAAGAAAAGCTGAGCGGGTTGTCAAAAGAAATTTTGGAAGCCTTATTCGAATCAAACTGCCTGAAGCCACTAAGGCTTACACTTTCAAACACTGGCTGAAAATCGCTTTGAAGCACAGCCGTTTTGAGGCCCGATACATTTTTAAAAACTGGGTGTTCATCTCTTTCGCTTTGGTAACCCTTATAATCACGCTTATAACGCTTGCCGTTCGAAATCCTATTTACGGCACCTCAACCTACCCGGTTACACGGGAAATGATGCAAAACGCATCCGGAACCGTAAGCGGTTTCATGATCATCATCACATTTTTGATTGTAGGTATGTTAATGAACCGGGCACAGGGAGCTCATATGAAACAGCTCATAGATGTCACGACTTTTCCCAACTGGTCGTTTCTCTTAGCCAGGTTCATAGCTGTATTCAAAATGCAGGCTTCTTTTTACATCCTGGCCTTGATTTTAGCCGTGGGAGTTCAGGTGTATAATGATTATTACAAGTTTGAATTAGATTTATACCTGTTTCAGTTTTTTACCATTGATTATTTAAGAGTTCTCGCTTGGACTGTCATGGCGTTCTTTTTCCATACCCTCATCAAAAATCATATTGTTGGATTTATATCCTTACTTGCCTTTCTTATTTTGCTTTCCTTTTTTCCGCAGTTTGGCATCGAGCAGAGCATCTTTAGATTCAATGCCGGTGGAGGCGCCACTTATTCTGATATGGCAGGTTACGGTCCCGGACTAAAGGTGTATTACATCTATAGGATCTATTGGTTTGCTCTGGCAGCGGTCTTGTATATCCTGGCTATTTTATTTTATAGAAGGGGCGTTCACTATTCGGCAAAGCAGCGCATCAAACGCGTTCAGGAAAAAATGACCCCTGTCTACACCTCGGTCATTGCCGTATGCCTGGTTATTTTTATAAGCCTTGGGTCGTGGATTTATTACAATGACAACATCCTGAACGAAAACTATTCAGGTAAGGAGCGGGAGCAGCTTCGCGTGGATTATGAAAACAAATATGGGTATCTGGACCTGCTCAGTCAACCCAGAATCACCAGTGTAAATGTGGATCTGGATTTATTCCCTGAAACACGAGATTTTAGGGCAAAAGGAGTTTTTATTCTGAAAAACAAAACAGCAAAGCCTATGGATTCTGTAGTTGTCGCTTTAAACGGGTATCAACAATCCTATGCTTTTGAAAAAAAGGGAGAAACTGTTTTAAAGGACACCCTTTACGATTTGGAGATCTATAAATTTAAGGACGCTTTGCTGCCTGGCGAGCAAGTCAGGTTCACTTTTGAGATGCAAAACAAACCCAACACCCTTTTGAATTCGAATTCTCCTGTAAGGACCAACGGAACTTTTATTAATAATGGCATTTTTCCGGGTTTCGGTTATAACGAAAGCTATGAAATCCAAAATAATAAGACGCGAGTAAAGTATGGCCTGGACCCAAAAGAACGTATGAAATCACCTTACGATTCAACGGCTTTAAAAAACACCTATATTTCTGATGATGCCGACTGGATAGATTTTGAAACCACGATTTCAACCTCAAAAGATCAGATGGCGATAGCTCCCGGCTATCTTCAGGACGAGTGGATGGAAGGGGACAGAAGGTATTTTCACTATAAGATGGATAAGAAAATATTGAACTTTTACGCCTTCAATTCCGCAGCATATGAAGTCTATGAAGACCAGTGGAATGATGTCGACATCCAGGTGTTATACCATAAGCCCCACGATTACAATATTGAAAGAATGGTAAATGCTACCAAAAAAGCGCTGGACTACTATTCTGAAAATTTCAGTCCTTACCAGTTCAATCAACTGCGTATTCTTGAATTTCCGCTCACCTCGGGCTCATTTGCACAATCCTTTGCCAACACGGTTCCTTATTCTGAAGCGATTGGCTTTATCGCTAAAGTCGATGATAAAGACAACGAAAGCGTGGATTATCCGTTTAGTGTGACTTCTCATGAGGTGGCGCATCAATGGTGGGCGCATCAGGTGATTGGCGCTAATGTTCGCGGTGCCACTCTCCTTTCTGAAAGCATGTCTGAATACAGTTCGCTAAAGGTCTTGGAAAAAGAATATGGGGCTCAGCAAATGCGAGTTTTTCTGAAAGACGCTTTAGATAAATACTTAAGAGGTCGCCGTTTCGAAAGCCAAAAAGAACTGCCGCTGATGTACAATGAAAATCAACAGTACATTCACTACAACAAAGGGTCGCTCGTGCTGTATGCCATGAGTGATTATCTGGGTGAAGAAAAAATGAATGCCATTTTAGCTTCGTATATAGATGAGGTGGCCTTTCAGGAGCCGCCTTATACCACTTCAGTTGAGTTTGTTGGTCTGTTGAAAGAAAACACCCCGGATTCACTGCAGTATCTGATCAAAGATATGTTCGAGACCATTACGTTATATGATAATTCTGTTTCTGAAGCGACCTATAAGGCACTTGAAGATGGACGCTATGAAGTCACTTTTAAGGCGGATGTTCTAAAATATCGATCTACAGAAAAAGGAGAAAAAGAGTTCAGCAATAGCCTGGGTGAAAGCCTGAGTGTAGACACTGAAGAGGGGGAAAAAACCTTAGAATCCCTGCCTCTGAAAGATTATATTGAAGTTGGCGTTTTTGGAAAGAAAAAAGAATCAGAAAATGGAATGCAAAAGGAGAATGTGCTTTATCTGAAAAAGCATTTGATTTCTGACATTCAAAATGAATTCACCATCATTGTCGATGAACTGCCTGATGAAGCAGGTTTTGATCCCTACAATAAGTTAATTGATACGAATTCTGGAGACAATAGAATGGAAGTGAAGGTTGAGGAATAGAGATGGGTTCTGAGTCCGTGAGTTATTGAGTAGTCTTGGAAGAATTAGGTGGTGGAGTACTAAATTTAAAATTCTATGTTCTATAAAAAGTATTCAGGAAAAAAGAGAAAAGAAAATAGAGCAAAGACTGGTCAACTGGTCAAAATTGTATACCCACAACTCACCCCCAAAGACTCAAAAACTACTCCTCGTACTTTTGCTTTAGCTTTCTGGATAACAGAAGGATAAAAAGCAGAATGATGATGCACAGACATACCAATATTCCAAGAACACCGGTGAAACTCTTTTTATCTCCTACCAAATCATCCGGATTCACTAGAGTCCCGCTGAAAATCATAAGGCCGACTGCCGAAAGCATGAGGAAATAAATAAAATACTTCATAATCTTTAATTGAATAAACTCTGAATATTTGTGGCGAACAACTTCACCGCAATGGCTAACAAAATTACACCAAATATCTTCCGTATCACAGAAATTCCCTGTTTTCCGAAAAGTTTTTCAATCTTTTTAGAAGACTTTAAGACGGCATAAACGACAATCACATTCAGAATAATCGCCACAATAATATTGGGGGTGTCAAATTCAGACTTCAGGGACAAAATAGAAGTCATCGTCCCTGCACCTGCGATAAGCGGAAAGGCGAGTGGCACAATAGCGGCCGTTTCTGGTGCGTCATCTTTATAAAGCTGGACGCCTAAAATCATTTCAATAGCTAAAAAGAAAATAATGAACGCCCCTGCCACAGCAAAGGAGTTCACGTCTATCCCAATGAGATTAAGGATTGTTTCTCCTACAAACAGAAAAGCAATCATTAAAATGCAGGCTACAATAGAGGCCTTTTCACTTTGGATATGGCCTACTTTTTTTCGTAAGTCAACAATTATAGGTATGCTTCCCACAATGTCAATAACTGCAAAAAGAATCATTCCGGCCGTAAAAATTTGCTTAAAATCGAACATAATATCAGTCTTAAATCGTTTGCAAAAGTAGTTCTGCTTCATCGATTTACCAGCGAATAAAATGCTGCGCATATCAAATTTATGTTAAATTAAGCTTGCGAAATTCGGGAGATTGAATTGCCCTCCGTTTCCCTGTTCTCATGTAATATTTCGCTAACTTTGCAGTATGATTAAAATAGATAAAACCCTTATCTCTGAATCCATAATCGATACTGAATTTGCCTGCAATCTGTCGGCCTGTAAAGGAGAATGTTGTGTAGCAGGAGATGCTGGTGCTCCCCTGGATGAGCATGAACTCGAAATCTTAAAAACGATTTATCCCAAAGTAAAACCTTACCTGCGCCCTGAAGGCATACAAGCCATAGAGGCGCAGGGCACCCACATTCTCTCCGATTTTAATGAGCCTGAAACGCCCCTGGTCGAAGGCAAAGAATGTGCTTACGTCAACTTTACTGAAAATGGAACGGCCCTTTGCGGCATTGAATCTGCTTACCGCGCGGGAGACATCGACTTCAAAAAACCCGTTTCCTGTGAACTCTACCCCATTCGGGTTCAAAAGCTTTCAGAATTACAGGCGGTGAATTACGATCGCTGGGATATTTGCAGCGATGCCTGCGACCTGGGAAAAAGTCTAAAAATGCCCGTTTATAAATTTACTAAGAATGCTTTAATTAGAAAATTTGGCGAAAACTGGTACTCAGAATTGGAACAAAGAGCAAACGAAATAAATTCTTAGCACTTCTGATTATCTTGATCTTTGGATTAAAATTCAACAAGTCATAAAATTAAAATTAATAAAATCACGAAGGGCTTATCCGGTCTGCATTAAGAAGAATTGTGGATAACTTTGTGGATAACTTTCGTCAAAATCAAGGTTTTTTTCTGTGATTTATTTTCATATTTGTTAGCCGCGATCAGTAATATTAATCCTCTCAAAATCATTATCCTATGGCGCATACAGAACCTATTTTAGAAGAAAACGAAAACAGATTCGTACTTTTTCCTATCAAACACCACGATATATGGGAATGGTATAAAAAGTGTGAGGCTAGTTTCTGGACCGCTGAAGAAATTGACTTACACCAGGATCTTTCCGACTGGAAAAATAAACTGAGTGAAGATGAGCAGTATTTTATAAAACATATCCTTGCCTTTTTTGCTGCATCCGATGGAATCGTAAATGAAAATCTGGCCGAAAACTTCGTCAACGAAGTACAGTATACAGAGGCTAAATTTTTCTACGGTTTCCAGATCATGATGGAAAACATCCATTCTGAAACCTATTCGCTATTGATCGATACCTACGTTGACGATGACAAGGAAAAAGATCAATTGTTTAAAGCTATTGAAAACTTCCCTGCAATAAAGAAAAAAGCAGACTGGGCTCTGAAATGGATCGAATCTGATTCTTTTGCTGAACGCCTGATCGCTTTTGCTGCTGTGGAAGGTATCTTTTTCTCCGGAGCTTTCTGTTCCATATTCTGGCTGAAAAAACGTGGCTTGATGCCAGGCCTTACCTTTTCAAACGAGCTGATTTCAAGAGATGAAGGTGTTCACTGCGACTTTGCCGTACACTTACATAATGAGCACCTGATGAACCAGGTTCCAAAAGAACGCATCAGAGAGATCCTCGTGGATGCACTTACTATTGAAAGAGAATTTGTAACCGAATCCCTTCCTGTAAGTTTGATCGGTATGAATTCCAACCTGATGACTCAGTATCTTGAGTTCGTCACAGACAGACTTCTGTTTGAATTAGGTTGTGATAAGGAATATGGCACGGCCAATCCTTTTGATTTTATGGATATGATTTCACTTCAGGGTAAAACCAACTTCTTCGAGAAGCGTGTTGGCGAATACCAAAAAGCCGGAGTCATGAACAAAAACAAAGAAGAAGACAGTAAAATTAGCTTCGACGCTGATTTCTAAGTGAATCTATGGTAGCTATGGTAGCTATGGAAACTATAGTCACTATAGAAGCTATAGGAACAATAGAAGCAATAGAGACAATAGGAGCCGTAGAAGCGATACTATGGCAGCTATGGTCACTATAGAAGCTATAGGAACAATAGAAGCAATAGTTACACTATAAATTACAGAGTCTATGAGCTATCGTAAACTTGAAATATGGCAGTTAGCTCGAGATTTAACTATAGAGGTTCACAAGATGACCATGCAGTTACCAAGATTTGAAATGTATGAAGAAGCAAGTCAAATTCGAAGGTCCATGAAATCTGTAAGGTCAAATATTGTAGAAGGATATGGAAGAAGACGTTATACTAATGATTATATGCGATTTATAATTTATGCGTTATCCTCCAATGATGAAACGATAGATCATCTTGAAATTCTTTACGAAACAGACTCATTAAAAGATCGAGGGCTTTATGAAAACCTTCATGAGCGCCTTCAGAGATTAGGAATAAAGATTAATAATTTTTTACAAACTGTAGAAAAAAGTAATAAGAAATTTTGAAGTTAGGGATACTATGGTTAGCTATGGATGCTATGGAAACTATGGTTACTATAGTCACTATAGCAGCAATAGAAGCTATAGAAGCTATAGAAGCTATAGAAACAACATAAACGATACTATGGTAGCTATGGAAACTATAGTCGCTATTGTCACTAAAGTCGCTATAGAAACCTGGCAACAACAGAAGCAACAGAAACACAATAAACTCATATCATTATGCACGTCATCAAAAGAAATGGTCAAAAAGAGCCTGTAATGTTCGACAAAATTACAGCACGAATCAGAAAACTATGCTACGGACTCAATCCCCTTGTGGAACCTCCAAAAGTAGCGATGCGTGTGATAGAAGGTCTTTATGATGGCGTGACCACCAGCGAACTCGATAATTTAGCGGCGGAAATCGCGGCTACGATGACGGTAAGCCATCCGGATTATGCCCATCTTGCGGCCCGGATTTCGGTATCCAATCTTCATAAAAACACCAAAAAGACGTTTAGTGAGGTAATGACCGACCTTTACGAATACGTCAACCCGCGTAATAATACAAAATCACCGCTTATCGATGATGAGGTTTACAAAATCATCAACGAGAACAAAGATGAAATCGATTCCAGAATCATTTATAGCAGAGATTTCAACTATGATTATTTCGGATTTAAGACGTTGGAGCGTTCTTATTTGTTGAAAATAAACGGTAAAATCGCAGAACGTCCACAGCATATGTTGATGCGTGTATCCATCGGTATTCACGGCGATGACCTGGAGTCTGCTATGGAGACCTACGAACTGATGTCCAAAAAATACTTTACGCACGCTACCCCAACTTTATTTAATGCGGGTACACCAAAACCGCAGATGTCATCCTGTTTCTTATTGACCATGAAAGACGATAGTATTGATGGGATTTACGACACCTTAAAACAAACGGCTAAGATCTCACAGTCTGCCGGAGGTATTGGTTTATCTATCCATAACATCAGGGCTACCGGCTCTTACATTGCCGGAACCAACGGAACTTCCAATGGGATCGTTCCTATGCTGAAAGTATTTAACGACACCGCCAGATACGTGGACCAGGGAGGCGGGAAACGAAAAGGATCTTTCGCGATGTATGTGGAACCCTGGCATGCTGATATCTTTAGCTTCCTGGATCTGAAGAAAAATCACGGGGCTGAAGAAATGAGAGCACGTGACCTGTTCTATGCCATGTGGATTCCGGATTTGTTCATGAAACGTGTGGAAGAAAATTCTACCTGGACCCTGATGTGTCCAAACGAATGCCCGGACCTTTACAATGTTCACGGGGACGAGTTTGATGAATTGTACCTGAAATACGAAAGTGAAAACAAAGGCCGTAAAACCATCAAGGCGAGAGAGCTTTGGGAGAAAATCCTGGAATCTCAAATTGAAACGGGAACGCCTTATATGCTGTACAAAGACTCCGCTAACCGCAAGTCGAATCAGAAGAACTTAGGAACGATAAGATCTTCCAACCTGTGTACTGAAATCATGGAGTACACCAGTCCGGATGAAATCGCCGTCTGTAATCTGGCATCCATTGCTTTACCGATGTTTGTAAAGAACGACAGTTTCGATCATAAGGAGCTTTACAAAATCACCAAGCAGGTCATCAGAAACCTCAACAAAGTCATTGACAGAAATTACTACCCTGTAAAAGAGGCTGAAAATTCCAATATGAGACACAGACCTGTGGGTCTGGGTATCCAGGGACTGGCCGATGCCTTTATCATGTTGAGAATGCCGTTTACTTCCGATGAAGCTAAAAAACTCAACCAGGATATTTTCGAAACCTTATATTTTGCCGCTGTAGAATCGTCTATGGAAATGGCAAAAGCGGAAGGCCCGTATTCTTCTTATGAAGGCTCACCAATCAGCAAAGGAGAATTCCAGTATAACCTGTGGGGATTGAAAGATAAAGACTTAAGCGGTCGCTGGGACTGGAGCAAACTCAGAGAAAAAGTTATGGAGCACGGTGTGCGTAACTCTTTATTGATGGCGCCTATGCCAACGGCTTCTACTTCTCAAATTTTAGGGAACAACGAAGCTTTTGAGCCATATACGTCTAATATTTATACCAGACGTGTCCTTTCCGGAGAGTTCATCGTTGTGAACAAACACTTACTGAAAGACCTGGTAAGTCTTGGTTTATGGAATGATGATGTGAAGGATGCCATCATGAGAGCCAATGGTTCTGTGCAGAACATCGACATAATTCCAGATGACATCAAGGAACTCTACAAAACGGTCTGGGAACTGTCCATGAAAGACATCATCGACATGTCCAGACACAGAGGTTACTTTATCGATCAGTCTCAGTCGCTGAACCTGTTTATGGAAGGCGCTACCTTCGCTAAACTGACTTCAATGCACTTCTACGCCTGGAAAAGCGGACTTAAGACAGGCATGTATTACCTGAGAACCAAGTCAGCTGTAGATGCAATTAAGTTTACCCTGAAAAACGAAAAGAAAGAAAAGCAGGTTCCAAGTCAGGTGGCCGAAAAAGCGGCCAAGACCTATCAGGAAGCCCAAAGCCAGCAGGTAAAGATTTCTGATGATTCATCCTTGAGTCCGGAAGAACTCAAAGCCCTGATCAAACAGTCCAAAGAATCTGAAGGCGATGATTGCCTGATGTGCGGATCTTAATTAAGAATTGTAGTTAATTACAAAACCCCCGGTAAATCAAGATTTACCGGGGGTTTTTTGTTGGCTGATTTTCGGCTTAAATACTACGAGGTAAAACCATCGGAGTATTTATATTTTGGGTGTCTATTTAATTTCAAATTGCTTTGTGTAAAGTCGAGCCTTTCAATACATCAAGATAAACTCTATTGAGAACCAACTACATCGAAACCCACACTGTTTTGAGCAAAGCCGAAATGCCTGATGCTAAAGCAAATACAACATATATCATTATATAAAAGTGAATGCTTATCTGTTTTTTATCTTATCTGTTTTCTTAGACTTACTTTTTTTGGTGGTAATTAAAATTAGACCGTCAATCTTTTTTGTATCATAACCCGCTTTTTTTAAATCATAGGGAGATTTTACAACTTCCATGGATTGAATTTGCTCAGGTTCAAGTTTGTAGAATTTTTTCTCATCAACTTCTTTCCCGTCAACTTTATAAATTATAGTATTGTTATTTCGGCTCAGAGCTGAGTTGTAAAGCTCATTTGAGTTTGCATATTGAGAAGCATTGATATCGTTGCCTTTCTTTGTTTTGATTTTTATCAGCCTATCCACCTTTTTTGGATCGTAACCCGCATTTTTAATTTCTTTAGCTGATTTTACAACATCTACAGACTTAATATCTTTAGGCATTACCTTATTTATTTTTTTTATGTCTATTACTTTCCCGTCTAGCATATAAATGGCAGATTCAGAATTCTTTAGAGCGAGTTTATTGACTTCTTTAGAACCTTTATTTTTGGATGCGTTTGATGAACTTTCTTTTTTGGTGGTGATTTTAATAACACCTTTAACAAAATTTGAGTTATAACCCTCGGCTTTAAGCTCTTCTGGGGATTTGAGGATTTCTACAGATTCTATCTGGTCTGTATCAATATTGGCGGTTTTACCTTTTTCAACCTTAACCCCATCCACAAACATCACCATATCCTGATTTTGGTATTTGCTGTTGAAATCTAAAAATTTCCTTTCTGTTTTTCCCGCTCCATTCGAAAGGGAAATGTTTTTATCAATTAAAGCATCATTTGGTGTTTCTGAAGTTTTAACATCAGTGACTTTCATAGTAACTACCTTATAATCTGAGGTCAATTTGAAGTAGGTTAATCCCTTCAAAAAGTTATCAGCACGATTACCTTTAATGTCATTCATTAAATCTAAGAATTGTGAATAATAAGGCTCTGAAAATGCTGATGAATTCTTGATTGATAAAGTTTTAGAGTTAGCCTCGTAGCTGTAATCTTCTACAGGAATATAGTTTTCAACAAGCTTTACTTTATCTATCTTCTTACCATTGATTACAAAGTTTTCAGCATTTTTATAATCTCTTTTTGAATCTTCAGGTTTTTCTTTTGCCTCATTATCTTCAAGTGGAGTTTCTTTATTTTCTGAAATTTCAAACTTATCTAATGTTATTAAAACAGGCTCATGGTCTGATGATATATTAATAAAAGTCATCTTCTCAGTAATGTTTTTTCCAAACTTAACAACAAGTTCTTCTGTGATAGCAGATATTTTTGAAAAGTAAGGTTTCGAAAATTCAGATTTAGTAGTTATGCTCAGTGTTTTGGAGCTTTTATCATAACTGTAAGTTTCTACGGGGATGTAAGTTTTTACAAGCTCTTCTTTGTCTATCTGCTTACCATTTATGACGAAGTTTTCAGCATCTTTTAAAGTATTAAAATCAGTTTTGAAATCAGCTTTTGATTTTTCTCTAACCCCTACTCCAAATGGTGTTTTAACTCCTTCGGTATAATCTCTATAAAAATAAACGGGCATTGAGGCGACATCCGGGGAAGCTACCGAGCCCTTAAAGCCATCGTTGGAATTGACTTCCAAAGCGAGGCTTTTGAGCTGGCCATTGGCGCCGAAGCTTGCGTTAGAATACTGCATATCGATATCAAACTCTTCTTTTAGGAATTCAATATCAGATTCCAGTTCTTCTTTGGTGGTGTTTTCATCGTATGTGATTTCAATTCGATTGACTTTGGTTTCCGTAGTTGTTATTGAATTCTTGATTTGTGCTTTCGTCTCCACCTGGAAAAGAAGAAAGAACAGAACTAATAAGGGGGAGACTATAAACAGTTTCCAGAACGATTGATTGTGTTTGTTTTTATTGAGCATAGCGATTCGTTTTTTAATGGGGGATTGATGAAAGGAATGTTGTAACTGAGATCTGAACTGTTGCTGAGTAATGCTGTATAAGGTCATTTGATACTCTTTCTTAGTGGTATTATCAACCACCTTAGCATCGGCTTCATACTCCAGGTTGAGGACCAGACTTTTCTGATACAGCCAGGCAAAGGGATTGAACCAAAACGCACATGTATACAGGTGAGCCAATAAAATATCCAGGCTGTGTTTATGAGCGACATGGGCTTTTTCGTGTGCCAGAATGATTTTCAGTTCAGCTTCAGAATACAGCTTGGGATCGTAAACGATATAATTCAGAAATGAAAAAGCACCTTCAGGAATGGCTTTTTCAACGTGAAAAATGCCATCCGTCTGAAAGGCTTTAGAAGCTTTCAAAAAGCTAAGTAGCCTAAAGAATTTCACAAGTAAATGAACCAGAAACACCAGGGAAATACCGATGTATAATAATTCAAGCAGAGCATGTTCAGTCATGTACGACCATATTAATTCTGAAGTAGTGGGTTTGATTTCAGCAGGGACAAATTCCGAAGAAGATGGCGCCAGGAAAGCTGGACTGAGTGTAATTACTTCTATTTTGGTATAGCTTAGTAAGGGCAATATCAGGCTTAAACCATAACCGACATGAAGATAGATGCGCTTGAACCTGTGGTAGGTTTCTGCTTCCAGAATGACCTTATACACCACCCAAAAGAGGGTCAGAAGTAAAGAAGCTTTGGCGAGATAGATGAGTAAGTCCATTAGCTTTTGTTTTTAATGAGTTCCAGAATTTCTTCCAGTTCCTGCTCCGATATTTTATCCTGCTGGGCGAAAAAAGAGACCATATTTTTATAAGATCCGTCAAAAAAACGAGAGGAATTCTGTTCCATGATCTTTTCGCTATAGCTCTTCTTATCTACGACTGGAAAGTACTGATGACTTTTTCCAAAGGCCTGATGTGCCACAAAACCCTTCTCCTCCAGAAGTCTCACCAGAGTAGAAATGGTGTTGTAATGCTGTTCTCCATCCAGTTCTTCAAGAATTTCTTTTACAAAAGCCTTTTTTAGCTTCCAGAGCACCGCCATGATTTCTTCTTCTTTGGCGGTTAGTTTTTCTAAATTTTTCATGAGATAAAAAATATTTGAATCAAATGTAAACTAAATTTCCAGTTACATAACTAAAAAACCAGTTTTTAACATTTCTAGACGGGTAACATACTAGTATTCAATCTTAAAATTCATTGTGAAAATTAAAACGCTTGTTTAAAAGTAAATTAAAGTTTACCTTTGGGCGGTGGATTAAAGTTTAACTGTATGAAATGCTCTAAGCTTTACAAACTATTGACAGAAAATGGTTGGTATGCAGTATCTCAAAAAGGGTCTCACGTAAAAATGCGACACAAGACGAAAAAGGGCATAATCATATTTCCAAATCACGGAAGCCAGGAAATGGGTAAAGGATTGGAAAAGAAAATTCTTAAAGATGCAGGAATCAAATTATAAATTATGACTGATAAGAAAATAATAATGACTGTTGAGAAAACCAATACTGGTTTTTCAGCATATGCTGTGGATTATCCGATTTTTACGACCGGGCAATCTGTTCCTGAATTAATAAACAGGGCCTATGAAGCCATAGAATTTTACTTTGAAGAAGAAAACCTTGATATAGAGCCGAAATCTGTTGGTTTTGAAATTGACTTTAAGCAGTTTTTTAAATATTATAAGGTGATAAACGCAAAATTTTTAGCAGAAAAGATTGGAATGAACCCTACTTTACTTTCTCAGTATGTCTCCGGTACCAAAAAACCTTCAGCAAAACAAACCGAAAAGATTTTAAGTGGAATTCATCAAATCGGACAAGAATTGTCTGGAATTAACTTATTACAAACTGCATAGAAATACACTCCTAAATTTGCCGGGCCTGGCATTACTCTCTTAGTCCAAGAATTCCTTACATTTGACCTAAAACTGAAAGCATGCCAACTTGGGAAACCCTCTTATCTCTGAAACGCCAGGGCGATAAAAACAAACGCATACGTAAAGAACAGGACGACACCCGACTGGGGTTTGAAGTCGATTACGATCGGGTGATTTTCTCTTCAGAATTTCGGAGCTTACAGGATAAAACTCAGGTGATTCCACTTTCCAAAACCGATTTTGTGCATACCCGACTCACCCATAGTCTGGAGGTTTCGGTAGTTGGAAGATCACTGGGTCGCCTGGTCGGTAAAAAAGTACTGGAAAAACATCCACAGCTGAAGGGAACGCATGGGCATCATTTCAATGATTTCGGTGCCATTGTAGCTGCGGCAGCTTTAGCCCACGATATTGGCAATCCTCCCTTTGGCCATAGCGGTGAACGCGCCATCGGGGATTATTTCAAATTCGGCAACGGAAAGCGATTCAAAAATCAACTCCCCGAAGTCGTGTATCAGGACCTTTCCAGGTTTGAAGGGAACGCCAATGGTTTTAAACTGCTCACCAACGATAATTACGGCTCACCTGGTGGCCTGAGATTATCTTATGCTACTTTGGGAGCGTTTACCAAATATCCCAAAGCCTCGCTTCCTCACAAACCCACAAAGCAGGTTGCCGATAAAAAGTTTGGCTTTTTTAATCAGCAGCAAGAGAAGTTTCAGGATGTGGCCGAAGAACTCGGTCTCGAGAGAAATGCTGACGGCAATGAGGTGCGTTACAAAAGACACCCGCTTGCCTTTTTGGTAGAGGCGGCCGATGACATTTGCTACACCATCATCGATTTTGAGGACGGAATTAATCTGGGCTTGATCCAGGAAGACTATGTTCTGGAATACCTGTCTAAAATCGTCAATAAAAGCATCAATACCGAAAAGTATTCTAAGCTGTCGACCACCAAAAACCGGATAAGCTATCTGCGATCCCTAGCCATTGGAGCTCTCATTGAAGATGCGATTTCCCTGTTTATGGAAAACGAGGATGCCATTTTAAAGGGGGATTATCATCAGGCACTGCTGGACAAGTCAACCTATAAGGTTCAGATTGAAGACATCATCAACATCAGTATCAAAAATATTTACCAGAGTCAGGAAGTGCTGGATAAAGAAATTGCCGGATATACAATCCTGACTAAGATTCTGGATGATTTTACCACGGCGGTGGAACATCAGCACGCGGGGAACGCCTCCAATTTTGACAAGCTGATTCTGAAAAACTTCCTTAAGGATTTTGATTTTTCTGAAAGTAAACTCGAAGACTGGCTCATCGACGTATGCTCGTTTGTCGCCTCGCTTACCGATAGCAATGCGCTGAGAACTTACCGCAAGTTGACGGGTAGCGATTTGTAAAATTCTCCCCCAGCCCCTCCCAGGGAGGGGAGCAAAAGCCCCCTAGCCCCCCAGGGGGGAATTATTTACTCGGGCTCGCTTCTCCATTCTTCAAAATCTTTGCAAACTCTGCGTCTCAGCAGTTCATAAAAATAATGAATAAAGAATTTCAAAATTCAAAATTGCTATTTCAAATTTTGTATTTAATCAACTTCTAAATAGTGAATATAGAACTCAGAATTTTGAATTAAACTCACATACTATTTCCTACTCCCTAATACCTCAAAGACTCACCAACTCAAAAACTCCTGAATACTGAATGTCGAATACAGAACACCGAATTTTGAATTAAACTTTCTTACTATTTCCTACTTCCCTAAAGCCTATTCCCTACAACCTCAACAACTCACCGACTCAAAAACTCCTGAATACTGAATAAAGAATTTCAAATTTCAAAATTGCTATTTCAAATTTTGTATTTAATCATCTGCAAATCAATTTCTAAATATTGAATTTCGAACACAGAATTTTGAATTAAACTCACATACTATTCCCTACTCCCTAATACCTCAAAGACTCACCGACTAAAAACTCCTGAACAGTCTTCAGCAGCAAATCCGGATGCTCTATGTATGACATATGACCCCCAGGCAAAATTTTCAGTTCAACACCCGCCTCTTTTGCCAGGTATTTCGTCTTTTCGAAGTCGATGACTTTATCTTCTTTTCCCAGAAGGATAAGGCTCTTATCGCTCATTTTTTTCAAAACTTCAGTTCTGTCTTTTCGATCTCGCATGCCTTTCAGCGTATTGATAATTCCCTGTTGGGAACATTGCTTAGCTTCCGATATGGCTGTGTCAATTTCCGAAGACAATCGTTTTTGATCTTTTGGCAGGAACAAATGCTTTACCGCCATACGTATAAAAGCTTCAGGATACTTCTGAATCATCGTGATGGCTCGATTTCTTTCCTGTTGCTTGGTTTCAGAATCGGGTAGAGGACTGGAATTTAAAAGGATGAGCTTTTTAATTTTTTCTGGTTGTAATTCAGCTAAAGCTAAGGCCACATAGCCTCCCATGGAGTGGCCTATCAGGCTAAAGCTTTTCAGCTGTTGATCCTCTGCAAAAGCTAAAACCAGGGCCGCATAGTCCTCCATGCTATGGATATACCCAATGGCTTCGGTCCTGCCGTGACCGGGCAAATCTAAGGCGTAAACAGCATGTGTTTTGGAAAGTTCCTTCTGAAGTGGTTTCCACATCGAAGAATTCTCTAAAAATCCATGCAGCAGAATGACAGATTCACCCTTTCCCGATGCGGTGTAGTGAATTTTGGTTTGCTTGTAGGTGAAGGTCATCTATTCAAAAGAAAATTTTGAATTTTGAATTCAGAATTTAAAATTATTAGGAATTCATCAGGTCCTCGATTTCTTCCATCTCGATAGGAATGTTGGCCATCAGGTTTTTCGGACTTCCTTTGTCCTGAATCACCACATCGTCTTCCAGACGAATGCCCATGTTTTCCTCTGGCAGATAAATGCCCGGCTCTACGGTAAACACCTGATTGGCTTTCATCGGCTCGTGCAACAGGCCATAATCGTGAGTGTCGAGGCCAATATTATGCGAGGTCCCGTGCATAAAATATTTTTTATAAGCCGGCCAGTCCGGGTTTTCATTTTGAACATCGGCTTTGTCCAGAAGTTTTAAATCCAGCAATTCGGAGGTCATCAACTTACCGACCTCCACATGAAACTCTTTCCAAATGGTTCCGGGCACCAGCATATCGGTAGCCAGGTTTTTAACCTTGTTGACTGCCGTATACACCTGCTTTTGCCGGTCTGTGTATTTTCCGGACACGGGAATGGTACGCGTCATATCACTGGAATAATTGGCGTATTCTGCACCCACATCAATTAAGATTAAGTCTCCGGCTTTCAGTTGTTCTTTGTTTTCTATATAGTGAAGCACCGTGGCATTCTTACCCCCCGCAATGATGGGCGTGTAGGCGAAACCACGGGATTTATTCCTCAGAAATTCATGCATAAACTCAGCTTCCAGCTCATATTCCCACTTGCCGGGTTTTGTAAATTCTAAAATTCTTCTGAAGCCTTTTTCGGTAATGTTACAGGCTTTCTGCATGACTTCCAGTTCCAGGGGATGCTTAACCGATCGCAGTCGCTGTAAAATCGGATTGCTTTTGGCGACCTGGTGAGCAGGGTAATTTTCTTTTAACCATTTGTTAAAACGATCTTCTCGCGTTTGAGTGGCGTGAGCTGCCCTGTAGTGTTCGTTGGTATTCATATAAACGGTATGGCTTTGAGCCATCAACTCGTTAAAGACTTTTTCAAAGTCCTGCTTCCAGTAGACGGTTGTGATCCCTGAAGTTTCCAGAGCTCGGTCTTTATTGAGTTTCTCTCCTTCCCAGACCGCGATATGCGGATTGGTTTCGGTCAGAAACAAAATTTCGCGATGCTTAGGGTCTGGTGCTTCCGGAAATAAAACCAAAATACTATCTTCCTGATCCACACCAGATAAGTAATAAATATTTCTATCCTGCTGAAAAGGAATCGTGCTGTCCGCACCTATGGGATAAATATCGTTAGAGTTAAACACAGCCAGACTACCCGGCAGCATCTGACTCATAAAATTCTTTCTGTTCTGTATAAATAATTCTTTGGATATAGGCTCGTAACGCATAAAATAGTTTTTTCAAAGGTATAAAATGGACTTTAATAAAATTCGTAAAGGAATAATAAGAGGTGGAATAAATTTAAGAGATCCTGATTTCACGACAAGGTTTTCGTGATTTAGGTTCAAAAGGCTTTAAAACTATTCTAAATTATACGTAAATACTTGACTTCATTTGTTTCAGAGTGCTATGTAGCGTATTTTTGCACAAAATCAAACACAGAATAATGGCTGGAATAAATAAATCAACACTAGCAAGGAAATTTGCTATGGCTCTTTCGGGACTTTTTTTGGTTCTTTTTTTACTTCAACACTTTACAATCAATTTCACCTCGGTAGTTAGCCCTTCCACTTTCAACGAAATCTCCCATTTTATGGGGAACAATTTTGTGGTGCAGGCCATACTTCAGCCCATCTTAATTGCAGGTGTCGTTTTTCACTTCGTTATGGGGTTTGTACTTGAAATTAAGAATAACAAGGCTAGAAAAATAAAGTATGACAAGTTTAACGGGGCAGCCAACTCCACATGGATGTCCAGAAATATGATTATATCCGGAATCGTGGTATTGGCTTTTTTAGGTTTACATTTTTATGACTTCTGGATTCCGGAAATGATTCATAAATATGTAGAGTCTCACCCAGATGATCCCACCAGATATTACGATGAAACCATTGCAAAATTTACAGGAGATCCCATCAGAACGGGTCTATATGCCTTCTCTTTTATCTTCCTGATGTTACATTTACTACACGGCTTCGCTTCTTCCTTTCAGTCTCTGGGAACAAAAAACAAATATCAGGAAGGTTTAGGCGGATACAAAAGCGGCACGTCCAGATTCATTCGTAAATTCACTACAGCCTATGCCGTTGTTATTCCAATGGGTTTTGTATTTATAGCACTCTATCATTATTTTAATAACTTATAAGCGAAAGGATTATGTCAGTTTTAGAATCAAAAATACCAGAAGGTCCAATTGAAAAGAAATGGACTAAACATAAAAACGAAATCAACCTGGTTAATCCCGCCAACAAAAGGAATATCGATATTATTGTCGTGGGAACAGGCCTGGCTGGTGGTAGTGCCGCTGCAACCTTTGCAGAACTGGGATATAATGTAAAAACATTTTGTTATCAGGATTCTCCTCGCCGTGCACACTCTATTGCAGCGCAGGGAGGCATTAATGCATCCAAAAACTACCAGGGGGATGGAGACTCCGACTACAGATTGTTTTACGACACTGTAAAAGGGGGTGATTACAGATCCAGAGAAGCCAATGTGTACAGACTAGCAGAAGTTTCTGGAAACATCATCGACCAGTGCGTGGCTCAGGGGGTTCCTTTTGCCAGAGAATACGGTGGACTTTTAGATAACAGGTCTTTTGGAGGGGTGTTGGTCTCAAGAACGTTTTATGCCAAAGGTCAGACCGGACAGCAATTGCTTCTGGGAGCCTATTCAGCAATGAACAGACAAATCAACAGGGGTAAAATCCAGGCTTTCAACAGACATGAAATGATGGATTTGGTACTTGTGGACGGAAAAGCCAGAGGGATAATTGCCCGTGACCTTATTTCCGGAGAAATTGAAAGACATTCTGCCCATGCTGTGGTTTTAGCTTCAGGGGGTTATGGAAACGTCTTTTACCTGTCTACAAACGCTATGGGTAGTAATGTGATGGCCGCCTGGAGAGCGCACAAAAAAGGTGCTTTCTTTGCCAATCCCTGCTTTACACAAATTCACCCGACCTGTATTCCTGTCTCGGGAGACTTACAGTCCAAACTGACTTTGATGTCAGAATCCCTGAGAAATGACGGCCGTATCTGGGTGCCAAAAAACAAAAAAGACGCTGAAGCGATTCGTGAAGGTAAATTGAAACCTACAGAAATTGATGAAGACGATAGAGATTATTATTTAGAACGCAGGTATCCTGCTTTTGGTAATCTTGTCCCACGAGATGTGGCTTCGAGAGCTGCCAAAGAACGCTGTGACGAAGGTTATGGCGTTAACAAAACTGGACAGGCGGTTTATCTTGACTTTAAGGCCGCTATCGAGCGTTATGGAAAAGAAAAAGCATTTACGTCCGGGCATAAAAACCCAAGTAAAGAAGAAATTATAAAACTGGGAGAAGAAGTTGTCGAGTCCAAGTATGGAAACTTATTTGAAATGTATGAGAAAATTACAGACCAAAATCCATATAAAACACCGATGATGATTTTCCCCGCTGTTCATTATACCATGGGCGGACTTTGGGTAGATTATAACCTGATGACCACTATTCCGGGCTGTTATGCAGCCGGGGAAGCCAACTTCTCCGATCATGGGGCTAACAGGCTTGGTGCTTCAGCATTGATGCAAGGTCTTGCAGATGGGTATTTTGTACTTCCTTATACCATTGGCGATTACCTGGCCGATGATATTAGAACGGGATCTATTCCAACAGATACTGAAGAGTTTGAAACAGCTGAAAAAGAAGTTAAAGAAAGAATTCAAAAGCTGTTTAATGCCAATGGCAAAAACCCTGTGGATTATTACCATAAGAAATTAGGTAAAATCATGTGGAATAAATGCGGTATGTCTCGTAACGAGAAGGAGCTTAAGGAAGCCATGGATGAAATCAAGGAATTAAGGGAGGATTTCTGGGCTAATGTGAAACTGACCGGTAAAGCGGAAGCTAAAAATCAGGAACTCGAGAAAGCAGGTAGGGTTGCAGATTTCCTTGAACTGGGAGAATTGTTTGCTAAAGATGCTTTGGAAAGAAATGAGTCCTGCGGAGGCCACTTTAGAGAAGAGTATCAGACAGAAGACGGCGAGGCTTTAAGAGATGATGAAAATTACAGATTTGTCTCTGCCTGGGAGTATGTTGGAAACCCAAGGGATGCAAAACTTCACAAAGAACAGTTGGAGTTTGAAAATATTGAATTAAAAACAAGAAGCTATAAATAATTGACTTATGAAGCTTAAACTTAAAATATGGCGTCAGGAAGATGCCAGTGCTAAAGGAGGATTTCAAAACTACGATGTAGATGGAATAGATGGCGATATGTCATTTTTGGAAATGCTCGATGTCGTCAATAATGATTTGATAAACGAAGGCGAAGAACCTATCGAGTTTGACCATGACTGTAGAGAAGGAATATGCGGGTCTTGTTCATTACAAATTAACGGGGAGCCTCATGGGCCAGACCGACTTGTAACCACCTGTCAACTCCACATGAGAAAGTTTAACGATGGAGATGAGATTGTCATAGAACCTTTTAGAGCTACCGCCTTTCCTGTGATTAAGGATTTAGTTATCGACCGATCTTCTTTTGACAGAATACAGCATGCCGGGGGATATATTTCTGTAAACACCTCTGGAAATACCCAGGATGCCAACTCCATTCCTATTGAAAAAGAGAACGCAGACGATGCTTTCTATGCAGCAACCTGTATAGGCTGTGGAGCCTGTGTGGCCGCTTGTAAAAATGCAAGTGCCATGTTGTTTACTTCCGCTAAAGTATCTCAGTTTGCCCTGTTACCCCAGGGAGAAATAGAAGCGCATGAGCGGGTCTTAAACATGGTTCATCAGATGGATAAAGAAGGTTTTGGTAACTGTACCAACACGGGGGCCTGTGAAATTGAATGTCCAAAAGGCATTTCCCTGGAAAACATCGCCAGGATGAATAGAGAATATCTGGGCGCAAGCGTTGCCGGATAGATTTTAGTTAAACTGAATAAGATTAAAAAGCGTTTTAGAGGTTATCTAAAACGCTTTTTTTGATTGTATATAATTTCTTTGAAAAGGCGGTAAACAGATTCCTTGTTCAAAAAATCAACTGGCGGAGCCTATTCGCTGCCAAGGCGATGAATCAAGACTGCGGCCCTTTGTGTTAATGGAATAAAAGTTTCAAGATTGACCGTCTCCGATGGGGAGTGAGCACCACTGCCCATGGCTCCCAGACCATCTAAACCATCCACATACTGGGCTATAAATGAAATATCGGCAGCTCCACGCTTCCCCGGGTCGTAAGCCTTTACTTCGCCGTATCCAAGACTCTGACTAACCTCATCCAGGACCTCAAGAAGCTTAGCATTTCCTTCAGTGGGTTCCATAGCCGGGTATGCATCTGAAAAGCTGATAACCGCAGAAGTCTGAGGTAAATTGTTTCTCACAATGTCCCTCATCTTCTCACGCGTTTTTTCTTTCTGCTCCTCAGAAATAAAACGCAAACCTCCATAAACTTCGAGTTCACTTGCGACTACATTGGTTTTTCCAAAAGCGGTTCCTGTGGATGCATTGGTATCGTACCTGACGTTGGTACCTCCTAAAATGACACCAGGATTGAAGCTTAAGAGGTCCTCCCCTTTGACGTCCTCATAAAACGAATGAAGTATTCTCGCGGCTTCAAAAATGGCTCCCGCACCCGTATTTTTGCTAAAGATACCAGAGGAATGCGCCTGCTTACCCTTGACTTTCAAAGTCCATCCACTGGAGCCTCTCCTCGCTACTGTAGCATAATTCATTCCCGATGCGGTTTCAAAACCCAAAGCGATGTCCGCTTTTTTACCAGCTTCTACAAGGTCATACCGACTTACACTTAAGGGATGCCCAGGTTTTTCTTCATCTCCGGTAAAGGCAACGATAATATGTTTGTTCTCCAGTTCACCAGCAGCCTCTAAAGCTTTGAGCGCATAAATGATTATGGCATTCCCGCCCTTCATATCATTTGCCCCCGGGCCTTCTGCAGTGTCACCGGTACGTGAGAAGGATTGAAATTCGTGATCTTCCTCAAAAACGGTATCCAGATGACCTATCAGCAAAATTGTTTTTCCGCTGCCACCATTGATTTCTGCAAATAGATGGCCCGCTCTGTTCAAACTATCCGGCATGCTTATCCAGCGCGTTTCAAAACCTAAATCATCCAGCTCCTTTTTATAGTGCATTCCTACTTCCCGAACCCCTTCCAGGTTAAGTGTCCCGCTATTGATATTGACCGTTTTTTCCAGAAAATTTATCTGATCCCGGGCATTAGCCTCTAGAAAACCAAGCATTAGTTCTTCTTTTGAAGAAGTTTGCTGAGCCAGAGAGGTCATGGACGACAATACGATTAAAAACAGAACCTGATATTTCATAAATTGAGTATTTGAAGTACCCAAATATAATTAAATACAGTTTGGCAAAACAACTGATAAATCTTTGGATGAAAAAGTCAAAAGAAAATATCCCTGTAGTTTTAGCAGTGAATTATTTTGAAACTCAAACTAAAAAGAGTGCATTTAACTCTTAAAAATATTTCGATACACAAAGGGGGTTTCTGCTTTAAGTGTAGACTCACACTCCACTAGTGATTTTTTATAAAGGGATTTCAATATCTCTGGGTGTTTAATTCTTACATTATACATCCAAAGCATCAACCAGCCCATCAATTCTCTGTTAATTCCACACTGCATAGTCATTATATAGATGCCGTTGGTTTTGATGATTTTCTGTGAAGAATGCCAATGATGATCTTCTATAAATCGACCTGTGGAAGAAGTAAACTCAACTTCTATATCATAAATTTGATCATCTATATTTTTGGTGATCCCAAAGCGCTTACTGAGTTCCTGGTCAACTAAACGCTTCATGTGATTAAAATTTGAAAAAGAACTGCCAAGCTCGATCTGTGTCAATTGACGAATTCCGAAAACTTCAACCGTTTTGGTTTTACAATTTAAACAGGCTAGATAGTAAGAAGCCCTATGAAGAAGCAATTTTACGGGGCAAATAATCAATTTGGAAGCGTCCAAATCCAAATTATGCCCTGTCTCATCATCCTTAACGAATTGAATTTCTAGGGTCTTTCTTTGATAAATCGCAGTTTCAATTCTTTCTAAAGTTTTAATTTTTTGTGAGTCGATATTTTGATGAAAAAATCGCGTTGATTCTGTATTGGAAGAATCAAAACCAATAGGCTTTAGGTTAGGCTCCGAGGATATTTTAATGTAGAAGTGCTTCTTCCCCTCAAAAAAATGACTCTTTAACTCCTCATTATGAGCTATGACCTCTCGCAGGGATTTGAGATCTCTTTGCAGTTGTCGCTGTGAAACAGTAAATCCCCGCTCAGTCAAATTTGCCAATAATTGTTCTGAAGTGTATTCATTCTCCTTAAGTGTGTTTATAATAAAAGATAGGCGCTTTAAATATTCGCTCATGAATGGACATTTTATGTCGTTTAGAGAAATAAATATACTAAAAATGACAATTGAATATAAATTTGCACAAGAAAAAGATATTTACTGGAGCTTCATCCTAATCTCTGTAAATAAAGACACCTGCACGATAGGAGGTGTCTTATTTTTAAATCCTAATCTTACAGGGGGGTATTTAAAATCAAATATTAGTTTACTTTTTTCAGTGATTTCACACCTGCAAGCATGGCTTTTACAGTCATTTCAAGGTCATAATCTTTTTTCCATCCCCAGTCTGATTTAGCTTCAGAATCATCAATACTGTCCGGCCAGGAATCTGCTATAGCCTGTCTGAAATCAGATTCGTAACTAATTTCAAAACCAGGAATGTGATTTTTAATTTCAGCATAAAGTTCTTCAGGAGTAAAACTTAGCCCGGACAGGTTATACGAGGATCTTATTTTGATAGATTCAGCGGGAGCATCCATGATGGCTATGGTTGCCTGTATAGCATCATCCATATACATCATAGGCAGAGCAGTATCTTTGGATAAAAAAGAAGTATAGCTAGATGACTTTAAAGCCTCATGAAAGATTTCTATGGCATAATCTGTAGTTCCGCCGCCGGGAGGGGTTTTATAACTTATTAATCCCGGATAACGAATACTCCTAACATCAACCCCATAACGTTTGTAATAATAAGCGCACCAGCGTTCACCGGCTTGTTTGCTTATGCCGTAAACGGTTGTTGGTTCCATGATGGTTTGTTGTGGGGTGTCTACCTTTGGGGTAGTCGGTCCAAAAACGGCAATACTGGAAGGCCAAAATATTTTATTTACCAATTTTTCTTTGCCAAGATTTAGCACATTGAATAAGGAGGTCATGTTGAGATCCCAGCCTTTTTCAGGAAATTTTTCGGCCGTGCCGCTTAGCATAGCCGCCATCATGTAAACCGTGTCTACATCATGTTTAGTAACTACAGTTTTGAAGTTCTCGTAATCCGTGGCATCCAGAATTTCGAAAAATTCACCGGAAAGTTCTGAAGAGGTTGATGGTTTTATATCACTTGCTATCACGGCATCTTTACCGTGAATGTCTCTTAAAGCTTGCGTAAGTTCAGAACCGATTTGTCCACAGGCTCCTACAATTAATATCTTAGAAGGCATATTTTTAAATTTTGTTCAAATTTAAGCTTTGATTCATACTTGAGAATAAAATTTTCGTAATTATGAAAAACTTAAAGATTCAAACTCTACATTTGGGTTGAAATAATTAAATAGGCAACCTGCATACTTAAAATAATCAAAGCTTACACCTTCCCAACTGAGTCATTCAGGCGGGTGGGACTATAAAAAAAACACATGAAATTAAAATCTTTACTTGCTGTCTTCTCATTTCTAGCTCTATGGACTCAGGCGATATCCTGTGCAGATCAAAAAAAAGAAGAACCTAAAAGCGAGACTTCAGCCGTGATTCCAGCAAAACTTCAGGAAAAAATCAATCTGGACAGCATACAAACTGTAAAATTGTCGGAAAAAGCCAAAAGAAAGACTGAAGAATGGATCATGTATATAGCTTTAAATTCTGAAATGGAACGTTTAGAAAATTACACCATCTCCGATGTCATAAACAATTCAGAAACCATAGAAAATGTGGTGGATTCTTTATCCGTTACCGTTCCTCCGGTTTTTGAAACCAATGCTGTTAATGCAAGAATCCTTAGCCTTAAAACACATGTAAATTTACTAAACGAAAACACAAAGCGGATAAAGCCCAATCCCGGGGAAATTAAAGATCTGAGTGCAAAATTGAAACTCGATTTCAATAATCTCAATATCCAGCTGAATGAAGTTTTTATCATTGAAAACAGTCCTGTTGAATAACCTTCTAAAACCGATAAATCCATGAGATTAAAGCCTCTTATTTCAATTCTTTCGCTGGTGTTAGTAAGCACCGGTTTTGCCCAAAAACAAAACATAAACACCACTATAGATGCCTGGCATAAGTCTGCTGAAAATGCAAATTTCGAGTCTTACTTTGGATTGATGACCGAAGATGCGGTTTTCGTAGGCTCCGATGCTTCCGAAGTTTGGAATTATGAAGAATTTAAAGCTTTTTCGAAGCCCTACTTTGATGCTGGAAAAGCCTGGACGTTTAAATCCGTTAGTCGGAATGTCTATATCAATGAAAATGAAAACATGGCCTGGTTTGATGAAGTTTTAAATTCTGACCACATGGGGTTGTGTAGAGGTTCGGGAGTCCTTATTCAGACTAAAAACGGGGCGTGGAAAATCAAACATTACGTGCTTTCTTTGGCCGTGCCCAATCCTTTGGTCGATGAGCTTGTTAAGCAAAAGTCAAAATTAGACCGTAAATACCTAGAGACTCTGCACTAAGTTTTCTTTCATCATAAAAAGCTGTATTTTTAACCCAAATTAAAATTAAAATTATGAATAAATTAAAATTGATGTTTGTAGCCATTGGCGCTTCAACATTGTTTTTTTCGTGTCAGGATTCCAAAAATGAATCTTTGGACGAGAGCCAAGGTATTACCATCCAATACATGGATACCACTGTGAATCCACAAGATGATTTTTACTCTTATGTGAATGGAGGCTGGATGAAAGAGGCAGAAATTCCAGACGACAGGACCTCGTGGGGAGGATTTCAGATTTTAAGAAAATCCACAGACACCGATGTTCTAGACATTTTAAAAACTGCCGAGGAATCTGGCAAGTATCCTAAAACATCAGATCAGGGCAAAGCCATCGCTGTTTTCAATTCAATATTAGACACCGTTTCGAGAAACGTGGCAGGAATTGATCCTATCATGGATAAATTGGATCGTATAGAAGAAATACAAAGCAAAGAGGAAATCCAAAAACTTTTAGCTGAATATCCTACAGCGATTTCTTCGCCGTTTTTTGGGGTTTCTGCTTATTCGGATCCCAACGACAGTAACACCAATATCGCTTACGTAGGCACAGGAAGTTTGGGCTTGCCAGACAGGGATTACTATCTCGATACAGATGAAAAATCTAAAGAGATAAGAGAACAATACAAGGATCATATCGTGAAAATGCTTTCGTATTTCGGCGGCTCAAAAGAAGATGCGAAATTTAAAGCAGAAACGGTTTTAAAATTGGAAACACAACTTGCCGGTCCAAGACTGGATAAAGTTGCCCGAAGAGATTTTAGAAATTTCAATAACCGTTATGCTGTTAATGATCTTGACGAAGTCACTAAAAATATTGACTTAAAGAAGTTTATGACAGATCTTGGAGTTGAAAAATTACCGGATACGGTCCTGGTTATGGAGCCAAAATACATGGAAGCCTTAGATTTTATAGTAGAGGAAACCTCTTTAGATGACCTCAAAACCTTGATGATGTGGTCAACTATCCATGACTCAGCCAATCAATTATCTACTGAAATTGCCAGAACCAACTGGGAATTTTACAGCAAAACCTTAAGTGGTGCTAAAGCCCAGAGACCTTTGGAAGAAAGGGCGCTCTCCGTGGTAAACGGAACAATTGGTGAAGCTGTAGGTAAGCTTTATGTGGATCAAAAGTTTCCGCCGGAAGCCAAGGAAAAAGCGGAAAAAATGGTTGCTAACGTTATTACGGCTTTTCAAAGTAGAATTCAGAATCTGGAATGGATGCAGGATTCGACCAAAACTCAGGCCGTTGAAAAACTGAATAAATTCACAGTGAAAATTGGCTATCCAGACGAGTTTAAAGATTACAGCGATCTGGAAGTAACCTCAGAAAACACCTATTACGAAAACATGCAGGCCGTTGGACTGTGGAATTATAAGGATAACCTAAGTAAAATAGGAAAGCCGGTAGACAAAAAAGAGTGGGGGATGTCGCCACAAACGGTGAATGCTTACTTCAATCCCTTATTTAACGAGATTGTATTCCCTGCAGCTATCTTACAGCCGCCTTTTTACGATTACAGGGCAGATGCTGCTGTCAATTACGGTGGAATTGGC
The DNA here is from genome assembly GCF_900099815.1 of Psychroflexus sediminis. GTDB lineage: Bacteria > Bacteroidota > Bacteroidia > Flavobacteriales > Flavobacteriaceae > Psychroflexus > Psychroflexus sediminis. The sequence goes on along the minus strand of NZ_FNCW01000012.1, from coordinate 44,755 downwards.
GCCGTTATTGGACATGAAATTTCTCATGCCTTTGATGACAGTGGTGCCAGATTTGATGCCGAAGGAAACCTTAAAAACTGGTGGACGGATGAAGATTTAGAAAAATTCACGGAACGCGGAAACGATTTGGCTGCCCTTTACAGCAGCATTGAGGTCCTGGACAGTGTCTACATCAACGGCAAGTTTACCTTAGGAGAAAACATAGGGGACTTAGGTGGTGTGTTAGGGGCTTACGACGGACTGATGTTGCACTATGAAAACGAAGAAAAGCCAGGGAAAATTGATAGCTTTACACCAGAGCAGCGCTTCTTTGTCTCCTGGGCAACCGTCTGGAGAACCAAAATAAGAGATGAAGCTTTGAGAACTCAGGTCAAAACAGATCCGCACTCTCCTGGACAGTACAGAGCTTACGTGCCCCTACAAAATGTCGATGCCTTCTATGAAGCTTTTGACATACAGGAAGGAGATGACCTTTATATCGCTCCGGAGGAAAGAGTCAGAATTTGGTAAAAACTTAGGCTTTAAACTTGAATATCATAAACCAAAAAGCGGTTACAACAAAAGTTGTAACCGCTTTTTTATTGATTGTGTTCAAAAAAAAATCAAATCATTTCTGAAATATTACATTCCAAACGCTAGTCAAAAATTATTTATATTAGATGATTGACTATTCATTTTCAAACTTAAAATTTAAAAATGAGCGACAATTCTTCTAATTCTGATGCTACCAAGCGCATTGCCGCCATAGACCTGGGCACCAACTCTTTTCATGCCGTTCTGGTAGACATTTATCCCGATGGTAGTTTCCGTACAGTAAATAAGCTTAAAGAAATGGTTATCCTCGCTGAAAAGGGACTGGAAGACAGATTAAGTCGCGAGGCTATGGATCGTGGATTAGAAGCGCTGAAAAGAATAAAGTTTTTGTGCGACAGCCATCATGTCGAGACTATTCTGGCCTATGCCACGAGTGCTATTCGGGAAGCTGAAAATGGAGGTGATTTTATTGAAGAGGCTGAAGAAGAAACAGGGATTAGGATTCGGGCTATTTCTGGAAAGATGGAGGCCGAATTGATCGGTATAGCCATTAGATACAGTATTGATTTAAAAGATGAAATGGTGCTTATGGCCGATATCGGTGGTGGAAGTGTTGAATTTATCATTGGCAATAATCAGAAGTTTATCTATTATAATAGTTTAAAACTGGGGGTAGCTCGTATGGCTGCTGCCTTTGTAAATTCAGACCCAATTGAAGACAAAGATATTGATCACTTACAAAAGCACTATAGAGAGGAACTTGCCGAAGTCTTAAAACTGGCCAAAGAACATCATGTAAAAACCATCATTGGCTCTTCTGGAACAATGGAAAATATAGCCGAAATGGTTGCCCATAAAAACTCCCTTCCAACCAAGATGAGTCTAAATGAACTTGAATTTAGCACTGTTGATTTTAAGGACTTATACACCAACTTTATCAAACTGGATAAAAGCCAACGACTTGATCAAAAAGGCTTAGAAGAGAAAAGAGTTGATATCATTAATCCTGGGATGGTTTTAGTGAATTTTCTTGTGGATGAGCTTAAACTTGAAACATTTAAAATATCAGAAGCCGCCCTCAGGGAAGGGATGATCATGAATTTTATCACTAACAAAAAAGAACAACTTAACCTGGACCTCGTCGCCAATTTCAAAGATCCACGCCGACGAAGTGTTTTTGAATTACTTCGTAAATGCAACTGGGCGGAAGCACATTCCCAGCATGTTGCTCGTTTTGCGCTTCAACTTTTTGATGAATTTAAGCAAGAATTAAAATTAGAGGAATCAGACAGGGAGTTGTTGGAATTTGCGGCTTTACTGCATGATATCGGTTATTATATCTCTTACCGAAAGCACCATAAGCATGCGCTTTATCTCATACGATATTCAGATTTGCTTGGGTTTAAAGAGGATGAAATCAATATAATGGCCAATGTAGCCCGGTATCATAGAAAATCTGCACCGCATAAGCGCCATAAGCGGTACAGAAAACTCAACAAAGCCAACCGAAACCGAGTTAAAAAGCTGTCAGCAATCTTAAGGATCGCCGATGGTCTGGATAGAAGTCATTATCAAAATGTCCAAAAACTGGAAATCGAGCATAAAGATGAAACCGTCCACCTGCGTATCACGACCCAGGCAGACCCTGAACTTGAGATCTGGGGAACTCTACGCAAAGCGGATCTCCTAGAAAAATTAATCGGGAAAACAATAAAAGTTTTTCAGGCGGAAGAAAAAACAACACCATAGACTGAGATAAATATCATCCTAGTTTAGCATTCACTTAAAATATGTTTTAATGTCCAGAATAAGACTATCTATAACTAAAAACAGAAGCCATTTATATAAAGTCCCTGTCGGGACAATTCCCCAGATTAATTAGGCTTAATCTAGCTAACGTCGAGCACAATTTTAAATCTCACAAATCCCGAAAACCAGGAAATTGAAAATTTCCGTAGGTTTTCGAGGATGCTCGAGTTTTGCTCGGCACTTGCTTGGCTTTATCTTAATACTTATGATTATGAAAAATTTAGAATTAACTCAGATGGAGAATATGCATGGAGGACTTGATGGCGGTGACATAATATGTGGCTTAGCAATAGCTAGTTTAGGAGGAATTGCATTATTAGCAATAGAAGCATCGTGCATAATCAATGAAATGGCATGACTCTAATTAAATTTTTAATTCTAGTTTGCATTATTATAATCTCATTAATACTTTACTTGAAATATTTAACGGATTATAATCTTAGCATCTGGTTTACTTATGCCATGTATGCAACTTCTATGATTTTAATTGTTCTTACTGTGAAATTGAAAAAATAATCCAGAATTTTAATTTAAACCGCCTATCAAGACGGTTTTTCTTATTTCTAAAGTCAACATCAAGCCCAATGCTAAGACTTGGACTTAAAAAAAACGTACAACCTGTCCCGTTAGGGACTATCCATTGGTAAAAGCTAAACCTTTACCTAAGCCAGCGTGCCCTTAGGTACGCTATATGTTTGAAGTGTTCATTCAGGTTATTCATATCCTGTACCTAAAGGCACAGTATTGACAGGGTCTTTTTCAAGTTACCGATATAAAGTCTCTAACGAGACAAAAAATCAAACGACCAAAACTACTTTTTAAAAGGCAGTTTTTCTTTTTCTAAAGTCAACGCCAAACCAAAACTAAAACTCAAAGGCTTGGACTAAAAACATAAAACCTGTCCCCTTAGGAACTATCCATTGGTAAAACCTAAAGCGTTACCTGAGCCAGCGTGCCCTTAGGTACGCCATATGCATGTGGGAGTGCCGTTTTGGATTGTACATATCAAGTACCTAAAGGCACTTGATGGTATAGGGTGTTTCCAAAGTTACCGATTTAAAGTCTCTAACGAGACAATTCTAACAATAAAAAAGCTCTTATCATCAAAGCTTGATGAATTAATTCAAGATAAGTTTATCAACAACTCAAGTTCTTAATCTCATTAACTTGTTTAAAAACAGAAACATTTCACCTGTCCCGCTAGGGACTATCCATTGGTAAAAACAAAATGTAACCCAGCCAGTGTGCCATTAGGTACACGATATGATTTGTAAGGTTTATGTTATCCTGTTTCTTGTTTATTGAATCTAAATGTCCTTCTTTACATCTAACTTCTGATATCTAATATCTTCTCTCTATTTTCCAATCGTTCTTTCAAAAAGATCGAGGATACGTCGGTATTCATCGGTCCAGCTGCTGGGCTGCGTGAAACCGTGACCTTCAACCGGGTAAACCGCCAGTTCCCAGTCCTCTTTTTCCAGTTCGATAAGCCGTTGAGAAAGCCTCACCACATCCTGAAAATGAACATTGGTATCCACAATCCCGTGAGCGATCAACAGATGCCCTTCCAGGCCTTCCGCAAAGTAAATTGGGGAAGATTTTCTGTAGGCGATAGGATCCAGATGTGGCTCGTTCAAAATATTGGACGTATACCCATGGTTATAATGCGCCCAGTCGGTCACCGAACGCAAGGCGGCTCCTGCAGCAAAGGTATCTGGCTCGTTGAACATGGCCATCAGGGTAATGAAACCACCGTAACTTCCTCCATAAATGCCTATTTTATCAGGGTTGATCTCAAAGTTTTCTACCAGATATTCGGCGCCATCGACCTGGTCAGATAAGTCTTTACCGCCCATATGTCGGTAGATTCCTGTTCGCCAGTCTCTGCCATATCCCGCACTTCCCCGGTAATCGATATCCAAAACCGTGTAACCCAGGTCTGTTAACAGGTTATGAAACATATATTCTCTAAAGTAACTCGACCACCACTTGTGGGCGTTTTGCAAATAGCCCGCCCCATGTACAAAAATGACTGCTGCATGATTATTGACGCTTTCCTCGGGTCTGTAAAGCCTGGCATAGGGTTTTGCTCCGTCTTCAGCTTCAAACTGTATAAGCTCCGGCATTCTCCAGGTATAGGCACTAAAGGCTTCTGACTGACCCTCGGTGAGTTGTTTTGCCTTGGCGTTTGCTTTGGTGGGCTTTAGGTAAAGCTCTTCCGGCGTGTTTGAACTGGAAAACAAGATGGCCATGTGTTTTTCATCAGGAGAAAGTTCCACCTTATTATTGCCTTCCATAGAGGTCAGCTGAGTTTTATTCCCACCCATGACTGGCATTTTGTAAAAATGACGTTCCCCGGGATGCACCTCCGAAGAGGTAAAAAACCAGGATTTCTTATCCCTGGATAATTGCGGATCAAAGACTTCGTAATTTCCGCTGGTCAGTTGCTTTTGCTTGTTTTTGTCAACATCATGAAGGTAAAGATGGGAGTAACCCGTGGCTTCAGACTGGTAATAGACGTGTTTATCGTCTGCGAGCCATCCCAATGTACCACCTCCGTAATAACTGCCAATACCTGGTCCGGCAATCCAGGCTTCGTCGTGCTGTCTATCTAAATTTTCCAAGCTTCCTGTATCCAGATTCAGCAGAGAAATCCAGCGGTCTTTGTTGTCCTGTGCTCTTATTGCCACCACGGCATGCGCATCCTGGGATGAAAACTTCACATCCGAAAAGCTTACCGCCCTCTGCTTTGCTTCCCATTCCCGGTCCGGATAGTTTTCGGTGTATTCTGGCAAATCGGTGATGCCAGGCAGGGAAGACACATCCACTTTATAGACCGTATCCTTTTGAATATGATAGATATATAAATCTCTTTGTGCGGTTTGGTCGCCGACTTTGCTTCTGGCATTGAGCATTTCGGTGTAGCCTGAAGCATTGATATAATCGGGGACTCCCGTATTATCTCCAGACTCTGGTGTGTAGGTCTGAAAAGTCAAAAAATTACCTGTTTCACTAATGTTGAAGTTGAAAGCTCTTTGTTTATCCAGGTAAAACGTGTAAGAATCTTCTCGTAATAATTCTCTGTTTTTTTCTCTTAACTCTCGGTTTTCTTTTTGAACCCGAACCTCTTCCAAAAGGCTTAAGTTCTCCTCTTCCAGCCATTGATTTTTCTCAGATTTTTTGGAATCTTTGTCTTTGGAACTCCCGGATTGTAGGTTGGTTTTTTTCTGAATTTGCCCCTGATCCGCATTATAAATGTAGAGATTGTTATTAGTGATAAAGGCATATTCAGAATCGGTGATGAACTTTGGACTGCTGATGCGTTCCCCTAAATCCAAAACCAGATGGGTTTGATTTTTCCTGATGTCATAGCGGTATAAATCGCCTGATTTCACATAAAGCTTTGCCGTGTGTTTAGCGTTATAATCGCCCCTAGATGAAACTTTTGTTTTGATTTCATCCATGCTCACTTTTTGTATTTCAGAAGTGTTTTTTAAACTGATTTTATACAGCGAATCCGATACCTCCTGTTCCGGATTATAATCAAAGTAAATCACATCGGATTGTTCGTTCCATGCGACATCAGAGGGAAATGTGCCCATCCAGTTGGGATCTTGCATGATTTTTTGGACAGACAGGTCGGATTGTGCAAATCCGCTAAGGCTTGCCAGAAGTGCCACACTAAGAATTCGTAGAGATAGAGTCATGGGGTATTTTATTTTGAGAATTATTCAAATATAACAGGTTTTCGCAGAAAGCTAAGAGTCGAAATCTTACTAACTTTAAGCCTTGATGCTTTTTATTATGACCAAAAATTTCAACATAGGTTTAATGCTTTTGCTCATGTTCAGCTTTAGCTATGGTTTTTCGCAAGAGAAATAATGCTAAATTGTTTATCATTAAATTAGTGTCTATGGCAAAGAATCAAAAAATAGAGGTTAAAGGCTGGAGCATAAGTCTCTTTAAATATGAAAAAGAAGATTACATCTCCTTAACAGATATTGCTAAATACAAAGACTCTGCACATAGTGATACCATTATTCAAAACTGGTTAAGAAATAGAAACACAATTGAGCTGCTTGGGTTCTGGGAAAGTATATATAATACTAATTTTAAACCCCTCGAATTCGAGGGGTTTAAAAAACAAGCAGGACTTAATAGTTTCGTTTTAACTCCTAAGCGGTGGATTGAAGCAACCAATGCTGTATTCAATAATCAAGACTTGCCTCAATCAGAACGTCTGGAAAAACTCAATCAAATCGCTATCAATCAGATGAAATCTTTGGTAAATAGAAAACAGATAAAACCATGAAACAAACACTCATTTCGAGTTTTACATTATTGTATTTAATAAGCGTTTTCAGTACACAGGCTCAAGAGAAAAAGGCTTTTGAACTCTTTAGCCAGGTCGGGGAACCCATCACGTATCGAAGTGTTTTGGATAGCATCTCACAAACGGATGTGGTTTTGTTTGGTGAATTTCACAACAATCCGATTTCACACTGGCTTCAGTTTGAACTGGTTTCTGACTTGAAAAAAGACAGCATCAATCTTATTCTGGGTGCAGAAATGTTCGAAACTGACACCCAGAAGGCACTCGATCTTTACCTTAGGGATAGTCTGGCAGAAAGCGAATTCAGAAAAAAAGCAAGGGTATGGACGAATTATGCAACCGATTATAAGCCAATTGTGGACTTTGCAAAATCGACCTCAACCCCGTTTATCGCCACCAATATTCCCAGACCTTATGCTACAAAAGTGTACAAAAATGGAGGCTTTTCAGCTTTGGATTCGCTTTCCAAAGTCGAATATGAGTTAATGCCCCCTTTGCCCATTCCGTTTGACATGAGTTTAAGTTCCTACCAAAACATGCTTGACATGATGGGCGGTCATGGTGGTGAAGACCTTGTGAAAGCACAGGCTATAAAAGATGCGACCATGGCACATTTTATCCTGAAGAACTTACAGCCCAATCAGGTGTTCTTTCACCTCAACGGCAGTTACCATTCCAATGATTTCGAGGGGATTTACTGGTATTTGAAAACCTACAACCCAGATGTGAATATTCTTACCATCTCCACCGTAGAACAAAATGAATTGAATAGTTTAGGTGAAGAACACCACAACAAAGCAAATTTTATTATCGTTGTGGATGAGGATATGACAAAAACCTATTGAGTAGATATTGGATCTGTCCCATCAAGAGCAAAATACAAGTAATATAACATATCCTGTACCTAACGGCACAAAGTCGTACGTGTAGTCTTTTCCTTACCGATATGAAGTCTCTAACGAGACAACTCTACCCATAGATCAGATGAAGCAAAACACTTGTAATAAAAGTTCGATTCACCGATTTAAAATGGTAAATCAATCCGAGTCCTAAAATTTACAAAATCACTCAAAACAGTTGTGATTCAACCTGTCCTGCTAGAGACTATAGATTGGTAAAACCTAGAGCGGAACTCAAGTCAGCGTGCTGTCAGGTACGCCATATGTTTTAGACAGGTCTTCACTATTCATATTCTGTACCTAACGGCACAAGATGTCAAAAGGGCTATTTCAAGTTACCGATATAAAGTCTCTAACCAGACAATTCCAACATAAGGTTTTAAAAAAGGTTATGATGTAAAGCCTTGAAGCTATATAGCTAAACTCAATTTTAAATCTATAAATCTTCTTCTTTAAAAAAGTATGTAACCTGTCCCGTTAGGGGCTATAGATTGGTAAAAGCTAACGCGTCAACTGAACCAGCGTGCCTTTAGGTACGCTATATGTTTTGAATATTGCTTTGGGTAATCCATAACTCTAAGTTGATTATCCATATCCTGTACCTAACGGCACAAAGTCGTACGTGTAGTCTTTTCCTTTCCGATATGAAGTCTTTAACGAGACAACTCTACCCATAAAGCAGATGAAGCAAAAGCTAATAATCAGAGTTTGATATTTAATTCAAGAGAAGTAAATCGACAATTCAACTTCTAAGTTTTATCAACTTACTCAAAATCGAAAACATTAATCTGTCCCGTTAGGGACTATAGATTGGTAAAACTTAAAGCGGAACCCAAGTCAGCGTGCCCTTAGGTACGCCATTTGTTTTGAATATGGCTTTGGGTAATTCATAACTCTAAGTTGATTATCCATAACCTGTGCCTTAAGATACAGGCTGGTGCGGGTAGTCTTTAAGTTCCCGATATGAAGTTTCTAAACAGACAAAACCACTTTTAATAGCTTAATTTGATCCAACTGACAAAGAAATAAGGATTGGAATCATCAAATTAGTTTTAATTTTTTAATTTAGTGCTATGAGCGAATCCCTTAAAGTCACTTACATACAAACCGAACTCACCTGGGAAAATCCCAAAGCCAACAAGGCCCATTTTGAGAATAAACTTTCCGAATGCCCGTCAGATACAGATTTGATTATTCTGCCGGAGATGTTCACTACTGGTTTCTCCATGAATGCTGAAACTCATGCTGAAGAAGTAGAGGAGGTTTTAGGATGGATGAAAGCTCAGTCTAAAATGTATCAGGCTGCCATCACCGGTAGTGCGATGATAAAAGAACACGGAAAGTATTTCAACAGGATGTTTTTTGTAGAACCCGGCGGAAACGTTTCAAAATATGATAAAAAACACCTGTTTACTTTGGCCAGGGAGCATGAAACCTACACGCCTGGCAACGAAAGATGTGTTGTGGAGTATAAAGGCTGGAAACTGTGTTTACAGGTTTGTTACGACCTTCGCTTTCCGGTTTGGGCGAGGAATAAGGATGATTATGAGGTCTTAATTTATGTCGCCAACTGGCCCGAAAAGCGCGTTTCTGCCTGGGATATTTTGTTACAGGCCAGAGCAGTTGAAAACATGAGTTATTGCATTGGACTCAACATCATTGGTACCGATGGCAATAGCTTCCCTTACGTTGGCCATTCGTCTGCTTATGACGCCCTTGGCAAATCTCTGAGCGAACACGATCCAGAAAAAGAAGCCATACAAACCATAACCCTTGAAAAGTCTCATCTTTATGAACTTAGAGATAAATTGGGATTTTTAAAAGACAAGGATTCATTTAGTATAGGTTAATGTTCAGCACATCATCCCAGTTGGCTCTTATCTCCACAGGCTGATTTTCATAGAGAACAGGCTCTGGTTGTAAGCCTTTTAGAAAATCTCCTGTATCCCATCTTCCGTTGGCGTTAAGATCATAAATTAGTCTGATGTAATAATATCCTGGTTTCAATAATTTAAAGAAAACGGTAGACTTTTCAGTTTCATACACAGAAGATTCTACCTTCCCTCGTTCATCAAGAAGCTCAACAATAACAGGGTATTCATCAATGTTATTGATCGTCAAAGCTAAATTTCCGAAATCGGCATAAGCTCGGGTCCTGTAATTATAAGTTAAGCTGTCGTTTTGATTTTCAAAAAAATCAGTGATCGCTCCTGGAGAAAGATTGATTTGATAGGTTGTTTTTTCTTGTTTATCAAACTCAAATATCAAATGGTTGTAGAGCGTATCCATCTTTAAGTCAAACGCAACAGGTAAAGTATCCTGGGTCATCACGCGGATAGAATCCTTTTCAAAACTTAAAATTGGCGTATTGGCTTTCAGTTTGAAATTGGCCAAAAGCTTGTTTTTATCTATTTTTACTTCTGAAATAGTCAAAGAATCCTTTTCTATTTGCTTAGGTCGTATTTCAACCGTATCAATTTTGTCCTTATTGCTAAAGGCAAATAGTAAGCTGTCCTTTTCCAAATAAGGCTTGTACCAATAATGTAGGGTATCGGTTTCTTCATCTTTAAAATATACAGATTCAAAATCCTCTGTTGTTTCAGAAATCAAGTCGATTTTGTAATCTTCCAAACGGCCCTGGTAACCAAACTCAAAGTGTTGTCTGGAAATTTGCTTGGGCCGGGAAGCCTCAAAATCCAAGACTTCTTTAAACACCAGAATATCGTACAACTGGTTGGTAGGAATTTTCACTGTATCTTCTACAAAACCAATTTTATCCTGAGCGGGATCAAATTTATAATTGTTGTTTTTATCTGAAATCGCCACCATTTTATAATTTCCAGATTTCAAATTCTCCAGGCTAAACAAAGACGTAGAATCTCTTACATAGGAGATATAACGCGGAGATTGATTATACACCACAGAGTCTGTATAGGTAGAATCTAAAGCATAAAGCATCACAGAAATGTTTTCATCTGAAAGCCGGTTATACGCATCAAAAACGTTTCCTTCCACCTGAAGTGAATCTACATAATCTCCTGTTGAGAAAACATACTTAAAATAGGGAAGTATATTACCTTCATTGTTATCCCGAATACTGGTACCAAAATTCACGGTATAGGTCGTTTTTTCTTCCAAAGAATCTTGCGGGATATCGAGTCTGATGTAACGGCTTGCCGGACCCAGGGGGTAAATGCTTGGACGGGGTTCTATAGGTGGAGAAAACAAAATTTGCTGACGTGGCTCTTTCAAAATTATATACTCATCGAAATTAATGACCACCTCTTCTTTTTTATAGTTGGTCGAATAATTTTCCGGATTAGAGCTCACAAACGCAGGTGGTTCTGTGTCTCTAGGACCTCCGTCTGGTCTCCCACGCTGAGCACATGACGACAGCATAAGCAACAAAACAAGAACAAAAAAAGGTCTAAAAAAATGGATTCTCATGACTGACGATAAGTTTATGCAAAGAAACAATAAAATATAGATTTTTTTATTTGCTTATCGCTATTGTTGCGATGTTAAGCTTTGTAACTCCTGCCTCCTTTAAGGCTAAGCTGCAGGCTTCTAATGTGGCGCCTGTGGTTACCAAATCGTCTACCAATAAAATTTGTTTATCCTTTACATCAGATCTTCCCTCCACATAAAAATGATTTTGAACGACTTCAGTTCTGGCCAGTCTGTTTTTAAACACCTGAGTTGTGGAATTGGATTTCCTTTTAAGAAGGCCATCATTGTAGGAAGCTGAAAGCTTATCAGCAATAGCCTTTCCAAAGCCTTCTACCTGATTATAGCCTCGTTCGCGCATACGCTGTGGATGAAGGGGAACTGGAATTACCACTTCTATTTTATGCTGCCAGCCTGCCTCCTGCAGTATATTTCCTAACCACTCGCCAAGATGAAAACTCAAGTCTTCATTGCCTTTATACTTAAGGTCATGAATTAAATTTTGAATGATTCCTTTCTTCTCAAAGTAGAATAAACTAGCCGCCTGATCTACCAAGACCCGACCGTAAAGAATCTTATGCAAATCGTGGTCCCCGTCAAAAAAGTTGGGGTAGAGCGGAAGTTCGTTCCTGCAAAACGTGCAAATAAGCTGTTCATCCTTTAACAATACGGCATCACAGCAGGCGCATAACTTAGGAAATAAGAAGTTTTTAAAATCCTGAAGCATGTTGTATAAGCTTAAGTTCATTAAATTTAATAAAAAATAGAGCAGCAGGATTAAAATTCTGAAAAGTAATGCTTAGGCTAACATTCCGTCAATAATTTACGTATGAAATCTCCAAATAAAGCCTTGTTTTTATACTTTTGCGGTATGGCACAAGAACAAGACAAATTCAAACAGGTTATCTCCCATGCCAAAGAGTATGGGTATATTTTTTCTTCCAGCGAAATCTACGACGGCTTAAGCGCTGTTTACGATTACGGGCAAAACGGTGTTGAACTCAAAAACAACATCAAAGCCTATTGGTGGAAGAGTATGGTTCAACTCCATGAAGAGATAGTTGGCTTAGATGCCGCCATCTTAATGCATCCCAACACCTGGAAGGCTTCGGGACACGTTGATGCGTTCAACGATCCTATGATTGATAATAGGGATTCAAAGAAACGCTATCGTGCCGATGTCCTGGTCGAAGACTATGTCGAAAAACTGGAGCAAAAGGCTCAAAAGGAAATCGCTAAAGCCAAAAAACGCTTTGGAGATCAGTTTGATGAGCAGGAATTTGTAACGACACATCCTCGGGTAGTCAAATACAGGAGACAGTCCAAGGAAATTCTGTCGCGTCTGGCGAAATCGCTTACCGATGAAGACCTTGCCGATGTGAAGGCACTTATCGAGGAACTCGAGATTGCCTGCCCTGTGAGCGGATCCAGAGACTGGACCAATGTAAAGCAGTTCAACTTGATGTTTGGAACCAAGCTGGGGGCTTCTGCAGAATCGGCATCAGATCTGTATCTAAGACCCGAAACCGCACAGGGGATTTTCGTGAATTTCTCCAATGTGCAAAAAACAGGCCGTATGAAGGTCCCTTTTGGTATCGCTCAGATTGGAAAAGCCTTCAGAAATGAAATTGTAGCCAGACAGTTTATCTTTCGTCAGCGCGAGTTCGAACAGATGGAAATGCAATATTTTGTAAGACCGGGAGAGGAACTCAAATGGTTTGAGCACTGGAAGGAGGTCAGAACCAAATGGCATAAATCTTTAGGTCTTGGCGAAGAAAATTACAGATTTCACGATCACGAAAAAATGGCGCATTATGCCAATGCAGCTACCGATATAGAGTTCAATTTCCCCTTTGGTTTTAAAGAACTGGAAGGCATTCACTCCAGAACAGATTTCGACCTGAAAGCTCACGAAAACCTGTCCGGAAAAAAGCTTCAGTTTTACGATCCGGAATTAGGTGAAAACTATGTGCCCTACGTCATTGAAACCTCTATTGGTTTGGATAGAATGTTTTTGGCTGTTTTTTCCAGTGCTTTACAGGAGGAAACCCTGGAGGATGGAAGTTCCAGAACAGTTCTAAAAATACCTTCCGTACTGGCTCCGGTAAAGGCAGCTATATTTCCTTTACTCAAAAAAGACGGCTTACCGGAAATCGCTCAAAGCATTTTGAAAGATTTACAATGGGATTTCAATGTGATTTATGATGAAAAAGATGCAGTAGGAAGGCGCTACAGAAGGCAGGATGCTGCAGGAACCCCCTTTTGCATTACAGTAGATCACGACACAAAAGAAGACCAGTGTGTAACCATAAGACATCGGGATACCATGGAACAAAAACGCGTTCCCATCACCGAAGTAAAAGCCATTATTCAAAAAGATATCGATTTTAGAACCTGGCTGGATTTTTAAAATTTCTAAATTAATTAGAATATTTGAACCCTATCTTGAGGCTAAACCATTTATTAACCGTGTTTTAACAAGGAAAACCTTGAATTAGCATTAGATTTGTGTTAAATCAAAAAAAATTAATAATAAAATGGCAAATAACACAGGAAATACAATCTTAGCATTGTTAACGGGAACTGCAGTAGGTGTAGGTTTAGGATTATTGTACGCTCCTCAAAGTGGTGACAAAACAAGAAAACAACTCAGAGATGAAGCTGACCATCTACAAGATAACCTAAATAAAAAATACAAGGAGACCTCTTCTCATCTGTCAGAGTTTGCTTCTGAAGCGAAAAAAAACCTTGAGGATAAGTTAGAAAAAACTTTTTCAACTGTGAATAACAAGGCAGATGATATGCTGAATAAGCTTGAAGGTGAATTAGGTGAACTTAGAAGGAAAAATGCTGAGCTTCAGAAAGAATTGAAAAAGAAATAAATCACTTTAATATTCTTCATGAAGAATTCTCTAGGCAATCATTTTGAAAATTTTACTCAGGATACTCAAGAAGCGATAAATCACTCCTTAGACTATTACAAACTAGATCTTCTTAAAAAAACAGCTTTAAGCTTAGTAACAGGAGGTCAGCTTATAATTAAAGTCGGAATACTTATCCTTGTTTTATTTTTTGTATCCATAGGTTTCGCATTTCTAATTGGAAATAAATTAGACCATGTGTCATATGGCTTTTTTATAGTTGGAGGCATTTATATCGTTTTTCTAATTTTCGTTAGTATTTTTGGAAAAAAACTATTAGAGCAACCTGTCCTCAGTTTTTTAAATAAAATTTTGAGTTCAGGTGACAAACTGAATGAAGAATTAAGACAAGAACTCAGTCAAACTGATTCCTCAGATTCATGAAAAAATATAAATCCATAAGAGAAATCGATAAAGATTTAAAAGTCTTAAAGCTTGAAGCTGAAATCAGTAAGCAGAAAGCCAATATAGATCTGGTTTATATCAAAAGAGCTTTATCCTTTTCTAATGTAGCAGCAGAATTGATTGCCTTTTTTGGGCAAAAAGCTATCTATGCTAGAATAGGCACTCAGATCCTGAGGAAATTTGGATTAAAATAATCTGATTATAAACATAAAAAAAGCGGCTTGAAAATCAAATTTTCAAGCCGCTTTTTTTATACTCTTGATGAGCTAATAATTTATTTCTTTCCGGATTTTCCCTCTTCTAGAGTTTTGCGCTCCTTACGCTCGTTCTGCTTTTTCATCTCCTCGCCAATCTGACTAGAGGCGGTAAAAGAAGCAATCATATCATTCAGCATATTGCTGCCGGCTTCAGGGGCATTGGGTAATAAAATCAAATTAGAATTGGTTTGACTACCTACAGACTGTAGCGTATCGTAATGCTGAGTCACCACAATTAAGGCTGAAGCTTCCTGAGAATTGATACCTACATTGTTTAAGACCTCGACACTTTCTTCAAGACCTCTGGCAATTTCTCTTCGCTGATCGGCAATACCCTGGCCCTGTAAGCGTTTGCTCTCGGCTTCTGCTCTGGCCACAGCCACAATCTTGATACGTTCAGCCTCTCCTTCAAACTCAGCAGCCACTTTTTCCCGCTCTGAGGCGTTAATTCTGTTCATAGAGTCTTTTACCTTGTCGTCTGGGTCAATGTCGGTGACAAGCGTTCTTATGATGTCGTAACCATAATCGAGCATCGCATCATTCAACTCCGTCTTCACAGCATTGGCAATATCATCTTTACGCTCAAATACATCGTCCAGTTTCATTTTAGGAACTTCGGCTCTTACCACATCAAAGACATAAGATGTGATCTGCGCACTTGGGCTTTCCAGTTTATAAAAGGCATCATAAATTTTAGCCCGAGTCACTTGGTATTGCACCGACACTTTAAGGTGTACAAATACATCATCTTTCGTCTTAGTTTCCACATTCACATCCAGTTGCTGGATTTTCAAATTGATCCGACCTGCGATCTTGTCTATCACTGGAATTTTGAAATGCAGTCCCGAATTTCTTATGCTTAAAAATTTACCAAAACGTTCTACAAGTGCAGCGGTTTGCTGTTTGACTGTAAAAACACCGCTTATAAGGATGAAAAAAGCAATCACCACTATAAATATACCTACAAATGAACCCATAATTATTAAATTGAATTTTGAATAAAAATAGACTAATATTCCAAGTATAATAGCTGATTATCTTAAAAAGTTATGATAATTCTTCAATGGCAAAATTTAATCTGGAAATCGTTTCAGCTTTTCCAATACAAGAAGCAATATGGAACACATCCGGACCTCGCATGGCACCGACAAGAGCTAAGCGCAAAGGCTGCATAATCTTTCCGAAACCAAGATCCTGAGTGTTAATCCAGTCCTTAACTTCAGACTGCACATGGCTTTGAGAGAAATCTTCCAGGCCTTCCAGTTTCCCAATAAGAGCTCGCATCCATTCCTGTGAATCTTTTTTCCAGGCTTTTTTGGCTGATTTTGGTTCAAACACTGTTGGAGCTTCAAAATAGAAAAAAGATAATTCCCAAAATTCTGAAACAAAGGTTGCCCGTTCTTTTATCGTGTGAACAACTTCTTTGACATAGGAGGTCTCAGTCTTAATCCCTTTTTTATCAAGAATGGGCATGAACTGATTAACGAGTTCTTCAACAGGTCTTTCCTGAAGGTAATGGTGCTGAAACCAGTCTGTTTTTTCTGGATCAAACTTAGCCCCAGATTTATGAACACGGGTTAATTCAAACTTTTGAATCATCTCTTCGACAGAAAAAAATTCCTGATCGGTCCCATCGTTCCAGCCAAGAAGAGCCAGCATATTGGTCAGGGTTTCCGGAAAATAGCCTTCTTCTCGATAACCCGCTGAAATAGTACCTGTTTCCGGGTCTTTCCATTCTATAGGGAACACAGGAAATCCAAGTTGATCGCCATCGCGTTTGCTCAATTTTCCTTTGCCGCTGGGTTTCAAAATCAAGGGTAAATGCGCAAATTTGGGCACGTCCCAGCCAAAAGCTTCATACAAAGATACATGAAGGGGAAGAGAAGGCAGCCATTCTTCACCTCTGATCACGTGGGTGATGCGCATCAAATGATCATCCACAATATTAGCCAGATGGTAGGTGGGCATGCCATCGCTTTTAAACAATATTTTATCATCCAGAACTTCGGTATCGACTTCAATATAACCGCGTATTTCGTCGTGAAGTTCCAGGGTTTTATGCGCTTCCGTTTTGAAACGAATCACGTAATCCTCTTTATTATCCAATTTCTCCTTAAGCTCTTCAGAAGAAAGCTTAAGTGAATTATTCAGGGAATCTCTGTTTTTTGGACCGTAACTAAATTTGGTGCCCTGCTGCTCGGCTTCCTTCCGCTTGGCATCCAGTTCCTCTTCCGTATCAAAAGCATAATACGCACGGCCGTTATCGATAAGTTTATCGACGTACTCCTCGTAGATCGCCTTGCGCTCACTTTGTCTATACGGACCGCAGTCCCCAGACTTTTCCGGACCTTCATCGTAAGAAATTCCACACCAGTCCAGACTTTCTTTGATGTAGTCTTCCGCGCCTTCTACAAATCTGTTTTGGTCGGTATCTTCAATTCTTAACAGGAAATCACCACCATGTTTTTTGGCAAACAGGTAATTATATAAAGCCGTTCTTACGCCACCGATGTGCAGCGGGCCTGTTGGACTTGGTGCAAATCTTACTCTTACGTTCGTATCCATTTGTCTGTTTTTTCACAAAGATAAAATATATTGATGTTTACGACTAAGGAAATCCCGGTTAAGGTCAATTGAACTTGAAAGCATATCCCAGTCAAATAAAAATGTATATTTAGTTCGTCTGAGCTCTTAAGCGCTGACGATCAAAACTATAAGCTATGACAATTCATAAATTAGTCACCACCTTGCTGCTTTGTTGCATGATAAGCCTTTTCAGTAGTGAAAAAGTAGCTGCTCAGGTAGAATTTGAGCTCAAACCTTCCCAGAGCATGAGCATCACCGGCAAAGGCCCGGGCCAGGATGCCGCTATCAATCCTTTTGAAGGCCAGGACTGCATTGTCTTGGTGGAAAACATCGGAAACATAGCCTTTGCCGTAAGAACACAGCAGAAAGGTCAAAAAAACCTCAAAATCAAAACTGTAGAACCCGGCACCTCCCAAAATATTGACTTACCCAAAGGCTACGAGCTATACCTGGATAACACCAGCGAAGGACTGGCTAAAGCTAGGTTAAACTTTAAACAGGATGACGACTAGTGGTCCGGCCTTCAGCCGCCTGTGACTGCTCAAGTTAATTTTTTATTCTAAAAAGTGAGCTGGCTTTGAGGTTATGTATAAATTAAAAAAAGTTCAACAATATAACTTGATGTTTGTTAAATTATAAAGAAAACAGAACAAGTATTAGCATAACTTTAATCAAAATATTTATATTTAGTAAAAATTTAGTAAAGTTTTGAATTTTGTGGGCCAAAATATCAGAAAAATAAGGATTCAGAAAGGCTTCTCTCAGGAATATATGGCAGAAACTTTAGGGATAACTCAGCCGACCTACGCTCGTTTAGAAAAAGACGATCACCGTATCAGTATCGTGCGACTGCTTCAGATTGCCCAGCAACTGGAAACCAATGTCAGTGAATTGATTGGACAAAAGGCTAAGGAACTCAATCTAAAAAATGACAACACGCTTCAGGCCAAATCAAATCCCTATTTAGATAACAAAGAATACATCACTACCTTAAAAGGTGAAGTTGCTTTTTTAAGGGAGCTACTGCAAAAGTTTCGAGGTTGAATTTCGGCTTTACTTTAGTATGATTTTTCAATTCAGTTTAAGGGTTTTTAAAACACAAGTTCTTCAGGATAATTCCTAAGCTTGAGAAACCCGTTCAATCAACAGGCAAGATCTCTTTCCAATATAAACTATAAAAATTAGAAGTCTCTAAAAGCTCCTGATGGGTGCCGGATTTGTGCTCTAAAACCGAAACTCTGTCCGCTATTTTTGGAACAATATTTAACCTGTGGATAATAAAAAACACGGCTGTCTCCTGCTTTATTTTGGGAATGCAGTTTAAAGCAAAATTTTCTGTACGCCTGTCCATAGCAGACCTAAACTCATCTAAAATCAAAAACAAGCTTTGCAATGAAATAAAAGCTACTATTGAATATATACCTCGCTTTATTAACCCAACATTATTACTCCTTCTTACTCTTTTTAATCAATTTCAGAATTAGGGCTATAACAATTATAGCAAGTAATAAATATTGCAATATGAGAAACTCATCATTTTTATCGAAAACTTGTATCAACAAAATAATGGCTAATAAAGTATAAAATAAATATTTTATTTTCATTGTTAATTAATATCATTTTTTACCAGCCCATACATTCTGAATAATCTGCATCTGCATCACTAGCACAAATACCCGCAACAACCCCCGACACAAAAAATCCGACTAGATAGCCTGTACCACCTGTAAATGCACCTACAGCTAATGAAGCACCCATGGATATTGCGGCATTCCTTTTACATCTAGAGAGTGCCTTAACCCAAGTTTCTTTACAACTATCACTGCTTTTATTGCTCAGAAACTGAATCAGTTTTTTGTCTATTTCAACTGTTATCATATTCTCAATTTCATTTTTATTGAGATTTTTTAAATCTGGATTACTATTTATGAAATTAAGGTTATTATAATATATTTTTAAAAATAATTCTGAAATAACATTAGATTGCTGAAAATTTGCATTTACTAAAGTACCTATTATTTCTTCAGGTTTTGAATTTTCCGATATAGATTTTGATTTTTTAGACATCGACTTTAAAAAAGATTCTTTGTCAATATTACGCTCACTTTCTAGCAGAATCATAAGCTCAGTAGTTAGTTGTAAATGTTCTTCAATATAATTTGATAAACTTAGCTTTTCGTTTGTATCAATAATCTCATCATCGTATTGGCTACAAGAGATTAATAAAACTAATGATGCAAGAAACATAGTAAAATATGACTTTCTTAATGTTTTTAGAATATCCATAATTTTTGATTTTTGTAAAGTCATTTATACAGCGACTTTACTTTTTATAATAATTTTTTACTCTTTCGATTTTCAATAACTCGGTCTACTTTTCTTTTACATCGGTTTCAACTTTCACATTTTCCGACTTTGGATGGTCAGTCCATTTTTGACCGTTACGTTGATTAAATGTGGTATAACAGATTTTATAAAGCCTTTATGCTGCTTAATGAGATGGTTTCTGGCATCATAAATCAAAACATGAGGAGTAGTTCCAATACCGTAGTGGAAAGCCATAGTGCTATTGAAGTCATGAGTGATAAGGGTTAAGGGTTAATAAAAAAGGGTCCTGTTCCGTATAGGCTTTTAGTATGTCGAGGGGCTGTTCGGAGATTCCGACAATTTTTTAGATTTTGGAAGGCCTTACTCACCCGTTTTAAGTCTTCCGTTTGATAAGCACAGTAGGTGCATTTCGTATCCATAACTACGAGCCGCTTTATAACTTTTAGCTGATTTAAATGGAAGGTATTCCCATTCAAATCCTGTAAGGGTATTTCCGGTAAGTTCAAAAGCGATTTTTCTCTGGCTTTCTTGCTGTCATGCAGGTTGTAGAACGCGTAAATCATAACTAAAATCAACGCGCTTACCGAAATCAAAATCAGCTTCTTGATATATTTTCTTTGGACCATATCAACTCATGTTTAGGGTAAAGAACATCACGACCAGAATCCATAGCATTGAAAATAATGCCTTAAAACAACCCGGCATAACTCACTTCCCTCTCTGTAAAAAACACGCCAAATTCAAGATCAGTTAAGTATTGATGACATACAAAACTAGCTGAACCTTGAGCATTATCTTATTCAAATAGTGAATAAACTATTTACAAAACCTATAAGTTTATATAAGATTTGAATTTATTATACAAAAAGTTTAATAAAAGATGAATTATAAGCCTCTTCCCATAGCAGGCATTTATCTTAAAATTCATTACTTTTCTGCTTTATAAAACACAGAAGTGATGAAAAAATTTAAATTATGCAGCCTACTGATTGCTGTATTAGCAGTTAACTGCCTTGCTTTTGCTCAGGAAGACAAGGAGAAGGACAGTATTAAAAAGGCTACCAAGGACTTGCCGCTGGAGCCGGAAAGAAGCATCGCATTCAAAACCAACGAGGGCACCTGGCTTTCTCTGGATATCAGCCCGGATGGACAGACCCTTATTTTTGATATGATGGGAGATTTGTACACGATCCCGGTGTCAGGAGGTAAGGCGACCAAAATTACCGAAGGCATGCCTTATGATGTGCATCCAAAATTTAGCCCGGATGGAAAATCCATCGTTTTTATCTCCGATAAAAGCGGTTCTGATAACATCTGGACCATGGATTTGGAGTCTAAAGAGATGAGTCAAATCACTAAGGACAACAATCAAAATTACTTTTCTGCAGACTGGACCCCGGATGGTGAGTACATTGTAGGCGCCAAGGGAAGGAGAAATATAAAGCTGCATATCTTTCATAGAGATGGCGGTTCCGGTGCTCAGCTCATCGACAAGCCGGAGAACCTTAAAACCACCGACCCAGCCGTCAGCCCTGACGGGAAACTGATTTACTTCTCTCAAAGAAAATCGGCCTGGAATTACAATGCTCAGTTTCCCCAGTATCAAATCGGGACTTACGATCTGGAGGACGGTGATATGGCCACTATTACCTCCAGATACGGCTCTGCATTTACACCCACCTTATCCCCGGATGGAAAATGGCTGGTGTATGGAACCCGCTTCGAGACTGAAACCGGCTTGGTGAGAAGAAATCTTCAAACCGGGGACGAAGAATGGCTGGCTTACCCTGTACAAAGAGATGAACAGGAGTCTATTGCTCCGCTGGGTGTTTATCCTGCCATGACCTTCACCCCAGACAGCAGGTATTTAATAGCTTCTTATGGTGGTAAAATTCACAAAATAGATATCACGTCAAAAACAGCTTCAGAGATTCCTTTTGAAGTGGATTTGAAACTGGAATTAGGTCCCAGACTGAAATTCAATTATCCTATCCAGGATGATAAAGAAGCCTTTGCCACTCAAATACGAGATGCTGTGCCTTCGCCTGACGGGAAACAACTCGCTTTTACTGCACTCAATAGATTATACGTCATGGACCTGCCTGATGGCAAACCCAAAAGACTGACTGAAAAGGAGTTTACTGAAGCGATGCCGGTCTGGTCTCCTGATGGCAAACAAATTGTTTTTACGACCTGGGAAGAAACAGAAGGAGGACACTTATACAAAGTGAATTCTAACGGCAGAGGAAAGCTGGTAAAACTTACACAGAATCCGGCTCTTTACCTGGATCCGGCCTGGTCTTATACTCAAGATAGAATTGTATTCAATAGGGGAGCTAATCAGGTCTATAAGGATGCGGTGGACCCGTTTGGTTCTTTGCAGATGGAAGATTTAGCCTGGATTTCGACTGAGGGTGGAGACGTGAATTTGATAGATAAGGCAAAAGGCCGAAATACGCCGCATTTCACAAAAGAAGAAGACCGGATTTATTTGAATCAAGGTTCCAAAGGATTGATTTCAATCCGATGGGACGGGACAGATCAAAAAGAGCATTTACAATTGACAGGGATAACGACCTATGGGTCTTCTGTGGATATGGTCCACGCCCATGATGGTTCTCACAATCTGCTGCCGAATGCCTCGAAAGAGAAAAACAAACCGTCTACACCTTCAGAAATAAGAATTTCTCCGGATGGAACTTCCGCTTTAGCGAAAATTGCAAATGATGTGTATACGGTGACTCTTCCAAAATATGGACAAACCCCTAAGATTTCTGTCGCAAAAGCCGATAAAGCAGCTTTTCCTGCCATGAAACTGACCGTGATGGGAGGTGAATTCCCTGGCTGGTCTGCAGATAGCAAAAAAGTGCACTGGTCTCTGGGTGCCAGTCATTTTATCTATGATTTACAGGAAGGAAAAGCTTATGCCGATAGTCTCGCTACGGCTATAAAAGAAGCTGAGGAAATGAAGAAGAAAGACTCTAAAGAAGAGGATTCTGATGAGGAAGATGAAAAAAAGGATGAGGATAAAAAAGACGAAGAAAAAGAAGATAAAACCTTCACTGCAAAAGAACTTAAAATAAAAGTCGGTTTTGAAAAAGATATTCCTGAAGGCACTATCGTATTGAAAAATGCAAGGGTAATCACCATGACCGATCAGGGAGTTATTGAACATGGAGATATTCTTATCGAGAATAATCGTATTAAAGCGGTGGGAGAGACCGGAACTATATCTATCCCTGGAAGCGCAAAAATTATTGATGCGTCAGGCAAAACTATCACCCCGGGTTTTATCGATACACATGCTCACATGTGGCCTAACTGGGGCTTACATAAAAATCAGGTTTGGATTTATTCTGCAAATCTGGCTTATGGAGTGACTACCACGCGAGATCCACAAACGGCGACTACAGATGTTCTGACCTATTCTGATATGGTGAGTTCAGGAGCAATACACGGACCAAGAGTTTATAGCACCGGACCCGGAGTTGGGTATTGGATGTATAATATAAAATCTTTGGAGCATGCCAAAGAGGTTTTAAAACAATACAGCGAATACTATAATACCAAAAGCATCAAAATGTATTTGGTTGGAAATCGTCAGCAGCGCCAATGGATCCTGATGGCAGCGAAGGAACTGGAATTAATGCCGACCACGGAAGGCGGCCTGGATTACAAATTGAATATGACTCAATTATTGGATGGCTATCCGGGTCATGAGCATAGTTTACCAATCGTAGGCATTTATAAAGATGCTGTTCAAACCATAGCAGAGTCAAAAATTGCCGTAACGCCTACCCTTTTGGTTTCTTACGGTGGTCCCTGGGCAGAAGAGTTCTATTACGCTACAGAAAAGCCTTATCATGATAGAAAACTCCAATATTTCACACCTTACGAGGAACTTGCAAAAAAAGCTCGCCGAAGAGGGGCCTGGTTTATGAAAGAAGAACATGTTTTTCCTAAACATGCCAAATTCATGAAAGACCTTGTGGAAGCAGGTGGTCTCGCAGGAGTAGGGAGTCATGGTCAATTACAGGGACTCGGTTTCCATTGGGAATTATGGTCGATGGCAAGCGGTGGCATGAGCACTATGGATGCTTTAAGAACAGCTACTGTTTTGGGTGCAGAAGCTCTGGGTTTGGAAGGGGATCTTGGGAGTATAGAGGATGGTAAGCTGGCAGATTTACTCATTATGGATAAGAATCCTTTAGAGGAAATACGAAACTCTAACACCCTGACCCATGTGATTAAGAATGGCAGAGTGTATGATGCAGATAATCTGGATGAAATTGCGCCTAACGAGAAAAAAGCGGAAGCTTTTGAATGGCAAACCAAAAGACCGGAAAATCTACCCGGCGTCCAAAAAGACTAGAAAGCAAATTGAGATTAACCTAATGAAAAGGATTCTGATTTGAGATCAGAATCCTTTTTTATGTATAATACAAAACTTTTCTTCTCGTTAAAAAATGACAAGTCTTTAGAAATAAGAAGGTTAATTAGCAGGTCGTAGTAAAGTCAGTGGAAAAGAAGCCAGCTTTAGACTTATGCTTTACGATAGATATTTTTATATATTTAGTTAATTTCAGAATGCCTTAAAGACTAATAAAAAGGACGTTTTTAATTTAAGCAATCCAATAATCATCAAATTTCATCATATGAAAATCTCTCCGCTTAGTTTCTTCTTATCAGTGTTTTTTCTGCTCATCTGTCTTATGAGTTGTCATGTAAGTAGTAAGCATTATGAATTAAATGAAGATGAGAGAATACGCCTTAAAGCAAGCATTGATAGTTTATATGATATTGATCAAAAAAGCAGGGAGCTATTGAGCCGTATTACAAAAAAATATACATCGTCTGATGAACAAAATAAGTTACTATTAAAAAAAAATATGGCCAGTTTTGTTGGACTAATGAGGCTGAATGACTCATTAAATACATTAAAATTATTGGAAATAACTAAGAAATATGGTTTTCCAAATCATAAAAGACTTGGTGTATATAAATCTAAAGCCTATCTAATCTTTGTTCATTCTCCTAGATATTTTTTTAGTGATATAGAGGAATTAATTGAATTTGAATATAAGAATAACCGAATGTCATATTACGAGAGGGCATATATTACGTGGCATATTAAGGGAAGATTAGGATCTCCACCTATCGCCGATGAAAAGGGTAATTTAATAAAAAGAAAAACTATTAAATAAATAAAGTCAACGGATATACTCGCCCTAACCTGTTTTTATTCAGATGTATAGTCGTTTAGATTTGTTACCAATTGTGAAATAAAATGGCAGGGGTTTTATATGAACAATGAATTTAAGAATCAGCAGCCTATCTCATATTCTTTTCCTTCCTTTTCTGCTTTTCTTTATACTCAATTGCGATAATTATCAGGTTTGCCATAATGAGATACCCTAAGGCTAACTGGCTATCTATAAAGAATAACCCCAAACTTGGTAGAATTATAAGCAGTCTTCTTTTAGTTTTGGAATCCATTTGATAAAGCTTAAGACGAAGGTTTTAAATTGCTGTCTACTAATATAAAAATTAAAATTCTCTTTTTAAATTTCAGTATGGATTTTAAATTTTGCCGCATTATATAAATACTGGTATAGCGTTAAAAAATGACAAGTATTTAAAAATAAGCAGGTTAATTGGTAACTTAGCAAGTTATACCAAAGCCAGAGTACAGTAGCATGCAGCATTATAAAATCATAGAAGACAAATTAGAACGTTTTATCAAAAAGTTCTACACCAGCCTTTTGATCAAAGGGACATTGCTCTTTCTAGGATTGAGTCTGTTGCTTTTCATTTTTGGCGCGGCCCTGGAATATTTTCTGTGGTTCGATTCCGGAGTCAGGACGCTTTTATTCTGGACGCTTGTCGCGGCTGAAGTTGTGCTGCTTTTCAAACTGATTTTGATACCGGCCAGTCAGCTGTTCAAATTGTCTAAAGGCATCGATTTCACCGAAGCTTCTTCCCAGATCGGCAGTCACTTTCCGGAAGTGAATGACAAGCTCAAAAACATACTTCAGCTAAAAGCTCAGGGAGGGGATGACGAACTGGTCCTTGCCAGCATTGAGCAAAAATCCAAAACACTTAAATCCGTTCCGTTTCAACTGGCGATCGATTTCCGGCAAAACCTCAAGTATCTGCGGTTTTTGGTAATTCCCGTCCTGGTCCTGCTGGCGATTTGGATTTCAGGCTTTGGCGATTCCTTCTCATACAGCTACAAACGTATCGTGAATTATAATACGGCCTATGAAGCACCGGCCCCTTTCCATTTTTCCATTTTGAATAAAGACCTGGATGCCAAAAAAGGAAAGTCATTTCAGTTGAATGTGCAGACGCTGGGCGAGGTAAAACCGGAAGATGTTTTTATTTCTCTAGATGGGGAAGAGCTGAGGTTACAGGAAAACAACGAGATTTATAGCTACACCTTTAAGAATGTAAGCGAGAATAAAAGCTTTTTGTTGAAAGCAAACAAAGTGACCTCCCAAACTTATGAACTCCATGCCTTGGATATTCCGGTGGTGAAAGACATGAAAATGAATTTGAATTATCCTGACTACATCAACCAAAAGAATACCTCCATTTCGGGCACAGGTAATGTTTCAGTGCCGGAAGGAACACAAATTGAATGGATCATATCTACGGAAACGACAAACCAGGTGGACTTTCTAAGTGAAGAAGACACGCTCAAGTTTGATGTCGAAAACTCTGAGTTTACCCTGAAACAAATTCAGCAGAGAACAAAAAACTACTCGATAGCAACCTCCAATTCCAATTTTAAAAATTATGAAAAATTGAGTTATTCCATAGAGGTCATTAAAGATGAGTTCCCTAGGCTGAAATTGGAGCAGAAAAAAGATAGTTTGTTGACGGACCAGTCTTATTTCTTCGGAAAACTGACGGATGATTACGGGCTAACTAACCTGCGCCTTGTTTATTATAATACTGATAATCAGAATGATAAAACAGTTATAAGACTCCCCATATCTACTAGTAACTATTCTGAATTTTCCTATGCCTTCCCGAATGAAGAACTGGAACTGAAAGCAGGAAATGTTTATCAATATTACTTTGAGGTGTTTGATAATGATCGGATAAACGGTAGAAAATCCTCGACTTCTTACGTCTTTTCTTATCGTCAAAAAACAGATCTGGAAGCCTCTTCTGAAAACTTAAGCCGCCAAAATACATCGGTTGAAAAATTAAGTGAAGTTTTGGAAAAACAGAAAAATACGGAAGATTCAAAAGAGCTTCAAAACAAGCAAAAAAAGAATAATCAGTTAGACTACACTGAAAAACAAAAGCTCAATAAGTTCATCCGACGCCAAAAGCAACAGTTGGAAATGATGAAAAATTATAGCGAGCGCTTGAAGGAGGATTTTAAAAAACTGGAGGACGAAGCCCAAGATCAGGCGAAAGAAAACCTCGAAAATCGACTTGAAAAAAACCAGGAGCAAATAGAAAAAAATCAGAAGTTGCTGGAAGAACTCGAAAAATTGAAAGACCAAATTGACCAGGAACAGCTCAATGAAAAATTAGAAAATTTTGACCGGGAATCTGAAAAGCAGGAAAAAAACCTTGAGCAGCTTTTGGAATTGACCAAGCGTTTTTACGTTGAGAAAAAGGCAGAAAAACTAGCCAAAGAATTGGATAACCTGGCCAAGGAGCAGAAAGCATTATCCGAATCTAAAGAAAATACTTCTGTAAAACAGGAAAAACTGAATGAAAAATTTGATCAACTCCAGGAAGATTTAGAGAAACTCGAAAAGAAAAATAAAGAGCTGAAAGCGCCGATGGAAACCGGAAACGATACAAAATTAACCAAAGAAATAGAGCAGGACCAGGAAAAGGCAAAGGAAAAACTGGAGTCTTCAGAGTCTGAATCTGGAGATGCAAAAGATCAAGAATCCGGAAAAAAAGAGGCACAGCAAAAGCAAAGAGATGCCTCCGAAAAGATGGAAAAGCTCTCTCAAAAAATGATGAACTCCATGAAGTCTTCAAGTATGGAACAGGCCGCTGAAGATGCTGAAATGCTTCGTCAAATTTTGGATAATTTAATTGTATTTTCAGTTGAGCAAGAGGGCTTGATGGAAGAGTTTAAAGGAATCTCCAATTCCAACCCCGCTTATGCCTCTAAGCTAAAAAGACAGGCTGAACTAAGAGAAAACTTCAAATATGTTGACGATAGTTTATACGCCCTTGCGATGCGTACACCAATGATAAAAGAGACGGTGAACAACAGGATTTCCGATATTAATTTCAACATTGAAAAGTCTTTGGAGCGCCTGGCAGAAAATAAAGTTCAACTGGGAACCAGCAATCAGCAGTACAGCATGATGTATGCCAACGAATTATCGAATATATTGGATACTGCACTTGACCAAATGCAAAATCAAAAGAGTGGTGCTGGTCAGCCAAAACCTAAACAGGGAAAACCTGGAGAACAATTGTCTGACATCATCAAATCTCATGAGGAATTAAAAAAGCAGATGCAGAAGGTTCAGCCCAAAGAGGGGCAGGAAGGAGAGCAGACAAAACCTGAAGATAAAGGAAAAGAAGGTCAGCAACAGGGTGAAGAAAACAGCAAAGGTGAAAAAGGCAAACAGGAAGGAGGAAACCGAAGTCAGCAGGAACAAATGAGCGGTGAAATTTATGAAATCTACAAACAACAGCAGAAGCTCAGGAATGAATTGGAAGACAGAATTGAAGCGCTCGGACTGGAGGATAATTCCAGTGAACTCAATAAAAGTTTGGACAAGCTGGAACAAGAATTATTGATGAAGGGCTTTAGCAGCGATTTATTAAAACAGATGGAGGATGTGAATCATCAATTGCTTAAACTCGACAAGGCTGCCAATCAACAAAGTCAGGACAATGAGCGGGAAGCAAAAACACGGAAAAAAGATTTAAAATCATCTTCTTCCAACTGGAAAGAAAAGGCTAAAGAATATTTTAACACAACAGAGATTTTAAACCGACAACAATTACCTTTGCAGCCTGAATATAAAAAGCTTATTAATATCTATTTTAATGGAAACTCCGATTAATTTCTACAGTAAAAACGATTTTGAGTTAACCGATCAAAAAAGGCACGAAGCTTGGTTAAAAGCTGTGATTGAAAGTGAAGAAAAAGAGGTCGGCGATCTGAATTATATTTTTTGCAGTGATGGGGATGTCTTAGAAATTAATCAAAATTATTTAGGTCATGACACTTACACCGATATAATCACTTTTGACTATTCTGTCAATAAAATTATCTCAGCAGAAATTTACATCAGTACAGACCGGGTAAAAGAAAATGCAGAGAAGTTTAATGTTGATTTTGAAAATGAATTGAGAAGAGTCATGGTTCATGGCATTTTACATTGTTGTGGATATGGAGATTCTACAGAAGAATTAAAGGCTAACATGAGAGCCTCGGAAAATAAAAAAATGGAATTGTTCCACGTGGAACAAAATTAGAAGTTATGTTTAAAGATACTTATGATGTTATTGTAGTAGGAGCTGGTCACGCAGGAAGCGAGGCAGCAGCAGCGGCGGCAAACATGGGGAGCAGTACTTTGCTCGTTACCATGAATTTGCAGAACATCGCTCAGATGTCCTGCAATCCGGCCATGGGTGGAATTGCAAAGGGACAAATTTTAAGAGAGATCGATGCGCTTGGCGGATACAGCGGAATGGTGTCTGACACGAGTGCTATTCAGTTTAAAATGTTGAATAAGTCTAAAGGACCTGCGATGTGGAGTCCAAGAGTGCAAAGTGACAGAATGCTTTTTTCTCAGCACTGGAGAGAAAGACTGGAACAAACAAAAAACCTTGATTTCTATCAGGAAATGGTTTCAGGTCTGATTGTAGAAGACAATGTCGTAAGAGGAGTAAAAACCTCTTTAGGTTTAGAAATAAAAGCAAAAACAATTATTCTAACCAATGGAACTTTCTTAAATGGGTTGATACATATCGGAGATAAAAACTTCGGTGGTGGCAGAGCAGGAGAAAGCGCCTCTTTTGGAATAACAAAAGAACTCGAAGACCTGGGCTTTGAAGCCGGACGAATGAAAACAGGAACTCCACCCAGAGTGGACGGAAGGTCACTTGATTTTTCTAAAATGGAAGAACAACCTGGCGATGAAGACCCCTGGAAATTTTCATATTCCAAGGAAACCAAACCTTTAAAGAAACAAAGAAGCTGCTGGATGTCTTACACCAGTCCGGAAGTTCACGAATTGTTGAAAGAAGGATTCGACAGGTCTCCAATGTTTAACGGAGCCATTAAAAGTACAGGGCCGAGATATTGCCCAAGCATAGAAGATAAGATACACCGTTTTGCGGATAAAGACAGGCATCAAATGTTTGTGGAACCTGAAGGCTGGAATACAGTGGAATATTACGTGAACGGATTCTCAACTTCACTGCCAGAAGATATTCAATATAAAGCATTGAAACAATGCGCCGGATTTGAAAACGTCAAATTCTTCAGACCTGGCTATGCCATCGAATACGATTATTTTCCACCGACACAATTAAGACATACGCTTGAAACCAAACTGGTAGAGGGCTTATACTTTGCGGGGCAAATCAATGGAACCACTGGTTATGAAGAAGCCGCTTCTCAGGGGTTGATGGCCGGTATAAACGCCTCACTAAAAGTTCAGGAAAAAGAGGAATTTACACTTTCCCGGAGCGAAGCCTATATCGGGGTATTGATTGATGATTTGATCACTAAGGGAACTGAAGAACCTTACAGAATGTTTACTTCCAGAGCGGAATACCGGACCTTATTAAGACAGGATAATGCGGATTTCAGACTAACTGCAAAGGCATTTGACATTGGATTGGCTAGTGCAGAACGCATGAAACTGATGGAGGATAAGAAAGAAAAGTCGGAGGCCTTCGTTGAATTTTTCAAAAACCAGAGTGTGACCACCGAAGAAATCAACCCTATTCTTGAGGCAAAGGATTCCTCCAAAGTCGATCAGCAGGGCAAATTATTTAAGGTATTTGCCCGACCAAACATCACCATGGACGACATGCGTAAACTGGAAAGCGTAGAAGACTTTATACAAAAGAATGACTTGGACAATGAAGTTTTGGAACAGGTAGAAGTGCAGGTAAAGTATGCAGGCTATATCGAAAAAGAAAAACTCAATGCTGATAAATTAAACAGACTGGAGAATGTGAAAATTCCAGAACACTTTGACTATTCTGTACTGAAGTCAATGTCTTTTGAAGCCAGAGAAAAACTGACAAAAATAAAACCCAGGACTGTATCCCAGGCATCAAGGGTTAGCGGTGTCAACCCAAGTGATGTATCCGTGCTTTTAGTTCATATGGGAAGATAATGTTCCACGTGGAACAATGCGTATGGATATAAGCAAAATAAAGATTAGAGACGAAGCCTTTACCAAGGAACATTTTATACTAAAACCTGATGAAAACGGTGTTTTGGAAACAATGCCCAAACCACAGAATCTTTCAAAGTATTATAATTTTGGAGGTTATATTTCTCATCATTCGGAACAGAAAACTTTACTTCATAGCATTTATAATGCAGTAAAAAACCAAATGTTTAAAACCAAATTAAAATGCTTAATAAATCACTCAGAGAAGATTGAAAGCGTTTTAGACTTTGGATGCGGTACCGGGGAATTTATAACTTATCTTCAAAAAAAGGGAATAAAAGCTGAAGGTGTTGAACCAACCTCTGTAGCTTTTCAAAAAGCTATAGAAAAAGATATTAAGGTTTATAAAGATATATCTGAAATTCAGGGAAATTATGATGCAATTACCTTATTTCATGTTTTAGAACATGTAAAAAATTATGAAGAAACTTTAAATCAGCTTCTGACTAAATTAAATTCAAGGGGACTCTTACTCATAGCGGTTCCAAATTATAATTCGGACGATGCAAAGTATTATAAAGAGAAATGGGCCGCCTGGGATGTCCCCAGACATCTTTGGCACTTCAGCAGGGATAATATAAAAGACTTAGCTGATCGTCATAATTTAGAATTAGTTAAAATAAGACCCATGCCATTCGATGCCTTTTATATTTCGATGGTTTCTGAAACTTATAAAGGGAACTCCAAATTAAAAGGCCTCTGGAGAGGCTTGGTTTCAAACATGAAAGCAATTCAAACAAAAGAGTTCTCATCTAACCTCTTTATACTTCAAAAGAAGGCTTAGAAGGCGGCAAATAAAGATATGCGGTATAAAACATCGTTTTAAATGTAAAATGCGCTTAAATCAAGTAAAAACGAGTTAAAAAAAATAAATTTAAATTATAATTTTCGGTTTTCTAATAGTTTTTTATAATCGAAATAATTTTATGGTCCTCTAACATCTTTTTTTACATTTGTCGAAACAAAATATACCATGAAAAAAATAATTTTAAGTTTAGCTGTAGTTGCTTCATTAATGTCCTGTACACAAGATAAAAGTGCATATGTCGATAATACGGTTTTAATTCAGGAGTACTACAAGATGAAAACGACTGAAGCCAGATTCGAAAAGAAAAGTCAGGCTTTATCTGAGGAATTGGATTCTGTTGCTGGAGAATTTCAACAAGAAGTTTTAGAATTTCAGGAAGGAATGGACAGAATGTCTGCGCAACAGAAAGAACAAAGACAAAATGAGTTGATGCAGAAGCAACAAATGCTTCAGCAGCAACAACAGCAAAAAAGCCAAATGCTGAGACAGGAAAGTGATCAGGCAATCGACTCTATTATTTCAGAAGTCAAAGATTATGTAGCTGAATATGGAAAAGAAAGAAATTATGCTTTCATTTTTGGATCCAACGAATCTGCAAACATTATGTATGCTAAAGAAGGTTTGGATATCACTGAAGATATTTTGGAAATATTAAATGCAGGACAGGAAAGTTCGAAAGAATCTACCGAGGAATAGGCTGCTGTTCTATAAAAATTCATAAAGCCATCGGCCAAAGCTGGTGGCTTTATTTTTTGTGCAAAAAACGGGTTAATTGCAAGGCTAAATCAGAAAAAATTAATTTAGCATTTCCGTTTCTTTCCACATGGAAAATAGCGGTTTCCAAAACTTCAAAAATTTCAGAAATATTTGCCCCTGTGATGAAGTCGGAAAATTTATCAAATTTGAACTGAGTATCATAAGGTGTTAAATACACCAAAGAACTGGCTTTATAATTATTCAAAAGCGCTTGTCGAAAGAAGTGTATACAGTAATTAAGGAAACGTTTTTGTGTTTCTCGGGTTTCAGAGGCCAACTCATCCGACCAGTCTAAAAGGTCAGTAACGACATGCTTGTTTCCTTTAGCTCTAAAAGCGCTCCTTACCCAGGCTATAAACCATTTTTCAAAGTGCTCATCATCAGAATTGTGCTCAGCAAGATGAATAGCTTTAGAGAAGCTTCCGTCGGCTTGTTGGGAGATTTTAATCGCTTCCTGTTTAGACATATCAAATTTGGATAAGAGCCCGTCTATAAGATCAGCTTCACCTAGTGGCGGGAAATCTAAGGTTTGGCATCTGGATCGTATCGTTTGTAAAATGTCTTCAGGAGATTCGGTTATTAAAATGAAATAGGTATTCCTGGGTGGTTCCTCAATCAATTTTAAAAGTTTGTTGGAGGCTGCAGTATTCATTTTATCGGCACACCAAACAATCATGACTTTGGGGCCACCCTCATAAGATTTCAGAGACAAGGATTTGACTACATTGGCAGCTTCATCAACATTTATAGAACCCTGTTTTTTTTCAATACCTATTTGCATATACCAGTCGTATAAGGTCTGGTAAGGATTATCTATTACAAAGCTTCTAAAATCTGAGATAAAATCTTTAGAAACTGGTTTTTTAGGGGAGCTGGCTGTATTAGTAATGGGGTAAACGAAATGTAAATCGGGATGGGTAAGCTTAGCCATATAATTCACAATGGAACTTTCACGATGACCTGGAGACTGCTGAATCATCAATTCTCTTGCAAAGGCGATGGCCATAGGCAAAATACCAGAACCTGTCGAACCTGTGAACAATTGAGCATGTGGAACTCTGTTGTTTATTATACTATTCCTCAGGTGATTTTTGAGGTGATCTAATCCTAAAATGCTTTCAAAAGTCATAGGGCTAAAATAACAAAGCTGTAGGCCTTTTGAAAGATTAATTGATTAAATTTGAAGTTAATTCAGAAAAAAACAAGTGATGAAAACCATTGATGATTTCGACTTTAAAAATAAAAAAGCGCTCGTCAGAGTTGACTTTAACGTGCCCATAAATAAAGAATTTGAAGTGGCCGATAAAAGCCGTATTGAAGGTGCAAAGCCAACTATTATCAAGATTCTAGAAGATGGAGGAAGTGCTATATTAATGTCACATTTGGGCAGACCAGATGGGAAAGAAGAAAAATACTCCTTAAAACATATCCGTTCTGCTGTATCAGATGTGCTTGGCGTGCAGGTCAAGTTTATTGAAGACTGTATAGGCAAAACTGTAGAAGAGACGGCTAAAGCTTTAAAACCTGGTGAAATTCTTCTGCTGGAAAATCTTAGATTTTATCCAGAAGAAAAGAAAGGAGACGAGGAGTTTGCAAAAAAGCTTTCAGGTTTGGGAGACATTTATGTAAACGATGCCTTCGGTACAGCGCACAGAGCTCATGCTTCAACTACGATTGTAGCCAAATTTTTTGAAGATAAAGCCATGGGGCTTCTCCTGCAAAAGGAAATAGAAAGCCTAGATAAAGTCTTGAATTCTTCCGAGAAGCCGGTTACCGCTGTGCTTGGTGGTGCCAAAGTCTCATCAAAGATTACCGTGATTGAAAATATTTTACCGAAAGTAGACCATCTTATCATCGGTGGTGGTATGGCCTTTACCTTTATAAAGGCACAGGGAGGAAATATTGGTGAATCTCTTGTTGAAGAAGATTTACAGGATATGGCACTCGATATTTTGCAAAAAGCCAAAGAGCAAAATGTCCAAATACATTTGCCAGTCGATAGTGTTGTCACCCAGGAATTTGATAATGATTCTGAAACCAAAATAGAAAATATCGAAAATATCTCTAAGGGCTGGATGGGACTGGATGCAGGTCCGCAATCCCGAGAAAATTTTGCAAAGGTGATTAAGAAATCCAAAATTATCCTTTGGAATGGACCTCTGGGTGTTTTTGAAATGGATACGTTTTCAAAAGGGACCATAGCACTTGCTGAGGCTATTGCAGAAGCGACAGAAAGCGGAGCATTTTCTTTAGTTGGTGGCGGAGACAGTGTATCGGCTGCAAAAAAATTTGGGTTTGATACCAAAGTGAGTTATGTATCTACCGGAGGAGGAGCCATGTTAGAAATGCTTGAAGGTAAAAGCCTTCCGGGTATTGATGCTTTAAAATAAAAATATAATTTTTTTAATTTCAAAAGCAATACCTTCAGAAAGAGGTATTGCTTTTTAGTTTACACAAATGAATTTGAAATCCTTCACATATCCTGAAGAGGAAAAACTAAAATCAAAAAAACTGATAAAAAAGGTTTTTGAAGAAGGGAAAACGATAAAATCGTTTCCCATATTGATTCGTTATACCGAACATGAGGAAAATAGGCACAAGGTGGGGGTAAGCGTTCCAAAAAGAAATTTTAAAAACGCTGTGGATCGCAATCAGATCAAAAGACAATTAAGAGAAGCATACCGTTTGAATCAACATGAATTAACAGATTTTGGTAGCAAATTTGCAGTGATGATTACTTATATAGGCAAAAAGAAAGTAGCCTCTGTAAAAATTCACGAAACTCTAAAATCTCTTTTAAAGGAATTGACATGAAAAAAATAAAACTTTTCATACTAACCATCGTAGTGGCTTTAACTAGTTATGGGTTTACAACCTATAAAAATGATTTTTTTGAAATCGCTAAACAGATTGAAATTTTCACCAATCTGTACAAAGAAATCAATATGAATTATGTGGATGAAGTAAATCCAGCAGCATTGATGAACACCGCTATTGAGGCAATGTTAAATGATCTGGACCCTTATACCATTTACTGGAATGAACAGGAAATACAAAATGCCAGAATCCAAAATTCTGGAAATTATACGGGGATAGGAGCAGAAATCATAAGCACTCCAGAGTCTATTTTAATTCGGAATATACAAAAAGGTTCCCCTGCAGATATAGCTGGGCTAAAAATCGGGGATAAAATTATAAGTATAGGCGATATTCAGGTGGAGGATTATAACGAAGATGCAGGAGAATTATTAAAAGGTAGTGCAGATACGGAAGTTATCTTGAAAGTAAATCGTAATTCTGAGGTTGAAACAATGACTTTAGTAAGAGGCATGGTTGAAGAAAAGGCAGTTCCTTTTTTCAAACTTTTAAAAAATAACACCGGTTATATCGTACTCTCACAGTTTTCAAGATCAGCTTCATCTGAAGTTATTGAAGCTTTTCAAAGATTAAAAGAAGAAGGAGCCACCCAAATCATTCTTGACCTTAGAAATAATCCTGGTGGACTGCTTTCTGAAGCAGTAAACGTAAGCAATATATTTATTGAGAAAGGAACTACCATAACCTTTACAAAATCGGCTATAGAAAAGTATAACCAAACTTATGCGACCCAGAACAAAGCCCTGGATACCGAAATTCCTTTAACCATACTCATCAATGAAAATTCAGCTTCAGCCAGTGAAATAGTATCTGGAAGTCTTCAGGATTTGGACAGAGCTGTGGTGATTGGAAGCAGGAGTTTTGGAAAAGGACTGGTACAACGCCCTAAAAAACTGAACTACGGCACTCAGGCCAAAATCACCATATCAAGATATTATACGCCAAGCGGCAGATGTATTCAGGCACTTGATTATATGGACGGAGAAAGCATCAGAAAAGAAAAAAATGAATACACTGAATTTAAAACCAAAAGTGGAAGAAGCGTCTATGATGGAGGTGGTATAAAACCGGATATTGTAGTAGATGTTGAGAAGGAAAGCAAATTGGTAAAGGCTTTGAAAAAAGAAA
The DNA here is from genome assembly GCF_900099815.1 of Psychroflexus sediminis. Taxonomy (GTDB): domain Bacteria; phylum Bacteroidota; class Bacteroidia; order Flavobacteriales; family Flavobacteriaceae; genus Psychroflexus; species Psychroflexus sediminis. Next base: position 8,256 of record NZ_FNCW01000012.1, on the reverse strand, counting down.
ATGTGATCTTCGATTTTTCTGTGAATTATATCAGTAGAAACAGAGATTTGAAACTTGAAAACTTCAAATTCAATCAAACTATTATCGATGATTTTAAAAAGTTTATCAAGGAAAATAACTTCAAATTTGAAACCGATACGGATAAAAAAATAGATGAACTTAAAGACATTGCAGAATCAGAAGATTACTTAAGCTCCATACAATCGTCCTTAATAGATCTTCAAAAGGAACTAAATAAGGAGAAAGAAGAGGCATTTCAGAAAGAAACCCAGACCTTGAAAAAACTCATCACTGAAAACATATTAAGAATAATTGGATACGATGATGCGGTATATACTTATTATACAGAAAAAGGGGAAGTTATAGATAGAGCTATTTCTCTTTTGAATAACAAAAATAGCTATAAAGAGATATTGGGATATAACTAAGAAAGAGCTTAAGGAACCTCTGTATAAAGACTCGAAAAGCAGGTACTCAATACAAGCAGCTTAGCAAACCCATTTCTCCTCAAAATGGCAAAGAAATGGTTTCCAGAATGCTTGCGATTACCGATAAAAGCGTGTTTGAAAATGCCTTGAGAAAGCATAAGCCAGGCATTATAAACTGAAGTTAAGAAACTATAAAATTGATGATGAACATTTGGTGATTTGTAGGAAATATCATCAAAAAATTCCTTTACAACGCCTTAACCTTAAACCTGAAAACGGACTCCGCGTAAACTCTGTGAATTAGTGACTCACCAACTTCATTCCGATATGAGGAATGCCGTCTTCCAGATAACCTTCACCAGAAATTACAAAACCGTGGCTTTTATAGAAATTTATTAAGTACTGCTGGGCGGAGATTTTGATGATGGATTTTGGATAGGTTTTAAGTGCAAAGGCAATGCTGGCTTTCATCAGTTCATGACCTAATTTCTGACTTCTGTGCGTTTCTTTTACAATGACTCTGCCTATGCTCAGTTCCTTAAAATAGGTACCCGGGGGCAGAATCCTTGAATAAGCGACTAAACTAGCATGGTCATAAAACAACACATGGTAGGCTTTGTCATCATACCCATCAATATCCTGATACACGCAATCTTGTTCTACGACAAAAACCTCTGAGCGCAATTGTAAAATATCATACATCTGTTGAGTGGAAAGTTCTGTAAAAAGTGAAATTGTTGTCTTCATCAGTCTTGTACTATGATGTTCTTATTATCTGATTTATTGAATTCTGGCTGAATATTGATATGATTAATCCCATAGTCCTTAAGCAAAATGTCTTCGATTTCAACCAGAAGCTTATCAAATTTAGATAAGGTAATATCTTCTTTGAAATCAATTTCAGCTTCCAGATGCAATTCTATTTCATTCAATTGCCAAATATGCACATGATGCATGTTTTTAACAAGAGGCAGGGCATTGATTTTGGTAACAATATCTTCAATTTCTATATGAGTTGGCGTATAAAGCATCAATACTTTAAAAGAATCCTTAAAGAGCTTCATGCCCACAAAAATGAGATAAACGGCGATAGCAAAAGTCAGCACACTGTCTATCCAATAAATTCCATAAAATTTCATCAAAAGGCCTCCTATTAGGACAGCTACAGAAGCAAGCATATCGGTAAGCAGATGAAAATAGGCAGAAGAAAGATTCATATTGGTTTTTCTGTCTTTCAATAGAAGCAAAACACTTAAACCATTACCAACAATAGCTAAAGCGGAAAGCCAGATCACCAAATCGGAATTAATAGTCCTTGGATTTATAAAATGAACAATAGACTCCTTAATAAGAATAACAGCAATAATGATCAGACTAGCAGAATTCACAAAAGCAGCCATGATTTCGGCACGCTTATAGCCAAAGGTTTTATCGGAGGTCGCGCTTTTGGCAGAAAATTTTGACGCTACATAACTGATGACTAAAGAAACAACATCTGTAAAATTATGAAGTGCATCTGAAAGCAAAGCAAGACTTCCACTTAAAAATCCACCCACAACCTGGGAAGCTGTAATTATAATATTGAGAACTATAGAAAAAAGTAAATTTTTCTGTGAATTTTGATATGAAGAAGTATAACTCAAAATAGACTATTGAGGAGCAATTTTTTCAACTCGTCTTTCATGACGGCCACCTTCAAAAGAAGTCTTAAGAAAAACTTTTACAAAATCAATAGCTTCCTCCAAGGAAATAAATCTAGCAGGAAGACTCAAAATATTAGCATTATTGTGTTGTCTGGCAAGAGCGACCAGTTCTGTATTCCAACACAAGGCCGATCTGATGCCCTTATGCTTATTTGCAGTCATATTAGCACCATTACCACTACCACAAATGATAATACCAAAATCCGATGTAGCATGTTCAACATCCGCTGCAACAGGATGCACAAAATCAGGATAATCTACACTATCTTCTGAATCTGTTCCGTGATTAATCACTTCTATGGATTGTGAAAGTAAATAATTTTGAATGGCATTTTTGTAGGTCGTGCCCGCGTGATCGTTACCAATAGAAATTGTCATAAGTGTAGTTTTTAAATGGAAAACACAAAGTTAAGGTTTAATTCAGTAATTATGGAATTGTGATGAATTTTATAGGCTCAGCATTGTCTTTCAGGAGTTTAAGATAAAATGAAATATAGTATCCACAGCTGTGGATAACTTTCAAATTGAATCGGTTTTACTGGCTGCAATTTTTAATAAAGTGTGGATAACTTCAGTAAAAAAAAAGAAGAGATAATTTGGTGAATCAAACTTAAAATGGAGATAGATAAAAATCTGATTTAATAAAATTTTTAGAGACTGAATTTCAAAAACTTTTACGTTCACTTTTGAAAGTTATCCACAGAGAACTAAAAAAAAGTTATTCCAAAATAGAGGTTTAAACTCATACTTAAATTGTGGATAACTTTTCCAATTTAGTATGAGAATCAAAGTTTTATATATAAATAAAAGACTCGAAGATTGTGGATAAACTAAGTTATCATTAAATCAAAATGAAAATGAAAAAAGTTTTCCAGTTATACACGAGCAATAGTAATCATCATGTTTAATTTTAAAATTTATAAAAAAAGAATAATAGTATTATAGATTGTGGATAAGTGGAAAAAAGAATGAATTTGAAAATTTATTTTTATAAACCTGGACTGGTATAAATTCTAAAAGTATCCGACTTAACTTTAAACAATATGAAGGTGATTTTCAAAATTGTAATCTTCCAAAATAGCTTTAGCTTCTTTTAGATCTTCCGGGTGTACTTTTAAGAAAATCCCCCCTAAAGCATTAGAATAAAAAGGAATAACACCTATGACGGTTTCATTTTGAAAGAAAAAACGGATATTTTCTTTTTCTAAGAGAAGCTTAAGTACTGTATATTCATGAGGATATGTAAATACTGCCAGCTTGATGAAGTTATTCATTTTTATTTTAAAAATAAGAAATATAATCAGCTTACTGACAGATTTATAGCAGATTTAATCTTTCTTATAGCAAAGTTGAAAAGTAAACTAGAGGTTGATCTAGGCTTGATTCAACTGTAGAAATTTGTTTATTTAAGAAAAAACAGATGTACAGATATATTCCCAGGAACCCTACCAAGAAGATGAGAATGAAGACAAGGTATATTTTGAAAGGCCTCAACATTTAATTTGAATATATATACAAAATTATAAAAATTTTAACAATGGGTATCATTTAAAAGTCAATATAATGAAATTTTAACATCATTAAATTGTTAAATCATTCATACAAAGGACTTAACAAAGATTTAGTTTACCAATTTCGCATTCCAATTATTATATATTACTTTTAGCGAAGATTATTTAACAACTTATGAGTAAAAAGAAAAAAGGCAAAAAACCTTTCCAAGCCCCAGACATTCAGGATGGAGGTTTATCAAAAAAAATCCTGGACCTATTCAAAAAACAATCCGATAAGAGTTTTGATTACCAATATGTCCTGGAAAAATTAAAAATAGAGGATACCAAGACCAGAAATAAAGTCATTCGTCTTCTGGGACAGCTGACCGCCAAAGGTCAATTGAAACATATGGAGGACAAGAAATTTCAATTTGACGGAGAAGAGGATTTTCATACCGGGATCATCGATATGACCTCCCGTGGAGATGCCTATGTGATGGTTGAAGATATGGAGCAGGATATTTATGTCTCCAATAAAAACCTGAATCATGCGCTGGATGGCGACGAAGTGAAAGTCTATGTTTTCAAAAAACGCGAGCGCTCCAAATCGGAAGGTGAAGTCATTTCTGTACTGACGAGAAATAAAACAGATTTTGTAGGTGTACTCCACAAGAAGGAGAAATTCGGTTTTGTAGTGGTAGCCAGTTCAAAAATGTACACTGATATTTTCGTACCCAACGATAAAATGCACGATGCCGAAGACGGATTGCTGGTTAAAGTCAGACTTCTGCAATGGAAAGATAAAGACGATTCACCTAAGGGTGAAATCACTGAAGTTCTTGGCGTGCCCGGAGAGCATGAAACCGAGATGCATGCTATTTTAGCAGGTTACGGTTTACCCGAACAATTTCCACCGGAAGTTGAAGAATTTGCCAATGGCATTGATACCAAAATACACCAGTCGGAAATTAAGAAACGAAGAGATCTTAGAGATACGCTTACGTTTACGATAGATCCTGCCGATGCCAAAGATTTTGATGATGCCTTAAGCTTCAAAAAAATGGAAAATGGCAATTTCGAAATAGGAATTCACATTGCCGATGTGGCGCATTACGTTCAGCCGGGAACTATCCTGGATGAAGAAGCTTATAACCGGGCGACCTCCATTTATCTGGTAGATCGTGTGGTTCCTATGCTTCCTGAAGTTTTATCCAACGGCGCCTGTTCATTGCGGCCAAATGAGGAAAAATATACCTTTTCTGCGTTGTTTGAAGTCACCAAAGACGGTAAAGTAAAAAGCGAATGGTTTGGAAGAACGGTTACGTATTCCGATGCGCGTTTTGCTTATGAAGAAGCACAGTATATCATCGATTCTGAAGACAAGCACATTCCTGCGGATATTTCATTATCTCAAAAGGCTTACGATGTTCAGCCGGAAATTGTAGAAGCTGTATTAACCTTAAACAGCCTGGCTAAAACCATGCGTGACAAACGTATGCAGCAAGGGGCCATTTCATTTGATAAAGTGGAAGTGAAATTCCATCTCGATGAAGAGAACAATCCAACAGGGGTTTATGTGAAAACCAGTGAGGATGCCAATAAACTGATCGAGGAGTTTATGCTTCTTGCCAACAGGAAAGTATCTGAGTTTGTAGGGAAAAAGAAACCTAAAAAAACCTTTGTCTACCGTTGTCACGACGAGCCGCAGGAAGATCGATTGGAAGCCTTAAACACTGTCGTTTCCAAATTTGGTTATACTCTCAACTTCCAGAACAGAAAAGACGTTGCTAAGACGCTCAACAGCCTTCTGGAAGATGTGAAGGGTAAGAAAGAACAGAATTTGGTCGATACCTTGACGATTCGTACCATGAGTAAGGCTTATTATTCAACAGAAAATATTGGACATTACGGTTTAGCCTTCGATTATTACTCGCATTTCACCTCACCGATTAGACGTTATCCGGATGTGATGGCACACCGTTTACTGCAGCGCTACCTGGACCAAGAGCCAAGCGCCAGTGAAACGGAGTACGAAGAAAAATGCAAGCATTCCAGCGAAATGGAAAAACTGGCTACCAATGCAGAGCGGGATTCCATCAAGTACATGCAGGTGAAATATATCCAGGACCAGGAAGAAACCGAGTACAAAGGCGTTATTTCCGGTGTGACTGACTTTGGTGTTTTCATCGAAATTATAGAAAACAAATGCGAAGGTATGGTGAGATTGAAGGATATATCTGACGATCACTACGACTTCAACGAAGAGCATTATGCCATCATTGGCCGAAAAACCAAGAAGATGTATCAGCTTGGTGACGTGGTTTATGTACGCGTCAAAAAAGCGGATCTAGTCAAAAGAACCATCGATTTCGAACTGCTGGGTTCTGTTGAAGAAGTCGCGATCGAAAGCGAATAAATCAATTAAATAGGATTTTAAAGGATCCATATTTATAAAAAGGCGATTTAATGAAGTTCAAACTTCATTAAATCGCCTTTTTTCTATTTTAAAAGCTTGTAAATGGATGTTATAGATTTTTATTAAAATTAATTTTATCAAAAATGGGATAAAGTTTAGACGAACATAGGTTTATCCTGAAACGTTTATCTATAAAAGTGTAGTTTTATAAATATATAACTGGTTAGCCATTATTAGATGAATCCAGAATTAAAAAATATTAAGAGCAGTCTAGTTGTGGATGATTTTCAAATCGACCTACCTGACCGATTTGAGGCAGGGATTTATTTGAATTTTATACGAGTTGACAATTTTGACAAACTATTTCGAGAGGCTCATAAAAAGTTTAATCAGACTGATGATATAGCTGAACAGAAAGTAATTCTTGAAAATGAACTGAAGGTATATAAAGCTCTTTCAAAACATTTAAAATCCTTAATTTCAGGAATAGAGAATGGCACAACTAAAATAAGTTTATCATACAATCCTGAATCAAAAGATTTTATTGACTCTACTCTTTCAGAACTCTTTAAAATAAATCAGGAGTTATCTTTTGAAAAAAAGGTTCAGGTTCAAACACTGAGGAAATTAAATCAACAATTAAATGAAACTAATCAAGCCATCTTTGAATTAAAAAATTATCAATTTTCTACGTATAAACACGAAGAATTTCTAGGTGGCGGTTTTTATTTAAGATTTCCAAAAGAGACCATTATTTACAAAGAAATCAGTATTGGAAACTCTAAATTCGGGAGTAGTATTTTGTACAAGGATGAATCTCAAAATGGAGATAAAATAGATCTCCTAAACATGCTTGCATTTTTTCAAGTTACTCCTAATTTCTTATTGACTAAGAATAAATCTTTTAATGAAAAGCTCTCAAATTTGTATGACCAATTTGATATTCTTGATCTGTTAACATTAACCAGCACAAAGTATTTCAACGATCCCAAAGGAGAATTTAGAAGTCTTTCAAGTCCAATTTTCAAACTTTACCGCAATACCAAATTCATAATTTTCCCAGACATTAATTTTAGGGAATTATTCAATCTATATCATTCTTCATTGAAGCAGATTGAACCTTTACCTAGGTGTGTATTTCTATTCAGAATTGTTGAGTACGCTAAAAACTATCATTATCAGCAGATTTTCCAAACCAGTAATTTGGAGCTAAAGGATGTAATTGAGTATTACTATAACGAAATGTTAGAGCACAGATTTATTCCTATTTATTTCCTGGATTACGGATCTGACCATGATCATAAGACAGGGGAATTGGTCAAAAGAAGAAAAACTCAATATCTAAATCTGATGGTTGAATTAAAAAGGAAGTCAAAACAAATTGTAGAATATTGGAATACGCATCCATACCTTAAATCTAAATCTTTAGGGCAGATCATATATAACACTGGCAGAAACACAGTTGCTCATGGTGGTAACGGCAATCAAAATATCAACTATGATTACGCCAATAAATACAAGCATATAAATGATGTGAATGTTTTTCTAGAATTAATTGCCCGTTACATTATTGAGCTAACTAACCCTGACCTAAAGAGTGTGATTTACAGGAAAAAAGATATGTATGAGAAAAACTGCTCACACCTAAGAATCATGAATGAAAAACAAAATGTTGTAAACCTAAAAAACAATGGCTAACATGGGTAACCGTTGCACAAGCCAATAAAAATCCAAAAAGCAAGTCATTTTAAGCCCTTTTCAGGGCTTTTGTCTTTTTATTTATGTTGGATTTACGCTAAATTTAGAGGGCTTAAATAAGAGTTGATTAAGTATTGCAGAGTTTTTATTTTACAAAGCAAAGACTGCAGAGCTTTTGCTCCACTTTTTGCCCGTTTTTGAGTGAACTTCAGGTACTTCTTCAGGTTATAAGCTATGGCCGAGAGGTGCATTACCTTGTTGGCTTGTTGTAGTCCGATGGTATTGATTTTTCTTAAGCCCATGAATTGTGTTAGTGTGCCGAAGACAGGTTCTACTGTACTTTGGCGTTTGGCTTTCATGTATCTGCCTTGTTTACTCTCTACCCGTTGGATATTTCTATCATACTCTTCTTTGTAGTAGGTTACTGAGAACTTTTTTTCTTTGGCTGTACGTCCTAAACATTCAGCTTGCAAAGGACATCCTTTGCATTGTTTGCTTGAACTTCGGTATTCTTTCTT
>NZ_FNCW01000008.1 GCF_900099815.1 Psychroflexus sediminis | reverse complement strand
CCCTCGAACTTGTGTTTGTTCCATTCTTGTCTATACCATAAGATCCTGTATCAAAGCTGTTGCTATCATATGTATGAGAATTATTAAGACCTCGTGAATAAATCAAAGCATCATTGAGATTAGTTCCTTTAATCACATTATTACTCAAAACCAAACAATCAGAACCCCCAAGAATATTGAAGATCCGGCCGTAGTAAACATTAGCCGTGTGGGTAAGGGTCATATTCTTAAAACTGATCCCATCGGCACCATTGATCTCGATTACAAAATCATTGTAGGCAGTAAAAGTATGTTGAAGAACCACATCGGTGTTCACTCCGCTTGCTGATTCAAAAACCACAGGAGTTTCACAACTGTTGCCTGGAAAATTTAAAAAACTCAATTTTTCATCATATATACCCGAACTTACCTTAAAGGTAACAGGCCCTGAGATCCCTATTGTATTTAATTCATCAATTGCCTCATTGAAAGTGTTGTAATTCTGGCCGGTACCAATTGTATAGGTTCCGTTAAGTTGGGCGGCTGTTTCGTTAACAAAAAATAAACTCAGAAGGAAAAATATTTTATTAAATATTTTTTTATCAATAAAATTCTTAAACGAAAAATGGGGAGAGAAAAGATTTAAAATATTCATGAGAGGTGTATTTAGATGAATGATATGTAATGTTGATCCACTTTAAGAAAACTATGAGGAGCCTTGAATTTTGGACCACATAATCCATAACATTAGGGAGTTAAGGAATTGGAGGAATACTTAATTTCAAGAAGCCGAGGTAAAACTATAACAACTAGTAATTGACTTCAATACCCTTTAAAGGGGATATTTAACGGCATAATAAGATAAAAGAGATTTTGCCTAGATAGCATTTCATTTAATTGGGGTATTCCTTACCTAGGTAGAGTAGAAAGTACTTGACGTTTTTTACAATAAATCGAAAAACTAAAACTAGAATTAGTTTTTTACATGGTAAGAAATAATCGAGTCAGGAGAAATATCATAAATACAATATCCAAATAAAAATTATTTTACAGTTCGATTTTTTCTGCCAATACCTTCGCAATTGCTTCTTTACCACAGTTCACATGAAGTTTCGTATAAATGTTTTTTAAATGAGACCTACAGGTTTCATATGCTATATACAGTTCTGAAGCAATATATTTTACACTGCAGCCTTTGATCAAATATTTAAGAACCTCTGTCTCCCTAGATGTAAGGTTATAATTTATCTTATCCTTAACAGAAGTGTGAAAAGAAGCCAATACTTTTCTAGCTATTGCGGGCGACATGGGAGCCCCTCCTTTTCTAACTTCATCAAGAGCTAGAATAAGCTTTAAAGGGGATGTTTTTTTTAGTATATATCCATCGGCACCAGCACAAAGACTTCTAAAAATTTTTTCGTCATCTTCAAATTGGGTATACATTAGAATAAATATTTCTGGATCTATTTCCTTAATAACCGGTATTGCCGTAATCCCATCTTTCCCTGGCATATCAATGTCAAGGATTACCAAATGCGGTCTAAGATCCAGAATGATCTCTTTAGCCTTTGAAACATGAGGAAAATTTCCGATAACAACATAGCTCTCACTAGTGTTTAGAAGGATTTCAAGCGACTTCCGTAATTGATGATTATCTTCAAAAATAACTAGCTTTATCTTCATTTTTTAAAATTATAAACAAATTTGGCTCTGCACAATCCCCTATAAGGGGGATAAATTATATTTTTAAAAACCTATCCACCTTATACCATTTTTTCTTATCAAAAGGAATCTTAATTTCTATTAGGGTTCCTTCATTCAGTTTTGAACAAATTTCTATATAACCGTTCCATTTCCTAACACGATTCTTTAAATTCGAAAGGCCGTTTCGGGATGTTTTTTGTTCCAGATTAAAACCTATTCCATCATCTTTTACAACAATTGAAAGCATTTTATTTTCTCTAAAAACTTTTAATTCGACTTGTTGAGCTTTCGAATGCTTTCTAATATTATTCACAAGTTCCTTGCAAATAAGAAGCAACTCACGTCTTTTTTGCATCCCCATATTGTATTTACCCAAATCCTCAGGAGTATTAATGACATAAGCAATGTTTGAACTTTCCATAATTTCACTTGTATGGCGCCTAATTTTGGCGATCACATCCAGGAGACTCTCATTTTGGTTATTAATATTCCATACGATCTCATCAAGTGCCTCCGTTGAAGCATAAATCTCACTATCAATTTTATCTAAAACTTTTAATACGGCGCGGTTTTTTTTAAATAGTGGTTGGGAAACGGCTGAAAGTAAATGTATGGTCGTTAGTCTTGACCCAAGATCATCATGTAAGTCAGAAGAAATCGTATCTTTTACCTTTTGAACTTCAAGAATCTGGTTCAAACGGATTTTGTAGATAGCGTATATTAGGGAAAGGAACAAACTGATTAAAAGTAATCTAAACCAGGTTTCCAGCCAGTAAGGCGTTGCTATTGAAATTCCAAGGCTTGTCACAGGAGTTTCTTCGGTAAGTGCATCTGTTAATTTTACCCGAAAAACATAATCCCCTGGTGCTAGATTAGTGTATGCAGTATATTTCCTCGTCCCGGCATGAATCCAATCTAAATCATACCCTTCAAGTTTATAAGAGTATTTTAATTTTTCAGAAGCTAAAAAGTTTAAGCCTGTATAATTTAATGCAACTGAATTTTGATTGTATCCAAGTTCTAGTCGATCTGTATACGTAATAGACTTTTCATTTTTAAGGGATATATTATCTACAGTTGCCTCATGAATAATAACCTTTATATCATTTTTTCTGGAAGGCAAATCTATAGGATTAAAATAATTCATTCCGGAAATACCTCCAAAAAACAAAATCCCTTCCTTGCTCTTATGGAAAGCGCCGGTATTAAATTCATTGCTTTGCAATCCGTTTTTACGGGTAAAAAGATCCAGTTTTTTTATTTCTATTTTGTCTTTTTCATTTTCAAAGGACAGGCTAAAGATTCCTCTGTTTGTACTGGCCCAAATTTTTTGGGAGCTTTCTGGAAGTATTCCATAAATCATATTATTAGGAAGCTCAGTATCGTCCGTAAATAATTGAACATTCCCCGATTTTAAATTGATTACCAATAAACCATTTCCCGAAGTACCTGCCCAAAGAAGGTCATTGGAATAATAAAGACTTTTGATCTCTACTTCATTAAGCTTATTAGCAATAAAATCCTGAATTAGAGGTTGAAAATGGGCCGTTTTTGTATTGAACAACTTAATGCCTTTTTTCTCGTAACCTACTGCTAGAAGAGAATCATTTATCCTGGCAATAGCCCGCACATTTTCCCTATCATTGCGGCTCTCAAAGTATTGTCCAATCATACCTTTTTCCCTGTGTATCAAAAGAAGTCCGGAAAATCTGGAGCCAGCCCAAACCGTATGTTTGTTTTCCTGTAAAAAACACCAAACGGTATCGTCTGGAAGTAAAAGATTATCCTGAATTGCTTCAGTTGTAAACCACTTTATAATTTTATCTGTTTTTCGATCAAATAAAATGGTGCCGTTACTTTGAGTTCCTATCCATAAATCATTTGCACCAAAGGAATGGAGGGCTACGATTCTATCATAATTATTAATCCCGTCTTTGTAGGGCTTTAAATGATAGGATTGAAAAGTATTTCCCGAGGGTTGAAATCTTGCAAAGCCATTTCCTGATGTCCCGTACCAAATGAAACCATCATCATCTGTTGTAATGGCTCTGATTTGTTCAATTGCAATATCTTCAGGAACATTATGGGTGGTTAAAATCTTAAAACTTTTAAATGATTCATCATAAAAACTTAAACCACCTCCATCAGTTCCAATCCAAATACCTCCTTTACTATCTGAATAAATAGACAATATATCCTGAAAACCAATGGAATGAGGATTTCTTCTGTTTGGCATAAACTGAGTGACCCGCTTTGAATACTTCTCCAATAAATAAAGACCATTCCCATATGTTCCTACCCAAAGACGCATTTTTGAATCGAGGAAAAGTGACTCTACGGTTAAGTCTCCAGGTATTTCCAATCCATCTCCCATCTTTAAAACCTTATGAAAATTTTCAGAATCCTTTGGTTTGCGAAATAAACCTTTTCCCAGTGATCCTAGCCAAATGTCTCCGTCAGAATCTTCGATTATGGCGTTGGAGTTAACCCCTTCCAGGTAACTTTTTAATTCTTCATCAAAGTATACATTAATACCATTTTTTGTTAAAATCCAGAATCTACCAGAATTATCTTTAAAAATTTTATTTATTTTACCTGAGACTATTTTATCACCAGCAGGTCCATTTGCGAAAAAATGCTGGATGACTTCAAAATTTTCATTGACGATATAAATGCCATTACTTTCAGTGCCCATCCAAATTCTTCCCTTTTTCTGAATAAATATAAAACTCAAGGGCGGAATTTTTATTCCTGATGATCCAAAATAATTAACAGACTTAAATTTTTCAGTAGCCAAATCCATTATTTCCAAATTCCCCCCCTTTGAAATAATCCAAAGAGTCTCTCTGTAAATGAGAAGTTTACCTAATTTTGAATTATCGGGATCGGTAATATCATCAAAAGATTTTGGAAAAATTTTAAATTCATTCCCATCATATCTATTCAAACCTTCCTGTGTAGCAAACCACATAAAACCCAGGTTATCCTGAGCAATATCGATAACGCTGTTTTGTGAAAGCCCATCATCGATGGTTATATTTTTAAAAACAATTTCCGGATCTTGAGGAAATGCAATGAGGCCACTACACAAAAAAAGATAAAGTAAAATAAGATTTTTTTGTTCCATACTTAAGAAACAACAGCGTATAAGGAAACCGTGCAATGTAAATATGAATAAATAAAATTAAAAAATGATCAAACAATTATTAAAATAAAAATGATTCCGTATATATTTTATTAATTACTAATCTTAAAATAGCAAAAAATACAATTATATTGTTAATTCCTCAAATCTGAATAGATTTTCCTAAAAGAATGCCAGATGCCGCTCACCCTTATTGATCCTGGGCTGAACTATCCATCGTAGAATAATTTTATTACCCCTTTTATTTCTTCATCTTTAAGTCTCTAAGCATAAACCACATTCTGAATCCTGTTCACGGGGAAATAACAAGTATTGTAATATTTGCATAATTTATCTTAAATTTATAATGATTAATTATTTTTAACATACATTTAATGTATTATTTCTATAAATGTACTACGTACAACCTAAACCATCTGAATTATGAAAATCTATCTTACAAAAATTTATCTTTTGATTCTACTTGTCAGCCTCCAATTCTTTCAAGCTAAGGCTCAATCTGTTCAGAATGCAGAGGTGGAGGATAAATTTATCAAACAGGCGAACACCGTATGGGCTGAAGGTGAATATGATAAAGCTATTATATTATACGAAAATATCCTGGACGAGAAGCCAGACCAATATATGCTTTATGAAAATCTTGTAAAAGCATACGCCTATTTAGGAATGTTCGAAACCGCTGAAGAAAGAGCAGGTGAGTTATATGGTCAATATCCAGACGATGCAATGATGATTGGAAGTGAAAAATGTCGCTTAGGGCTTATTTATACCATGCAAAACAGGAATGATGAGGCTTTAAGAGCAGTAGAGCAAATGATTGAAATTAGCGACCCTGCTAAGATATTCCCGGGGGCACCAACTTGTGCTTTCTTTTTTCAAACAAAAGCAGGGGAATACGAGAAAGCATCGGTAAATATTGAAAAACTTTTAAAGGTAGTAGAAAATGCCGGAACCTGGCGATATCTATTTTTAATGTATGCTGCTTACGTGCATGACAAACTGGGCGAGGCAGAAAAAAGCCAAAGGTATCTTTCAGAATTGAGACAGGGAATGGAAATGCTGCAAAGCAGCGGCGCTTTGCAATCGATAAATAATGAACAGGGGGCGGAGATATTTATATATATAGCTGATTATTATGCTTTTATAGGAGAAGATGAAAAAGCCATCGCCAGCCTTCAGCAACATCTTAATGCAGGAGGAAGACAGTATTACTGGATAAAGAATGTTTCTCCTTTCTCATCCGAATTAAAGGAGAATCCTGAGTATTTAGACATTCTTTCTAAAATGAAAGAGGACATTGACAGGATGAGAAGCAATATAGAAGCGCATAAATTCTAATTCTTAAGGAACAAATCTTTGGAAATAATCTCACAGGGCCTTTCCTATGTTAGGAAGGGCTTTTTTGTTTTGCTGAGACAGACGCATAAAATTAATTGGAAATTCATTATGATATTTTTAAGCCATATGTAGTAGCTTTAAATCCAGGGGTTTCATATTTTTATAGTGAAAATAAGATAAGAGCTATGACACATTTTAGAATGAATTCAATAAAACTGCTTCTTGCTAATCTTTTAGTAATAAGTATGCATTATACCGGACTTGCTCAGGATATTAGTCTAAACGTGATTGTAGAGGATATAGAAGAAAATACTGGCACTATTTACCTTTCTCTTCATGACAATGCAGAAAGCTTTCCAAGCAATAATGAAAAAGCGTTGAGAACAGCCCAAATTGAAAAGTTTGATTCTACTGCTGAAATCACTTTTAAAAATTTAAAGGAAGGTGAATATGCCATTTCAGTTTTTCAAGACTTAAACGGAAATGCCAAACTTGATACCAATTTTATCGGCATACCTAAAGAACCTGTTGGTGCGTCAAAACAGACATGGTTTGGAAGACCCAAGTTTTCAAAATGTAAATTCAGTTTGAAAAAAAATTCCACAATTAGCATTGAATACATGAACTAAAAAAGAGGTCTATTAAAATACCCCGTGATTTTGTCGGTTGATTAAAATAAGCATCCTTTCTATGTGATGAAACTGGTAATAACTTAGTTAATCCCCGTTCGGGAAATATCTGCGTAAATTATTATGCGACACCTATTTTTAGAACAAATTGCGTTTATGTTTTTTGAATTTGATCTCGTACTCATTTTCATTGGCCTCTTTCACTATGCTTTGAGTGATAAAATCAAGTTCACTGGCCGCTTCCTTTAGAAAAGAAATGGTTTTATAATTCGCATCGCTTTTTAAATTTTTAAGATCTAGTAAGTTGGATAGTCCTAAAATATTAGCCACAGGTTTTCTCAACTCATGAGAATGTTTCCAGGCGATTTGTCTAAAGGCATTGTTTTGATTGATTATTATATCTTGGTTTTGCTTAGCCATTGTCAAATCTTCAATGATCATTATAATGTTCAGATTGTCATCGTCCAGAAAACTGTTTAAACTAACACCTACCGTTAGGTCTTCATTGGCATTGTTTTTAAAAGTACGAAAGTGATTCACCCTTATTTTTTTAGGATTTTCGGTGACGTAATTATCAATTAGTCTTTTATATTTTTCTTCAAGATGTTTGGGGAACAGGAGATCCAATTTTTTACCGACTATATCACAAATTGAAAATCCAAAGACAAGCTCAAATTCGGTGTTGACAAAATTGATGGTTTGTTCAGCATCCAAAATAAGCAGGGGGTGAGGAATAGACTCTATGGTCTTGGTCAGCTTTGTCTGAAACTCTTTAAGTTTCAGATTATTATGCCCAGGCCCGGTAATGTCAAAGCCAACGCATAGAATACCAACAGCTTGTTGATTTTCATCCAGCATAGCTGAAAACTCCCACTGTGTCCAGTTATAGCCTTTCCCATTTGGTAAAGGTTTTCTGAGTTCGACAGGAAAACAATGCTGCGGATGGGAAAGACACTTAATGACTGTTTCTTTCGTTTTTAAGTATTCCTCCGGATGCATAGTTATAGTGGAGTGTTTACCAATAAAATCATTGGTAATAAATGAAAACCGATTTTGGAATGCAGCATTCACAAAAATATAATGACCGTCTAAATCTGTTACAACAACATCATAAAGTTTAGAATTTTTGAGAGATTGAGGTATATGGTTGATAAGAATATCATTTTGCATTTATATGTATTTAAGTGAAGTAAAAGCTCACTCATTATTAAACAAATGTAAATAAAAACGAAAAGACAGCAACAAACGGCAACAAAGAATTATGATATCAAAATGAATCACAAGACAATTTAAATCCGTTTTAGCTCTCTTTAATTCTGTCTCATAAAAGCTGTAGGATAAGCCTCAGCATAGGGAGACCAGATTTCATAAATAGGCTGCCCTTTGGAACTTTGCCCTTTATGATGCCACTTCCCATCGATGATTTCAAATGCGAAATTCAGATCGGCTCCTACCCTGTTTTCATCTCTAGAAAAAAAAGTGATGTGCTCTACGTAGTTTCCCTCTTTAGCGGAATATTTTCCACCTCCTGAAGCCATAAAAGTTTTGGTGGCTGAATTAAAAGCTACCCACTGAAAGCGATTAGCGTTTAAGATTTTAATCGTTCTACGATCTCCAGGAGTCATTTCATTCATCTTATCGCCTCGTTTTCTTCCAGTAATCACCCAGTTTCCAGATAGTTTATCCTCTTCCTTAGATAATCGCTGCCATACTTTGATGTGATTGTCATCAGAAATTTTGAGCTTAGCCTCATCAATCCAGGAAAGTTTATATGCTCTTTCTTCGTTAATTTTAGAAGCATCGTAAGTATCAAAATCTCTTTTTTCGATAAGCTTGCCATTTTTTATTTTATACTCGCCTCCAGCAGCTCCTAGAAAAGAATTATCTGCTAAGGTTTTAGATCCTAGGGCAAAATAATTTTCTGTGACAATTTTTATAACTTCCCTGTCAGTAACAGCTTCATCATTAAGACTTATTAAGCGCCATGAACCTTCAATAGATTGAGCTGACATCAGGTTTACAGAACATAGTATACCAATAATGAAACATAAGCTTTTCATAGTGCTTGTATTTGGTTGTTTCTATAAAGATACATTTTTAGTCGAAATTTATATTTTGAATTTCTGAAGTGCATTTTAAATTTTTAAATAGCATTCCTCATCTATTCCAGGGTTTTATTCAACCACTCTTTAATATAGTTCAAAACTTTTGGCGATATGGTTTGTTCAATCAGCTCGTATTCTGTAGAATCTCCGGTTTCGCTCTCCTGAAACAGATGGTTGAGATTTTCAAACTCTTTAATCTCAACTTTAGCATTTCCTCCTTTTTTAATTTCTGCTTCAATGGCTGCAAGGTTTTCTTCAGAAGAAACTTGAACGTCTTTACTTCCGCCAATAGCAAGTACAGGACATTGCACCATGCTCAGATAAGTAGAGGGCCGATTTCTTAAAAGACCTAAAATTTCTTTACTCGAAATTTGTTCAACCATCATGGAGAGCTGTTTTTCCATTATCATATCTGAGTAATTATCTGTCAAAAATTGAGAAAGTTCATTTTTAAACTGGTCTCCTCCTGAATTTGTTTTTCTTATAAATTCATAGGTTTTCTCAAAGATTTCATTGGATTGTTCTATTTGAGCATCACTAAGCCCTCTCAATTTCAATAAATCTGCTCTCTGCTGTAACATCATTTTATCTCCATCTATGCCTGGAGCTGCCAATAGAACTAAAAAAGAAATATCTTTTTTTATGGCCACTCTAGGTGCTATAATGCCTCCCATGCTATGCCCCAAAAGGCCTATTTTCTTAGAATCTACATCTTGTCTGGCCTTCAGAAAATCAAAGGCTGATGCTACATCGTTAACAAAATCATCAAGTTCTGCATCCTGAAACTTACCCTCAGACTCACCGATTCCCCTTTCATCGAATCTCAATACACCTATTCCACTTTGAGTCAGTTCGTGAGCTAAAAGTAAAAATGGCTTATGTCCCAGTATAAAGCTATTCCTGTCCTGTGGTCCACTACCGCTAATCAGTATAACTAAAGGATATTGTCCTTCCTTTTTTGGCAAAGTAAGCGTCCCGGCAAGGTTTATACTATCTTTTTTATTTCTGAAAACGACTTCTTCTACATAATAGTTAAAGGGTGGCCGAGGTTCCTGAGGTCGGTTTTTGGTTAAATCTGTACGTGAGAGTGTTAGTTCTATACTTAGACCATTCTGATTGAAATTACCCAGAATAGTATCATTACCCGCTAACCGGCCTCTATATTGAATGCCCAAGGGTTTTAAATCTACAAAAAACAAAGAGTCCTTATAGGTGGTGGAGGTAGATTTAAAATCGCTGAGGCCTTGTAGAGGCACACTAAACATCGAAGCTAATCCCTTTTCAGTCTGATAAACTTTGAAATTTACATTTACAGAAGTTCCTGCGTAGGTCAATTTTCCAGACCAGTCCCCGACCACTGCTTGCCCAAAACCGAATAATGACATGAATAAGGCAATGAAAGTGATTGAATAAGTTTTCATAAAATAATAGTTTTAATGTAAGTTGATAGTTTTGGAGTCTCCATCTTCAGGAATCCACACCTTTTGACTAAGTTTTTGTTCCTTGAATCTTAATTTTAAGTCTTCCCTCCTAGTCGGACAGTGATTCAAGGCTTCCAGGTGATTGCAAATCGTTGTTCCAAGATTCAGGTTGGTAAATCTGAGGATATCGTCTACTGTCATCAGAATGGGTTCATAGGCATCCAGTTGAGCAGAACCGCAGGGAATAACAGAGATATCAGGTTGATAATCCACCAGCACTCTGGCCACCTCATCCGTCAAAATAGTATCTGAGGCTAAATATAAACCCGGCTCATTCGGCATTTTGATATAAAATCCTGTCACATTCCCCATCAACTCAGCTACTTTGCCATAACCGTGACGCGCAGGAATTCCCTCAATCGTTCCACCCAAAAAGGCCC
This sequence comes from Psychroflexus sediminis, assembly GCF_900099815.1. Classification (GTDB taxonomy): domain Bacteria; phylum Bacteroidota; class Bacteroidia; order Flavobacteriales; family Flavobacteriaceae; genus Psychroflexus; species Psychroflexus sediminis. Next base: position 157,190 of record NZ_FNCW01000008.1, on the reverse strand, counting down.
GGGGCTTGTTGTACTCCAGTTCCAGGACTACGTTCAGGCCCTTTTCTTTCAAATCTTTGGCATCCATAACACTACAGGTGACCGGAAGGTTGTTTTCTATTAAAAAAGAAATACCTGGCTCATCCAGATGGTCTGCATGCTGATGAGTTAGGAGCACATGGGTAACTTTTTGCAATAAAAATTCGGTATTTTCAGGAAGCTTTACCAGCGGATTTCGTACAGGAGGAAAACGCTCTTTGGTAAATGCCTCAATCGTTCCCACCTCGCCAAGCATGGGATCTACCAGAATAAAATCATTTTTTGTTTGAATAACTGCAGTTGCATTTCTCAGGTGATGATAGGTCATTATGCTGATTTTGTTTGGAATTTGCTTAATGTTCAAAGATAATTCAACTTTGTTTATAAAGATATCTTGATGCTATTGCTTTTATTTGCAGAAAATCTAAACGATGTCAATCCTCATTAAGGCCTTAAGTTCATCTGAAGTAAACTCCCTGGCAGACTTAAGTGTGAAGACCTTTGTAGAATCACACGGCCACAGTGCCAAACCTGCAGATATTCAGAAGTATACCCAAACCCATTTCAACACAGAGACCTTGTCTGAAGCTTTACTAAATCCGCGTATTTTTTTTAGTAAAATTTATGTGGACAATCAACTCGCAGGCTATTCGAAACTGATTTTGAACGAATCGCATCCCGCTACTGAACTCTCCCCTGTCGCCAAATTTGAAAGGCTTTATCTTCTAAAGGACTTCTATGGCCTTGGACTTGGTGAAGAACTTCTCAGGCACAATCTGGACCTTGCGAAATCCCAGGACCAAAAAGCCTTATGGCTTTTCGTCTGGACCGAAAATGAAAAGGGACTTAAATTTTATCAGAAAAATGAATTTAAAGTCATTGGTCAGCATGATTTTAAAATCAGTGACAAGCACTCCAACCCCAATTATGTGATGTTAAAGGTGATTTAGCCAAAAAAAAAACGAACCGCAAAAGAGTGTTTCCTTCCACGATTCGTTTTCCGATCTGTCGTAGTGTTCGATTAATCCTTATCGTAACCTTCAGGTCGCTTCCATCTTACCGGGGCTTCCGGTTCAGGCTGCAATTCAAATTCTTCGGTTTCTAAAAGCCTTAAAGCTTCTTCTACAGCTTTTTGCAACTGTATATCTATGCCTTTCAGGGCATATTTTGGAGCATCTATGACTTCAATATCTGGTGCTACACCCACACCTTCCACGGCCCACTCTCCTTCGGTGTCATAAAAACCACCCCGGGGAGCCACCATTCTTCCTCCATCTATAAAGCGTGGTGTATCCCAGGTCCCGACTAAACCACCCCAGGTCCGGGTTCCAACTAAGGGACCAATCTCCTTTTTCCTGAACATATAAGGCAGTAAGTCACCGCCGGAACCCGCTCGTTCATTGATAATCATCACTTTTGGGCCCCATATGCCGGCAATAGGTGTTGTCCATGGACGATGATCTCCAACTTTAGAGTTGAAATAACCCATAGGTTCTCGGGTCAAAATATCAATCATATAATCGGCTGCAGAACCTCCGCCATTGTTTCTTTCATCCAGGACCACCCCTTTTTTATCCTGCTGTGCAAAATAATACCGGTTGAAACTTGTAAAACCCGGATTACTCGTATTAGGGATATACACATAAGCCAGCTTACCCTCAGATAGCTCACCTACCTTTCTCCTGTTGCTTTCTACCCAGTCTATATAGCGAAGGTCATTTTCACTCCTTACAGGCTTCACATAAACTCTTTCTGCGCCGGATTTTGACGGGACTCTATTTACCAGTACAGAAACCGTTCTGCCAGCCGTTTGGGCGAAATGTTCATAAATATTATCCTGGGCCGAAATAGCACTGCCATTCACTTCTAAAATATAATCTCCCGCCTTGACTTCTTGTCCTGTTAAACCCAAAGGTGCATTTAAATCAGGATTCCAGTGTTCGCCATCATAGATTTTACTGATTTTATAAAAGCCGTTTTCAATTTCGAAATCAGCACCCAGCAAACCGACGGGAACGCGTTGTACATCCGGCATATCTCCTCCAGATACATACGAATGACCAATGGCCACTTCACCGCTTATGATATCCACCAGATAATTCAAATCTGTCCTGTGATTCACGTGTTTTACCCAGGGCTGGTACCAGCTGTAAATCTTATCCCATGGCGCACCATGTACATTATCCACATACAGAAAATCGCGCATAAACCGCCAGGCTTCCTTGAAAATCTGAGCGTATTCAGCCTGAGGTACGACATGCATTTTGGCAGAAACCGATAAGTTATCTTCAGGCTTTGCTTTTCCTTTCGTGTCGGTAATCGCCCAGGAACCTCCCTTTTGAAACAGTGTATAGTCCCCGTTTTTGGAAAGCACCATCTGACTTACACCCGCTTCAAAATCTTCCGCCTTTTCCTTTTTGACATCATAGCTGTGCACTTTTAAACCGCTTTGATTCGGAACGGATTCGGCGATAAAGAGCTGCTGTTCTTTCGAACTTAGGATGAACTGATAATTACGTACCGGTAAGTCTAAGGCTACTACTCTGTTTTGAATATTCTCGAAATCAATGTTTACAAGGGTCTCTTCTTTCTTTTTGTCTTTATCATCCTCGGCCTTTTCCTTTTCCGGTTTTTTGATTTCTTCTTCGTCACTTTCAGGTAAATTTGGAGCCTGTCCGTCCGCACTTAAAACAGTGGCATACAAAGCTCTGTTTACAGACGGATCGTAAGAACTCATGTCTAACCAGCCTGAACTCAAACCATAGTCGGTGCTGGCCAGAAAATACAAATATTTCCCGTTTTGATCCCATTGAGGCGAGGTAGCATCGACCAGAGGATCGGAGACCTGATGCGTTTTTTTAGACTGCGTATCATAAATAAAGATGGCTTTAAAATGGCTGTTTTGCTGCTTTTCATAAGCGATAAATCGGCTGTCCGGGGACCAGTTAGGATTGAGGGTCCGGTTAGGATGTGCATAGCGATCTGTGTCCGCTTTTATAACTTCGCCATTTTCTAAATTGACATACCACAGGTTATAGTCAGTATCGGTATAGCTAATTAATTTTCCATCTGGCGACCAGTCTGGTGTGAAATAGAAGGTAGGATTTTTAAGCGCGTAGGCTCTTTTATTTTCACCAAACTGATTGGCAACGACCAGCTCATATTCTCCACTGGCATCAGAAAACCAGGCGATTTTATCGCCCTGGGGCGACCAGATTGGAAACCGGTCGGCCACACCGCTGCTCTGCGTAATATTTCTCCAGCTTCCCTCCTCTTTGGGAAAGGTAAAAATATCCCCTCTATGTTCAAAAACAGCGCGTTTGCCCTTAGGAGAAAGGTTTGGGTTACTTACATTTCCCGAGGTGACCTCTTCCCAGCGTTCTCTGCTGAAGTTTAAATCTCCCGCCACATTGATAGCTAATTGTGTAGTTGTTTTATCCTTTATATTCAGGCTATGCAAATACCCCCCCTGCTCGTACACAATCTGATCTCCAAAAGCATCCAGACTTTTGATGTCAAATTTTTTATGAAACGTGATTTGCTCTTCTTTTTGAGAGGCCATGTCATAACTCCAGATGTTATTCACATAATCGCGTTCGGATAAGTAATACACTTTTTGTCCAACCCAAACCGGGTCAAGATGCCTTTCCCTGTCTAGCTGGGGAGTTCTCGTCAACTCGTGATTTTCTAAATTCAATATCCAAATGGGCATAGCCTGTCCTCCCCTGTAATTTCTCCATTCCGGATCCCAGGACGTGATGGGCGTGTAAGCCAGGTAGGTTCCATCAGGAGAAACTTCTCCATAGGAAGCTCTGATATCGACCAGGGGTTCAGGAAAACTGCCCTGCATAGAGACCGTAAACAACTGAGACGTTTTGGTAGGATGTGCTTTCCTTCCTGTGCGAAATAAAACCTCTCCTTCAGGAGTCCAGCCCTGAACATAATCTCCACCCGGGTGATACGTCAGCCGTTTTGGAGACCCCCCTTCTGCAGGAATGACATACACGTCGGTATTACCCCCATATTCGGCACTAAAGGCAATCCATTTTCCATCATCAGAGAAATGAGGAGAAGATTCATAACCTGCATTGCTGGTCAGGCGAATGGCATCTCCACCGGTAAGTGGTGCTTTCCATAAATCGTTGGCATAGACAAAAACCACATGCTCTGCCGATAAAGTGGGCTGTCGCAAAAGCATAGTCCCCTGACAAAAAGTTTGAATTGAACTAAAAACTAGCATCAGAACTAAAAATAGGTTCTTCATAAGGATGTGCATAAAAATTTAGGACTCTAATTTATAAAAATGAAATCAAAACCTTGAAGATTCTAATTTCATTTTCAATTTATGAAAACAGCCTGGTTAAATCTTAAATAGTTTGCTATCCGTGAGATTATTCTATAAGTTTATCCAAACAATCAAAAAAAGACCTATGAATATTCTTAGAATTATATTTGCGATCATACTTCCTCCGCTTGGCGTTTTTCTTACCGTTGGCATCCGTGGAGCCTTCTGGCTCAATATTTTACTTACCATTTTAGGATTTGTTCCGGGTATTGTGCATGCCATTTGGATCATCGCTAAAAACGATGAAAAAAGCGTTTAAGCGCTAATCAGCAGATCTATTTACTGATATTTTACTTCATTAAAGCTTAGACTATACTGTTTTATTATTTTTAATTTAAATTGATCTGGCGTTGCCGATTACTTTTCATAAAACTATATTTGTGACATGGAACATTTTGTTGTCTCTGCTAGAAAATACAGACCGGAAACTTTTGAAGACGTCGTTGGACAGAAAGCGATTACCAACACATTGCTCAACGCCATTAAGAATGATCATCTGGCTCAGGCCCTGCTTTTTACAGGACCCAGAGGAGTGGGGAAAACATCCTGTGCGAGAATTCTTGCCAAGAAAATTAACCAGGATGCTACAGATGATGCATCCACAGATTTTGCCTTCAATATTTTTGAACTGGATGCGGCTTCCAATAATTCTGTAGATGACATTAGAAATCTTACCGATCAGGTGAGAATTCCTCCGCAGACTGGAAAATATAAAGTCTATATCATCGATGAGGTACACATGTTATCTCAGGCAGCTTTTAATGCCTTTTTAAAAACACTGGAAGAACCACCCAAGCATGCCATTTTCATTTTAGCGACTACAGAAAAGCATAAAATCATTCCTACTATTTTGTCGCGCTGCCAGATATTTGATTTCAAACGAATTACCGTTAGAGACATCAAAGAGCATTTAGCTGAAATCGCTAAAAAAGAAGGGGTTAATGCAGATGAAGATGCACTTCACATCATTGCTCAAAAGGCGGATGGAGCCATGCGCGATGCCTTGTCCACCTACGACAGGGTCGTCAGTTTTAGCGGGAATAATTTGACGCGTGAAGCGGTTACAGAAAACCTGAACGTTTTGGATTATGAAACCTTCTTCAGAACCACAGATCTTTTACTTGAAAATAATATCCCTGAAGTTCTGATTTACTTTAACGAAATTCTGGCTAAAGGCTTTGATGGACAGCATTTTATCGCTGGATTAGCTTCGCATTTCAGAGATTTACTGGTGTCCAAAAATCAACAGACCATTGCTTTACTGGAAGTTGGTGAACGCACCAAAACCAAATACTTTGAACAATCTCAGGCCACTTCATATCCTTTTTTACAAGAGGGTATTGATTTAGCGAACAGCTGTGATTTCAATTACAAACTGAGTCAAAATCAGCGTTTACATGTGGAGCTTTGTCTCATGAAGCTGGCTTCGCTTTCGGATCTTGACTCCCCCGAAAAAAAAAAGACTAAACACCACATCTTAAGTCCGAGAGAGGTTGAAGAAGCGTCTTCGCATTTTTCGGAAGTAACTAAACCCCAGCCTATTCCATCAGAACCAGCCGAAAAGGCATCAGAGAAACCTGATGCAGAGCTGAAAGAGAAGTTGTCAGAAGCTACTCCAGCTCCGGACGTTAAGCCTACTCAGTCTGAAGCTCAAAGCTCATCTGCTGAAGACATTAAGTTAACGGAGACAAAACCTGCCTCCGAGACACAGTCAGGCAAATCAGAAGAGGTTCAACTCGCGGAAGAACCCCGGGAAAAAATCAATCCCCTGCTGAAGAATCTTCCCAAAAAGGTAAACGGTCTCTCTATCAAGAGCATTCAGGAAAAGAAAAGACTTAAGGAACAACTAAAAAAAGACAAGCCTGAAGAAGAGCAATTGACTTCGGAATTTAATGAAGAGGATATGCTGAACGCCTGGAACGATTTTATTCAGGTCTTGAGAAATAACGGAAGTAAAATTGTGGCTTCGGTGATGGGAACGGCCAGACCAAAACTCGACGGAGTTGTAATAAAACTTGAACTTCCCAATGATTCCATGAGATTGAATTTGCTTCAGGACCAGGGTGATTTGATGACTTATTTGAAAGACAGGCTTCAAAATACATCGATAAGCCTCGACATTTCTGTCAATCATAAGTCTGAAAAGAAATATGTTTATACACCACGAGAGAAATTTGAAAAATTGTGTGAGAAAAATCCAAATCTGGAATTATTGAGAACCACTTTTGATTTAGATATATAAAGATTATGCTTGGACTTAAATTACCTACAGACCCGCGATGGGCAAACATCGCTGAAAAAAATATAGATGAGATTCTTATAGATCATGCCTATTGCGAGCAAAAAGCCGCTTCTACAGCCATTTCCCTTATCGTGTCTTTTCCTGAATACACCGAACTTGTGACTGCAATGACCGAACTGGTTCAGGAAGAAATGAGCCATTTTAAAATGGTACATGACCTTTTGAAAGAAAAAAATATTCCTTTGGGCAGAGATCGAAAAGACGATTATGTGGCTCGTTTGGTTACTTTCTTCCCCAAAGGTGGCAGCCGACAGACTCAGCTTGCACATCGTCTGCTCTACGCTGCCCTGATAGAAGCCAGGAGTTGTGAGCGTTTCAGACTTTTGTCTGAAGAGTTGAGCGACGAAAAACTGAGACGGTTTTACCGAAAACTGATGATCAGCGAGGCAAATCATTACACCATGTTTTTAAGATTTGCCAGGCAGTATCACGATGTTGAAGAAGTAAACCAAAAATGGTCGGACTTGCTGGATTATGAAGCCGAAATTCTGGAGTCTTTCCAGTCTGGAGCTTCGGTACATGGGTAGTGGTGAGCCTGCCTGCGTTCCTTGGCAAAGGCAGGTGGTGAGTGGAATTTATTTTGGAATTAAAAGCATCGCATTCGATTTAATTTCAAATAAAAAAATCAGAGTAAAACGAACTCAATTAAAAGCTATTCCACTCTGACTTTTAGGATTCAATATTCGTTATTCAGCATTCCCTAAGATTACTCATCAAAAACATTAGTGTACTTCCCATCAGAGGTTTTAAAGATATCTCCTTTGACATATCTATAGTGATTGCCCAGGCTGCTGAGTTTTTTCATATCGTCGGGATCTAAACTCACCTTTTGACTTTCGAAATTTTCTTCGATTCTGTCTTTATGGACAGATTTTGGAATGGTAGCCACATCTCTTTCAGAATGAAAACTGATTAAGATTTGAGCTGGTGTTGCGCTGTGCTTATCGGCAACTGCTTTTACTACCTTATTATCCAAAAGCGTTGGCTCATCATCTGCTTTCATCTCCTCGGTCCGATCCTGGCTGCCAAGTGGAGAGTAAGCTGTCACTAAAACCCCATTATCATGGCAAAACTTCACCAATTCTGCCTGTCGTAAGTAAGGATGAGATTCAACCTGATTCATTTCAGGAACAAAATCGGTTTCTTTCATCAGCTGACTTAATTTTTTCTGACTAAAATTGGAGACTCCAACGTGCTTAACCAAGTTATGGTTTTTAAGATCCACCATTGCTTCCCAGGTTTCTTTGAGAGGTACTTCTTCCAAAGAAAGAAATCCGTCATCAGACTCAGGAAAGCCTTCTACATCAGATTTGAAAGCTACCGGCCAGTGCATGAGATACAGATCTAAATAATCGAGCTGTAAATCTTTAAGGCTTTTCTCCAAAGCTGGTTTTACATCTTCTTTACGGTGAGCATTATTCCAAAGTTTAGACGTTATAAAAACGTCATTTCTTTTGATGTTACCCTCCTCAAAAATCTCTTTTAAAGCTTCCCCTACTTCTTTTTCGTTACCATATATCGCAGCGCAATCTATGTGCCTGTAACCAGTTTTCAAAGCATGTTTCACAGCCTTTTTGACTTCACCAGGTTCAGATTTCCAAGTCCCTAAACCTATAACATCTAGTTGATCGTTGTTATTGAATTTTAAAGTTTTCATGATTTTATGTTTTGTTTAAATTTAAATTCAAACAAGCTAGTATCAAAAATCATTTGACTTTTTAGTTTAGATTTAACTATCTGTTTTTATTCCTTTTTGTTTTTGGCACTATAACGACGCTGTTCGTTAAGCGATTCATGCGCCTTAATCTCACTTTCTGGAATGACTTTTAAGAATGAAGGATGTTGCTCAATGGCAAATTCAATCTTTTCGATAATGCTTTCTATTTCTTCATTGTCATAATCTATTTCCAAAGGTTCTTTGATCACCATAGACTGAAGAATATTTCGTTTTTTGATACGAATCCCTTTTTTATCAAAGGATCGTCTAAAACCATCTATGACGATCGGAATCACAATAGGTTTATATTTCTTGATGATGAAAGCAGTACCTTTTCTGATGGGTTTCCAGGGTTTGGTCGTACCCTGCGGAAAGGTAATCACCCAGCCATCGTCCAGTGCTTTTCCAATATTGGAAATATCACTCATTTTCACCTGCCGATTAACACTTTGACCGTCTGCTCGCCAGGTTCTGTCAATACTTATAGATCCCGCATAGGCCAGTATCTTTGGCAGCAAACCCTTTTTCATGGTTTCAGCAGCAGCTACATAATAAATATTCAGTTTGGGATCCCATAAATAGCCAACATTTTTGATGTTATCATCTCTACCACTCAAGGAAGCATTAAACACATGGTACATGGCCACGACATCGGCAAAGTAGGTTTGATGGTTGGATACAAAGAGAACATTCCTGTCCGGTAGATTTTTTATAATGGAAGAGCCTTCGATCTGAAGATCATTAAAACCTTGATAACGCTGATGAGTAAGTCCACCCATGATCCTGATCAGCCATTTTTTTAAAATTAAATAATGTCCAAAAGGATTTTTTTTGAATAAGCCCATGTTTCAAATATTGATTAACAAATATACAGATTTATAGACTTATGTTAATCTTGAAAAGAGTTCTCTTATTTCGCTTAAAATCATAGCAGTAGCTCCCCAGACCACATGTCCATTGAAATTATAAGCCGGGACTTCTACATTTTTAGCATAAGACGCATCGATAATTTCAGTATGGAAATTGCTTTTATCCAGGCAAACAGAAAGCGGAATTTCAATGAGATTTTCAACTTCACTTTGTTGCAGAACAAAAATAGGTTCTACCTCTACAATACTTAAATAAGGATGTACCAAAAAATTGGAAGGAGGTATATATAGTTGTGTCAGGGGTTTTATGATTTGTATAGCCGTGGAGGAAACCCCGATTTCTTCTTCGGTTTCTCTCAAAGCCGTCTGCATCAAATCCTTATCGACTTCTTCATACCTTCCTCCTGGAAAACCTATCTGATTGGAATGCACTCCTTTGTAAGTTTTTCTTAAGATAAACGCCATAAAAGCTTCACCGTTTTTCGGGTATAAAAGCGAAACCACTCCGGCATATTTTGGATCCTTTTCAGTTAAATCGATACGCTGAAGCTCATCTTGTCTAAATAGGGGTGCGAGTTGATAGTGAAAAGATTCGCCAGGAAGTTCTATTTTTTTTAATTTTGAAACCAAATTCGTTAATGATGAAAAATCCATTCTTTTTTTTATGTCTATTAGTTGCCTTTATCGCCTGTAAAGAAAACAAAGATAATTCAACTACAAAAAGTGAAGTAAAGAAAGATACTATAGTAGAAAAAGTTGAAGTCCAAATCCCATCAAATGGCAAAACTGATCGAGATTTATCTCAGATAGAATTTGTGGAGCAAGAAGAGTTGATTCCCTTTCTGAAAGCCTATGGAGAAAACAATCCCGAAACAATAGTAGATGTGGAAACAGAATTTGGAACCTTTACCATAGAGCTTTTCCCTGAACCTATTCTCCATCGTGCTAACTTCTTAAGGTTAGCAAAACTCGGTTATTTTGACACGTCAGTATTTCATAGAGTTGATAGTGATTTTGTTGTCCAGGGAGGGAACAGCGACAGAATGGCGACTCACCAATTCAGAAGAGCCGTTGGAGATTATTTAATTCCTAATGAATCTATTTCTAAATATCCCCACGATTACGGGATGGTTTCTGCTGCCAAATATGCCGAACAAAATGTAAGTAATGCCTCGTCTCCATTCGAATTTTTTGTAGTAACCAAACCGGACGGAGCCTATCATCTTGATGGTAAACACACGGTATTCGGTAGAATTATTGATGGTATGGAGGTGATAGAAAAAATCGATGACTTGGAGACAGACGACAGTGAATGGCCGCTTAAAAATGTGGGTATGGATATGAAAGTGGTGAGATAAATTCACCAATAATCTTCAATATCCTCATCTTTTTTATACACCGAAGGAAGGGACAACTTAAAAACCACCGCTGAAAGCCTCACAAGGATAACCACAAATCCGGAAAATATAAAAATAAGACTTAAAGGCAGGTTCAATTTTAAAAAGACAAAGTAACTAAATCCGCCCAAAATACAGGCCGTGGCATAAATTTCCTTTCTGAATATTTGAGGAATTTCATTACACAGAATATCCCGAATCACACCTCCAAAACAAGCACTAACTGTACCCAAGGCAATGCAAATTATAGCGGGAAGTCCTTCTGCAATTCCCTTTTCTACTCCAGCCACTGTATAAAGCCCTATACCGAATGTATCGAACAGGAAAAGGGATTTCCTTAAATAAAAGAGTTTTTTTCTAAAGAAAACAGCTAAAACAGCAGTTATGATGATGACATACACATAAGTAAGGTCCTGCATCCACATCACGGGTACTCCTAATAAAACATCTCTTAAAGTTCCTCCTCCTACAGAAGTCACAAAGGCTATTATAAATATGCCAAAAGCATCCATTCTTTTCTTCAAGGCAGAAAGTACTCCCGAAATAGAGAAGGCAATCACGCCAAGAATGTCAAGTATAAAAGTATATTCCATTAATGCGTGCTATAGTATTGATAGTCTTTCAATACAGTTTGTATAAAAGTTATTGGGGACTGTTCGGTTTTTATCTGAAGTTGGCTTGCAACTTTATCGGCTAGCTTAACTAGTATAGAATGCTCACTATTCTTTTGAGCTTTTTCAAAGATGGATTTAATCCGCCTCAGGTCTTTATCTTTTAAAGTTGCCACTTGCGGATACTGCGGGCGATAAGAATCATCGATGTCGAATAAGGGCATGCTTTTAAAACCTGTTTTTCGACGTTCTGTGATAACCGTAGTCTTGGCAGCAATATCCCCTAAGCGCTGCCCTTTCCCGTTCATTAATATAGTCACGATAGCCAGGGCGCCACTCACTAAACTTATTTCTACAATTCTCAGCAGCCATCGTATCAAGTACCCCGAAAACTGGGGCTTAGATCCGTCAAGATTCACAACCCTTAAGCCCAGGGAGGCCTTGCCTACACTTTGACCATTCAAAAAGGTTTCCATAAGAAGATGGTACATAAAAGGAGGTAAACCAAGCACCAGGGAAGTTGCCATGCTTTCAAACGGAGAGACATCCATCAGGCCAGTCATAATAGCAGCAGTAGCGAGAATATAAGCCATAATTACAATAAAATCTATGAGATATGCCAAAATTCTATCCCATACTGTAGCCACACGTTGTTGAATCTTTACATTTTGTGCGGTTTCGATTTGAAAATGACTCATAGATTGTGTTTCTTTGGATAAATTATAAACAGATGCGAGAGGCGGCTTTTGTCAAGCAAAATAAAGACAAATGGTTAAAATTTGAAAGGCTTGTGCAAAATAATATGGGGATTTCTCCCAGTGAACTTTCCAAACTCTATGTTGAGCTGACGGAAGACCTCAATTATGCGCAAACTTTTTATCCCAACAGCGAGACTTTAGCCTACCTGAACGAACTTTCAGTAGGAGTGCATCAAAAGATATACAAGACCAAAAAAGAATCCAAAAACAAGATTTATCAGTTTTATTGTAAAGAATTTCCCTTGTTTTTCTACCAACATCGCTCAACTTTACTATTGGCTTTTCTGTTATTCTTAGGTTTTAGCGCAATTGGAGCCTATTCTGCAGCTTCAGACGACGGGTTTGTCAGGCTGATTTTGGGAGACGCTTATGTAAATTCTACCTTAGAAAATATCGAAAAAGGAGATCCTATGGCGGTTTATAAGAAAGCTAACCAAACCGATATGTTTCTGGGAATCACACTCAACAACATAAAAGTGGCCTTATTTGCTTTCGTCGCAGGAATTCTTGCTGGATTAGGGACTATCTATATAGTCTTACAAAACGCCATTATGCTGGGTTCGTTCCAGTATTTTTTTTATGAGCAGGGCCTGCTCTGGGAATCGGCCAGAACCATTTGGATTCACGGCACTATAGAGATTTCGGTTATCATTGTAGCAGCCTGTGCTGGACTGGTCATGGGGAAAAGCCTTCTGTTTCCAAAAACTTATACCCGTTTACAATCTTTTATTCAGGGCGTCAAAGCTGGACTTAAAATTGTAATCAGCACTATTCCCTTTTTTATTATTGCAGGGTTTTTGGAAGGATTTGTGACTCGGCTTACTGGAATGCCAGACTGGTTAGCCATTTCAATCATTTCACTATCCCTGATTTTAATCATTTATTATTATGTTATTTTACCTCACCTAATTTATAAGCAACATGCAAAACAACTACATCAACTTTAAAAAAGAGCGTGATCTTGGCGCTATTATTTCAGACACCTTCATGTTTATTAGAGAAGAATATAAACCGATTTTCAGGCTTTATCTCAAACATGTGGGCTGGCTTTTACTCCTCGTTGTAGCCGCAAGCACATATTATCAGTACCAGTCGCTCAGTTTTACCGGGAATATCTTAGAAGGTGGTGCAGAAAATTTTCTTTTTGAGTTAATATCAACCTCCGGTATTGCTCTTTTACTCATGTTATTAAGCTCCCTGGCTTATTCTGCATTAAGCATAACCACCATCAATAGCATCATAAAGAGTTATGTCAAGAACGAAGGCGTGATCAAAGACGAAGAAGTCAGCCAGTATATAGGGCTGTTTTTCTCCAGAACACTCGGCAGTTTTGTCGTGTATATTGTTCTGATTTTTATCGGTTTTCTCTTATGTATTCTTCCAGGAATATATTTATTTGTTCCGCTTACTTTGATTTTTCCCATCATCGTATTTCAGGAAAAATCATTTTCAGAGGCTTTTTCAGAATGCTTTAAACTCATCAGGCAAAATTGGTGGATTACATTTGCCACCCTGCTTATCATTACCATTCTGGTTTCACTCATCAGTGGATTATTCTCCATACCCCTGGTTGTGATAAGTGCCTTAGAAACTTTCACTTCATTGCAGGAAGGTGCAGGAACACCTGGTACGGCAAACTTAGCCAGCAATTGGTTATACATGACTCTATATGTTTTGGCCTCTTTAGCCCAGTATATTTTGGGTTTGGCCACCCTTGTCAGCATCGCCTTGATTTATTTCAACCTTAATGAATTTCACAATAAAACAGGAACTTTAGAAGATATAGACCGTATTGGAAGTTAAATCAAGTCCATATTATTATTCACTCGCTCTCCTTTTTATTCTGAATTTAATAGGGACTGACTCGCTATGGGCTTCTCCTTATTTTCAATCTGGCGATAGTATAGAAAGCCGCCGGGAAGTGATCGAATTTGATGAATCTCTTATCGAAGCTTATCAGGCAGATGAGGCTTATAATTACTTTAAAAATGTGCGAGAAGAATCTGCCTGGGAAAAATTCAAGCACTGGCTAAGCCTGCAGTGGAATAGATTCCTGGAATGGCTGCTGTCGGGAATTTCTGAAGGAAACTTTTGGAATTATATGGCTTTAGTTTTAAAAATACTTTTAATCCTCGGTTTAGGCCTGCTCATCGCCTGGCTTTTCAATAAGTATTATGTCGTCAGTCAAAAATCACCTCCAGCAGATCAAAGCGAACTCAATTTATCTGAAGATGAGCGCTTAATTCAGCAAAAGGATTTATCCACTTTAATTGAAGAAGCAGAATCTGAAGGGAATTACAGACTTGCTTCTCGCTATTTGTTTTTGAATATTCTGAAACATTTGAAAGACTATAATTTCATCGAATATCAATTTCAGAAAACCAATACAGATTATAAATCTGAAATCACTCAGCAAGACATCCGGTCAGATTTCTCTTACGCCTCCAGATTCTATGAATTTGTATGGTATGGTGATTTTAAACTCGGAGTGACGGATTTTAAAGCCGCTAAAATGCGTTTTGAAAATTTGATCCGCAACATCCATAACAGCAAAACTCATGGATAAAAAAACGAAAGGCTTGCTATGGGGACTTTTTGGACTTGTCATTCTGGTGATGATCATGGACAAAACAGCCGACGAGCCTACAGACTGGTCGGCGAGTTACGTGCATACCGATGATAGAGCGCTGGCGACCGAAATTTTTTATAAAGGTTTGCAGACGGTCACCTCAGATATTGAGCATTTTAAGAAATCTCCTTTTCAAATATTTCAGGATAGCCTACAAAAATCAGGCACCTACTTTTTCCTGAACAATTTTGTCAACTTGACCGATGAAGAAAGCAACGCACTTTTAGAATGGGCAGACTCTGGAAATACGGTATTCATCGCTTCTGAAGGTGTTCCTAAATTACTTTTAGACACTTTGGATTTAGAAGTTACTTTTCATGTCAGCAATTCTGAAATTGAATACCAGCCCAGCTTCAATTTGATAGAAAAACTTCAAAAACTACCCCAATTTAAAACCTCAAAAAAAGCCTTTGAATACCTTTATTTTTCTGAAATAGACTCAGCAACAACAAAACCCCTCGGCCTTGTAAAAGCCAAAAATGCTGAACTCGACAAGGCAAATCACACCAATTACATTCAGGTCGACTGGGGAGAAGGAAAATTTCTTCTGCATCTCGCCCCGCAAATCTATACCAATTATTTTATGGTAGATGGAACTAATAGCGATTATACAGCTCGCACTTTGGGTTACCTGAATTTAAATCAGCCTTTATTTTGGGATGCTTATTATAAATCCGGGAAAGAAAGGATTACCAATCCTTTGTATTATTTACTTTCCAATCCTTATTTAAAATCAGCTTATTACCTTATTATTTTCACATCGCTGTTGTTTGTGCTTTTTGGAGGAAAACGAAAACAACGCCCCATCCCCATTATTCCGGCAGTTCGGAACCGGTCTTATGAGTTTACTCAAACCATCGCTGGGATGTACCTGGATAAAAAAGACCACAAAGCCATCGCTCAAAAACAGATTAAAAGCTTTTTGGAACACATCAGGTCTGCCTATCATCTATCCACACATGATATTGATTCGGCATTTCTAAAAGATCTGTCTTCCAAAACCGCTAAAGATTATGAAGACTTAAAAACATTATTTCAGTATATTGAACACATCAATACCTCTGAAGTCGTCAGTGAGGACGAATTAAAAACCTTAGATACTAAAATTACAACTTTCAACAGCTAGATTATGCAAGACGAAAATCCACTAGAATTCACTAACAGAATCCCTTTAGAAGAACTGAAATCGGCGACAGATGCCATACGGCATGAGCTCGCTAAAGTCATTGTAGGTCAGGACGATTTTATAAAGCTGCTTATCGTGGGTTTATTAACCGACGGCCATGTGCTTATAGAAGGGGTTCCTGGAATTGCTAAAACCATCACTTCAAAGTTATTTGCCAAATCCATCGATACGGAATTCAGCAGGATTCAGTTTACACCAGATCTAATGCCTAGCGATGTACTTGGAACTTCCATTTTAAAAGCAGATCAGTCTGATTTTGAATTTAAGAAAGGACCCATTTTTTCCAATATTGTACTGATCGATGAAATCAATCGAGCTCCTGCTAAAACTCAGGCGGCTTTGTTTGAGGTCATGGAAGAGCAACAAATCACGATGGATGGGAAAGAATACAAAATGCCACCGCCGTTTATGGTGATTGCCACTCAAAATCCCATAGAACAGGAAGGGACTTATGCCCTGCCCGAAGCTCAGCTAGACCGGTTTTTATTCAAATTGAAAATTGATTATCCAAATTTAGAAGAAGAAGTCCATATCTTAAAACTGCAGCATAAGCGTAAAGCTAAGCTTGCCTTAAGTGAGATTGAAACTGTGATGAAGGTGGAGACTCTGCTCAAATTCAGAGATCAAATCCATGACATCGTCGTGGAAGACAAAATCTTCGATTACATCGCTGAAATTGTTATGCAAACCAGGAAACATCCACATTTATTGCTTGGTGGTTCTCCCAGAGCTTCACTTTCCATTCTCAAAGTGGCTAAGGCCTTTGCGGCTATTCAAGGTAGAGATTTCGTAACCCCTGAAGATGTCAAGATGAGCCTGAAACCCACACTGAATCACAGGATTATTCTATCACCAGAAAAAGAAATGGAGGGCACAACCCCGGAACAGGTCATCGATCTTATTCATAAATCTGTAGAAATTCCACGATAGTGCGTCAATTTATTTCATCTCTTTATTTTGGCAGATTGGTGTATACCATTCTGTACAGTTTATCAGGCCTGTTTTTGCTTTCCTTTTGGTTTGAGAGCCTGTTTATCATCAGCACTGGCTTGCTCATTATATTTACAGGAATATTATCAGGTGAAGTTTTTAGATTGTTTAGTGGTGAAAAGTTTTCTGCAGACAGGATTTTACCGGATAAGTTTTCCAATAGCGATTCAAATGCGGTTGAACTCCACTTGGAAAATAAATACAACTTTCCCATTCATCTTGAGCTTATAGATGAAATCCCGGAGCAATTTCAGAAGAGGGATTTTTTGAAAACTCTATACTTAACAAAAAATTCAAAACGAGACTATAACTATACACTTACCCCCGTAAAACGCGGAGAATACAAATTTGGATATCTCAATTGTTATGTAAGTACCACGTCTAAACTGGTAAAACGACGTTATAGATTTGAAAATGAAGGCATGGTCAAAGTGTATCCGTCTTTTATTCAGATGCGTGACTTAGACTTTTTATCCATCGATCATAAAATGAGTCAGTATGGAATGAAGAAGATCAGAAGAATTGGACACACCATGGAGTTTGAGCAAATCAAAAATTATGTCACTGGTGATGATATACGAACGATCAACTGGAAGGCAACGGCAAAGCACAACAGTCTGATGATAAATCAGTATCAGGATGAAAAGTCTCAGCCAATTTATAATCTAATAGATGTAGGCCGTGTGATGAAAATGCCCTTTGAAGGTTTATCTCTTTTGGATTATTCTATCAATGCCTCTTTAGCTTTTAGCAATATCGCATTAAAGAAAAAAGATAAAGTCGGCATGCTCACCTTTGCCAACACGATTGAAAATTTTGTGCCGGCCCAGTCCAAAAAAACGCATCTCAACACCCTGCTGGAAACTTTGTATGGAATCCAAACCAACTTCCTGATCACAGATTTTAACAGGCTCTACGCGCATAGTAAAAGGAAAATCACCCAGCGCAGTCTGCTGATGATGTATACCAATTTTGAACACATGACAAGTTTGAAGAGGCAACTGCCCTACCTTCGCGCTGTGGCTAAATCTCATCTTCTGGTGGTCATCTTTTTTGAAAATACAGAATTGGATGAATTAGCAAATAAATCAACGACAAAACTATCAGAGATTTACGAAAAGACCATCGCCCAGGAATTTGTCTATAACAAACAGCTGATGGTGAAAGAACTGGAGAAAAATGGCATACAAGCTGTATTGACCAAGCCAAAGGATTTATCGGTCAAAACCATCAATAAATATTTAGAAATCAAAGCAAAAGGACTCTTATGAAACTGATTTTCGCTACACACAATCCCAATAAAGTCAAGGAAATTCAAGCTTTGCTTCCAGGACATATTCAGATGCTATCTTTAAACGATCTGGACTACACCAAAGAAATCGTGGAGTTTGGAGAAAGCATTGAGGCCAATGCCAAAATTAAAGCGGATACGATTTCAGAATTATACGACTTGCCCTGTTTTGCAGACGATACAGGACTCGAAGTGGAAGCTTTAGGCGGAAAACCAGGGGTCAAATCGGCGAGATATGCAGGTCAGGACAAAAGCGATGAAGCCAACAAAAAGAAGTTATTAAAGGAACTGGAAGGCAAAAAAAATCGCTCAGCACAGTTTAAAACAGTTATTGTCTTCAAGGATGGGTCTAAAGAAAGAATATTTACAGGCCTATGTGAAGGAGAAATCACAAAAGAACCTTCGGGTGCAGGTGGATTTGGTTATGATCCCATATTCAAGCCCAAGGGGTATTTGCAGACTTTTGCTGAAATGCCGGCTTCCGAAAAAAATAAGATAAGTCACCGCGGTTTAGCCTTTCAACAACTCATAGAATTTCTAAAAGCTTAAAATAAAAACAAATAGCCCTTATAACCAGTTTAGGAATACGTACCTTTGCACCTATTTTTAAAATACTTATGACTACATTTGAATCATTAGGCTTAAGCCCTGAAATCTTGAAAGCAATTGAAGATTTAGGATTTGAGTCCCCGAGTGAAGTACAGGAACAAACGATTCCAGTCTTGCTCGAAGAGCCTACCGATATGGTAGCGCTAGCCCAAACAGGTACAGGTAAAACCGCGGCATTTGGTTTCCCATTAATCCAGAATATCGACCTTAATTCTAAAAAAACACAGGGTTTAATTCTTTCTCCTACGCGTGAGTTGTGTATGCAAATTACCAACGAGCTAAAACAGTATGCAAAATACTACCAAAATCTCAACACAGTTGCGGTTTATGGCGGAGCGAGTATTACAGATCAGGCCAGGCAAATAAAGAGAGGAGCACAAATTATCGTCGCTACTCCTGGACGTATGAAAGATATGATCCAGAGAAATATTATCGATATTTCCAACATCAACATTTGTATTCTTGACGAAGCCGATGAGATGCTGAATATGGGTTTCTTCGAAGATATCAAAGAGATTTTATCACATTCTTCAGACCAAAAGAATACATGGTTATTTAGTGCAACGATGCCGAAAGAAGTATCGATGATTGCTAAAAAGTTCATGAAAAGTCCTAAAGAAATTACTGTAGGACAAAAAAACATATCGACAAAATCCGTTAGCCACGAATATTTCATCGTAGGTGGACGTGATCGCTATAGTGCGGTAAAACGCGTAGTGGATGCCAATCCAGATATATATGCAGTGATCTTTTGCAGAACCAAAAGAGACACTCAAAAAGTAGCTGAAAAACTTATTGAAGACGGTTATAGCGCTTCTGCCCTTCACGGGGATTTGAGCCAGGCTCAAAGAGATATGGTGATGAATAGTTTCAGAAAGAAGCAAATTCAGATGCTTGTGGCCACAGATGTTGCTGCTCGAGGAATTGATGTAGATGACATTACTCACGTTATCAATTATCAACTGCCAGACGAAATCGAAACTTACACCCACCGTAGTGGAAGAACTGGTCGTGCTGGAAAAGAAGGTAAATCTTTGGTAATCGTTACTAAAAGTGAGGTTAGAAAAATTCGTCAGGTTGAAAAAATTATCGGTCAGAAATTCACTCAGGAAGAATTGCCTTCCGGAGATGAAATTTGTAAACGCCAGTTATTTCACCTTGCAGACGAAATTAAGAGTACAAAAATCAATCCGGACATAGATTCGTTTATCCCGGATTTGGAAGCTCAGTTTGAAGATTTAAGCAAAGAAGAAATCATCAAGAAATTTTTCTCTGTAGAATTTACGAGATTCCATAATTACTATAAAAATGCTCCAAAAATAACTCAGCATTCTGCAGATGAATCTTATTCTTCCGGCAAGGATTATGGAGATGAAACCCGTTTCTTTATCAATATTGGTGAAAAAGACGGTTTCAACTGGATGTCAATGAAAGATTTTCTGAAAGAGCAATTGAATCTAGACCGTGATGGTGTGGCTAAAGTGGATGTGAAAAATACATTCTCTTTCTTTAATGTCGCTACAGATGACGTTGATAAAGTAGTGAGTACTTTCGACAATTTTATGCTAAAAGGCAGACATGTGAATGTTGAAATCACGAAAGACCAAAAAAGCGGTAGCGGAAGAAAAGGTGGCGGCGGAGGCCGTGATCGTGGAGATCGCAAACCGAGAAAACGTTTTGATAAAAACAAATCCTCTGATTTTAAAGGAAAAAAATCAGGAGGTTCAAGCGTAAAAAGTTCTTTTGAAAGAAGAAGAAAAAAGAGCTAAATTAATATTTAAAAAAGTCATTTCGATGCAAAAGGATTGCCTCGAAATGACTACTTTTAATATATGAATTTAAAATACACGATTACATTTATTAGCCTTTTTCTGGTTTCAATGATGAGTTGGAGTCAACAAAAAGAAGTGATTAGCATCTCAGGTATTGTGATGAATGCCGCCAACGATAAACCTCTTGAAAATGTTAATATTGTAAATATCAATACAGTAAAAGGATCTACTACAAATGAAGATGGTGAATTTCAACTCAAAGCTAGAATAAATGACACCCTGTATTTCTCCTATCTTGGTTTTAGATCTATACAAGTCAAAATAACTGATGACTGGGTAAAATTTGGTGATGTCAAAATTAAAATGACAGAATCTGCCATAGCCTTACAGGAAGTCAAATTACAAGAAGTTCAACTTACCGGTTATTTAGAAATTGACGCCAAAAACATTCCTATCTACGATAACTACAGGTATAGTATATCTGGTTTAGATTATGCTTACGAAGGTGGAAACTATCAAAGTAGTGCCATTTCAAAAGTTTTGCAGTCCATTTCCAATCCTGCTGATTTACTCTATAAGACCTTCAGTAAAAAGGATCAACAGATGAGACGTCTGCGCAAGATGAAAATGAACGAAAGCATTCAAGATATTCTCCAGGATAAATTCGACAGAGAAACCCTTTCAGCAGTGCTTCAAATTAGCAAAGAAGACATCGATCAGGTTTTGGACAGGTGTAATTATTCCAGAGACTTTATCACCACAGCCAATGACTTACAGGTTCTTGATGCTTTGAGCAGCTGCTATGAAGACTACAGAGCTATAAAAAGATAAGCGTTTTGAAACACATCAGCATACTTACTGGCGCAGGAATAAGCGCAGAAAGTGGTGTCAAAACTTTCAGAGACCATGACGGACTTTGGGAAGGTCATGATGTCATGCAGGTCGCTACTCCACAAGGATTCGAACAGAATCCGGAATTGGTTTTAGAGTTTTATAACAAAAGACGACAACAGTTAAAAACAGTTTCACCCAATAAGGCTCATAGACGTTTGGTTGACCTTGAAAAACAATTCGAAGTTGATATCATCACTCAAAATGTAGATGATTTACATGAACGCGCAGGAAGTTCTCTCGTCACTCATCTTCACGGCGAACTCATGAAAGCAAGAAGTGTGAACGATGAAAACCTCATTTACAACTGGACCGAAGACTTAAAATTAGGTGATGTGAACAGCGAAAATCATCAATTAAGACCGCATGTGGTTTGGTTTGGCGAAGCTGTGCCAATGATGGACAAAGCCATAGACATCATCAAAAAAACAGATATTATCATCATAGTGGGAACTTCTATGCAAGTCTATCCAGCGGCAGGGCTTATCGATTTTGCCCCACAACATACCCCTATTTATTTTATCGATCCAAGTCCTTCCATATCTGCATCAGAACATGTGCACGTGTTTGCTGAGAATGCTACAACTGGCGTGGAAAAAGTGGTCACCAAACTCCTGGGTTAAAGTCATAAGTAAAAAAATCAGACAAGATTTTGGCGTAAAAGTAAATCTTATTTACTGAAAAAAAATGCTGCTGAAAGCTTATATTTGCTGGCAAAATTAATTTTGAATTCATGAATTCACTTGACGCAATTTCTCCTATAGATGGGCGCTACGCTAGCAAAACTAAATCTCTAAACCGCTATTTCAGCGAACATGCTTTGATCAAATACAGAGTGCGTGTAGAGATTGAATATTTCATCGCCCTATGTGAATTGCCACTTCCTCAATTAAAAGATGTGGACAGTGCACTGTACCCGAGTTTGCGGTCTATTTATTTGGATTTTAGCCTTGAAGATGCAGAGCATATCAAATCGATTGAAAAAGTCACCAATCATGATGTGAAAGCTGTAGAATATTTTATCAAGGAGCGGATGGATAACCTGAACTTAAAAACATCCAAAGAATTTATCCATTTTGGATTAACTTCTCAAGATATCAATAACACTGCGGTTCCACTAAGCCTGCTTGAAGCCATTCATGATGTTTATATTCCGGAATTGGAACAGGTTATCAATAAGATTAAAGCTAAAGCTGAAGCATGGGCCAAAGTGCCCATGCTTGCCAGAACCCACGGACAACCGGCATCCCCTACCCGATTGGGCAAGGAATTCGAGGTTTTCATAGTGAGACTACAAGAACAATTAAAACAGTTGATAGCTGTCCCTTCCTCTGCTAAATTCGGCGGAGCCACAGGAAACTTTAATGCCCATAAAGTAGCTTATCCAGACATCGACTGGCGGGCTTTTGGAAAAGATTTTGTGGAAAAACGCTTGAAATTAAAACACTCCTTTCCGACTACTCAAATAGAACATTACGATAATATGGCCTCCATTTTTGATGCGATGAAACGCCTCAATACCATACTTCTCGATTTTGATAAGGACATTTGGAGTTATGTATCCATGGACTATTTCAAACAGAAAATAAAAAAAGGAGAAGTTGGTTCTTCAGCCATGCCCCATAAAGTGAATCCCATCGATTTTGAAAATTCTGAAGGTAACCTTGGCATTGCCAATGCTTTACTGGAACACCTTTCTGCTAAATTACCTATCAGTCGTCTGCAAAGAGATTTAACCGACAGTACCGTTTTAAGAAATATCGGTGTACCGATGGGTCACATGCTTATCGCACTTAAATCCACAGGCAAGGGATTAGATAAATTGGTTTTGAATGCAGACAAGATTCAACGAGATTTAAATGAAAATTGGGCTGTAGTGGCCGAGGCCATTCAGACGATTTTAAGGCGCGAAGATTTTGAAAATCCTTATGAAGCCTTAAAAGGTTTGACAAGAACCAATTCTAAAATAGATGAAGAAAGCATTTCCAGATTTATAGACTCTCTTGAAGTTTCTGATTCTGTAAAAGCTGAATTAAGAGCTATTACGCCATCAAATTACACTGGAATTTAAAGTTATGAGTAAAACCGCAGCCTGGATTTCTGCAGCGCGATTACGCACATTACCGCTTTCCCTCTCCGGGATTCTCGTAGGTTCTGGCCTGGCTTTTCCATTAGGGGAATTTGATTCTGCTATATTTTGGCTGGCAATGGCAACCACTCTGGGCTTACAAATCCTATCCAATTTTGCTAATGATTATGGCGATGGCATAAAGGGAACCGACAATGATGAACGCATTGGCCCGATGAGGGCTTTACAAAGCGGTGTCATCACCGATAAGGAAATGAAAAAAGGAATTATTTTAACCTCTGTCATCACGGCGACATTCGCTTTGATTCTTGTTTACGTGAGTTTTGGTAAAGATGATTTCTTTCTGAGTTTGGTTTTTATAGCCCTAGGAGCATCTGCAATTGTAGCTGCTATTAAATATACTGTAGGTAATTCTGCTTATGGATATAAAGGTCTGGGCGATGTATTTGTCTTTATCTTTTTTGGTCTCGTCAGTGTTTTGGGAGTTAATTTTTTGATGACCAAACAGATGGATTTCTGGTTACTATTCCCCGCTATAAGTATTGGCTTTCTGAGCAGTGCAGTTCTCAACCTGAACAATATGAGAGATGAATACGGTGATAAAAATGCCAACAAGAAGACCTTGGTGGTCATCTATGGCAAACAATTCGCCAAAATCTATCATTTTTGTTTGATTACTCTGGCCTTTTTAAGCCTTCTTGTTTTCTTGATAATATATCCCTACAGTCAATCCATATGGCTTATAGTAGCACTTTTAGCTTTCCTTCCGTTAGCCGTTCACTTAAAAAAAGTTATGCAGTACAAAGACCCTAAGCGTCTGGATCCAGAACTTAAAAAAGTGGCCTTAAGTACCTTTGCACTTTCCTTAGCTATATTTTTGATTTTATTACTAAGCAATTAAAATAGGTTCAAGAGAAAACTTAACTTTATAACATTAATTTGTAAATTGGAAAAAAATATCTGATGGATTTTAAAAAGAAAATGTTACGCGATGATGCCTTAAAAGGCAAAACCATAATCGTTACAGGTGGAGGAAGTGGCTTAGGAAAATCAATGACTAGTTACTTTTTGGAACTTGGAGCAAACGTAGTCATTACCAGTAGAAATCTAGACAAATTAAAAAACACGGCCTCTGCTCTTGAAGCGGAAACCGGAGGGAAGTGTTTACCCGTTCAGTGTGATGTAAGGCACTACGAAGAAGTGGAACAGATGATTGAAAAAGCCCATGAGGCTTTTGGTGAAGTAGATGTTTTATTGAATAATGCTGCTGGAAATTTTATTTCTCCAACTGAAAGATTGTCAGCTAACGCCTTTGATACCATTATAGATATTGTATTGAAAGGATCCAAGAACTGTACTTTGGCCTTAGGAAAATATTGGATAGACCAAAAGCAGTCCAATAAAACCGTCTTAAATATAGTAACGACTTATGCCTGGACAGGATCCGCTTTTGTGGTGCCTAGTGCTACTGCGAAAGCTGGAGTGCTTGCCATGACGAGATCCTTAGCCGTAGAATGGGCAAAATATGGCATACGTTTCAATGCGATTGCTCCTGGCCCTTTTCCTACAAAGGGCGCCTGGGATAGGCTATTGCCAGGTGAACTCAAGGAAAAATTTGATTTGGCTAAGAAAGTTCCCCTTAAGCGCGTTGGGGATCATCAGGAATTAGCCAATCTGGCTGCTTATCTGGTATCCGACTTTGCTCAGTATCTCAATGGAGAAGTCATTACTATTGACGGAGGTGAGTGGTTGAAAGGTGCTGGACAGTTCAATCTTCTTGAAGCGGTTACACCAGAGATGTGGGATCAATTGGAACAAATGATTCGTAGTCAAAAGAAAACTTAATTTAAAATTTAAAACTTCATAATAAATTAGACCTCTTCTAATGCCATAAATAATTGTAATTTTACAACTTATAATTCATATATTTTAATGGGTAAAATAATTTCGATTGCAAACCAGAAAGGCGGAGTTGGTAAAACAACAACTGCAGTAAACCTGGCAGCCGCTTTAGGTGTTTTAGAAAAAAAAGTCTTGTTGATCGATGCAGATCCTCAAGCCAATGCAACTTCCGGACTAGGTATAGATATAGAATCAGTGGAGATCGGTACTTATCAACTTCTGGAGCATACCAAAAATGCGGAAGAGGCTATCATTGAAACCGATTCGCCAAACTTAGAACTCATCCCCTCTCATATCGATCTTGTAGCGATTGAATTGGAGCTCGTCGATATGGAAAGACGTGAGTATATGCTGAAAGAGGCTTTGCTACCTATAAAGTCGAAGTTTGATTATATTCTCATCGACTGCGCCCCTTCTCTTGGCTTATTAACACTGAATGCTTTGACCGCATCTGATTCGGTCTTAATCCCTATTCAATGTGAATATTTTGCTTTAGAAGGCTTAGGTAAATTATTGAATACGATTAAGAGTGTACAAAAGATTCACAACCAGCAACTCAATATAGAAGGCTTATTGCTTACTATGTACGATTCCAGATTGCGCTTGTCCAATCAAGTCGTTGAAGAAGTTAAAAAACACTTTAATGACATGGTTTTCGAAACCATTATACAGAGAAACGTGCGTTTAAGCGAAGCCCCTAGTTATGGTGAAAGCATCATAAAGTACGATGCCGCCAGTAAAGGTGCCAACAACTATTTAAGCCTAGCTGAAGAAATTATTAAAAAGTCAAAATAGATTCATGGCTAAAACGACAAAGAAAAAAGCTTTAGGAAGAGGACTTTCTGCCTTGCTCAATGATCCTGAAAACGACATCAAATCTGCAGAAGATAAAAATGCCGATAAAGTCGTAGGCAATATTGTGGAGTTAAGTCTTGAAGCTATTGAAGTAAATCCTTTTCAGCCCAGAACCAGTTTCAGCGAAGAGGCGCTCAAAGAATTAGCTTCCTCTATCAGAGAACTTGGCGTGATACAACCTATCACAGTCAGAAAGTTAGATTTCAATAAATACCAACTGGTTTCTGGAGAACGTCGTTACAGGGCCTCCAAAATGCTTGGTTTAGAAACGATTCCATCTTATATAAGAATCGCCAACGATCAGGAATCTTTGGAAATGGCTTTGGTTGAAAATATTCAACGGCAGGATCTAGACCCCATCGAAGTGGCTCTGTCCTATCAAAGACTTATAGATGAGATCGACCTGACTCAAGAAGAATTAAGCGATAGAGTAGGCAAAAACAGATCTACGATTGCCAACTACCTCAGACTCCTAAAATTGGATCCTATCATTCAAACAGGGATGAGAGATGGATTTTTGAGCATGGGTCATGGTCGCGCACTCATCAACATCAGCAATACCGATGTTCAGCTTGAGGTCTACGAACAAATTCTAAAGAATAAACTTTCCGTAAGAGAAACGGAAGCTTTAGTGAGAAAAATTCAGGATGATTCTAAACCATCTAAAACTAAACCACAGCCTAAAGTTGATGAAAAGAAGCAAAAAGCACTAAAACAGATTTCTTCTTATTTCGGTGCTAAGGTAGAATTGAAAATCAACAAAAAAGGCAATGGAAAATTGATTGTTCCTTTTTCTTCTGATGAAGATTTTCAAAGAATAAAAAAATTAATCCAAGGTGACTCGTAATCTTTTATTTTCGCTTGTTTTTATTTTTGCAGGTTTAGGTTTGGCTTCAGGTCAAGAACTGGATACTTTAAATATAAAAAGCAGCATGATTTCCACTGAAGATGCTTTTAAACTAGATCTTTACGATCCTTTAGCTCCTGCTAGATCAGCCTTTTATTCAGCTATATTACCAGGCCTGGGCCAGGCCTACAACGGAAGCTATTGGAAGATTCCCTTGGTCTATGCGGGCATTGGAACCAGTATGTATTT
Source organism: Psychroflexus sediminis (assembly GCF_900099815.1). Lineage (GTDB taxonomy): Bacteria > Bacteroidota > Bacteroidia > Flavobacteriales > Flavobacteriaceae > Psychroflexus > Psychroflexus sediminis. The sequence goes on along the minus strand of NZ_FNCW01000008.1, from coordinate 129,863 downwards.
GGTTATCTTCAACGACAATCAGTATGACCGGTATCGGGATGCTTTCAAGAGAAGACTTGCCGGTTTTGATGATGATGAATTTCAGGGTATTTTAGAAAACGATGGTTTAATCAACGCTCAAAAGCAGTTTCGACAAAATAAGGAATTTGCCATTTTAGCTACTGTAGCTTTTTATTTACTGAACATAGTAGATGCAAACGTTGATGCTCACCTTCGTCAATTTGATGTCTCCAGAGATCTTTCCCTAAGTCCAAATTTTGAACCCAATTTTTTGAGTGGAAATATAGACTATGGCTTAACTTTAAATTTTAAATTTAATTAAATGAAACTCGCTATACTTGGCTACGGCAAAATGGGTAAAACCGTTGAAGAAATCGCTAGCTCCAGAAATCATGAGATTGTCTACATCACTTCAGACGAATTGGATATAGATCAGTTGAAAAAAGCCGATGTGGCTATAGACTTCAGTATTCCTGAAGCTGCTTTTACAAATGTCACCAGCTGTCTTGAGCATAAGGTCTCTATCGTGTCAGGAACAACAGGCTGGCTCAACCAGTATGAAGAGGCAGTTGAAGTCTGTAAATCAGAATCAGGCCGGTTTCTGTATGCTTCCAACTTTAGTATAGGCGTAAATGTTTTTTTTGAATTGAATTCTCATTTAGCCAAAATGATGTCTGGTCTCAAAGAATATAAAGTCAAACTGAAAGAAATTCATCATTTAGAAAAGAAAGATGCTCCAAGTGGCACGGCCATCAGCTTAGCAGATCAGATTATAAATGAGTCCAACTATCAAACCTGGAATCATCCCCCTCAAAACGATAAATTTTCAATTGGTATTGAAGCTGAACGAGAGGAAGGTGTTTTTGGCTTTCATGATGTCATTTACGACTCAGGCATCGATACCATTTCGATTTCACATAATGCTAAATCTAGAAAAGGCTTTGCTCACGGTGCGGTTATTGCAGCAGAATGGATCCTCAAGCAAGACAAAGGCGTTTATTCAATGAAGGATGTACTTCAACTCAATTCTACAACTTAATTCACAGGTTCATGTCATTTACGGATATATTACTTTTCATCTTATTTATTCAAGTTCTTCATTTTTTTGGAACCTGGAAACTGTACCAGAGTGCTGGAAGAAAATGGTGGGAAGCTGCCATTCCTGTTTATAATGCCATCGTCCTGTTTAAAATCATCAACAGGCCCTGGTGGTGGGTGTTTTTGATTTTTATTCCTATCGTCAATCTGATCATGTTTCCTGTGATTTGGGTAGAGACGGCCAGAAGTTTTGGAAAAAACTCCACAAAAGACACCCTTCTACAACTCTTTAGTTTAGGGCTTTATACTTACTATATCAATTATTTCACAAAGCACGAATACATTGAGGATAGAAGTCTGAAAGCCAAATCAAAAACCGGAGATTTTGTAAGCTCCATTTTGTTTGCAGTGGTTGCAGCAACTATAGTTCATACCTACATCATGCAGCCTTTCACCATTCCAACATCATCCCTGGAAAAAACATTACTTGTTGGTGATTTTCTGTTTGTCAGCAAATTTCACTACGGAGCCAGAGTTCCGCAAACGGCAGTTTCATTTCCGATGGTTCACGATACCATACCGCTCGCTGGCGTGAAATCATACCTGAAATCCCCACAGTTGCCCTATATGAGGTTGCCTGGATTTGAAAATGTGCAACGAAACGATATCGTGGTTTTCAACTGGCCTGTAGATACGGTTCGGATGTTTAGAGACCAGTCTGGCAAACATTACGACAAACCGATCGATAAAAAATCGAATTACGTCAAACGTGCCGTGGGTGTTGCCGGAGATTCATTGGAAATAATCGATGGAAAGATTTATGTCAATAAGGCACCTCTTCAACTTCCAGACCGTGCTAAACCTCAATTTTCCTATTTAGTTCAGGGAAAAGGTCAGGGTTTTAATATGCGTAGCCTGGTTGAAATCTATGGTATTACAGACGGCTTACAATGGGTGGACAGGGACCGCGATCTTTATCAAGTCAATGCGATTACTGAAGAAAATTTAGAGAAATTTAAAAATCATCCCAACGTTAAATCGGTTCAGCGTATTATTTCCCCGGAAGGCAAAAGGGATCCTGCCATTTTCCCAAACAATGGAAAAGCAGATTGGAATCGAGATAACTTTGGACCCATCTACATACCTAAGGCCGGACAAACTGTAGACTTGGACCAGGAGAGCTTTTCACTTTACCGCAGAATTATTGAGGTTTATGAAGGATCAGAAATGGGTATTGAGAAGCATCTGGAATTAAAGGGTTCTCAGGTTTACCTAAACGGTGAGCCCTTAAACGAATACACCTTTAAGCAAGACTATTACTGGATGATGGGTGATAATCGACACAATAGTGAAGATAGCCGCTTTTGGGGCTATGTTCCCCAGAATCATGTGGTTGGCAAACCTGTGTTTATATGGATGAGTTTAGACCCTAATGCAGCTAATCTGGTGGATAAAGTAAGATGGGAAAGATTATTCACTACAGTAGGTGGTGAAGGAAAACCCACCTCTTATTTAGTGTATTTTTTAATTGCTTTAGTTCTTATTATCGGTTATAATTACTTTATAAAAAAGAAGAAATAATTTTGAAACCTGTTCTTATTCATCCCTGCTATTTCGGACCCATAGACCTGTATGCACACATCGCTCAATCCGATGAGTTTGCAATGGAAAAACATGATAATTACCAGAAACAAACCTATAGAACACGTCAGTACATCTATGGAGCTAACGGAAAACTTTTGCTAAATGTTCCCATAAAGCATCGAGAAAATAAAACGGACGAACACCAGAAATATAAAGATATTCAAATTGAAAATGCTTTCAAGTGGCAACGTTTACATTGGAAGTCCATAGAAGCAGCTTATAGAAGCTCGCCTTACTTTGAGTTTTATGAAGATGAATTTGTAGATTTATTCGAAAAAAAAGCAACCTTCTTGATGGATTTCAATCTGAAATGCATGCAGACGGTCTTTGACTGTCTCAATCTTGATTTCCATTTTAAGTTTACTGAAGCCTTTGAAATGTCAGCTGAAACTTATGAGAATCAACGAAATCTTGTAAATTCAAAACGAAAACAAAAAGCAGACCTCGAAGAATTCATTCAAGTATTTCAGCCAAAATACGGTTACATCTCTAATCTTAGCATTCTGGATTTGTTGTTCAATAAAGGACCTTCTGCTTTAGATTATCTTGAATCTCAAAAACTTAGTCGCTGAGTTTGAAACTGGCCATGATGGGATAGTGATCTGAAAGCCTGATATCGTAATTTTTAAAATCGATGTTTTCAATACTCTTCTCATTCAGAATAGCATCTATTCGAAGCGGTAAAAAATCAAAATCGAATGTTTTTCCAAGTCCTTGACCGGACTCGATAAAAGCATCCTCTAAATTATGAGATAGAAGCTGATTCGCTACGTAGGAAAAGGGGGTGTTATTCATATCTATACAAACGATTTTAGGCAAGTCTGTATCTTCAAAATTTTCTGCAAGCATCCTGGCTTGTTCTTGTTGTTTCATAAAGGATTTGCCCACTCTGCTTATCAGTTTTTGGTGATTTTCTTTCTGCAGTTGCTTTACATCGGGAATTACTTTCAGGGATTCTAAATGCGCTGCGTAGATCCTAAGAGTATCATTATGAATCAAAATATCTGCATAAATAGCATTGTTATGCGTATTGGGGAAGTCTATAGATCCTTTATTCAATATTCTGTATTTGCTGTAGATGGCAATTCCTATTTTGGAAGATTTGGTTTTAAATTTTTCAAAAGAATAGGGAAAAGCATTCATATCTAAACCATCAGTTCGTTTATAATCTTGAAAAGCCACAACATCCGGTGATTCTTCAGCGATAAAATCTGAAATTTTCTGACCTACATTATCTATATCGATCCAATCGTATTCATTGAACAAACGCACATTATAGCTCATAACTTTCAAGCTGCTTTTCACCTGTTCTTTAGACTTATCTTTGAATATAAAAATCTTGTTTACATAAGAATACCCCCCCAAAACCAATAGCATAGAGACTATAAAATGCAGCTTTAGCCTTAAGATCCAGTATAAGGCAAAGCCGAGATTAATAAGCATGAATACGGGTAAGCCTAAATTCAAAATGGAAAGAAAAGCAGAAAATTTTGGAGGAACAAACGGCAATATGTATGCTATCAGCAAACAAGCTGCAAAGAAAATATTGAACGCAAAAATTACTTTTTGAAAAAAATTGAGTTTCGATTTCATGACAATTACATGTCTTTTCCTGCTTTAAAAAGAAAATCTTTCTCTTCTTTGGAGAGGCTATCATATCCACTCTTGCTAATCTTATCTAAGATGAGATCAATTTTTTTCTGATTGTCTGTTCTGCTAGTAGTTTTTGATTGTTTTTTCCGAGAAGTTTTATGCACAGTTTTCATGTTGCCTTTTTTGGTTTTTGGCTTAAAATAATCTGCAAACCAATCTGTAATCGACTGTAACCACGCCCCTATATCATTTCCTTTATTGAGTTGTGTTATATATAAATACCCGATTGCAGAACCTCCTAAATGTGCAAGGTGTCCACCTGGATTGGAAATAGGGATTTGAACAACATCCAAAACCACTAAAAAAGCAGCAATCCACCAAAGTTTCAGGTTGCCTAAAAAGAATAACCTGACTTCCAAATTTGGCGATTGGGTTGCGATAGCTACTAAAATAGCCATAACTGAAGCTGAAGCCCCAATTAAATAGGATCGCCCAGTTTCACTAAAAGCCGGCAACAAATTATAACTTAGCGCGTAGATTAAAGCTCCACTGATAGCCCCTAAAAAGTAAAGATTGAGCATGCGTTTGCCTGAAAAGAAAGTCAGAAAGAATTTTCCGGAGAAATACAGAATTAACATATTGGACAGAATATGAAATATACCGGAATGCATAAACGCATAGGTGATAATCGTCCAGGGTTTATAGGCGAATTCTAATAAGCCTTTTGGAAACACTAACCACTCCACAAAAAAATCAGTTGGAATTTTAAATAAAAAACCCAGCGTCCTAAAAACAAATGTCAGGATAAACAAAGCAACATTAATGCCGATCAATTTTTCTAAAGTATCGGCCGTGTTGTATTTATAGGTTATTTTTTGCTTCCAGTCCATATCAATTCCATCTATTAGTATCAAATGAGTTTTTCTTCCAGTAATACATGGTGATAAACCCGATTACGGCACCACCGATATGAGCCCAGTAAGCTGTATTGGACGGTCCCAGCAAAGTTACTCCAGTTATGGCAGAAAACAGGTTCAACAGGAAATAACCTCCAATTAAATATTTTGCTTTGATAGGTATAGGAACAAATATAATGTACAAAGGAAGGTTGGGGTAAACCACTGCAAAGGCTGCTAAAATTCCAAATATTGCTCCGGAAGCACCCACCATAGGGGTTACATAATTGCGTAATAATTGTGTGCTTACATCCTTGGGAATGGATGAATATACTCTGTATTCTCCTGTAGACATCACACTCTCAAACAGATTTGAAATCTCATTTGGACTTACACCAGCGTCAAGATAGACTTGATAAGCATCGTTGAAAGCTATATAACTAAACAGAATTTGTAAACCTGCTGCTCCAAGTCCTGCTGAAAAATAGATAAAAAGAAACTTGTTCTGGCCGAGATATTGCTCCAGCAAACTTCCAAACATGTATAAGGCAAACATATTAAAAAGAATATGCGAAAAGCTGCCATGCATAAACATGTGGGTTAAGATTTGCCAAAATTCGAAATTCGGATTTTCCGGAAACCACAAGGCGAAAATTTTATAGGCATAATCTCCTAAATATTCAGCCCCAAAAAAGAATAAAATATTAGCTATTAATAAAACTTTTACCGTTTCGGTGATTCTTCCCATTTACATAAATTTTTTATCGAAGTCTGCAGCAGATTGTTTTATGAAAACTAAACGATTCAGCGGAGTTAACATGGGTTCTTTACAAGAAAATAACAGATTTACAAGTTCTGTTTGCTCTTCCTTTTGGAGAACACTACCATTTTTTATAGCCATACTTTGAGCCAGTGATTTTGCAAGCCTGTCAGTTTGGTCAAATCCAGAATCTGGAATGTCATTCTCAAAATCCGACAGAAGTTGATCTAACAAAATTGAGGTTTCACTTTCAGGTAAACGGTTCGGAATTCCATTTATTTTAACAAAATCTTTTCCAAGCTCCGAAATTGAAAAACCAGCATTGATCAAAGACTCTTTCAGAACCTTGAACACTCTGATTTCATTAGCATCTAACTGTAATTTAAGTGGAAATAATAACTGCTGACTCAAAGCTGGCTGAGCAGTGATATTTTTCAATAATTCTTCATATAAAATTCTGAAATGAGCTCTGTGCTGATCTATAATGAGCATTTCAGATTTTGTAGAGGTAATTATATATTTACGCTGAAGCTGAAAGGTTCCTGATGATTGATAAGTGGGTGACTGGGCCTGAAAAAGCGAAGGAGAAATTTGTTCACTCTCCACTTCGATGTCCATCAAGTCATCCTGATCCTCTCCGGTTTCGGTATAAAGAGATTCCCAGCTGGCTGTCGATTTTGTCTTGAAGGAATCTATATGGAATGCCTTATTACCCAACTTCGTTTCGGATTCGAAAGGATTGAAATTTCTGTCCACCTCGATAGATGGAATTTTTGCAGTGGTTTTATTCTGACCATAATCTGTATCCATACTCGAGTCTTTATTGAAGTCAAGAACCGGCGCCACATTAAATTGACCAAGACTGTGCTTTACACTGCTCCTTAAAATAGAATAAATGGCGTGTTCATTATCGAATTTCACCTCCGTTTTGGTAGGATGAATATTGATATCTATGGACTGGGTATTAACCTGCAAATACAAGAAATAAGAGGGATAGGCCTTATCTTTAAGCAAACCTTCAAAAGCACTACAAACAGCGTGATGTAAATAAGGATGCTTGATAAATCTATCGTTTACAAAGAAAAATTGTTCTCCTCGGGACTTTTTAGCAAACTCTGGCTTACCTACAAATCCAGTTAGCTTGATCAGGTCCGTTTCTTCTTTAACAGGAACCAATTTTTCGTTGGTTTTAGCCCCCATCACACCAACTATCCGCTGCCTGTGATTCGCAACAGGAAGATTAAAAAGTTCACTTCCATTGTGAATCAATTTGAAGGCTACAGAAGGATGGACCAAAGCTACTCTTTGAAATTCGTCGATGACGTGCTTTTGCTCAACTGTTGTCGACTTTAAAAAATTACGACGCGCAGGAATATTGAAAAATAAATTTTTAACGGCTATAGAGGTTCCTGCTGGAGTCACGCAAGGCTCTTGCTGAACAACCGAACTCCCCTCAATAATCAAATGAGAACCAAGATCTTCGTCATCGGTTTTGGTTTTCATTTCTACATGGGACACCGCTGCGATAGAGGCCAAAGCTTCTCCTCTAAATCCTTTGGTATGCAGTCTAAACAAATCTTCAGCCGAATTGATTTTTGACGTCGCATGACGTTCAAAAGACAGTCTGGCGTCGGTATCCCCCATGCCTGTACCATTATCTATTACTTGAATTAAGGTCTTACCCCCTTCTTTGACCAGCAGGGTAATGGAAGACGCATTGGCATCTACCGCGTTTTCCAAAAGTTCTTTTACTACAGAAGCGGGACGTTGAACGACCTCTCCAGCAGCTATCTGATTCGCAACATGATCTGGTAATAAGTGAATAATACTATTCATTGACTATTTTGACGAAAAAATTGACAGATCAAAATCAATGATCCATAAAAAGATAAAAGTTAAAATAAGAGCGATAATAATAATGGTCCTGTTGACCCCTCGGTTCGATCTAGTTCTGGAATTTTCTCTGGCTTCTGCCCAGTGAGAACCAAAATCAACAGAATTAGGCGTGTCTTTGTATTTAGCAAATTTTGAATCGAAGTTATATGGATTTCCTGTATCCTTACCCTTATAATAGCGAGGAGTATAATTGTATCTGGAATTCTTCCTTAACTTTAATGATTTAAGTTTAAACATAGTTTTTGATGAATTTTCAAAATTAAAGAAATTTCATCAATTCTTTAGGCTTAAAGCCTTATTTAAGAAAGAGAATTTAAATCAAATTTAGTTAGCCTTATAAAATTTAGCATCTTTACGAAGTTGTGCCATTTTGATGGCAGCTATAGCAGCCTCTGTTCCTTTATTGCCGTGGATACCGCCGGAACGCGCTTCAGATTGAGCTTTGGTATTATCGGTTAAGACACAAAAGATAACGGGAATATCTCCTTTCAGGTTAAGTTCCATTATTCCCTGTGTTAACCCCTGACAAACAAAGTCGAAATGTTTGGTTTCTCCCTGAATAACATTTCCCACAGCTACGATGGCATCTAGCATTTCAAAGCTCTCCTGCATTTTCTTGCACGCATAGGGAAGTTCAAAACTTCCAGGAACATTCCATCTTACGATATTTTCTTTAAAGACTCCCACATCCATTAAAGCATCGAAACCTCCTTGAAAAAGATTTTCCGTAATGTCCGGATTCCACTCCGACACCACAAAACCTATTTTCATATCCTTAGCCTCTGGAAGATTTTCCTTATCGTAAACCGAAAGATTTTTTTGAGAGGTTGCCATATTAAAGCACTTCTGCTTGTCCTAAATAGACTTCTACTGTTTTAGCTTCTTCAGAATTTGGAAATTCATCTTTAATTCTGTTCAGGTACTTTTCTGCAGTTTCTCCCTCTTTAAGACTAATCGCAGTAACTGCAGCTTTCATTAAAAACTTAGGAGTGGTAAACTCGTTTGTTCTTAACTTGGCAGCTTGTTCAAAATAGTCCAGAGCTTCTTCAGGCTGATCCAATTGCAAGAAAGCATCTCCTATAGCCCCTTTGGCCAAAGGCGTTAAAATTTCGTCTTCTAAATTGAATTTATCAAGAAAATCAATAGCTTCTTGGTAATTCCCCACATTCAAATGGGCTATGCCAGCATAATAATTGGCTAATTCTCCGGCTTTCGTTCCGCTATAATTAGATGAAATATCTTCAAAACCAAATTTTCCATTACCACCCTGTAAAGCTCTGCTGAAAAGAGAATCCTGTTTTGCTCCGGTTGCTTCCAGGGCAGAGTCAAAAAATTGCTGGGCTTGATTCATCTCATTTGCAGCTTCTTCCTCATTGGGCTCCTGGATAAACTTTTGATATCCCAGAAAGCCGAGAATGACAGCAGCAATCACAATAATGACTCCAAAAATAGGCTTTTGATATTTTGCTAAAAACTTTTCAGTAGAACTTGCGCCTTCATCTAATGTTTTAAACACTTCAGCTGTTGTAGATTCATTTTCAATCTTCTCTTCGCGTTCAGCTTTGTTATTCGGTTTGTAACCTCTTTTCTTGTATGATGCCATAATTGTATTTTGTTCTAGTGAGCAAAAATATAATTTTATTCCATATAGAATACACTATTTATTTGATATTTTTACATTTCAACTTTTCTTGAAATAAGAAGTGAAAACCCAGTATTTACTGCAAATTAATGTTGAAGTAAACCTATGATATTAAAAAAGCTTAGCCTTATCAATTATAAAAATTTTGAACAGCTCACTTTGGAGTTCGATTCTAAAATAAATTGCTTCGTTGGTAAAAATGGCATTGGAAAGACAAATATTCTTGATGCCATTTACCATCTTGCCTTTGGTAAAAGTTATTTCAATCCCATCACCAGTCAGAATGTAAAGCATGGTGAGGAATTCTTTATGCTGGAAGGAAATTTCATCAACGGAGATAAAACCGAAAAGATAATCACTTCTTTTAAAAAAGGGCAGCGTAAATTGATTAGGAGAAACGGGAAGGATTACGAGAAATTAAGCGATCACATTGGAACCATTCCATTGGTTATCATCTCCCCTACCGACCGGGATTTGATTCTGGAAGGAAGCGAAACCCGAAGAAAATTTATGGATGGCGTTATTTCACAGGGCGATAAATTGTATCTGGACACGCTTTTGAAATATAACAAAGTACTTTCTCAGCGCAACGCCTTATTGAAATATTTCGCAGCTAACAGAACCTATGACGAAACCAGCCTTGAAGTTTACGATGACCAGCTTATAGAACTTGGGAAGGTTATTTTTGATAAACGCCAGGAGTTTATCGATGAATTTAAACCCATTCTTCAAAAGCGATACCAGGAAATAAGCAACTCCAGAGAACATATCAGTCTGACCTACAGAAGTCAGTTTAACGATGAAGAATCCTTTGAAAGCATCTTGAAATCGGGTTTAAAAACAGACCTACAACGTCAGTTTTCAAATTATGGCACGCATAAGGATGATCTGATCTTCAAAATTAAGTCGCATTCAGTCAAAAAATTTGGCTCTCAAGGCCAGCAAAAATCCTATTTAATAGCCTTAAAGTTTGCTCAATATGACTTTCTTAAATCTCATTATGGGGTAAAGCCGATTTTGCTCATGGATGATATTTTTGATAAACTCGATGAAGATCGGGTATCCCAAATAGTCAAAATGGTCACTGATGCAGAGCTTGGTCAGATGTGTATCAGCGATACACACCCCGAACGCACGGAAGACGTCGTCAGGAAAAATGCAACTCACTATAAAATAATAAATCTAGAAGATGAAAGTTAATTATTTACTCATCAGTGTATTTCTGATGCTCTCCTGCAACTCAAAACCTGATTTTGAAGAGGTTTCAAAACTCAACGGCTTTTGGGAAATAGAAAAGGCGGAGACTCCTTATGGAGAAAAAAACTATACCATCAATCAAATGGTGGACTATATACACGTTGAAGATTCCACAGGATTCAGAAAAAAAGTACAGCCGAGTTTTTTGGGAAATTACAAATCCTCACAAAACCGGGAATACTTCACTGTAAGAGATTATCAAGACAGCTTGGTCTTGGAGTATCGAAGTGATTACGATACCTGGACTGAAACTCTACTAAGCATTGAAGAAGACAGGTTTGTAGTGAAAAACGAACAAAATTTTATTTATACTTATAAAAGACATGAACCCCAAAACATAGATTTCGATGAAGAATAAGAGAGCAAACGAGGAAAAATCTATGAAAGATTTGATGGAGATTTTCAAAAACAAACACAGATTAAATCCTGGTTTGAACAAGGTTGATGTTGAAAATGCCTGGATGACTCAGCTTGGACCTGCTATCAAAAATTATACGAACGAAATCAAATTCAGAAATAATACCCTTACTGTGCATTTGTCTTCGTCTGCCCTGAGAGAAGAATTGAGTTATGGTAAGGAGAAAATTATAAAAACTTTGAACGAGAGTCTGGGCCGGGAACTTATTTCTAAATTAATTTTAAGATAGGTACATATGGGACTTGAGAAAGTGATATTTAAAAATAAGAATGGGGATCAGCTTGTGGGTCGACTCCAGTTCCCGAAACACCAACATCCTCAAGCCTTTGCCATCTTTGCCCATTGTTTTACATGCGGAAAAAACCTAAAAGTCATAAGAGAGATTTCTTCCGCATTAACCGAACTGGGGATAGCCGTCTTAAGGTTTGATTTTACTGGATTAGGGCAAAGCGAAGGTGAATTTGCAGACACCAATTTTTCTCATGATGTGGAAGATTTGATCCAAGCTTCAAAATTTCTGGAGCAGGAATACCAGGCCCCAAGTTTGATTATTGGTCACTCCCTTGGCGGAACCGCAGCTTTGTTTGCTGCTAAAAAGTTGAGCCATATAAAAGCTGTTGCTACCATAGCCAGCCCTGCTCAGCCTGCGCATGTTCAAAACCTGATCAAAGAAAGCGTAGATGCTATCACTAAAAATGATGAAGCAGTCGTCAACATTGGAGGACGAGATTTCACCATAAAAAAACATTTTCTGGAAGATATCAGCTCACTTGATACAGAGTCATTTATAGACGATCTGGATAAATCCCTTTTGATTATGCATTCTCCGCAAGATCAAATCGTGGATATCAAAAATGCCGAAGATCTTTACAAATGGGCGCATCACCCCAAAAGTTTTATCAGCCTGGATAAGGCCGACCACCTTTTAAATGAAAATGCTGACGCCTCCTATATTGGAAATCTCATAGGGCATTGGGCCTCCAACTGCCTGGATCTCTCTAAACCGGAGAGTCCTGCCATGTCATCTGAAAGTCAGTCGGCTGCAGTTTTAAAACATGAAGATACATTCGCAACACATCTTAAGATTGGAGATTTTGAATTTACAGGTGATGAACCTGAAGAACAGGGAGGAAATAATTTTGGCCCGGCACCCTATGATTTTCTAACTGCCGGACTTGCAGAGTGTACTGCGATGACGCTTCACATTTATGCCAGGAACAAAAAATGGAAACTGGAAGAAGTTCGTGTACACGTGAGTCATGAGAAAAAGAAAGTTAATGATAAAGACGGCAAAACCAAACGAAAAGATTTTTTTTATAAAAAAATAGAAATTAAAGGTGAACTGGACGAGTCACAAAGGAAGCGTTTACTGGCGGTTGGTGATAGATGTCCTGTACAAAAAACCTTTATCTCGGATCTGGAAATTTTTTCAGAACTGATAAACTAAAAGTAATGTTAAGTTAATTCATAAATTTGAGCAAGGTCAGTATTTAAGCTACATTTACAATAAATTTTTAAAATAAACAATTATGAAAAAGATAAGTTTATTAACTTTTGCTTTTAGTTTGTTAATCCTTGTAGGATGCAAACAGGAAAACAAGAAAGATAGCGATGAAAAAATGGATGCCGTTGGTGTAACCGATACACTCGTTACCATTTCACCGCTTGAGGAAGAATCTCCAAAATATCCAGAGGCTGCTTTAACTCACCCTGGAGGAGATGTCATAGAAGTTCCTGCAGGCTCTGTAGATTTTGATTTTACCGTAGAAAACTACGAACTCGGAGTTCAAACAGAAAATGCCGGCGAAAATGGTCTAGCTAATTCTGCAAATGGTCAGCATATTCATTTCATTTTGGACAATGGTCCATATTCCGCTCATTATGAAAGTGGGTTTAGTAAAGAAATTGAAGAAGGCGAGCATGTTATGTTGGCTTTTTTATCCAGATCTTACCACGAATCAGTCAAAAATCCAACTTCTTTTGTAGTTAAGAAAATTGTAGCTGGAAACCCTTCTGAAGATCAAAAAATGGATGTTGATTTTACAGCGGAACACCTGTTTTACAGTAGACCAAAAGGCACTTATAAAGGTGAAGATACTAAAAAGGTACTTTTAGATTTCTTTTTAGTAGGAACAGAGATTAGCCAGGAAGGTAATAAAGTAAAAGTTACTGTTAACGATGGCAGCGATTACTTAATTACAGAATGGGTCCCTCACGTTATTGAGAATATGCCCATGGGAAAAAATAAGATTCAGCTTACTTTAGTTGATGAAAATTTAGAACCTATTCCAGGTCCTTTTAATGCCGTGACACGCGTAATCACTTTGGAAGAAGCTAAAGACGACATGTAATTTTTGAAACTTCTAAATTCTTTTAATAAAAAACCATCCGCTACAAGCGGATGGTTTTTTGTTGTTATGCTTATTTACGAATCTACTGAAATCAATCCATTTCAAAGTTTTTGGAAGACGTCACTACATACGAACTCGGTTCATTGTTAGCCGAAGTACTTTCCGCAGTAATGATAATTCTTTGGGGTTTAAAGGGGGTGGTGGTATTTAAGGTTCCTTTTCTGACATTTGAAAACAGACCGCTGGACATTTTCAGTTGTCCCAGGTTTTTTGTCCCTCTCGAGGTTTCAATCCATACCACATACATTTCTCTTGGAGGGTTCAGGCGATCTGGAGAAGTCAGGTTAACAGCCGTCAGATCAATCCTGTAATTGCTGTTGTCATCTACTTTAATCTTTGCGCTTATTTCAGCACCTGGAACGGTTTCCGAAGTAGGAAAATCCACCGTAGTGGCACATGAGGTTATAAGGAAAATTGCGAATACGCTTAAAAACGAAATCATTTTATTAGTCATAATTTATTTTTTGTGCAAATTTAGGGTTATTCTTACTCGACTGACTATATTTTATGATTTCTTATGAAATCTATTGCTTTTTGTATTTCTGAGGCCATCACTTTATCTTCATTCACAAAGGGCACCTGAGTCCTAAAGGCTTTCAGTACATCTTCAAGGCTTTCTGAACTTTTCAAAGGAAGTCTAAAATACATCGCCTGAGAGGCATTAAAAAGTTCAATCGCCAGTATGCGTTCCAGATTATCTACCACTCTGGAGAGCTTGGTCACCGCGTTGGCTCCCATACTTACATGGTCCTCCTGACCATTGGAAGACACAATAGAATCGACACTAGCCGGCGTGCAGAGTTGCTTATTCTGACTTACAATACTCGCCGCGGTATACTGGGGAATCATAAAACCGCTGTTAAGTCCGGGCGAATTGACCAGAAAGGTGGGCAAACCCCGAAGACCGGAAACCAGCTGGTATATTCTGCGTTCAGAAATATTGCCGATTTCACTCACGGCAATAGCCATCACATCTGCTGAAATCGCTAAAGGCTGACCGTGAAAATTACCTCCAGAAATGATTTTATCAGCATCGGCAAACACATTTGGATTATCGGTTACACTATTGATTTCAGTGAGCAGGGTCTGCTCAACATAACGAAGCGCATCTCGGCTTGCCCCGTGAACCTGAGGAACACACCTAAAAGAATAAGGATCCTGTACATTTTGTTTTTGAGTTGATGCCAGCTGACTTCCCTGAAGCAGATCTAAAACTGTTTTGGCCGTCTCTATTTGTCCTTTATGTGGTCTTACTTTATGCACCAGCTCATCAAAAGGTGCCAGATTACAGTCGAAAGCGTCCAGGGATATAGCAGCAATCGTATCGGCCCACTTCATCAGGGCCTTGGTTTTCAAAACATTCCTCAGCAAGTGAGCACCCATAAATTGGGTGCCATTCAACAGAGCCAGGCCCTCTTTGGATTGGAGGACTAAGGGCTTCCAGCCGAACTTTTCCTCCAGTAGGCCAGCCTTTACAATTTTATGATCGATACTGACTTCTCCTTTGCCGAGAAGCGGTAAAGCCAAATGCGCCAAAGGAGCCAGATCTCCAGAGGCCCCCAGGGATCCCTGTTCGTAAATCACAGGGAAAACTCCGGCGTTATAAAAATCGATCAGCCGTTCTACCAGCTCCAGGGTCACCCCTGAATACCCGTAACTTAAGGATTGTATTTTGAGCAGTAGCATCAATTTTACAACCGATTCGTCTACGCGATCTCCTGTTCCGCAGGCATGAGACATCACCAGATTTTCCTGTAAGTAGGTGAGTTTATCCTCGTTGATTTTGATATTACACAAGGAGCCAAATCCCGTATTTACGCCATAGATTGGTTCTTTACTCTCTTTCTGCTTCAGATTGAGATAGGCTCGGGCTTTATGGATTTTGGCAATGGCCTCTTCGCTTAATGCGAGCTTATAGTCATCTTCAAGCAGCTGCTGAAGCCTGGAAAACCCCAAAACATCAGATTCTATATAGTGAACATGGGACATGAAATATCTTTTTTCAAAGATAAGATTTAAGACTTGTTTAAGCTTTGAGTTTTGAAAAAGAATCTCCGAAATACGATATAATATCTGAAGCGGTCAGACTTTCTTCCGACATTTCTTTAGCAGCGAAATCTCCGGCTAAACCGTGCAGAAACATCCCTAATACAGCAGCATTCAGGCTTGAGTATCCCTGTGCCAGCAGACCGGTAAGCAACCCGGTAAGCACATCCCCGCTTCCAGCGGTTGCCATTCCTGAGTTGCCCGTGGAATTCACGAAGACCTGATCCTGGTACACACAAAGGCTGTAAGCATCTTTTGCCAACACGATCACGTCAAATTGTTTGGAAAAATCTTTGATCAGATTCAGTTTTTCAAAATCGTCTTTCCAGCTTCCTACCAGTCTTTGGAGTTCACCGGGATGTGGGGTTATAATGGATTTTTTCGGAACCTTATATTGCAGCTCTGTATGTTCAGCGATAAGATTCAGTGCATCTGCATCGATCACCAAAGGGCAGTCAGCCTTTTCCAGCCAGGCGGCTAAAGCGGTTAAGGCGGCTTCAGAAGTGCCGATACCAATGCCAATTCCGATAGCATCTGCCTTAAAACCGAGCTCCTGTTCGCTGATAAAATCCTCCGATGTATTCTCCACGAGCATCGCTTCCGGCAAATGCTGAATCAGGGCTGAATGACCCCGACTGGGCATCAGCACACTGGTCTTCCCTACCCCGGAATGCATACAGGATTTGGAAGACAGGATAACACTTCCCAGCATCAGCTGACTTCCACCAATCAGAAGCGCATGACCGTAGGTGCCTTTATGCGAAAATCTGGATCTAGGTTGATAAAGCTTTTTTGCCAGGCTTAAGTCAACGAGATTTAATTCAGAAGAAATTTCACTGAGGCGTTTCTGGCTTAAACCGATATCAATGATTTTCACTTCGCCTACAACCCCCGAATAATCGGGGAGATAAAACGGCAATTTGGGCGTTTGAAACGTAAGAATTACATCCGACTGAAAAACTTCCTCCTCCTCACCTGGAGACCGGTCCAGATACATACCACTTGGGACATCTATGCAGATGATTTGAGAAAAGGATTCATTGAGATGTCTGGCCAGTTTCTGTACGAAATCTGGCATGGGCCGATTGAGGCCTACTCCAAAGATAGCGTCGATCACAAGGTCCTCAGAAATGATACCAGGGAGTTCAGAATCTTCAGTCAATTCCCGGATGTTACACTTAGCCTGATTTTTGAGCCGAACCAGATTTTTTTGATTGTCCTGAGATCGTGAAGAGGTAAAATTGACTAAGAACACATCGACATCATAGCCGTCTTCAGCCAAAAAATAAGCGATGGCAAGTCCGTCTCCGCCGTTGTTGCCAGGGCCTGCAAGAACTTTTATCTGTTGAGAAAAGGAGTTTAGTCTGGTTTTAATATCATCGTAGGCCAAACCCGCCGCACGTTCCATCAGTTCCCAGGAACTTATATTCTGTTCTTCGCAACTATAGCTGTCTAAATCTGCCAATTGTGAAGCCGATAAAATTTTCATGAGTTAAGGATTAAAAAATTATATTAAGCCTGTTTCTTCTCCCATTCCCAGGCATCTTTTAAAGCCTGTTCTAAAGTTCTTTTGGATTGCCAGCCTAGGGTTTCATTGGCTTTCTGAGTATCTGCATAAGCGGCTACAACATCTCCCGATCGTCTGTCTGCAATCTTATAATTCAGTTTTTCTCCTGAAGCTTTCTCAAAAGCATCAATCACTTCCAGAACCGAAGAACCAATACCTGTTCCTACGTTGAACACTTCGAAATTTTCTTGACTTCGGGAACTCATAAGGCGTTCCAAAGCTATCACATGGGCATCTGCCAAATCCATCACATGAATGTAATCTCTGATGCAGGTTCCATCTTCAGTGGGGTAATCCTTGCCATAAACCGATAGTTGCTTGCGTTTTCCAATGGCCGTCTGGGTGATAAAAGGCACTAGATTTTGTGGAGTTCCAATGGGTAATTCTCCAATTTCGGCAGTAGGATGAGCCCCAATCGGATTGAAGTACCTCAAGGCAATAGCTTTCAGTTTATCGTGAGCAGCGCAAGTGTCGGAAATGATCTCCTCCCCTACCTGTTTGGTATTTCCATAAGGTGATGCGGCTTTTTTTACGGGGGCCGATTCAGAAACAGGAAGTTCATCGGCCTCCCCATATACTGTACAGGAAGAACTGAAAATGATATTCTGTTCTGCTAAGAGTACTAAGTTCTGAAGCAAATAGGACAGCGCTGCAAGATTGTTTTCATAATATAACAGAGGATTTTCTACACTTTCGCCCACAGCTTTGGAGGCTGCAAAATGAATAACTCCGGAAATGTCCTGATGTTTGGAAAAAAAATCCAGAAGACTGGATTTGTCTCTTAAGTCGAGTTTATGAAATGCGGGGGGCTTAGAAGTGATTTTAGTAATTCCTTCGAGAACTTTTAAAGAAGAATTGGACAGGTTATCAATAACAAGGACTTCATAGCCTTTGTTTTGAAGGGCGACAACGGTATGAGAACCTATAAAGCCAAGTCCCCCCGTGACTAGTATTTTCATTTTATGATTTGTTAAATTTCATATGCAAATTACAAAAATTGCTAGGTAAAACTCATGTAAATCCTATTTTTGAAGAAAAAATATATGTCAAAAGAGGATAAGTCAATTACCGCATTTAGATGGGTAAGTATTCTTGAAGCTATTTCTTTTCTTTTGCTTCTTTTCGTAGCTATGCCATTAAAATACATATGGGAAATGCCCGAGTACGTTAGAATAGTAGGCATGGCCCACGGCATCCTGTTTATTCTGTATCTGTTGGGTGGCTATTGGATGTATGAGAAATTAGGCTGGTCTGTCAAAATTCTATTGATCGTATTTCTCAGCTCTA
The DNA here is from genome assembly GCF_900099815.1 of Psychroflexus sediminis. Taxonomy (GTDB): domain Bacteria; phylum Bacteroidota; class Bacteroidia; order Flavobacteriales; family Flavobacteriaceae; genus Psychroflexus; species Psychroflexus sediminis. The sequence goes on along the minus strand of NZ_FNCW01000008.1, from coordinate 111,408 downwards.
TTTTACCTTTCGGTCCATTTATAGTGGAACGCAAATACTTACCTAAGGTCTAATCTATCTTTGACAAATTCGACTTTGGTTTTCCCGTGAGGTTTGGCATTGCCCGCTTCATCCAGGCTAACCATGACTATTTTGTCCACCACAATAATGGTCTGCCTGGTCATTTTATTTCTGACTTCGCAGGTTAAGGTGAGAGAGGCGGAACCGAATTTGATCACTTCAATCCCGATTTCAATTATATCGCCTTGCCTGGCCGAACTTTTGAAATCGATTTCACTCATATATTTCGTGACTGTTTTTTGATTTTCAAGCTGGATGATAGAGTATAAAGCCGCCTCTTCATCAATCCAGGCTAAAAGCTGTCCGCCAAATAAAGTTCCATTGGGGTTTAAATCTCCGGGCTTGACCCATTTTCTGGTATGAAATCTCATAGTGTTTAAATTTTAAAGGATTTTGTGCAGGGCATCCCGTATAATTTCAGAATGATCAAAGGCTAATTTTGGTAAATGCTGAGCATCGAACCAGCGGGCTTCGGCAGCATCGTCATCACCTTTCACTTCTGTTCTGCTATCTATGAAAGCAGTAAAAGCGAAGGTTATTGTTCTGCTTCTTGGGTCCCGACCAATCTGATCGTAATAGTCTAAAAACGAGAGGTCTTTTTCATTTATACCCAGTCCTGTTTCTTCTTTCAATTCACGCTGACATGCTCGCTGTACCAGCTCTTCTTTTTCAACGAATCCACCCGGAAATGCCCATTGATTTTTAAAGGGCTCGTTTTTTCTCTTAATGAGTAATACAAAGTTATGCTGATCTTCTTTTGAAATAACCACAGCATCCACTGTTATAAAGATAGAAGGGGAATAAGACATGAAATTTTAAAATTAAACTATTATATTAAGCGGTTCTCTTTAGGTTATAATTTAACCTCTTAGCTGCGCTATAATTTTACTTAGTTCTAATCATTTTATTTTAAAAGTAATTAAAATATTTTAACTGCAGCTTCCTGGAAATAGTTTATTATGAACTGATCCAGAACTAACTCAAAATCTTAAATCGCTCAAAACCGGGCATAAAAAAACCCTTCATCGCTGAAGGGTTTTCATCTGTAAATAAGTTAGTACTTATGATTTTGGCATAACTACAGCATCGATAGCGTGAATTACACCATTTGAGGCATCAACATCTGCCATGACTACAGTCGCCTTGTTACCGTTAGCATCGGTTAAAACAACGTTTTCTCCTTCCAGAGTTGCAGTTAATTCTTCACCTTGAACCGTTGGTATTACAAAGCTTCCACCATTGTCATTGATAGCAGCTACAACATCTGCAGCCATAAATTCACCGGAAACAACATGGTAAGTCAAAATACCGGTAAGCTTTTCTTTGTTCTCTGGTTCTAACAAAGTAGCTACAGTTCCTTCAGGTAATTTTGCAAATGCAGCATCGGTAGGTGCAAACACAGTGAAAGGTCCTTCACTATTTAAAGTCTCAACCAGTTCTGCCGCTTTAACAGCAGTTACCAGGGTACTGAAGTCCTCGTTACCCGCTGCAATTTCGACTACGGTTTGTCCATCAGACATCGCATCTTCGGACATGGCTTCTTCAGAAGAGCTTTCAGCATCCATAGCTGCCTCTTCTTGCTGTGCTTCGCTTTCTTTGTTTTGATCGTTTTTACAAGAGGTAAAAGCAATCATTGCAATTACACTCAAACTTAAAATTACTCTTTTCATAGTTATACTTTTTGTTTGTTCAAAAGTATCTTAAATTAATTAAACAAATTCAGACAATGTTTTAATTTATTGTTAATTCTATATATTTTTGAATTTTCTAAATCAAAAGCAGGCAATTATAATGACCAGGATTTAAACTTTTAGTATTAATTTTAGCACCGCCCCCGTTTACTATTCTTTTATTTTCATCCAAAGAACTCCTCCAGGTGACTTAAGCAATTCTAGATAGGTTAGCTTTAGATTTATATTCCAGCAGATATTCTTATTTCTTTTATGACTGAAACTTCATTTACATTAACCAAGCACTAGACACCTCTTAAGAAAAAATAAAATCAGTAAAGCTTAACATTTATTTATCGGATACCAGTTCGTTTGAAAACGAACTAAAATTACTTTTGCTTTATGAAACCTAAGCACAATCCTGCACAAACCTGCAGTCATGTTCCTGACAAGGAATTGAGCCTGCATTTGGAAAAAGAACAGCATCTGCCGCCGTTGGCAGCAAAGATTTATTCCCTTCTTATTTTATCTAATGCTGAAGCACTTACCTTTGAAGAGATTAAAGATTTAACGGGAGCCAGTAAAAGCTCAGTTTCAAACCAACTGAATTTTTTAATTGAAGAAGGACGCGTTGATTTCATATTTAAAGACGACAAGAGAAAACGCTACTTTAAGACCAAACGTGATTATTTTAAAAAGACGCTTGAACTACACTTAAAGGAGACTGATAAAGAAATCAACATCCTTTCTAAAATTATTCAACATAAAGCAGACCAGGATTTTAATAAAAAGCTTGTCAGCATCTTCAAAACGCATCTTGAAAACCAAAAAAAGAACATCTTAGAAACATTAAACACCCTTAAAGAAACAAGTCATAACATAGACACTTATGAAAAATAAATTTATTATTCTCCTCGCTACTTCAGCATTATTGATGAGTTCCTGTCAAAATCAAGGTCAGAAACAAACATCTCCTCCACCTCAGTTACCCATTATTGAAGTGGATACCAGGGACATCACAACAACTTCTGAATATCCAACTCAACTGCAGGGCATTATAAGCAGTGATATCCGGGCCAAAGTTCCGGGGTACATCTTAAATGTGTTAGTTGAAGAAGGATCCGCTGTAAAGAAGGGTGAAACTCTATTTGAACTTGAGACCGAAAGTCTGAGTGGCGAAGCTTCCGCGGCAAGAGCACAGGTGAGTGCAGCTCAGATTGAAGTAGAAAAACTCAAACCCCTGGTGGAAAAAGATATTGTAAGTGAGAATCAGCTGCAAACCGCTAAAGCCAGGTTAGAAGCCGCAAAAAGTAACCTGAATAGCATTTCAGCCAATATAAGTTATGCCAGTATAAAAAGTCCGGTGGATGGTTTTATAGGAACTATAAATTACAGAGATGGTGCTTTGATAAACCCTGCCGACAGACTACCCCTAACCAAGGTTGTAAAGACCGATGAAGTTTTTGCTTATTTCTCCATGAATGAAAAAGATTATTTGAATTTGCTGATGAATTTTAATCAGAATCGTAAAGATAAAGCCAACTTGATCTCCTCATTCCCGGAAGTTGTTTTGATCTTATCTAACGGGGAGATTTACGATAAAAAAGGAAAAATCACCAGCATTTCAAGTCAAGTCAATGCTGAAACTGGAACTGTAAGGTTTCGAGCAACATTCGATAATTCCAACTTGATTCTGAAAGACGGTTTAACCGGTAAAATTCGAATCCCGAATTATATAGATGAAGCTATAGTTGTACCAAGGATTTCTACGTTTTCCCGACAGGGAAAAGAATTTGTATATACGTTTAATGAATCTGACTCTACAGTTACCGAAAAAGCGATTGTCAGCAGGCGAGCCGATCCCTATCTCGTCATCGAATCCGGGTTGAGTAAAGGCGAAAAAATAGTAGGAAGAGGGGTCAATAAGATAAAAAATAATGATAAAATCAGGCCTACATCCTCAACGATGGACTCCATTGTAAATTCATTTGATACAGTTTTTAAATAGAAGTCATGCTTAAAACATTTATAGAAAGGCCGGTTTTATCTACAGTGGTCTCCATTATTTTAGTCATGCTGGGTATTCTTGGAATTCAGGAATTACCTGTCACCCAATATCCTGATATTGCCCCACCAACGGTGCAGGTAACTACCAGTTTTCCGGGCGCCAATGCGCAGACTATTCTGGAGAGTGTTATCATACCTATAGAAGAACAAATCAATGGAGTTGAAGGGATGACCTACATTACCTCTTCGGCAAGTAATAACGGAAGTGCGACAATTACTGTGTTTTTTGAACAGCAGTACGATCCGGATATCGCTGCTGTAAACGTTCAAAACAGGGTGGCACGAGCAAATTCAGTGCTTCCAGACGAAGTTTTACGAAGTGGTGTGATCACCTCAAAACAACAAAATTCCGCACTGCTTTATGCTGCCTTGTATTCGACCAACGAAGATTATTCTGATACCTATGTTCAAAATTATTTAAACATCAATATTAAGCCAGAATTACAGCGTATCAATGGAGTTTCCAATGTCTCTGTGTTTGGTGGCAAAGATTATTCCATGAGGGTTTGGCTGGATCCGGAAAAGATGGCAAATTATGGTCTTAATGCTACAGAAGTTATAGCAGCGATCAGAGCGCAAAGTCAGGAGGCTGCTCCCGGATCTGTAGGCCAGAATGCCGGAAAAGCATTTGAATACGTCATCACTTACAAAGGGAGGCTGAAGACCGCTGAAGAATATGGCAATATCATCCTAAAGACTTTTGATAATGATCAGTTCCTACGCGTAAAGGATGTGGCAAAAGTTGAACTGGATGCATTTTCCTACAATTCACTATCAAGAAGTAGTGGTTATCCTGGAGTTAACTTTGGTATTTTTCAAACACCCGGGTCGAATGCTCAGGAAATCATTGAGAAAATCTACGTCAAAATGGGTGAACTCGAAAAAAACTTTCCATCAGGTATTGAGTATCTTGTAAACTATGACACCAACGAGTTCTTGACAGCGTCGATAGATAAGGTTCAAAAAACACTTATTGAAGCCTTTTTACTTGTATTCCTGGTGGTGTTTCTTTTTTTACAGGACTTAAAATCCACTTTAATTCCGGCTATAGCCGTCCCCGTTTCTATTATTGGCACGTTCTTTTTCTTGAATTTATTTGGATACTCTATCAATTTACTCACCCTCTTTGCGCTTGTTTTGGCTATTGGCATTGTGGTGGATGATGCTATTGTGGTTGTAGAAGCGGTATATGCCAAGCTGGAAGGTGGAGCCCAGGATGCTAAAGAAGCTTCTATTTCTGCTATGAGTGAGATCGGTGGTGCCATAGTTTCCATTACTTTAGTGATGGCTGCTGTGTTTATACCTATCACCTTTATCAAAGGTCCAGCAGGTGTGTTTTATGAACAGTTTGGGGTGACCTTAATTGTGGCTATTATCATTTCAGCCATTAATGCCCTGACCTTAAGTCCGGCTTTATGCGCCTTATTTTTAAAGCCACCCAAAGAACAGCAAGAACGCACAAATTTACTGCAGCGATTTTATAAGGCCTTTAATGCCGGATTCATTGCCATTCGAAGCAAGTACATACATTCATTAAAATTCTTAATAAGACAAAAATGGGTGACGCTGCTTATTTTAGTGATAGCTGGCGTTTCTATTTATTTCGCAAATGAACTGACTCCCACAGGTTTTGTTCCTACAGAAGACCGAGGCGTTGTATTTATGAACATGGAATTGCCTGTAGGCTCTTCTTTGGACAGAACTTTCCAAGCCACTGAAGAAGTTTACGACAGAATTCAAAATATAGAAGGAATTCGAACAGCTTCTTTAATTACGGGGAGAAACTTTTTCTCCGGGGCGGGTAGTTCCTATGCCCAGGGATTTATTATACTTGATAATTGGGACAAGCGCACTACAGACGAGACCGAAATCAATGCCATAGTCGGCAAATTAAACCAAGCTACCTCTACCATACCAGACGCTAAAATTCAGTTTTTCACTCCTCCGAGTGTTCCAGGATACGGGGCGGCTGATGGTTTTGAAGTTCAATTGCTTGATAAAGCTTCCGGACCTTTAACAGGTTTGGATCAGGAAGCTAGTAAGTTTGTCGGCGGTTTATTTCAGGAATCCTCTATTGCTTTTGCCAACTCTTCGTTTAGTACAGAATTCCCTCAGTATGACATGAATTTGAATGTCCCGAAAATCAAAGCCAGCGGTTTATCTGTCAGCGACATTCTATCAGCCATGCAATCCTATATAGGTGGCTTTTTTGTGTCTAACTTTTCAACATTTGGAAAACAATACCGGGTGCTTGTCCAGGCTTTGCCTAAAGACCGCGATGATGAAGAAAGCCTAAACAGTATTTTTGTAAGACTACCCACGGGTGAAAATGCTCCGGTTTCAGAATTTGTAGAACTGGAAAGAGTTTATGGGCCTCAGGTCATCAACAGATTCAATCTCTATAATGCGGTGACCATAAATGGGAGTACTGCGCCAGGATTTAGCTCTGGTGAAGCTATACAATCAATCAGAGAGGTAGCCGATGAGCAGTTAGGAAATAATTTTGATATCGCATTTTCAGGAATAACGCGGGAAGAAATTGCTGCAAGCGGTCAGGCCTTAGTTATATTTGGCTTGAGTATTCTTTTCGTTTACTTTTTTCTGGCAGCTCAATATGAAAGCTATTTGCTCCCGTTTGCCGTAATTTTCTCATTGCCTATCGGCGTTGCAGGCGCCTTTTGGAGTACAAATCTGGCAGGCTTACAAAATAACATATATTTTCAAATTGCCTTAATCATGCTGGTAGGTTTGCTGGCCAAAAATGCTATTTTGATCGTTGAATTTGCCATACAGCGGCGAAATGAAGGCATGAGTATTTACGATGCTGCTCTGGATGGAGCCAAAGTAAGGTTAAGACCAATTTTGATGACCTCCTTTGCCTTTATTCTAGGTTTACTCCCCTTAGTACTGGCTTCCGGTGTAGGCGCCAAGGGAAATAACTCCATAGGGACTGGAGCTGCGGGTGGCTTGCTGGTTGGGACTGTCATTGGTGTTTTTGTCATTCCTGTGCTCTTTGTTGTTTTTCAGTGGCTTCAGGAAAAAGTAAGTCCTTCCAGCAGGGCCCGAGTCGGAAAATCTCAAAATAATTCCAAAGAATCTAATTAGACTATGAAATACATTAAACCTATTCTCATCCTCTTTTGCCTGTCTTTACTACAGTCCTGTTTTGTGACCAAAGACTATGACCGACCTGAAGACACTATAGACTCTATAAGGTATAGAACAGATCAGTTGTCAAAGGATTCTATACCCCTTTCCAAAATAAGCTGGAAGCAAATGTTTACAGATTCTATTCTTCAAAATCATATCGAAGAAGCACTTGACAACAATCAAGATATAAGGATTGCTTTGCAGCAAATAAGCATAGCCAATTCTTACTACAAACAAGGAAAGGCTGGATTTTATCCTTCTCTAAATATAAATACCTCCTATACCAGGCAGGAATTATCGCCAAACTCTCAATTCGGTGGCTTTTTCTCTTCTGTGGAACAGTATGAACTCAATGCCGGTTTATCCTGGGAAGCCGATATCTGGGGTAAAATAAAAAGCAATAAAAGAGCTGCTCAGGCCAGATTCATGCAAACCCAGGCTGCACACCAAGCTGTAAAAACCAATCTGATTTCTAGAATTGCTTCTGGTTATTATCAGTTATTGGCCCTGGATGAACAAGTCAAAATCACGGAGAAAACCCTGGAAAGCAGAAAGAAAAGCCTGGAAACAAGCCAGGCGCTCAAGGAAGCTGGAAACCTTACTTCAGTAGCTGTAAGCCAGACTGAAGCTCAGGTTTATGCCGCTCAAGCCATATTGCTCAGTTTGAAAAACGACATTAAACTTTTGGAAAACACCATTTCCATTTTGAAAGGTGAATCTCCTAAAGGCTTAAGGCGAGGTGAGTTTTCAGCTCAGGACATAGACCAGGAACTCACGACTGGAGTCGCTTCAGATTTGCTTGAAAACCGGCCTGATGTGATTGCGGCTGAATATGAACTGATCAATGCCTTCGAACTGACCAATGCGGCCAGGGCTAGATTTTATCCCTCAATTACCATTTCAGCTACGGGAGGGTTTCAAAGTTTAAATCCGTCAAATTTTATATCCCCCAATTCCTTGTTCCTGAATTTGATTGGAGGCTTAACACAGCCTGTCTTCAACAAAAGACAAATTCAAACGGGATATGAGGTGGCCTTAAACGAAAAAGAACAGGCCCTTTTGAATTTTGAAAAAACCCTGCTCACCGCAAGCAGAGAAGTCTCTGATGCCCTGCTCAATTATCAAAATGCCTTGCAAAGAATTGACGTTAAAACCAAAGAATATGAGGCTTATCAAAACGCATTAGACGATTCCAGGGAATTACTCAACAATGGTTTAGCCAATTATCTTGAAGTATTAAACGCTCAGGAAAACGCCCTGAACACCAAACTAGAAGTCAGTCAGATTCGATTTGATCAATTTAATGCGCTTGTTGAATTATACAGAAGTCTTGGTGGAGGTTGGCAATAGATTCAAGCTCCTCCATAAAAAAAAGCCGAGACTCGCTCGGCTTTTTTATGGATAAGATTTTCTACAGGATTTATTCACCCATTTTTTCCATTAGGGCCTGTGAAAGCCGTTTATAGGTTCCGTTTTCCAGGCGCTCTCGAATAGCTGAAAAGGCCTTTAAAGTTAAGTCGATATCTTCCATTGTATGTGTCGCCGTAGGGATCATTCTTAATAAAATCAAGCCCTTAGGAATGACCGGATAAACGACGATAGAACAAAATATACCGTGGTTTTCTCTCAGATCTTTTACTAGAGCCATGGCTTCAGGAATACTTCCCTTTAGGTAAACCGGAGTCACACAACTCGTGGTTGTACCAATATCAAAGCCGTTGTCTTTCAAACCGTTTTGAAGAGCATTGACATTGTCCCAGAGTTTGTCCTTAAATTCTGTAGACTTTCTCATAAGCTCCAGGCGTTTTAAAGCGCCTTCTACCAATGACATTTGCAATGATTTTGCAAACATCTGCGAACGCAGGTTGTATTTCAGGTAATCAATGATTTCTTTATCGGCTGCAATAAAAGCTCCTGTACTCGCCATGGATTTTGCAAAAGTTGCGAAATACACATCGATCTGATCTTGCACGCCTTGTTCTTCACCGGCTCCGGCGCCAGTTTTACCTAAGGTACCAAAACCATGAGCATCATCGACTAATAACCTGAAGTTATATTTTTTCTTAAGCTCAACGATTTCCTTAAGTTTCCCCTGCTCTCCTCGCATTCCGAAGACACCTTCAGAAATAAACAGAACGCCTCCACCGGTTTGTTCCGCAATTTTTTCCGCCCGGGCCAGGTTCAGTTCGATACTGTCAAGATCGTTATGCTTATAGGTGAATCGCTTGCCTAAATGTAAACGTACACCATCAATAATACAGGCATGAGCGTCTACATCATAAACAATGACATCGTCTTTTCCTACAAGTGCATCAATAGTCGATAAAATGCCCTGATAACCAAAGTTTAGGACGTATGCAGCTTCTTTGCTGACAAAATCCGCCAATTCCTCCTGAAGTTTTTCATGCAGTTCGGTATGGCCACTCATCATTCGAGCTCCCATAGGATAAGCACTTCCCCATTTTTTGACTGCTTCTTCATCAGCTTTTCTTACTTCGGGATGGTTAGCAAGCCCCAGGTAATCATTGATACTCCATGTAATGACTTCGCGTCCCTGGAATTTCATCCTGTTGCTTATTTGTCCTTCCAGTTTAGGAAAAACAAAATAACCTTCTGCCTGATCAGCCCATTTGCCTAAAGGACCTTTATCTCTGTAAATTTTTGAAAATAAATCTTTCATTATTTATCTTTTTTGTTTTACTAATTACTCAAATATCAGTTATGAATATTTGTAACCTGTTGATTTTTTAAAATTTTGCCATTGGTTTTCTCCTCTTTCAATCCGGGATAATTTGTAAAGCCTTGTGCCTTCATCCACTCGTCTGAGAATACTTTGCTCATATATCTGGAGCCATGATCTGGAAAAATGACGACCACTTTACTCTGAGAATCAAATTCACCTTCTTCATCGAGTTGTTTTACCCCCTGCATGACAGCTCCACTGGTATATCCTACAAACATACCTTCAGCTCTGGCGATATCACGAGCCATATAGGCACTATCTTCATCGCTAACTTTGGTAAATTTATCAATGCTGCTAAAATCAGTAGCCGTAGGAATCAAATTTTTACCAAGACCTTCTATTTTGTAAGGGTAAATCTCACTTTTATCCAGCTTTCCGGTTTCATGGAATTTTTGAAGAACAGAGCCAAAAGCATCAATCCCTAAAATACGGATATTTGGATTTTTCTCTTTTAAATATCTGGCTGTTCCGGAAATAGTACCTCCAGTTCCACTACAGGCAACTAGATGAGTAATTTCGCCCTCCGTCTGTGCCCATATTTCGGGACCGGTGGTCAAATAATGCGCATCGATATTTAAATCATTGAAATATTGATTGATATATATAGAGCCAGGGGTTTCGCTGTGAATGCGTTTGGCAACTTCATAATAAGATCTAGGGTCTTCCGGAGCCACGTTGGAAGGGCACACCCTCACGTCTGCTCCCATGGTTTTAAGCAGGGAAATTTTATCTTTAGAAGATTTAGAACTTACGGCAAGAATACATTTATAGCCTTTTATAGCGGCGACCATAGCAATACTAAAGCCTGTATTACCGGATGTAGTTTCAATAATAGTATCTCCAGGTTTTAAATCCCCGTTTTGCTCTGCTTTTTCAATGATATAATGAGCAATCCTGTCTTTGGAGGACAGACCGGGGTTTTGAGCTTCATACTTAGCTAAAAACTCTCCTTGAAAATGTTGAGAAATATTTTTTAATCTAATTAAAGGTGTACAGCCAACCATAGATAACAAGCTGTCGTGAACATTCAAATTTTTATGCATAAAGCCAACGTCTTTTCACGTAAGTAATATCTCTAAACTAAATAACAAGGGGCTAAATTACAATTATTTTTCTGATTACTCTGTTATTTGCTCCAAATCCAAAATAAAAGCATAGTCTTTGGCCAGTTCTTTCAAAGCCTCGAAACGCCCTGAGGCTCCACCATGACCTGCATCCATATTCGTTTCTAAATATAACTTATTAGTGTCTGTTTTCATTTCCCTTAATTTAGCAACCCATTTGGCAGGTTCCCAGTACTGAACCTGAGAATCGTATAAACCTGTAGTCACTAATAAATTTGGATAAGCCTTCGCTTCCACATTGTCATACGGAGAATAGGTTTTGATATAATCGTAATATTCTTTATCATTTGGATTTCCCCATTCATCATATTCACCGGTAGTTAAAGGAATCGTTTCATCCAGCATAGTCGTCACAACATCCACAAAAGGAACTGCAGCTATAACGCCATTATAAAGTTCTGGAGCCATATTGATGACAGCCCCCATCAAAAGTCCACCGGCAGAACCTCCCATCGCATAAAGATGCTCGGGTGAGGTGTATTTCTGATCGATCAAATGTTTAGAAACGTCAACAAAATCGGTAAATGTATTTTTTTTCCGAAGTAGTTTCCCGCTTTCATACCATTCTCTTCCGAGGTATTCTCCTCCTCTCACATGAGCAATGGCATAAATAAAACCTCGGTCTAATAAAGACAATCTTGTGGTGGAAAAATAAGGATCCATTGTAGCCCCATAACTTCCATATCCGTATTGTAAAAGCGGGTTTTTGCCGTTTCTTTTGATTCCTTTTTTATAAACTAAAGACACGGGGATTTCAGTTCCATCACTTGCCGTTGCCCATATTCGTTCGGAGATGTAATTATTCTTATCAAAATTTGGATCCTGAACTTCCTGCTCTTTCAGGACAGTCTCGGTTTTATCGACCATATCAAACTCAATTACCGAAGCTGGATTTGTGAGCGAATTGTATGAATATCTCAACAGCTTAGTGTCAAAATCTACATTGGTTGTAGTTCTAGCTGTATAGGTTTCACTTGTAAAGGGAAGGTAATAATCTTCACTTTCGTCCCAACTTTGAACATGAATTCGTGTTAAACCATTGGAACGCTCACTAGTGACCAAAAATTTATTGAAAATGTCTATCCCTTCTAGCAGAACATTTTCACGGTGTGCAATCATCTCCTCCCAGTGAGATTCTGAAGTCGCCTCCAGGGAGGTTTTCATCAACTTGAAATTTTGCGCTTCATCTTTATTGGTCAGGATATAAAAATGATCATTATAATGCGCAATGTCATATTCCAAACCTCTTCTTCGCTCAGAAAATAATCTAAACTCTCCATCTGGTTGATCGGCGTTCAGGATCTGATATTCATCGGACATGGTACTGGATGAACCTATGATGATAAAGTCTTTGGATTTGGTTTTATAAACATAGGTGTTGAAAGTTTCATCTTTTTCTTCAAATACGAGGGTATCGTTTTCGGGAGCCTCTCCCAGGATATGTTTGAAGATTTGACTGGACCTTAAGGTTTGCTCGTCTTTTCTCGTATAGAACAAGGTTTTGTTATCGTTTGCCCAGGTTGAACCACCAGTCGTGGTTTCAATTTTCTCCGGAAGGATTTCTCCAGTTTTTAGGTTTTTGACCTGAATCGTATATTTTCTTCTGCTCACAGTGTCAATACCGAAAGAGGCATAAGTGTTATCCGGACTCACACTCACTCCGCCAAGATTGAAATAGGCATGTCCTTTTGCCATCTTGTTCACATCAAACATGATTTCCTCTTCAGCATCCATACTTCCTTTTCTTCGGGTGTAGATAGGATAATCTTTTCCTTTTTCATACCTCACCTGATACCAGTAACCATTGAGTTTATAAGGGACAGATGAATCATCTTCCTTAATTCGGGACTTCATTTCCTCAAACAAATCATTTTGAAACTTTTCAGTATGAGCAGTGGACTCCCTGTAATAGTCATTTTCAGCATTGAGATAAGCTATAACTTCAGGATTTTCTTTATCGTTCATCCAGTAATAGTTATCGACTCTGTCTTCGTTATGAATTGAAAGTGTTTTTGGATTTTTTTTCGTCACGGGTGGCATAACATCGGTATTTATCATCTTCGAACTATCGTTTTTGCAAGAAGCTGCAAATATAAAACTTAAGGCTAGAACAGGGATTAATTGTTTCATAAGACTGGGTTTAAATTTATGGTTGTATCTTTTTTTAAGAGGCCGACAATATAGCAATTTTGCTCTTGAGTATACTCATGAAGGATTACGTCTGGAGACAGGATTAAAATGACGCACAACATCAAAGAAAACCAGGTTTAAGCCGAAGAAAACTACTCATTCAAATCAAATAGCCCACACAATACTTAGTTGTGCAGGCTATTTTTTTAATCACTTTGAAGTTCTAAAATCAATCAAAGTTCACACAAAATACAGTTTTTAATGAACCGAATTCTGCTACATATGTTCAGATAAATTATAAGTCCTTGTAATCAAACTTCTGTCCTCCAACCGACAGGCCTGCCATGGCACCAGCCTTAGGCATGGAGATTACAGCTATCCCGTTTTTGAATTCGACATCCCCTGATACACCTTCATCAACCATGACAACCGAAATATCTGAAGAGAGTTTAAGGTCTCCGCTTTTGAACTCTTCAAAGGCTTCATCGGTCTGGAAAATAATGGCTTCGCTGAACGCCTTACCTCCCAATTGAAAGCCTATATCAAGCTGTCTTAATTCTGCCATCCCTACCAGGGTTCCGTTTTCATAAACAGCTCCGTTACCCGCTGCTCCGCCAAGTATATAGGCCCCTTTCCCCACATTAGGAAATATAGCATAGCCCTCTGCTTTTTCAAAAAGCTCCATCAGTTCCGGGTTTTGGTTAACGATCTCTCTCCTGGCATCTTCGGCATCGTTGATCACCTCTAGTTGCTGTTCACTTTGAGCCATCAGTGTAGTACTAAAAAGAACAAATAATCCTAATATCAGTGACTTAGTCATTTTATTTAATGTTTTCATATATGATTAATTTTGAATTAATATTCGATTTACACTAATTTAAGGCTGATAAACTAGTTCAGGATGCCATTTAACATTATTTAAAGTGATGCCAAACCCGGCAAAGTCCTTAATTTTGCTAAGTTATTGGGAAAAAATGACTCGCTATTTAAACTTGACTTTTGAATGGTTTAGGTAAATCTGTGTTGTCCGAAAAAAATAAATCGATAAGAAAGCTTTCTGTAAATCAGGGCAGGTACGAATGCTTTTAAAGACTGTGTTCAAATTTATTGGATTTATCTTTTTTAAGCGTCCAACATTATAGTAATTTTGTCCTTCATCGTAATACAAAAGAATTATGTTTGGAGATATGATGGGTATGATGAATAAAATCAAAGAAACCCAGGCCAAAGTTGAAGAGACTAAAAAACGTTTAGAGACGGTCACCTTACTTGAAAAAAGTAATGACGAATTATTGACGGTAAAAATTACGGCGAACCGCGAAATCAAATCTATTGAAATTGATGACGAACTGCTTCAGGATAAAGAACAACTCGAAGATTATTTAATCCTAACCATAAATAAAGCCATCAAAAAAGCTGGAGAGGTGAATGAAGCTGAAATTTCTGCTGTTGCTAAAGACGGCTTACCTGATATTCCTGGCTTAACCAGTTAAAAAATGAGTGTTCTTTAGTGTATATCCTGTTCTATTGATTTCAGCGAATACTAACAAAACATTCGAAACCTTAGCCTATAAATTTATGACTAATCGGATTATGTTTATAAATCAAAAGCTATATTTGCCTTAATAATCAGCCAGTGAATGAAATTATCTTCAATTATTTTAGTTTTACTAATCATCACTTCATTAAGTTCCTGTATAAGTACAAAACGGCTCACTTACCTAGCTGTGGACGAAGATATCTCGGATAGCCTGATTTCTATTCAACAAATGCAACGCCCTTACAGGGTGCAAATCAATGATTTGCTGAGCATTAGGGTTAAAGCCCTGGATCAAGAACTAACCAGCATGTTCAATCCCATTGGGGACGCTGAGAATTCTACAGCCACTACGGAAGAGAAGGCTTATTTTGACGGCTTTCCTGTAGACAGGCATGGAAATATTAGAATACCAACCCTGGGCCCCGTGAAGGTAATAGGGCTCACATTAGAAGAAATCAGGCTGAAGCTGAAAGACAAACTACTTAGTGACTATTTCAAACGAGAATCAAATATTTTTATAACTGTAAAACTGGCAGGTTTACGCTATACCACCTTAGGAGAAATTGGTTCCGGAAGTCAAGTTATTTATAAGGAACAGGTATCCATCATGGAGGCCATTGCAAATGCCGGGGATATCACTATTTATGGAGACAGAAGAAATGTGAAGATTTTAAGACAATATCCCGAAGGACAACGCATACATCGCATTGATCTCACCGAGATTACCGCTGTTAATTCACCTTTTTATTATATCCAGCCCAATGACTTAATTATCGTGGATCCCCTGCCTCAAAAATCATTAGGAATAGGTGAAACCGGTTTTGGAACCATTGCCACTTTATTCTCATTGTTAACTGGACTTACTATTTTATTGATAAGACTCTAATGGAAGAAGATTTCGAAATAAATGAATCTAATACACACTTTGACTTTAAAGGATTCATCGTCAAAATCTTTAGTTACTGGTACCTATTTGTTATAAGTATTCTGATAGGCCTGGGAATCGCTTATTTTATCAATGTACGTAAGCAGCCGATTTATAAGATTGAAAGTCTTATCACCATAAAAGATGACCAAAACCCTTTTTTCACTTCCAACACAAGCTTAACCTTCAACTGGGGTGGTGTTTCAGACAAAGTCAACACCAGTGTAACTACGCTGAAAACCAGAACTCACAATGAAAAAGTTGTGAATAGATTACGCTACTACATTCAGTATTTTGTAGATGGTAAATATCAGAGAGAAGACGCTTATGGCCAAGTTCCGTTTGTAGCTCTGGAAGACAGTTTAGAATTCCAGCTTATAGGCAGGCCCCTTACCATTACTTTTAAAAATGAAGACAGCTTTGAACTGAGCTTAAACTTTGAGGACGAAGAACCGGGAAAGCTTAGTTTTTATAATTTTTATACCAAAGAACAAGAAAGTTTTTATTTTGAAAAGGAGGATTATAAAGCAAGTTTTCAAATTACAGAATATATAGATTCTCCATTTTTTAAAGGCCGAATTTTTAAAAGTGATATACCTGTAGTTATAGGTAAACCTTATTACATTCAGTTTAATAATTATTATTCTACGGTAAAGCAGTTTCAAAATATAAATGTAAACCCGGAAAATAAAGGAAGCTCGATTCTTAACCTGTCTCTCACAGGTAATAACAAAGAAAAACTGGTAGATTACCTCAATACTACTGTTCAAGTACTCAGTGAGGATATGCTAAACAGAAAAAATCTTTTTGCTACAAAAACCATTAGATTTATTGATAGCAGTCTTACTGAAAAATCTAAAGAACTCAAAACTGTCGAAGAAGAACTGAATCAATTTAAAATCAGTAATGACATCATTGATTTAACTGCAGAAAGCAGCGAAATAAGACAAAGATTGACCAACCTGGACCTTGAACAAAATGTAATTCAAAGACAGTTGGATTATTACAACAGGCTAGAGGACTACTTGATAAGCAGGCAAAATTACAGTGAGGTCCCCGCTCCTTCTGTGGCTGGCATTGATGAACCCAGCATAAGTTCTGCTGTAGGAAAGATTTTAGCATTATCTGAACAACGAAGCAAATATTCATATTCGATTAAAAGTGACGCGCCCATATTTGATGATATTGACAGGCAAATAAATGCAACAAAATCGGTTCTGCTTGAAAATATCGAATCCTCGAAAAAAATCCTTCAGGAACAGATAAGAACAGTAAGACAAAATGTTGCAGAATTAGAAAAGCAAATACGAAAATTACCCAAAGAACAACAAGATTTACTGAAAATTGAGCGCCGCTATACCATTAGTGAAGAGACCTACAACCTGTTTTTGAGCAAACGAAATGAAGCTGGTTTAATAAAAGCTGCGAATGTTAGCGATGTGCAAATTATTGATAAAGCCATGGATACCGGTGGCGGTAAAATAGGTCCAAATACACAGCTCAATTATGTCATGGCTCTTCTTCTGGGAAGCTTTGTCCCTTTGGTTTTTGTTTTCCTTCTGGTCTTTTTGGACAACAAAATAAACAATCCTAAAGACGTGAATAAGCTCTCTCCCATTCCCATATTAGGTGTTGTGGGAAAAAGTAAATCCACCGGGAATTTGGCCGTTTTCAGCAAACCCAGGTCTGCGATAGCTGAAAGCTTTAGAGGCTTAAGAACCAGCATGCAGTTTATCTTCAAGCAGCAGCATATCCAGGGAAATAAAACCATACTTATTACTTCATCTGTAAGTGGAGAAGGAAAGACATTTACAGCCATAAACCTGGCCTCTGTATTTTCTCTGAGCGGAAAAAAAACCCTGCTTATTGGCCTGGATCTAAGAAAACCGAAAATTTTTGAAGATTTTGACATAACTAATGATATCGGGGTCGTCAATTATTTGATTGACCAAAATTCTATTGAAGAAATCACGCAAAAAACAAACTTTGCCAATTTAGATATCATTGTTTCAGGTCCTGTTCCTCCTAATCCTTCTGAACTTTTGATGGCCGATAAAATGGATGCACTTTTTCGTGTTCTGAGAGAAAAATATGACTGTATTATTATGGATACACCTCCTATAGGACTGGTATCAGACGCTCTGAATTTAGGTAAATATGCCGATGCCTCTATTTATCTGTTGAGACAAAATTATACGAAAAAAGCCATGTTAAGTGTCATCAACGAAAAGTTTGAAAAAGGAGAAGTAAAAAACATCAGTTTTATTCTCAATTATTTTCAGCATAAAGCCAAGTATGGTTACGGGTACGGTTACGGTTATGGCTACGGATATGGATATGGACGCTATGGTAACGGTTACTTGCAAAATGAAAACAAGCATACTTTAAAGAAAAAAATTCTACGGAAACTGAAAAAAATATTTAACCTATAAAATCAATCCCATTTATGAGTCATCCTAAAATAGCAATTATTGGCCTCGGATACGTTGGCCTGCCCCTTGCTGTTGCTTTTGCTAAAAAATATCCCGTCATCGGTTTTGACATCAATCAGTCACGAGTTGATGAACTCAACAGAGGTAAAGATCATACCCTGGAAGTATCTGACCAAAAGTTACAGGAGGCCTTAAAAACAAGTGCAACAGCAGGTATGAAATTATCTACGGATCAAGATGATTTGAAGGAATCGACCATATTTATTGTCACTGTACCTACTCCAACAGACAAGAATCGCCAACCTGTGTTAACTCCACTGATTAGAGCGAGTGAAACCATAGGTAAGGTCCTGAAGGATGGTGACATCGTTATCTATGAATCTACAGTTTACCCTGGTGTTACCGAAGAAATATGTGTTCCGGTTTTGGAGAAACAGTCTGGAAAAACCTTTAATAAAGATTTTTTTGCCGGCTATTCCCCGGAGCGCATCAACCCGGGAGACAAGCTCCATACGGTGACCAGCATCTTAAAAGTGACTTCTGGTTCGACGCCGGAAATTGCTAAAAGAGTAGATGAATTATACGCTTCCGTGATTACAGCGGGAACACATTTGGCCAGCAGCATAAAAGTAGCTGAAGCAGCAAAAGTTATTGAAAATTCACAGCGAGATATCAATATTGCTTTTGTGAATGAGTTATCCAAAATATTTAGACTACTCGATATAGATACTAATGACGTTCTTGAAGCAGCAGCAACCAAATGGAATTTTACCAAATATACACCAGGACTTGTCGGTGGTCATTGTATAGGGGTTGATCCTTATTACCTGGCTCAAAAAGCCCTGGAAGTTGGTTACAACCCCGAAATCATTCTATCTGGCAGACGAATAAACGACGGCATGGGTAAATATGTGGCCAATGAGGTCATAAAATTAATGCTGAATAAAGAGGCGAAGGTAAAAAATGGCAGAGCTCTTGTTTTAGGAATCACCTTTAAAGAAAACTGCCCCGATACCAGGAATACCAAAGCAATAGATGTCATTAAAGAATTACAAACCTATAATATGAATGTAGATGTTTGCGATCCATGGGCTGATAAAGATGAAGTGAAAACTCTTTTCGGGATTGATTTGTTGCGGTGTGAAGAGATCAATTCAACCTACGACAGCATCGTGCTCGCTGTTTCTCATAAAGAATTTCTCAGGCTGGATTTCAGTGCCTTAAAAAATGAAAAGGCCGTTGTTTTCGATGTAAAATCCTTTTTACCAACTGAACAAATCGACGGGAGATTATGATGTATAAACACGCATACCACGACGCAGATTTAAGCAATGTCAACATTCTCGTGACAGGCGGCGCAGGTTTTATCGGTTCAAATATCGTAGAGTATCTACTGAAGTTTGGCGTAAAAAAAGTTCGCGTTTTAGACAATTTATCCAACGGATATTTCGAAAATATATCTGAATTTGATAGTGAACCCAATTTCGAATTTCAGGAGGGAGATATCAGAAAACTCGAAGACTGTCAAAAGGCGGTTAAAGATATAGATATCGTTTTACATCAGGCTGCCTTGGGCTCTGTACCTCGCTCTATTGATGATCCTATAACCAGTAATGAGGTCAATGTTTCGGGTTTTTTAAACATGCTGGTCGCTTGTAAAACCTCAGAATCTGTTAAACGTTTTGTTTATGCTGCATCAAGTTCTACTTACGGCGACAGCCCCACCTTGCCAAAAGTCGAGCATAATATCGGTAAACCCTTATCCCCTTACGCCGTAACCAAATACGTCAATGAGCTTTACGCTGAGGTTTTCTCTAAAACTTATGGTATGGAAATTATTGGCTTGCGTTACTTCAATGTGTTTGGTCCCAAGCAAAGCCCCCAAGGCGCATATGCTGCTGTCATTCCCTTATTTATGCAGGCACTTCAAGACCAGGACTCCCCTACTATAAATGGAGATGGAGAGCAAACCAGAGATTTCACCTTTGTAGAAAATGCTGTACAGGCTAATATAAAAGCAGCTTTTGCTCCTAAAAAAGCAACAAATCAAGTTTATAATGTCGCTTGCGGAGAGCGTATTAGTTTGAATACTCTCTGGGAATCGCTGCAGGAAGCTTCAGGGAGTAACCTCAAAGCCACTTACGGCCCACCAAGACTAGGGGATGTAAAAGATTCCTTAGCCAACATCGATAAAGCCAAAAAAAGAATTGGATATCAACCTAAATTTAGTGTACAAGAAGGCCTGAAAATAACCTGGGACGCTTTCAAAAACTAAGAAATTTTCCTGACAGCGATTTCAAAATCTGAATGGTTTTCAGGGGTTTAATTCTACCTTTAATTCATAAAAAAACCTGCCAGTGATGGCAGGTTTTTAATCAAATCAAAACTGATTAATCAATTAAAACTTTAAATTGATCGCCAGATCAAATTCGTCATAAATTGTCTTATCTCCCAGATTGTCAAAGAAAGTGTTCGACCCATATCTTACATCATATTTGGTTCTGTCGATGGTAAGATTGGTCGTTGCTGAATTTTCGTTCATTTCCATATCAAAAGCAATGGGATTGGTTTTCCCTTTGATAGTCAGATCACCGGAAATCCCGTAAACATTATCTTTCTTTTTAGCCACAGTATTGATAACAAAAGTGGCAGTTTCATGAGTATCTACGCCAAAAAAGTCATCGGATCTTAAGTGACCCATCAATTTTTCCCTGCTGTCGCCTTCTAAATCGGTAACGTTGATGGACGTCATGTCTGCTGTGAATTCACCGCCAACAAGTTCGCCATCTTCCATCAGGAAGTAACCGTCTTTCAGGTCGATTGTTCCCTCATGAGAACCTGTCAGTTTTTCACCTTCCCAGGTAATGCTACTTTCCTTGATGTTTACTTTTTTCTTCTCGATAGCAGTGGTAAATGCTACCAGACTCAAGATAATTGTGGTGGCTAGTGCACCTTTTAATACATTCATTTTCATAGTTTTAAAGTTTAATTTGGTTTATAATTAAATTCTTGTAAATAATTCTTCTTTGGATTTTCTTACTTTCTTTTCATCTTGTAACTCATCATCTTCACTTCTGTAACCCAGGGTCGTTAGAGCCACTGACTTTAAGTTTTTTGATCTTAAATCCAATAATTCATCAAATTCATCAGGCTTGAAACCTTCCATAGGGCAGGCATCTATTTCCAGGTGAGCTGCTGCGGAAAGCAAGTTGCCCAAAGCTATGTAAGCTTGTCGGGCTGCCCATGCTTCTTTCTTATCCTCTGAGAAAGTAAGCACAGAATTCTCAATCATATCCTTCAGACCTTCAAATTCTTCTTCTGGTTTGTTCCTGATTTCACTATTGCTTTTAATGAATTTGTCTACATAGTCCTGATCAACATTGGTATTGTATGCAAATACCAAGAGATAAGAGGCATCTGTAATCTGAGGCTGACTAAAAGCAGCCGGCTTCAGTTTGGCTCTCACTTCAGGATCTTTGATGACGATGACTTCATAAGGCTGTAATCCGTAAGAGGAAGCTGATAATCGAATAGCTTCGAGCAAGGTTTCTAAATCTTCTTCCGAAACTTCTTTTTCCGGATTGAATTTTTTTGTGGCGTAACGCCAGTGTAATTTTTTGATGTAATTACTCATAGTGTTCTGTTCTTAATTTATGTAATAGCCTGTTTAATTCCTTTAAATCTGCCGGTGAAAGCCGGTCTGTCATTTTCATTTCCGCTTCATCAACCGCTGTATTGATCAGATCGAGCATATTAATGCCTTCCTCCGTAATGGTGATATCGACTTTTCTCCTGTTGGATTCGCACTGCTCGCGCTCGACGTAATTTTTCCTGATGAGTTTATCAACCAGTCTGGTGGTATTACTCATTTTATTGATCATCCGTTCCTGGATGGTCTGCAATGAACAGGGCTCTCCCTGTTTACCTTTTAAAATGCGAAGTACATTGAACTGCTGAGTGGTGATATCAAAAGGCTTCAGCACCGACGTGATTTCATCCGTGATCCAGTTGCCCGTGAATAAAAGGTTCAGCAAGGCCCTTTTACATTCAGGTAAAGGTTTTGATATCTTAAGCTCTTTTTCTATAATCATGTACTTACAACAATTGTATGTACAAATGTAATGCGAAGGAAGCTTTAAAATTTAAAGCTTATGTTAAACTTTTAAGTCTTGAATTTTAGTATATGATTGGATTATAATCCGATTAGCTTAAAGGAATATTGTATTTTTACATTTGAATTCAAAATGAGATTATGGAAAATTTAAATGAAAAAAAGTGGGCTGAAGGCTTGCAAGCTTCAGACAATGCTGAAATTATAGACGTAAGAACCCCGGAAGAATTTAATGAGGGTTATATTGAAGGTGCAAAACTGATCAATATCCAGGATTCAGGAAAATTCATGCAGGAAATAGAACAATTACCAAAAGACAAACACTATTATGTGTATTGCAGGTCTGGAAGGCGAAGTGAAATGGCATGCCAGCTCATGAACAGAGCGGGTATAGAAAATGCTTACAACCTGGAAGGGGGAATTCTGGACTGGACCGGTGAAGTAAAATCATAAATCATGAGAGGTTTAGTTTTATTTTCACTCTTATTGGTATTGCTCTCTTCGTGTGACCGCAGTAAAAGCAACTCTACTTTGGTATCCTCAAAGGAGATGAAGGAGTTGATGATTTTAGACTCGGTTCAACTTATAGATGTAAGAACACTAGAGGAGTTTCGGGAAGGGCATTTGGCAGGAGCGCAAAATTTGATCTATGATAACGAATTCGCTTATAAAATAAAACAACTGGACAAGTCAAAGCCTGTTGCTGTCTATTGCAGAACCGGCAGGCGATCTGAAGAATGTTCTCAAATACTCAGAGATGCCGGTTTCAAAAAAATTTACCAACTCAAAGGGGGTTTATCTGAGTGGGAATATGAAGACTTACTTGTTATTGACAGTTTAGCTCATTAAAGCACTAACAATCACAAAGAGTAGTTATTATTCATCAGAAAAAAATATATTTGCATAGATCAAATACTTTAATCACATGAAATTTATCATTTCCAGTACATATATGTTGAAAAACCTTCAAACTCTTGGAGGTGTGATCAATAATAATAACACGATGCCAATTTTGGATAATTTTCTATTCGAATTGAATCACAACTCGCTTAAGATCTCATCTTCAGACTTGGAAACGACCATGAGTGCCAGACTGGATGTTGAGTCTAGCGACGAAGGAGAAATCGCCGTTCCTGCGCGATTGCTTTTGGACACCTTAAAAGCTTTTCCGGAACAACCGCTTACCTTCCATAAGTTGGACAACCATACTATTGAAATTAGTTCCGAGCAGGGTAAATACGCCCTGGCTTATGCCAATGCAGAAGATTTTCCAACGCCGGTAAGTATTGAAGATGCGAGTGAAACCGTTTTGGTTGGTGATATTCTGGCAACTGCCATCAACAAAACCATTTTCGCCACAGGTAATGATGATTTAAGACCCGTGATGAACGGGGTCTTCTTCAGATTTACGGAAGAGGCACTCATTTTCGTAGGAACCGATGCTCACAAACTGGTCAAATATGCCAGAACAGACATCAAAACCGATAAGCCTGCAGAATTCATCATGCCTAAGAAACCTTTAAATTTATTGAAAGGTGTCCTTTTAGGAAGTGAAGAGGATGTTCAAATTGAATTTAATGAGTCAAATGCTAAGTTCAGTTTTGAAAATATAGAATTGACCTGTCGCCTGGTCGATGGAAAATATCCAAACTATGAAGCGGTGATCCCCAAAGAAAATCCAAATGTCTTAACCATCGATCGTGCTTTATTTTTGAGCTCGGTAAGACGTGTTTCTATATTCTCCAACAAAACCACGCATCAGATTCGATTAAAGATTGCAGGCGCAGAATTAAATATATCTGCTGAAGATCTGGATTATTCAAACAAAGCCGAAGAACGTCTCACCTGCGATTATCAGGGCGACGATCTTACCATAGGCTTCAACTCTAAATTTTTAACTGAGATGTTGAACAACTTAAATTCTGACGATATCAAAATCAAAATGAGTTTACCAAACAGGGCGGGAATCCTTACACCCGTTGATGGACTGGAACAGGGCGAACACATTACCATGCTGGTCATGCCTGTAATGCTGGGTAATCAATAAGCAAAAAAACATTTTTACACCTACAAAACAGCCTCTTTTCCGGAGGCTGTTTCCTTTAAAAAAACAAAAAAGATGTATTATTTAAAAAATTCTATACTTAGAGGATAATCGGTTTTTTCCCCATTATTGGCTTTAATGGCATTGATGATCGGGAAAATCAAAGTCAGTAATCCAACTCCGGCAAGAATGACAAAGCCGATTAAAATCAACATTAAGGGTACTGCTACCAAAGCAGCTAAGAGCATCGTCAACTGGAAATTAAGTATTTGCTTGCCCTGCTCATCCATATGCTCTATTTTATCTTTTTGGGTTAACCAGATGATGAGCGGAACAATAAATCCGCCAAATCCGGTAAATAGATTAAGGAGCTGGGAAAGGTGAGCAAAAAGCAACATTTGGCGATCTTCTCTTAATATAGGGTCTTGATAAACTTCCATGGTTCTCTTTTTATAATTAGACTTTATGTTTTGTTCAATGTTACATAATTTAACAATTAAATCATAAAAACCAAACATAGTTCTCAATTCTATTAGAAAAACAATTCAAATTAAAAAACAGGCTGTAAATTTGCAGCATGATAGATAAAGATACCATTGTAGCTCTCGCAACCGCTTCAGGTAGTGGAGCTATTGCCATCATAAGAATTAGCGGCCATCAGGCCTTAGAGCTTTGCGCTCCCCTGTTTTATGCCAAAAGTGGTTTATCCATCTTAGATCAAAAAAGTCATAGCCTGCAACTGGGGACGATCCGAAGCGGGGAACGCATTTTGGATGAAGTCCTGGTGAGTGTGTTCCGCGGGCAACGCTCCTACACTGGAGAACCAACCGTAGAGATTTCCTGCCATGGCAGCTCCTTTATACAAAAAGAAATCATTCAGCTGCTCATTTCCAAAGGCTGTCGGGCGGCACAACCCGGGGAATTTACCCTGAGGGCCTTCCTCAACGGCAAGATGGACCTGAGTCAGGCCGAAGCGGTAGCCGATCTGATCTCCAGCGATAATGCAGCCAGCCATCAGCTGGCCATGCAGCAAATGCGGGGCGGGTTTACCAGTCAGCTTAAGGAATTGCGCCAGGAACTCCTGGATTTCGCTTCCCTAATGGAACTCGAACTCGATTTTTCTGAAGAAGACGTGGAGTTTGCCAACCGGGACCAATTCCAGGCTTTGGTGTTGAAGATCCAGAAGGTGCTTTCCCGACTGATCGACTCCTTTGCCGTAGGCAACGTGATCAAAAACGGGATTCCTGTAGCCATCGTGGGGGAACCCAATGTGGGTAAATCTACTTTGCTCAACGCCCTGCTCAATGAAGAACGCGCCATTGTAAGCGAAATCGCCGGGACCACCCGGGACACCATCGAAGATGAAATTTCCATCGGAGGCATTGGCTTTCGGTTTATAGACACGGCCGGTATCCGCGAAACCCAAGACACCATTGAAGGCCTGGGCATACAGCGCACCTTCGAAAAAATCAAACAGTCACAGGTGATTGTGAAGCTGATCGACACCCCCAAAGTCTTTGACCAGAAGCATCAGCTCATCCCTGAGGAATGGGAGCGGGTGAAAGCAGACATACAGCAGCTTAAAGAGGCCTTTCCAGAGCGGCCTTTCCTCCTGCTGGCCAACAAGGCCGACTTGCTTACCGACGCCAATAAAGACACACTGCGGGCGGATTTTAAAGACCTGCTCTTTATCTCTGCCAAAGCCAAAACCGGCATTGAGGCCATACAGGAGCAGCTCCTCAGCTATGTGGATGCCGGCGCTTTGCGCAACAACGACAGCATCGTCACCAACTCCAGGCATTACAATGCCCTGCTGCTGGCTATGGAGGAAATCAACAAAGTCCAGGAAGGCCTGAATCAAGGCTTGACCACCGACCTGCTTGCCATCGACATCCGCCAGGCCCTGTATCATTTTGGAGAAATCACCGGCGAAGTCACCAATGACGAACTTTTAGGTAATATTTTTGCGAATTTCTGTATCGGGAAATAAACCTCAAAACATAACAAAATAAAACAAAATAAAGCGCTGTAAATCAGCGCTTTATTTTTTTGTGTTTTTCCTTCTGTTTGTTAAATTGTTTTATTTTTTGGTTTTTTTGTACCTATTTGTACCTCGAGACGAAAAATTGATGTTTTTTAAAAACAAGCCTGGTTAACTAATACACTTATTACACTTAAGGGTACTTGTTTCACTTATTACACATCGTTGGTCGTCTCTCCAAAAAGGAGAAATAACCGGCGAAATTATTAAATATGTCATCAAAATTAAAGATAAAAAAAACCTGTCAATTCTGTAAATCTGAGTTTATAGCCAAGACTACCGTGACAAAATATTGCTCTCACAAATGTGCCCAAAGAGCCTATAAACAAAGGAAAAAAGAAGAAAAGGTAAAAGCAGCTAATGAAAATTCTGAAGCTAAAAAATCAAATCAAAAAACTAGCTCAGAGATGAAAATTTCCTCTCCCGGGAAGGGGGGTGAAATTACTGGCGAAATTACCAACGATGTTGTTCAGAGGGGTGAAATTACTGGCGAAATTACCAACGATGTTATGACTGCAAATGAAGCCGCAAAGGCTTTAGGGGTTACCAGAAAGACCGTTTATAATATGATTAAAAACGGAAAAATTAGAGCCTATAATATCCACAAACGTCTGACAAGAATAGACAGAGAAAGTGTAGAGCAACTCCTCTACTTTGAGCCTGAAGAAAGTGAAGAATATGACTCCGAAGATTTTTACATTATTTCAGAAATAAGTAAGAAGTATAATGTATCCCCTTCTACCGTTTATGAGACCTTAAAGGAATACAAAGTCCCAAAAAGAAGCGCTGGGAAATTTGTGAAAGTCCCAAAAAACATAGTAGATTTAATTTTTAAAAAATACATTTAATGGCTGTAAAAGTAAGTTTAAGACAGAAACCCATTAAAGGAGGAAAACTCAGTTTATACCTGGATTATTATCCTCCGATTATCAATAAGGATGGAAAAGAAACCAGAAGAGAATTTCTGAAAATGCACATTTTCGAAAAGCCAGCCAATTCAGAACAAAAATCTCACAACAAAACCACCTTATCCATCGCTGAAAAAATCAGAGATAGCCGGAATTTAAGTATTTACAATAAAGAGTATGGCTTTAAGGATAATGTCGTCTTAAACATAGATTTTATAAAATACTACGAGGAGTTAGTAGAACGCAAATCAAATACGGTTTCGAAAAAAAACCACCAATCCTGGGAAGCATCATTGATGCATTACAAGGATTACGCTAAGAAGATTTACACCAGATCCTTAAACAAGAAGCATGTAGAAGGTTATAAAGAACATTTACAGACAGTCGTGAGTAAAAAGACAGGTCATGCGCTTTCATCCGCAACTGTGGCCTCTTATTTCAAACATTTTCTTAACGTATTGAATCAGGCTTATGAAGAAGATGTATTAAAAGAAGATATCACAAAAGGAGTCAAAAATGTAAAGGTTGAGAACAAGCTCAGGGAGTATTTAACCCTTGAGGAGCTAACCAAGCTTTGGAATACGTCAGTGGAAAATAATACGGTCAAGAACTTATGTTTTTTCTGTACTCATACTGGTTTTAGATTTGTCGAAGCCAGTAAACTGCAATGGGAAGATATCTCAAAAGACAATTCAGGTAATTATGTTGTAAGGGTCTATCACACTAAAGGCAAAAAATATACCTTAAATCCGATCTCAAAAGATGCTTACCAACTACTTATCGATGAACGTCCAGAGAAGAAAGGAAAAATATTTGACATTACCTATGATATTGCCATTAGGGCTGTCAAGGAATGGGTGACTGCTGCAGAAATAAATAAGAATATCACATTACACAACTTTAGACATACCTATGCTGTTCTCCAAATCGAAAATGGAACAGATGTTTTTACTGTGTCTAAAATGCTGGGGCATAAAAATATAAATACTACCATGATTTACGCCAAAGTCACCGATATAGCGAAAACCAAAACTCTGGATAAAATAAAATTGAACACCAATGAAGATAACTGACGTATTTAATAAGTCATATGCTAAGGTAATTAAAGAAAAAGAAGAAGAAACTCTTGAAAAATTGAGACAAGCCTATGATCAAAAACTCTTGTTTCATGATATAAGATATGATATCGATAATCAACTTAACGATGATTATAGAGACTCTTTAAATGAAAATGAATTAAATGAAGCTTATGATTTTTTCCGGAAAAGTTTAGCGAAATATCGTGGAAGTAACGATGAAAAAATAAATTTGGTTTTAACTAATGATCTAAACCAATACTATGAAAAAAATAACTTTAAAATAGAGTATAAAACTCTTGTGTCTATAATAGCATCAAGCAAATCCCTTCATGATATTGCAATCAACTTTAGTAATAATGCTTCGGCTTACAAGTCGATGTTTCAACTCAACGATTTTACCGAGTTTACATTAAGTGAAAGAATAGATTTTGAAGTCTCTAGAAAGTTGGACCTTAAAGCAAATCCTGAGAAAAAAACAAAAAGAAAAGGTAAAGATTGGTCGAAAGAAATAGAAGAGACAAAAGAATTGCTAAAGGCATTTACCGAAGATGATAAAAAGGTATTGTTGAAAGCCTTTAACATTTTTATAAAACGTGGCGATGTTCCTACGACAGAATTAATCAAATTAACGCTTATCATTTCAAATATTAATGATCTAGACATATTCTATAAGAAACCTAGTGATACTTACCTATATCCAATGATTAGTAGAGCCTTTTCAGAAAAAGAAATGAAATCTCTTCAAAATTTAAAAGAAACTTTAAGAGCATTAGAATTGACAGCTTTTGTTCAAAATATCGGACACATTAAAAGAGAATTTCTTTTAAGTAAAAAATAATCATTGATTTATTTCAAAGAAAATAAAGAATGTAACTAAATGATTATCATTTATCTACATTTCTAATTTTAAATAATCACTCACATATCACTCTCCCACCAATTCGATAAAAAACGCAACAAAACATAGTTTAGCTTCATAATCATAAAATAAATGATCTATGAAAAGTAAATTATTTGTACTGACAAAAAACGGAGAACTTCATCCGGTTGAAGATCTCCAGGTCAAATTCGAAAACGAAACTGGAGGACTTATTAAAAGTCCTAGATCTTCTTACTCAGATACTACTTCCAATGAGCATTTCGATGTCAAGGGTATTGCTGAATTTTTAGGCATGAAACCTTCAGGTATTTATGGCTTAGTCCATAAACGTAAAATTCCACACATCAAAAAAGGAAAGCGCCTTTATTTCTTCAAAGACAAAATCCTGGATTGGCTTCGCAACGGTAATGTTGATACCGATCAGGATATTCAAAACCAGGCCGACGAATACCTCAGAAATCATAAAGTCTAATCCAAATACTCAGGTTTTTTCAAACTAAGCGTAAAACAAACGTTTATTTAATTCATAATCCTATGGAAACACACACTTATATATGTGCTTATTGCTCTAAGGAATACGTTCCACGTCGTAGAAAAGTTCAGAAATATTGTTCAGATACCTGTCGTGTAAAAGCTCATTTTCAAAAAAACAAGCTTCCTAAAAATAAAACTGGACTTGCAAAACTTAAAACTGATGAGACATATAAAGAAAAAATAAATTTAGCAGGCATCGGTAACGCTGCCATAGCAAATGTGGCTACCGAAACACTAAAAAGTCTGTTCACAAGTGATGACAATAAGCCCTTGACCAAAGGAGATTTTAAAACCTTAATGGCTCAGTTTAAAAAACGATACGAGAAAATTGACAACATGCCAAGAAGAGCTGACGGTACTCTGGCTTATTTTGACAGTAAAGAGAAAAAGATTGTTTACCTATAGAATATTTCGCAATGGATTTAAACACAGTTGAAAAGGATAACTTTCGATTTCATATTTTAACTACATCAGGTTGCTAGGTATGTGAAGTTACAAGTTAGCTTAAATCGTTGATCTGACCGACTACTGAAAAAGTAAAGAAAGATGTAAAAAAGTTATATATATTTGAGGATATATATTAGTCATGGGCAATTAAAAAAACATTCACCTCATGAGAGTCATAATAACACTACTCTGTTTCACTTTAATCTTAAGTTGCACTGATGGTTTAAGAACAGAATATGACGAAAGTTCTGTAGCGCGAGATATCGACACTTTAGGGCTAGTGAACGAATTAGATAGCATTTTTGAACTTGATCAAAAGTATCGAGCTGAAATGCAATCTGTTCAAAACGAGTTCGGTTGGAACTCTGATGAAATGAATGAGTTTTGGACTATACAAAACAGAATTGACAGTTCAAATCTTCAACGAATTTTAGAAATAATTGAAAACGTAGGAGGATATCCAGGTCAATCACTAGTTGGACATTCTGCCAGTAAAACTACTTTTTATGTCTTACAACATGCCCCTGATAGTGTTCAAGAAGAATATTTTGAAATGATAATTGATGCAGCAAAAAACAATGAACTGAAACGAGGGCTTGCAGCAATGTATCAAGACAGATATTTAATGCATAGAGGTGAACCGCAAATATTCGGTACTCAAGTCAGAATTGAATATGATATTGATTCTCTCACAGGACAGAAGGTTGAAAGGGCATATGTATGGCCAATTGCTGATACAACCAATATAGATTCCTTGAGACTATGGAATGGATTATTGAATTTAGAAGATTATTTGAACAATTTTGGAATAAGCCGATGGGTTTCAACATCTAAGAATCTCAGTGATTTAGAAAAAAATAAAAAAAGCCCATAACAGCCTATATAACTTATGCAGGGGGAAGTGGTAAATTCGAGCTTTTTGCTTTTAAGTAAGTTTGGTGCAAGCCGACAAGAAAGTGCTTCAAAAACCGCCACAAACAGATATGCGAGAAACGTTGCACAAATAAAAAAAGACATTGAGGACTTTAGCGATATTCC
Organism: Psychroflexus sediminis; assembly: GCF_900099815.1. Lineage (GTDB taxonomy): Bacteria > Bacteroidota > Bacteroidia > Flavobacteriales > Flavobacteriaceae > Psychroflexus > Psychroflexus sediminis. Next base: position 80,485 of record NZ_FNCW01000008.1, on the reverse strand, counting down.
TACTAGGACTAACAATTTTAAGCTGCCAAGTGACAGATTCAAAAAAAGAATCATCCAAAACAACAACTCCGCTGTCTTCTGAACCCAATTATGAAGTGGCTATCCAGTTTATCAATGACTATCTTGACTTTATAAATGACCTAGAATCTGAAATTGCACTAATCGATTGGATTAGTAAACGAAATGATGTGACTGTTGAATTCAAGAATGAATTGAAGAGAATAATTGACAAAGCCAAAAAAAATGATTTTGAACTTGGCTTAGGATTTGACCTCATTCTGGACGCTCAAGACAACCCAAATGAATTTGAGCTAGATAAAACAGACTCTGAATTTTTGATAGTCAAGGGTAAAGATTGGCCTGACTTCCGACTCACTTTAAAACTGAAACCAGAAGATAATAAATGGCTTGTTGACGGAGCAGGAATAATTAATATTCCTGAAAACAAGAGAATAAAAAGGTAAAAAAATTGCAAAATATAAACTACATGCAACGCGGGCTAAAAGAATAACCGAAATGACTGCCCCTCTAATCTAACATTTCAAAATTAGCAACAGCTTTACATTTACCGTTGCAAAGCCGATGATTGTAGATTACTGCCATCCTAGATTTTTAACTCCTCATACTCTACTCTATCCAAAATAGCTTTGACATCGCTGTTCTCTTTCGGATGAAACAGATCTTTACTCACAGGATAATACTCCAGCTGATCTTCATCGTAGTCTGTTTTTATAATTCCTTCGATCTCGTCCTGGTCCAAATCATCCTTCAACCAATCCTTTTCCTGCTCTGAGAATAATATGACTGGCTGGCGGTTCTTTTTGTTATGGATTTTGGCAAATAAGGGTGATGCCTCTTTAGTGAGAATAGCAAAAGTGACCTTGTTGTCTATACGCGTGTATATGCCTGCCAAAGACAAAAACGCTTTGTCTTTAGGTTTAAATACAAACGGGTACTTATCCCCTTCGTGATCATGAGGTTCAAAAAAAGCGGAGACTGGGATGATACAGCGTTTTGAAAAAATAGACTGCTTGTACAAAAAGTGATCAAAAGCCTTTTCTGATCTGGCATTGATGCCTCCGCCAAACTTCCTGGCTTCTTTGTAATAGTCCTTCAATTCATCTACCGATTTGTTTTCGGGTGCTATGCCCCAGGTAGCCGCAGCCAAAACGCTGGGCTTCTCCTGCGGGATGATCAGCATCTGCGCATGCGTAAAACCTATGATATGGTAACTAGGCTGGTCGAAGAGGTCTCGCTGACTTTCATCGCTGAGTTTGACTTGATACTGCTCTTCTAGTTGTTCTACTTTTTGGATTTGAGAGGTATGGGCGCACATGGATTTTTAAAATTTGAATTTAAGATATAAAATTTCAAGGCTTGCCAAGGGGTAAATACACGATCTTTCAGTAAAGTGACAACCTAAACCTTAAACTGAAGCTAATCAAGGATTTAACACAGTTCATCGAGTTATGCAATTAAGACTAGTCTCCTTTAGGCAGAAGCTGTTTGTAGAAAAAATTAGCTGTAGTATGCAGTTGGTTTACTTATAAGCGGATTTTGTGGCAAGTATCTTTGTTAATAAAGACATTTCCACTTCCAGGCTATAGGTATCCTCAAGAAATTGCTGTGCTTCAGTCGCATCCGCTTCTAGCATATCTCCTTCTTTAAGAAATCCCAAAACGTCTTCAGCAGCTGCCCATTGGTAAATGAGCCATCTCCATTCCTTTACGGGTTCTCCAACGAAATCGGCTTTAAAATTGGTGGTATCTTTTTCATGAATGACTGCCGTTTTAAGCAAAGCCGCTGCCTCCAGGAACTTAGACGCCGCCTTTAACGTCTTTCCGGAATCGTTTACATCGTCAACTAGCAATACATTTTTATCGCTAAGCTCCTTAAAATCTTTATTGAGCACTTCAGCATCTTCTTTCTCCTCGGCACCACTGCCATAATGTTTAACTTGTATGGAATGTAGCTCTTCAATATTGAGAAAATCACAAAGAAAACGCGCAGGTGGAAAACCGCCACGCGCTATGCCAACTATGGCATCAAAGCGATCGGAAGAAGCGGCAATTTTTTCAGCGAGTTTCAGGGAATCTTCATAGGCTTTTTGCAAGGAGACAATTTCCGCCTTAAAATCTTTATCGTTTGAAGTCATAAACAAGATATATGCGTTAGTTTTTAGGTTAAGAAATTTTGAACAATCAATCAAGTCGGTTGAAATATGGGCTAATCAGTGCATAAACTGAATTCATAAAAAACTTAATTGCAATAAGGTGAACCTAACCTAATTCATCCAGCCAAGGATTTGTACATCAAAAAGCTCTCGCTGACTTTCATCGCTTAGCTTGACCTTATACTGCTCTTCCAGTGTTGAAACTTTTTGCGTTAGAGACATATAGGTTCACACGGGTTATAGTTTAAAAGCAAAGACCTAAAATCTCACTAGTGAACTGATAGACTTTTAAATACGCATTGTAAAGCATACAATGCGTTTGCAACCGAATTAGTTGTTATCCTCTATTAATCGTCACTGTTTCGGTTCATGGCCCAAATAGCAAGTCCTGCAATGGTGACTAAGCCACCTACAACTAAAGCTATATTTCCATCGCGCTGTACTTTTTTAGCTTTATTCAGCTGTTTCGAGCCTATACCATTTTGTTCAATAAAATCTTCCAGTCCTTTAATTCTTCCTTCTAATTCTTCTTTAATCTTAGTATTAAATTCCATAATCAGTTTTTTAAATTTGTTATAAACCTTAATATACTAGAATCCCCTTAAACTTAAACTAGTTTTTTAAGTTTCTTAGGAAAGCTTTGTGATACTTTTTGTAATAAGAACAAATCTATGAGCTTCCCATTAAACTAGCGGTTTTAAGTCCTTTAACTTTAATTAAGCTGTTGCCAGGCGTGGGCAGTTAGCTATTTTCTTATGACTTGAAACTGAATACCGAATATTCAATATTGAATACTGAATTTAAAATTTTTCATGACTCCCTGCTCCTTCATCCTGCCTTTTGGTTATCACCTAAGACGATTGTTTTAGCCTTTGAAGCCGATGATTAGACATTTTTTACTCTAGATGTCAATATAAGTGTTCCTCCGGATGTTTTTTTAGCTAAAATCAAGAGTAATAAAGCTAAAAATTAACCATATCATAACGATTTAAAAACTTGATAAGTCCATGTATATTAGCCGATTAAGTTAGCTTAGATAGAAATTAAAACTTATGAAACGCTTAAGGTTTTTAGTACTAGCGCCCTTACTGATGGCTTTTCAATGTGAAAGTGATGATACAGTTGCCTCAGACATGCTAGATAGCACGGGTGTATTGGGTAAATGGGAAATACAGGATGAAATTACCAATGGGATTATATCGGATATGATTCCAAGATGCTGTGAATTTTTGGAGTTTGAAACAGATGATGATAATTCAGATTACAAAGGTCAGTTTACTTATACGGCCTCTCAGGGTTCTAAAAACAGCGGTACATTTGAAATAAGCTCCAACAATCAGAACATTTTGTTTATAGATGATGAATCAATTTTTGAGTTCTCGATAAATGATGCACAGGATATAATGACGATTGACTTTACCGAAGACGAAATCAATTATACTCAAACCTGGCTAAGAATTGAGTAAAAAAGACTACAGCACACTTGAGCTGAGAAACTTGCTTTAGCTAAAATCCAACGGTTCTTCATCAACTTCATAATAAGCCTTGAAAACATGCAACGGTCTTCCAAGGACTCTGCAACACTAATAAATTACTTCACTAAAACAACTATTTTCAACTGTTGCTCGTACTTAGTCGTCTTTATGCGCACATTTTCGTTAGCTCAGTGCTCAAAATATAAAGCTTTAAAGCATTGAAGTACCAAGACTTATGGCCAACGGCTTTCATCAATAAGCCTTGCTAAAATACCAACGGCATTGCACTACTCACGTTTCCAGCTGTTTTGATTAGGTATTTCCCTGGATATCCTCTACTTAACATTTTCTTCCTTTTGATTGCTTTGAAATACTGATACTAAAAAACGCGAAGGACTAGCCTTCGCGTTTTACTTTTGATTTAAACAGTTAAGCCTTTTTCTAAATCATAAAAGCTTTTAATTTATAATGCCTATGTACTCTATTCTTTGATAATTTTCATTCGCTGGGGAATCCCGTCAATGACCACTTCAAGAATATAGATGCCTTTACTCAATTCAGTGCCTAATCTAATTTCATTGGTATACCGGTTTTTTGGATAGGAATGACTCTCGATTTTCTGGCCCGTTAAAGTGTATATCGTCATTAAAACCTCTGAAGCTTCTGGTGAACCAAACTTTAGCCTGGCTGTATTCTGAAACGGATTTGGATAAAATATCAGCTTGTCTTTTGCAGCATTGGTGCCGAAAGTACTTAAGGTGGCATTTCCTAAATACCCAAATGTATCTTTTGCATAAGTATCCCATTCATTAACATCATAAATCGTTCTGGGAGAGGTGATGTCGGATTTCCTTAGCAAAGTAACATCTTTTGCAAAATAAGAATCGTCATTAAAAACACCGATAATATCCAGCAACTCCCCCGATTTAAATAAGGCGACAGCATCATTACCATTAAAGTTGATTTCTGAAGAAGTTATATCTATATCGGCCTGTGCAAGAATTTCGAAGGAGGCCGAAGAATGCGCAATAACATAGACCTCGCCCTGAGCCAAAGTCCCTGTCAGATTAAGTCCTGTACTCCAGTCTCCAGCACCATTGGTTTGCTTATGAACAGAATAAGCGGAAAGGTCAACGTCTGAACCTGTCTGATTAGCTATTTCTAAAGCTTTATTATAGGAAGAACCCTCGATATATTCTGAAAAAAACAAGTCGGGCGTATTCGAAGAAGATTCTATAGTAATAGCAACAGCCTCCGACATGCTTGTTGTGTTTTTATCATCATAAACCAGGGCTGTAAGAGAGAAACTACCCGATGCCGAAGTTGTCCAGTCCAAAGCATAAGGCGACGAATCATCTTCACCAAGAACATTGCTGCCTTCGTAAAATACAACTTTGGTCACACTCCCATCAGCATCAGTCGCAGAAGCTTCAATGCTAATAATATCGCCCTCTGTGAAGGCAGAATTAGTTGTCGGAGAAGTAATCGAAACGCTTGGAGCTTCGTTTACTGCAGAGCTAAATGTATGCCCGCCTAAATACGTAAATGTATCTTTTGTATACGTATCCCATTCGTTAACATCATAGGTAATCGTTGGAGAGGTAACACTGGATTTTCTCACCAGTGTGACATCTTTTGCAAAATTGGTTCCGTCGTTAAAAACACCTACGATATCCAGTAAATTACCCGATTTGAATAAAGCGACAGCGTCATTGCCATTAAAATTCAATTCTGATGAACCCGAGGTTAGATCAGCCTGTATAATAATTTCAGAGGAGGCTGAGGGATGCGCAATAACGTAGACTTCGCCTTGTGGTAGGATTCCTGTCAGATTTAATCCTGTACTCCAGTCTCCTGATCCATTGGTCTGTTTGTGCAAAGTGTAAGCTGAAAGGTCAACATCTGAACCGGTGAAATTGGCTATTTCCAGAACTTTATTATACGAAGATCCCTCAATGTATTCTGAAATCAGTAAATCCGTGGCATACCCATCGCCAGAAGCTAATGCTGACACGGATAATGTAAAGGCCTGTGAGGTGTTTTCTGTTCCATTAGTAGCATTTATATCAATAGCATAGGTGCCTGTATTCGCTTCCGTAGGGGTTCCCGTTAAAATAGCGGTGCCATCATTATTGTCGGTGAAGGTCAGCCAGGATGGCTTCTGAGTTGCATCAAATGAGACTGTAGTTTCTCCTCCCGAGGCTGTGATGTTATACGTATAAGTCGTATTGACGGTGACCTCATCTACCGGAGTTGATGTAATAGCTAATGCAGGATCAGTTGCTCCTCCCCAGATGGACTCCACGTATTCGGGATGGTCAATATAGGGGTTGCGATTTTGCTGATAAGTATAAATGATATCATTCCTCTGTTTTTCCAGGTCATCTACGGGATCAGCTGCATGCCAGGCCAATAAATCCGAAAGTTTTCCGTGGAGTGGTGATTTATCTGAGGCATCAACCACATAATCTACAAGTTCTAAGTCTGGTTCCCCGTTAAAACCTTCATAGCGCGTGGCCATATAAAAAATCATCCGGGCAACATCTCCTTTGACTTCAGCTCTTGGCTCCCACACAAACTCAGTACTACTCGTGTAAGACCCGGTTGTTCCCTGATAGGTTCCGCTTCCATCCACATACGGATCGGTCGCTTCAGCGAAGGTCCTGTTGTTCCGTGCCGAGTTGGTTGAAATATCAGCAGCACGAAGATGGTGCACATCTGTTCCTGCGCCAAGATTGGTCCCAAAATCTCCTTTGGACTTGGCCCAGACGTGCTCCCTGTTCCAGCCGTCGCCACTATTATATTCCAGAGAAGCAGTCATCGAAAAATTAGAATAAATACCAACAACATTATTGGGATTATTCGGATCACGGTCTGTTTCTTTGAGAATATCCCAAACATCGGTTGAGCTGCTCGTATACGGAAACTCGACGTGATTTTTAATAATTTCATAAAGACTGCTTTTAAGCGCTTCACCTGTCTTTCCTTCGGCCAGCGAATAATAGCCGGCGGGTGCTTGGGCCTGAACTGCATAAAAAGAAAAAGTCAGTATACCCAGGAGTATACTTTTCCACATTAACTTGTAATTTTTTGTCATTTTTGCTTGTTTTTTTATGAGCCTAAAACTATATAAATGGTAAACGGGTGAGATTATCAGATTGTAAACAAACCGTTATGATTAGCCTTTAAGGCTCAACACAGAATTGAAGGACAGACTTTCTGTTGCAAAGTCGCAACGGCTGTGCAACGGCTCTCATTAATAAGCGTTGATTTTACCGTTGGAACCGTTGATTAGTCAATTTTTACTTACATATTATCTCTACTGAAGCCAATATTTTATAGGTTGTTCTTATATTCGAAGTGACTTTTATCCTGAAATCCTCTGATTTCACTAACACAATCTAAACTTAAAGCATGGGTTTTTTACAAAGCGCAATCAATCAGGTCGGCCGGGATATGGGCCGGGTAGTCAGTAATACGGTATTTAAAGACAGGCATTCCATTCCCATCAGGCGGGCCAGATCCTATGCTTCGGCCGACTCGCCTCCCAGACAGGACTCTGCTCATCAAAACACACGACCCCTCCAGGAGGTGCAGGATGAATTTGATAAAGCGATCAGCTTTAAAACCGGATACAGGCCCAGTACACTAATTTCGAAACTGGGAGGCGCCTTTGTGGTGATAAAAAACGAAGCCAGGGCTTTTGTTGCCGATGGCTATTTGGACGTCAGTGAAAGTCAGCAGCTCTTCAGGATGATGAAGCAGTTTATAGACAAATGCGGGGATGTGGAAGATGTGATCGGCTTTACCGAAGCGGAGGATGCCAAGGAGTACAAGCAGCTTGAAAAAATAACCCTTACCACCAAAGACATTTTTGTGGACGTCCTGAAGATCTCCGCAAAGGCCTGCAGGGAACGTGCCCAGGATTATGAACATCAGGCTAACGCCCTAAAGCCAATGGGCTTTGGCCGGTATGTAGGCTTACACCTCATCTGGATGCCGAGATACGCCAAGGGCGGGGAAAAGAAAGTGAACAGCGCGATCATCGCCAATATCCTGGATGTCATCACGCTCACCTTCCCCCTCACCCGAAGCGTCCTGCTCCTCATCGGGGTAGTGACCTATCCAGGGGAAATCCGCAAAACCAAGCAGGCTAAAGAAAGCTTTAGCCTCCTGGCCGAACAGGAACAAATGCGTGCGGAAACCTATGAAGAAATAATAAGGAGCAATTCTTAGTGTATAACACTTTAAATGTAACGGCTTGTGCACAACTTATAATTTAAAGTTGCAAAAACAGTAAAAGTTATGCAACGGCTTTCATCAATAACCGTTGGTTTTACCGTTAGAGCCGTTGATTAGTCAATTTTTACTCATTTATTCTTACCTCTGGAGTCAATGTTTTATAGGTTGTTCTTATATTCGGAAAAACTTTAATCCTAAAACCATCCTATATTAAATGATTTCAACACAAAAACTGATTTACATTTTAACGGTTCACCCTTTACCGATGCTACAAACTACTGCAATCTAATGATGACCTAATTACAACTATCAAACAAAAAATATATAGCCAAACACATGTCCGAAGATCATAAAAAACAATTGGAGCAACAGCTCTGGAATATAGCAAATACACTTAGGGGAAAGATGAATGCCGATGAGTTTAGAGATTACATCCTGGGCTTTATTTTTTACAAATACCTTTCGGAACGCATGGAGATTTATGCCGACTCCATCCTTAAACCTGACGGTATTTCTTACAGCGATATTGATGAAGAAACAGAAGAAGGTAAAGCTTATCTCGAAGCGATCAAAGAGGAAGCTTTGCTTAAGCTAGGGTATTTTTTAAAACCTTCAGAATTATTTAGCTCAGTAGCCAAAAGAGGAAATCATAAAGATGTAAGTCTTGAGGAAGTCGCCTTAGCAGCAGATCCAGACGAAAGTTACCAAACCGCTAGTAATTTCATTCTGGAAGATTTACAGACCATTCTCAACAATGTGCAAAACTCTACTATGGGTACGGAGAGTGAGGAAGATTTTGACAATCTCTTTGAAGATTTAGATCTTAATTCTACCAAACTTGGCAAAACCCCCGAAGCCAGAAATGAAATCATCGCTAAAGTTCTGGGCCACCTGAACAAGATTGACTTCAAACTGGAACAAACCGAACTGGATGTATTAGGTGATGCTTACGAATATTTGATTGGAAAATTTGCCAGTGGAGCTGGTAAAAAAGCAGGTGAGTTTTATACCCCACAGGAAGTGAGTATTGTTCTGGCTAAACTGGTCACTACTGGCAAAAACAAGTTGAGATCTGTATATGATCCTACATGTGGCAGTGGATCCCTCCTACTTCGAGTAGCTAAAGAAGTAAAAGAAGTGAGTAGTTTTTACGGACAGGAATTGAACCGTACTACCTACAACTTAGCCAGGATGAACATGATTCTTCACGGTGTACACTACCGTAAGTTTGACATCAAACAGGAAGATACTTTAGAATATCCACAACATATCGACCAGCGTTTTGAAGCTATTGTGGCTAATCCTCCGTTTTCAGCGAACTGGAGTGCCAGCCAACTCTTTATGAGTGATGACAGGTTTAGCCAATACGGGAAACTTGCACCCAAAAGCAAAGCCGATTATGCCTTTGTGCAACACATGGTGCATCATCTTGCAGAAAACGGCTCTATGGCTTTGGTGTTACCCCACGGTGCTTTATTTCGAGGTGGTGCGGAAGAACATATCCGCAAATATTTAATTGAAGAAAAAAACTTTTTAGATACGGTCATTGGTTTGCCAGCCAATATCTTTTATGGCACCAGCATACCTACCTGTATTTTGGTATTTAAAAAGTGTAGAGAACACCCAGAGGATATTTTATTTATAGACGCCAGCGAGCATTACGAAAAGGTAAAAACTCAAAATGTCCTTACCCAAAAAAACATAGATAAGATTATTGACACGTTTAGAGAGCGTAAAACGGAGGATAAATATAGCTATGTTGCTCCGCTTAGCGAAGTAGAAGAAAACGACTACAATCTCAACATTCCTCGTTACGTTGATACCTTTGAAGAAGAAGAACCAGTAGATATTGAAGCCGTTGCTGATGAAATTGAAGCTCTCAACCAAACTTTAGCTGATAACCAAAACACCATAGCTTCTTTTTGTAATGAGTTGAACATTAAAACTCCATTTTAGGATGAGCGATGAAAGACAATTAGAACCAAAACTAAGGTTTCCTGAGTTTGATGGGGAGTGGGAAAAGACAAGCTTAAAGAATATTTCTAAGAATATTAGTTATGGAATGAATGCCTCTGCAAAAAAGTTTGATGGCAAAAATAAATACCTCAGAATAACAGATATTGATGAAGAATCAAGAGAATTTAAACCAAACCCTTTAACTAGTCCTTCAGGTAAAATTGATGAAAAATTTGTTTTAAAAGAAGGAGATATTTTATTTACAAGAACAGGTGCAAGTGTTGGCAAGTCATATCTTTATAATAAAGATGACGGAAGATTATTATTCGCTGGGTTCTTGATTAGGTTTAATATTTTAAAGGCAAACCCAAAATTTATTTTTCTTCAAACTTTACGTCGCAAATACAATCAATGGGTCTATGTATATTCTATAAGATCAGGACAACCAGGATTGAATGCAGAGGAATATAAATCCTTTGAAGTATATTCTACAGCTATCCAAGAACAACAAAAAATAGCGGATTTCCTTTCTTCCATAGACACCCACATCCAAACCTTAGAAAAAAAGAAAGAAGCATTAGAATTGTATAAAAAAGGCGTAACCCAGAAGATTTTTAAACAGGAAATAAGATTTAAAAATGATGATGATAATGGGTTTCCGAAGTGGAAGAAGAAAAAATTGGGTAAAGTATGTAGCATCAATAAAGGTGAGCAATTAAATAAAATTGAATTATTTGAGTCTGGTAAATATCCATCTATTAGCGGCGGAATTAATCCATCTGGATATACTGACAAATGGAATCAAGATAAAAATACCATAATTATAAGTGAAGGAGGTAATTCATGTGGTTACGTAAATTTTATTACTCAGAAGTTTTGGTGTGGTGGTCATTGCTACTCATTGATTATCAATGATAATTCAATCGAAAAAATATTCTTATATCATCTTCTGAAATTTTATGAACCCAATATAATGAGACTAAGAGTAGGTTCAGGTTTGCCTAATATTCAAAAGAAAGATCTGTCAAAATTTAAATTGATAATTCCAAGCCTAGCCGAACAAACCAAAATTGCTGATTTTTTATCTGCGATAGACCAACAAATACAAGGCATCAACCAACAAATAGAATATACCAAAACCTATAAAAAGGGTTTGTTGCAGCTAATGTTTGTTTAAAACAATACAATTGGAAAATAGAGAAATTTTTAATTATGATAAGTTAGAAATCAGTACGGTTACTAAAAAGTCTAACGGAACCCAATTTGTCTCCGTTGGGGATTTTAATCATTTATCCGACGTTCAATTTGAATTTAGTGTTTCTGAACTTTTCGAAACTCGATTGAAAAAAATTGGAGTAAATTCTACTGATAAGATTGAGTTTGTAAATATTATTTTCCGAAATAAATTCACTTTTACCAATAGGGAAATTTTTCAACCAGCATTAGAATTTGTTAAGTGTTATTTTTACTTTAATCCCAGTTTTACTGATAAAACCTTTGAAAATAAGATTAAATTTAAGCTCTGTGAATTTGAAAGATTTTATATAAATAATGCAAAATTTGATGAATATGTGAAATTTTATAATTGCTTGTTTTTTGAAAAGGCAATTATTTCAAAATGTTCATTCAATGATAATGTGGTATTCACAAAATCAACCTTTCATGGTAACTGTTTATTTACTTATTCTAATTTTGAGAAATTAGGAATTTTTAGCCGAACTAAATTCCATGATAAAGATGAAAATCCAACTGCATTAGATTTATCTCAAGCTATCATCAATGGCCAGCTTATTTTTTTTGAAACTGTCTTAGGAGATTATAAAGCGTTTAAAATCGATTCAAGCTCAATAAATTTTGACAAAACAATTAATGAAGGAGATGTTATTCCAATACAGAATAAAAGGGAAACCTTTCGTATAATTAAAGATCAACTACTCCAACAAAATAATATTATAGAAGCTGAAAGATATGCCAAGTTGGAGAAGCAAACGTTATGGACTGAAACTTACAAGGATTTCAAGATAAAGAACACTTCAAATCTTATACTATTATCATTAAATAAAATATCTAACAATTATAAAACAAATTGGTTATACGGTCTAGTTTTTACTATAGTTATAGCTTTTATCTGCCATATCATTTTAAGTATTTCAGACGTATATAAATTTAGTGAATTTAAGAACCTGGCCAAATTAGTCAATGTAGCAGATTTTAGCTTCTATGAAAAAAAAGATATTTCACCAAGGCTTTATGCCGCCTATTTCCTTGCCAAGATATCTATTGGGTTTGGGATTTATCAATTAATACAAGCTTTTAGAAAATATAAATAAATGAGTAGCCAATCCGAACAAATATTAGAAAACAAATTAGTCCAGCAGTTATATTCTTTAGGCTACACCAAGGTTACTGTTCCTAACGAAGAAGCTTTACTAGCCAACTTAAAAACTCAGCTCGAAAAACACAACGGCATTACGTTTTCACCAGATGAGTTCAAAAAAGTTATCAATATCCTCAGCAAAGGATCTGTATTTGAAAAAGCTAAAACGCTTAGGGAAAAACAACATCTTATAAGGGATAATGGAGACAACCTCTATTTCGAATTTTTAAATACTGAGCACTGGTGCCAGAATCAATATCAAGTCACTCAGCAGGTCACCATAGAAGGAAGTTATAAGAACAGGTATGATGTCACCTTGCTGGTCAACGGTTTACCCTTGGTGCAAATTGAACTGAAAAGGCGTGGTTTGGAAATGAAGGAGGCCTTTAACCAGGTAAATCGCTATCAGAGGCATTCCTTTGGAAGCAACTCTGCCCTATTCCAGTATGTTCAAATCTTTATCATTAGCAACGGAGTCAACACTAAATACTACGCCAACAACCGATATCAATCCTTTAAGCAGACCTTTTACTGGTCAGACAAAAATAATAATCGACTCACTAATATTTTAAATGGATTTACGAGTGAGTTTTTAGAGCCTTGCCATGTTTCCAAAATGATTTGCAAATACATCGTTTTAAACGAAACCAATAAAATACTAATGGTGCTTAGACCTTATCAATTTTATGCCGTTGAAGCTATGATTGATAAAGTTAAAAACAGTACTCATAACGGCTATATCTGGCACACTACTGGGTCTGGTAAAACACTTACCTCTTTTAAGGCCAGTCAGATCATTACACATATGCCACAGGTGAAAAAAGTGGTATTTGTAGTAGATCGAAAAGATTTAGATAATCAAACTACCAAGGAGTTTAATGGTTTCTCCAAAGGCAGTATTGAAGGTACAGACAACACAAAAGCTTTGGTCAAGCAATTTGAAGATGATACCAAACTGATTGTAACCACCATTCAAAAGTTGAATACTGCTATTAGTAAAAAGAAGTATTTGGAGAAAATGAAGTCTTTACAAAACGAACGTATCGTTTTCATTTTTGATGAATGCCATCGCAGTCAGTTTGGGGATACGCATAACCGTATAAAAGATTTTTTCAACAACCATCAGATGTTTGGTTTTACGGGGACGCCAATTTTTGCAGATAATGCTGCTAAAAATGATCTGGGAAAACGCACCACCAAAGACTTGTTTGGTGAATGTTTACATAAGTATGTCATTACAGACGCCATTAAAGATGAAAATGTATTAAAATTTGCCGTTGAATACGTTGGTAATTTCAAACGAAAAGACACCGCTACAGAAATAGATATTGAAGTTGAAGATATAGACCGCAAGGAGTTGATGGAGTCAACTGATAGAGTTGATAAAATCGTAGACTACATCATTGCTAATCACAACAGAAAGACGCATAGCAGAGAGTTTACAGCCATGTTGTGTGTCAGCAGTACGGATATGTTGGTTAAATACTACGATACTTTCAGAAAAAAAAAGGAAAATGGCGAGCATAACCTCAAAGTAGCAACTATATTTAGTTATGTAGCCAATGAAGAGGATGCCGATGCCACTGGATTTATTCCAGAAGAGGTTTCTGTAGTTGAAGAATCTCCAGCTTTATACGGTTTACACCAGCATAAACGCGATAAACTGGAGAGTTATATCGGTGACTATAATAAAATGTTTGGATCCAATTTTTCTACTAAGGATAGTCAGTCATTTTACAACTACTACAATGACATATCCAAAAAAGTAAAAGAGAAAAAAATAGATATTCTTTTGGTGGTCAACATGTTCTTAACTGGATTTGACAGTCCACCGCTAAACACCTTATACGTGGATAAAAACCTTAGGTTTCATGGCTTAATTCAAGCCTATTCACGAACAAATAGGATATTAAACGAACAAAAGTCGCAAGGCGAAATAGTTGTGTTTCGTAATCTCAAAAAAGCAACCGATGAAGCTATAACCTTGTTTAGTAATAAAGATGCTATTGAGGTGATTATCATGGAGCCTTATGAAGATTATGTGGCTAAGTCTAACGAGGCGTTTAAGAAATTACTGGAGGTAGCACCAACGGTTGACAGTGTTAATGATCTGGTAAGTGAGGAAGATGAATTGGAGTTTATAAAAGCCTTTCGAGAAGTGATGCGACTCAAGAATACGATGGGATCCTTCGCCGATTTTGACTGGGAGGATTTGTTGATTGATGAACAACAGTTTAACGACTATAGAAGTAAATACCTGGATCTTCATGACAAAGTCAAAGAGGATCATGGCAAAGAAAAAGTTTCCATCCTGGAAGATGTTGATTTTGAGCTGGAGCTCATACACCGTGACGAAATCAATGTCACCTATATTCTGAAGTTGCTGGCCGAGATCAAAGACACCAACGAATCTGAAAAACAGAAGAAAAAGAAGGAAGTGGTTGATTTGATCGCTGGAGAGGCTAACCTGAGAAGTAAACGACTACTCATTGAAAAGTTCATTGAGGAAAACTTACCCCTGGTTATCGAAACCGAAACTATTCCCCAGGAATTTGAGAAGTTTTGGAGCGCAGAACAGCAAAAGGCATTTGATCAACTTGTAGAGAAGGAGAACTTAGACAGGGATAAAACAAAGAGGCTGATTGAAAATTACCTTTTTGCTGAAAGGGAGCCGTTGAGAGATGAACTTCTGGCCTTGATCAACGGTAAGCAACCGTCCGTTTTAAAACGAAAAGAAATTGGTGACCGACTGAATAAAAAGGTGGTCAATTTTGTAGAAACTTTTATCAATGGTGTGGAAATTTAAAAAAAGAAAACATTTATTGGGCTATATTAAAATTTAGAAATAACATGGGTTCAAAATCATTACAAATGATAAAGAAATGAAAGTTAATATAAAACAAGAATTTGCAAAGTGGTTATTGAATCATGCACCAGATTCCTATAATTACTATTTAGGCGGATCGACTAACTCCATTGTCGAAAGATTGAATGAAATAAGTAAATTTTTTCCTGAGCATAATTTCTTTGAAGTAGACCCTTCGAACTTATCCCAACTCAAACAGGAAATAAGATTTGTGTTTAGCACAAAAGAACGTAGAAAAAAAACTGACTTTTTAGAGTACGATAAGCATCATAGTAACGGTATCCCCAAAGCTGTAATGGGTAAAAACAACTACATTAAATTTCTTGAAGAGAAATTTAATAATTTAGAAATACTTAATGAATCCATCAATGAAAAAAATATTAAATCAGATAGAAAAGACATTTTTGAAGCTTTAAAAAAGAAGATGGAAGATGCTGGTTTCCATTTTGAAGCTGAACAAAAACCACATGGACAAAACAGAAAGGAAACAGAATTAAAATTCTCTCACCCTAAATTAAATAGCAAATTTAAAAAAGATGGTTATGAATCTACAGCAACCAAGTATTACATAAAACCTCTATCTGATGAACCAGATTGTGAAATAGGTTTAGTGACTGGTAAAACATTGGCAGAAATCATTGAAAGTTTATTTCCTGAGCCAAACTCAATCGATAGTCACAATAATGCCCCAGCGTGGACCAATAAAGACAATGATAATACCTTAGATCAATTATTAAAGTCAATTAAAAACTACCTTAAAACATCAAAGAATCTAATGGAACACTCATTAAACACAATTCTTTTCGGCCCTCCAGGAACTGGGAAAACCTTCAAACTACAATCTGAATACTTTAAAAGATTCACTCAATATTCTGCTTCAACCTCCAGGGAAAATTATTTAAAAGAAGAGGTGGAGCCACTGGCCTGGTGGCAGGTATTATATATCGCCTTATTGGATCTAGGAAAAGTTCGAGTAAATGACATTCTTGCTCACCCCTCTGTTAAGGCAAAAGCTAAATTAAGTACCATTAATAATTTGAGAGCATCTGTATGGGGTGCATTGCAACGTCATACCACAGAAGATTGTCCAAATGTTGGCGTGGTAAGTCGTGCTGCTATAAAACCATTTTGGAAAACAGATCATTCAGAGTGGCATATACAGGAAGATGAAAATCTGGAATTATTTCCTGAAGCCAAACAGATACTAGAAACCTATAAGAATTATGATGAAACCAATAGTAAGGAAATAGAAAATTACAGTTTCGTAACTTTTCATCAGTCATTTACTTATGAGGATTTCGTAGAAGGCATCAAGCCTGTATTAGATGATGAAACTGATGATATAAAATACGAGATTAGTAATGGTATATTCAAAAAACTAGCGCTGAAAGCCCAGGATGATCCAGATAATGATTATGCCATTTTTATAGATGAAATTAACCGGGGTAATGTCGCCTCCATCTTTGGAGAGTTAATTACACTCATTGAGAAGGACAAACGCCAGGGAGCAGAAAATGAACTTTCTGTAATCTTACCCTACTCAAAAACCAAATTTTCAGTTCCTCAGAACCTGCACATTATAGGCACCATGAATACCGCTGATAGAAGTGTTGAAGCTTTGGACACAGCACTAAGAAGAAGATTTAGTTTTATTGAAATGCAGCCAAAACCTGAAATCATTTTAAGCCATGGCAAAGCAGATGTAGGCATGCTGGATGGGATTGAACTTCCATTTCTGTTAGAGACCATTAACACAAGAATAGAAAAACTCCTGGATAAAGACCATAAAATTGGGCATTCCTATTTTTTGAGCGTCAAATCTGTAGAGGATCTTGGTAAAGTATTTCGAGATAATGTTATCCCTCTCCTGGAGGAGTATTTCTTTGGAGATTATGGAAAGATAGGTCTGGTCTTGGGAAATTCTTTTATTCGGAAAACTGAAGATAATGAAGCCACTTTTGCTGATTTCGATGGTTATGATGAATCCATAGTATCAGATTTGAATCAGCGTGAAGTCTACGAAATAAAACCAATGGATACCTGGGACTTTAAGAGCATTTACCTGTAGTGGACATTAGAAATAAGCACATACGCGTTTTCGAATACGAAAAAATAACCCTTCATAAAGACGATAAGGGAAGGTATTTATTGCCTGCTGAATTAAGCAAACTCTATGATTTCAATGATCGCAACGGCAACAAATTCTTCACCGGAATAAGAGATGGCGTAAAGTTCCAAAATTATGTAGGTGTCATACAAATCGGTGGTTTGACGATTGAGATCCTACCCAAAGCAGATCAGAAAAAAACTCCGCATAAAGAAGAATACGATCACTGGCATAAAGTCCTACTGGATATGCTAAGAATCTGCAGGCGGATACAGATCTCTTCAGTATCCGAAGCAAGCCTGAAGCGCAGGTACAATTCTATACTGGACCTTTATTTTGAAACTTACCTGGATGAATTAGAACACCTAATCCATACAGGCTTAATCAAAAAGTACAGAAAGCAGTCGGGCAACCTTAATGCGCTCAAAGGACGAATTGAGTTTTCCAAAAACATACAAAAAAACCTGATCCACAAAGAACGCTTTTACACCCATCACCAGGTGTATGATTATGACCACTTGATTAATCAAATTCTTCTGGAAGGCTTGAATGTATTAAGCACCATATCTTCCAATCCTATATTGAAAGATCGTATCTCCAGGATCACATCACTATTTCCTGAAGTTAAGAAACTAAAAGTCCAGTCAACGCATTTTAGAAAGCTAAAAGAAACACGTAAAACGGTGCCCTATGCTAAGGCCATTCAAATTGCAAGAATGATACTCCTGAATTATTCACCTGATATTATCAGAGGGCAAGAAAACATGCTGACGCTATTATTCGATATGAATAAATTATGGGAAGAGTATATCTATCGTATGCTTGTCAGGGTTAAAACGGACGACCTCACGGTAAGTTTTCAAAATAGCCAAGCCTTTTGGGAGCAACGAACCATAAGGCCAGACTTGGTCATTACTAAAAAAGGAAGTTCTGAAACGTTTATCATTGACACCAAATGGAAAGTCCTGGACACCCATAATCCAAAACCCTCGGATGATGACTTGAAGCAGATGTATGCTTATAACTTTTACTGGAACGCCAAAAGGAGCATGCTCCTCTACCCCAACTCGAGCACAATAGAAGAACATTTTGGTACGTTTTGGAAAGGCAGGGAAAATCCCCAGGATAATCAATGTAAAGTGGGGTTTGTTAACATCCTAAACGCTCAGGGCCACTTGAATTTTGGAATTGGACAGGAAATTCTTGATAAGATGATTGAATGATTAAGTGGAGAAACTATAAAGGAGATTAATACCTCATTCTAGCTCCTTATGCGTTTAGGTTAGATGACAGGAGTTTAATTGTCTTTTCCTGAAATTGGTTAACTGAATAAAAGCTCTTGAAAATAAGTTATTAGAGATGCGGCTTAATAGTTCTGATCTCATCACAGATAAGCAATTTAAGGAGGTTTTATAGATTGGAGTTATAAATTGATATTAATCAGTTTATATTAATTAAAAACGTGTAGATTTATATTTATATAAAAGGTTGTTAAAAATTATGTATGAACTATATAGAATAATTGAAATAAATGGGCCAGGCGTTTTAATTATATTGGCCATTTTACTATTTGGAAAAAAAATGATTGAATATTTTTTCTCAAAGACAATTGAATTAAAAAAGACCGAATTAAATCAAAAATTAGAAAATTATAAAACCAAACTAGAACAACAAAATAGAGATTTTCAGCATGATCTTGATTTAAAACTTAATGAGTTCAATATTCAGTTTTCCAAATTACATCAGGATAGAGCTGAAGTGATTAGGCAACTTTATCATAAAATTATAGAATTACAATCAGCAATGACTGTTTTTACAAGAAAAGTACATCCAATTATTAAAAGTGCTGAAAAGGAAAAAAAGGAAAGATTAGACAGAGTTAACAAAGCTATTCATAATTTTGTGAATTATTATATGCCTAATAAAATTTACTTTGACAAAGATCTTGCAAAAAAACTAGATAATTTATCAAATGAATACAGGACTAAAGGTTGGGATTTTGCTCAAATGAGTAGTCACCTTAGTGAATATAAAATGGCAAAAGGTTCCTATGATATCTACCAAAAAAAATTAGATAAGATTTCTGATATAGTAATTAAAGAGTTTCCGAAAATTATAGAAGAATTAGAAGATGAATTTAGAACTATATTAGGAGTAAAATAACTGAGGAAAAAATTGAATATAGCTATTTAAGATTTTCGGCTGAAATCTGAGTTTTCGGTTTTTCTGGAATTAAAAACATAAATTGAAAAAAAAATATTATTTTTCATTAATTTAGTAAATATACGAAACCGTTATACTTCATCAAAACAGATATAATGAACAGGGCTTTTCTTTCACACAGTAGTCAACAAAAGGAACTAATCAAAAAGATTGCATCCAATCTTGGTAAATCAAATTGTGTCTTTGATGAATACGAGTTTGAGTCAGGTATGCCATTATTTGAAGAGATATTAGCTAGCTTAGAAAAAACAGAATTATTTGTTTTGTTTATTTCTGATGACTCATTGAACTCCAAGTGGGTTCAAAAAGAAATTACTTTAGCTCGCAGAAACTTAGAGATTGACGAGAACAAAAGAATATTTCCGATTCTCATTGATAAATCAATTGATGTAGTCCAGGATTCAAGAATCCCCGATTGGCTCAAAGACTACTTAATGAAACCATATCAAGATCATTTTATTATAACCAAAAAAATTCGTCAAAGACTTAGAGAGATTAGCTTTGACCAAAATCCTCTATTCAAAGCAAAAGAGAATCTTTTTGTCGGAAGGAATAGTCTTTTTGAAGATTTCGAAGCCAAAATTTTTTCTTTAAATGATGTAAAGCCAAATTCAATAATCGTGTCAGGTTTAGAAGGAATAGGAAGAAGAACATTTCTAAAAAACGCTTTAAAAAGAACCAATAAAATAAAGGAATTTTATACTCCTATTATTTTGAGCCTTGATTCTAAAGACAGTATAGAAGATTTCATCATAAAACTTCAAGATTTTGATGATGAGACATCTAGTGAGTTTTTGGCTGAGCTGCAAAAACTGTCATTTTCTGAGAAAATTCAAGAAGCTAAAAATCTATTAAACAAAGTACAAGAATCGAATGAAATTATTTTTGTTATTGACTCTGGTTGCATCGTAAAACCTACCAGCAAAGTCGCTGAATGGTATTTAGAAATTATAAAGACTCAAAAACACAAAGAAATATTTACTCTAAATATCGTTTCCAGATTTCGTCCATCCAATGGATTGTTGCGATTGAGAAAGGATATAATTCATTTTCATGTTACAACTCTTTCCGAAAAGGATACTGAAAAATTATTCGTTAAGTATTGTGATATGTTAAAACTAGACCTAGTGAATAGTGATGCAAAAGCTATTCTTGAAGTAATGAATGGTACACCTTCTCAGGTACAATATTCTGTTGAATATATTAAAGAATATGGAATCAAGGATGCTGCCAAGAACATCAACGAACTAGTTGATTTTGGTGAAACGCAAGTATATTATTTAATTGACATGGTCAAGTCAAAAGGAGAAAATTCAAGTTCACTTCTTACTTTGCTTTCAAGTTTTGAGTTTGTTAGTTATGAGTTTATTTACTCTATTACTGAAAATTCTTCTGAAACCGAAAAGTTACTAGACGATTTCTACATCCTGGGAATATTTGATCTTGTAGGTGCTAATAAAGAGTATATAAAAGTGCACTACTCTATTAGGGATTATTTAAGGCGATCAAAGGAAAAAATCAGTAGTGAATATTCTAAAAAGTTACGTCAGAGTATAAAAAACTTTATTACTCATGAAAATGAACACTCAGATTTTAAAGATATCTCTGAACTTCTTTTTAATATAAAGGGTGCAATTCTTGAAGGACACAAACTTCCTGAAAAATACTATATACCATCATTTGTTCTTAAAACAATAGTTGAGCTATATTATCAAGGCAATTACAAAAACGTTATATCACTTATCGATAAAATTCTTGAAAATCCGAGTAGACTTGAAGATAGTTTAGAAAGAGAATTTAGATACTGGCTTTGTCTAACACTCGCAAGAAATAGAAGTTCACGATTCGAAATTGAGATTGACCATTTGGATGGATCAGATTACGACTTTCTTTATGGATTCTTCCTACGCTTTAAGGGGCAGTTCGATGGTGCTATGACTTTTTTAAAAAGAGCACTCAAAAAACATTCAAACTCTCAAAAATCAAAAAGGGAGTTGGTCAATATATTGTTGTTGAGACAAGATTATAAGATGGCCATTGATCTTGCAAAACAAAACTATGAACAGCAAAAACTGAATGCTTTTCACATTCAAGCGTATTTTATTTGCCTCATTCGAAAACCTTATCTGTCAAAGGATGATAAAGCTGTAATAGAAGATTTATTTAAAAGTATTGAGAAAAGCTATGACTCGAAAGCTAAAGAAATTGCATCAGTCATGAAAGGGGAATACGAATATTACGTGAAAAAAAACATACCTGATGCAATTGCGATACTAAGAACTTGTATAAAAACTAACAGTAGTAAGCATTATCCAAGAAAAGCACTTGAAGAACTCTACAATAATACAGGCATGACTGCAGCTAAGAATGAATTATCTGATAAATATGGATTAGTTAATAAATCATTTACAGACTAATAATACAAAGCACAAAATTTGTATTCATCTTACAAAATAAAATTTATTAAATGCCCTTTCTTTTAAGGAAGTCTACACATTATAAATAGTAAAAAGGCATCAATGAGTTAAAATATAATATAGTTTTAACACTGCCTCGCCTATTTCCATGTTTTCTTTCATTTCATCTTCATCTTCTCCAAGTAGTGGATATTCATTATAATTGCTCTCATCGCATTCCTCAATCAATGAAAAAGTAATGCTAAAGGCTGAATTTTTAACTGGCTCAAAATTCTAAGTATTTTCAAATGGGAGAAAAAACTTTGCATTATTCATTCCATTCGATCTCTCCCATTGATATTTTTCAGCCTAGACTTTGTACTCATGTAAATCATCATCTATGATTCATAATTGCTAAAAAGGAAAAAAACCAGGGTATTTATAAATAATGTCAATTAGTTTAATTTCTAAAATAGTCATTTATATTTTAGTTAAAGCATACCCAAAAATTAATCACCCTCTAACACTGTTTACTTTGACATTCAACATTGTTTTATTATCTGACCATAGTATATTGAAATAAACGTGAAAAGCATCTTTTATTCTTTCAGGCTGGACTGGTTCAGATGCTTATAGAGATATAAACTATCTTTATTGAAATCACCTTCAACAAATTTAAATGACTCTTCTATAAGGTTAAAATCATCATCAACATACAGTCTAACATAACCCTCTTTATCTTTATTGGATATATATTTTTTGATTATTCTCGAACGGTTATTGTTCATAAATTCTAGTTGCTTATGTTCTCTGTCAGTCATTTTATTTCTTTTAAATCTTGTATTTTAAATTATATAAAATCAAAAATCAAAATATCATTTATGAATAAAAATCAAAAATGTAATTTTTGATTTTTTTGGATAAAAAATACCTTTTTGTACCTCAGGAGGTACAAGAAAATCAAAAAAAATGACGGATTTCAAATTTTAATATTTATATAGTATTGATTTATAAATACTTATAAAAGGTACAAATCAAATGAGATGAAAAATAAGGGGTCATTTTAGCCAAATACTAATTTTTGTGCGTTCGCAGGCCCCGTCATTGCTGGAATGTTAATTTCTTCACGGAAAGTGGTAAAAATCTGTATCTTTTTGTACCTCCATATCCCGAAACCCTATATATACTGGCAAACCAACTTCTTGTATCGGAAAAGTAAAAAAAACAGAAAATCTTGGTTAATTTCACTTGAGGCAAGAATCACTAAGAATTTGCTCTAATCTCCTTATATTTTTCCCAGTCAAATGTTTTAAGAAATTCTAATGCTTTTTTAGCTCCCAAAAGAAATAAATCCTGCTGCCGCTTTTCGCTCATTCCAAAATTTAACCAGTTATATTTCTCGTCTGCATCAATCCTACATATAAGTTTTTTGTAATCTGGATTTTTTAGAATAAAATCATAATCATGAATTTGCCTCATAGTACTAATCATAGCGCCGCAGTATCCAAAGGCCTTGTCGGTTGTAGAGTACGATTTTCTATAAGTGCTTAACCTTGCCCCAAAAGTAGGTCTCGAAGGTTTTCCGCCGGAAACATGAAAGGTATTTATAGGAAAGTTAGATAACATTCCGCCGTCTACAAATTTTACAGAATCGGGTATGGGTCCACTGTAACTCAGAAAGGTTTTCCAACTTTCAACTTCTTTATTCCCGGCATTTGGAATGTTTTTTACAGTATACGGATAGAAGAAGAAAGGTATGGACATGGACGCCCTAACAAATTTTGCAGGGTGAATATTATCTGATTCGTTCCAATAGAGCTTACGCATCTCAGGGAATTCCACTTTGCTGTGAGTTGTGATTTCTGAAGTAATTACTGCAAAACCCGGTTTTTTAAACTCATACTCCTTATTATTTAGGTGTTTTAATTTGGGAAGTTGGGATCTGCGTTCATCAAGATCTGATAAGCTATTAATACCCGCATCTTTTAAAGTTTTAGTCAACCACTCTTCAAAATGATTCCCGGGATTAACTCCAAGTTTATACTTTATTAGTTTAAAGATTTTGCGGACATTCCATACCACATTCCAGAATACGCTACCTCGGTTCTCTATTTTTTTCTGAACTAGTTTTTTTATTGCTGAAGGGCCATCAACAAAATCAAAAAAATTTTTCTCACCTATTATTTCTATTATTTTTTCTGAAGTAGGTTCTCCTGGATTCACTAATCCAGCCATCAAGAGGGTGTTTATTGAACCGGCGGAGGTTCCGGCCAAACTGTAAAACCGTATTCCTGCCTTTTCCATGATGTAGGTGTATCCCACAAGTGCAATTCCTAATACACCTCCTCCTTCTTGAACCAGATCTACATATTGGTTTCCTTTATCATCAACAATATCTGAATAACGTATATTTTTTTCCTTTAAAGAAATAGCTTCTTGCACAAGATTTTGAACTTCTTTGTTATCTAAAAATCTGTTTTTACTCATTTCAAATAATTTTGCTTAAGAAAGATACGACTACTTTGCTAAATTCTCTATAATTCTACAATCCTCTTCTTTAGTTCGAAAAATGAATAAACGATTCAAGGATGTAAATTTTTTAGTTCCTGTATTTTCATTAGGTAAAAAATTTAGATATGTATCTTTTATTCTGTTAATTTAGTAAATGTTTCGAATAACTGGCTTTTGTTAATAGTTAAATTAGAAGTAAGTTTGAAGAAACACATTAATAATTGGATATTAAATATTTTACAATCATTAAAAATTAGGTTTTATGAAAAATTTATTAGCTATAGCCAGTGCCGAGATGGGAGTAAAGGAAGTTTCAGGTTCCGGGGCTAATGAGAAAATAATTCAATATGCTAAAGATTGTAATTTTATTGATTATACTTCAGACGAAACAGCCTGGTGCAGTTTATTTATTAATTGGGTGGCCCACAAGGCCAGGGTGAAAAGGTCTCATAGTTTGGCTGCCAGGTCGTGGCTGCTTACCGGCGTGCCAACTGATCATCCCGAGCCTGGTGATATCGTTATTTTTTGGCGGGAAAGCTTAGACTCTTGGAAAGGCCATGTAGGGATATTTATGGGTTTTTCTCAGGATGGTCACCGTATTTATTGCCTTGGTGGTAATCAGGGAAATCAGGTTTCTGTAACCGCTTACCCTTCAAGTCAATTGCTAGGTTTTAGAAGACCTGTCCCCACTACAAAAGTAGGTTTTGCCAAAAAGATAATAAAGAAAGGTGATACCGGGAAAGACGTTATCGAGCTTCAAGATGCTTTAAAGCTATTAGGCTTTAATTGTGGTACTTCTGATGGAAAATTTGGGCCCATGACGGAGGGAGCTCTTAAAGAGTTTCAAGCAACGAATTTTGAAGTGGCTATAACGGGAATTTTTGACATGGCCACCAGAGAATTTATGATCTCAAAGTTGAATTCAAATTAAGATCATTTCCGATTAAAAAATCATGTATTTATGGAGACAATAGAACAGGTTTTAGAAAGCCTGGATGTTATCATATTTGAAACTAAACAAGAGAACAGTGCTCTTGGTTATTTCGCTGTTCTATACAGGCGGGTTACCTGGAAAGTAAAAAAGGGTATTGATACCGGATATTTTGAAGATGGCAGGAGGATGGAAAGACTTGATGTTGTCTTTGCAGGGAGATACATTGATGCTTATAATAACTATAAAAAAGATCTTCCTGTGTCTAAGTCGTGGAAAAAAGCTTTTGATCAGGCTTCTAGTTTCTGGCCCATTACTTTCCAACACTTGCTTCTTGGAATGAATGCCCATATCAATTTCGATCTGGGAATCGCTGCTGCCAACATTTCTGAAGGAAGAAACATTGAGGTTTTAAGAAGTGATTTTTACAGAATTAACCAGATCCTTGCAGATCTTGTAGGAGAGGTGCAGCATAATCTAGGAACAATTTGGCCACCTTTACGCTATATATTAAAACAAGCTGGGCAGCTTGATAATCTTATGACTGATTTTAGCATGCAATTGGCCCGGGACGGTGCCTGGCGATTTGCCCAAACTCTCCATACACCTGGAGGCAAATTATTGGAGGATTGCAAAAAGGAAAGAGATTTAGCTGTTGCTGAGGTTGCAGATATCATTACAAAACACAAATTAAGCATAAGATTACTACTGGCTGTAATAAGGCTAGGGGAAACTGGTACTGTGAAGAGTAAAATAGAAAAATTAGAGGCTATACCTAATTAATGCCGCTCCAAATGCTTCAAAGATTACTTGTATTTCACCCCTGGAGTTAAGTTTTTATCGTGTTAAAATAAAGGATTATAAAAGTTATTTCCCTATTGCCTGCATTTTCTAATTTTAAGGAATTGACATTTTACCGGCTGTCGAATTAAAAACTGGAGTTGCAAATTTTAAAGTTTTTGGACAACTTTCAATGTATTTAGGTTTATTAATGGACAAATTCCCAGACAAACAAAAAATAGCAGACTGCATTGTCACTGGAGAAAATGACCAAACTCTGAAATGTGCGACAAAGCATCAAATCTGATAACTATAAAACTTATGGAATGAGATTAGAATTACAAGACGAGTGGAAAACTACTACGCATGACAATACATAAAATTGCTTTGTTTTTGGTTTCAAAAAAAAATGTGATTTTCACTTTTAATAGTAAAGGTCACGCTTACAAGATAGCGCATCTTTGAGCGTAGCTTATTACATACAAAAATATTAAAAACACTCTTCTCATAAAATGATTTTGCCTTTATGCTATAATTTAAAAAACTACCCCCCCTATTCTACCCATTGAAAAAAAACCATGATAAATATATCTTTTTTGATTTTCATTACATTGACTATCAAAAACCTATAAATTATGGAATCGACTTACAAGAGACTTATCGATGTGACTCTGGAAAGCTTAACTACATACCGTATGCTTCTTAAACGCTTAAGTTATATGACAGAGCCTTAATTTAAGCGTTTAAAGCACATAGTCTTTGTATATCACTATATGATAGATCAAGAAATCAATAGGTCTGGTAGGCTTTTTTTATGGGCAGCACCTGAAAGCATCAGGACTCAACCATTTGTAGACTGAATCTGATAATTATAAATTCTGCAGGTCTAACTACCGACAATCCAATTTCTATATTCATCTGGCCCTCCACGATATCCTGGGCTGTCATGGATTCCCCCAGATCAACTTTCACGAAAAAAGCCTGCTCAGGTTTGGCTCCGGCTAGGGCTCCATCCCTCCACAAGCCACTTAAATAGTCCTCAATCAATGCCCGAACCCTAGCCCAGGTGCCTGCATCATTTGGTTCAAACATGAAAGGAGCGCAGGCTTTCTTTACAGATTCTTCCACCATAGTAACAAAACGCCTCACAGGCACATATCTCCATTCATTATCATTACCCGCAAGCGTTCTAGCTCCCCAGACCAACACACCTTTCTCCGGAAAAGACCTGATAACATTAATCGATTTTCCGCTATGATGAACATTGAGATTTGCCTGTTCATCATTACTTATTTCTTTTGTTAAACCTAAGATCCCATTGATGCTGACATTTGCGGGGGCTTTCCAAACTCCCCTACTGCTATCAACCATAGCATAAAGTCCCGCAATAGCTCCGGAAGGGGGCAATGTACCCAGCTTCTTTTTTATCGCTGTCGCGATTTGTGCAATGACACCTGTTCCCTGATACAACATCACTTGTAAAGCTATTCTGGTTTCCTCATCTGAAGCTTCAGAGTAAGTATTCAGAAGGTCAGTTTCAGCAGAAGTAAAACAAAGCTCCAGCAGCGAAAGGGATTCTCCGGCGGAATTATATATAGAATTTTCAAAAGAAGACAGTTTGGGATCCTTATGAAAAGAGCTTACCAAAAAAGGAGAATAAACAGCAGCAAATTTTAAATTTGAAGTACCAATCCTGTATCTTAAATTCTTAACCGCAAGGTCATAGGCTCCTGAAATGTTCTCTTTGAGATCAAATATACAAAATCGGTCCTGCAGTTCCGCACATTGCTGAAGTGCCATCTGCTGAAGATGATAAAAAGCGGGATCATCGTTCCCATCTGTTACTACGTTCACTGCATCCGGAAAAAGAATAAGACTAGGTTCATCATAGGTTTCCAGGGCTTTAAGCCCGTTACGTAAACCTAAATTGTAAGGATCTGCTTCATCCCCATAAGAAGGTGCCGTGCCATAAAAACCTACCGAAACTATAAAGCAATCCCTTCCCTCGTTGTTAAAAAAAAGGCGCAGGCTATCATACATAAGATAATGTTCGGTGTTGGAAATATTTATCTCTTTTACTCCCCTGGCAGGGGCATCGCCAAGAATAACAGTAATATTTTCTATGCTGCTTCTTCCTCCGAAGTAGCTCTCATATTCAAGAATGGAAGATATTCTCGTAGGTTTGAGCAAGAGGGATAACCCATCAGCTTCAGCTTTTTGAGTGTAACCTACAAAAGCGGGAACGGCAGTTTCTACTGATGGTATTGTGTGAGGGAGATTCGAAGTTTTTGCCATTGATATCAAGTTTGGTTTCAGGAAGTTATAAATAAAATAGAAATCATATATTTTTTAGTAATCTTGTTTTAATAGCTTCCAGAAAAAAATCAACCAACACTATCTTATCAACCAGCCAATTTTAAAATATCAGGTAGTCGATATGTTTGTCTGATTTTCACTACATTGACTATCAAAAACTTATAAATAATGAAATTAACTTATAAAAGACTTATCGACGTGACTTTAGATGAGCTTAAGCATGAGCTGGTAAAAGAGATCAAAAAAGAGTTTAAAGCAGATTTTACCAGAGAACTAAGAGCGTTATTAAAAGATTTAAAATACAACGAACCGACAAGATGGGTTTCCAGAGCCAACCTTAATTCCAGCGAAAAAAATGGCCTACATAAGAAACAACTATTTAGAAACATTCCAAAGAAATAGTTAGTCTTACTTTACTGACCAACAATGTAAAACAAGATAGAAAATGAAACCACAGGCTTTAAATGTATTCGCTGTTATCCTTATGCCACCCTTACTGATGTCGTGTTGTGATGAAACCACTTATTTTCTTAGCATTACAGACCTAGAATCCAGAGTTTTAGTATCTGAGGGTTCCACTACGATAGAGTATGACGGACAAAATACCATTGATAAAGAGGACTTTATCATTGAAGTGGACGTCATTAGTATTGAAAACATAGCGCTAAACGAGGAAAACAATATTCAAAACGATAGGCCTGAGTTTATCTATGCCGCCGTAGTGCCCTGTGAAGATCAAATACTTATAAATACAAATAAAATTGAAACCATAAAGGTTGAACTCATCGATGTTGATAATAATAATGAACGCCTTGATGTCACCAGCCAGATGCAAATTGTAGGCGCTCAGCAACCGATTTCAGAATTTATATCAGAAACTAATGGAAACATTGGTGGGTTCCAGATTGAATTTTCAGATACGACCGGAATACCCAATACTATAGACTATGAAATTGAGGCAACCCTGGATGATGGAAGCACAATTAATACCAGAGGTGGTGTGGTCAGGTTTAATTAAAAGCTGGTAAAATCCCTGGTCAGAACGGTCAAAAATAATATCTGTTTTCATGATCAAAACCGATAGATTTTAAGTTTTGTACCTCCTGAGGTACAAGAAAACAAAAAAATGATAGATTTAAAATTTTAATATTTATATAGTTTTGATTTACAGTTGATTACAAAAGTTACGAATCAAATGGAGTGAAAAATGAGGGACGATTTTGAGTCAATACCAGTTTCTGTGCGCTCACAGGCCGAGTCATTGCTGGAATGTTAATTTCTTCACGGAAAGTGGTAAATGTATCCTGGCTTTTGGCTGTTAGCCGTTGGCCGTTTGCTCTTTTCTAATGGCTTGAAACCATATACTGAATACTGGATACTGAATACTGAATACTGGCTTTTGGCCGTTGGCCGCTTGCTCTTTTCTTATGATTTGCAACTGAATATTAAATACTGAATACCGAATTAAGAAGATAGCAAAGTAATTTTGCTCATACTAAATTATTATTTTGTTTTGCAAAATAAAATTACATAAAACAAAATCTAATAGTATATTTGTAACCAATTAAAGACTAAATGCGTATTGTAACTTATAAACGGATTAAAGAGTTTTCAGCTAAACATGCCGATGCTGAAACTGCTTTAAATTTTTGGTACCATACGGTTACAGCTAAAGAGTGGAAAAACCTAAGTGACATAAAACAAAGCTTTAATAGCGTTGATTATGTAGGAAACCACCGCTATGTGTTTAATATAAAAGGTAATGATTATCGGCTTGTTGCTATAATTTCCTTTAATGCACAAAAGGTTTACATTCGATTCATTGGTACGCATAAGGATTATGATAAGATAAAAGACATAAAAAATAGTTGATATGATACAGACAGAAAAAGAGTATAAAGCTTTACTCAATCGTATTGAAACACTTTTGGAAAACCCGGATAATATTGAAAATACCGAAGCCACGGATTATATAGAATTAAACGTGTTGTCCAATTTAGTTGCAGATTATGAGGAGCGTACTTATCCCCTAGCCAAACCTAAGCTTGTTGAAGTTATAAAGTTGCGTATGGCTGAAATGGGATTAAACCAAAAACGACTTTCAGAATTATTAGGGGTTAGCACTTCCCGAGTTAGCGAATATTTAAATGGCAAAAGTGAGCCCACCTTAAAAGTGGCCAGAGAAATTAGTTTAAAAATGGGCATCGACGCCTCTATTGTATTAGGGGTATAATGAAAAATGAGTGAGACTTAGACTAAAACTTCATTATCCTAAGTATCACTAAAGTCAAAAAAATGAACACTTATGATTGGATAACTCGGTTCGTTTTGTGCCAGTGATTTCGGTCGGACTATGCCAGTGATTTCGGTTTGATTTGTACCATTTTTTTATCCTGTCCCAGACCCTAAATATTCAAACAAGACTTGCAATCGGACAGGCTTAAACCCGGTTTATGCATTTGAAAGTTTTCAAATGCATAAACGAATAAGAAAACTCTACCATTAAGGTGATTTGATAAAATCACCTTAATGGTGTTTTTCAATCTCGGGTCCCGATTCTATTATAATTCAATAATTGAATTAAAAAATAGATCGAGGACTCTCGAATAACTACAAATTAAAATTACGATAATTTAATTTGTGTTATTCGGAGGTTAACCCTTACTAATGCCTTAATTCGGCTCATTCAGAGCCTCTTAAAGCATAAGTCGGGTTAAACATTAAAAGCCAGCTGTTCCATCGGCTATTATAAATACGGCCTGAATGCTTCAATGGAGAGAATATAATGCAGGTCACTACCTCAAAAATTTAGAATTGAAATAACCATTGCTATGCCCCGGAGTATTTGAATACATCTATTTACCTCTTACGCGCTCAAGTTAGAGGACAAAGCCTAAATTACACCATAAAACACAGCACCAAGGTCTATCATATCATGATAGACCTAGAGATCCACTCCTCAGTCAGTTGCCTCAACACGAAGACACGAAGCATGGGTCATTTGGACAAAAATCCTCGTGCAGGTTCGTGACTCCGTAGAAAAAAACGGCTGGATGATATATGCCGACGGGTTTGATTGTGCGATCTAAAAACAGCTTAGTTATAGGTTTTCTTTAAAGCCTCAGCGGTTCGGTCCTGGTACGGCGGTGCAGGCGTCATCCGGGTGGGATTGGCTTCCAGTCTGTTCAGCACTTCACGAACCACCCGCTCCAGCTGGGGATCCCGTTCCTGCATCATCAGGTTGGGATCGTCCCAGACCGGAATATCGGGCCGGACCCCTTCGCCTTCCCAGAACCAGTGTCCGTCGTTATCATACAGACGTGCTCCGGGAACCGTTATACCGCCACCATCAATCAGGGAGTGCCCTGTAGCCGGTCCCACGAGGATACCCAGCGTACGTTCACCAACGATGGGCCCGGCTTCCAACTCCTGAAAGGCCCAGGGAAGACCGTCACCGCCTGAACCGGCCCAGCCGTTAATCAGCATGCCCATGGGGCCGGTATTGGTTTTAACCGGCTGGGTGTGGTCGCGTCCGTGGCGCCAGTGCAGGTTATAGACGACGGGCCTGGTGAGCAGCTCCAAGAAGCGGTCGGCCAGCTGACCCCCGCCATTGAAGCGCTCATCAATAATAAAACCCTGCTTGTCGAGCTGACCATAATACATGCGAACCAGCTCCCGCTGCCCCTGCCCTGCCGTGTTGGACATATAGACATAGCCGAGTTTTCCGTCCGATAGCTCATCGACCTTCCTGCGGTTGTTTTCTATCCATTCGAGATAGCGGAGCTTCGCTTCTTCCCCCTGGGTAAGAGTGGTCACGACCACTTCGGAAGCCTTCTCCCGATTGCCGTCACTGCTTATCCTGAGGGATACGGTTTTGCCATTCAATCCTTCAAAGGCCGCATAGGGATCCTTTTCAGGGTCCAGGGTTTTTCCGTTTACGGCGTGGATATAATCGCCTTCACTCACCTCCACACCGGGGCGGTCAAAGGGCGAGCGAACCTGTGTATCCCAGGAAGCCGGTTTGACGATGCGGGCGATGCGATACATCCCGTCCTCCAGGGAAAAATCTATACCCAGATAGCCGGTTGAAAGCCTATCCACAGCTTCCGTATCGCCGCCACGGGTGTAGGTATGACCAGCACTGAGCTCGCTCTGCATATTCGACTGCAGAAAGGTGAGGTCCTGCCGTGTGCGGGCGTCCGCGATCAGTGCGCCGTAGCGCTCACGCATCTCGTCCCAGTCTACCTCGTGCATATTGGGATCGTAGAAAAAGTCACGGTATCTCCGCCAGGTGTCCTGGAAAATCTGGTTCCACTCCTCGCGAACGACCAGCTGCATGCTTAGACCGGCTGTGGAGATAGGCTCTTCAATACTCTGCTTCGGTTTTGGCTGAAGGATACCAAATTTTTTGCCGGCCGATACCAGAATGGATTTTCCATCGGCAGACTGTACCGCCTGTTCCACACCCTCCAGGATACTCATCTCTTCCTGCTTTTCAAAATCATAGGCCTGTAACACAGGGACGCCGCCTCGGCTTCCGGAGTTTGGATAACGCCTATAGGCAAGCAGACCGTCAAAGCTCATCAGCCCCCTGATATTGCCTGCTTCAACCGGAAGCACAGTAATGCGGGATTCAAAGCCATCGAGCTGAATCTCGGTAAGGGTATCAGAGTCGGACTTTTCTTTTGAGGACTCCTCACCTTTTTTATCTGTTTTTTGATCTGACGATGCGATCTCAACCTTGTCGTTTTTGACCGGAAGCAGGGAGGGAATGGTATCGCTAAGGCTCACGCTCACAAGCCGGGTGGAGTTTGGGTACACCCAGGTGTTATCCAGATCGGAATACACCGGATCCAGCTCGCGGTTGGTTGTGTAAATCAGATACCGGCCATCATTCGTGAATACCGGATTCGAGTCATTGTAGTAACCGCTGCTGGCCTGGTACAGCTCCTCCTTTTTGGTGTCATAAAGCATCACCGCAAACTGAGCGTTTTCCATCCCCCGCGTAAAGGTCAGCCAGCGGGAGTCGGATGACCAGGCCAGGGGATAGTCGCCACGCCCGCCGTGACCGACGTTCCAGTGCGTGTTTCCGGCTTCCGTAAGGGCGCCGTTTTCGACCTCAAGCGTATAAATGGTATTGGTCTCATCGATAAAGGCCAACTGTTTGGAGTCCGGTGACCAGTAGAGTGTGTATCCATAGCCTTTATCCCGGTCTGTAAGCTGTCTCAGCTCCCCCGCGCCGCTCATGTTTCGCAGGTAGATGTTGTACTCCCCGTTCCTGTCACTCCAAAAGGCCACATGCTGTCCGTCCGGGGACCAGGCGGGATGACGGTCGAAGGCACCGCTTGACTGCGTCATGTTTTCAGAATATCCGTCGGAAACGGGCACATTGAACAGCTCGCCGCGGGCCTCAAAGACCACGCGTTTGCTCCCGGGGGCTGCGGTCATGTTGGAAATGCTTTTACTTACATCTTCCCGTCGGGGAATTTCAAGGGCCAGGTCGCTGACTACGTCCACGTCAACCTGGCTAATTTCCCGGGATTCGAGATCCATCAGATAGAGTCCGCCGCCCATTTCAAACACGAGATCATCAGGGCCGGCAGAAAGAAAAGAAATATCAAATTCAGCATAGGTCGTGACCTGGGTCGTCTCTCCTGTGCGGGTATCATGCGCCCAGAGGTTCAGGCGAAACTCGGGTCCCTGGTCAGACAGGAAATAGATGGTATCCCCGGCCCAGGCGGGCTTCCCGTCGTTGTACTCATTGTCCGTAATCTTGACCACGGTTTCATCCTCTACATCATAAAGTAAAATGTCCGACGCCAGTCCGCCCTTGTAGCGCTTGAAGGGATAGTTTTCCGTTATTTTTGTGATGTAGGCCAGCTGACTCCCATCGGGAGAGTAGCTGGCGAGTTCGCCGTAGGGAAGCGGAAGCGGTTGTGGCAGGCCACCGTTTCTATCTACGAGAAAAAGCTGATTGGCGGATCGCTGTCCTATGAGCCGTCGTGAAGCCAACAGCAAGTGCTCTCCATCAGGATGCCAGTCCACAAGCCGGTCGGAGAAGGAGGCGTAAGTCACACGTTCAGGAAGGCCGCCGGTTACCGGAACGACATAGATATCTTCATTTCCGTTGTAATAGGCGGAATAGGCAATATGCCCGCCATCGGGTGAAAATTTGGGGAAGGACTCCACCCCCTGAGAACGCGTCAGCTGATTGGCTGTACCACCGGTTTTATCCACCAGCCAGATATCCCCTCCGTAGACAAAGGCGATATGGGATTCTGAAACATCAAAGTCGCGCATGAGTTTGGCGTTGATCTGGGCCATACCCTGATGAGCCCCCAGTGCGAAAACGAAAAGTAGGAGTAGCTTTTTCATAAGGAAGAAGGTTTAAGGTTTATAAAAGTGTTAATTAGTATCTAAAATAATGATTTTAAATAATATATGCGTTAATCTTTTCTTGTTACTCCATCTCTTGAAACTCTATCTATACTGGCAAACCAACTTTCTGCATTGTAAACCTTACTCCTTCCCCATACTTCAACTGAGCCTGGGAATTAATTCTAAACCTAGTGTTGTGGTTAAGGTCTCTTGTCATTGAATTTTTTAAAAACAGCTGGAGAGGAATGGATCCTGTTGGCCTTCAAATCCAAGAAGCCTTTGGCTTAAGATGATATAGCTTATAACCCCATTCTTAAGCTCTCATTTATCAATGTACCTGAGAATCGCCTTATTTTCTCTAGAGGTCATTAGAAAAAGTACTTGAGGATAGTATCAAATAATGTACATTATTTACTATTTTAAAGTACATTAAATTAAATCGGCCACAAGTGGACATGAGTTTTTCACAGGTGAATGTCGGTTTATCCACAGCTCATTTTTCCTTTTACAACTTTAGAATATATAATGCTTAATTTATCAGGGATAGCGGATTTTATGAGAACAATACATTTATAAATAGAACGAAAGAATAATGAGTCGTAATAAAGAAAAGCTCATAAAAAAGTAATGTAGAAAATATAGTGTAGATCAATATGTCTAAAATCTAGAATTGAACTTGAGTGACTACTAGTATGATCAGGAGAATTTTGCATTTTTTCAATTATTCAAAGAAATTTAAGACTCAAAAAACTCCGCTGCTTCATGTTTGCTTCTTATGCAATTAGGTTAGATGACAGGAGGTTTATTTATAGGCTTAAAGATCATGAAAAGCCTTGCTTATTTAAAAACTGTCAAACATATGGACTTTTATAAGTCCATTGAAGATCAGCTTTTGTCAAAAGCAGCTATCCAAATTAAATCATTTCACATAGACATAAAAATCGATTAAACAGTTTTAAATTTCTAAGAAAGAGTATGTTAGAGATGAGGGTTAATAACTCTAATCTCATCACTGATGAGTGGCTGAATGAGGTTTTGTTAAAACAATGTTATTAAAATAAATTTATTTTATGAATGCCTGATATATATGTCTAGGTTCAACATTTAATAACCAGTGGCAGCAATTGAAACAGTGTTATGGTATTATTAATATATTTGGTGAATGTTTTTTTGAACTATTAATGATGTCTTAAAAAAATTATTTTATATGAAGTCTCTTAAGTTTGAATATAGAATAACTATTCTTTACACATTAATAGGTGGTCTTTGGATACTTTTCTCTGATAATATTCTTCATTTACTGGTTAATAACAGGGCCAAACTGAGTGATTTTCAAACCTACAAAGGGTGGTTTTATGTGATTATTACTGCAATTCTCTTATTCTTTTTCATCAGAAGGCAACTTAACAAACATCGGAGTTTAGAAATAGCATTACAAGAACATCAAAATCATCTTGAGGAGACAGTTAAGGAACGTACAAAGGAATTAGAATTGAATATCAAACGTCTTAAAGATACTCAAGCTCATCTAGTTCAAACAGAAAAAATGGCATCACTTGGTATTTTAACAGCAGGTGTTGCTCATGAAATTAATAATCCATTGAATTACATCATGGGCTCTTATGTTGGTTTACACCGTCATTATGAAGAAAATTCATTTTCAGATCACCCTGAGCAAGTTGGAAAATTAATTGAAGCTATGAAGATTGGTGTTGA
This sequence comes from Psychroflexus sediminis, assembly GCF_900099815.1. Lineage (GTDB taxonomy): Bacteria > Bacteroidota > Bacteroidia > Flavobacteriales > Flavobacteriaceae > Psychroflexus > Psychroflexus sediminis. The sequence goes on along the minus strand of NZ_FNCW01000008.1, from coordinate 44,038 downwards.
CCGTTCCTCTTCTATCGTTAAGGGTTTAAGCCAGTTCAGTCGTAAAAGCGATTCTTATGACGAAGATTGTAATGTGCATGAGATAGTTGAAAATTCACTTATTATGATGAGTAGTCAGATAAAATGTCAAATTTCTATTGAAAAAGATTACAGCAATTCTGATATGGTCATTAAAGGGAATGTAGGGAATTTACATCAGGTATTTATAAATATATTAAATAATGCTGTTCAGGCCATTGAATCAGTCGGGACAATTATTGTAAAAACAAGAGAAAAAGAATCTGAGGTAGTCATAACAATTGAAGATACTGGTACAGGTATTCCAAAAGAGAATCTTAAAAGGCTTACGGACCCGTTCTTTTCGACCAAAGCCCCCGGGAAAGGCACAGGCCTGGGATTATCGATTACCTTCAACATCATAAAAGAGCACAAAGGGAGACTTGAATTTGAATCAGAAGTAGGAAAAGGAACAACAGTAAGAATAGTATTACCGAAAATAAATAGGCCATGAGTGAGAAAATCAAGATCATATATATTGATGACGAAAAAATAAATGTCATGCTTTTTCAAATTAATTTTTCCGTTAATTATGAGGTCTATACAGGGTATAGTGGATATGAAGGGCTGAACCTACTAGAAAAACATTCTGACACAAAAGCCGTAATTAGTGATTTGAGTATGCCTGAAATGAGCGGAATAGAATTTATTATGGAAGCGAAAAAAAAGTATCCCGAAAAAAAATTTTATATTTTAACAGGATTTGAAGTAACGGATGAAATCGAAAATGCAATAAAGTCTGGATTAATTCAAGGATATTTCCGCAAACCCTTTTGTATGCAAGAGATTGAGAAAGAAATTAATAAACTGTCATAAAGAATGACTTGTACACTATATAGCATAGTGCAAGGAAGTTTCAGGAGTTTTTGAGTGTTTATGTCTCGCAAAACCCGATGTAGACTGATAGAAAATTGTCCCTAATTCCTCCTGTGTGTGACCATTCACCGTTACTGTTTAAAACCTGAGAGCTAAGATGAACTCATCAGGTTGTCAAAGTTTCAGGTTGAAGCATTAAATCTATTCTTCTTTTACGGTGAAAAACGACTGATGATTTTGAGTGAATTACTATTTTTCACTCTCAGCTCCTTAAATATTGTAATGTTTTTTTCGTCAAGGTATTTTGTCATTTTATAATTCCATCTCTTGAAACTCTATCTATACTGGCAAACCAACTTTCTGCATTGTAAACCCTGCTCCTCCCCATACTTCAAATGAGCCTGGGAATCAATCCTAAACCTGGTGTTTTGGTTGAGGTCGCGTGTCATTGGATTTTTACAGGCTGGATATCGGTGACTTTACAGTCGGCTGGAGTGAAATAGGCTTAGCTGTTCAGGGATACATATAAAAAAGCCTCCCGAAAAGGAGGCTTTAGAAAAAAATAAGTGGATGAAATTTATTTCTTTATAAATCTTAGGATCTTCAATGTGTTTCCGCCCTTAGCATCAACTTTTGCGAAGTACACTCCACTGGATAAGTTAGTCACATCAACAGAATGACTTTCCTGACTTGTTTTAACAAGCTTACCATTCATATCGTAAATAGTGATGTGTATGAGTTCTGTATTGGAAACTTCGAAGAATAGGTGATCTGTCGTTGGATTTGGATAAAGTTTAACCTGTATGTCTGAATCGACCTGATCTATGCTTAGTGTTGAATCCACCGTCACCTCAGCAGATTCTGTAGTTGTATTCCCTGAAGCATCTGTTGCGGTTATATTTACCACATAAATACCTGTTGCCGTAAAGGTATCCTGATCCAAGGCAAGTGTTATCTCTCCTGCTAACGAACAGTTGTCCTCAAGCGTATCGACAAGATTACCTGGTTCTATGCTTACTGTAGCATTTTCATCTAAGCTTACTGTAATATCCGCAGTGACCAGAGCAGGTGCCAAAGCATCAATTACGGTGATGACCGCTGTGGATGTAGCCTGATTGCCTGAGCCATCGGTCACTCTTAAAGTTACTGTGTTTTCACCCAGGTTAGAACAATCGAAACTGGTAACGTCCAGTGCTAAAGTTTCTACTCCGCAATTGTCTGAGGATCCGTTATCCACTTGTGCAGCAGTAATGCTGGCAGCACCAAACTCATCTAGTTCTACTGTAAGGTTTTGAGCTACTGCTGTAGGTAAACTATTATCAACAACTGTTACTATTGCTGTGGCTGTAGCCTGTTTGCCTGAGCCATCAGTCGCAGTTAAGGTTACTGTGTTTTCGCCAAGATTAGAACAATCGAAAGTAGTTATATCTAAAGCTAGCGTATCCACACCACAGTTGTCTGCAGACCCATTATCGACCTGAGCAGCAGTGATGGTAGCTTCACCGTTGGCATTTAGCACAACAGTAAAGTCCTGAGTGACCACAGCAGGAGATAAATTATCTAAAACAGTCAAGATCGCTGTGTTTTGAGATTGATTGCCTGAAGCATCGGTAACAGTAACGGTAACCTCGTTTAGTCCTAAAGCACCACAGCTCAAGATCTCAACTAAATTTGTGCTAAAAGTGACCTCTCCACAGTTATCAAAACTTCCATTATCAAATGCTGAAGCCTCTACACTAACTGTGCCTTCTGCATTAAGCTCCACAGTAACATCTTTTAAGACTATTGTTGGAGCTATATTATCTATTACGGTTACTATTGCCGTTGCTGAAGAAGAGTTACCACTTCCATCAGTTACTGTTAGCGTTACTTCGTTATCTCCTAAATTACTACAGTCAAAAGTTGTAGCATCAAGGCTGGTTGTTAACAAGCAATTATTGGTTGCCCCTAAATCCCCTGAAATTAAAACGGCTGAAATATCGGCTGGTGAGCTTACTGAAGTGAAAGATCCCCCAGACTGACTTAGGTATCTGCCATTTAATTGAAATTTTAAATTATAAGGCTTGCTGAAGTCAATGAGTTCACCTGTAGCAACATTTGGTTGTTCAATAACTAATTGTGTTCTATTCGCAAAAGATCCTGAAGGAGAATGTCCTCCCCAGATAATGCGACCATCAGAGACCCTGTAAAAAATGGATTCACCAGATGGTCGACTTCCAGTACTTAATGTAGATCTGGCATGCACCAGATCCCCACTACGCACTTTAGAGTCAATGGTAGTAATAGGAACTAATTCCATTGGAACCCCTCCGGATGAGGCACTCACTAAACCAGCGCTAAAGTCTACACGCCCCATTCCGGCGCCTTCAATAAAAATCTCGGCATTTCCATAGGTCATTCCTTCAATGCAGTAACCAGAAATACTGCTACAATTGTCAGAAGTACCGTTATCAATTTGGTCTGCTGTGATGCCTGCTTCGCCGTTAGCATCAAGTTCGACTGTGATGTCCTGAGTTACTACGGTTGGCGCTAAGTTATCTATGACGGTGACTTCTGAAATGCAGCTGGATGTATTTCCAGAAGCATCTGTAACGGTTAGACTGACAGTGTTTACTCCCAAGTTTGAACAATCAAAGCTATCTTGATCTATAGAATACGTTAAATCTTCCTGCAGGGCTTCTATTGAGAAATGTAAGTCATGAGTTTCATCTTCCCTCCATACTTCATCAGATAATAAGCGAGAACGGTAATTTTCGTAAGTCCAAATATTACCTCCCTGATAAGGATTAGAAGGATCTGTTGGTATTGCTGATCTATTCCAGGATACAGAACCTCTAGCCCCTTCTGAATTTTTCAGAACTAAAGCATATTGATTACCCTGCTGTAAATCTACACCACTAAAATCAAAGGTTGTAAGTCCAAAGGATCCAGATACGCAGCCCGGCCACCCATATATGTCTGACTCTGGAACGCTTGATGATCCTAAAACAAGGCTGAGATCTGGATGACCAGAGGGATCTAATTCAACTATGTCAAGAGTAGCGCCAGTTAAACCATTGGACTTACATGTCGCTAATTCAAGCTTAATTCTAAAATCACTTATAGGTTGTGGTATCGTCACAACCTGAGCAACAAACTCGAATTCACTTGCATTTATACCACTACCTGTTTCTATAGGTTCATAGTTGAGTAAAGGAATATAAGCAGCTGAGGCATTATCCGATGACCCCCCATCTACATCTGAAGCTGAGATAGAAGCGTTGCCGGATTCATCTAAAAATATGGTTTGATTTGAACATACAGCGTTTGGAGGTGTTGTATCAACTATTGTTACGGTAGCAGTTCCTGCTGACTGATTGCCAGATGAGTCTGTCACCTTCAATTCAACTGTATTCTGACCTATGTCAAACCCATTAAAGTTAGTACGACTTAAGTCTAAGCTAGCTATACCACAATTATCAGCACTGCCATTATCAATTTGATCAGCAGTAATTATTGCTTCGCCGCTGGCATCAAGTTCGACAGTGATGTCCTGAGTCACTACGGTTGGCGCTGTGGTATCACGGACTGTAACGATGGCAGTTCCAGTAGCAGTTTCTACTGTATTACTGATTACTGTTAAGGTCACTGTATTTTCTCCTAAGTTAGAGCAATCAAAATTCAAAATGTCTAAGCTAAGGCCTAGAATACCAGAGACTGCAGTACTCCCGTTATCTATTTCTTCAGGGGATATTGTAGCATTACCTGTTGCATCTAAAACAACATCAATATTTTGAGTGACCACCTCGGGGATATCTGTTACGGTGACATTAAAACTGCAAATCGAACTATTTCCTGAAGCATCGTAAGCTTCGAAGGTGTTTGTTGTGGTGCCTATAGGAAAGCTACTTCCTGAGGCAAGTCCACTGGTTTGAATGAGAAACCCATCAGTTTGATCCAGTTGAAAGATATACCTTGCGTTACCAGTGCCTCTGGCGCCAACATCATTCCATCCGCCTCCTGCAGAAATAGTCACATAGTCTTCACCGCCATCGGTATCATTGGGTTCATTAGGCTGCCAGTTCTCATAGCCAGAAGTGCTTCCATCCTGCCATACAAAATTTCCTTCTGAAGCAGCATCCGAATATCCGATGTGAGCCTCAGTAATGTTATTAGCTTGTAAGGCATTTGCTATAAATGTATTTTGAGTGGCGTCACTGATCGTAGCTACAAGTCCCCCTCTGGCGATCGCGTCTGCAAATGCATTGGCTCCACTAAAGCTTTGCTCGCTGATGAAAAAGTTTTTACCACCATTACTGCCGATATAGGTCATATCTGATGAAACAAAAGGAAACGCAGTTGTTTCGTTATCTGTTAGCGTTGGATTATTAAAATTAACAATCGGGCTTGTTGCAGTGGTGGTGATCTCCTCTGGACAAGTTATGTTTGGTGCCGAATTACTGACGATATTTGCACTTGTTGTTCCAGGATTAATGACTTGCCCATAAGAAAGCGAAACGATAAAAAGAATTAAAAGTGAGTAAATTTGCTTCATAGATTAAGTGTTTTTAGAAAATAAACAGAGATAGTTTTGTGGTTTGTAATGAGTTTAAAACCTTATAAAAAAGAGGTTTTGATTGATTATTGAGAGGTAATTCATTAAGTGTTTTAGATTTTGCAATACGCTCTTTTCAAAGCTGAGGATAACAAAGGATTAAAATCATTTTTATAGGTGGTGATGCTCTGTCCTAGAAATTTTTTGAAATCTTTTTCGAAATGCGAATGGTCGTAGTAATTGTATCTTTCGATTAAATCTTCAAACTTTGTGTATTCTGCCTTTTCCAATTCTCGAATAATAAAATTGAACCTGACCAGGCGGATAAAGCGATACGGCGATGAGCCCACTTCTCTGCTAAACATACGTTCTATACTGCGTTCTCCATAAGGAAATTTTTCACTTAATTCCGATACCGAAAGCAATCCCTTACGACTGTAGATATAATTAACCATCACGGTTGAATCCAAATCGCAGTTCCAGGCGCTGTAAAATGTATATAAATGCTTATCTAGTGTTTGTGTGATAGCTTCTACAGTTTTGTTTTCGTAGATTTCATAGTAGAGCCTGTCTAAGATGGAAGCATCCACATAATCGTATAAATCAATCAGTTTATTTCTACTTTTTTTTGCGATGAGCCTGGTGATGTTATGCAAGCTATGATTGGGTAATTCAACTGAAATCCAGGTACTGTTTTTATAAGCTTTTACATTAAAAAAGTCACCAGTTCCTTTCACAAAAATTTTAGGAATTTCTATTGGGTTATTTTTATAATCATAAGCTTCAAAATCACCAAAACGAAACATGATGTAACTGTAACCATAATCATTTATGCATTGTAAAGGCATATCTGCTGAATAATCAATTCTAACAATATCTTTAATGAAAGAATGATTAAAATTCAAACTGTTAATAAATTCCATTTAATTAACTTTTGTAAGCTAAAATAATCTTAATGGACTTTATAAAACTGTAAAATACCGACAAATAGAAAAAAGATCTTTTATCTCTTTTTATCTACTGTTATGAGTTTTATTAAGCTTTGTTTTTTGTCCGAAGTTTATTGGTTTTGACGCTTAAAAGGTTTTTTATAACATTGAAAAACAAGGACAGACTTTATTGGCCAGTCTTTGTATTAACGAATAATCTCAATTAAACGCATTCAAACATCCCCTCTGAGGTGTTGAAAGTGCATTTATTAGTGACACGTCGTGGTGGGGGAAAGCCGTTGTTTCTGGATTATATGACACCAAGGAGATGGCCCTAAATGAATTAACGAGGCTTCAAACAGGATTAGTTAATCATTCTAACCTATTTAAAAGAACTAAAAAAATTATTCCCGATCCTTTCTGACCGATCAAACCCCAGCTCCAATTTGACTTTTAGAAGTAAAAGAAGAGGGGCTACATAAAATTAGTACCGTTCACATGTTTTCCAAACATAAAATATATGTAAGTTAATTGACAACTATTGAAATTAAAAAACTTTAAAAATTAAATACATGGCAAAGGTTTTAACATTAGCACTATTGATTTTTACAGTAGCTATTTTTCTTTTTTGGAAAGCACTTCATGTTTATTATAAAAATGAATTCGGTAAAAAGACGTGGAAACTTGGGAGAGGTCGCGTTTACTTCTGGCAAAGTGCACTTTTTGTTGGCACAGCAACAACTTTTTTGACAATGTATATACTAAAATGAACCCATGTTCTTACTTTTTAAACTTCTAAAAACCTGATTAATAAATAAATAGTCATATAATTTAGTTTGGATAAAACCAGGATAACTTACAAATGAACATCATTTTCAGGTATTGAATCTCCTGAAGTTTGTACAGACCATTATAGACCTGAATTTACTGCAACTATAGCTGTAGAGTGAAGTCAGTTGAATCAATTTGATTTCAAAGTATATCAACTCGATACATCAACAAATGAGCCGGATATGTAAATTGAAACCTCTTACATTCACAGGCTGGCGAATCATAAGATCTTTAGCTTAATTCTTCGCTCATATCCTTAATTATATCTGCTGTTTCAGATTTCAATTTCTTAAAGGCGGTTTCTATCTCTTCCATCGCATCTTCATTTTTGCTCATCTTTTCTATTTGCTTTAAGAGAATCACATTTTTATAGCCGATCACATCATAGCTGGACTTTAATTTATGGCTCGTTTGATAGATAGTTTCATAATCCTTTTGAAGGATGCCGTTTTGTATGCTCAATAACTCCTCTGGGGTTTCAGTGATGAAGACCTCCAGCATTTCTTTAATAAATTCTTTATTATCGGAAGCCAGCAATTCCAGTTCTTTTAAATCATATAACTTATCGGGGCTTTGCTCACTTGATCCGGATGTCAAACTAATTAATGGTTTTTTTCCATGCAGCGCTGTCTGAATCTTAAGGTTAAGGTCATCAAGTTTGAAGGGCTTGGATAAAAAATCATTCATTCCATACTCGATGCATTTGGTTTTTCCCTGGGCTAAAGAATGCGCCGACATAGCGATGATTGGAATGTTTAACTTCAACTCATTTCTAATGATGGAGGTGGCTTGAAAACCATCCATTTCCGGCATACGTAAATCCATCAAAATCAAGTCGACAGCCTTGTTGTTTTTAAGCCAGTTCACGCCTTCCAAACCATTGGAAACAATAGTCAGTTCATGACCCAAATCGGAAATAATTTTTCGAACCAATTTTTGATTTAACGGATTATCTTCAAACAATAGTATTTTGCCCTGGATAAACTTATGGGTTGGAATGGCTTCCTGCTTGACTTCTTCTAATTCGTGCTCAATGCCAAATGGTAGAGAAACCGAAAAAGTGGAACCTTGACCTGTTTTGCTTTCCAGTGACAAAGACCCGTTAAAATTTTCTACCAGTAATTTTACTATATTAAGACCAAGTCCTGTTCCTCCAAATTTCTGTGAAGTGGTCGTATCAGCATGGGTAAAACGTTCAAAAATCATTTCCTGCTTATCTTCCGGTATACCTATGCCACTGTCCTGCACTTTTATCTTTAAAATGCAATTACTGTCATCCAAAATATCAGCAGAGGCAGAAACTTTTACATAACCCTCATGCGTGAATTTTATGGCATTGTTGACCAGATTTATAATAATTTGACTGAATCTAAATTCATCTCCTAAGACCAGTTGTGGCAAAGAATCATCAATTTCGTTTTTAAGTGTGATGTTTTTTTCAGACGCTTTATCGTTCTGAACCTGATACAGTGTTTTTAATACCTTACCTGGATTAAAAGGACTATGATCCAATAAAAACTTACCAGATTCTATTTTTGATAAATCAAGGATGTCATTGATGATACTCAGCAGGTTTTCTCCTGCCTTAGAAATGGTATCCACGTGATCAAATTGAGTATGATTTAAATTTTCTTTTTTTAGAATGTCTGAAAATCCGATAATAGCATTTAAAGGTGTACGAATTTCATGACTCATATTGGACAGGAAATTATCCTTGGTGACTAAAGCCTTTTCTGCCTCTAGTTTTGCTTCCTCCAGGTCTTTTTGGTGCTGAACCTGATTTGTAATGTCATGGGCAATATTTAAAACACTAACCAGGTTACCTTGATAATCAAATATTGGGTTATAATGAGATTCAACCCATTTTTCCGCTGCATTTATCGAATTTGTCTTGAATTTTTCTTTCTGATAAACTCCTTCTTTTGATTTTCCAGAGTATTCCTTAAGAATGTTCTTCATTTTAAAGCCGGGGACCAGAACTTTATAGTCCTTCTCTATCAATTCATCAGGCTCGTAGTCCAGCAGATCACAAAAGAGCTTATTGGCAGACAGTATTTTGCCGTCAAGGTCTAGTTTGACAGTAGCATTAGCTTTATCTATGGATCGCTGTAATTGACTGGCTTCTAATTCTTTATTAGTTAATCTTTTTTTGGTGTCGAGCATCTTTTCATCAAACAGATCTTCTACTTTTTCTTGAAAATTAGCATTAAGCATCCTGATTTCCAGCAGGTTCATCACCTGCCTGGCGAGAATTCTTAAAGCCTCTTTTTGATTGCTATTCAGTTGATTCGGCTTGGTATCAAAGACACAAAGCGTTCCAATATTGTGACCTCCCGGGGTACATAATGGCATCCCGGCATAAAAACGAAAATGAGGGTCTTCTTTTACCATGGGATTATCTCTGAAGATTTCGCTTGCAGACAGGTCCTCGACCTCTAAAATATCGTTTTGTAATAGCGTATACTGACAAATGCTTTTTTCGCGTGGAAGAGGATTGCCAGACAGACCTACAGACGATTTGTCATATTGACGCGCTTTCTCAATAAATGTAATTTTACCAATCGGAGTTTTGCAAATATAGCTGGCAAGTTCTGCTAATTCATCGAAGCGTTGATCTTGCCCGGACTCTATGATATCATAGGATTCAAGCGCCTTCAGTCGATCTGTTTCATCAGGAGGAAGTGAGGCTTTTGAAAAGAATTTCATATTGCAATTAATGAATTATTTAATTTTGAAACAAGTTCAAAATCGTTTTTTAATATTTAATTATCAATGCTATCAGCTGTCAGTAAAATTTCTGTTTTGTCTATTATAAATCCTATGAAACTCTCTGTCTAAAATTTAATTGGATCGGAGAATCTCAACAGTAATGATAAGGATTATACTTATACCAAATAGATTTTTATCACCCTCTACTCCAGAAATTTACAGAAAAGCCCAATAAAAAAACCAGGCTTAAAGGTTAATGTTGAAAGTGAAGCGGATGTTTCCAGAAGAGCTGATGAACAATACACAGATTTGGATGTATGATACCACGTAAAGTTTAGAAACTTATCAGATCATCACCGTAAACTCTAAAATGATATTTCAAAGCAGGTTTTATAAGACTTACGCAGTTAGGCTACGTATAAGTTGACAACTAAAAATTGGAAAATAAATCAAAATTTGGTCAAATATATTCCTGACTGACCTATCTCAGTAAACGTTTAACTCTCAAAAGCAACTCGTTGGGAGAAAAGGGCTTACTTATAAAATCATCAACCTTAAATTCAAAAGCTTTTTCAACTGTAGATTCTTCCTCGCCAAGAGCAGATAAAACCACTACGGGAGTTTCTGGAGATTTGGTTTTGATGTGATGTGCAACTTCCAATCCAGATTTGAATGGCAACAGAATATCAGCGATGACTAAATCTGGCTTGACTTCATCAAACTTTTCTATGGCCTCGATACCGTCTTCAGCAATTATAATTTCAAAATCATTCTTTTCGAGGACAAAACAGATTATTTTTAAGGTTAATTTGTTGTCATCAATAACTAAAATTTTTGTTTTCATAGCTAATAAATTTCTATTTCGTCAAGCATAAACATGGCTTTTTTATCTTTTCGTTTTCGCCAAAGAGGTAAATCCATTCGATTAGTGATAAGAAGAATTAAAGTACTAAAATTATTTGGATACTGAAGGCTAAAAGTTTTAGAAAAGATCTTAATCTCATCATTTTCAAAAAGTTCCGGAAAATCATAGGTTTTGATTTTAATTTTTCGTCCGTTTTTGATACCAAAGAGGCTCATACGATATGGAGTGAAAATCCAATGCCTTTGATTTTCTAAAAAATTTAGTCTGATGTTGTTCACCTCATGATCTGCCACATCAATCTGAATTTCTGCATCATTTCCATACCAGCCCACCCAGTTTATATTGAAATCTTTGTAAGCCCGAACCCCGTCAGCTAGACCGTAAGCCCCTTTACCTCTATAAATTTCACTTGGCTGTGTCAGTAATTGTATGCCTACTTTTTTGGCTTCCGGGCTTACATTTGCATAATCAACAATTTCTATCCAGCCTTGATAATATTCATCTGGACTCAGACCCATCTCAGCAATTTCATAAACCCCCTTCTCGTTTAAGTAATTTGTAAAATCTTCAACTCTTTTGGTTAGGTTAGGACGAATTTTATAGCCTTTTCCTGAAGTTTTCTCCACAAACATACCGTGTCGATCTTTTCCAAAGTATTTTGATTGTTGAAAGTAAGTATATTCCAAAGAGAACCGCAGGTCCTTAATTCGTTTACTCCTCTTTTTATCCTGTTTAACAAGCCTTTCTGCGTTCAGAATAATTTGATTGTACTCTGACATATCCTGAGGACTCAGAAACGTATTGATTTGCATGACAGGATTATCGTAAATACTTAAATAGGAATTAGAATTGATCTGGTTTTTGGTGAGGAGGTTCAGATAGTTTGAAACCTCATCAGCTGCATCACCGTAATACATTTCCAGAAAGTTTTCTAATTCTTCATCCAGATTCATATCGGTATCCAGCAATAAATTGGCCAATAAATATTGCTTCAGTTCATAAAAATGGGAAGGAATATCTGCTGAACCTTGAGCAAAAACACCTTTAACACCGGCATTTTTCAAGTAATCATAGTTTTTTTGAAAAGTGTGTATGTTGGGGAAAGCTGAAAAATAATCTGTGAACTGTACCGTATAATCCCAGAAAAAGAGGTTTTCTGTCGTCTCCCTCCAGTTTTTAAGAATCGCTCTCATGTCGGCGCTTCTCGGATCTTCCGCAAAACTTCTGCCGCGGTTTATACCAACCGGGCAGTACATCACGTAAAGATTATGTACAAGATGCAAATCTTTTGGAGGTCGTGAGGTGTGTAAATACGCTAAAGACATCAAATTATGCTGAGGCAGCTCTTTGGCCAACTCGTTTAAAAAGACATAATGTGCGCCACGCTCTTCACCATATTTCTGATTTAATTTTTCACAGGCATCGCATTGACAGTAAACGGTATCATCGTTCTGGCTGACCGAAAAGAATTTTGCATCTGGATTCTGTCTGATAATTTTTTTTAATTCAGTTTTAAAGATTTCCTTGGTTTGCAGATTGGTATAGCAAACGGAGCTTGAATTTCTTTCACCCTCATAAAGGGCGAAAAGTTCAGGCTGCTTTTCAAAATAATCATCTGGCGGCATCAGCTTATGAAAACTATGCCCCCAGATCCCGAAATCCTGATCTATCTGATCTAACTGATACCAGCACCTGAATTTTTGATCAAAATTTCCCGGATAATACAAGTAGCGGTACACAAAATCAGGTTCAGATTTTTTATAAAAATGAGAAGGGAAACTCAATTTTTTATCAGGATTTAGAAACCAATCCTTTTCTGAGAGTTTTATCATACCGAGGGTTTCCAAAAAAAAAGCGATGCCGCGCTGCAGTGCTTTTTGACTTCCGCCACTAATTCTAATGTTTTTATTATCAGAATGAATTTCAAAGCTGATTTCGTTTAAAGTTTTGGTATTGATACTCAAAAGAATCTGATGATTTTCCTCCGCCCTGGAAATATGAATAGGATCACCAATAACTTCATAAAAATAATGACTCAGTTCTTCTGCTACGTGTCTGGTAGATTCTGTATGAAACAGGTTGAGTTGAAATTCATTGGATTCATAAACAGCAATATTTTGAGAATTTAAAGTCAGCGTCACATTAAATAGTATAGAAATTATAAAAATCCGTTGCTGCATTTAATCAAACTTATACTGAAAACTTAAAAATAATTCATATTCATTTTGAAAGCGATCCGGTAAAAACTCCTGGTAGTTATAACCACCCTGAATACCTATCAGGTATCTTTGATTCAGCATTCTGAAATATCCCAAGTTAACGCGGTAGGAGTCAGTAGAAATTCGGCGTTGAAATTGCCCAAGCGTAGAACGCTCATCTGGATTAGTTCCATAGCTTAAAATCAAGGCAAGATAATCGAACCTGGTATCCAGATAATGACGTGTGGTCAGCGTAAAAGCCGGATAAAATTTATTTTCATCTTCAGTCATCAAAAAGGATCTCAGATAAATCCAGTAGGAACCTATATATTTATTAACACCCAATGCAGCTGTATAAAATTTTCTATCATCAAAGGTTTCATCATAGCGCGCACCTATATCTGCTCCCCAGCCCTTATTGAAATACATGAAATGTGAAAATCTAAATCGCCAAGTCGGAAAGACATCATCGCTGCTGTAAGAACCACCGAGGTAAGTATAACTATTGATACCCGTAAAGAAATAAGAGTCTAATTCATATTGCAAACCCGTTACATTGTCATCGACAGCCGAAAGACGATTCGCATAATTTATACGAGGGACAAGAGACCCCCATTTTCTTTGGCGTATATATTGAAAGCCCAACAGATGCCAGGGTCCGACATTTTCTCTGTCAAAAGCAGTTATACTGTAATTCAGACCAGCGATATCAAAATCGTAACGAAGTTCTAGATTAACCAGACGTCTGTTCAGATCACTATTATTAGGAAATTTTGGCTGAATTTCCTTTATATAGGTGTATTCAGCTTTTAAATCTCCTAAAGGCTGATATGTTGAAAGCTTTTTATAATAAAAGTCTTCTTCATCCGGGTAATACTGAATTGCTGTTTCACTTATTTCTTTTGCCCGTTGATAATTTCCTGCCTGAAATTCTAAATCAAACAAATAATAAAATGCCGTTTTATAATCTTTATTTTTATTTATAATCAGCTCGTAGTTTTGTCTTGCTTTATCGATTTCACCGGTCATTTGCTGCGCTCTTCCCAAAACTAAATTATAGTCGAGATAATCCGGTGCGATTTTTAATGCTTTTCGAGCATTGCTTTTTACTTGTTCATATTCTTTTTCTTTCAATAAATCAATAGTTTTATACAAAAGCGAATCCACATTAATTTCCTGTCCTAATGCGGCGGTATGAAGCGTTCCGATAAAAAGAACCAACCAGAGAATATTTGATTTAAATATATTTTTCACGCTATTATGAGTTTAAGTCTAATGTTAAAGAACCATTGCGTTTCATATCGCCCCACTTGGGTTGTTTTCTCGTAAAAAACAACCAATACCCTCTTAAATAGGAGAAAGTATTTATGGGATGGTATATAAGAGGTTCTATAATAGACATGATGATTAAAATTAGAATTTCCTTTAAATTGTTATAATTCTTGAATATAAACTCATCTATTAAAATAGAAATCAAGGTGATGGATTGAAAGAAGAGGAAAACAGCTAATAAAAGATACAGCATGAAATCATAATTCACCTCCAAAAAAATCAAAGAGCATAGGATTATGATAACACCCAAAAGCTCTAGTATTGGGACCAAAAATTCAAAAAAAACAAAAAACGGAAAAGTCAATATACCGGTGGTAGCGTATTTAGGATTAAAAAACATTTTGCGGTGAACTTTTAATGTTTGGACCAAGCCCCTGCCCCATCGTGACCTTTGTGTCACAAACAATTTTGTAGTGGAAGGTACTTCTGTCCAGCATAGAGATTCAGCAATATATCTTATCGCAAATTTTTCTTTTTTATCATGCATTAATTTTCGCATCCTTGTGATAAGTTCAAAATCTTCACCAAAGGATTCGTTCCAATAACCACCAGCTTCAAAGAAAATCTTCTTGTCAAACATACCTAAGGCCCCTGAAACCAAAAGAAGAGCATTCATACGGCTCCAGGCCATTCTGCCAAATAAAAAGGAGCGCACATATTCCAATTCCTGAAATCTTGGAAACATCTTTTTGGGAAATCTCACTTCCTCTATAGTCCCTTCTTTAATTTTACAATTGTTGGAAATTCGAATTCCTGCACCCGTAGCAATAACACGTTTTTTCTCTACCATGAAGGGAAGTACAAGCTTGGTAAGCGTATCGTTTTTCAAAATACAATCCATATCTGTGCAGAGGAAAATAGGGTAACGAGAAGAGTTGACCCCGGCATTTGAAGCGTCTGCTTTAGAGCCACCATTGATTTTGTCCACAACTAAAAGTTTGTCATATACGGGATTGGTAGATTTATAATGTCCAAGTACCCTTCTGGTTTTGACTTTTTCATCATAATAAAAATCGACTTTTTTTAAATCGAAATTTTTGATCAATTTATCCAATGTTTCATCTTCACTGCCATCATTAACTACGATAACTTCAAATTTTGGATATTGTAAGGAGAGGAATGATTTTAAATTATCGACAATAATATCGCCTTCATTGTAAGCGGGTACAACTACGGAAATACCAAGCACCTGATTAGACTTAAGCATTAAATCTTTAGGTAAATCGTATTTTAATCTTAGATTCTTATCAATTGCTAAATATGAAGAAACCGCTAAGACCAAAAAAAACAAAATATAAGAAAGCATAAATACTAATATGAAGTATTCGAACCAAGTTAGAAAGGTGGAGAAATAGTCTATCATTTCAGTAAGTTTTCGTTAATATGCTTTTCAATTTTATTAACCTTTTTATTGTCATGCGCCATAGTGAGTAAAGTATTGGAGTCGATTGATTTTATAGCTCTTGCGATTTCAAGTTCATTTCGATGACTCATCAATAAGAGAGGTTTAAGAAAGTCCAGGTGATCTTTAGTTCCAATTTCACGCAGACTCAGGATGATTTGGGTTTGATTGTTAGCTGTTTCATTGCCGTAACGCGAAACCATTTCATCGGTCTTATCCACCAGAAACAAACTACCCAGCGCCTTATAAGCAAGTTCTCTTACCTGGGGATTTTTGTGATCCATACAGTTTGCAATTTCAGACTCCAAATCTGAAGCATTATAATAAACGGCCAAACGCAGACCAATCCTAACTATAAAGTCATTATCAGATAACAGGAAATCCTTGAGTAAATCCGGACGCTTGAATTTTCTTATTTTACAGATTTCAAGAATTTCAATTTCTTTTGCGAACGAGGGTTCATATTTTATATTGATCAAGAAAGAGACGTCTTTATCTGTCAGAATGATATAAGCTATTAATGCATTTGCACTCAATTTTTTATTCCTATGATACATATAGGGTTCGATGTCTTTAGCCGCAGGCTTATAATCCATCATTTCAAATTGATAAATTCCTTTTTTCTTATAATAAACAAATAGATTATTTAAAAATCTATAGCTGTGTTTGTCTAAATCAAATGCTTCGTAAATCTTACGGAACTCCGCTTCAGCTACGCCCTTTAAACTGTTTTTTGATTCGATTAGCGATTTGACGAGTAACTCCTTAAACCAATAATTGTTGAAGTGAATGTCATTTTTAAATTTTTCTATTTCAAGATTTTTTCCGGTTTCCGAAAGTCCGCCTAAAAGAATTTCAGGTAAAAAGACGTTGATTTTTCTTTTTAGTTTCTTGTTTATAGAATTGATATTTGTAATTGCAAATCTGTTTAAAAAAAGGAGAATGATGACACTAAAAAACAGAATTAATAAGATTGGAATGAGGTAAGGAATTAAAATCTTTTCAATAAAAATATTTTTATCCATAGGATTTATAGTTATTTATTAAGTTTCAGGACTTCAGTCAAATCCTCAATAATATCTGCCGTTTCTGATTTTAATTTTTTAAAGGTGGTTTGTATATCTTCAAATGAATCTCCATTCTGACACATTTCTTCGATTTTTTTAAGCAGAAATACGTTTTTATAACCTATAACATCATAACTGGACTTTAATTTATGGCATGTTTGATAAATAGTTTTATAGTCGTTATTGTGAATGCCGTTTTGAATTCTCATCAACTCCTCCGGGGTTTCACTGATAAAAACATCGAACATTTCATAGATGAATTCTTTGTTGCCGGAAGCCAACATTTTCAGTTCTTTCAGATCGTATAGTTTATCAGGTTTTTGCTCATCTAATTCGCAGGCCGAACCCACTGAGGATTTTTTTCCACTTAGAGCGGTTTGAATTTTTTTACTGAGATCATAAAGCTTAAACGGCTTCGATAAGAAATCGTTCATCCCATAATCGATGCATTTAGCTTTCTCCTGACTTAAAGAATGAGCTGTCATCGCAATGATGGGAACCTTTAATTTCAATTCATTTCTAATAATAGAAGTGGCTTCAAAACCATCCATCCTCGGCATTTGCAGATCCATTAAAATCAAGTCTATACCGTTGTTATTTATGAGCCATTCTACGCCTTCAACACCATTGGAAACAATAACTAATTCATGTCCTAGCTCGGTAATAATTTTTTGCCCCAATTTTTGATTTAACGGATTATCTTCAAACATCAAAATTTTGCCTTGTAAAAGCTTATATTCTGAAATGTCTTCCTGCTTATCTTCTTTTGATTCGTGTTCTACTTTAAAGGGGATAGACAATGAAAATACGGATCCTTCACCAACTTTGCTCTCTAATGACAAAGAACCATTGAAATTATTTACAAGTAATTTCACAATGTTAAGCCCTAAGCCTGTGCCTCCAAATTTTCTAGTCGTATCGGTATCGGCTTGTGTAAAGCGTTCAAAGATCATCTGTTGTTTATCCTCAGGTATTCCAATACCACTATCCTGTATTTTTATCAATAAAAGACAATGGGCATCCTCCTGTAATTCAGCAGAGGCAGAAATTTTTACAAAACCTTCGTGGGTAAATTTTATAGCATTGTTTACTAAATTTATAATGATCTGGGTCAACCTATATTCATCTCCCAGAACCATTTCCGGTACAGAATCATCAATGTCTTCTTCAAGTCTAATGTTTTTTTCAGAAGCCTTTTCGCTCTGCATTTTACATACAGATTTCAGCACTTTAGCCGGACTAAATAGTTTTTTTTCTAACTGAAAATTTCCGGATTCGATTTTTGAGAGATCCAGGATATCATTAATGATTCGCAGCAAATTTTCTCCGGCACTTAAAATGATATCTACATGTTCAAATTGGGTATCATTCAACTTTTCTTTTCTAAGAAGATCTGAAAATCCAATGATAGCATTTAAAGGAGTTCGGATTTCATGACTCATATTGCACAAAAAATTATCCTTGGCCACTAAAGCTTTTTCTGCTTCTAGTTTTGCTTTCTCCAAATCTTTTTGATAATTGACGTCCTCTGTAATATCATCCGCAATTTTTAAGATAAATATCAACTTATCTTCCTTATCAAAAATAGGAAGGAAACTAGCTTCAATCCATTTTTCCTTACCGCTTTTTGTATTTGTTTTGAATTTCTTTTGCTGAGAGGTCCCCTTCTTTGATTCTTCCAGGCAGTCCTTGAAATTTTTCTGCATTTCTGGGCTGGGGACTAGTATGTCAAAGTCTTTCGCTATCAATTCATCTGGTTCATACTCCAGCATATCGCAAAAGAGTTTATTGACTGACGCTATTTTGCCGTTAAGATCAAATTTGACAATAGCATTGGCTTTATCCAAGGATTTTTCCAATTCATTAGCTTCCAGCTCTTTATCAGAACGTCTTTTCCTGGTCTCAGTAATTTGCCCTAATCTTGCTTGCCTGACTGCTGAATTCGGCTGACTAATTACATTAAATCTGGCAGCGGGTTGAGAATTGCCAATTTGCCATAATTCAATCTTAATACCATAAAATCCAATTTCATCAGAGGTATGATCATTTAACCAGTCTAATCCTTTCTTATGTTCGTCTTTAAAACTTGATGCAATCCATATTACTGCAGAAGCATCCAATACGGAAGCATAAGTAATAAATTTACCCAGATGTTCGTAATCTGTATTGTCAAACTGATTTACTATGACTACAACCTTATTTGTTTTCTCATCTCTTGCCAAAATATTTACAGAAAATGGTCCTAAAGGAATTTCTTTGGCTTCAAATTTAAGTTCAAGCCCAATGGCATTTCCTATATCTTTTAAATTCTCAGAAAGCCAGGATGTAAAATCAAGATTCCCATCCTTCCATATTTCACTTAACTGAACATTTTTAATTTTTCCTAACATTTTCGAAGATTTCAAACTATTGTAACATTCTAAAATTGAATTGATTACTCGAAAGTAAATATTAAAAAAAGAATCATGTATTAATTATTGTGAAAAATTTATGACTTTTGCTATATTATGCAAATTTTTTCAAAAAATAAATTTAAAAACTGGTTTGCAATTGGGTTTAAAACAGAATTGATAAAAGACAGGCCTTAAAAATAGATTTAATATAAAGCCAAATGATAAGCATTAAAATTTAAATATATTTTATTTTAAAATCTTCCCCGAAAAGAATGATACTTTGATTTAAAAGCAGTTTGAGCTTTGAAAACTTGTCATTTAGTGGTGAAAAAGACTTTACTTATAACCTACACTAACCTTATAAAAAGCCCTTTTTTGCTTTCATTTCAATTTTCAGGCTATTTCCTGAAGCATTGCAAATTTGATAACAGAAATCACATTCGGAAGGCTAGGCATCAGGATGATTTTTTCCCGAGAAATACTATTTATAGCATATCACTCTTTCTCATAAGAGCCAATTTAAAATGAGATCATAGGTCACATATTTCGAGCCGGTTCTAAAGTAATCTTTGCTGAAGTTGAAGCATCGGGCACCAGGATTAGAAAAAAACCTTAAGCCGAATATTTAGACCCTATTATCATTTGTACGATTCTATACTTCGTTTTACGTTTTTATATTTCTACATTTAGTTGAAACAGCCACTAGCTAAATTTTAAACTTTTAGATATAAACTATCCATTTACAGGACTAAATAATTGCCTAAATCTGGATTTTGATAAAATATTTAGTATAATTACTAGTCTTTTGGTTATAAAATCTGTTATGAACAAGACGTTTATAAAACAAATTGCCAGCCTTCAGATCATTTTGGGATTAGTGATGCTAATTCCAAGTGTTCCGGCCGTTATTTATCAGGAATGGTACTCCCTGTCTGGCTTTTTGATAGCAGGAACATTTACTGCGCTTCTCGGGTTTTTAATTTATCGGCTTTTAAAAAGCACTGAAGAACCCGGACATGAACATTCACTGGCCATCGCCGCTTCAGGCTGGTTAATGATTATGGTTCTCGGGGCCCTTCCCTATCTGATTATTGCCTGGTTAACCCCTGCTGAAGTCATGCAGGGGTTTGTCCCTGCCGGTGAGGTGTATACCTCCAGTTTAATGAACTTCAGAAATCCACTGCATTGCTTATTTGAAAGTACAAGTGCCTTTACGACTACCGGTTTCACCATGGCTTATCATGAACCTTCCGTGGGGAACGCCGTCCTTTTTTACCGCTCTTTTTCTCAGTGGGTCGGCGGGGCCGGCTTTATCGTCATGTCACTGGCGGTGTTTAAATCCTTACCCGGACACGGGGGCGTTTTATTGTATGGTTCTGAAGCCCATGGAACCAAATTAAGAACCAATGTCATCCATACCGCAAGAGCTATATGGAAAGTCTATTTTGTGATCACCTTATTTATGGTGGTATATCTGGCAGCAGGCACCTATTTTATATTGCCTGAATACCCGTTGAGCCAGACTATTTTTGATGCTGTCAATCATGCCCTGACGGGTCAGTCCACAGGAGGCTTTAGTACACTGGACAAAAGCATTGCCGGCTACAAGTCTGCAAAAATGGAAATCTTATACATTTTACCCATGCTTCTTGGAGGATTATCCATTCCTTTTTATTATCGTTTTCTTTTTCAGCGCCAGGTGGATGAATTATGGAATGACCTTCAGACACGTTCATTCATCACAGGCTCTGTCTTTGGCGGCATTGCCTTATCCTTGTTTCTGATGTATTCAGGTAGTGTTGAAGATCCGTTTAGAGAAGGGCTTTTTCAATTTGTAAGCGCTATGTCGACAACGGGCTGGCAAACCTCAGACATTGACGCATGGGACAATACCTCTGTCCTTTTCGTCGTGGCAGGAGCGATGATCATTGGCGGGTGTGCAGGTGGAACCGTAGGGGGTATAAAAATCATACGCGCACAATTGCTTCAGAAGGGACTGCGGTGGTACATCCATAAAATATTTTATCCTAAAAGCGCTATTAATACAGTAAAATTCAATGGTAAAAGGATGCTTCCTGAAGAGATGAAATCGGAGCTGGTGGGTGCCGGTTTATTTACGTTCATCTATATGTTGTTTTTATTTTTTTCAACACTCCTCACTTTGTTTTTTATGGAGGGAGATTTTACACTTTCCGATGCTATTTTTGAAGCCGCTTCCGCGCAAGGTACTGTCGGTCTGAGCTCCGGTATGGTTTCACCAGGCATGTCTCCGGTCATAGAAAGTGTCTATATCGTTCAAATGTGGACCGGAAGAATAGAAATCATTCCCGTTTTAGTCCTGCTAAGAATACTGGTATATGGTACAAAACCAAAAATAATTTAATCTCAAAACCTAAACCATGCATATTATAATCGTAGGTTCCGGAAGGACTGGAAAACATGTTATTGAAGCAGCCGTGAATGATAAACACGATGTCTTTGTCATCGAAAAAGACAAGGAAACTGCAGACTGGGCTGCATCCAATTTTGACTGCGTCGTCATTCATGCCGATGCTACTAGTATTGAAGCCCTGGAGGAGGCTAAAGCGGGTGAGGCGGATTCCATTATCGTGACTACAGATGATGATGCCATAAACTCTTTAGTCTTGCTTTTAGCCAAAGAACAGGGAGTAAAACAACTGGTGAGTTCTGTCAATGATGAAGAGCGCCTGGACGTGTTTAAACACATAGGAACCGATATCATAGAAAGTCCGTTTCGACTGAGTGCCAAGCACCTGTACAGAGCGGTACAGGGTCCCAACGTCAACGAATTCCTGGACTTAGGGGATGGTTTTGAAATTCTGGAACTGGAAGTTGAGCCGGATTCTGAAATTTCCGGTCAAACCATTAAGAAACTGAAAAAAGAAAATAAACTTCCAGGCAATACCTTAATTGTACTTATCAAAAGGGAAGATGACTTTATCATTCCCGATGGGAGTGCAGAAATGAAAGAAAAGGATGTGCTGGTGGTTTTAGCCAAAAGCGACAAAGTAGAGGATATCTCTAATTTATTTGGCGATAAAAAGAACCAGGACGATTAAAATCGAAGTCAGATGTAATGAATCTATCTTAGTAATTAGGAAAGTGTAATCTGACTTGGTCCCGACCTCTACTTATACCTTAAGTGATGTTTCTTTATGCCAAGTCATTTTTATACATCCAGGGGGCCCGGCAGATTCAACTTAAGGCGAATTGCTTTTTGATTTTATGAATTCTAAAACGAATTCATAAAATCGGTTCTGAGAAACATGCACCTGAAGAAACTAATTTTGAGATCTCAGCCTTATTTTCTCTTTATCCATTTATATAATTCTCCCGCCCAGAGCACCACTGAAGAAGCGAGTACCATGATAAAGAAATCCAGATAAGGAATATTATCAAACCCAAATACATCTTGTAAAAAAGGTATTTTAACTACAGCCAGCTGAAGGACGATGGACGTTATAAAAGCCAGGTTGATCCACTTATTGCTCAAAAGACCAATGTCAAATACAGATTTATTGAGGTCCCGCATATTAAAAGCATTAAACACCTGGGTCATGGCAACAACAAAGAATGCTCCCGTACGAGCCATTTCTGTCCCCTGGCTTTCATAATACGAAAAAGTATAAAGCGTCATACTGACCATAATAGCTGCCATGATGAGCAGAAAAGGCATTATTTCCCAGGTGAGGATAGGTTCATCTTTTCTTATAGGATCACGATCCATCATGTCTCCATGGCCTTTCTCCGTGGATTTAGCGACATCCATGATACCATCTGTCACCATATTTATCCAAAGAATCTGAACCGCAGTAAGCGGAAGGGGGAATCCGAGTAATAAGCCAAATATAAGTACCGATGTACCTGCAAAATTTGTCGTTAACAGAAAGTAACTGGTAGATTTTACATTTTTAAAAACAATTCGCCCTTCTCTGATGGCTTTGACGATGCTGGAAAAATTATCGTCAGATAACACGATTTGAGCTGCATCTTTAGCCACATCCGTTCCCCGTTGCCCCATAGCTATGCCAACATCCGCTTTTTTTAGCGCGGGGGCGTCATTAACGCCATCACCGGTCATAGCGATGAGCTCACCCTGCTGCTGAAGCCGTTCAGCGATGAGCAGCTTTGTATTGGGATTCATCCTGGCAAATACAGACACGTTCCTTATCATCCCATCCAGATCCTCTTCCTGTGCATCATTCACCTCAGATCCTGAAACCGCAGAGGGATAGTCACTATCTTCATTTTCGTTTTCATTTGTAATCCCTACTTTTTTAGCAATAGCAGCAGCTGTTTTAGCGTGATCCCCGGTCAGCATCATCACGCGAATTCCTGCGCGTTTACAACTGCCAATAGCGTCGTTCACTTCCGGACGTGGCGGATCTATCAGTCCTACAATGCCGGTCCAGACCAGGTCCTTAACGTCTTCATTTTCGATCTCATCTTTGGAAACCTCCTTATGAGCCAGACCTATAACTCGCAAAGCCTGGTCCGCCCAATCCTCATTTTTTTTCTGAATCACCTCTTTAGTGTCTTCATCAAGATCTTCTACACCTTCCCCTGTGAGCACTTTAGAACTAAGCTCCATCACCCGCTCGGGAGCTCCAGCGACCAGAATTTCCTTTTTTCCATCCTCAAACTGAACGAGTTTTGCCCTAAACTTTTGCCTGGAATTGAAAGGAAGATCATCCAATTCTTCTGGTTTACTATAGGCTTCCAGCTCATCAATCCCGCTTTTCTTACCCAAAACCTTCAAGGCGGCTTCGGTTGGATCCCCGGTGACCTTTATGTCATCGCTTCCGTTTTTATCTTCATCAGCATCCTCTTCTTCTTCCTGCTTATTCTGAATTTTAGCCTTGGTCCCATAATTGACGATGAACAGAATTTTCTTCAACACCTCTGGAGCCTCTTTGACGTCTACCGTCTTATCTTGATTTTTTATTTCACCCTCTATCTCGTGGCCCTGCCCTTCGACCTGATACTCTTTTTCGTCTGCACCAAAGATGTGCTTAACGCTAAGAATACTTTGCGTAAGGGTACCGGTCTTATCCGTCAGTATGGTGGAGACCGAACCCAGAACTTCGGTAGCCGTAAATTCTCTTATAATGGCATTTTGCTTAGCCATGCGTTTGGCTCCAATAGCAAAGACGATGGAAATCACTACAGGTAAGCCCTCAGGAATTGAAGATACCATGGTCGCAATAGTAACCAGGAGAATTTCCTGAAACTCAAATGCCCTGTAAAAGTAACCCACACAGAAGACAATAATGGAGGTAAACACAGCGATACCTGCCATTTTCTTGGTTAGCCGGGCTGTTTTCTTTCGAAAGTTAGATTCACCGGTTTTCATTTCCTGAAGGGATTTGGCAATCTTACCTATCTCCGTATCTCCTCCTACCGAAACCACTACAGCCTTCCCCGAACCTTTTACGATGTGAGTTCCTTTCCAAACCATATTTTTCTGATCTGCTATGGCCGTGTCTTTTTTCAATTTTTTATCAGCCACTTTCTCAACAGGTTCAGATTCACCTGTGAGTGAAGATTCGTCGGTCCTAAGGTTTTTAACTTCCAGGAGTCGGGCATCAGCGGGTATGCTTTCTCCTTCATTTAAGATGATGATATCTCCCACAACAACCTTTTTGGAAGAAATAGTTGCTTGCTCACCTCCCCGTAAAACAGTTATTTTGTGTTTTACCATACTTTTGATGGATTCCACGGCTTTTTCTGCTCTGTATTCCTGAAAAAATCCCATGATAGCATTAAAGAGAATGACACCAAGAATAATATAGCCGTTGACCGCCTGACTGGCATAAAAAGAAATGCCGGCAGCTATGAAAAGAATTAGAATAAGAAAATCCTTAAACTGCTTGATGAAAATTTTAAGAGGGGAGGTTTTCCCTTTTTGGGGGAGTACATTTTTTCCATGCTTATCCCTACTTTTTGTTACTTCATCTTCACTTAAGCCTTTTTCGGGATCAACAGAATGTTCTTCAACTACTTCATCAGTTCCTTTGGTATAGGAATTGGTTTTCCCTGTTTCCTCAGATTTATCATGTTGGGATGTGTTCCCTGAATTGTAAGTACTGCTCATATACAGAATTTAGCATGACTAAATTTATTTCATAGTTCATAAACTAGCGCTATGGCTATGGTAAATCGATAAAAGCATGAACCAAATCAAAATAAATTCAGCCCGGTATTGCGTAGTTTATCTCAATAATTGGATCATTTATCCATAATTTTTCAGAATTGAATTAGAGAATTGAACTAAAATAAATTGAATCCAGACTAAAATTAAAAATTTATCTGAATTAAAACTTTAAAAATCCTATTTCGTTTCTTACTTCACTTTTATACTTAAATCCTCATCCATGAAATTGTTATATTTCTTGTAAATGATAGACAATTCTAAAATAAAGTTTAATTTTTTTTATAAATTAAGTCACTTAGACATTATCGTGTTGAAGATGTCCGGATTCAGGAGGATTTCATCAACACATATCAATCACATTTTATGGGCGACACGAAGAGAGACAACAACCAACAGGAAAACCAGGAATGGATAGATTCACTGGCGTGGATCATCAAAAATAAATCTGAAGAAAGAGCTGAAGAATTACTCGGTATCTTACATCAGGAAGCCAAAAAACACAACATACAGCTCCCTGACACGTTCACGACGCCCTATAAAAACACGATCCCAAGAGACAGGGAGGAAGACTATCCAGGTGATTTGGAACTTGAAGAAAAACTCATGGCTTACATCAGGTGGAATGCCATGGCGATGGTGGTAAAAGCCAATAAAGCCGATGAAGGTATAGGAGGTCATATTTCTACATACGCTTCCATGGCTCAGCTCTGGGAAGTAGGTTTTCATCATGTCTTTAAAATTGACGACAGGGAAGTAGCCGATCAAATTTATTTTCAGGGCCATGCGTCGCCTGGCCTTTATGCCAGGGCGTATTTGGAAGGACATCTGCAACAAGATCATCTGGAAGCCTTTCGTCACGAAATACAGTCTGAAAAAGGACTCAGTTCCTATCCTCACCCCCACCTGATGCCCGATTTTTGGAACAACCCGACCGTTTCGATGGGTTTGGGACCAATTCAGGCTATTTACCGTGCCCGATTCAATAAATACCTTCACAACCGAGGACTCATCGATGAAAATAACAGCAAGGTCTGGGCATTTGTTGGAGACGGAGAAATGGACGAGGTGGAAGCCCGGGGTGCCCTCAGTATCGCCACCAGAGACCAGCTGGACAATCTCATTTTCGTAGTCGACTGCAATTTGCAGCGTCTGGACGGGCCTGTGCGGGGAAATGCCAAGCTTATACAGGAGCTGGAAAGTCTGTTTAAAGGTGCCGGATGGAAGGTCATCAAACTGCTTTGGGGCGAAGCCTGGGAAGAGCTTATTGAAAAGGATAGCAGTGGAAAACTGCTTCAGAAATTGAATGCGCTTCCCGATGGACAGCTTCAGAAATACGCCTTTAGCGATGGAGAGTTTATTCGGAAGGATTTATTTGAAAGCGACGAAGACCTCAAAAAATTAGTTGAAGAGTATTCAGATGAGGATCTTGAACATCTCAAACGCGGCGGTCATGATGCTCAAAAAATATACACGGCTTACAAAGCAGCTTTGGAGACCAAAGATCAACCCAGTATTATTCTGGCTCAGACGATTAAAGGTTACGGCCAGGGAAGCGCAGGCGAAGCCAGTAATGTGTCTCATAAGACCAAAAAACTCGACAAAGATCAGCTCAGGGAATTCAGAGATTTTTTCGACGTGCCTGTTGATGATGAAGACCTGGAAGACCTCCCCTTTATCAAGCCGGATCAGGATAGCGAGGAACTAAAATACCTTCAGGAAAAAAGAAAAAATTTAGGAGGTTATCTTCCCAGGCGAAACGATAAAAGTACCGCTGTCAAAGCTCCGGACTCAGGTATATTCGAAAACTTCTTTGAGGGATCTGACGGAGATGAAGTAGCGACGACCATGGTTATGGTTCAGATTCTTGGAAAACTGATGGAGGATGAACATATCGGCCAGTTGATCGTGCCCATCATTCCCGATGAATCCAGGACATTTGGAATGGAATCGCTGTTCAGGCAAGCTGGTATTTATGCCCCCCACGGACAAAAATATGATCCTGTGGATGAAGAAAGCTTACTTTACTATAAGGAGGCTAAAAACGGAGCCATAATAGAAGAGGGCATTACCGAATCCGGGTGTATGGCCGAATTTATAGCGGCGGGTACCACCTATTTGACCCATGGTATCTCCAGCATTCCCTTTTACTTTTTCTATTCCATGTTTGGTTTTCAGCGTACAGGGGATCTGATGTGGGCGGCTGCAGATGCCGGCGCCAAAGGTTTTTTAATCGGAGGTATTGCCGGGAGAACCAGTATCCCAGGCGAAGGCCTGCAACATCAGGACGGACAAAGTCATTTATATGCTTTAGCCTATCCCAATTTGAGAGCTTATGATCCGGCTTTTGCTTACGAACTGGCCATCATTGTCGAAGAAGGTATTCAAAAAATGTATATTGAGAAAGAAACTCTGTTCTATTACATCACCATTGGTAATGACACCTATCCTATGCCCGAAATGCCTTCAGATGTAGATAAGGAAGACATTTTAAAAGGCCTGTATAAATTCAGATCCTCCAGCCTGGGCAAAAGAAAACGAAAAGCACATCTATTTGGTAGCGGTGCCATTATGAACGAAGTGCTTAAGGCGGCAGAGCTACTGGAAGAGGAATTTGATGTTGGCGCCGATATCTGGAGCATCACCAGCTACAAGACCTTGTATGACAATGCTATAGACACCGAACGCCGTAACCGTTTGAAAGCTCAGGTGAATCAGGAACAAAATTACATTGAGCAAAACCTGGGAGATGAAAAAGGCACTTTTGTGGCGGCTTCAGATTATGTAAAAGCACTTCCTGAAAGCCTGGCCTCTTATTTCCCGGATAAGCTGATCAGTCTCGGAACCGATGGCTTCGGCAGAAGCGATAACCGAAAAGCCCTGCGTGGTTTTTTTGAAGTGGATGCCCAGCATATAGCCTATGCAGCGCTGTATGGCCTGGCAAAACAGCAACAGTTTGATCTGGAGGATTTAGAAAAAGCAGCAAAAACATTGACTATAGATCCACAAAAAATTAATCCAAGAACGGCATAAACATTTAGCAATGGCAACAGAACTTACAATACCACAGATATCAGAAGGCGTCGATACCGCAACCGTTTCAGAAATCCTTGTTTCCAAAGGGGAAAAAATTAAGGAAGACCAGGCGGTGATTGCAGTAGAAACCGATAAAGCTTCAACCGAAATTCCTGCGACTTCAGCGGGGACGATAAAAGAAATAAAAGTAAGTGAGGGCGATGAAGTCAAGGTTGGGGATGTGATTCTCATTCTCGAGGAAACTTCAGAAGAGGATGAAGATGACGAAGACAAAGACCAAGACCGAGACAAAGACGAAGACCAAGACCAAGACGAAGATGAAGACAAAGACGAAGGCGAAGACCAAGACCAAGACAAAGACAAGACCAAAGAAAAAGGGAAATCAGGCGAAAAGAAATCCTCCAAGGAGGTACATGCTTCTCCGGGAGTCCGCCGCCTGGCCCGTGAACTTGACGTAGATATACAAAAAATAGAAGGCAGCGGGGAAAGCGGTAGAATTACCGAAAAAGATGTGCGACAGCACAAAGAAGGAGGTGAAAACAAATCCGCTGCCAAATCCCTTGAACTGCCCGATTTTAGTCAGTGGGGAGCCGTGGAAACCGAGCCGCTCAATACCATTAAAAAAACCACTGCCGAAAATGTACTGAAATCCTGGCAGTCTATCCCCCACGTGTTTCAGTTTGGGGAAGCCGACATTTCGGGAATCGAAACCTATATAGAAGAGCATAAAGAAGAGGTTGAAAAGGCCGGGGGCAAACTGACGCTGACCGCGATTCTCACCAAGGTTGTTGCCACGGCGTTGCACAAGTTTCCCAGGTTTAACGCCAGTATTGATATGGAAAAGGAAGAAATGGTTCTCAAAAAATATGTACATATCAGTATCGCAGTAGCTACAGATAAAGGCTTGCTGGTTCCCGTGATACAAAATGCCGATCAAAAAAGCATCAAAGAGTTGTCGCTGGAGATTTCAGAACTGGCTGAAAAAGCCCGTGAACAAAAACTTACAAAAGAAGACATGGAAGGGGGAAATTTTTCAATCTCAAATTTAGGCGGAATCGGGGGAACCAATTTCACGCCTATAGTTTATCATCCACAGGTGGCCATTCTGGGGGTGTCTCAGGCAACCACCAAACCTGTATATATCGACGATACATTTGAACCCCGGCGAATTCTACCCCTGAGTTTATCCTACGACCATCGATTAATCGACGGAGCCGATGGAGCTTCCTTCATGAACTGGATGGTCAATGCCCTGGAAGATCCGTATGAGGCCTTACTGGGATAACTTCAAAAACAGCAAAAACAATGGGAAAAACTGATAAAAAAGAACTGGTGATTATAGGTGCCGGACCTGGAGGTTATGCGGCCGCCTTTCACGCCTCAGATTTAGGCATAAAAGTTACGTTGATTGATCCAAAAGTAAATCCGGGTGGCGTGTGCCTTTACCGGGGCTGTATTCCCTCCAAAGCGCTTCTGCACCTCACCAAAACCAAAGATGAAGCCCTGAAAGCTTCCGAATGGGGTCTTGAGTTTGAAGAACCTAAAACAGACCGAAAAAAAATAGTCTCGTGGAAAGAGGGTGTCGTTAAAAAACTAACGGACGGTCTGGGAAAGTTAAGCGATTCCAGGGGGATTGAATATATACAGGGCAGAGCCAAATTTACGGGCAAAAATGAGCTGGAAGTCAGTCCCGAAGAAGAAGAAAGTTTCAGTTTACAATTTGAAAAGGCAATCATTGCTACAGGCTCTTCAGTCATCAGTCTGCCTAATATTGAAATCGACCATAAGCACATCTGGGATTCTACGGACGCCCTGGAACTCAAAGAAATTCCCGAAAAGATGCTGGTGATTGGCGGGGGCTATATCGGTCTGGAACTGGGTAGTGTCTACGCCTCCCTGGGCAGCAAAGTGTCTATAGCTGAAATGACTTCCGGTTTGCTTCCGGGAACAGATCGCGATTTGGTGGAGGTTTTTAACAAAAAAGAGCCGTTTGAACGGGTGTATGTTGAAACTAAAGTAGAACAGGCAAAGGTTTCCAAACAGGGGGTGATGGTCTCATTGCAGGGCAAGGAAGGGACACAGGACAAAACCTTCGACCGTGTACTGGTAGCCGTTGGAAGAGCACCCAATACTGAGAGTCTGGGCTTAGATAAACTGGATATTTCTACGACCGACAAAGGCTTTATAGACGTGAATGTCCGGCGCCAGACCAAACACAAACATATCTGTGCGATAGGCGACATCACCGGAGAGCCGATGCTGGCCCATAAAGCAAGCCACGAAGGCAGAATTGCTGCCGAAGTCATTGCCGGTAAGCCCGGAGCCGGCTATGATCCAAAAGCCATACCGGCGATTGTTTTTACCAATCCCGAACTCGCCTGGTGCGGACTCACTGAGCAGGAAGCCAAGGAAAAAAACCGAGACATCAAGGTCGTTAAATTTCCCTGGGCAGCTTCGGGAAGGGCCACTGCCATTGGTGAAGACTCAGGATTTACCAAGCTTTTGATAGATTCTCAAACCGAAGTTATTCTGGGTGGGGCAGCAGCCGGTAAAAATGCAGGGAGTTTAATTCCCGAACTTGCTCTGGCTGTTGAAATGGGAAGCACCGCCAAAGACTTAGAACTCACCATCCACCCCCATCCCACGCTTTCTGAAAGCATCATGGAAAGTGCCGAGCTGTTTTTTGGCAGCGCAACACATTACAAGAAATCCTAGGAAACTTTAAAAAAAGCGGTCTCAGAAAATCTAAATTGTCACCTTGAACTTGTTTCAAGGTCTTATCATGATTTGATTATCCATTATATAAGATTCTGAAACCAACCTGCCTGCTTGATGCAGTCAGGCAGGTTCAGAATGACAAGGAGATGGATTTTAAGACCGCTTCTTTTTGTTCTGATCGTTTAACGTAAATCATTCATCTGCTATCAACTCAGATTCGGCTGTTTCAATGACCTTAAATTTTTCCAGCTGCTCTTCCTCTCCTGTAAAATAGGGAAATACATCTAATATAGGGGATTCTGTAATCGATGGAATTGTATAGTCCCCCATGGTCTCTTCCAAAGCTTTATTAGTATTTTCAAAAGCTTCCTTCACATCGTTAGCCTGAATGAGTAAATAAATATTGGACTTTTTTTCCTTGCCGCTTTCTTCATCCAGGGCTATCAAAGACACCTTGGATTTGAACCAGCGGTCGGAATTATCAAAGGGGTGGACTTCTGCAAAATTAGCGACCCTGATGTTCATGATTCTAAATTCTTCACTTGTGTAAGCCTTCATCTCTTCGTTGATTCTCGTCTCAGCTTCTGTATAAGACACGGCATCCAGTAAATAGGTTTCCGTGGTTATTTTTTGCTCCCCTGTATCCTGTGTTTTTCTGTATTTTACCTTGCATTCAAACCAAATTTCACTCATAACTTTTGTTTTTTGAAGTGTCAAAAATATACTTTTTAGCCAGCCATAGACACGAAATCAAAGCAGGATATTCTTAGATGAATGCCTCATTTTTATAACCGATTAGGTATCAATAATTAGCAGGCTTCGCCTCTCCAAACTTTAACTTTTACAACATAAAAAGAGAGCATTTAGATCTGGAAAACTTTGAAAATAGTCTCATCTTCTTTCTTGATTTTACAGACAAAATTACTTGGGAAGTCATTTAAAATCCTATTTTTATACTTGAACCTATCTCAAAAACCCGATAAGGTTTGATCATTCATTCGCCATATGTACTACAGATATAAAAAAGGAAGGGGTTTCACCTACCAGGATGCACAGGGAAAAACAGTGAAAAAAAAGAGTTTGCGCGACTGGTTTGAGTCTTTGGTCATTCCTCCGGCCTGGACGGATGTGGAGATTTCAGCCGATAAAAACGCAGATTTACTGGCGACCGGTCGCGATGCGAAGGGCCGTAAACAGTACATCTATCATCCGGACTACAGAGCACGCAAGGAGGCCAGGAAATTTGACAGGATTATCGCCTTTGCCGATCAGCTGGAGCACATGCGCCGCGTCACCGGACAGCACCTTCGGGAAAGAAAACATACGCGAAACAAAGTCCTGGCTACGATGGTAAGGCTGTTGGAGTCTGCCTTTTTTCGACCTGGAAATGAAGCTTATGCTTCTGAAAACAACAGCTACGGCCTTACTACCCTGCGCAGTAAACACTTGCACATCGAGGAGGATGAACTGATTTTTTCCTACACCGGTAAATCGGGTCAGGATCTGGAAAAAAGGGTGATCGATAAAAAACTGGCTGCGATCGTTAGGGATTTGGACGACATCCCGGGCTATGAAATTTTTAAATACTATGATGAAGCCGGGCAGAAAGTGGATGTCAAAAGCGAAGATCTCAATGCCTATATCCGGGAACACATGGGCGAAGATTTTTCTGCCAAAGACTTCAGAACCTGGGCGGGCACTATGATTGCCGCCATCGCCTTAGATGAGCTGGGGGCTGTCGATCAGGAGGACCAAAAATTACTGGATAAAAATATTCGCAAAGCCGTGATTCGCGTTTCAGAAAAATTGGGAAATACGCCCGCTGTAGCCCGAAGTGCCTATATAGACCCCAGGATAATTGATGAGTATACCCAGGGTAAAACCTTGAATTATTTCCAAAATGAAATCGATAAACTGCTCGATTCCAATCAAAGCCTCTCCAGAGAAGAGGTTGGTGTTTTGTATCTGCTAAAAAATGAACTTGATGCAAACTAAACAAAGCTTCAGGCATGCCAAATCAAAGTAGATCCAGTTAAAAATAATTCTATGAAAACTCCATTTTTTAAAACCCTGCTTTGGATGGCCATCGCTGTGGTTACTGCCGCCTCTGTCTTGCCTAATATCTTTCCGGACTACTGGCTCATCGATCTGTTCGCCCACTTCAAGGTTCAGTATTTTTTTATAGCCATTCTCCTGCTCATCGCCTCAACTTTTGTCCTTGCCCGTAAAAAATCAGCTTACCTCCTGTTGTTAATCTCAATACTCTGGAACAGCTATTACATAGCGCCGTATTACCTCCATACTCCCCCTGAACGCCCTGAAAACAAAAGGACGTTTAAACTCACCAGCCTCAATTTATTATCCACCAATCCCAGAGCCGATCTGGTCAGGGACTATGTCGAAAACGAGAATCCGGATATTCTGGTCCTACTGGAATTCACGCAGGAATGGGAAAAGGAATTAGGCGCAGTTATCAGCGACTATCCCTACCGAAAATTAGTCAGCAGAACCGACAATTTTGGCATAGCCGTAGTCAGTAAGTTCGAGATGAAAAGTTCGGTCGATTATTTTGGTCTCACTAAACATCCCTCGGTCATAGCCCACATTAGTATTGAAAATACCGCGTATACCCTGGTTGCCACACATCCTGTCCCTCCTGTTAATCAAAGGGCATTTCAACACAGGAACCGGCAGCTCACCACTATACTTAACAGAACTTCAGAATTCGAGAATCCTCTTATCATCCTTGGCGATTTCAACACCTCCTCCTTTTCGAATCACTTCAGGACGCTGCTTCAAAACGGCATGAAGGACAGCCGAATGGGCTTTGGACTCCTGCCCACCTGGCCTGCAGGATATAAACTCCTGCAAACTACTTTGGACCATGCTCTGGTCTCCAAAACCGTGAAAGTCCTTAACCGAACGACTGGCCAGCCCGTAGGATCCGATCATTTGCCTATATCAATCCTCATGGCGATAGACTGACCACTATGAAAATGAACTGCCTCTTAATTTTGTTTTGATTTTGACAATGCTCAATTTCATGCGTTTCACTTTTCACTAAAAGACAAGAACCTTACTCGTATAATTACTTTTAACAAGCCATTAGAATAATTGACAGGTCATTTCATTAAATTTAATAAAAGTTATTTTGTAATGAATCTTAAAGTCATGAGCCTCTTTAAAAATAAACTCTTATTTCTAAGCCTCTTTATTTTTATACAGTTATCCTGCAGTGATGATGAAAATGAGGCCTGTACTGATAAGATTATAGAAACCACAAGCTTAGAAAATGAATACGGTTGTATCAACACTAAGTTTGGTATGGAAATCAACCTCACAGATGATTTCATGGTCATCACAAATCAGGAGGATTTTGAAAGGCTTGTCACCGGTGATTGTCAACCTGATATAGATTTTTCAACCTATGACTTAATCATTGGTAAAAAACAACTCACTACAGGAAATGACTCTATAGACTATCAATTGATTGAGAACTGTGAAACAAATACGTATATCCTAGAAGTGACTTTCAAACAAAACAATACGTTGATTGCCCCTAACCTTACTTACCACAGGTTAATCCCTAAGTTACCTCAAACAGCAGATGTCATAGTTGACATTACTGAAAATTGATTAAAATTAAAGAAGTTGTTTATAGAATAAACTTCCCGAGCAGCGTACGTATAACCGTACGGTGATTATTGATCTATTCAAAATCTAAAAACCTGAATACATTTTAAGGTATAGTCAAAGGATCTGATTCAAAAATCAGGTCCTTTGTCTATTTCATTTATTTTGAATTTCATCCTGCAAAATTTCGGGTTTAGAAATACATTGCTTCAGGCACAGTCCTAACCTGAGCCTACAGGTTGGTTTTGAGAGGATTTCCGGAATAAAAAACAAAAAATGGGAGTCAGACTTAAAGATATCCAAATCATAAAAAACATCATTGTACCTCCCCAAACGCTCTTTTAGCACTTAACCTGTTAATTATGAAACAATTGTTAATATTTAACAAAAGAGAACCCTAACTATAAGCTACCTTATAAAAAAGCAATGATAGTCTTATCGGTCATTAGCTCTTAAATAAAACACGATTCGGGTAGCTGTGCATTTCAGCATAATGGGTTAAAGAAATTACCATGAAGTTATATATACAAAACATGCTTGATTTACTTGGAGAAGAACAGGTTAAAACAGAACTGAATAAGTTAAAGATACCCTTTGGACGTATTGCCGACGGGATGATCGACCTTCCTCAGGATTTGAATCAGCGAAAACACAACAAACTAAAAAATAGCTTACTACCCTATGGCTTAAAACTTCACGACACAAGCAAAGTCATCCTCGTAGAAAAAATTAAGGTGGCCATCAAAGAAATGCTTAGTTATGCAGACGGTCTGCAAGTCTTGAGTTATTCAAATTATTTAAGTTTGAAATTACGCCATGACTATACCTATTTAGCCAATGTATTTTCTAAGGTCAATGGAATTTCCATCCAGCAATACATTATTCAACGTAAAATTGAGCGCGTTAAATTCTATTTTTCAACCAGTGATATCAGTCTTTCTGAAATCTCATACCTCCTGCATTACAGCAGTGTGGCCCACCTGTCCGGACAGTTCAAAAAAGTGACTGGACTCTCCCCTTCTTGCTACAAACACATCATAAGTGAAAGAAAAGGCTCCCTAATTATCGGCTAATCCTTAACCACTTTTTTTTTTAGATTTTGCAAACAGCACAGCAGTATTCATCGGCTGAAATTTTAAACCGCTGTGGTGTTTTTAACTTAAAATTTCTCTTCTTTTTACAAGGCAATAATTCAAATATATACGCAAATTTTGAAAATTATTTTGATTTGATTTAATTCTTACATCTAAAAACAGGCACATTCAGGAGGCTTTAAACCAGTCCCGGCCTGTAACATGTCATCTTTCCAAAACTATTTTCAAATGTGTGACTTATATAACATCAGCCGGTGTTTTGTCTCCCACATTTGTACTGTGAAAATTAGTTCACGCTGGCTTAAGGCCAATAACAACTTAATCAAGAATATATGCTTTTCAAAAAACTAAATCTAATCCCCGCATTCGCCATAGTATTTGCTATGACACTTATGACCACGGGCTGCGCCAAAGACGATGCAGAAGAAATCGCAGGTCTTTGTCCCATTGTACTCTCTACCATCCCCGTAGATGAAGCCGTCAATGTACCTCTTGATCAGGTGATTTCCGCAACTTTCAACGAGGAATTGAATCCGGAAACTGTAACTTCAGGAACCTATAGTGTAAGCGGAGCATCTGAACTCGCGGGAGAAATCAGCTATTCAGAAATGACCGCTTTTTTTACCCCTGCTGAAGATCTTTTACCTTTTACAATTTACACAGGTACAGTCACCACAGGAATAGAGGACACTTATGGGAATGCCTTACAGGAAAATTATGTGTGGAGTTTCACAACCATCCCAGAGCTTTCCTTATCGGTTGCGCCAGAAGCCAGCGGAACTGTTTCAGGAGCCGGTTTATTTGACAATGAATCGACCGTAACAGCTGTGGCAGTACCCGGTGAAGGTTTTGAGTTTATAAACTGGACTAAGGCTGATGAAGTGGTTTCCACAAATTCCACCTATGAATTCCAGATGGATGGAAACATCGCTTTGGTTGCCAATTTTGAAATTGCAACTTATCTGTTAGAAGTAACTGCTGTAAACGGAAGTGTAACTACTACTCCTGATCAGGCAATTTACAGTGATGGAACAGAGGTAATCCTTGAAGCAACTCCGGCAACAGGCTATGAATTTTCATCCTGGAGTGGTGATGCTACTGGAACTAACAATCCATTAACCGTCACCATGAATGCTGATAAAGCAGTCACAGCTAACTTTACACAGGTGAATACAGCTGAAATTTGTGCTAATCCTGCCGTAGATTTAGGCTTGGCCGGTGATTATGCCATACTGGCTAAATCTGGAATTTCAACTACGGGTAACACGTCCATAACAGGTGACCTTGGAATTAGTCCTAACAGCTCAACAGCCATCACAGGATTTGGTTTAATTCTTCATTCCAGCGGTACGTATTCAACTTCAAGTTTAGTCACTGGAAGAGTTTACGCTTCAGATTATTCCTCTCCAACACCAGCTAATTTAACCACAGCTGTAAGCAATATGGAAACCGCATTTACTACTGCCAATGGCATAGCTCCGGATCAAACTGAACTTTTAGCCGGAAATATTAATGGTCAGACTTTAGCTTCAGGGGTCTATAAATGGTCTTCAGGACTTTCAGTAACCAATAGCGTAACCTTAGATGGTGGCGGTGTAGATTGCGCTAAATTTGTTTTCCAAATTGCAGGAGACCTTACGATAGCCGACAACACTGAAATCATTCTGATCAATGGTGCAAAAGCCGATAATATTTACTGGGTAGTTGCAGGTGCAGGTGCTGTACTTGGAACAGACGTTAATTTCAGTGGAAATATCTTATCTCAAACACTGATCTCTGTAAATACACGCTCTACAGTAGTAGGAAGATTATTAGCACAGTCTGCAGTTACTTTAGACGCAAATGCAGTTGTTAAGCCTTCTAATTAAATATATCATTATCCCCTGCCAAATGGCGGGGGATTTATAAAATTCAATTCACTATACTTATGAAAAAAATACTTTTACTTATCATAGTTGCATTAGGTTTTCAAATGCAGACGACAGCCCAAGAGGTTGAATACGAGAAACCCAACTGGTATTTTGGAGTTGCCGCCGGTGCTAACTTCAACTTCTACCGGGGAACCACACAAAACCTGAATGCAGGTTTAACTGTTCCTGCGGCTTTTAAAGACGGTAATGGCATTGGTCTTTATGCTGCCCCACTGGTAGAATATCATTTCACAAATTCAGTTTGGGGAATTATGCTACAGACAGGATACGACAGCCGACAAGGCGAATGGGATCAGGTGATTTCACCATGCAACTGCCCGATGGACTTGTCCACAGATCTTAGCTATATCACCGTAGAACCAAGTGTGAGAATAGCACCCTTCAAAAACGGATTTTATATTTATGGCGGACCCAGACTGGCGTTCAATGTCGATAAATCATTTACCTATGAAAAAGGGACCAATCCAAGTTTCCCGGCACAGGTCGCAGGACCAGCCGTAAATGAAGAGTTTGGAGATGTGGAAAACACTATTTTGTCTATGCAGATAGGTGCAGGATTTGATATTCCTTTGACTTCCAATACCCAAAAGACTCAATTTGTGCTTTCGCCATTTGTGGCTTTTCAACCCTATTTTGGACAAAATCCACGTTCCACAGAAAACTGGAACATCACTACGCTTAGAGCTGGTGCTGCCCTAAAGTTTGGTCAGGGTAAAAAGTCGGTTGTTGAAGAAACCGAAACCATAAGACCTGTTGTTGAGTTTAGCATTGTGTCTCCCCGAAATCTTCCGGCAAAAGCTACGGTTTCTGAAACCTTTCCGTTAAGAAACTATATCTATATGGATCAAGGGTCGACAGAGATTGCAAGTCGGTATGTCTTACTGGAAAAAGACCAGGTCAAAGACTTCAAGGAAGAGCAGGTTAAACTGAACACCCCTACAGACTTATCCGGGCGTGCCAAACGCGGAATGACTGTCTATTACAATATTATGAACATTCTTGGGGACCGTATGGTCAAGAATCCGAATTCTAAAGTCACTTTAGTGGGATCCTCAGAACAGGGAAGTGAGGATGCAAGAGCAATGGCTCAATCGGTTAAAACCTATTTGACCGACGTCTTTTCAATAAACCCGACCAGAATAGCCATTGAAGGCAGAATAGAACCTGAAGTGAGCTCAGAACGAAAAGGGAGAACAGAAGATTTGGATCTGTTAAGGGATGAAGACAGACGAGTGAGTATAGAAAGCAATTCTCCGGCTTTGCTTATGGAATTTCAAAGCGGTCCTACTGCTCCGCTGAAACCTGTACAGTTTAAAGTTATGGAAGCTCCTGTAGACAGCTATGTTGTTTTTAAAGCCGACGGTGCCGAAGAAGCCATCTCTAGCTGGAGACTCGAACTCACAGAAGAAAACGGAATGGTGAAAAATTACGGTCCTTTTGTTGAAAATGAAGCGAGTATCCCCGGGAAAACTATTTTAGGAAATGAATCTCAAGGAGACTTTAAAGTCAAAATGATAGGAACCACAGAAGATGGTCTGGAAGTTATCGAAAAATCCGAGGCAAACGTAGTGCTTTGGGGACCAGCTCAGGCTGAAGAGGCGATGAGGTTCAGCATTTTGTATGAATTTGATGATGCTACAGCCATCACGATGTACGAAAAGTACCTGACCGATGTTGTGGCACCAAAGATTCCTAAAGACAGTAAAGTGATCATCCACGGACATACCGATGTAATTGGTGATGCCGAAAACAACCAAAGACTGTCTTTGGCGCGTGCTAACAATGTTAAAAACATTCTTGAAAAAGCACTTGTAAATTCAAATAGAACAGATGTAAAATTTGAAGTACAGGGCTATGGCGAGGATACAAGCAAGTCTGATTTTGGAAATAAACTTCCCGAGCAGCGTGCGTATAACCGTACAGTGATTATTGATCTATTCAAAATCTAAAAACCTGAATACATTTTAAGGTATAGTCAAAGGATCTGATATAAAAATCAGGTCCTTTTTCTATTTCATTTATTTTGAGTTTCCTGCAGTAAAATTTAGGGTTTAGAAACACATCGGCTTTAGGTCAAGTCTTAGCTTGATCCTGCACCTAAGTTTCGAGAGGATTTCAGGAATAAAGAACGAAAACACCTGAGTAAAACTGAAAGATATCCAAATCATAAAAAAATGGTTGATAAATTTAGAATGGCTATTTTTACTAACTTAAATCAGGTTTTCGTAAAATTTAGCTAAAGCCTTTTCGAAAAAATAAATACTCATGAAAGTATCATTTCAAAGATCGTTTTTCACCTTAGCTTTTCTCGCTCTGTTTATAACTTTTTTAGTCGTGGGGAAATCTATACTTGTTCCCTTGGGCATAGCCCTGCTGCTTGCCTTTATCTTATATCCGGTGCATAAAAAACTGACAAACTGGGGTGTGGGAAATATTTTAGCTGGATTTCTTTCCATCTTAATCATGATCATTATTATAAGCGGAGGACTTACCTTTTTTTCTGCAGAAATTATAGCCTTATCTGATGAGATCAGTAATTTCGGGTCGAAGCTATCCAGTCTTTACACCGATATCATTATCTATATCAATAAAAACATAAGCTTTGTGGACCAGCTCAATGAGGACGAATTATTAAATGATCTGACGTCCTGGCTAAAAGATTCTGCAGGAACTGTTTTGGGAGGAACATTCAACAGCACGACCAGTTTCTTAACCGGTATGATCACCATGTTTATCTATTTGTTTTTATTTCTTATTTTCAATAAAGGGCTGGTGAGAGCTTTTATGAAATTTTCTCCGGCCGATAAAAAAGAACAGTTCTTTGGTATGCTTAAGGGTATTCAGCAGGTTGGACAAAAGTATCTTTCAGGCATGCTGATTTTAATTTTAATTTTAGGTACGCTCAATAGCATTGGCCTGTGGATCATCGGGATAGACAGCCCGTTTTTATTTGGTTTTCTGGCGGCTTCACTCTCCATTATTCCCTACATAGGCACTACCCTGGGGGCTACTATTCCGGTTTTATACGCTTTTATGTCGCATGACCAGCTTTGGGTTCCTTTTGCGGTGGCCATGATGTTCTGGTTTGTTCAGCTGCTCGAAGGCAATTTCTTAAACCCTAAAATCGTAGGAAGCAGTGTCAATGTCAATGCCTTTGCTGCCATTTTAAGCCTCATCATAGGAGCTTCGGTCTGGGGAGTAGCCGGCATGATACTATTTCTCCCCTTTGCAGCCATGCTGAAAGTAATCTGTAAGGAGTATGAAACCCTGGAGCCCATTGGACTATTGATTGGAAATGAAAATTTTGAAACCAATAAAAAGGATAAAAAATCGATTTTTAAAAGACTGAAAGAGAAAGTGATGCATAAAAAATGATTTTTTATTCCCGGATTTACACAAGCTTAAAAAATCTGAATTTTGAAAACGAATACAAGATTTAGCGACAAGAAACTGAGCATTATTAATTTCTCTATTGTCGCGTATTTCATTCTGATGTGGCTGCTTTACGTCTATCAAATCCATTTTTTTATCATCGGTTTTCTCGTTGAACTCCTCACCATTCCCTTTCTTATCGCAGAGGTAGTATTTCTGGTGGTTGGCAGCATACATTTGATTAAAAAACCCATCCGTATAGTAACCCTGGTAAGTATGCTGTCTTTAGGAGTCTGTGCCTTTATAACCTTTCGAAGTCTGATCTGAGCCAAAGCTCCTGTACATTTCAGACTCAGGAGTCAATAGTCAGGAATGAAATACGATTGACATATCCTTAAAAACTTGGTGAAATTCTGATGCTGAAACACTTATATTTGTTAAGTACTTACTAATTTTATCACCTGCATATCTGTGATAAATAATATCCTGTAATTCTACTATAAACATGAATAAACCGACTTTTCTCAAAATAAATACGATTCTATTTTTCCTGATGCTATGCATTGCATCACAGGCACAAAACACCCTGGGAACCACCTTTGTTAAAGCAGGGGTTTACGAGGGTTTGACCTTGATGAGTGTGAATACAAAAGCTTTTTTATTTAATAACTGCGGTGAAGTCATTAACGAATGGACCAGCGATTACAAGCCTGGTAATGCAGTGTATCTCCTGACTAACGGAAATTTATTAAGAGCCGGTCAGGTGGAGAGTGGCAGTAGTATCACTATGGGCGGAGCTGGTGGAATAGTTGAACTTTTTGACTGGGATGGCAATTTGCTCTGGTCCTATGTGGTTAACGATGATCAAAAACGACAGCATCATGACATTTATCCCATGCCCAATGGAAATGTCCTGATTCTCGCAGCAACAGCGATGACAGAGCAGGAAGCGCTGGAGGCTGGCAGAAATTCATCCCGGCTACCAGATAAACGCTTATACAATGAACAGATCATGGAGCTTGAGCCTGTGGGATCCAATCAGGCCAATCTGGTCTGGGAATGGAATATAAACCAGCATTTAGTTCAGGATTTTGATGCGACCAAATCGAATTACGGAGTGGTTTCAGCGCGTCCGGAAAAACTCGATATCAATTTTCTAAACGGAGGAACCGGTGAAGAAAACTGGCTGCATTTCAATTCCATTCAATATGATGAAACCCTGGATCAAATCGTCATCAGTTGTAGAAATCTAAGCGAAATCTATATCATAGACCATTCAACCACAACACTGGAAGCTGCCGGGAGTACCGGCGGTACTTACGGAAAAGGAGGCGATATCCTCTACCGCTGGGGAAATCCGCAGGCTTATCAGCAAGGCAGTGAAGCGAACCGAATTTTATACGGGCAGCATTACCCCCATTACATCAAAGAAGGCTTAACGGATGCCGGCAAAATCATAGTCTTTAACAATGGATTTGGCAGAACACCAGATTTTTCTGAAGTCATGATTATTAATCCTCCTGTGAACTCTCCTGGCGTATACATCAAACAAACCGATGCTGCTTTTGGCCCTGAACAGGCAGATGAGGTGTATGCTGACCTGTCCGAAATTCCCTCTCCTTTTTTCTCAAGAATCGTAAGCAGCGCCCAGCGCTTGCCCAACGGGAATACCCTGATCTGCGAGGGCATCAACGGAGAAATTTTTGAAATTGATGCTAACGGTGACCTAGTCTGGACCTATATCAATCCGGTAGGAAATAACGATTTGAACATCCCTAACCAGGGTGAAGAACTTACCGATTCCAATCTGATCTTCAGGGCCAAAAAATATCCCCTGGATTTCCCTGCTTTTGCGGGTAGAGATTTGAGCCCGGGAAATCCCATTGAAGGCAATCCTGACCTCAGCAAGTGCTATGAAGTTTTAAGCACCAAAGATGCCTTAACCAGTACCCTAACTATTTACCCGAACCCGGCTTCAAATCTCATACATCTTGAGGGTTTTGAAAACCACGACAAAATTGAGATTTTCAACCTGCAGGGTAAGCTTTTGCTTAGCAGCAGCGGAGTGACAAGTGTAGATATCTCTAGCCTGGCTAAAGGCATCTATATTCTCAGAGCAGGCCATGCCAAGCGTAGGATTACAAAAAAAATAATCAAAAAATAAAATTGAACTGCTTATTAAATCGCTCAAAAAAACAAACATGAATTCGAATTCAGACCTAGACCTTTATCTTAGCAGAATCTAATCGGTATAAAATTCAAAAACCAATATGGACATCAAACCCGTCAATCTGAAAGAAAAATTTGATACGTTCTCCAAAGCCTGGGACCCGAAAATAGTCGGAGAACTCAATGGTCAGCACGTCAAAATAGCCAAATTCAAAGATGAGTTTATCGCCCATCAGCACGAAGAGGAAGACGAATTATTTCTGGTGATAGAAGGTCAGATCAAAATCGAACTCGATCACAAAAGCCTTGAAATCAATGCCGGGGAATTTGTCATCATTCCCAGAGGAACCCGGCACAAACCCATAGGGCTAGGCGAAGCCAAAGTCCTGATGTTTGAGCCAAAATCAACGCTAAATACCGGCAATACAGAGAATGAATTTACCGTCAAAGACCTCGATGCCATTTAATCGACTATAAGATCATTCACAGTTCCTTAAAATATTAGGCGATTATTTTTCTGAATCAGTACTAAATTTAGTTTGATTTTATAAAGGATAAAAAGGTTCAAAATATCATTTTTAATTGTCGAGCGGGACTTTAACCGTATCAGCCGATTTTCTTTTGGTGGCGACCCACCCCATAGTCAAGTTGAGTAAGGGTCCGTGGCCGGAAGGGACTCCAAAACCTGTCACTCCCTGATATAGGTTGACCGTTTTAAAACCATTTTAAAGATGATAAAAAGCGGAAAACGTTTAGGACCAAGAAAGATTTATTCAGAAG
>NZ_FNCW01000015.1 GCF_900099815.1 Psychroflexus sediminis | reverse complement strand
ACAGGTAATTTTAATAAGTTTGATAATCCAAGAAAATTTAGCTGCCACTGTGGTTTAGCTCCTTTTCCATACCAGTCGGGAAGCAGTATTAAAGGAAAAACCAAGACTCATTTTCTGAGAGATAAATCTTTAAAATCTATTTTGACAAAGGGAGCTATCACAGCTGCACAGCATGATCCTCAGCTAAAGGCATATTACAATC
Organism: Psychroflexus sediminis; assembly: GCF_900099815.1. GTDB lineage: Bacteria > Bacteroidota > Bacteroidia > Flavobacteriales > Flavobacteriaceae > Psychroflexus > Psychroflexus sediminis. Next base: position 35,745 of record NZ_FNCW01000015.1, on the reverse strand, counting down.
GTAAGATTAAAGATGGAAAACATCACATGAGTGTAATAAACGCCATCGCTAATAAACTCGTTTTAAGAATATTTGCTGTTGCAAAAAGAGATGAACCTTTTGTGAAATTATCGGCTTAAAAATTTGTTTTTAACTTAGAATGCTCGAGTTGACATTCCAAAATCTTGTTAATCTTTGTCAGGTCGAGAAGAGTTGAGAACCGACTACATCTCGACAGAGTTTATACTGAAGTATTGAAGTACTTGATGCTAAAACAAATAAAAAGAGTCACTTTATATTAGATGAGATGCAAAAATTTCCAGAAGTTCGATTTGATATTCCTAAACCTTGTTAATCTTTGTCAGGTCAAGCCTTTCTATTCATCAAGACAGGCTCAGTCGAGACCTAGCTTTTGCTTACACCTGAAACTCTCAAACAAGAAGTTAATCCCGGTCAAAACTAGTATTAAGGATAGAGTTCCAGCCAGAATCCATTGCCATTCTGGAGCATTGCTATGTTTTAAAAAACCACTTTCTACCAAAGCAGAAAGTCCAAATCCCAGAATTGCGGTGCCTAATCCACCGAAAAACCAATAGCGTTTTTTGAGTTGTCGCTTATTCATCGTCATAAGATTTTAAAATTACACAGGCGTTGACATCCCCAAATCCGAAGCTTGCTTTGGCCAAAAGCTTTACTTTTTTTTCCAGTAATTCTCTTGGTATTTTATCTTCCTTAACCAGCTTCAAAATCTTCGGATGAATGGTTTCACAGTTGAGGTTTGGAAAAATAAATCCCCGAGACAGCTCCAAAACAGAACTCACCAGTTCTATACTACCGGCCGCTGCCAAAGCATGACCTATATGACTTTTCAAAGAATTGATATAAGGAAAATCTTTTCTTTCCAAACCCAAAGCCTTTGCCCAGTTTTTGATTTCGGTAGCATCCATGGCCGTTGCCGTGAGATGTCCGTTGATGAGGTCAATTTCTTCTGAATTTACATCAGCTTGCCTTAAGGCCTCCGATATGCAGCTTATAACCGCCGCAGAATTGGGAGCCGTCATGCTTCCCTGTTCGCGTTGACCGCCAGAGTTGAGGTGTCCTCCTAAAACTTCTGCATAGATACTGGCGCCCCTTTCTAAAGCAGACTCCAGACTTTCCAAAACCAGTGCTCCTGCACCACTTGAAGGCACAAAACCTGCAGCCGTTGCCGACATGGGCTGGGAGGCTATCTCAGGCCGGTCATTGTACTGGTGTGGTAAAATCCGTAAGGCGTCGAAACCACCCCATACGTAGGGTCCGGAGTCACTACAACTCCCAACCAGCATGCGTTTGGCCTTTCCATACTGAATACGTTCAAACCCCATCAATAAAGCTTCCGTTCCCGTGGAACAGGCTGAAGAATTGGAGGTGACCTGGTTTCCACAACCCAATTTACCACCTAAAAAGGCGCTAATCCCACTGGCCATGGTTTGCAAAACACTGGTACTTCCCAATCTTCTGACTTGCTTATCATCTATCTTATAAAAAGCTTCTCTCAATTTTTCAACACCGAGAACGCCCGTCCCAAAAATGATTCCAGTATCAATATCGAGTTCTTCGTTGATTTCCAGCTGTGCATCGGCCCAGGCTTCTTGACCTGCGATTCCCCCATAAATCAGACCCGTCGCCAAAAGCCCGCGCTGCTCTAAAGCGGTGAAGTAGTGATCCATCACATTCTGAGATACCTTTGGTACACCCCCTATCTGACAGCTGAATTTTAGCTCTTCCAGTTTTTCATGGAATTGAATCCCGCTTTTACCTGCCTTTATAGCCTCCTCAAACTGAGAAAGTCCTGTCGCATTGGGGGCAACAACGCCCATTCCTGTTATGACCACTCTTTTTTTATCCATAGTTAGGGTAAAATAACACCTGCAAGTTCACCGCTCAGCACCAAGTCTCCGGACAAATTATACATTTTGACAGAGGATTTCAATTTATTGAATCTAAAATACATTTTTTCAGCTTCCACAATCACCTTTTCGCCGGGTAAAACAGGTTTAAGAAACTCAACATTTGTTGAAGTCATCGCCAGTTTCACTTGTTCCAAATCTATATTTTCCTGATTGGATAACAGATACAGTCCAAAACTGGCCAGGCCGATCTGGGCAGCACATTCGGTAAGAATTACGCCTGGAGTGATGGGGTTATTTTTGAAATGCCCTTTGTAAAACCAGGAAGAAGCCTTAAAGGTGTAGCTCCCTTTTATAAAATTTTCTGAAATCTTATCGATGCTTTTTACATACAGAAAAGGCTCCTGGTATGGTAATTTCGAAATAATTTTGGATGATTTCATTATCATATGTTATTAGAGACTCTCACCACCATCTGCTTTGATAATACTCCCGGTAATCCAGTTAGCTTCTTCTAAGCTCAGCAGATAAACCACATTAGCGACATCTTCAGCTTGTGTCAATCGCTGAAAGGGATTTCGCTTTTCAGTACTTGCTTTCAATTCTTCATGACCAGGAATCATCTGGAAAGATTGAGTTTCCACCATTCCCGCCTGAATGCAGTTGGCTGTGATTTCATACTCAGCAAACTCTGTAGCCATATATTTCATCAAGGTTTCCAGGCTTGTTTTGGCCACTGAAACAGCGGCATAATGTTTCCAAACCCGTTGATTTCCTTCGCTTGTAAAAGCTAACAGCCTTGTATTGGTTGCAAAACAGCCAGCTTCCAGAATAGCTTTAGACCAGTCGTAAAAACTATAAGCCATGGCATTGACTGTGATTTGCAAATCGGTTTGATTGAGAGGTGAATCGCCTGTCATAGCTTTCAGGTTTCCTTTGGCGATGCTATGAAGCAGCAGTTTAATTTTACCGGATTCACCGAGGAGTTCTGGAAGCTGACTTACAAATTCCTTTCTTTTTTCTGAATTTGTGGCGTCCAGATTAAATGTTTTGAGATCGACTCCGCATTGCTTAATGACTTCAAATTTAGCTTCAATTTCAGGTAAATCACTTCTTCTATCTCTGTGGATGATCAGTATGTGCCAACCTTTCTGAGCTAATTTCAAGGCTGAAGCATATCCAAGACCCTGACTCCCTCCTAAAACCAGGGCGTAATGTTTAAGTGATGAGTTGGCCATAAGCTAAATATTATTTAATGTTTAATCTTATCTGTATTAGATTCCGAAGTACCGGTCGGAATGCATATAGAAAACAGGTTACCATTCTAAAAGAATGCGCTGAGCTGAGAATCCTGGTCCGAAACTCAGCATCAATCCCTTCTCCCCTTTCTCGATTGGTTTTTTCATCATGCGCTCCAGCACGTAAAGCACAGTTGCGCTACTCATATTTCCGAAAAGCCTCAGCACTTCCTTGGTATCGTCTATATTTTTACCCATAGCCCCAAAAAGAGCCTCCACGGTATTGATAATTTTCTTACCTCCGGGATGAAAGATAAGATGATCTATATCTTCGATTTTCAGATGATGGTTTTCTAAAAAAGGATGAATTATCTGTGGAAAATGTTCACTGATTTTCTCAGGCACATCGATGTCGAGTACCATTTTCAGCCCGGAATTGGTCAGATCGAAGCCCATCATATGGGTATCGTTGTAAAAATGATACATGGATTCTCCCAATACTTTAGGCCCCCTGCAGGCCTCTTCTGAACTCATCAACACACAGGCAGCGCCATCCCCAAAAATAGCGGAGCTCACCATGTTTGCCATCGATTTATCATTGAGCTGGAAGGTAGCCGTAGGGGCTTCAAATGAAACAATAGCTGCTCGTTTACCGGGATTCGCCTGAAGAAATTGCTTGGCGTAAATCATACCCGAAATACCAGCTGCACAACCCATTTCTGTCACCGGAAGCCTAACGATATCCTGTCTGAGGTCTAAATCATTGATAAGAAAAGCATCTAAAGATGGAATCATTATTCCTGTACAACTCACCGTGATGATGTAATCCAGGCTTTGGCCTAACCATCCCGCCTGATGCAATGCTTTTTCTAAAACCTTTTTCCCCAAGATTTTAGCCTCCCGAGTGTAAATTCGGTTTTTATCTTCAAATGAGGTCGCCGAAAAAACCTCCTCCGGATCCATGATGGAATAGCGCTTGTCGACCTTGGCCCCTTCATAAATTTTGATAACTTTTCTCCTGAACCTTTCATCTTCATTCGACAGCCACATTTCCACAAATGGAATTATATCCTTGGTTTCCTTGTAATACTGTGGAGTCTGTGTGGCAACTGTATCTATTTTTACACTCATGAGCTATAAATTATCCACTGGTATCGAAATGCCCAATACCATGTGATGTGGTGCTTTAAATTTAATTCTTTGGCAAAATTTTCTAAATCTTCTGAGGTAAACCCTCTTAAAATAGAAGTTAAACCATCTTTTCTTGCAATATCTGAATTTACAAAGACTGAACAATATAATTCAAATAACCTATAGGCTACTTTGCTTCTGTGTAAATCGTTGATAACCAGACCCAAACTAGCTTTATCTGAAAGAATTGGTACTAATTTTTTTATAAACTTATTTTCAAAATGGTGAAGAGTCAGACAACAGGTTATAATATCGGCCTCAAAATCATCAAAATCTTCGCTAAACACATCGATTACTCTGTAAGAAATATTCTTATAATCTCTGGACCACTCTCTGGCCACCTGTATCGTATGCGGATTGGCATCTATACCGATGAGTTGAACGTTAATACCTTGTTTTTTGGCCCATTTAGATATTTGTCTTAACGCATCTCCGCTTCCACATCCCAAATCTGCAATGACAAGATGTTTTCGGGGATGATTTTCTAAAAGTTTCTGAATGCCTTTGATGGTGACGCGGTGTCCACCGAGTTTGGCGTTGATCTTATCGATCGTCTCAAGGACGCTTTTGAGCTCATCCCCCTTAAAATCAAACTTATCCATGATTTCAGCCTCCTTGCTTCGAGTTATGGTGGAGATTTGTTTCATAAAATCGGCTTTCCGTGGGTTTGTTGAATCATTTTCTTGAGTAAATAAGGCGATTTGGAAACAGCTAACATGCCGATGTTTGTGAGTTTTGGTTGTAAAAGTATATTCTGAAATAAGGAACCGAAAATAAGTCTTTTGCGAAAAGTCTGCTTCCAGATTTGTGTATAATTTTTTTCTAGCTGATATCTGCTCCGATGATTTTTATAATTTTTGATTTCATCTGAAAGCAGTTTAGCCGAGTGTATCGCCATGGCCATGCCGTTTCCACAAAGCGGATGAATGAGTCCGGCAGAATCTCCGGCCATCAACATATGATTTTCAACCGCATTTTTATTCTGAAAAGACACCTGTGAAATCGCCAGATGCTTATCAAAAAGCAAGTCAGCATTATTGAGGAAGGAATTCAGTTTAGGATTTTGAGCTACAATATTTTTATTGAAATCTTCAACAGACCTTTCCTGTTTGAAGCTATCGTAATGTGCTAAATAACAAAAATTGACCGCACCCGTTTCAGTTTTGGATAGCCCGGAGTATCCGCCCTCAAAATTATGAAGCTGTACTTCTCCGTCAGGAAAATCATCGTTTTGATAATGGGCTTTAATACCAATCCAGGGCGTTTTGTTATGGATAAAATCCCTGTCTAATTTTTTATCTAAGGTGGAGCGCTTTCCAAAACTTCCAATAGCCAGTTCAGCGTAAAATTCAGCTGAATGGGTTTTGATGCAAAAGTGATGATCTTCAAAAGCAACATCAGTCACGGTTTCAAATTTAAATTCAACGCCACTGGATTTCGCTTTCTCATACATGAGATTGTCCAAAGCATATCTGGACATTCCAAATCCACCAAGAGGAAGTTCAACCCTGACTGAATTTCCTTTACGATTGCTTAAGACTAAGCGCTGGATTTGATCGGCTTTGGTTTTACTGATGTCGACACCAAGCCGTTTTAAGTAAGGTAAAACTTCATTGGAAACGTATTCACCACAGACCTTATGTTTAGGATATTCATCTTTTTCAATGAGTAAAACTTCAAACCCATTTATAGATAAATCTATGGCTGAAGTTAATCCTGCTAAACCACCACCAATAATTATAACATCATAAATATTCATCGTTGAAATTTAGGCATAAAAAAAATCCTAATGCAGCATTAGGATTTTCTTCTCAATTATTTTAATTACTGAGCCTTTTCACGGGCCTCTTCCTTCAATTCTTCGCTGGCAACGATAGCCAGTTCAACTCTTCTGTTTTTGGAGCGTCCAACTGCCGTTGAATTATCATATTTAGGCTGTTCTTCACCATACCAGTTGGTTTTGATTCTAGAATCCTCAATTCCATTACTGATCAAATAATTGGTCACCGCTTGAGCGCGTTCCTTCGACAACTGCATATTATAACTTTCGCTTCCTGTAGAGTCTGTATGTCCCTCAACAATGATATTTGTTTTAGGGTATTTTTGAAAAATATTAATCAATTTCAACAGTGAAATTTCAGATTTCCCACTGATGTTTGCTTTATCGGTAGCAAAATAAACACCAGAATTTTCATCGAAAGTAACGTTGATACCTTCACCTACTCTGGTTACTTCTGCTCCCGGAATTTCTTGTTCTATTTCTTTGGCCTGTTTATCCATTCTGTTGCCAATATAGGCACCAGCGGCACCACCAACTACACCACCGATAATAGCTCCGAGAACCGTATTGTCTCCATCCCCTACATTATTACCGATAACACCGCCAATCACTGCACCACTTGCGGCACCTACAGCACCTCCGCGCTGAGTTTTATTGGTGTTTTTTGTAGCCTCACAGGAGCTAAATAAAAAAGCAAAGGCAACTAATATTATTAATGATTTATTCTTAAAGTTTCTCATAATTATAATTTTGAAAATGTCATTTCTATTGTTATTTCTTCTCCTTTAAACATAGCGTTTTGCTCCCATACCATTTGACTTTCTAACAAAGATTTAATTTTTATCCTAGTTCCTGTATCAACCTTTCTGGCTTTTTGCCCCGTCGTTATCTTTAACAACATCTCGGGACTGAAATTCTCGGCTGTTGTTTTATCAACATACCATTTAAACTGCTGTTCAGTTTTGATGCAATTGTTTCCGTCTAAAGTAAAACTCCCTGTACTGTTATTTGGAATAAATTTCCACACTGAATTCTCAAAACAAGAGGCTGAGGAAAGATTAAAGAGTTCTACATCAAATAAGCCTGAAGCATCTGGATAAGAAATGGATTCTAAAACCCAATCTCCTTTAAAGTCTTTCTCCACTTGATTGGCCAGATAAGCAGGACCGCATGACGTGATTAAAAAAGCAACTACAATCGTTAAAATATATTTCATAAGTGATTTAATAAGTTAAAATAAAAAATCCGTAAATCTATATCAAAAATAAACTTACGGATGTATGATCGTCTATCGTCTGAAAAGTTTTCCGATAAGCGAGATGATAAATAAGACAATAAAAATGTAAAAGATGATTTTAGCTATATCGGCAGCGCCTTCAGCAATTCCACCGAAACCTAAGACGGCGGCAACTAATGCGATAACAAGAAATGTAATTATCCATCGTATCATAATGATCTTTTTTATGGTTCAATTTCTAAGTTACATGTATATTTCGGGATTAAGGCTTTTTTAGTATTTATTTAATGTTATCAAGGCCTCTTCAAATTTTGATTTCCCCAGATATTGATTTTCCAGGTTTTTAGCAAAAGGAATAGGAGTCGATAAGCTTGCTACGCGTTTTATTGGGGCGTCCAAATATTCAAAACAATGTTCAGAGATAAGCGCTGAAATATCTGAAGCTATTCCTCCAAATAAAGAATCTTCCTGAAATATAATGACTTTTCCTGTTTTCTTTACAGAGGCAAAAATGGCTTCTTCATCCAGAGGGGACAAAGTTCTTAAATCAATGAGTTCTACAGAAATGTCAGGGTACTGCTTTAAAACATCTAAAGCCCAGTGAACAGCAGCACCGTAAGTAATGACTGTAAGTTTATCGCCTTCCTGTACTCTATTGGCTTTTCCAAGTTCTATAGTGAAATAATCATCTGAAACTTCCCCTCTAATGCTTCTGTACAGCGCTTTATGTTCAAAAAACAAAACCGGATTAGGATCTTGGATAGCTGCTATCAATAAGCCTTTTGCATCTTGTGGGCTTGAGGGATAAACAACCTTCAATCCTGGTGTTTTGGTAAACCAGGCCTCATTGGTTTGGCTATGGAAAGGTCCTGCACCTACTCCTGCTCCACAAGGCATGCGTATCACCACATCTGCATTCTGACCCCAGCGGTAATGAACTTTAGCCAGGTAGTTCACCAAGGGGTTAAATCCAGATGTCACAAAATCACCAAATTGCATCTCAACCACCGACTTTATTCCTTTTATGGAAAGCCCCATCGCTGCTGAAATAATAGCCGACTCACAAATAGGCGTGTTTCGAACTCTTTCTTTTCCAAACATTTCTAAGAAACCTTCCGTAATTTTAAAGACACCACCGTATTCTGCAACATCCTGCCCCATAATGACCAAATCCTCGAATTTTTCCATGCTTTGCTTCAAGCCATCAGAAATAGCATCGATAAAACGCAGTTCGGTTTTCCGGGGAGAAGGCAGTTGCCCATTAAACTCATATAGCTTAAAAACATCTTGCAATTCGGTAGCTTCATCAGCTTCTACTTCCACTTCTTTGTTGGCTAACTTGAGGTGTTCATCGATTTCTGATTTTAACTCTGACTTTATTGAAGAAATTTCCCTTTCTGTCAAAAATTTGGATTCCAAAAGGAAGAGCTCATAATTATCTACAGGATCTAGTTTTTCCCAGTGTTTCATCAACTCATCTGGCACGTATTTGGTACCGCTTGCTTCTTCATGTCCTCTTCTTCTAAAGGTTTTAAATTCAAGCAGTACAGGTTTCGGATTTTGTCGTATACGTTCTGTAATTTCACTGACTTTGGTAAACACCTCTACGATATTATTTCCATCGATAATGTGCGATTCCATGCCGTAGCCCACGGCTTTGTCTGCAATGTGTTCACAATTAAACTGCTCGTTTGTTGGTGTTGAAAGCCCGTAGCCGTTATTTTCTACACAAAATAACAGGGGCAGCTGCCATACCGATGCAACATTGAGCGCCTCATGAAAATCACCTTCACTCGTTCCTCCTTCACCAGTAAAAACAGCGGTCACAGAACTTTCATTTTTCAGCTTATGCGCTAGACCAATGCCATCCGCGACGCCCAGTTGTGGCCCTAAATGAGAAATCATACCGATAATTTTAAACTCCTGAGTCCCAAAATGAAAACTTCGATCTCTTCCTTTTGTAAATCCATTCAGTTTGCCCTGCCATTGAGAAAACAAACGATACAGAGGAATATGTCGTTCGGTAAAGACACCGAGATTCCTGTGCATCGGTAAAATATATTCATCTGGTAATAAAGATTTTGTCACTCCTACAGCTATAGCCTCCTGACCAATACCGGAAAACCATTTTGAAATTTTGCCTTGCCGTAAAAGCACTAGCATTTTTTCTTCGATAAGACGGGGCTTTAAAATGCTTTTAAATAAATCAATGTGTTGATCTTTGGATATAGAATGATGTTCAAATTTCATAAACTGTATTTTAACTGGCTTTCCAAATGTATCATAATGAAAACTTTTAATTATTAAGATTCCTAAAATTCTTGTTGAAGAAAATTCATTAAATTTGTCTTTCAAAATTTTTTTTTATGTCCATGACAAATATTCCTAGTGTGAATCTTGCAGATTTTTTATCTGAAGACCCTAAAAGAAAACAAAAGTTCGTCGATGAAATTGGTTCAGCCTACGAAGAAATTGGCTTTGTCGCCTTAAATCATCATTTTTTAGACGAAAAATTGGTAGATGAATTATATACTCAGGTCCAGGCTTTTTTCAATCTCCCAGAAGAGACCAAAAAGAAGTATGAACGTGAGGATTTGGGGGGACAGCGCGGCTATGTTTCCTTTGGTAAAGAACATGCCAAAGGAAAAAAAGAGGGAGATCTTAAGGAGTTTTGGCACTTTGGCCAAGAACCTGATGAGGATGCGGATTTAAAAGAAGACTATCCAGAAAACATTGAAGTCAAAGAATTACCCAAGTTCAATGAAGTGGGAATGCAAGCCTACGACATGCTAGAAAAAACAGGGATTTATGTGCTAAGAGCATTAGCCCTTTACATAGGTCTCAACGAATATTATTTTGACCATTGGGCTAAAAATGGAAACTCCATTTTGCGACCAATCCACTATCCCCCGATTGAAACTGAACCCAAAGGCGCTGTGAGAGCAGGTGCACATGGAGACATTAACCTCATCACCTTACTTATGGGAGCCTCTGCAGGAGGTTTGCAGGTAAAACGCAAGGATGGAGAGTGGATTGATGCCAAACCTAAAGAAGACGAACTCGTCATCAACGTTGGGGATATGCTAGAAAGACATACCAATAATAAATTGAGATCCACCATTCACAGGGTTGTAAACCCTCCTAAAGAAGAGTGGGACAAACCCAGATATTCTATCCCCTTTTTCTTGCACCCTAGAAGCGATATGCGCCTAGACTGTCTTGAAGAATGTATCGATGAGAATAATCCAAAGCAATATGAAGATATTACTGCAGGAGAATTTCTTCATCAACGCCTGGTAGAAATAGGACTGATAAAAAAATAAATTATGGATCTTAAAGATCAGTTGAAAGATTTATTTCCAGATCACGAACCTCAGGAAGAAGAAAAAACAGCTTCAAAAAGTGATAAGCTCAATATCTGGCTTCAATCCGATCCGTTAATTTGCGAATTTTCGAAAAGAAAAGGCAAAGCGAATACCTTGATAAAAGGCTATTCTGGAGCTAAGAAAGATTTTCAGAACCTGACCAAATACCTGAAAAAAGAGATTGGCGTTGGTGGAAGTCATAAAAATGAAGAAATCATCATTCAGGGCGACTACCGGGAACAGATCATGAGCTTATTAAAAGATCTTGGTTTTAACGTGAAACGCGTTGGGGGTTGAGACAGATTTCTTTTCAGTAAACCAGCCTGGTTCATGATTTATTTTTTGTAAATCAACAGAAGAGCTTATCTTGATTAGAGTCTCTCATAAACTATAACACAAGACTGGATATTCAAATTCCATCTTCAAAACTATAACGCATGCCTATAGCATCTTCAGAATTAATCTTAAATCCGGACGGAAGTATTTATCACCTCAACCTTAAGCCTGAGAATATTGCTGATATAATTATAACTGTTGGCGATCAGGATAGAGTGGCTAAAGTGACTTCATATTTTGATGAAATCATTTTCGAAACTCAAAAACGGGAATTCAAAACACAGACAGGTTTCTACAGGGGTAAAAAAATGACCGTTATTTCTACTGGAATTGGGATCGACAATATCGATATTGTCCTTAACGAATTGGATGCCCTTGTCAATATTGATTTTGAAACCCGGGAAATAAAACTAAGACATCATAAACTTAATATCATAAGAATAGGAACCTCAGGTGGAATCCAACCTCATGCTGAGCTGGACAAATTCATCATGAGTGAAGCTGGTGTTGGTTTTGACGGCTTACTGCACTATTATAAAAACGATATTACCAATAAAGAAGCTACAAAAGCACTTCATGCGCATTTGAAGGTGTCTTCAAAAAAGCCTGAGCCTTATATTGTTGATGCAGATCCTGATTTGATGACTCTTTTCAACACCGATGAGAAGGTGATTCCAGGGTATACAGGTACAAATTTAGGTTTTTACGGCCCGCAGGGGAGAACACTGAGGCTGGAAACCGAGGATGCTGATTTTATAGATCAATTGGTTGATTTTAGATTTCAAGACAAATCGATCACCAATTTAGAAATGGAAACCAGCGCGATCTATGCACTGTCTAAACTCCTTGGACACGGGGCTTTGTCTATGAATGCGATAATTGCTAACAGATCCACAGGAAACTTCAGCAAAGACCCAAAGGCGACGGTCGACTCCCTTATTCAATTTACTTTAGATAAACTTTCTAAACTTTAGAAAATCAATTTATGAGGAAACTAAAAATCGGCGGAGTTCCAGAACACTTCAATTTGCCTTGGCATTTATGCATTGAAAATGGCGATTTTAAAAAAAATAAAATCGACGTGTCCTGGATTGACTTTCATGGGGGTACTGGTGAAATGAGTGAAGCTCTGAAAACTGGAGAAGTGGACATAGCTGTGATGCTCACCGAAGGCTCAATCAAAGAGATCTGTGACGGCAGCCCCTTTAAAATAATCCAGACTTATATCAAGAGTCCGCTGATGTGGGGGATTCACGTCCATGCAGACTCTGATTTTCATAAAATTGAAGATTTAAAAAATCAAACTGCAGCTATCAGCCGGTTTGGCTCTGGATCTCATCTGATGACATACGTGCATGCACACAATCAAAATTGGAATACAGAACATTTGGATTTTAAAATCACACAAAACCTGGCTGGTGCAAAATCATCTTTAACTGATGGAACTTCAGACTACTTTCTTTGGGAGCATTTTACGACAAAACCTCTGGTAGACGAAGGTATCTTCAGAAGACTTGGCGATGAACCTACCCCCTGGCCATGTTTCGTCATTGTAACAACACATGAATTTTTAAAAGCAAACTCTGAATTGGTTACTGCTTTACTGGAACCTCTAAATCAAAAAAGCAAAACTCTAAAGTCTTTTCATAATATTCAAGAAAGAATTTCTGAACGTTATCACTTGAAAACTAAAGATGTAAGAAACTGGCTTTCTATTACGGAATGGAGTCAAAGGCAAATTTCGGAACGCGATGTTCATTTAACTCAAAAAAAGCTAAAAGAACTGAATCTTATAAATCAAGAAAAATCTTATTCTGAATTTATTTTTTAAAAAGAATACGCAACCATTCAATTTATTTTGCGTCTTATAACTGAAATTACTTTATCCTAAAAGTCGATACTCATGATATTAATACCAATCATCGCAGTTCTAGTCTTAATCAACTTATTACTACTCAAATTTAGCTGTGATTCCGGAGATTCCACAACTAGAATTTCAAGAAAGAAACTTAAGGTCAATACCCCTAAAATTTGGTCTCAGCAAGAATCCAATTCAGATCCAATTTTTGCTGATAAATAAATCACCATAGAATGGGTACTTCGTTCTGCTTTTTTAAAATCTTATTTGTTTGACTAAAATGCTTATTTCCAAACCAGTAGCCTCTATTTGCGCTTAAAGGTGAGGGATGACCTGAAGTAAGAATATGATGTTTTGAAGCATCGATAAGCTGGGCTTTCTTTTTAGCAAAACCTCCCCATAGCAAAAATATGATTCCTTGTTTCTCGCTAGACAGCTTTTTAATCACTTCATCCGTGAAGATTTCCCAGCCTTTTTTCTGATGACTTCCAGGCCCATTAGCCCTAACCGTTAGTGTGGCATTGAGCAAAAGAACACCTTGATGAGCCCAGCTTTCCAAATTACCATTAGGGGACAGGGCAATATTTAAATCGTCTTTCAATTCTTTATATATATTGAGAAGAGACGGTGGCATCGGAATTCCTTTTGGCACCGAAAATGAAAGTCCATGAGCTTGTCCCGGTCCATGATAGGGGTCTTGACCGAGTATGACGACTTTCGTCTTGTCAAAAGGACAGAATTCAAAGGCATTGAATATATCGGAGCCTTTTGGATAGCAGGTATGGTTTTTATATTGTGATTTTACAAACGCAGTAAGCGATTTAAAATAAGGCTTTTCAAATTCATCTTTTAAGATATTTTTCCAAGTTTCTTCAATCTGAACCTCCATTTATTATGCGTATTTTTGTAAAACTACGAATGTAGAATTTTAGTATGATAAAAATTAGCGAAAAAGCCTTAATAGATTTAGAATTTCCAACAGTTTGCTCTCAGTTGGGCCATTACTGCATTACAGATAAGGGACAGGAAAAAGCTCTAAAACTCAAACCCTATACCAGTTATAAGTCCATTTATTTTCACCTGCAGCAGACCGAAGAATATAAATCTTCGGCTTTGCAGGAAAAACCAATTCCCAATCATGGATTCGAAAGTGTAGATGAAGCTGTCAAAATATTGAATATCGAAGGTTCTGTATTAGAACTCAATGGATTTCGTAAAATTCTGAATCTCTCTGAAACCGTCAACATTCACATCACCTATTTTAAGAAATACAAAGAATTATACCCCAATCTTTATCGATCTACACAGCCTATAGAATATACCACCGCCATTGTAGACGAGATACGCCGAATCCTCGATAAGTTTGGAGATATTAGAAATGATGCCACACCAGAACTTTTCAAAATTCGAAAAGCCATAAATGTTGCTAAGGGAAAAATAAACTCTAGTTTTTCTAAAGCTTTATCTAAATACAGCAGCTATGGATATCTCGATGACATAAGGGAATCTGTCGTCGATAGTGTACGCGTTTTGGCGGTGACTGCCATGCACAAAAAAAAGGTAAAAGGCAGCATGCTGGGGAGTTCCAAATCTGGTAACATCGTGTATATCCAACCAGAAGAGACTCAGCAGTCTGAACGAGAATTGGATGAGGCTGAATATGAGGAAAAAGAGGAAGTCAACAGAATTTTGAAAGCATTGACCAATTTTCTAAGACCTTATGCAGAACTGTTAAAAGAATACCAGAATTATTTAAGTGAAATTGATTTGATTTCAGCAAAAGTGAAGTATGCAGAACTTTACGATGGTCTACTTCCGAAAATTTCTACCGAGAAAGAAATTTATCTCAAAGACGCTTATCATCCACTGCTTTTGATCAACCATAATGAAATAAATAAGAAAACCTATCCACAAGATATTACCTTAAATGAATCGCAACAAATTATTGTAATTTCTGGTCCGAATGCGGGAGGAAAAAGCATTACCTTAAAAACCATTGGATTGGTTCAGATCATGCTACAGTCAGGTATGCTGGTTCCTGTTCACGAATATTCCAGAATTTGCTTTTTTGATAAAATTCTCACCGATATTGGAGATAACCAAAGTATTGAAAACCATTTAAGCACGTATAGTTACCGATTGAAGAACATGCGAAATTTTTTAAAAGCTTGTGATGACAAAACTTTATTTCTCATTGACGAATTTGGGACAGGCTCAGATCCAGAACTTGGCGGTGCTTTAGCGGAAACTTTTCTCGAAGTTTTTCACGAGAAGAAAGCTTACGGCATTATAACCACGCATTATGCCAATTTGAAAATGATGGCCAATGAAAATCCTGAAATTGTCAATGCAAATATGGCTTTTGACAGTTATACGATGGAACCACTATTCGAATTAAAACTCGGAGAGGCCGGTAGTTCATTTACATTTGAAGTCGCTCAGAAAAACGGAATTCCGTTCAGCTTAATCAATAGGGCCAAGAAAAAAGTAGAGCGTGGTAAAATCAGATTTGATAAGAGTATTGCCAAATTACAGATGGAGCGTTCTAAACTGGCCAAAACAAATTCAGAATTAAAGTCAAAAACCGATGAAACTAGAAAAGAGCAGGAAAAACTGGATGAAATCAATTCTAAAATTCAGCAGAAATTAGAAAGCTATCAAGAGCTTTACGATAGCAATCAGCGTATGATTGGTATTGGTGAGAAAATTGATAAAATCGGTTTGCAGTATTTCAACAACAAAAATAAAAAGCTGTTGTACACCAATGTCCTGAAAATCATTGAGCGTGAGAACTCCAAACGCGTCAAGCAAACCCGCAAGGAGGAAAAAGCCCAGAGAGAAAAAGAAAAAAAGGTAAAAGAAGAAGCTCAGGAGAAGGTTGAAAAAATAAGAACCAAAAAGAAAAAAGAAAAGATTAAGGACGAAGAAAATGCCTCTAAAACCCCGGATAAGCCTAAATTAAAAGAAGGGGATTCTGTACGAATGCAGGATGGCAGAGCGGTGGGAACCATCGATAAATTTGAAAAAGGAAAAGCAGTTGTCAACTACGGTATGTTTACCACCAGCGTATCCGAAGAGCAACTTGAACTTGTAAAACGCGCTAAATAATGGACATACCCGAAAATAAAAAAATTGTGTTATTTGATGGCGTTTGCAATTTTTGCAATGCTTCAGTGAGATTCATCATCAAAAGAGATAAAAAGGATAAGTTCAGGTTTGCCTCTTTACAAAGTGATCTTGGTCAAAAATTAACACGTGAACGGGGTATCGACACCTCAGAAATCGATTCTATCATTTTGATCGATCCCGGAAACGCTTATTATATCAAATCTACTGCAGCACTGGAAATCTGTAAAGACTTAAGCGGACTCTATCCGGCCTTACGCCTGTTTTTGGTTTTGCCCGAAGGATTTAGAAATTTGATTTACGATTTTGTAGCGCGACATCGCTACCAGTGGTTTGGCAAGTCCGAAACCTGTCCCATGCCGTCTGAAGAAGAACAATCCAAATTCTTAGATACCTAAAACAACATGCCCCCGATGCAAAAGCATAGGGGGCATGTTGTTTAATGACATAGGTTTATTTAAAAAGAGAGCAGCACGAAAGCCTTCCGTATTAAGACTTAAACACGGGAAGAATTTTGGTGGACACCTCTCCAAAGCCTATTCTCACTTCATGATTCTGACAATAGCCGCGTAAAATCACCGTATCATTATCATCAATATAGCGTCGCTCCTGACCGTTCTTGAGTTTCACCGGTTTTGAACCGCCCCAGGACAATTCTAGCATGGACCCGTAAGATTCTGGCGTAGGACCAGAAATGGTTCCGCTTGCCATCATATCTCCACTGTTTACCGGACAGCCATTAACCGTATGGTGAGCCAGCTGCTGACTCATATTCCAGTACATATATTTAAAATTGGATTTGGTTATCACGGTTTCTTCGCCATTATCTGGCTGAATAGCTACAGATAAGCTGATATCAAAGCTCTTTTTGCCTTTAGTTTCCAGATAGGGCAAAAGTTTCTTAATGGGTTTAGGTCCTTCCACACGGAAAGGCTCCAGGGCATCTAAAGTTACAATCCAGGGTGAAATTGCCGAACCAAAGTTTTTTCCTAAAAAGGGTCCCAAAGGCTGGTATTCCCACTTTTGAAAATCCCTTGCGCTCAAATCGTTGAAAAGAACCATACCGAAAATATAACTTTCAGCATCTTCAGAAGGGATAGGTTCGCCCAGATGATTACTCGCCGTGGTGACAAAAGCCATTTCAAGTTCAAAGTCCAGATGCCTGGTCGGACCAAAAATAGGTTCATCGGCTCCTTTAGGCAATTTCTGACCCTGAGGCCTGTGAATCGGGATGCCGCTGGGAACGATAGAAGAACTACGGCCATGATATCCAATAGGGGCGTGAAGCCAGTTGGGCAGCAAGGCGTTTTCTTCATCCCTGAACATCTTGCCCACATTGGTTGCGTGTTCTTTGCTGGAATAAAAATCTGTGTAATCACCCACCTGAACCGGCATCTGCATTTCTATTTCATCTAAGGTGAAAAGAACGGTATCCCTGTCTTTTTGATTGGATTTTAACTCATCGTTTTTAGCGTCGAATAATTCTGCCACTCTGTTTCTTACAGACCTCCACGTTTTTCTACCATCGGCGATAAAATCGTTGAGACTATCCTGTAAAAAAATATCATCGGTAAGCGGTATATCCTTAAAATACCCAAGCTGGTGCAGGGCGCCTAAATCTATAGCAAAATCACCAATGCGGGTTCCAATAGTGATGATATCATCACGAGTCAAGAAAACGCCAAAAGGAATATTTTGAATGGGAAAATCTGTATTATCGGGGAGATCCAACCATGTTTTTCTTGAGGGATCATTAGCTTTTAAGGACATAGGTTTAGGTTTTAGGATTTGAAACTAATCTTAAATCTTAGTTCAAATATATTATTTTAACCGTATTAACCATTCAAATTGGTTAAATTTGGACCATATTTAACTTTAAAATATAAGGATGAAAGATAAGGTCATTTCAGAATTAATTCTTGAAGAAAAAAACAGACAAATCAACGGTTTAGAATTGATTGCCAGTGAGAATTTCGCAAGTCAGGATGTACTGGATGCTGCGGGATCGGTGCTTACCAACAAATATGCTGAAGGCTATCCCGGCAAACGCTATTATGGGGGTTGTGAAGTCGTAGATAAAGTTGAGGATCTTGCCAGAGAACGTTTGAAAAAGTTATTCGGAGCGGAATACGCAAATGTTCAGCCACACTCAGGTTCTCAGGCCAACACAGCTGTGTTTTCGATTTGTTTGAAACCTGGGGACACCATTTTAGGTTTTGACCTTTCGCATGGGGGGCATTTGACTCATGGTTCGCCAGTTAATTTTTCTGGAAAGCTTTACAATCCTGTTTTTTATGGTGTGGATAAAGAAACAGGCCTTATCGACTATGATATGGTGAGGGAAGTCGCTCACAAAGAGAAACCAAAAATGATTATTGCCGGTGCTTCTGCCTATTCCAGAGAAATTGATTACAAAACCTTCAGGGAAATAGCAGATGAAGTTGATGCTGTTTTGCTGGCAGATATGGCGCATCCCGCAGGTCTTATTGCAGCTGGATTATTACAAAGTCCCGTAGAACATTGTCATATTGTAACCTCTACAACACACAAGACCATTCGAGGTCCGCGTGGTGGTATCATTTTGATGGGTAAGGATTTCGAAAATCCATTTGGCGAAAAACTCAAAAACGGTAACCTGAAAAAAATGTCCAGCATGCTGGATAGCTCTGTTTTTCCAGGTAATCAAGGAGGTCCACTTGAGCATATTATCGCTGCTAAAGCGGTAGCTTTCGGAGAAGCGCTTTCAGAAGAATTTGTAGAATATCAAAAACAGGTGATTAAAAATGCCTCTGCTATGGCCAAGGCTTTTGTAGATAAAGATTATAACATTATTTCTGGAGGTACAGATAATCACATGATGCTTATCGACCTTCGAAATAAAAATATTTCAGGAAAACAGGCCGAAGAAGCGCTTGGAGCTGCAGGCATTACCGTGAATAAGAACATGGTTCCCTTTGATGATAAATCACCATTTGTCACTTCAGGCATCAGAATTGGGACTCCAGCTATTACAACCCGGGGTTTACAGGAAAATGACATGGAAAAAATCGTTGACTTGATCGATGAGGTTATCACTGATTTTGAAAACACACCGCAGCTGAAGTCCATCAAAAAACAGGTACACGAGATGATGAGTCAGAAGCCCTTGTTTGCTGAAACGGTTAAAGGTTAAGTCAGCAGCCCGAAGAAATACATCGGGATTTCTGCTTTACAACACATTAAAATCACTCTTAGTCTTTATCTTAAGGGTGATTTTTTTTTTGCTTATCGTGAGCCTGCCTGCGCTTCCTTGGCAAAGGCAGGTCGTGAGCCTGCCTGCGCTTCCTTGGCAAAGGCAGGTGGTGAGTGGTGAGTGGTGAGTGGTGAGTGGTGAGTGGTGAGTGGTGAGTTTAAAATAAAATTAATTACCGAAAAATCCTACTAAAGACTTGTATTTAAAACTATTCTGAAACCCTTTTTTATTCTTCAAACGGAATGCTTTGATAAGCACCCAAATCTGGATTTTGAGTTCTGTTTTTTCCGAGGATATCGAAGGGAACTTGACTGGCCGTAGTCGGATTACCCAGACCATCGGCCGGGGATTCATCGCTGATGATCATATGATTGTCCTCTGCATTCAAAAATAAAGGGGTCTCATTAAGAATGATATTTTCGAATACATCTGTATTCTGAAAGTCGTATAAGCCGTTGTCAGTAAATCGATTATTGGTATCGTTAAAGCGCAGCAGGCAGTTTTCGAACTTGTAATTAAATGCAGCTTCATCCACTTTATTGAAGATCAGTTCAATAGATTCATTACCATAAATGATACAATTACTAAAATTGGCTTCTACCAAATCTGAAACAAACAAAGTTTCACCTGCTTCAAGATTATTCTCGATCAATACCGCAGGAAATTGCCTGAATCCATTTCGCCAGTAATTGGTAAAAGTGCAATGCCTGAAGTTATAACGGCCACCTAGCGAAAGATTCAGAGACACCTGCCCGCTGTTATTGATAACCAGATTTTCTGCATCAATAAATCCAGTACGGGCCAGTAATCCTACGTTTGCTGAATTGTAAATCTGAGTATTCTTTATGGTCAGCGTGGGTTGATCCCCCCCGTCGTTGGAGTCCATCAAAATACCTACTGTGGAATTTTTAACAGTCACATGATCGAACCTGTGATTTGTACTGCCCTGTGTTAACCAAATGGCGGCCCACTGACCGGGCACCTCAGCAAATTCCGGTTCAAGCCGGTCCCCTTCAAAAATAATTTCGTTTTCCATCCGCTCAGGATCCGTACTTAGCTCACCCAAGGCATGCATAGAGGCACCAGTGGACACAATAATTCCACTGTTATCATGAAAATGGATTCTGGCTCCTGCTTCTATCAACAAGGTTTTGCCGGAAGGAACTCCAGCAAATCCGTAGATGACATAAGGCTTTTCATTTGTAAAAGTCAAATGCTCATCCTCTAAGATAAACCCGTCGATCTGAATTTCCAGTCCTTCCTCATTCACACCAAGGCTCAGTGTTTCTGAAGAACCGTCTTCAAATCGTTCCGGAAACAAAAAATAAGCGTCCTGAACTAAGGTAACCAGTTCAACCTGCTGCATATCGGGTCCGGTATCAAAGTTAATTTGGTCTGTATATAAAAAAGAAAGCTGGTTTTGGGTGAGTTCTTGAATATCTGCCGTCACTTCTACAAATACAAAAATGCTGTCTTTAGCCAGTATATTGATATCCTCAATTATTTTACCGGCAACTCCATCGACATTCAGCCTAAAATTTGACTCTTCACCTTCATTTAACTGAATGCTCGGAATTAAAATGTCCTGATCACTTCGGTTATACACCTTAAACTTATAGGTGCTTGAGCCTGTAGTAGTAAACACAGTATCCAGATAAACGGTATCTTTTGAAAATTCCAGAGCTCCAAAGCTCGGCTCCAACTCAAAATCATCCCTGCAGGACGTCAATGAAATCAAACCTATGACAGAAAGAATAAGCAAACATTGTTTCATGGGTTTATGTTTATTGTTTTTTAATGGTCATATGCAAGTTTTGATGATTAAAACAAGCATTACATCCTGTGTTTAAGGATTTTTTTTATCGAATCGGTTTCGTAAATAGTATAAAAAATAAAACGCTTGGAGAGCCGTTTTATTTTTCTATAAGTTTAACTTCAAAGAGTTTATTCCAGTTTTTACCAGTCACAAAAAGACGCTGAGAATCTTTGTGGTATGCAATTCCATTCAAAACATCAAGAGTCGAATGCTGTTTTACTTTATCGCGAAGCCCTCTAAAATCTACCACACCTTCTACTGCCCCATTTTGCGGATTGATGATCACAACACCATCTTTTTGATAGGTATTGGCATAGATTTTTCCCTCTACCCATTCTAATTCGTTCATCTGATTTAAGACCGCCTTGTTGGTTGTAGGCTGTATGTAAGACTCTTCCTCAAGGCTTTCTGCATTTAGTATCCAGATCTTATCTGTTCCATCACTTTTATACAATTGCCTACCATCATTACATAGCCCCCAGCCTTCTTTACTTTCATGATAAGCAAACTTAGAAAGTAAGTTCATCGACTCTAAATCATAAATCAAACCCTCCTGAGACTGCCAGGTTAGCTGATAGATTTTCCCATGCAGTATCGTCAAACCTTCTCCAAAATAAAAGGGATCCAATTCTACTTTTTTGAGCACCTCTCCTGTTGTATAATCGACTTTTCTAAGACTTGATTCCCCGCGTTGCCCTGTGCTTTCGTATAAAGTATCTCCATGAAACTCCAGGCCTTGCGTGTAAGCCTGCATGTCATGCGGATAGGTATTTATAATTTCGTAAGTATATAATTTAGGACGTTCAGTATTCAGAATTTTAATCGTTTCCGAAAGTTTTACTTTTTCACCCTGGATATCCAGAATAACCTGGAATTCATGATCACCCAGCTTCAATTGAGACAAGCCTATTGAAAAGTCTTCTGAAAGTTGAACATCCTCAATAGTTTTATTTTGAAATTTAATTTCTACTGAATTTACCACATGATCTTTCAAGGCTTTGATCGAACCCCTAAGCACTTCGGTAGTCTTTACCGTTTTAGAATCATTTTTGAATACAATTTTAAAATCTTTAGATAAATCTTCATCACAGGAAAACAAAACAAGCGTTAAAAATATGATTGCCAAGGACTTAAAAATTCGCATAGGTTTAGTTTTGAAATACAAAGTAAAAATAGGGAATTTGACCAGAAAACAACTTGTTGACTTTAAATAAGATTGTATATTTGCAGTCGGGCAAGTCCTACACAACCAGCTCCTGTCGAATTCCCCCAGGACGGGAACGTAGCAAGGGTAGACGGTCGTAGCGGTGTGATGTAGGTCGCTTGCCCTTTTTTATTTCCCCAGCCCTTTCCATCATTTTTTTCTTAAGCCTATAAGTTGGATATTTGCCAAAATTCAACCCTCAATGCAAAACGTCGTTTTGATTACCGGAGCTTCATCAGGAATTGGAAAATCAATCGGTGAATATCTCGCCAAATTCAATTACAAAGTTTATGGTACTAGCAGAACTCCAAAACACAAGGAGCTCCATGGAATTCATTTTCTTCAACTCGATGTGACTCAGGAGGAAAGCATAAAAACGGCTATTGAAACCCTCATTGCAAAAGAGGGCCAAATCGATTTTCTCATCAATAATGCAGGCGTTGGAATCACGGGACCTCTTGAGGAAATCCCCGACGGGGAACAGAGAAAAATTTTCGAAACCAATTATTTTGGACCGCTTAAAGTCATCAATACTGTTTTGCCTCACATGAGGGCCAGACAATCCGGCTTTATCATCAATATCACTTCTATTGCAGGCCATATGGGCTTGCCGTTTCGCGGCTTTTATTCTGCCACCAAAGGTGCTTTGGAATTAACCACGGAAGCCTACCGCATGGAATTGAAAGCCTTTGGTATCAAAATGACCAATGTGGCCCCAGGGGATTTTGCCACCAACATCGCTGCAGGAAGATTTCATGCCCCAGTTCAGGAAAACTCTCCCTACAAGGCCGTTTATGAAAGAAGTTTGAAACTGATGGACGAACATGTCGATCAGGGTAAGGATCCAAACCTGATGGCCAAAAGCGTACATGCCATCATGCAAAAGTCCAGTCCTAAAATTCATTATAAGGTTGGAGATTTTACTCAGAAGATATCCGTTTTCCTGAAACACATTCTCCCTGATAAAGTTTTTGAAAAACTGCTGCTTAAACACTATAAACTGTAAATTTGTAATCAAAACATATACTTATGAAATTTTTTATCGACACAGCAAATATCGACCAGATCAAAGAAGCCCAGGACCTTGGAATTCTAGATGGGGTAACCACCAATCCTTCGTTGATGGCTAAAGAAGGCATCACCGGCGAAGAAAACATTAAAAATCACTACATCAAGATCTGCGAAATTGTAGACGGCGATGTGAGTGCCGAAGTGATTTCCACTGATTTTGAAGGCATCGTTAAAGAAGGGGAAGCCTTAGCTGAACTTCACGACCAAATCGTTGTGAAGGTTCCTATGATCAAAGAGGGAATTAAAGCCATTAAATACTTCTCAGAAAAAGGAATCAGAACCAACTGTACGTTGGTGTTTTCTGTAGGTCAGGCTTTACTGGCTGCCAAAGCAGGCGCAACTTACGTGTCCCCTTTTATCGGACGTTTGGATGATATTTCTACAGATGGTCTTAACCTCATCGAAGAAATCAGACTGGTGTATGACAACTATATGTTCGAAACTCAAATTTTAGCAGCTTCAATAAGACATACCATGCACATTATTGACTGCGCAAAAATAGGTGCCGATGTTATGACAGGTCCTTTATCTTCAATCGAAGGACTGTTGAAACATCCTTTAACCGATAGTGGTTTGGAGAAATTTTTGGCAGATTACAACAAGAATAACTAAAGTACTCATCATCATTTGGCCTTGGCTTAGGGATTGAAGTGAAAATCCTGCAAGACTAAAAGATTATAAAACTTAAGTCCGGCTAGCGCCCAAAGAAGCTTGCCGGACTTTTTAGTTTTATGCTTTTAGGCTAAAGCATTGCAACGAAAAGCCCGACCCCTCCCCAAAGCATTGGGGAGGGGTAAGCCACAAAATATAATTCTAAAGGGACTTTAAAGTTTTCAGGAAGTACTCGTGCTGGTTTTCGTCATAGTCTAAATGCGTTACCAGGCGCATTTTACCATTTCCCATATTGCTGATTCTAATGCCTTTTTCTTCCAGGTCCCGCATGAATTTGATTTCATCGAGATGAGGCTGAAGGTAAAAAATAACAATATTAGTCTCCACGTGATCCACCGCTTCAATCAGGGGATGATCGGTTAATACCTCTTCGATATCCGTAGCTCTTTCGTGATCTACTTTCAACCTATCCACGTGATTATGCAAAGCGTAATAAGCCCCAGCAGCCATATAACCCACCTGTCTCATGCCACCCCCCAGCACTTTACGTACACGCATGGCCTGTTTCATAAGATCATCATTACCCATCAAAACCGTTCCCATGGGCGCCCCCAGTCCTTTGGATAAACAAAGCGATATGGTATCGAATTCTTTTCCGAAGTCTTTGGGATCGTGATTATTGGCCACAATGGCATTATAAAGTCGGGCACCATCCAGGTGCAGACCCAAACCATGCTTATCACATACTGCTCTGATGGATCGAATGGTTTCCAGGTCATAACAGGCTCCCCCACCTTTATTGGTGGTATTTTCCAAACAAACCAGAGAGGTTAACGGACTGTGGTAGAAATCTGGCGGGTTGATAGCTTCTTCCACAAGATCGGCAGTGATTTTACCTTTATCGCCATCCACCAGTTTACAGGAGACTCCACTGTTGAAGGAGACGCCCCCACCTTCATAATTATATACATGCGCCCATTTATCACAGATGAGTTGTTCTCCAGGTTGCGTGTGTAGTTTGATGGCCGCCTGATTGGACATGGAACCCGTAGGAAAATAAAGGGCGGCATCCATACCAAATAAATCGGCCAGATAGGTCTCGAGCTGATTGACAGACGGATCTTCTTTATAGACATCATCGCCTACCTCTGCGGACATCATGTATTCCAGCATGTCTTTTGTAGGCTTTGTCACGGTATCACTTCTTAAATCAATTTTCATGTATGTAGGTTTAGTGTGCTTTGATGTTACACCCGCCTGAATGAGGCACTCGGGCAGGTGTAAACTTTGATGATTAAAATCAGCAAAGGACTTTTTATTCGAAAATAAACATAATTAGATTGATGACGCAATGGATAATTTTTAAATTTGACAAAAATTCAGTTATGATTAATGCCGAGTCTATCAAAACCATCAATAAGCGTATCACTTCCCTAAACCAATATCTTTGACTTAGATGCCAAACGCATCAAAGTTGCCAACGAAGAAGAAAAAACATTTGCGCCAGATTTCTGGGATAGACCTCAGGAAGCTCAAAAATTGATGCAGGCCATCAACGATGAAAAGCAATGGATTAGGAGCTTTGATGAAGCCAGACAAAAAGTAGAGGACCTGAATGTTTTGTTTGAATTTTACGAAGAGGGAGATATTTCAGAAGAAGAAATACAGAGCAAACACGATGAAGCTTTAGAGCTGATCGAAGATCTGGAATTCAAGAACATGCTCTCCGAAGAAAGCGATCCTTTAACTGCTATATTACAAATTACAGCTGGCGCCGGAGGTACTGAAAGCTGTGACTGGGCAGAAATGCTGATGAGAATGTATGTGATGTGGGCCGAGCGCAAAGGCTTCAAAGTAAGAGAGCTCAACCACCAGTCTGGTGACGTTGCAGGAATCAAAACGGTGACTTTAGAAATAGAAGGCGATTATGCTTTTGGCTGGCTGAAAGGTGAAAACGGTGTTCATCGCCTGGTGAGAATTTCACCTTTCGACAGCAATGCCAAACGGCACACCTCTTTTGCTTCGGTATATGTTTATCCGTTGGTAGATGATACCATAGAAATCGATATTAATCCTTCGGACATCAACTGGGATTTTGCCAGATCTGGCGGTGCCGGAGGTCAAAATGTAAATAAAGTTGAAACCAAGGCGATTCTTACTCACCATCCCAGTGGCATTGTAATCCATAATTCTGAAACTCGATCTCAGCTGGAAAACAGAGAAAAAGCCATGAAGATGTTAAAATCACAACTCTATGAAATTGAACTTCAAAAACAACAGGCGGCCAGAACCGAAATTGAATCTGAGAAGAAAAGCATAGAATGGGGCTCGCAAATTCGAAATTATGTGATGCACCCGTATAAACTCGTAAAAGATGTGAGGACAGGATATGAAAGTGGAAATGTAGATGATGTGATGAATGGTCATATCGATTCCTTTTTGAAAACCTTCCTCATGAGTAGCGGACAGAAAAAAGAAACCGATAGCTTATGATTAAAATATACCACAATCCGCGATGCAAAAAGTCCAGGGAAGGCTTAGCTATTCTAGAGGAGTCAGGAAAAGATTTTGAAATCATAAAATACCTGGATGAAGTTCCTTCCAAAGAAGAACTAAAATCTATCCTCAATAAACTGAAAATCTCCCCGATAGAACTTGTGAGAACACAGGAAAAAATCTGGAAAGAGAACTTCAAAGGCAGGTCCCTGAGTGATTCAGAGCTTATCGACGCTCTTCATGAGTATCCCAAATTGATAGAACGGCCAATTGTAGTGAATGCTTATAAGGCTGCCATTGGAAGACCTCCGGAACAGATTAAAGGAATTTTTTAAGGATTATTCAAAGTCTTCTCACTGAAGATCTTTATATTTTCGAAAATCTGATAAAACCCAATTCATGAATTCCTATACAGTAGCCTCAGAAGTCATTACTGAATATCAACACTGGGCCTTAAGCCAGAAGGTTCTTAATAAATTTTTTGCTTACCTGTCTCCCAAAGCTAAGCGCTCCCAGGTAAAAGCCGGACTTGAAAACACGCTTATGAATCTGCTGTTCAGTCAGCAGACTTCTGGTGCGGATTTATTTATGAAAGCCGATACTGCTGCCATAACCTCAGGCTTCGGTTACGCCGATGTAAGTTTGAACCACAAAGAAGCAGAGGCTTGTCTTAAGTTAATCAAAAACACCTTCAGCAATACCTCTGAAAACTTCACTGATCTTGAAATTATAAAAATCAATTCAAATGCATTGGAGGCAGGAGATTTTAAACTTAAACGAAACCAGTACATCGATAAAGCTTTCAATTTTGTCAGGTCAAAAACGGATGAAGAAACAGCCGCGAATGCGGTGTTGAGGTCTGCTTTGAGGTATGCTTCAATTTATGCTGAAACCAGACATATTGGCCCACCCCAACGGGTTTACGACCTATTTTATGACTGGGGCATCAGAAATGAAGGCTTTGCTTCTCCATTCAATGCCAGGTTACTCGGTAAACCAGGAGCTCAGTTTTACAGTCTTTTTAAGGATACAGATGAAATCTTTGGCAGTGCAGGTAGTTTTTTCAATCTAGATCAACCAAAAAATCCTGGACAATGGTGTTTGGATCCACCGTTCACCACAGAATTAATGACTAAAGTGGATTCTATTTTAAAAGACTGGCTGGCTACTTATACAGATTTATGCGTTCTGCTCATCATTCCGGAAAGCCATACTCCTGCAAACAGACCGGATGAGACGGTAACATTAAAAAAAGACATTCATTATTATGAAGGCCTGGAAGGTGTGCTTAAAGCATTACCTGTCAATGTCTGCATCCATCGGTATGGAAACCTGGAAGGCTTTTCGGAAGAAGCAATTCTAAGAGGGTATTCCAAATAAAAAACCGGCTTGAAAATTATTTCAAACCAGTTTTTTTTTAAAAATTAGAGCACTGCCCTTTATTTAATACAACTACTTAGTAAGGTTTGTGAGCGATGCTCCCAAAATCATGCACTTAAGAATTGGTCATCGCTTTTGGATCTACCCACTTATCGAATTCTTCGGCTGTGGTATACCCCAAATTAACCGCTTCTTCTTTTAAAGTGGTCCCATTTTCATGAGCTTTATTAGCGATTTCTGCGGCTTTGTAATAGCCGATTTTGGTATTAAGGGCTGTGACCAGCATTAAGGAATTATTGACTAATTCATTGATTCGCTCCTGATTAGGTTCGATTCCAGCAGCACAATTTTCATCGAAAGACACGCAGGCATCCCCGATTAACTGGGCCGATTGCAGGACGTTGGCAGCCATCACAGGTTTAAAAACGTTAAGCTCAAACTGACCTTGCATACCCCCTACGCCTACGGCAACATCGTTACCCATCACCTGGGCACAAACCATCGTAAGGGCTTCACACTGGGTAGGATTGACTTTTCCCGGCATGATGGAAGATCCTGGTTCGTTGGCTGGAATGCTGATTTCCCCAATGCCACTTCGCGGCCCGGAAGACAGCATTCGGATATCATTTCCGATTTTATTAAGCGATACCGCGAGTTGTTTTAATGCCCCATGGGTTTCTACTAAGGAATCATGAGCCGCAAGCGCTTCAAATTTATTTTCTGCAGAAACAAAAGGCAATTCGGTGAAATCTGCAATATACTTCGACACCTTTTCAGCATAGCCTTCCGGAGTATTGAGGCCGGTTCCAACAGCTGTTCCTCCAAGTGCGAGTTCCTGCAGGTGAGGCAGGGTGTTTTCCAAAGCTTTTAAGCCATGATTAAGCTGAGAGACGTAGCCGCTGAACTCTTGTCCGAGGGTTAAGGGCGTTGCATCCATGAAATGTGTCCTCCCGATTTTCACGACATCCTTAAAGTCTTCAGACTTCTTTTGTAGCTGGTCTCTCAATTGAGAAACACCTGGAATGGTAACATCCATTATTTTCTTATAAATCGCAATATGCATCCCGGTTGGAAAAGTATCGTTGGAAGACTGGGATTTATTCACATCATCGTTTGGAGACACAAATTTATCGCCTTTTCCAAGCTCGTGCCCCTGTAACTGGTGAATTCTATTGGAAATCACCTCATTCACATTCATATTGCTCTGTGTTCCGGAACCTGTTTGCCAAATCACCAGCGGAAATTGATCATCGTGCTGACCTTCCAGAATCTCATCACAAACCTTGGCGATAAGATCTCTTTTTTCTTCTTCAAGAACCCCTAATTCAGCGTTGGTATAAGCCGCAGCTTTTTTCAAGTAAGCAAAACCATAAATGATTTCTAAAGGCATGGAAGCCTGGGGGCCAATTTTGAAGTTATTCCTGGAACGCTCGGTTTGAGCAGCCCATAATTTATCTGCTGGCACCTGAACTTCGCCTATCGTATCTTTCTCTATTCTATAAGACATGGTATGATTTTTTTGTTTGTCAAATTTAAGAAATATTACATGGAGTTGATTGTAAAACACAATTTCAGGATAATTATTTTTAAAAACATGAGCCTGTAATTCAATGTTTATTTATCTTTGTCAAAACAAAATTTATTCTGATGTTCGAATTTGATCAATATTTAGGGTTTTTACTTTTTCTACTCATCTTAACCATCGGGTTTTGGTTAATGATATTTTTAACGGCCATCATTCCTTACTGGATTGGAGGTTCTTTAATGGAAAGATTGAAAGAAATCAAAGAAGGTAAAAAGAAGAAGAAAGACGACTAAGTCAAACATATTTTTTTATAAAAACAGAAAAGGCAGGAAATGATTTCCTGCCTTTTTTGGTTGTCATACAATCCTCGGATACTAGAACTCGCTTTCATCGTAATCTTCGCCACCACCTCTTCTCTGGTCTTTCTTTTGCTGGTTAAACCTGTACACCACTGTAGCTGTAACTTGTCTAACTCTCCACTGTGAGGAAGTGGTAGAAGTGAAATTTTCTGTCACTGTAAATTGATCTCGTTTCCTAGAGTTAAATAAATCTCTAACATTCAATGATACGGTCAAATTTTCTTCTTTCAAAAAGTCTTTGCTAAAACCCAAATCGACTGAAGCAATAGGGTCAGTTTCTGTTTGAGCATTTTGTCTCGGCCCTCTGTAAAACGCATTGGTTTGCCATTGGATTTTACCAGGAAGAATTATATTGGAACTAAATCTACCAAAATAACTTTCATTGGTAGCTCCATAACTTATACCTTCAAAACTTCCTTCTGTTTCAAATTTAAAGTAATTGAAACTCAAATTAGTTCTTAACCACTTCACCGGATTGTACAAGACACCTACTTCAGCACCATAACGCTCTTCAGTGGAAAGGTTAATGGGGATATTTTCAATAATAGGAATGCCATCTTCTTCCGTAAGTCTTCCTGTATCTCTTTCAACGCGCTCAAAAGCATCCGTTTCTCTTTGATAATACATAGAACTTGTTAAAGTCAGTTTCTCCCAACGTTTTAAATAGCCCAAATCAAAGGCATTGGCGAATGAGGGATTAAGATCTGGATTACCCTGAAACACATTAATCCTACTGGATTGCGATGGAAAAGGATTTAAATACCAGCTCCTGGGTCTATTAATTCGTCTGTTATATCCTAAAGTTACATTCTCATCCTCTCCAAGTTCGTAAACTAAATTGACGGTTGGAAAAAGACCATCAAAATTCTTATCAAAATCAAAACTTCTGTCAAAATTTTCAGGAACCAGTGGTATGGTGTTTCCTTTCAGTTGGGTGTTTTCATACCTCAAACCTAAGAGATAAGAAAACTTACCCATCTTGTCACCAAACTGCGTATACACGGCAGTCACATTCTGCGTAAAATTAAAATCACTGGAAACGAACTCATCTGTAACAAGTTCCCCGGTTTCAAGATTTCTTCTTTGAACCAGGAATCCTTGCGTCTGGTCTTCATAATCCCCTCTAAATCCTGCTTCAAACTGAGCATCTCCTATAGGTAGAACGTAATCTGCCTGAATCAGAAAACCCTCTTCGAATTCTGTTTCGAGATTATCCTGAAAGGCCACCAGGGAATCTACAGGAATGGTTTGATTTTCATTGATAATAGCGGTTTTGGTTTCATCAGAGTTGGAATATTGCAAGTCTGCTGTAAGTTTATGATCTCGATTCTCCTTATCAAACCTCTTTTCATAGTTTAATGCATATTGATAACGCTCATCTTCCTCAAGCTCTTCCTCTATTCTTTCAGTAGTACTATTCTCTACTCCGTCATCAAATCTTCTGTTGATATTGGTTGAGACATCTCTATCATCACCAAGTCTGGTAAAAAAACTAGCTGTAATGGAAGACATCTCATCAATGAAATATTCTACACCCGCATTTACATTAAAGTTTTGACCAGTTCTGTCAAACTCCCTGTTTTCTATAATTCTATCAAAATTAGAATTACCTGTATATCTTATATCAGAAAATGAATTCCCGGGACTCACTCTATCGGTAAAGCCAAGACTTGTAAACACATTGAAATTGTCAGTTCTTAAGTTTAAATCTGCAAAAGCACCAGAGTTTTTAGGATCTCCGAGAGTTCCTCGAATAGAACCATTAAATCCCAATGTTTTTTCTCTTTTTAAGATAATATTGATTATACCCGCCGTACCCTCAGCATCGTATCTGGCTGAAGGACTCGTGATGACTTCCACAGATTCAATAGCATTTGCTGGAAGTTGCTGAAACACATCCTGATCTCCAAAACCCGCAATAGAGGACGGTTTACCATTAATCAGTATTCTTACATTTGAATTTCCCCGTAAACTGATGGCTCCATCTATATCTACAGTAACAGAGGGTACATTCCCAAGTGCATCACTTACAGTACCACCCGAGGTCGTCAGGTCTTTCCCCACATTATAGATTTTTTTATCCAGCCTGACTTCTACCTGAGTCGTTTCAGCTACTACAGTAACTTCATCCAGACTATCTGTTTTGGCGCCAAGTTTAATGGTTCCAAGATCAGTATCTTCGGTTATGGTAAAATTATTGATTTTCTTAACTTCAAAAGAAATGTATTCTATCTCAAGATCATAGGTTCCCTTTTCTAACATGATGGAGAATTCACCCTGACGGTTGGTGACACCACCATTTACGATAGACCCATCCTCAAGGCTTTTTGCTGAAATAGAGGCATATTCCAATGGATAATCCATAGTCTTATCTATTACTTTCCCGCTTAACTCATATTTCTGTGCAAATCCTACAATAGGAAGAAACGCAAGTATGATCAATATCTTTTTATACACTACATTTTTTGTTTAAAGTTCATTATTAAGACTTCAACAAACCTATTCGGTTTAATCGGTTGTCGTTAAAGTTGAGTTAACAGTTTAAACGACTGATTTGTCAAGGAAATTCAGTCATTTTTTTGTGAGGTAACTTGGTTGTTGTTATATTTCAACGAATTTACGAACCTTAACATTGAAAGACATGTCAGAACAGAATGATCCCAAGGATATAAACGAAGAAAACGTCTCTAAACCCGCTGAAGACACCTCTGAAAACACAACTACTGAATCTACTCAAGATGAAAAAGCATCTGATGAATCTGTAGCAAACTCGCCTGCGAGTCTTGGACGGCCAGGTTCAGAAGAAAAAGAGAAAAAAGAAAACCTCTCAGAACCAGATAAACCTACAACTGATGAAACTTCTAAAAAGGAAGAGGCATCGAAAACTTCTGTAGAAAACCCTGATGAGGAGGAGGATTCAAAACCAGCGGCAGAGAAGCCTGAAGAGAACAGTTCTAAAACTCCAGAAGAAAACCCTGAAGAGGATGTTTCAAAACCAGCTTCAGGCACACCTGAAAAGGAAAAAGACTCAATTAAATCTGAAGAAACTTCAGATGATGATGATGATCAAAAATCCAAGGATCAGGATGTCGATGAAGCTAATGCTGAAGACAGCGAAGATCAGGATGTAGGAAGAAGGCATGAGATAGAAATGAAGGATTACCACGCTATGTCTCTGGATGAGCTTGTATTTGAGCTGGAAAGCCTGGTAAAAAAAGAAAAGGTTCAATCCATCAAGGACCATGTCAATAATATCAAAATTGAGTTCGATAAGAAATTCAATGATGTCATCGAGGAAAAAAAGGAGGAATTTATTGCTGAAGGTGGCAATATTATAGATTTTCACTACTCCTCCCCTGTGAAGAAAAACTTCAATACCATCTATTTTGATTATCGTGAAAAGAGAGACCAGTACTATTCTCAGCTTAAGAAAAACCTCAACACCAATCTAAAAACCAGACTTGGAATCATAGAGGAACTTAAAAATATGATCGGCTCTGGCGAGAGTATGAATACCAGTTTTAAGCAGTTTAAGGAGCTTCAGGAGCGCTGGAAAAATGCGGGTTCTGTCCCTAAGAATGACTATAACACGGTTTGGAATAATTACCATCACCATGTGGAGCGATTTTATGATTTCTTGCATCTTGATCGCGAATTTAGAGACATGGACTTTAAATATAATTTGGATCAAAAGCTCAAAATCATAAATCGTGCGGAAGAGCTAGCTCAGCAGGAAGATGTCAATAGAGCATTTCGTGAATTGCAATTGCTCCATAAAATGTGGAAAGAAGAACTGGGCCCGGTATCCAGAGAATTTAGAGATGAGATTTGGGAGAAATTCAGTGAAGCTACCAAATTGATTCATGATAAACGTCAGGCTTATTTTGAAAAACTCGATGAAAAACGCGAGGAACATCTAAAAGTAAAACTCGACATCATAGAGCAAATTGAAAAATTGGCCGAAAGCAAAATCACGCAGCACAGAGACGCCCAGGAGCGCATCAAGCATGTGAATAAGCTTCGTGATCTGTTTTTCAGAGCTGGTAGTGTACCAAGACAAAAGCAGGACCAGACCTGGGATGCCTTCAGAAAGGCCACACGAGAATTCAATAAAAACAAAAATGATTTCTACAAGGAATTAAAGGCTGAGCAATATGCCAATCTTGAGAAAAAGAAAGAACTTATTAAGATTGCTGAGGAACATAAGGATAGTGAGGATTTTAAAACCACAACACCTCTTATGAAAAAGATCCAAAACGATTGGAAAAAAATAGGTCATGTACCTAGAAAGGATTCCGATAAAATCTGGAAACAATTCAAAGCAGCCTGTAATCATTATTTCGACAGATTTCACGCCAATAAAAACGATGAGAGTAACGAAGAGATGAAAGCTTTCAATCAAAAAAGAGAGCTTATTCAAAAGCTCAAAGATGAACAAATAGGCAGTGATGAAGAAAGCACTATCAAACTGGTGAAGTCTTATATTTCAAAATGGAATGCGGCTGGTATGGTCCCTGCTAATAAACGCTATGTTGAAAATAAATTCAACAAGGCTTTGGATCAGATTTTTAAACAAATCGACATTAGCAAAACAGATGCAGAACTGATTAAATATCAAAACAGACTTCAAAACCTGGAGGAAGCAGACGATTCTCAACGCATCTATAAAGAGCAGACCTTCTTAAGAAAGAAAATAGAGGAAACCAAAGCCGAGTTGCAGCAGCTGGAAAATAATCTTCAGTTTTTCTCTGATGCGAATCGTGATAACCCACTGGTGAAAGAAGTTTATAACAACATGGATAAACTGAAAGAAGACCTTGAGATGTGGAAAACCAAATTGAAGAAAATAAAAGAACTTTAGTGAAAGCTCAAAACCCAGAATTGAATCATCCATGTCCGCTATGCGAAAGTATAGCGGATTATTTTTGTTCGATAGGTAAAAAAGGCAGAGATTACTACACGTGTTCTACCTGCCATGCCGTTTTTCTTCACCCCAGAAAATACATAGACTATTCTTCGGAAAAATCCAGGTATGAAGAACATAACAACGATGTAAAAGACCCCAGATATAAAAAATTTGTTAATCCAATTACCGATGCTGTAGAAGCTCAGTTTCCAAAAACTGCAGACGGACTAGATTACGGCTGCGGAACCGGACCAGTAGCCTCGGTAGTTCTGGAAGAGAATGGTTTTAAAAAAATAGCTTTATACGATCCGTTTTTTTTTCCTGAGACAAAACCTCTGACAAAAAAATACGATTTTATCATTTGCTGCGAAGTCATGGAACATTTTTTTCAGCCCAAAGAAGAATTCTCAAGACTAAGAAATTTACTCAGAACTTCGGGAAAGCTTTTTTGCAAAACCAGTATATTGAAGGATAACATCGGCAAAAATGAGTTTAAAGACTGGTGGTATAACAACGACCCCACCCATGTCTTTTTTTACACGCCAAAAACCCTGAGGTTTATTGCTGAAAACTTTGATTTCAATAAGGTCTTAATCGAGTCGAAGCTGATCACTTTCGGTTAAAAATTAAAACTATACAATCAGTCCTAATAGGCTCTCACGTATATTTCATTGTATTTTCTCAGGATAAACTAAAGCAGAATAGGAATGCCGCCCTGCCTTGCCGGCAGGCAGGCTCGAGCGAAGTCGAGAGGCCGTCAAGGGGGGTGAAAAACGAGGTCTCGACTGCGCTATTAGTTTTACATTTTATATTTATAAGAAGTTTAATCATATTAAATTTCTGAAAAACCAGAGGAGCAAGGTGAACTATCTCGACTCTTGAAATTTAAGCTTCATATCGAGCATTAGTCCTTGCACCCTCTTTAGGTTTTGGTACCATTTAGAATGTAAAGCTTTTAGGCTTATTAATAGCGTTAGTACTCAGACCTATTGGTTCTTCAGGTTTTTAATAGCTAATTCAAAGTTATGGAAAATATTGTTACAGGAATTGACATTTCAAAAGACACTTTAGATTATTGCTGTTTGAACAGCAATGATGTACAAGTTAAAAACAGAGGTGTTCTGGATAATCACCCACAATCTATT
>NZ_FNCW01000009.1 GCF_900099815.1 Psychroflexus sediminis | reverse complement strand
ATCAATATCCTGATATAAAGACAGCCTACGATCTGGTTCAAGGACTCAGAAACATATTCAATACCGCAACATCTATTGAAATAGCCTATACAAAATTAGCACATTGGTATAAAGATGTAGAAAATACTGGCTTGAGAGCTTTCAATACAATAGCAAACACAATAACGCTCAATTATAGATCCATCCTGAACTACTTTATAAACAGAAGCACGAATGCATCAGCAGAATCCTTTAATGCCAAAATAAAAGCTTTTAGAGCACAGTTCAGAGGTGTTAAAAATGTAGAATTTTTCCTTTATAGACTCACTACGATATTTGCATAAACACAACTTTTAGTCTTGATCCTACAAAACCATGGCTATCGCCATTTTGGTTTTTATGTTTTACCCTGCGCTTACAAAAACTATGTTTTTGACACTTGTGTAAAACATAAAAACCACATTCTAACGAATGTGGTTTTGTGCTTGTCGTGATCGCGACAGGATTCGAACCTGTGACCGTCTGCTTAGAAGGCAGATGCTCTATCCAACTGAGCTACGCGACCTGTTTTTGCGAGTGCAAATATAGAAATAATCTTCTTTTACACAACTAATACTTTTAATTTTATTCAATAAAAAAGCCCCACAAAAAGTGAGGCTTCCGTATAGTTGAAAATTTATTATTTGGCTTCTTTCATTCCTTCTTCAATCATTCCGAAGAATTGATCTAGTTTAGGAAGAACTACGATTCTTGTTCTTCTGTTTTTCGCTCTGCCTTCTGCAGTTTCGTTGCTCGCGACAGGAATATATTCTCCTCTTCCCGCTGCAGTCATTCTAGTAGGATCTACGTTGTACTCTTCTTGTAAAATTCTTACAACTGAAGTAGCTCTCTTGGTACTTAAGTCCCAGTTGTCTTCAATATTAGTTCTTGAGATTGGCTGAGTATCGGTGTGACCCTCTACCATAAACTCAAAGTCTTTTTTATCGTTAACAACTTTAGCGACTTTGGCAAGTACATTTCTCGCTTCCTGAGTTACTTTATATTGTCCGCTTCCGAATAATAACTTATCTGAAATTGAAACAAATACAACACCTTTCTCAACGCTGATTTGAATATCCTCATCGTTGATATCATTTAAAGCTCCTTTCAAACTTGTTACTAAAGCAAGTGTTACACTATCTTTTTTGTTGATAGCATCACGCATAGTTTTAATCTGAAGATCTTTCTCTTTCATACTTTCTAAAGAACGTTCCAAGTTTTCAGCTCCTTTCTTAGAAATAGTAGCAATATCTCCAGTAGTATTAATCAAAGCTGCGTTTGTATTTTGAAGCGTTTTGATTTGACTTTCATAGGAAGTTCTGAGTGATTTTTTTTCATCTTCACAAGCAGAAAGTTGCATTTCAGCAGTTTTAAGCTGATCTTGAGTCGATTGGTATTTATCTTCCAGTTCCGCGTATTTCTTATTGGAAACACAGGAAGTCATTAAAATACCCGTAATAGCAATTGCAAATAATTTTTTCATGGTAAATTTTTTGTTTTAGTTATACAAATTTAAGCTTTGACATTTAAATATAATTGCACTTAACAAATTATTTATTGTCGGTTTTCAGTTGGCTGAATTGTTTATTATTCAGTACAAAACTATGCCAAACTATGCTACCTACAATAAATTCTTGTTTCTTTTTTTTTAACAACTTTCTTTTATTTAGCATTTCACTCATAAGACCATAAAAACTGAGATGCGCCTGTAATATTGCAGCAAAATGAGAAAACTTAGCTTTTGTTAAAAACCGTATTGCAGCTAAACCATCCAAAAGCATTCTCAGAACTATAATTTTAAATGGATTTTTTTCAGAATTTTTTAAAAGTGTGCATAAGGAGTTTCGAAAATTTAAAAATGTCTTTCTTGGACTTGAACTTGATAAGGTTCCGCCTCCTTGATGATATACTTCACTTTCTGAAGTACACCAAATGGAGTAGTTAAGATTTTTGAGTCTCCAGCATAAATCTATCTCTTCCTGGTGAGCAAAATAAGTTTCATCAAAGCCTTTCGTTTCTCTAAAACAGGATTTTCTGATAGCAAAACAGGCCCCACTAGCCCAAAAAATCTCTTCAGTGGTATCATATTGTCCTTTGTCCTCTTCAAGATGATCAAAAATACGTCCTCTGCAAAATGGATAGCCCAGGGCATCAATAAAACCACCTGCAGCTCCGGCATAATCAAATTGAGTTGGATGGTGTATAGATTTTATTTTGGGTTGCACAGCAGCGATGACCTCTGATTTTTTAAATAAGGCTAATATTCCTTCGAGCCATCCGTGTGTAACTTCAACATCGTTATTCAGTAAAACATAAATATCTTCTTCAACATACTTTAAGGCTTTGTTATAACCTCCGGCAAAGCCTGAATTTGTCGTATTTTTAAGGATGACTACTTCCGGAAAATGGTGAGTTAGGAATTCTAAAGAATCGTCATTTGAAGCATTATCGGCTACATAAATTTTCGCATTTTCAGAATGCGTAATAACCGATGGCAGGTATCTTTTCAAGAGATCCTTGCCATTCCAATTCAAAATAACTACAGCTACTTTCATCTGATTAATGTGAGGGTAAATGTTCTAAGAAGATATAGGTTCCTTGCTCATAATCCATTTGGCAAAAGTAATGATTCATTCCATTGGTTATCATGAGATAATCCGCCTTGAGAGCCAGATTATACCTCGCAATTTGATCAAAGGTCTCTTGAGTTATAGGAATATGGGGTGCCTTGCATTCTACAATGAGTTCAATTTTTCCATCGGATTTGAAACCGATAACGTCATAGCGTTTTGTAATACCATTCAATTCAATTTTTCGTTCCTCATTCAAAAGGGCCAAAGAATATTTTTTTTCTGAAACCAGAAACTGCACGCAGTGTTGCCTAACCCATTCTTCGGGAGTTAAAACCAGATATTTTTTCCTCAGAATTGAAAATATAGCAGGCTTATTTTCTTTACTTTTGAATTTAAATGAATATTCCGGAAAATTCAATTTTTGCATAGTTCAAAGAAACAAAATTGAATCAAATTGAAGCTTATCTTATATGAAGGATTTTAAATCTATACTTTCAGACCTGGACCAAGGCCAATTCGCACCCATCTACTGTTTAGTAGGGGAGAGAGAAACATTTTTTGTTGATCTCATTGCCGATAAAATTGAGCAAACTGTTCTCTCGGAAGATGAGAAGGCCTTTAATCAAAGCATTCTTTATGGAAAAGATGTCAGTATAGATGATGTCATTGGCCAGGCCAAGCAATATCCCATGATGGCAGAGCACAGAGTGGTCATTGTGAGAGAAGCTCAGGCTTTGCTGAAAAACATGGACAGTTTATTATCCTATATCGAACAGCCCCAGCATAACACGGTTTTAGTGTTTTGTATTAAGTATAAAAAAATGGATGGGCGGTCAAAAGTGACTAAACTGTTAAAGAAAGAAGCCGTTTATTTTGAAACCAAACCGCTTTACGATAATCAGGTTCCGCAATGGATTGCGGAAACTCTTTCAGCATCAGGTTATTCAATTGTTCCAAAAGCTTCCGAAATGTTAGTGGAGTTTTTGGGTAACAATTTATCCCTGATTTATAAAGAACTCGAAAAACTTAGGTACGTGGTGCCCCCTGGAACTAAAATAACCCCTGAACTCATCGAGGAAAATATCGGGATCAGTAAGGATTTCAATAGTTTTGAATTGAATAAAGCGATAGGAATTAAAGATGAAGTTAAGGCTCAGCAAATTGCATTTTACTTTGCCCAAAACCCAAAACATCATCCGTTGCCGTTGACAGTCGCTACACTTAATTCCTTTTTTAATAAACTATTGAGATACCATGCCCTAAAGGATAAATCTCAACAGGCAGCCAGCAGAGCTTTAGGAGTAAGTCCGTTTTTTGTTAAAGATTACAGTTTTGCTGCGCAAAAATATACAATGAAACAGGCCAGTCAGGCCATTGCTTTAATACGTGATGTCGATATGAAAAGCAAAGGGGTGAGAACCAACCAAATTCCTCATGGGGATTTGCTGAAAGAGTTACTCGTTAAACTAATGAGGTAAATCTTAACTTTTACTTTTTAACTCTTCAATCTGTTTACTAATATCATTCGCCTCTTTTAGTTTGGCATCCGATTTTTGTCGGTTCACTTTTGATAGCTCAAAAGCATCCTTGTGAAGTTTTTTATATTGATCTTCGAGTTTTTCTAAATCCGTCTTCTTTTTAAATAATCCAAACATAATTTTTGATTTTAATTCATCTCTAAAATAATTATTTTAATCTACAGAAGGCTGTTATTTTTAAGTCTTAACCTAAAATTATCTAAATGAGTGAAATTTGAAAACTTTAATGAAAAGAAATCGTATCAATAGTTAATAAGCTTCATCATTTTAGTATTTGAAAGAATTAAATGCCTATATCTGTTGTATTTAAAAGATTTGAATTATCTCGTTAGTGTGATGTTTCCACTATAGGTTTGGTTATCGATC
Organism: Psychroflexus sediminis; assembly: GCF_900099815.1. Lineage (GTDB taxonomy): Bacteria > Bacteroidota > Bacteroidia > Flavobacteriales > Flavobacteriaceae > Psychroflexus > Psychroflexus sediminis. Next base: position 138,822 of record NZ_FNCW01000009.1, on the reverse strand, counting down.
AGGATGCGATACCAGTAATCGTCTGCAGGCATATTATTCCCGTTGTAAGTACCATCCCATTCAAAAGGGGCTTCATCTGCACGAACTAAAATCTTCCCGAATCTATCAAAAATAATAATTTCAAAAACATCAAAATAAAGGTCCCCTTCAATTTTAAAGGTATCGTTAATCTGATCAGCATTGGGCGTAAAAAAGGCAGGAATCTCTAAAAATATAAATTCTTCGGTGGCGATTCCACATCCACTGTTTTCCCTGACATAGACAGTATATAAACCGCCCTCTATATTATCGAAGACTGGTTGACTCTGATAACTGAATCCGTTTATAGAATAGCTGAAATCACCTTCTGAAACGGTTTCAATGACCAGGGAGTTGTCAACTTTGGAAATTGCCGAAATTTGAGGAGCAAAAATCGATTCAATCACAAATGCTTTGGAAACCACACAATTGTCTGCAGTGATCAGTTCCAGCCTGTAAATTCCAGCGGTATCCACCTCTATGGAACTGCCGGTTTCTCCGGTACTCCATACATAGTCGACATTTTCAATAGTTTCACTCAAGGTGATACGCTCTCCCTCGCAAATTTCAAGCGTTTCATCCTCAAGTTCCGGCGTTTCATAAACAGTATATTGAATAGCTACACGCTCTGGATTGGTGCAGTTTCCTTCAAGTGTAGTGGCCTCTGCATAGTAAGTTCCATTATTTTCTGGCTTAAATTCAAACGTATTTTCTGCCAGAAGATTACCTGCATTTTCACTATCATACCAGTTAACTCTAAAAGTGGAATCAGTTTCCACCGCCATGCTTTGTGAATCTCCTTCGCAAATAAAAACATCACCAAGACTTACAGGATCTATAAACTCAATTAAATTTACCTCAAAAACAGAAGAAATACTATTGCAAGCCGTGCTATTTACATTGGCAAAATCTTCAGCTACAAGCACTCTGTAAAATTGATCACTGTTGATTTGTGGAACTATCAATAAATTATTTGTTTCACCAGGAATATTAGTCCAGTTGTCACCATCTTGACTGTTTTGCCATTGGTAATTTGGTGATTTATAAACGCTAAAACCCGGACTGGCTTCCAGAGTGAGATTGGTTAAGGATTCACCTTCACAGAGCTGGATATTTGTTTCACTATTTTCACTGATTATTTCAGTAAAATCACCACAGGATTTAAACACGATGTCATCTATGGCTAAATCGTTTCCACAGCCACCTATACCATTGTTTAGCATCTTTAAAATCACCGAGTTTTGCCCGGGCTGTGTAGTGAAAGTTAAAGCAAACTGCTCCCATACCGGAGAACTTGTCCCATTAATATTACCTGTGTCCCCTTCCGCTAGAATTATAGTATTGGTTTCATCCCAGATCTGAAACCTGACATTAACCGGGATGCCGTTACCTTCGCAACCTGAAGCTGGTAAGATATTTATAAGCCAGGCCGAAAACTCATAGGAGTTATTGATACAAAGTCCGTTAATAGGAATTTGATAAAACAAACCTGATTCAGAAGTAGAGTCATTACTGGCATTTACAATGAACGCTTTACCATTTTCGTCATTTAGGGTATGATCTTGGGGGAGATTCCATCCATATGCAGAGGTACTGTTAGTGATGGTGTATTCTCCATCGTTAGGATCATTCCCGTTAACAAAATCATATGTAGTCGTACCTGGAGGTAATGCCGGTCCGTTTTGTGTTCCCTGGCCAAAATCTTCTTCAAAAATGGCATCCCCAGAATTTCCCTGGCAAAATCCCAGGCCGGTCTGTGCTTGTGAGGCAAAACTTGCTAAAACGAATACTACTCCTGTTAATGATTTTTTATTCAAAATAACACCGATAAATTAAGTCTGTAAAAATACGATTACTGAAAATAAGAAAGACCTATTCCTCTCAAGAATAGGTCCTAAATCTAATATACGCTAAAAGTTAAGGCTTATAATTTTACAATTACCCCATAATGTTATATCCCCCGTCTACATATCTTATTTCACCGGTAATCCTTCCGTTGGGTCTTAACAGATGTAAGACTTCATGCGCTAAATCTTCAGGCAGGGCATTGCCAAGCGGACTCTTGCGATGCGCATGCTCTACATCTTTCTGGTTTAGTGTAGCGTTTCCGGCTTTGCTACCCATATAGGGAGAAAAACGAATACAATTCACCCGAGTGCCGTTCTTTCTGCCCATTTCATCGGCAAGTTCAACGGTTATACGTTCCAAAGCAGCCTTAGCGATGCTTATGTTTCTGTAAGGGTGAAAAGTGACTTTGGAAGCGGCGATATAACTTATAGAACAAATAGACGCATCGGCATTCAAGAGGTTATTTTTGAAAAGATGGCTCGTCAGGCTGATCAGGGAAAAGGCTGAGACTTCCATCGTATCGCAAAATTCTTTAAACGTGACATCCAGCAATGGCTTTACAACTTTATTTCTGATCGTCTTGTCCATGGCAATCGCATGTAAAAAACCATCAATTTTTATTTTTTTGGTTTCCAGTTTCTTGCAAAAATCATCAATACTGGCATCCAGGGAGACATCCAGTATTTCGGTAAGGGTGTCTTCTCCCAATTCCTGATGAACACTGTCCTGAAAGTCTTTGAAATTCTGATTCAGAAAAGACTTGGCTTTGTCCGATAAATCTTCATGAAATTTACTTACTCCAAGTCCTGTGCAAATGACCTGGCCGCCGTTTTCTTTAATCGTTTTGGCCACATACATGGCTAGCGAATGCTCATCTGCAATTCCTGTGATGAGATATGTTTTTCCTTTAAGCATGTTTTAAATTTTAATTACCATTTATAAAGTGCAGTTCCCCAGGTCCATCCGGCACCAACAGCTGCAAACAGGAGTAAATCACCGTCCTTGAATTTATCGGCCTTATGAACTTCATCTAATACCAGAGGAATCGTTGCTCCAGAGGTATTGGCATATCGGTCCATATTGGTCATTACTTTTTCAAAAGGCAGGTTTACTTTTTTGGCAATAGTTTTCAAAATTCCAATACTGGGTTGGTGGGGAATCATAAAACTGACATCATCTATAGAAGTTTTCGTTTTTTCTAAAAGCTCCTCGATAGATTCAGGGACTACTTTGGTTGCTGTATCAAAGACTTCTTTTCCATTCATTTGGAAATAATGCATGCGATTGTCTATAGTTTCTTTAGAGGTAGGTGTTTCAGATCCGCCACCAGGAATGGTGAAATGTTCTTTGCCGCGTCCGTCAGAATGTAGGTTGAAGTCGATAAAACCTTTATCTTCCTCTGTTTTACTCAAAATTAAAGCTCCGGCGCCATCTCCAAAAAACACGGAATCCCTGCGTTCCCAGTCAATAATATTCGAGAAGGTATCGGCTCCAATGACTAAAACATTGTTATAGACTCCGTTTTTGACAAACTGATACCCCACCGAAATGGTGAATAATGCACCCGAGCAAACCGCCGCGACATCAAAAGCTACAGCATTGAAAGCTTTCATTTTCTCCTGTACAAAACACGCGCAAGAGGGTGCTTGCCGATCTGGAGTCGTGGTTGCCACGATAATGAGGTCAATATCTTCAACCTTTAAATTTGCATTTTTAACGGCATCCAGGCCTGCTTTGTAAGCTAGGTCACTAGTGGCTTCATTTTCCACAATTCGCCGCTCTTTAATCCCAAGTTTGTTGAAAATCCACTCATCTGAGGAGCCTACTTTTTCAAAAAAAGAATTTGGAACTACTTTTGGAGGCACATAGGCTCCGGTACCACTTATATACACATTAGGCATAGACAATAATTTATGCGTTAAGTGGCGAAATTTAAGTTTTTAATTCACTTTTCAGAATAAATCTGATAAAAGACTTCTAATTTTAACATTTAAGACCTGAAATGATTAAGAGGCAAACAGATCAGAGGAAAGATACCGGTCTCCGCGATCACAAATAATACTAACGACAACCCCATGTTCCAAACTTTCACAAAGTTTCACCGCAGCTGCGGTGGCTCCGCCGGAACTCATCCCCGAGAAAATGCCTTCTTTTTCAGCGAGATACCTTGCCATTTTTTTAGCTTCCGCTTCATTGACTTCATAAATATGGTCTACGCGGTTTGGGTCATATATTTTGGGTAAATATTCTTCCGGCCATTTGCGTATGCCTGGAATTTTGGTTCCTTCTGCCGGGTGAACTCCTACAAGTTGTATGGCGTTGTTTTTTTCTTTTAAAAACCTGGATGTTCCCATAATGGTTCCTGTAGTTCCCATAGAAGAGACAAAGTGTGTAACTTTTTGGTCTGTATCTCTCCAGACTTCAGGTCCTGTGGTTTTGTAATGCGCTTTCCAATTGTCTTCATTTGCAAACTGATTGAACATATAGTAATTCCCGCTTTTTACTTTTTCTTCGGCATAATCCCGGGAATACATGATGCCTTTCTCTCCGTCGGTAAGAGTAACTTTAGCGCCGTATGCCTTCATCGTTTGCACGCGTTCCTGAGTGGCATTTTCCGGCATGACCAATTCTATATCCAGGCCAAAAATTCCTGCCACCATGGCCAGGGCAATACCCGTATTTCCACTGGTAGGCTCAATGAGTTTTGTGTTTTGATCGATATCTCCACGTTCCATGGCAGATTTTATCATATTGTAGGCTGCACGGTCTTTGACACTTCCTCCTGGATTTTGTCCCTCCAGTTTGAGAAACAATTTGACATTGGGATTTTCGACCAGGGTTTTTGCTTCTACAAGGGGAGTATTTCCTATTAAGTCTAATATACTTCTACTCATGATTTTTATTTTGGTTGATTTTCACCATAGATTTATGGGTGACAAAGGAATTACTGGGTACAGATTTGGTTAGCCAGACGTTTCCGCCAATGGTTGAGCCTTCTCCAATGACAGTTTCACCTCCAAGGATAGTTGCATTGGCATAAATGGTAACATGGCTTTTTATCGTTGGATGTCTTTTCTGGTGTTTCAGGGTTTTATCCACCAATAAAGCACCGAGTGTCACCCCTTGGTAAATTTTTACACAATCTTCGATCTCACAGGTTTCTCCAATCACAACTCCTGTCGCATGATCGATAAAAAATGGATTCCCGATTTTAGCCCCGGGGTTGATATCGGTTCCCGTCGACGTATGTGCACATTCCGACATTAATCGGGGCACAATGGGTAAGCCAAACTCCAGCAAGGCATGACTTAACCTATAAATCGCAATGGCATAAAACCCAGGATAAGCCAGGTAAACTTCGTCTATAGAATTGGCTGCAGGATCATTTTCTTTGATAAAACAAGCGTCTTTATTCAATTTTTGAAGAATATCGGGAAGTTTTTTCATGAAGTCGGTCCAGATCTCCCGACAGGGATCCTCCTCTTTGAAGCATACCAAATCCGCTAAAACTTTGAATTGTAATTCCAGTTCATCCATTCCGGTAGTGACATCGGTTTCCTTATCAAACAGGGTTAAGAAAAGTTGCTCTGTAAACTTTACCGTTTTGCTTTTAATCTGATATACGTTGGAAACTTTTGCTTTCTCAGCTTCTATTTTCCGAATAATATCTTGTTTCAGTGTTAGGGACATATTGCTAATTTAAACAACCTAGTATTAAATTTTCAAAATTGCTTTTGAAACGTGAAAGTAAGAGTTCAATTGCTAAGAACAATTTTCATTCCTTAATTTTAAACTTACTTTACGATTTTAGAATCGAAAAACTACTGTTTTAAATTGATATTTGCAGAAAAAACAGGATGCCTAAGGTTTTGATAGTTGGAGCAGGTTTAAGTGGTTTATCGACGGCTTATGGGGTGAGGAAATCCAATATGGATGTTGAAATTTTAGAAGCAAGACCAAGATTAGGAGGTAGAATTCTGACCAAAAACCTAAATCCCAGGCACTTAGAATTGGGAGCGACCTGGTTTGGACCACAGCATACCAGCCTTCTCAAGCTTATCCGTGAATTAAACATTCCTTTTAAAACCCAGGAAAATGGGAGGGAAGCAATGTATGATTTCCGTCCTAAAGGAAACCTAGAGCGGTTTCAAATACCCCATCAGGAAGCCTCTACTTATAAGTTTGACAACGGTACTTCTGCACTTATCGATACATTGAAAAAGGAAATTTCAGTTCCGATTCATTATAATGAAGTTGTGAAATCAGTAAAATTTGATCAGGGTTTTGAGATCCGGACCGAAAACAGGCAGTTTAAGGCGGATTATCTGGTGATAAGCATCCCGCCACAGTTGATTACGGATAGCATCCGTTTTGAACCGGGTTTATCAGAGCATTCACATGTTTTGTTATCAAAAACACACACCTGGATGTCAGATTCCATCAAGTTTTCGGTTGCTTTTGATTCAGATTTTTGGAAAAAGGATGGTTTTACAGGTACCTTGATGAGTCCACAGCAAATCATTCAGGAAATGTACGATCACAGTGATGTGAGAACAGCACAACATGCGCTCGTAGGATTTTTAAATTCGAGCTATTCCGAACTTACCAAAGAGGAGAGAAAACAAAGGGTCTTGAAGCAGCTGGGTACTTTATTTTTAAATGATGATGTACAAAATGAAGCCTATGCTGACGTGAACTGGAGGGAAGAAAAATTTACCATTCATGAAAAAGCGGAGCTGCTCGTTCCTCACCAAAACAATGGCAATCCCGGGCTAAGAGAGGGTTTTTTTAGTAATCGCCTGTTTTTTTCAGCTTCAGAAACTGCAGCTCAGACTCCCGGATACATGGATGGAGCCGTCCATCGGGGACTGGAAGTAGGGGAATGGCTTCTGAAAAAGTTATCCTGAAACTTTCGAGTTGATTTCTGAAATCTTATTGATCAGAAATAAGTAGTCCTCACGATTGGCCACAAAATCCAAATCTGAAATATCGATAATTTTGACATCGATTTTATTTTGGGAATTGAAAAAGTTCAGATAACCCTTATGAATGTTTTTAAGATACTCAGGAGATATATTCTGCTCGTAATCCCTGCCTCTTTTTTTGATATTACTGAGTAAGCGTTCTACATTCTGATAAAGATACACATACACGTCAGGCTTGGGGACTTCGCTATACATGATGGTGAATATTTTTTTGTACAGGGCATATTCATCTTCCTGAAGCGTAACTTTTGAGAATATCAGAGATTTGTTGGGATTGTAATCTGAAATGGCAAAGTCTGAAAACAAATCCAACTGTGAGATATCATCCATCAGCTGCTGATGGCGATCTGCCAAAAAAGACATTTCAAGCGGAAAAGCAAATCGGGTTTGGTCTTCGTAAAATTTGGGTAAAAATGGATTGTCCTTAAACCTCTCGAGAATCAGTTTCCCATTGAAATCTTCAGCTATCATTTCAGCCAGGCTTGTTTTTCCTGAGCCAATGTTTCCTTCAATGGTGAGGTAGTTTATCTGCCTGAATTCTGCAATTCTGGGCTGAAGCTGCTCCGAAATCGCCTCGATAGGCGAATCGTCCGGACTCGCTGACACCAGGCTTGAAATGCTTTGATTTAGCCTGGGGTGAACCAGGTTGGGAGCTACATCTGCTAAGGGGTAGAGGACAAAATTTCTCTCAGACAGTTTGGGGTGTGGAATGCTGAGCGCCTTTGTATTTATGATCATCTCTCCAAAAAACAGAATATCCAGATCCAGGGTTCTGGCCTGATAGCCTTCGGTGTTTAATCGGGTTCTTCCCAGTTGGAGTTCAATAGCCAGGAGTTTTTCCAAAGTTATTTCAGCAGAATGCCTTGTCTTTACTTCTATGACGGCATTCAAAAAATCCTCCCCCTCAAATCCCCAGGCTGGTGTCTGATACACTTTTGAAACCTTGGTGACATCACCTAGTGTTTTATAAATTTCATGGATTGCTTCCTTAAGCAAAGTCAGTTTATTGCCTTTATTGCTTCCCAGGGCAATATATGTTGTGGTGATGCTATTCAATCTATTTAGAAAATTTTATTAAATATTGATTTACTATCTACTCTCAAACTAAGCGTTTCTTTAAGTTTGCAGCTTAATTTTGCCACAAAGGTAAATATCAAATCGAAATATAATTGACAGCAGTACAAAAACTTTCTTCAGACCGCATCTATCTTATTCTGGCGGCTTTGTTTATTACTTCTCTAGTGGTTTCCAATCTTATCTTTAAGAAATTTTTTTACTGGGATTTCTTCGGTTTATACACCTTTGAAATTTCTGTGGGTGTTTTGCCTTATCCCATAACGTTTTTAATCACAGATTCTATAAGTGAGATTTATGGAAAGAAGAAAGCCAATCAGGTAGTCACTCTGGGTATTTTTGCTTCCGTATTTTCCCTGCTTATCATAATGATTTCCGAAGCTGTACCTTCTACCAGCTGGTCTCCAATTGGCGATGAAATATTCAGTAATGTATTTGGAGCCACGACAATCGCAGTTGGCGCGTCGATGATGGCCTACTTGCTTGCTCAGTATGTCGACATTTACATCTTCCACTTCTGGAAAAAATTGACCAAAGGCAAGCACCTGTGGTTAAGGAATAACTTCTCCACGTTTTTATCTCAGTTTGTGGATACCTTTGCAGTGGTTTTTTTACTCAGTGTTTTCGGGGAACTGGAATGGAAACTCTTCTGGGGTTTACTTTTAAGCGGATTTCTTTTTAAAGTGCTCATTGCCATTTTGGATACGCCGTTCCTGTATTTGATCGTTTACCTCCTGCGTAAAAGATTTCACTTAAAACCAGGCGAAGAATTGATGGAATCCTAAGGTCTTCAGCTTAAACAATTCTAAATTTTAATTCTTTTTTAGGGTTAAAGGAAAAGGCATTACGTAATTTTAGATCAAATTTTAATTATGAAAAAGGCTCTTAAAATTATAGGAATTATTGCGTTGGTACTCATTATTGCATTATTTCTTACTCCCATTTTATTTCAGGGAAGTATAGAAAAAATGGTAAAAAAGGCGGCTAATGACAATGTAAACGCTCAGGTGGAATGGTCTTCCTTGGACTTGAGTTTGTTCAGAAATTTTCCTGATGCAAGCCTAAGCCTCGAAAATCTAAGCCTGATCAATAAAGCTCCTTTTGAAGGAGATACATTACTCTATGCCAAAGAGTTTAATCTCGCTATGGGCGTGATGCAGCTTTTTAAAGATGAGGGTTTAAGCATTGACGAAATGTATTTAAACGAAGCGGTGGTCAATATAAAAGTGGATTCTCTCGGAAAAACTAATTACGACATCGTAAAAACTTCTGAAGCTACAGATTCCAGTAATAAAGAGGCCGAAAAACCATTTCAACTTAATCTGAATCATTACGAGATCAATTCCTCCCGAATAAATTATCTCGATGAAAGCGGTAATCTTTATTTAAAATTACGCGATTTCAATCACAGGGGGGATGGCGATTTCGCCGCATCTGTGTTTACTCTGAAGACACATACAGATTCCAAAATTTCGTTTGACTACGACGGAACCAACTACTTAAAAAACAATTCAATTGTCCTGGATGCGGATTTGAAAATGGATTTTGAAACTATGAAATTCTCCTTTTTAGATAATGAAGCGGTTGTCAATCAACTTCCACTCAAATTTGAAGGTTATGTTCAGGTCTTCGATACATATAATGAGATGGATATCCAGTTTTCAACCCCTTCTTCAGATTTTAAAAATTTCCTGGCGCTAGTCCCGGAAACCTATGCTTCCAACCTGGATGAAGTTAACACAACCGGAGATTTTACGTTGACCGGGAGTATCCAGGGAAAAGTGGATGAGACCTATATTCCCAAATTAGATATTTCAGCGTCCAGCTCAAATGCGTCTTTCAAATACCCTGATTTACCAAAAAAGGTAGAAAATATATCGCTTGAGGTTGAAGTTATGAATGAAACCGGACTCGTAGAAGATACATACATCAATTTTGACAAAGTTAACTTCAGAATAGATCAGGATCGATTTACGGGAAGTGGTAAGATTAAGGATCTGACTACGAATATGATTGTCGATTTTAAAGTGGACGGGGTCCTGAATTTAGCAAACCTTTCGAAAGCTTATCCGCTTGAACTTGAACAGGATCTGAATGGAATTTTAAAGGCGGATTTAGCAGCTAATTTTGACATGAATTCTCTGGAGCGTCAAGCCTATGAAAACGTAAGCGCTCAGGGTTCAATGCAACTGTCAAAATTCGATTATACTTCGCCGGAACTTGCAAAACCATTGCATATCGAAGTTGCAGCTGTAGATTTTACAAGTGATGCGGCTCAGCTTAACAATTTTGAGATGACGGCCGGTTCTTCTGATCTACAGATGACAGGAAATGTTAAAAACATACTGGGTTTTGCCTTTTCAGATCAACCGCTCAGAGGTACCTTTAATGCCACATCAACCCAGTTTGACATCTCAGATTTCAGGGTTGAAAGCGAAGCCACTTCTACCTCAGAAACAGCCTCTGGCACCACTGCAGAAGCCATTCAAATTCCAAAGTTTTTAGATATAGTATTGAATTTTAAAGCTGAAAATGTGAAGTATGACAACTTAACATTGAACAATGCAAAAGGAAGTCTGGCTTTGAGAGAAGAAAATGCCATACTTAAAGATATCAGTGCTGATATCTTTGGAGGAAATATACAACTGGACGGAAAGGTTTCTACGGCCAATGCTCCAAATTTTGATATGCGCTTAAGCCTTAACACCTTTAAAATACTGGAAGCTTTTCAGCAGATGAAACTGATAAAAGGACTGGCACCCATAGCGCAGGCACTGGAAGGTATTGCTTCTACTACTATAAACTTACAGGGGAATCTGACCAATGATTTGATGCCTATCTATACTTCTCTCTCGGGAAGTGCACGGGCAAAAATAATCAATGCCCAGGTAGACCAAAATAAAATGCCACTGTTTTCGAAGCTAAATAGTCAATTTGATTTTTTAAATTTTGATAAGTTGAAAGTGAATGATTTAATCACTGAGTTTAACTTTAAAAATGGAGCAATAGATATTGATGATTTTGATTTTGAGGTTGAAGACATTAAGGTTGATGTTTCCGGAAGTCACAACTTTGAAAATTCAATGGATTATAAATTGAGTTTTAATGTCCCTGCAAAATATTTTGGAGATGAAGTAGGAGGCAAGCTGGCCCAGTTAAGCAGTGCAGATTTAAGCACCATGAGTGTTAGTCTTCCGGTTGGGATTACGGGTAGTTTTTCCAGTCCGCAAATAAAAGTCAATACTGAACGTGCAATACAAAGCCTGACCACTCAAATTGTAGAAGCTCAAAAAGAAAAACTGGAGAATACTGTAAAAGATAAGATTGGTGGTCAAATCGACAAGCTTCTTGGAGGCGGCAAAGCTGTCGACAGTACTCAGACAGACACCACCCAAACCAAAGAAGGAGCCATAAAAGATATACTCGGTGGTATATTTAAGAAAAAGAATAATTAAGCTGCTAAATCTAATCTGTATATGTTTAATCATCAATTTAAGCTTTAGCATGAAGGCTCAGGAAAACCACATTTATCCGAAATCTATCGAAGATGAAATAAAGCTGGCTTTGGATTTTTTTCCACAGTTGAGTGAGGTTAAGATCACTTTTAAGTTTAAATCAGACATCAAGAAATCGACTATGCAGGCTCAGCCCAGATTCAAGAGTTTGTTCAAACCCAGGTCCAGTCGAGAGTATTATATTTTTATAAGTGAGAAATTTAAAATTTCTGGACAGGAATTTAAAACCACCAATGTTCCCCCGGAAGTCATGACGGGTTGGATTGGCCATGAGTTAGGACATATTCTGGATTATGAAAATCGAAGTGCTCTAAATTTGATTTGGTTTGGAATTCGTTATTTATATATGGAAAAACATATTATTGAAGCTGAACGCGCTGCAGATACCTTCGCCGTAAATCAAGGTATGGAGGACTATATTTTAAAAACCAAAAACTTTATACTCGATCATGCCGATATTGATCAAAGCTACAAGAAAAGAATTCAGCGGTATTACTTATCACCAGAAGAAATCATGCAGATCGTACAAGAACGCTAGTTATTGTTCTCGCACAAATTTTTCCCATTCCTGAAATTTATCTTCATTCATCACCCGTTCCATCTTTACCTGTCCGCCCTTCTTTTTATTGCGGGCGTTCCAGTCGTAAAACACTTTAGGTTTGATGAGGTGGACTTTTACGCCTTTTAAAGCTTTGGTTCTGGCGACTTTATAGTTTTTATTGGCAGCCTGTAAAGCCTCATCCAGGGCTTCTGCCACTTTAGAAGAATCTAAACTCGTGTCTGAAGTCCCTAAATACCAATAGTGATAAAATTCATCATCTTCTCCGCGCTTAGCACAGATGGTATATTCTGAAATATCGATATCAAATTGATCTTCCAGCCTTTTCATAGCAGCATCCATCTTATTGACCGATAACTGAGAGCCTACAGTATTTAAAAAGAATTTAGTGCGTCCGGTTATTTTGATTTCAGCTTTGGCGATGTCGGTAAACTGAATGGTATCTCCAATGCTGTAACGCCAGGCACCACTTACGGTGCTCACGAGAAGAACATAATCCTGATTTAGCTTCACTTCTTCGATGCTGATACTTGGAGAATCGGGCTTTAATGAACCATCTGGGTTAATATATTCCGGCTGGAACGGGACGAATTCAAAAAAGATTCCGTTATCGGTAAGCAGCTGCATTGCATCGGTTTCTGGTCGGGTTTGCAGGGCTATAAAGCCCTCTGAAGCTAAATAAGTATCTACCACTTCAACGGGTTTACCCGTTAAGCGTTTAAAGCTTTTTTCGTAAGGTCCAAAGGCCACACCCCCGGAAGTATAAACTCTAAGATTGGGCCATATGTCGTGAATAGTATCTACTTGATGATAGTCGATGACTTTTTCCATCATCAGTTCCATCCAGGAGGGGATACCGCTTAAAGCACCAATATCCCATTTTTTGGCATGTTCAGCAATTTTCTGGACGCGTTCATCCCAGTCATCAATTTTAGAAATTTCTTCACCAGGCTTATAAAACCCTCGAAACCAAAACGGAATTCGGCTGGCGCTTATCCCACTGATTTCTCCTTCTACATGCTCGTTGTTTTTTTCAAGATTTGTAGAACTTCCCAGCATCATGATTTCTTTTTCAAAGAAATCGGCGGGCAAATCAAAGTTTTCCATCGCCAAAACCTGTTTGATTCCGGCATTTTTAATAGCCTCAATCATATCATCGGTCACGGGAATCCGCTTGCTGGTTTTTCCGGTGGTTCCTGAACTCAATGCAAAATAACTTGGATGACCAGGCCAGGTGACATTATCTTTTCCTTCGTGAAGCTTATGCCACCAATCGTTATGGATTTTATCATAACTAAAGTAAGGAATAGTGGATTTAAATTCTTTGTAGGGAACTTCAGATTTTAAAATTTTGGAAAACTCAAAGTGTTGTCCAAATTCTGTATGCTTAGCTTTTTCAAGTAAAAATTTAAAGGTTTCTTTCTGATTATCAACGTGATCGGTTTCGGAAGAAATAGAATTCCTGAGATTGATAACGCCTTTTATGATATTTCCTAGGATAGCCATGACTGGATAAGTTTTTACGCTAAGCTAAAACAATGTCTTTTTTTTATTCTGAATTTAAGCTTAAAATTGTTTAAAAACTATCATTTAAGATCTCTAAAATCTGAATCGCAGCATCACTGATTTTGCTTCCTGGTCCAAAAACCGCTACAGCACCTGCATCGAAGAGAAATTTATAATCCGCTGAAGGGATGACCCCACCTACGATTACCATAATATCTTCTCTGCCCAGTTTTTTGAGTTCAGCAATAACCTCGGGAACCAATGTTTTATGTCCAGCAGCCAGGGAAGACACACCAAGAATATGCACATCGTTTTCTACGGCCTGTCTGGCCGCTTCCTGCGGGGTTTGAAACAGCGGACCTATATCCACGTCAAAACCAACATCGGCATAGCCTGTCGCTACCACTTTGGCACCTCTGTCGTGACCATCCTGTCCCATTTTGGCAATCATGATTCTTGGTCGGCGGCCTTCTTTTTCAGCAAACTCATCGGCTAAGGCTTGCGCTTTACTAAAGGATTCATCTGTTTTCATCTCTTTGCTATAAACACCACTAAAGGATTGTATTTTGGCTTGATGTCTGCCATAGACTTCTTCCAAAGCATCGCTTATTTCGCCCAGAGTGGCTCTTTCTCTGGCAGCTATGACGGCTGCTTCTAAAAGATTGCCGTTTTCTTCTTTAGCGATTCGGGTGAGCTCGTTCAGAGTGTGTTTAACTTTCTTATCATCGCGCTCCGCTTTTATTTTAGAAAGTTTTTCAAGTTGTTGTCTTCTCACGGTTTGGTTATCCACCTCCAGGGTGACAATAGGATCTTCCTTTTTCAGTCTATAGGCATTGATACCGATGATTTTATCGGTCCCGCTATCGATTCTGGCCTGCTTTTTAGCTGCGGCCTGTTCTATTCTCAGTTTAGGAATTCCAGCTTCTATAGCCTTGGTCATGCCTCCAAGCTCTTCCACTTCTTCAATGTGTTTCCAGGCCTGTTGAGCAATGTCGTGTGTCAGTTTTTCAACATAATAACTGCCAGCCCAGGGATCTACAGTATTGGTGATTCCCGTTTCTTCCTGAAGGTAAATTTGTGTGTTTCTTGCTATGCGTGCAGAAAAGTCAGTCGGGAGGGCTATAGCTTCGTCAAGGGCGTTGGTATGTAAGCTTTGCGTTCCGCCAAACACAGCAGCAGTAGCTTCTATGCAGGTTCTTGCCACATTATTGAAGGGGTCTTGCTCGGTAAGTGTCCATCCACTGGTCTGTGAGTGGGTTCTAAGTGCTAAGGATTTTGGATTTTTGGGGTTAAAGCGTTTTACCAGTTTGGCCCAAAGCATTCTGGCTGCTCTCATTTTGGCAATCTCCATAAAATGATTCATGCCCACGCCCCAAAAAAAGGAAAGTCGTGGTGCAAAAGTATCGATGTCCATGCCCGCATCCAGTCCTTTTTTGATGTATTCTAGTCCGTCTGCAAGGGTGTAAGCCAATTCAATATCTGCTGTAGCTCCGGCCTCCTGCATGTGATATCCCGAAATACTGATGCTGTTGAATTTGGGCATATTTTGAGATGTAAACTCAAAAATATCGGATATGATTTTCATCGATGGTGTGGGAGGGTAGATGTAGGTATTTCTTACCATAAACTCCTTCAAAATGTCATTTTGAATCGTTCCTGAAAGTTGTTCCTGCTCAACACCGGTTTCTTCAGCAGCGGCGATATAAAATGCCATTATAGGTAAAACGGCACCATTCATGGTCATAGAAACCGACATTTTATCCAAAGGAATCTGATCGAACAATACCTTCATATCTTCGATGGTATCGATGGCTACTCCGGCTTTACCGACATCGCCAACGACGCGTTCATGATCACTGTCATACCCCCTGTGGGTTGGCAAATCGAAGGCTACTGAAAGCCCTTTTTGTCCGGCAGCAAGATTTCTCCTGTAAAAGGCATTGCTTTCCTCTGCAGTAGAAAACCCGGCGTATTGTCGTATGGTCCAGGGTCTTCTGACGTACATGGTTGAGTAGGGCCCGCGCAAATAAGGAGCCAGTCCAGCTACAAAATCCCGATGTTCTACCTTCTCTAAATCGTCTTGAGCATAAGTCGATTTTAATTTGATCTGCTCTGCAGTTTTAAATTTAGTGATTTCTTCCTGCGGCTTGCGAGAAGCCGACTTTAAAGTGATCTGCTGTATATCTTTTCTTTCCATACTACGCATTCGATTTTGAAGATGGATGGGTTTTTTCTTTATCCAGCCTTTCTTTTTCAAGGGGTTCGGCCAGTCGCTTCTCAAGAATAGGCTCTATAAGTGTTTTTCGCTGATGTTGCTTAAGAAATGGAAAAAGCTCTAAGTTCTGGGACATACGATCTTCCAGGTTTTTATACTTGTTGAGTCCAAGCAGGGTGAATTCCCCGGAATTGACCTTGGCTTGTTCTTTTTCAGCACTTTCCCTTATCTTCTTTTGAATTTTCCCTTCGAATAACTGATGAATGAAGCCCTGACCAGCTTCAATCGTTTTAAAAATGCCTAAGGCTTTTTCTGCCAGTTCCCTGGTTAAACTTTCAATATAATAGGTCCCATCCACAGGATTTAAGACCTTATCAAAATAGCTTTCCTGTTTCAGAATCAGCAGCTGATTTCTGGAAATGCGTTCGCCGAATTCGTTGCGTTTATGAAAAACTTCATCGTAAGCCAGGTTGTTAACCCAGTCGGCTCCACCCAAAATACCACTCATACACTCAGTAGTGGTTCGCAGCATATTCATATTGTAATCATAAATGCTGTGATTGCGCTTGCTGGGCTCTGCGATGATGTTGAGTTCAATATCTACTTCATACACGCTGGCTAAATTACTGACCAAAAGTCGGAAGGCTTTCAATTTTGCTATTTCAAAAAAGTAATTAGACCCTAGACTTATAACGAAATTGACATTTAAGGCAGTCCATTTCGAATCGTCTTGGTGCAAAACATTTAAATACTCGTTGAGATGAGCCAGTCCATAGGCAAGCTGTTGAATGATAAGTCCGCCGGAATTTTGATATAGCCTGGCATCAACATTAATCTGATTTTTAAAGCTTGAAAATTTTGCTGTTTTTAAAAAAACTTCAAAATCTGTTTTTTGATTTTTAAACCAGTTTCCAGAGGAAGCCAACTGATGCACAGGATCGAAACCTGCCCAAACTTTCTTGTTTTGATTGTCAAGGACGTGGTTTAATTTCTTTAAAAATTCAAGATCTTGAAACAAAACCTCTACATAGAGAGGTGTTTTATCATCTTTTAAAGCTTCAAAAAACTCTAATTTTTTACCGTCAGCTTCAGGAACGATGATCCACAGACTTTCTGCACCTCGCTCTATAACATCTTTGGCATTTTCTATGGTGATATCAACATTTTCCAGATAAAGCTTTTCAGTCACATACCAGGCTGGTGAATCTGGAAGTGAAAATTCGTAATCGTGATGATCTGCATGATAAAAAGGTTTTATATCTATGCCTTCATCGGTAGAATTGACAAGGGTTTCATTATAATCAGCTCCTTTTAAATCAACTTGTATTTTTTGCTTCCAGGCTTTAGCCGAAACGGAATCAAATTCATCAAATAATCTCTTACTCATCTTTATCGGTGTTTAAGCTATCCTCGTATTCAATAATGTAAATATCTTCATTTGATCGCTTCATGAAATAGGTTTCTCTGGCGAATCGTTCTATCTCAATACTATCATCCAGTTCTTTTAGAATCCGTTTATCCTTTTGGATTTCATTTTCATAATATAATTTGTTGGCTTCAATTTTATCAATTTCTTGGTTTAGTTCTCTGTGAACCAGCCAAGAATTACTGTCTAAAAACAGCATCCAGATGATAAAGACCGTGAGCACCAGCACATATTTGTTGCTCATAAATTTGAACCAGGGTTTTTTCTTCAGGT
This sequence comes from Psychroflexus sediminis, assembly GCF_900099815.1. Lineage (GTDB taxonomy): Bacteria > Bacteroidota > Bacteroidia > Flavobacteriales > Flavobacteriaceae > Psychroflexus > Psychroflexus sediminis. The sequence goes on along the minus strand of NZ_FNCW01000009.1, from coordinate 121,403 downwards.
CTTTATATTTCATAGCTGTAAGTTACTAAAATTACAGGAGTCTTTCCTTTATTATAGTTTGAACTATATCTATAGCCACTGTATTGAAGCGATTATTTGGGATGATGATGTCGGCATATTCCTTGGTAGGCTCTATAAACTGCTGATGCATGGGTTTTAAAGTTCTTTTGTAACGATTCAAAACTTCATCGAGATTCCTTCCACGTTCAGAGATGTCTCGCTTGAGACGTCTCATCAGTCGTTCGTCACTATCGGCATGAACAAAAATCTTAATATCAAACATCTCCCTGATATCAGGATGTGTAAAAATCAAAATTCCCTCTACAATCATCACTTTTCTGGGTTTTGTAGTGATGGTCTCTTGGGTTCTATTGTGTTCTTTGAAGGAATATACAGGCTGCTGGATAGATTCACCTGATTTCAAGATTTTTAAATGTTCTACAAAAAGATCAAAATCAATAGACTTTGGATGATCAAAATTGATTTCTTTACGCTCCTCCATAGACAAATGCGACAAATCCTTGTAATAAGAATCTTGATAAATCACATCGACTTCATCGTGTTGTAATTCGTTTATAATTTGGTTCACCACAGTAGTTTTACCACTTCCAGTTCCCCCAGCAATGCCAATAATGAGCATAATTAATACGTATAAAAAATTAGTTGTTTTGTTTTTCTAGCCAGTTTTTGAAACTTTGGAAATTTTGTGGATTGATACCATGACCCACAGGATATTCTTCATAGGTTAAGTCGATATCCAATTGTTCTAGAAATGGCTTATTATTTCTAGCCCACTCTACAGGGATGACCTGGTCCACTTTTCCATGAGAATTATAAATTTTTAACCGGCTGAAATCGTTCGTCTCATATCCCGCTTTAAGCATGTTGGGATCCACGTATCCAGAAAGGCCTATGATATTTTTCAACAGGTGAGGATAGGAAAGTCCTAAAGCAAAGCTTAAAATGGTACCCTGGCTAAAACCTAGCAGGGTGATGTTTTCAGGATCAATGGGATAGGCATTAAGCGCTTCTTCAATAAATGTCTTGACCAGTTCTCTAGACTCTATCGCCTGTTCCACATCACTAAATTTTCCTTGTTGCGCATCAAAATTAATGGCATACCATGCATTTCCCATCGGTTGTAAAGAATGTGGAGCTTTCAGAGAAATAATCAAGTATTCATCAGGCAATTCGCCAGCAAATGAAAACAAATCATTTTCGTCGCTTCCGTAACCGTGAAGCATGAGTAGGAGTGGCGCATTTCCAGATAAGCTAGAAGGTCTTATGAGGTGGGTCAGAGATAAATCTTTAGTTGTCATTAGGTTAGTTTTTTAAAAATGGTTTGGCACAGGTTTCCAATCAGTGGCACTTTGTTTTCTTTTCCAGAAACGGCCCCAATAAATCCGTAAATCCAAAGGATAAAATAAGCCAAATAAAAAGCAGAGCCCACCATCATATTTTGTAATTCAGTCAAGCTATCGTACAATCCATTGATGAACACACCAAATAAAATGATAAGTAAATTTATGCCCAAAGCCTGTCTGATATGAAAACTTGCAAACTCATGCTTGTTTTCATCGGCATTGAGAAATAGGGCCAAAATACTTCCAAATATGGTGAAATAGGCCACAATAGCAGCGGTTTTTCCGCTTCTTTCCTTTTTAATTTTCATAGAACGAATCGTTATAAATACTTCCAAAAACTTTTCCTGTAAGGCTTTCGCCAAGAAATATACTGTTTTTGGATTTAGAAAATATATGCTGTTTTTGAAATGTATATTTTGAATTTGGGTTGAATAAGCTTAAATCTGCCCGTTGGTTAACTTCAATTTTTGAGGTCTCCAGTCCAAATTTCGTCTTGGGTTTAGAAAGTAATGCTGAAGCTTTTTCGACACCAAATAAAGTATTCACTACTGAAAATGCCGATTCTAGACCAATACTGCCATAGCTGGCATTTTCAAATTCGAGCGCTTTGTGCTCTTCGTCCATAGGTTCGTGGTCACAGGTCAGCATATCGATAATTCCGTCCCTTACAGCCTTTTTTAAAGCCTTAAGATCTTCCCGGGTTCGTAAAGGAGGAAAGATTTTGTACTTACTGTCAAAGGTTTCAAGCTTTTCACTGGTAAAGAATAAATGTGGTAAAGCCACACTACAAGTCACTTTGAGTCCTCTGGCTTTCGCTTTTTTTATCAGCTGAACAGAAGCTTTAGTGGAGACGTTTGGAATATGTAATCTTCCACCTGTATAGTCTAAAATATAGAGATCTCTTGCGATTTGAAGTTCTTCAGCTAGATTTGGCATGCCTTTTAAACCGATGTAAGTAGTCAGTTCATCTTCATTCACTTGTGCTTTTCCGGCTATGGATTTGTCCTGAGGATAAGAAAAAACTAAACCGTCAAAAGCCTTCACATATTGCAAAGCTATTTTAAATAAGTTTGCATCTGCGACAGGTGTTTTGAAGTCATAAAATCCAACTGCACCTGCCATTTGCATGTCATAAAGTTCTGCAAGATTCTTCCCGTCGAAGCCTTTGGTTAAGGCACCAAGCGGCTTGATGTCTATGAGCTGCTTGTCAATTTGCTGCTGTAAAAACTTAACCGATGAATTTGTATCGGTTATGGGATTGAGATTTGGGTTTAACAAAAAACTTGTGAAACCGGATTTTCTCGCTGTAACAACTCCGTTACTGAGGGTTTCTCGTTCTTCAAAACCTGGCTCGCCAAATGAAACAGAACTATCAAAAAATCCACCGGAGACATGTAAGTCTTCAAAACTTATAATCCTATCAGCTTTTTCTAGTTTGTCTTCAATTTTGGTGATTACTCCATGTTCTATGAAAATATCCTTGGTTTTCAAATGATAAGGACTCTCTGAGTCAAGAATTTTAGCAGATTTTAAAAGCAGGGAAGACATAGGCATTATTTTAAAAATCTTAGAATTAAAAGTTCCACTAGAAAGAAACCAAATGCAAAAATAAGCATCCAAACCCAAAGCTCAAGGATTTTTCGTTCTTCTGTAAAAGAATTAAAGGCTTCTGGAATAGAAGAAAAGCTTTTGGTTTCTAAAGAACTCAAATCTAACGGGTTGAGTTGACTTTCGTTACGGTCGTGATTAAAACTTAAGTTCATTAAAACCGAGTCGTCTTGACTAAGTTGATAATGTCCGGGCGATTTTGGTTGATACTGCGTGTTGATTTGGATAGAATTCCCGATTCGGGTTTGTTGAGGAATCACTTGTTGATTCTCGTTTTTGAGTTTTAAAACCTCATCTTTTCCAAGATTCGCTTTTACCTTGATAAGGTTTTTTTGACCAATAATAGAATAGAGTTGAGGGCTTGGACTACTTTGCAGGGCTATATTATAAAATACAGGAACTATTAATGGCGAATTGATGAAATTGGATATGTCAGTATTTAGGGGGGAAGCAAAACTATAAACCTGATTCTTTTCTGCTAAGAAGGCTTGCCCATTACTAAATTTTAAAATAGGCGTGAAGGAGGGATGAATGTCCAAAACTAAAGAAGAAGATGGATAATCAAAATTTTGAATCTTCTCTGAAAATACATTTTCAAACAAAGGATGTTCAAAATTGATGCCTGTAACTTCTCTTGATGTAGTTGTTGAATTTTCATAAATATTTGGAAGGCCCTCAAGCTGCTTAAAGTATCCTGGAGTTGTAGATACGTGGGGAATGATAACCAAAGTGCCGCCATTATTTTGAAAGTCTCTTAATCGACTGATGAGGATAGGATTGATATTCTCAAGTTCATTTAAAATAACAAGGCTTGCTTCTGAAATTTTAGAATAATCAAAACTATTAATCGAATACTCATCAAAATCAAACAAATCTGTTTGATAAATGGAAGGCAGAAAGGATTTATAAGCACTGGATTGCCCATTCAAAGCTAAGACCTTAATCCTTTTTTCTTTATTTAAGCTGAAAAACAAAACATTGTCATAGGACATAACGTCGCTTTCTATTTCTAACTTTCCATTTTTAAAATCCCTGGTAGACAAATTAAAATCCACTTGTGCAGATAAAGATTCTTCAAAAATTGCTTTTGTTTTTGCTATGAGTTCATTGTTATCGTAAAGTGATACTGTAATATCCTGTCCTGTTTGAGCATTTGATCTGATTTCTGCTTGTATAATTTTAGTGCTGTTACTGGTTCTTAACTTAGCAGAATCAATACTGAAATTTTCAAGCGAAAAAGCTTGTTCAAGGATTAGAAATAATTCCAGATTTCCAGGAGACTTCAGGCGAACGCCATCTTCAAAGTTAAGCGCATCTGATATCATAAATAAACTATGATTAGACTCGGGTTTTTGAAACAAAGACTCCGCTTGAAGCACTATGTTTTCAAAACTTAGTTGAACGGGAGCAAAATCAATAGAAAAAAAATCTGCTTTGATCGAGCTCTTCGTGACATTTTTCCAACTCTTGTCGTTTGTAAATAATGAAAACCTCTGCTCCTTACCGAGTTGATTCCATAAATTTTGCTTGGCTTCTTCGAGTAATGTCATACGCTCGCCCTGTAATTCCATAGAAAAAGAGTTGTCCAGATAGATGACGATTTCGTTATCTTTTAAGGCGGTTTCGGTGGAGGGAATAAAAGGCTTGGCAAAGGCCAAAACTAAAAAAACCAGACCTAAAAGTCTGGTGGAAAGGATTAACCATTTTTTGATCGTGGAGCTTTTTCTGGACTGCAACTTAATACGTTCCAGAAGGGCAACGTTGCTAAATTTAGTAGTTTTGTATTTCCTGAGCTGAAATAAATGAACTAAAAGAGGGATGAGAAGCAAAAATAAAAAGTAAAGAACCTCGGGATTTTCAAAAATCATAGTTTAATTCACTTTTTTAGTGCGTTCTATAGTAAACTCAAAGGTGGTTTCTTGTCCTTCTACAGAATTTACTGATATTTTACCCCCCAAATTATGTATCATTTTCTTCACGGTAGACAATCCGATACCATTTCCCTTATTGCCTTTTCTGTCATTGTCTGCAGCGGTTGAAAACAAATTAAAAATTTCTTTTTGTTTGTCTTTTGGGATGCCAATACCATTGTCTTTGACGAAAAAACGATAAAAATGAGGTTCTTTCCTGAAATCGATATGAATCTCAATTTTATCTTTATCGTTGTATTTTAAGCTATTCCCTATCAAATTGAGTAGAATTTGCTCCAAAGCGATCCTGTTGGTGTAAATCTTATCGCTATCTTCTGGAAAAGTGATATCACAATCATCACCGATATCCAGCATTTCAACAATATCCTCCACAAGCGTATGAAAATCAAATTTCTCAAGAGCGTCTTCATTATTGGTGATGGAGTCACTTTCGTAATGCGTGAGAATATTAGAGATATAGTCACTTAACTGAAAAGAGGATTTTTTCAAATTATTGAGATAGTCTAAGCCCGCTTCGTCTAGTTTGCCTTTGTATTTTGCTTTCAAAACATCTATAGTCACAATCATATTGGCCAAAGGCATTTTCATATCATGAGAGACTACGCCAGCAAAATTCCTTAGTTGGGCGTTTTTTTCTTTTAATTGTTTTTGAGTCTTTTTTAAACCTCTATTGATGGCATGAAGCTCAAATAATTTGATAACCTGGTTGGCCAAAGATAAAATGCCTTCTCTTTGCTGGGGCGATAGAGTTCTCGGCTGGTGATCTAAAACGCAAAGGGTTCCTAAGGCGTAACCATATTTATCTCTAAGAGGAACTCCTGCATAAAAAATTATTTGATCTTTGCCGTTAACAAGAGGATTTTCATGAAATCTTTCATCTTTTCGAGTATCGGAAACTTCCATTAATTCATCGTCGGCTTGTATAGCAAGATTGCAAAACGCATATTTCTTGTTGGTCTCGCAGTAATCTACTCCAATTTTAGATTTGAACCACTGCCTGTCTTCATCAAGTAATGAAATCAAAGCAATAGGTGTGTCACAGATAGAAGCTACCAACTTGGTGATTTGGTCATATTCCTGCTCAGGTAAAGTATCCAGGATATTCAAGGACCTCAAGGCTTCTAGTCTTTGGGATTCATTTTTGGGATTGGTTTCCATTCAAGTTTTATTTTATAAAACTAATTCTAAATATATTCGACCTGCAATATACAAAAAATTAAAGCTGAAGGCTTACTCTTAAAAACTTTCAAAAGCACCTAATCCAAAGAGCGCAAAATCATACTTGACAGGGTCATTAGGGTCCAGAAGTCTTAAATTTTCATCCAGTTCTTTCACTGCTTTCGCATCGTTTTGTTTCCTGTGAAGAAGTCCGAGTTCCCTGGCTATTCTTCCTGAATGCACATCCAGCGGACAAGATAAAAGGGATGGCGACAAAGCCTCCCATATTCCAAAATCTACACCATTTTGATCCTTTCTCACCATCCAGCGCAGAAACATATTAATGCGTTTTGCCGCTGAATTTTTTTCGGGGTCGCTTACATGCTTTTCGGTTCTTTTTTTATGATCAAGTTGAAAAAAAATAGACTTAAAGTGATGAATAGCTGGCTGTAAAGAATTTTGAGTTTGATAGGTAGAAAAAACAGACTCTAAGCCATTATATTGTACGTAAATAAACTTTAAGGCTCTGATAAAATATTTTAAATCTTCGGCATTAAAGGTTCTATGTACAAATCCTTCACAGGCTTTAAGGTCTTTTTCCGAGTGGTTTAGAATGAAGTCAAAAGGTTCAAATTGTAAAATCTTACATAGCTTTTCCCCGTTATTGAGGATGCTTTTTCGATTACCCCAGGCAATAGTGGCTATTAAAAATCCGATAATTTCAATGTCTTTTTTTTTCTGAAATTTATGGGGTATGGAGATGGGATCGGTAGCTATAAACTTAAACTGATTATACAATTCAGCTTTTTCATCTAAAAAGGATTTTAAATCTAAGATTTTAGACGAATTGGCCATCTCTCATCTCTAATTTTCGATCGGCCATGTCTGCTAATTCATCGTTGTGAGTGACAATCACAAAGGTTTGATCAAATTCATCTCTTAAATTCAAAAACAATTGATGAAGTTTATCTGCAGAAGCAGAATCTAAATTTCCTGAAGGTTCATCGGCAAAAATGACTTTTGGCTGGTTGATGAGTGCTCTTGCCACTGCTACACGCTGTTGTTCTCCTCCGCTGAGTTCATTGGGTTTGTGATTTGCTCTGTGGCCAAGATCTAAATAACCAAGCAATTCTTTGGCTCGCTTTTCAGCTTCACATCTCGAGGTGCCATGAATAAAAGCGGGTATACAGATATTTTCTAAAGCAGAAAATTCTGGAAGCAATTGATGAAATTGAAATATAAAGCCGATATTTTGATTTCTAAACCTGGCTAATGCCTTTTTCTTGAGCCCGTTTATTTGTTGACCAGCAATCTCTATACTTGAATTATTCTCGGTATCCGGTTGTTCCAGAGTACCTAAAATTTGAAGCAAGGTTGTTTTTCCTACTCCTGAGGGACCAACAATAGAAATAATTTCTTTCTGTTGAATCTCTAGATTTATGTTGTTTAGTACTTTCAGCTCTCCGTAATGTTTGCTGATGTGCCTGGCCTTTATCATGAATTGGAATTGAACTTCAAAAGTCAGAATAAAATCTGAATTAAAAAAAAGTCATCAGCTACTAATATTTCCTTAAATCAAAATATAATGTTTAATATATACGTAGATTTGTTCAACAAAATATAATTTATGTCAGAACAAAATTTACAATTAGCCACGTTTGCCAACGGATGTTTTTGGTGTACGGAGGCTGTTTTTCAAAGACTTGAAGGCGTAGAGGAGGTAAAATCCGGTTTTACGGGCGGACGTATCAAAAACCCACCGTATAGAGAAGTGGTGATGGGTAGAACAGGTCATGCAGAAGCGATACAAATTTCTTATAATCCAGAAGTTGTGGATTATAAAACCCTGTTATATGTATTCTTTTCCACTCATGATCCTACAACATTAAACAGGCAAGGTTACGATGTAGGGGAACAATATAGAAGTGAAATATTCTACCATACAGAATCACAAAAAGAAACGGCAATTGCTGTCATTCAAGAACTGGAGTACGAAAAAATATTTGAAGATAAAATTGTGACTAAGCTATCTCAGGCTTCAGAGTTTTATTCAGCTGAAGAAGAACACCAGAATTTTTATAACAATTTTACTGAAAACAGGTATTGTCAATTGGTTATTGAACCAAAACTAGCCACCTTAAGAAAAAAGTTTAGCCATCAACTCAAATCATAACTCATGTCTTACAAAACTTACGAAGAATATACCCAACCTTTTGTTGGGGAAATAAAATCAAATTATTTATCGATTTTAGAAAATATTGGAGAAGATCCTTCAAGAAGCGGTATTTTAAAAACACCGGAACGGGCTGCGAAAGCCATGCAGTTTTTGACTCAAGGTTATGAGATGGATCCTCAGAAAATTTTGCTGGGAGCTATGTTTGAAGAAGATTATGATGATATGGTCTTGATAAAAGATATTGAACTGTATTCCCTTTGTGAACACCATATGCTTCCTTTTTTTGGTAAAGTCCATATTGCATACATTCCAAATGGCAAAATTGTTGGTCTCAGTAAAATTCCTAGAGTGGTAGATGTTTTCGCTAGACGTCTGCAGGTTCAGGAGCGATTGACCCGTGATATTCTGGAATGTATTAACAACACCTTACAACCTAAAGGAGTGGCGATAGTTATTGAAGCTCAGCATATGTGTATGATGATGAGAGGTGTGCAGAAGCAAAATTCTGCCACCACGACTTCAGGATTTAGAGGTGCTTTTAGAAATCAGGAAACCCGAAATGAATTTCTTAAGCTGATAAGTTAAAATCTAAACTGATATTTTAAAAAAGCATATTCAAAATAGGATATGCTTTTTTAATACCATTTTATAGTGAATAACTTAAAGAGTATAGATAGATCCAGTAAAACAATGAAGCGAATGCGTTTATCATAATTTTCTTCGCCAATTTCTCAGCCATTACTAAAATATACGGGCTGGTAGAGTTCAAAAATTCTTCAACAAAAGTAAGCCTCATCCTAGGATCATAAATTAATTGAGCAATCCTTGAGAAATTCACAATTTATTTCTTAAAAAGAATATAAAATAAAAGTAAAACCTTAAGTATAATTAAATATTAATTAATTTACATACATTAATTTATAAAATATTTGTTATGAAAAAATTTAAGCTTTTATTCGCGCTAATTATTTTGTTTTTTAGTTTTTCATTTGTTGCTTGTACGAATGATGAAAATAATTTAAATAATGGTGATAATCAAAATGAATTATTAGAATCTACCAAGATACCTTATGATATGGGAGGAATTAAATTTGGTTCTATTGTTTTACCAAGAGGAACAAAATCTCGAATTAGTGATAATGGCTCGAGATTAGATTTTAAGTTACCTGAAAATTATATTTATATTGCAACAGATGCTAATGGGAAAGCATTTATAGCAAATCGTGGTAGTTACACATGCGAAAGCACTTGTAGTGGTGGTTGTGATGTTGTAAAATTAGGAAAAGTTGTTGGTTGTTCTGCCTGTCCTGAAGGTAGTACAGAATCTTGTACCGGTTCCAGAGGAAAAGAAACAATCGAAGAGAACAAGTCTTCTTTTACTCATCAAATTGGAGATGGGCAAAGAGGAGGTTTAATTAATCTTGAAAGTGGCATTAATTTTATGACAGATTCTTCAAAAAGGGAAAATTCAAATAAAAATGTTCCCAGCTTTGATGTTTTAATGAAACTCCCAAAATTTGAATCTGAATTTAAAAGGTTTTACGATAAATTATGGGATGGAAATTCCCCTAACAATAAAAATTCAAAAGCAGTTTTAGTTGATTTTTATGGACAAACAATATCTCTTTTAATTCCACTTGAAAATTATAAAAAAATCAACTGAAGTTTTAGAGGAAGGTGATGATATTTCATGTAGTTGTAGTAGTGGATCTTCAGGATGTTCTCTCAAGAAAATTAAAAGAAATTTAATAACAGTTGGCTATTCTTGTGTTGCTGGTGATTGTACATCATGTACTATGAGATGGTAAAAAGTCTCGAAATGAAAATTTCAGAAATGGGGTTAAATTAAAATTTAACCTTTTTATCTTTTTATACATATAAGATGAAAACAGGGAAACAATATAAGGATCGAATAACGACCATAAACCATTAAATTTATTTCTCATCTTTTCAAACTTGAATCCAACTCTTAAAACTAAGAGTTCAGACTAAGCCAAGGATTACCAAGCCAAAGATTTGGTATAGAATTAATTAGGACGACATAGAGCGGCAAATGAACTAATTAAATACGTCATTAAATGGTTATTTGGCATTAATACCATTTTCTCGTAAATAACTTGAAAATAGTTGATAAATCCAGGGAAACTATAAATCTTACGCGCTGGTCATAGTTATCTTGACCTATTTCCCAGCCTTTACTTGAATAAACTGGTAGATAAAGCTCAAAATAATCCTCGACGAAACTTAGTCTTATTCCAGAGTCGTAAACGAACTGTGGATTTGCGCCACTATTTTTAAAAAAACCTGCATCTCCATAAGCAAAAATCCAGTTCCATATGGTTGTGCTTACATTGGTAGAAGCTATCCAACTGTCTGCAAATCTTTGATCAAATTGAGACTTGAAACCGCCTTCTGCCATAATAAACTGCTGACTAAATAAGCCGCTTTCTTCACTTCTCCCATAGTAATTGTAATCAAATAAATAATCGGTAGGTCTATCCAGAGCAAAGCTGAAGAAATCTGAATCTTTGGCGTCATTATATAAAAACAAACCACCATAAAACCTTGCATTTATTTGCCGGTTATTATTGAAAAGTTTTCTAAAACTAAAGGTAGAAGAAACCTTAGAGAATTTTTGTGAAATTTGATAATCAATTGACGTCGTAAAAAATCGATCCAGATTTTTATTTGAAAAATTATACCGTATGTTGAAAATATTATAATTGGGCTCTTCTGTTTCTACAAATTCATTTATATCTTGATCGACATTGACTGTCCTCACAAAGAGGTTGTGTCTGGCATTATCTCGTAAATCCTGAGGCCTATAGGTCATCCCTATATAACCGGAATAACGCCTATAAAACAAATCTACATTATATGAAAACCTGGAGCCTGTCAATCCATATCGCACTTGAAACAGATCTTCTTCTTTCAAAAAATGAGTATAATCTATAGAAGCTCCACCAACCAAGGCGTTACTTGTAAGGCCATACTTCGGATTGATTTTAAAACTTAGTTGTTTCGGGAGAAGGGAGGTGTTATATAATTTTGGACCTAAGGCTAGTCCATCATAAAGGTTGTAAGTAAACTCAGGAGTAATAAATAACTGATTATACTTGGGGTCTTCTATATCTTCAAGAAGTCTGAATTGAAAGGGTTTATTTAGAATTTTACCCCTGCTTTTGTAGTTGTTTCTAGGATTTATCTCAGGAATTACTTGCTCGTAATTCACTGCAATTTGATCACTTCCTAGGTCCTTAAGGTAAACTGTGGTATCCCTTTTAAAAGCATTCACCCATTGCTTCGAAAGTATGTTATCCTCTTTTAACTGGTAAACAGCAATCGGCATTGCATTCCTGGTTTTATTGATAATTTTGATTTCCAGAGAGTCTGATATTTTTTTTACCTTCTTAATTTTAAAATCAATATCTTTTGAACTTCCTAAATAATTTGTGTAAAACCAGGAGATATCTTTATCTGTTAATGAAGCTAGTATTTTGAAATAATCATCTGGTTTTGAGCGTTTTGACCTATGTTTATTAAAGTAAATTTTTAAGCTCTGATTAATGATGTCTTTTCCTAAATAATCTTCTAAATATTTGAATCCCAACCCCCCTTTATAGGGATTGGAGAGCTTTTGATTAAACTTGAGGAGACTATCTTGAGGAAAATCAACGGGCTGTCCTAAATTCTGTCGGATTGTCGTTTGGTGAATAAAGTTATACCTATCATTAAACTTTAAATCTGCGGCATGAAACCACCGCACTCCAATAAAATTTGAAAACGAGCCAAGTAAGTTGACATCAGGGTAATAAGTTTCAACATAATCCATCATAACTTTCACCAGTATGGCATCGAGAAACCATTGGTTTTCTCTTGTATCTGTAAGCAGAGAGCGTCTTAAGTACTGGTCTGTAATGGTTTTAAGAACTTTTATGTCATATTGAAATCCATCAGGAAAAGGTCTTATAAAACTAGGTAATTGATTGAGTCCGTATACTGGAGAGGTGTTGTAATCTTCTTCAGTAATTACCATGGATTTGAATTCAAAATCACCAAAACGACCTTCCAAAAAATAGACAATTCTGTCCAAAATAAGCGCTTCAATCTCAGGTCTTAATTCACTATCCTTTAGATTGGTAATTAAAGTAACATGATCTGTCTGTACAGATTCAAAATCATTTACCTGCTTAACGTATAATGTAGTCCCTGCCAAATTCTCACCTCTAAGCTCTACTTTCCTATAAGTCGTCAGATGGCTTTCTGAATTTGATTGCTCAAAACTTGATTTTATGATATAAGTATTTGGAAATTCGAGAAATAGGTCGTAATCCATTCTCTGTAAAGGATAATCGTTGAGATCTTTATGGCTATACAAAATCCAGCCTTCATTGTAAACAGCAGGAGAAATAAGCCATTGCTTCAAGTTCAGCTCACGGTTATTCCAGCCAAACCCGGTAAATTTCTGATCAGGAACAACAAGTGTATAATTCAGATGTATATCAAGGCTTTGACCTTGGGGTAAAGCTTTATCAAGTTTAACTTGAATTAAATCGGGATGTCCCTGGACGAGATTCCAATTGGAATCAGTAAATTCTGTAGATAAAGAATGTATAGTTGTTCCACCTCTTTCATAATCTGATGCGAAGTGAAATCTGCGTACGTATTCTTCCGCATAGCGTTTTGCCAGAGGACTCTCTTTATCGGAAAAGGCGTTTAACCAATTGTATAAATATATCGACTCCAAAGCCTGATCACTTGTGTTTTTAAAACGGATGGTTTGGGTGATGCTTAGCGTTTTTAAATCATCTGAAGTCAGAATATCAGCTGTTATCCTGTTTTGAGAAAAACTCAAAAAAGAAATTAAAAAAAAGCTGAAGTAAAAATATTTTTGATTCAATGGTTTATGTAAAATTTTTGAGTAATAGGGGTTTGATTTACTTTTAAGAAATACAATCCACTGGATAAAGTAGAAACATCAACTGCAAATTCTAAGCTTGAAACCTTAAAAGAGTAAATTTCTTGTCCCAGGGTATTGTAAATGATGACCTTTTCGGAAAGAAGATTCGGAGAAAATTTTAAGGCTAAGCGATCTGAAACAAGGTTTCCATTAGTCAGTTTTACCGGGCTTTCCGCAACAAATTCATTTGTGGATAATAATTCTTCTTTTACATTCAAACTCATCACTACCGGCAGGTGATCACTCATCATATAAAGCCATCCTCTTAATTCCTGATCAAATGTTCCAGCACAATCTATACTATTGATGTTATCATTAAAGCAATTGCCGTTGTTTCCCCAGGCTTTATAAGAACCCTGAATAAAACTAATGCTGTTTGTTGGTGAGTTTAATGCGTCTGAAATCAACATCATATCGAATCTATCATCCAAACCCCCTCCAGCTCCATAATCTGCAAAATCCACATTGCTTAAGCGAGTACTTTGGGTATGAATACCAGTAAAATTTAAGTTGTTGTGCCAGTCTCCTAAAGAATTGATAGGATCCAGCATGTTTATAGTGTTTGTCCCGTTTAATAAAGTCTGAAAAGCTGGCTCCGATGAAGAATACATATTAAAATCACCGGCAAGCATAATATTTGTACCTGAAGGAAACCCCTCGATATATTTGATGAACTGCTGGGCTTCATATAAGCGTTCATTTTCATTGAATTGACCGCTTGAAGCCTTAAAATGAGCGACAAAAACTTCAAACGCAATTTTAGAATTTGTCTTAAGCTCAAAGCTGTAATGGTTTATACTCCTGTAATTGGTTTCTATCTGAGCTGTAGAATTCAATTTGAATTTATCGGCATTATAATAAGCCGTTTGATTGATATAAGCTCCTGGATTAGGTAAGAAAGGAGCTTGTACTATATTTGCAGTAGTATAGCGAAATGACTCGTCTAGAATATTTTGAGCGTCTGATGCGGATTCGACTTCGCTTACCATGAACAGATCTGGTTCATAAGTATTCAATATGGAATTTAAAATATCTAAACGTTCTCTTGGCGGAGCGCTGGAAAAATTCAAGACATTGTAAAACATGGTTTTGATTTCTGTTTGTCCATAACTAAAATGTGAACTTAAAAAAACAAGAAACAGAAGTATTAGTTTATTCATAAATTAAAAATTAAAAATTAGGACTTAAATCATATTGATTATAAAATCTATCTAAAATCTCGACGACTTCATCCTCGGTATCAACCAGTTCAATCAGATCAAGATCTTCAATACTTACCGTTCTAAGTCTTTCAGCCAGGGTATTCTTGATCCAATCCAGTAATCCTCCCCAAAACTCAGTCCCTACTAAAATAATAGGAAATTTATCAATTTTCCGGGTTTGGATGAGTGTTATGGCTTCAAAAAGTTCGTCTAATGTTCCAAAACCTCCTGGCATCACCACAAATCCCTGAGAATACTTTACAAACATGACTTTTCGAACAAAAAAGTAATCAAAATCAAGGCTTTTATTAGCATCGATATATGGGTTATCGTGTTGTTCAAAAGGTAAATCAATATTGAGACCGACAGAGGTGCCACCTCCAAGATTAGCACCTTTGTTACCCGCTTCCATGATGCCAGGTCCGCCGCCAGTAATAATGCCATAACCTTGGTCTACAATTTTATGAGCTACTTTAACAGCAAGTTCATAATATTTTTCGCCCGGTTTTGTTCTTGCAGAACCAAAAATAGAGACACAGGGACCTATTTCACTTAGGCGTTCATAACCATAAACAAACTCACTCATGATTTTGAACAGGGCCCAGCTGTCATTAGTTTTTATCTCATTCCAGTTTTTTGGATGTTTATCTACCATGCTTTAATTGTTATTTTAATTCTTTCTTTAAATACTCCGCCGTGTAGCTTTTTTTATTTTTAATGAGTTGTTCAGGAGTTCCTTTAGCAACCAGTTCTCCTCCTTTTTTTCCTCCTTCATAACCGATGTCAAAAATATAGTCTGCAAGTTTAATCACATCCATATTATGTTCAATTACCAAAACTGTATTTCCTTTATCAACTAATTTTTGCAGCACTTCCATCAAGACGCGAATATCTTCAAAATGAAGGCCAGTTGTGGGCTCATCTAAAATATAAAACGTGTTTCCGGTACTGATTTTTGATAATTCCGTAGCAAGCTTAATTCTTTGTGCTTCACCACCAGATAAAGTTGTACTCTGCTGACCCAAAGTTATATATCCTAAACCAACATCCTGTATGGTTTTCAGTTTTCTATAAATTTTCGGAATAGGCTCAAAAAAAGAAGTGGCTTCATTTATAGTCATTTCCAAAACATCGCTTATAGACTTTCCTTTGTAACGGATTTCTAAAGTTTCACGGTTAAAGCGTTTACCCATACAAGTTTCACACTCTACGTAAACGTCAGGTAAAAAATTCATTTCTATCACTTTAACTCCAGCTCCACCACAACTTTCACAACGCCCACCTTTTACATTGAAACTGAATCTGCCAGGTTTATACCCTCTGATAAGGGCTTCTGGCGTCTTGGCAAATAAACTCCGAATTTCACCAAAAACACCAGTATAAGTCGCAGGATTGGAGCGTGGTGTTCTTCCAATAGGAGATTGATTGATGTCTATGACTTTATCCAAATGCTTCAGACCTCTCACGGTTTTGTGGGGAAGGGCCTCCATTTTCCCGTTGAAAAAATGATTATTCAGAACGGGATAAAGCGTGTCGTTTATAAGCGTTGATTTACCACTTCCGGAAACTCCGGTAACGACAATGAGCTTTCCAAGTGGTATTTTGATGGAAACATCTTTCAAATTGTTCCCGGTAGCATTCATCAGATGCAAATGCTTACCATTTCCTTTTCTACGTGACTCAGGAATTTCAATTTTTCTTTTTCCTGAAAGGTAATCTGCCGTTAAAGTATCATGCTGCAAGATGGTTTCAGGATCTCCTTCGCTTATGATTCTTCCTCCATTTTTTCCGGCATGCGGACCAATATCTATGACATGATCTGCTCTTTCTATCATGTCTTTATCGTGTTCTACAACAATAATTGAATTCCCAACATCTCTTAAAGCCACTAATGAATTGATGAGTTTTTCATTGTCCCGCTGATGAAGGCCAATGCTAGGTTCGTCCAAAATATATAAAACTCCAACGAGCTGAGAACCGATTTGAGTCGCTAGGCGAATACGTTGAGCTTCGCCACCAGAAAGGGTTTTGGAACCTCGATTCAAATTGAGGTAATTAAGCCCAACATCTTCTAAAAACGAAAGTCTGGTTTTTATTTCTTTTATAATTCCTTCTGCAATTTTCTGTTCGCTTTTCCCCAGTCTTTTTAGCAAATCCTTAAAAAAATTGACCAGTTCATCCACATCCATATTGACAATATCCCCAATATTTTTCTCGTCGATTTTATAATATAGAGATTCTTTTTTCAAACGGCTACCATCGCAGGTTTCGCAGGCTTTCTTGTCCATGTACTTTTTAGCCCAGCGTTTAAGAGCAGCGGAAGATTCTTTTTGATGAAATGTGTCTTCGATGAATTTGGCAACACCTTCAAAGTTATAGCTTAAGCTTTTATTTACTTTAGAGGTTTCGCTATACTTCTCAAATCTAGCTTGCCCACCATGAAGAATGACTTCCAGCGCTTCTTTTGAAATGCTTTCAATCGGATCTGTCAGTGAAAAATCAAAATGTTCGGCTATAGATCGAAGTTGTTTGAATACCCAGTTGTTTTTCTTTTCTTTCCCGTGAGGTTCAATCCCACCTGCTTTGATTGATAAAGTAGGGTCTGGGATGATTCGATCGAGATTGATTTCATAAACTTCTCCAAGACCATTGCATTTTGGACAAGCTCCTTTTGGAGAATTGAAGGAAAAATTATTGGGTTCGGGGTTGGGGTAGGAGATCCCCGTCGTAGGGCACATTAAATTTCTACTAAAAAACTTAGGGTCTTTTTTATCCTGTTCCAGAATCATCATCACGTTATTGCCCTGCTTCATTGCGGTAGCAATACTTTCACTAAGACGCTTATTCGTGTTGATATCATCATTGATTTTAAGACGATCTACAACAATTTCAATATCGTGGATTTTATAGCGATCCACTTTCATTCCTTTTTCAATGTCTTTTATTTCGCCGTCAATTCTTACCTTGAGGAAGCCTTGTTTAGCAATTTGTTCAAAAAGTTCCCGGTAGTGTCCTTTTCTGGAGCGTATGACTGGTGCTAAAATATTGACTCTCTTTCCTTCAAAATCTTCTTTGATTTTATTCTGAATTTGCTCATCGGTAAAACTTACCATTTTTTCACCAGTTTTATAACTGTAGGCAGTTCCAACTCTGGCATAGAGAAGTCTGAGGAAATCGTAAATCTCCGTGATGGTACCCACAGTACTTCTGGGACTCTTGGATGTTGTTTTTTGTTCTATAGCGATGACTGGAGAAAGCCCGTCAATTTTATCGACATCGGGACGCTCCAAACCTCCAAGAAATTGTCTGGCATAGGCAGAAAAGGTTTCAATATAACGGCGTCGCCCTTCCGCATAAACAGTATCAAAGGCAAGAGACGATTTACCTGAGCCGGATAAACCTGTGATGACCACCAGCTTATTTCTGGGTATTTTTACGTCAATATCTTTTAAATTATGGACTCTAGCCCCTAGGACTTCAATAAATTCTTCTTTTTTTCTCATAGCAATTTCAACGCGCGAATTTAAGTAATCTAAATGATATTATATGATATAATCCCATTTGCTTATCAATTGTTGAAAGCCAAAAAAAAGATACAAATTATAAATTAAACAGAGGCCTTAAATACTAATACCAGCAGGAAGCAAATCCTTGTATTTAATTCTGTTTTTTCTAAAAAACTTCGCAATTTCGGGAGAAGTGGGCATTACTTTGAAGCGGGTATCTTTAAAACTGTCTAATATTTTAGAGATAAACTGATTCTGTGTTTCAGAATCAATAAATTTTTCTGGAATTGTAAGTTTGGTAAGAAATACTTTTCTATCGTGTTCCGAAAATTCAACAGCAAGAAGTTCTCCACCAATTTTGGTTTCGTATTGTCTTTGAAACTCATTTTTAGTTACTTCAAAGTCTTTTTCCATATTTCAAAGATTTGTAATTTAAGTATAGGGTAATTTACAAAGATGAACTGATTTGTAAATTAATATATTGGACAACAAAGGTAAACAATAAATTTAAAACCTATTTTTGTACTTAAGTTATATGAAAATCTAAGTGGAAGTGATTAAGGTTTACATGATGCCAGGCATGGCGGCGAATCCAACAGTATTTGAGAGGATAGAATTACCCGAAAAAGAATTTAAAATCATTTGGTTAACTTGGAAAATCCCCAAAAAAGAGGAGTCTCTTACTGACTATGCTAAACGCATGACAGAAGAGGTGACAACACGTGAGGCCGTCGTGCTAATTGGAGTATCTTTTGGAGGGGTTTTGGTGCAAGAAATGAGCAAATACTTAAACCTTAAGCGGCTAATCATTATTTCGAGTGTAAAAACCAAACACGAATTACCTAAGCGAATGAAATTTGCCAGAGACACAGGGGTTTACAAAGTTTTACCCACAGGTTTGCTAGATTACATCACTCACATCGAAAAACTTCCTCTGGGGGATTTGATCAGAAAGCGTTTGAAGTTATATCAACAATATTTATCCATTAATGATAAAGAATATTTGAATTGGGCAATAAAAGAAATGCTATGTTGGAATCAGGATAAACCCATTGAGAATATAATACATATACATGGAGATGAAGATTTAGTATTTCCTATTAAAAATATTGAAAATAGCATTGTTATTCCAAAAGGAACTCATATAATGATTCTAGTTAAATACAAGTGGTTCAATAAACACTTACCTGAATTGATATCAGAAGGAAAAATCAGCTCACAATTATAACAGACAACTATGAAACTTGATACTTTTTTTAAAAAGATAATATTTACACTGGGAATAGTAAGCCTCACCCTTGGTACTTACTTTACTATTTCTAGTTTCATGGCTACAGAAAAAAATGAAAACACAACTATAACTCCGGAGAAAAGCTTTAAAAATGATTATAATATTTTTGCCATAGACCTGCCTGAGGAAGTCGATTTTGCCGGAGAACGCACCCCTTTGGAAATTACAGATATCAAAGAGCGGTTGGACAAAGAATTATTAGTCAATACCTATTGGCAGTCCAATGCTTTATTATTGATTAAAAGATCTCATAAGTACTTTCCAATTATAGAGCCTATCCTGAAAGAGTATGAAATTCCAGAGGATTTTAAATATCTGGCAGTGGCTGAGAGTGGTTTGGAACAGGTCGTTTCTCATGCAGGCGCTACAGGCTTTTGGCAAATCATGGAAGCAACAGCCCAAGAATATGGTCTGGAAGTAAACGACAATGTAGATGAGCGATATCATATCGAAAAAGCTACTAGAGTGGCTTGTGAATATTTGAAAAAATCTAAAGAGCGTTTTGGCAGTTGGACCTTAGCTGCAGCAGCATATAATGCCGGCAATTATGGTATTTCTAAGGAGATGAATCGTCAAGAAGTTGAAAATTATTACGATTTACTCCTTAACCCTGAAACATCCAGATATGTGTTCAGAATTATAGCCTTAAAACATATTTTGTCCAATCCTAAAGAGTTTGGTTTTCACTTTGAAGAAAAAGATCTTTATGAAATCCAACCCCTTAAGACTGTAGAGGTGGATACAGCCGTAACAGATTTTGTGAGATTTGCTGAAAAATTCAACATGAATTATAAGACGCTTAAAATCCATAATCCCTGGCTTAGAGATAAACATTTAGATAACTATTCAAAAAAAGTTTATAGCATTAAAGTCTTAAAATAATTTCTTTTGTAGTTCTGCTTTTACGATTAGCTTTGATGTAATTGGATTATTTGCTGGATTTTTGAGTGAGGTGTTAGATATAGTAGGAGGGTGCTCTTATGTTATCCGATACTTTTTTAAAAGTTTCTCAGCATCAAGCCCTAGAAAAAGGTTTAGCTGTTTAAGCATTGCCAGTCACATTGGCAACAGCTTATAAGTATGATCGAGATAGCAGCCTTATTTGTTAGAATGCTATGGTCATAGTCTTTAGGTTTGATATAGAAGGAGGTAAGGTTTAAAATTACCTGTCAGTTTGAATGAAAAATTACTGCGTCTAATTTTTGCGGTGGTATTTGTCTTATTTGATTTCAAAGCCTTCCTTAATAAATAATCATAGGCTTTCATATTGCTGTAGCAAAGCAATATCTCCTGCGATATCTTCATAGCATTTTTTAGTAGCCAACTCTTTTTCTATGGAAGGGTGAACTTGGGTGTTTTGCCTGATATTAAGTATGATTTTATTACTACTGACGGTTAATGATACGGGTACTCCCAGCTTATGCTTAATTATTTTTATAGTTCTTGCTCCCGTATTATCTAATTCGTTTACATATAAAACCTTTATTTTATTAGGGAATTGTCTTGCAAATTTTGCAGCGTCTTCTTTTTTATCCCATAAAATCAAAACAAAATTCATCCAATCAGAGTGTTCTTCAACCAAGATTTGCAGGGCTTCTAATTCTCCATTACTAGGAACACACCAGGAGGCATAGCTCATCAGATACATCGGTTTTTCAAACTCATAAATAAAATTTATTTTTTGATTAAGACCATGCACTTTAAAATTGTCCAGGATTGAACCTTCAAGTTTTTGTTCAACCAATGAATCAAAAAATCTTTCGGAAGCCTTACGATTACCCCGATAAAAATTTAAAGAGGATTTTCTTTCGAATTCTGAATGGTTTATTGCTAAACTTTCAGAAAAAAGAATGCTGTCGATTTCTTTCTTATCTTGAGAAAAAACCGAAATAGATAAAAAAATAAACAGCAAAAAATTCTTCAATATTCTATGAATATTTGTTAATTTTTAAAATTAAGTAAATTAATTGCGAATTACTTAATCAATCTTTCTGTCTATTTAGCAATAATTATAAATAGATTGATTAGAATATATTATATTTGTTGTAACCAACTATTTAGAAATTAATTATATGTCAAGCGAAATCCAGGAAGGTCAAGATCAATTAAGGGAAGTCCTAGGTAAAACTCTTCACAGATTTAAAAATAATTTACAAACTCAACTTAGTTTGATGAATATTCAGACCTCTACAAATCGGTCTTATTTTGATGACAAAAAGGTGATCGTTGATAGAGTTTTTGCGCTTACTCATATTTATGATTTGTATTACAGAAGCAATAAAGACGAATACTTTCCAAAAGATTCTCGAATATCTCTGCAATCATTTTTGCTTCAATTTTTTCAATATATCAAAAGTTCAACAACGAAAATTGATTATGAACTCCATGATATGTCTGAAATAAATGTAGAGCTTGATGACTTATTACTCTTAAGCTATATAATTATAGAGATCAATGACTTCAGAAAAAGTCTTGATGATAATCTTTTATTGGAAATTGAACATAAAGAGAAAAAAGTTCATTTGAAATTCTCTTTTTCAAGTATAGAAGATCATCAAAAATTTCATGAGCTTTTTAAAGATCAATACAAGATTTTTGATCTAATGGTCATGCAGCTTAAAGGTAAATTTGATTATAAAAAGAAATTTGTAAGACTATCATTCCCAATCCTATGAAAACAAAAATACTAGTAGTAGAAGACGACAAGCTTGTTTCATATGAAATCAAAACCATTTTGGATAAAAATGGGTTTGATGTCAATATATGCGACAGCTATACCAATTGCATTAAAAACCTTGATACTTTTAAACCCGAACTTATTTTACTGGATATAGACTTAAGTAAAAAATATGAAGGTATTCAGATAGGTTCTTACCTTAACTCGAAATGCGATCTCCCCTTCATCTATATCACCGGTTATACAGATATAGAAACTTTAAAGCGCATACAAACAACAAAGCCTGTGGGTTATCTCTCAAAGCCCTTTAGAGAAATAGACATCATCAATAATATTGAGCTTGCTTTATATAATAAAAAGGCAAAATTGGATGGCATTAACGGTAATGGCACTACAGCAGAGCTTGAGCTTGAGGAAAGCAAGTATTCCAAACCTATTAAAAGAGCTTTGGAGTACATTGACACTAACATCAATCAAGAGATTAAAACGGAAGAGTTAATACGGGTTTCCGGATGGAGTAAGTTTCATTTTATAAGAGAATTTGCAAAGGAAGTAGGCGTAACGCCTTACCAGTATATATTCGACCAAAAGATGAAATTGGCGTCTTCAAAGTTGAAAAACACGTACCAGTCTGTTAAGGAGATTGCTTTTGACCTTGGATACACATCCAATTCAAGTTTTACAAATGCTTTTGTTAAACACTCAGGAGTATCTCCGTCTCATTTCAGAAAAAAATACTGTAGATAAATAGCTTAAAAACGTTTCATTTGCTGTTTCATCATCTGTATTTGCTCGTTTAGCATTCCGTGCTTGTCCAGTGTTTTAGCTTCCTTCAGTAGAAGTTGAGCCTCTCGTTTTCTTCTTTTCGTCATTGCTATTCCAGCCAAGTTTAATTTAGCCATAGCAAGGTCTTGTTTCATGGATAATCCTAACTTTATAGCTCTTTTAAAATATTTTTCGGCCTTGGTCATGTTGGTTTGCGACAGTAATAATCCGTGGATATAATTATAGTAACCCTGTTGTTTTTGAGTAAGTGCAGTTTCAGGATTTTTAATTTTATCCAGCCATTTTTTGGCCCCCTCAAAGTCTTGCTTTCTCAATCGAAGAAATGCTAATAAAATCATTTCATTTTTAAAATAAAGAAAAATAAAAATTCCAGAGAACAGTATAAGCGCTATACCGTTACCAAGGTTGCTTTCTATGATTTGATAAATCCCAAAAGCTATGATAAGCCCTGCGATAATGAGTTTGAAGTTTTTATTAAACATGTTCGTTTTTTTCTTGCAAATCTAGCAAAAACAAATGGAAAAAACTTTGCCCCAAGGCTTGTAAAACTGAAAATGAATCGTATATTTGCACGCAGTTTTTAAAAAGAGATAATACATTTAAAGTCATAAAAAAATGAAAAGAACTTTTCAACCTTCTAATAAAAAAAGAAAGAATAAACACGGATTCAGAGAGAGAATGTCATCTGTAAGCGGTCGTAAAGTTCTTAAGAGAAGAAGAGCTAAAGGAAGAAAAAAATTGAGTGTTTCTTCTGAAATGAGTTTAAGAAAAAGATAAAATGATTGATTAATTTCAAAATATTAAGGTGTTGCATTTTGCAACGCCTTTTTTTATATCCAATAGTTTCATTTTTAAAAAACCTAGTATGCCAAAAAACAACTCCATCAAAACCATTCTTATCATCGGTTCAGGTCCTATTGTTATAGGCCAGGCCTGTGAGTTTGATTATGCAGGTTCTCAATCTTTGAGATCGCTTCGAGAAGAAGGAATTAAAACAATTCTCATCAACAGTAATCCTGCAACGATCATGACCGATCCTTCCATGGCAGATCACGTGTATTTAAAACCCTTGACAACGAAGTCGATTGTTGAAATCCTCACGGATCATCCAGAAATAGATGCTGTTTTGCCAACCATGGGTGGTCAAACTGCTTTAAATCTTTGTATTGAAGCAGACGATAAAGGCATTTGGGAAGATTTTAAAGTAAACATTATTGGAGTCGATATTGATGCTATTAACATCACAGAAGACAGAGAGAAATTCAGAAAACTGATGCAAGATATTGGAGTAGGAGTAGCTCCTTCCAAAACGGTGACTTCTTTTTTACAGGGAAAAGAAGTCGCTCAGGTTTTTGGATTTCCTTTGGTAATCAGGGCCTCTTTTACCCTGGGTGGAAGTGGAGCTTCTATAGTTTATGCAGAAGATCAGTTCGAAGAGTTGCTCACCAGAGGTCTGGAAGCATCTCCAATTCATGAAGTGATAATAGATAAAGCTCTGTTAGGCTGGAAAGAATTTGAATTGGAATTGCTTAGAGATCGAAATGATAACGTGACGATTATATGTAGTATCGAAAATATGGATCCCATGGGAATTCATACAGGGGACTCTATAACCGTGGCTCCTGCCATGACTTTAAGTGATCGAACATATCAAAAGATGAGGGACATGGCTATAAAAATGATGAGAAGTATCGGAGATTTTGCAGGAGGCTGTAATGTTCAGTTTGCTGTAAGTCCAGATGAAAAAGAAGATATTATCGCCATAGAGATAAATCCCAGAGTGTCCAGGTCTTCAGCCCTGGCTTCTAAAGCCACCGGTTACCCTATCGCCAAAATTGCATCTAAATTAGCAATCGGTTACCATCTAGATGAACTTCAAAACCAAATCACCCAAACTACATCGGCATTTTTTGAACCTACTCTCGATTATGTTATCGTTAAAATTCCAAGATGGAACTTCGATAAGTTTGAAGGTTCAGACAGAACCTTGGGGCTACAGATGAAATCTGTAGGTGAGGTCATGGGAATAGGCCGTTCTTTTCAAGAAGCCCTGCACAAAGCAACTCAGTCCTTAGAAATTA
Organism: Psychroflexus sediminis; assembly: GCF_900099815.1. Classification (GTDB taxonomy): domain Bacteria; phylum Bacteroidota; class Bacteroidia; order Flavobacteriales; family Flavobacteriaceae; genus Psychroflexus; species Psychroflexus sediminis. Next base: position 96,663 of record NZ_FNCW01000009.1, on the reverse strand, counting down.
AAAGAAATGGGCTAGGGGCAGACGGTAAAAGTTATACAGACTATAATCAGATTTTAAGTAAGCTTGAATTTGCTAGCTGGGACAGGGTTTTTGTAATTTACGATGCCATTCAGCTTGGAATACCGCTAAGCAGAATCCACGAAATTACCAAAATTGACATGTGGTTCCTTAAGCAATATGAGGAGCTTTTCAATTTAGAAAAGGAAATTTCAAAGTATTCAATTCAAAACATCAGTAAGGATTTGATGCTTGAAGCAAAACAAAAAGGTTTTGCTGATCGTCAGATCGCGCATATGTTGAAATGTCTGGAAAGTGAAGTATATGCTAAGCGCGAAGAATTGAATGTGAACAGAATCTACAAATTGGTTGATACCTGTGCCGCAGAATTTGAGGCCCACACCCCTTATTACTATTCTACTTTTGAAGCTGATGTAGAAAATAAAGACGGGGAAATTATAAATACAAATGAAAGCATAGTTACCTCAAAGAAAAAAGTGATCGTTCTGGGATCTGGACCAAACAGAATTGGTCAAGGGATAGAATTTGACTATTGTTGTGTTCATGGAGTTTTGGCAGCAGCGGAGTGTGGTTATGAAACCATCATGATCAACTGTAATCCTGAAACGGTTTCCACTGATTTTGATACAGCAGATAAACTCTATTTTGAACCTGTCTTTTGGGAACATATTTACGATATCATCAAACATGAGAAGCCCGAAGGTGTAATTGTTCAGCTCGGTGGACAAACGGCCTTAAAACTTGCAGAAAAGCTAAACAGATATGGGATTAAGATTTTAGGAACCAGCTACGAGTCGCTTGATCTTGCAGAAGACAGAGGAAGCTTTTCAAAATTATTACAGGACAATAATATTCCTTATCCAGAATTTGGAGTTGCAGAAACAGCCGATGAAGCTTTAGCGCTCGCAGAAAAGTTGGATTTTCCACTTCTTGTAAGACCCTCTTATGTTCTTGGCGGACAGGGGATGAAAATTGTTATCAATAAGAAAGACTTAGAAACGCATGTTGTTGATTTGTTGAGAAAAATACCGAACAATAAATTGCTATTGGATCATTATCTTGACGGTGCAATAGAAGCAGAAGCAGATGCTATATGTGATGGTGAAGATGTTTACATCGTTGGGATTATGGAGCATATTGAGCCTTGTGGGGTTCATTCTGGAGATTCAAATGCGATGCTTCCTCCTTTTAATCTAGGAGACCTGGTTTTAGAACAAATTAAAGACCATACCAGGAAAATTGCCTTGGCTCTAAATACCGTTGGTTTACTCAACGTTCAATTTGCTATAAAGGATGATCATGTGTATATCATTGAAGCCAATCCTAGAGCTTCTAGAACAGTTCCATTTATAGCTAAAGCTTATAAAGAACCGTATGTAAATTATGCAACCAAAATCATGCTTGGTGAAAATAAATTAAATGACTTCACTTTTAATCCACAACTAGAAGGTTATGCTATAAAACAACCGGTATTCTCTTTTGACAAGTTTCATAACGTCAACAAACAGTTGGGGCCTGAAATGAAGAGTACAGGTGAAAGCATTTTATTTATCGATAGTTTAAGGGATGACACTTTTTATGAGTTGTACGGAAGACGTAAAATGTATTTAAGCAAATAATATGGCTTTGATTCAATCTATAAAAGGAATAGCACCGAGCGTACATTCTTCTTGCTTTTTGGCAGAAAATTCAAGTCTTGTAGGTCAAGTCAAGCTAGGTGAAAATTGCAGTGTTTGGTATAATGCAGTGATTCGCGGTGATGTTAATTCCATAGAAATTGGAAATGATACAAATATCCAAGATGCTGCAGTTGTTCATTGCACCTATCAAAAGGCTGCTACCAGAATTGGAAACCGAGTTTCTATAGGCCATAAAGCCATTATCCATGGCTGTACAATACAGGATGATGTCTTGATAGGGATGGGAGCCATTGTCATGGATCATGCTGTTATTGAGAGCGGAAGTATAGTAGCTGCGGGAGCAATAGTTACAGCGGGTACCCGGGTTGAAGCTAATTCCATTTATGCTGGCATTCCAGCCAAAAGGCTGAAAGCTGTTTCTAATGAGAATTTGGAAATGATAAAACGAACTGCAAAAAATTATACGCTTTATAAAACCTGGATCGATTAATTATAACAGTAGAGTAAATCAAAAACCCCGTTTCAATATATCGAAACGGGGTTTTTGATTTATAATAAGTTGCTTATTGATTTCTGAAAACCAGTTTTCCATCAAACTGATCCAATAGAATGATGCTGTCTGTTTTTATTTTCTCAGCTAAAATCTGTTTTGAAAGACTGTTTAAAACTTCTTTTTGAATGGTTCTCTTTACAGGTCTTGCTCCATATTGAGGATCAAAACCTATTCTCGCTAAGTAATCTATAGCTTCATCTGTAGCATCTATAGTAATGCCTTGTTTCATCAACATTTTTTTCAAGTTGTCGAGCTGTAGTTCTACAATCTCTTTGATATCGTCTTTAGAGAGTGGTGTGAACATCACAACATCATCAATTCTATTCAGAAACTCAGGTCTTACACTCTGCTTCAAAAGTCCCAGCACTTCAACTTTAGCACTTTCCATAGTGGTTTCAACATCGGTTGATGCATCATATTTCTCCTGAATGATATGACTTCCAATATTGGATGTCATCACGATAATTGAATTTTTAAAGTCAGCTAATCTTCCTTTATTATCAGTTAACCGGCCTTCATCCAGAACCTGCAATAAAATATTGAAAGTATCTGGATGCGCCTTTTCAATCTCATCAAGTAAAATTACAGAATAAGGTTTTCTTCTCACAGCTTCAGTCAGTTGTCCCCCTTCTTCATAGCCTACATATCCAGGAGGTGCCCCAACAAGGCGACTTACCGAATGCCGTTCTTGATATTCACTCATATCTATTCGGGTCATTGAGCTTTCATCATCAAACATATATTCCGCGAGTGCCTTGGCCAATTCAGTTTTACCAACTCCTGTTGTACCAAGAAATAAGAACGAACCAATGGGCCTGTTTTGGTCTTGTAATCCAGCCCGGCTCCTTCTTACTGCATCAGAAACAGCTTGTATGGCCTCATCTTGACCCACAACTCTATGATGTAATTCATCCTCAAGCTTAAGAAGTTTTTCGCGATCCGACTGTAACATCTTGGTTACGGGAATTCCTGTCCATTTGGCAACAACTTCAGCAATATCCTCATAATTCACCTCTTCTTTAATCAGGGTGTTTTCAGACTTCTGATTTTCTACTTCATTTTGAAGTTTTTCAAGGCTTTCCTGTGCCTCCTTAATTTTGCCATATCGAATCTCAGCTACTTTTCCGTAATCACCTTCTCGCTCTGCCCGTTCTGCCTCGAGTTTATAATTTTCGATATCAGTTTTAATCTTTTGAATATTATCCACAATATCCTTTTCATTTTTCCAGCGTGCATGTAAGGTGTTTCGTTCTTCTTTAAGATCTGCCAAATCTGCTCGTAATGATTTTAATTTAATATCATCTTTTTCTCGTTTGATAGCTTCAATCTCAATTTCCAGCTGCATGACTTTTCTATCTAAAACATCGAGTTCCTCAGGCTTAGAATTGATTTCCATTCTAAGCTTAGAGGCTGCTTCGTCCATCAAGTCGATGGCTTTATCTGGAAGAAATCGGTTGGTAATATAACGCTGTGAAAGTTCTACCGCCCCTATAATAGCTTCATCTTTAATTCTGACTTTATGGTGAGTTTCATATTTTTCCTTGATTCCTCGTAAAATCGAAACGGCACTTTCTGTATCGGGTTCATTGACAGTTACTTTTTGAAAACGTCTTTCCAGAGCCTTATCCTTTTCAAAATATTTCTGAAATTCATCCAAAGTGGTTGCCCCTATAGCTCTCAGTTCTCCTCTGGCCAGTGCAGGTTTTAAGATATTAGCGGCGTCCATAGCACCTTCTCCGCCACCAGCGCCAACAAGTGTATGAATTTCATCGATAAATAAAACAATATTTCCATCGCTAGTTGTAACTTCTTTAATTACTGATTTTAAACGCTCTTCAAATTCACCTTTATATTTTGCTCCTGCAATCAGAGCACCCATATCTAAACTATATATCTTTTTAGACTTTAGGTTCTCAGGAACGTCTCCACTAATTATCCTATGAGCAAGACCTTCTGCAATGGCCGTTTTACCAGTACCAGGTTCACCGACCAGCATAGGATTATTTTTAGTTCTTCTAGAGAGAATTTGAAGTATTCTTCTAATTTCTTCATCTCTTCCAATTACAGGGTCCAATTTTCCCTCTTCTGCCATTTTATTTAGGTTATTGGCATACTTATCTAAGGAGTTGTAATTTTCTTCTGCGCTTTGAGAAGTTACACGATCTCCATTTCTTAATTCTTGAATTGCTGCCTCTAATGCCTTTTCAGTTGCACCTTGGTCTTTTAAAACTTGAGCGATTTTACTCTTACTTTTAAAGATCGCTAGGATAAGATGTTCAATAGAAACATATTCATCCTTCATTTTTTTGGCTACAATACTTGCTTCATTCAAAGTCTTCCCCGTTTCTCTTGATAGCATGATATCACCTCCAGAAACTTTAGGCAGGCTTTTAAGATTCTTATCTACTATTTGAAGAAAGAGTTGAGAATTAATGTTTAATTTTTTAAGAATAAAGGGCGTTACATTTTCATCCACTTCAGAAATAGCTTTAAACAAATGCTCATTTTCTATGTGTTGATGTCCCATTTCCTGAGCAATTAGCTGAGCCTTTTGGACAGCTTCTTGTGTTTTTATAGTAAAGTTTTTAAAATCCATTATTTATTTTTTATAATAGATTTCAATTCTTATACCCAACTGCATAAATGCCATTATGACAGCTTAAAGCAACTAAAAAACCAGCATTTTGTCAGTTTTTAATATCAAATTCTTAGGAGTTTCAATATTTATTTAAAAAGTTCAGCATATATTTGATAAAATCATTTTAAAATGAAGATCAGGTATTCATTTATTTTCTCGTTTCTACTCTTTTTTTATTATGCAGGAGCACAAGTAACAAATGAGGGGCAGCCTAAAAGCTGGCAATTAACACTAAATTCAGTCGAAACTATTTCGATGCCTAGTTTTGATCTAAAGACTTTACAGAAGGAAGATATAATCAATGATAAAAAAGAGAATCAGCCCTATAGATTTGGTTATGAGCACCAGGTAAGTCTAAGTTTTGAGGATGGAAAGTGGAACAGGCTGAAAAATGGTGATAGAGTCTGGTTGCTTAATGTCCGATCCAAAGGAGCTAAGACCTTGAATTTCTTATTTGATGAGTTTTATATACCTGAGGGTGCTAAATTATATTTTTACAATAATGATAAAACAGATCTTTTAGGCGCTTATACAGCATCGCAAAACCGAGATGATATGGAATTCGGTACTTGGTTAATCAACGGAGATAATGTATGGATCGAATATTTTGAACCTGCTCAGGCTGAATTTAATGGACAATTACACATTTCAAAAGTTGTTCATGGGTATAGAAGCGTCTCCGATATACCAGCTTTGAAAAAAGCACTAAATGACTCCGGTTCATGTAATCAAGATGTAAATTGCCCTGTAGGTTCAGATTTTGATACTTTAAAAGATCAGCTTAAGAAAGCTGTAGCGATGATAGTTGTGGGGTCAAGTGGGTTTTGCTCTGGTTCTTTAATCAATAACACCAACAATGACCGCAGCCAGTATTTCTTAACAGCCAATCATTGTTTGACAAGTTCAACCTCTACCTGGGCGTTTCGGTTTAACTGGATAAGTCAGAATCCCTCATGTTCTACTACTTCCAACTCAACTGATGCTAGCTTCAATCAAACTGTAAGTGGAGCAACGCTTTTAGCGAATAATTCTAAATCAGATTTTGCCTTACTGGAAATTGATGCTCCACTCCCGGATGACTGGGACCTAGTCTGGGCGGGGTGGGACAGATCTGGTGTTATTCCTGACTTTAGCGTTGGAATTCATCATCCCCGAGGTGATATCATGAAAGTTTCGAGAGATGATAATTCACCAGTGAAAAATTCAAGAATATTCAATGGTAATGATAATATGGAAAACTGGTATCTGTATAACTGGGAATTGGGAGTTACTGAAGAAGGGTCTTCAGGCTCACCACTCTTTGATGAGAACGGAAGAATAATAGGTCAGCTTGCCGGTGGAGCTGCTGCATGTAACGGTACCGAAAATAATGGTGCTTTTGATTTTTATGGACGATTCGATGTGTCCTGGGATTTTGGAGATACACCTTCATCCCGTTTGAAAGAATGGTTAGACCCTGCAGCTACAGGCAGATTTACATTAAATCAATATCCACCTGCACAAATTTTTAATGATGATATAGCAATTATAGTAGACAATATAGATAATCAGATTTGTGGAGATGAGGTGACCCCTGTATTTAGTTTGCAAAACAGAGGTAATACTCAAGTAACTGCTGCAACTTTAACCTATCAATTTGGCTCACAGGCTCCTCAAACAGTTGAATGGACAGGCTCACTTACTTATCTTGAAAGAGAAGTAATCGCATCTCCCGTTTTCGATCTTAGCACTGAGAATAGGTTGACAGCTTCAATCGAAATTAAGGATAAAACCGATGATTTTCCAGACAATAACACATTTACTTCAACAATAGATAATTACAAAAATGATACCTACACAGCTGAAACCGTCACTTTAACTTTAAAAACAGATGATTATGCCAATGAAACTTCCTGGCAATTTTACGATCAAAATGGCACTCTAATTCAAGAATCTCAAGGCACATTAACCGATCAAACGACTTATACTGAAGTCTTTAATTTAAATCCGGATAGCTGTTATGAATTTGTTATTTTAGATTCTGCAGGTGATGGTATTTGCTGTGATTTCGGGACAGGTTCTTATAAACTGGAGACCGGCAACGGTGAGATTATAAGTGAAAACGGCGCGTTTGGTTCCATAGAGGTTTCAAGTTTTAGGACCTCTGAAAATTTATCTTCTGATGACTCTAGTTTTGCAGAATTAAGTGTCTATCCGAACCCTGTTTCTTCATCTTTGACGGTTGAGACCAACTCAACTGATGAACTCAATCTTAGTTTGTTTGACATAAGAGGCAAACAAATTTATTCAGTAAAAATGAGTGAAAACAAAACAATTGATCTTGAAGCAATTTCATCTGGCATGTATTTTCTAAAAATCAATAACGGAGTAAAATCCATCACCAAAAAAATAATAAAGCTCTAAATCAAATCATAATTATGAAAATATCTATAAGTCTTCTTGCTTTAATAATACTCACATCCTGTAGTTCGGTTAAGAAGACTCAGCGAGCACTTAATTCCGGAGATTATATAAAAGCTATAAATGAATCTGTAGAACAGCTTCAGAATAATAAATACAGTAACAAAAGTGCTATTTACGTTGATTTACTCAAACAATCTTATGATAAATACAGAGAGCGAACTATAAATCAGATCAGCTTTATGGAGAGAGAAACCTTAAGGGATAACTCCAAGGCCATATATGAGTCTTATGTAAGCCTTCAAAGCATTCAAAATAGAATAAAACCACTTTTACCCCTAAAACTTGAAACCGGAGAAGTTGTTGCTTTTGAATTTTATGATGTTACCGATAATCTTTTGGTTGAGAAAGAAAATTATGCAAACTATTTATACACCAAAGCCAGTGAATTCTTAAGATCAAAAGATAAAATTGATAAACGCTTGGCCTACAATAGCTTTGTTGAGTTAGAAAAACTTGCACCTGGATATAGAAATACATCCGAGCTCAAAAGAGAAGCATATTTAAATGGAATTGACCTGATTCTTGTTTCACTGTATAATGATACAAAGCAAGTGATTCCGGTTCAGGTAGAGGAGAGGCTATTAAATTTTAGCATTTTCAATGTAAATGATCTTTGGACCGAGTATCATATCAACGAAAGAGAAAATGTAAACTATGATTATTCCATTGAAATTTATTTCACATCAATTCAATTTTCACCTGAACGACTTCTGGAAAGGCAAATTCCAATAGAAAGAGAAATCCTTGACGGGTGGAGATATAAAACAGATAGCAGAAATAATTATGTTTTAGATGAAAACGGAAACAAGATCAAAGAGGATATTATTATTTCAAAAGAAGGTATTTTATCTGAGACTGTTCAAAGTAAAGAAGTTAGTGTAATTGCCGAAGTGAATTATTTTGATTTAAACACAGAGCAAAAAATAAATTCATATCCATTAGAAAGCACTTTTGTTTTTGAAAATAGATTTGCAAGTTTTGAAGGAGATCAAAGAATCTTAAACAAGGATGAAATTTATCTGCTTAGAGGAAGACCTGTCAAATATCCTCCGGATAATCAAATGCTGATTGATGCTTCTGAAGACATAAAATCTAAATTAAAGACTATACTTAAACAACAGCAGTCTATTTAAATTCAATAAACTGTCTATAATGATCATATCTTTTAAAGATATCTCTTACGTAATTGAAAGGTTCTTCTCCTCTTACGTAACCATATTTTATAAATGATTTGTTATAATGCTCTGGAAAACTCAAGTCAAGTAAAGCAAGTTCTACGTTATTATCCCAGACCAGAGGATCTAAACCTTGTTTTTCAGCTAGTTTTTGAGCATCTTTTACATGGTAGAGTCCGCTATTGTAAGAACCAAGTGCAAATTTTATTCGTTGAATACTATCGGTTATGTTCTCATGACTTTTCATCATTTGATCCAGGTATATTGCTCCAGCTTTCAGGCTTTGCTCAGGATTATAAGGATCTGTAACACCCAGTTCCCTTGCGGTTGCCGGCATGATTTGCATAAGTCCGCTAGCACCTGCCCAGGAATTGCTTTGTGGCTGAAATTGAGATTCTTGATAAGTTACTGAAGCTAATAGTCTCCAATCCCAATTGATAAGTGCTGCGTTCTTTTTGATCATAGCATCGTAGGGGCTAATTTTGTTTTCATTAATGCTATAAAAATCGCTTTTTACCCTTTTCTTATACAGTCTTTTATTCTTGAAATATTTGTTGTAAATAACATGATAATCAGTAGTTTTTTTAGCGTTTTCTAACCATTGATTTACGGTAGCCAGCAGTTGGGTATCTCTTTTTCTTACAGCCCATCCTATGCGTTGTGATAAACTTAAAGAAGTACCTATATCTAGAATAGGATAGTAGGATGAATTAATAAAAGCGATGTTCTCATCGGCAATCGTATATTTAATGTCTCCATCGGCGACCTTCTTAATAATTTTATCAGTAGAAAGTGTGCCTTTGAGGGTGTCTATAAAAATTTTACCCCCCAGCTCATTGGATAAATTTTCTACTCGTGAAGCATACGAGGAATTTCGTTTTACTGAAATTGTATCTCCAATTAATTCTATAGGATTAGTTACGAGATAATCTTTGATTTCATGTAATTTCATGCGTCTCCAACTCTCAGGTTTTCTTTGAATCAAAACTTGATGTGATAAGTAAAGAGGGGTTGTGAAATTGATGCGTTTTTTTCTAGATTCAGTGATGGTATAACCATAAGCTAGTAGGTCACCCTCACCATCTTGTAACAATTCAATCAGCCTGTTTTCATCTTTGGCAACAATCATTTCAAGCTCTACATCAAGGTCTTCAGCAAGTCTTTCCAATAACTCATATTCAAAACCCATGGGTCTGCCTTTGTACAAAAAATAAGTAGTTCCAGAATAGACGGTTAGCGCTTTTAAAACTCCGCTTTCTTTTATTTTATCTAAATCCCTGGAAAACTTTTCGGCGTTTTTATCAGCGCCTTTATCTGTGTTCGTATTGGTTTGACAACTCAGGATTATTATCGAAAATAGGAATAGAATTTTTTTCATATCGGTATATTATAATTTTCAATATAGCAATTACTTTAGTGCATCGAAAGAATTTCTTAAGGTTTTAAAAATAGAAAAGCCAGACTTGGCTGGCTTTATAATTATAATGATTTGATTGTTAACTATTTAATCTTCCGGGTTGTCTTCATCACTACTTTGGGGCAAATCCACATAATTCATGTCCATTTCTTCATCTTCAAAGTCTTCAACGTCGAATTTGGTCATTGTATCTTCCAGTCTGGTGCTAATTTTAACAAGATAAATGGTGTCTTCTGTTTTGACTTCAACGGCTTCAACGGTTTCATTTTTTGAATTTTTGAAGACCAAAACATCACGATCATCGTAACCATCAGGATATTTTTGGACAAGCATTGAAAGTATTTCAGGAGTAAGTTTTTTGTAATCAATAATGATGCGTTTCATTCTAAATTGTGTTTGTCTCTAACAAACATAAAATAAAAGTTCACATAAAAAAACAAATTTATTTTAAAATAAAAACTCTTTTCAAAACTGCGGTAGAATCACAATTTTCAAAAATCAAGCCTAACTTTTGTTCCTCAGCTTCACCTTCAACCTGATAAGTTTTACAAGGTTTTGCTTCAATATTACTTTTTTTGAAATTGACATCTCCTGCTTCCAAGATATAAGAAATAGAGGAGGTGTCTATTTGTTTGTCTTTAAAAAAAACCAATGCTTCCTCAGAAAGGATACGCTCTTTATTTCTGATGTTTTTTAAAACTCGGGCATCCAGGCCCCAGTCACAGGATGTTTTTTTACCACCCAGAAAAAACATGAGCATAATGATTCCTACAACAAATCCAGACAGATAATAGCCGAGTCTATGAATAAATTTCATGAAATAGTTTTAAAAGATAAGTAAATTAGGGTCTCTGTGATTGAGATCAAACCATTCTGCAACGGATTTATTGGTCAGGATACCATGGTAAAAATAAAGTCCATTTCTTAACCCGGAATCAATTCTCAAGGCTGGTTCCAGGCCGCCTTCCTCGCCAATGTGAAGTAAATAAGGAGTGAAGATGTTGCTTAAAGATAAAGAGGCCGTTCTGGAATATCTGGAGGGTATATTAGGAACACAATAATGAATCACATCGTGTTTTATAAATGTTGGGCTGTCGTGAGTGGTTATCACAGAAGACTCTATACAACCTCCCATATCTATGCTAACATCGATGATAACAGACCCTTTTTTCATTTTCTTCACCATTTCCTCAGAGACAATTACTGGGGCTCTGTTTTTTCCTTTTGCTCCACCTACAATTACATCGGCTCTTTTTAAAGCTTTTAAAAGTATTTTTGGCTGCAGTGTAGACGTAAATAAAGTACGGCCAATATTGCTTTGCAAACAGCGCAATTTGGTAAGAGAACTGTCAAATACTTTGACGCCGGCTCCAAGTCCTAAAGCACTTCTCGTCGCAAATTCACCAACAGTTCCAGCACCGAGAATGACAACCTCTACCGGAGGAACTCCACTTATATTACCAAACATAAGTCCATTTCCTCCGGACATGTTCGATAAAAGTTCAGCAGCGATTAAAATTGACGAAGTCCCAGCGATTTCACTTAAAGCTCTGACGGCAGGATAAGCCCCAAACTCATCTTTAATAAACTCAAAGGCAAGCGCCGTAATTCTTTTTTTGGAAAGCGTTTCAAAATATGATTTTTTCCTTGTTTTAAGCTGTAAAGCCGATATTAATATAGCTTGAGGCTTTATTAAAGTAAGCTCTTCTTCAGATGGAGGAGCAACTTTTAAAATGACAGGACAAGAAAAAACTTTGCTTGTGTCTTTTGTAACTTCTCCGCCGGCTTCACTGTAATCTTTATCACTGAAATTGGCTTGAAGTCCGGCACCGCTTTCGATTAAAACTCTATGACCGTTTTGACTTAAGGCATTGACTGCATCCGGAGTAAGGCAAACGCGTTTTTCCTGATAGGAGGTTTCTTTAGGAAGACCAATAAACAATTCTCCTTTAGAACGCTGAATCTCAAGCATTTCTTCTTGTGGAAGTAATTCTGAAGTTGAAAAAGGTGATTTTGAAGAGTGTGGATTCATTGAAAAAATTAGTTAAGCGAAAATAATTAAAATTAATCGGAAACTCTTCTTATTTGATTAAAACTCAGTCAAAGTCAATGTGCGCAATTGGTCTTCATCTTCACTGAGTTCAATTAAAGTATAGTGTTCGGGCCAAAGATTTGAGATTTTTTCAGGCCACTCTATAACTACATAATGTGAATCATTCAGATAATCTTCAAACCCCATATCAAAGGCTTCAGCTTCATCTTCAATCCTGTAAAAATCAAAATGGTAGATAGCTGTATTTTCAGCTTCATATTCGTTAACCAGGGAAAAAGTAGGGCTAGAAACCTGATCCGTACTGCCTAATTGTTTGACAAGTTCTTTGATGAGTGTCGTTTTACCAACACCCATTTCTCCAGAAAATAACATATATTTTGAATTTGCTTTTTCTAAGATTTGAGCTGCTATCTTATCAAGATCCTCTAATTTATAAGTTAACTGCATGATTTTATCTGGGTTCCATTACGACAAAGGGGATGATCATTTCTTCAAGAGATATTCCACCGTGTTGGTATGAGTTTCTGTAGTAGTTCACGTAATAGTTGTAATTATTGGGATAAGCTAGAAAATAATTTTCTTTGGCAAAAATAAACGAACTTGACATATTGATACTGGGCAAATGGATTTTTTTGGGATCTTTAGCCACAACCACATCTTTTTCGTTATAAGTAAGGCTTTTGCCGGTTTTGTATCTCAGATTTAAACTTGTATTCTTATCTCCAACCACTTTAGACGGATGTTTTACATTTATTGTGCCATGGTCTGTGGTCATAATCAGTTTAAAACCCAAACTCTGAGCTTGCTGAATGATATCCAGCAAAGGCGAGTTTTTAAACCAGCTTTGGGTTAAGGATCTGTAGGATTTGTCATTGGAAGCTAACTCTTTAATCACTTCCAGTTCGGTTTTGGAATGCGATAGCATATCCACAAAGTTGTAAACCAAAACGGTTAAGTCATTGTTTTTTTGGCTCCTGAAATTTTCAGCTAATTTTCTTCCCTTCGCAACATTTGTTATTTTATGATATTGGGTTTTATAATCTTTCCCAAGTCTGCTAAGTTGAGATCTTAAAAAGTCTTCTTCAAATTGATTTTTCCCCCCTTCATCGGTGTCGTTTAACCAATATTCTGGATAAATTTTTTCCATGTCGGCAGGAGTCAATCCTGAAAATATGGCATTTCTGGCGTATTGAGTTGCAGTAGGTAAAATGCTAAAATAGGGCTCTTCCTTCTTTTTTTTGTAATGGTTGGCTATAGTAGATTCGAAGGATTTCCATTGGTCGTATCTTAAATTATCCACCACGACTAGTAGCGTTGGCTGCTCTTTGGAAAGTTCGGGTAATATTTTGGATTTGAAAAGCGTATGAGATAAAGTAGGAGAGTCTGAGTTTTTTTCGAACCATGTGGGATAATGTTTATCTATAAATTTACAGAATTGAATATTAGCCTCGTTTTTTTGAGATTCAAGGATTTCAAACATCCCACTATCTTCAACGGTTTCCAGTTCTATTTCCCAATAAATCAATTTTAAATATAAATCTACCCATTCCTGATAAGAATTCACGTTGGTCAATTCCATAGAAATCTTACTAAACTCCTGCTGATAATTCAAAGTTGTTTTTTCAGAAATTAATCTAGAATGGTCTAAATTCTTCTTTAGACTCAGAAGGATTTGATTGGGATTGACAGGCTTTATAAGGTAATCTGCTATTTTAGAGCCGATGGCTTCCTCCATAATATATTCTTCTTCACTTTTGGTAATCATGATGACAGGAAGATCACTACGGATAGCTTTTAATTCATTCAGTGTTTCCAAACCCGTAAGACCGGGCATATTTTCATCTAAAAAAACGATGTCAAAATTTGTTTTGGAAACTTCATCTATCGCTTCTGTACCACTTTGGCAAGTGGTCACTTCATAGGATTTCTTCTCTAAAAACAAAATATGCGGCTTTAGCAAATCTATCTCATCATCCACCCAGAGTACTTTTATCTTTGACATATATAGCTGTATATTTGTGTTTTAAAAATTTTAAAATTGAACCAAAGGAACAAACTTAAGATAATAAACGATCCAATTTATGGATTTATTACCATACCCAGTCCCTTAATTTTTGATCTTATTGAGCATCCTTATTTTCAAAGATTGAGGCGGATTACTCAGATGGGACTCTCTCATTTGGTATATCCCGGAGCCAACCATACCAGATTTCATCATGCTTTAGGTTGTCTTCATCTCATGAAGAAAACCTTAGACATTTTAAAATCAAAAGGCATTGAAATTACGGAGGAGGAAGAAGAAGCGGTTCTTATTGCTATTTTACTTCATGATATTGGTCACGGTCCGTTTTCCCATGCCTTAGAACATTCCATAGTAAATGATTTGTCTCATGAATATTTGTCCCTGGAATTTATGAACAGATTAAACTCAGAATTTGAGGGGCAATTAAATCTTGCAATTGACATTTTTAGAGGGAATCATCACAAAAAATTCCTCTGCCAGCTCATCTCAAGCCAGTTGGATATAGACCGGCTGGATTATTTGAAACGGGATAGTTTCTACACCGGCGTTGCTGAAGGAAATATCAATAGTGAGCGACTCATCAATATGCTCAATGTGGTTGATGATGAACTTGTGGTAGAAGAAAAGGGAATTTATTCCATCGAAAAGTTTCTTGTCGCCAGAAGGCTTATGTACTGGCAGGTTTATTTGCATAAAACAAGTTTGTGTGCAGAGCAAATTTTAATTAGACTTTTGCTTAGAGCGAAGTTTGTTTTCGAGACTACGGAAGAGATTATTGAAAATTCTACTTTGAATTATTTTTTAAGACACAAAATTGATTCAGAAAATTTTGATGAAATCACTTTAGAACTGTTTTCCAAGTTAGATGATTACGATATTATTTCTGCTTTGAAAGTCTGGCAGCATCATGAAGATTTTGTGTTGAGTAAACTTAGCCAGATGATTTTGAACAGAGATTTACTAAAAGTTAAGTTAAAAAACGAGCCTGTCGAATCCTCAAAAATTGATGAGTATTTGAAAAGAGTTCAAGAGAGTTTCAAGATTTCCAGGTCTGAGGCAGAATATTTTGTTTTTGAAGGATCCACCTCAAATCTTGCTTACCAACCTGATAAAGAACATATTAATATGTGGTATAAAAATGGTAAGATTAAAGATGTGTCTTCGGCTTCAGATCAATTAAACCTTAAGGCACTGTCTAAAACAGTTATCAAATATTACATATGTTATCCAAAATCCTATAATTAACCGTTTTTTTCTATTTTTGCCACGATGAAATTTACAGCGCAACAAATTGCAGACATACTTGATGGAGACATTGTGGGTAATCCTGATGCCGAAGTCGATAAGCTTTCGAAGATAGAGGAAGGCAAAGCGGGGTCACTTACTTTTTTATCTAATCCTAAGTATACTTCATATATTTATGAAACTGAGGCTAGTATTTGTATAGTGAATAAAAGTTTTGAAAAAAATCAGAACTTGTCTACAACCTTGATTAAAGTTGAAGATTCTTACGAAGCTTTTTCCAAACTTTTAGAAGTTTACAATCAGATTAAGTTAGATAAAAAAGGAATCGAAACTCCCAGTTCAATATCAGATTCTGCTAAGCTGGGAAAAGAGCCTTATGTCGGAGCTTTTGCTTATATTGGAGAAAACGTTATCATTGGTGACCATGTAAAAATATATCCAAACGTTTATATAGGTGACAATGTGATCATCGGTGATCATGTAACCATATTTGCCGGCAGTAAGATTTATTCTGAAACACAAATCGGAAACCATTGTACATTCCACAGCGGGGTGATTATTGGTGCCGATGGATTTGGTTTTTCGCCCTCAGATAAGGGTGAATATTCAAAAATCCCACAAATTGGTAACGTGATTATAGAAGATAATGTAGATATTGGCGCTGCAACAACGATAGACAGGGCAACTTTAGGCTCAACTATTATCAGGAAAGGTGTGAAATTGGACAATCAGATTCAGATTGCTCATAATGTTGAAATTGGTGAACATACTGCAATAGCTGCACAAACCGGTGTTGCGGGATCTACCAAGATCGGTAAAAATTGCCTTATCGGTGGTCAGGTAGGAATTGCAGGACATATAAAAATAGGCGACCGCGTAAAAATACAGGCTCAGACTGGTGTAGGGAGAAATATAAAGGATGGTGAAGCTATTCAGGGATCACCAGCTTTTGGATATAGTGATTTCAATAAGTCTTATGTTCATTTTAGAAACTTCCCGAAAATTATAAGTCGAATAGACAATATTGAAAAACAACTTCCTAAGAATGAAAATAAATAATCAAACTACCATTAAGAAAGAAGTTTCCCTGCATGGGGTAGGACTTCATACTGGCCAGAATGTAACGCTGACTTTCAAACCTGCTCCAATAAATCATGGTTTTGCTTTCAAAAGAATAGATTTGGAAGGAGAGCCTTTCATTCCAGCAGATGCAGCTTTAGTTACAAATACGGATAGAGGAACAAGTCTTGAAAAAAATGGAGTTGTCATCCAAACTTCAGAACATGTACTTGCAGCATGTGTTGGCTTAGGTATTGACAATATACTTTTAGAATTGAATGCTTCAGAACCACCAATAATGGATGGTTCATCTAAATTTTTCGTTGAAGCCCTAGAAAAAGCTGGTCTGGAAGAACAAGATGCTCCCAGGGATGAATTTATCGTTAAGGATGTAATTTCCTTTAAAGATGAAGAAACTGGATCTGAAATCATTGTCATGCCAGCTAATGAGTATCAGGTAACTACCATGGTAGATTTTGGCACTAAGGTACTGGGAACTCAGAATGCCTATTTGAACACCATGGACGATTTCAAGGAAGAAATTTCAGATTCTAGAACCTTCAGTTTTCTCCATGAGCTAGAAGCTATGCTTGCCAATGGTCTTATAAAAGGAGGCGATTTAAATAACGCTATTGTTTATGTGGATAAAGAACTATCCCCTGAAACAATGGAAAGTTTAAAAAAGGCCTTTGGTAAAAATGAAATCTCAGTAAAAACTAATGGAATTTTAGATAATCTTACTTTGCATTATCCCAATGAGGCAGCAAGACATAAATTACTGGATGTCATAGGAGATTTAGCTTTAGTTGGAACTCACATCCGAGGGAAAGTCATAGCAAACAAGCCGGGGCATTCCATAAATACCCAGTTTGCAAAAAAACTTGCAAAAATTATAAAAACTGAAAAACGAAATAAAGTTCCTAAGTTCGATCTCAATAAGCCTCCGCTTTATGATGTAACAGAAATCATGAACAGATTGCCTCACAGGCCTCCCTTTTTGCTTGTGGACAAGATATTTGAATTGACGGATAGCTCGGTTATCGGCACAAAAAACGTGACCATGAATGAACCTTTTTTTGTAGGGCATTTTCCTGGAAAGCCTGTAATGCCTGGTGTTCTTCAGATTGAGGCTATGGCTCAAACCGGAGGGATTTTAGCATTAAGCACAGTAGAAGATCCTGAAAATTATTTGACCTATTTTATCAAAATCGATAATGTTAAGTTTAAACAGCAAGTGGTTCCAGGAGATACACTTATATTTAAATTAGAACTTATATCTCCAATACGCCGTGGAATTTGTCATATGCAGGGTTATGCTTATGCAAATGATAAATTAGCTTGTGAAGCAGAACTCATGGCGCAAATTGTAAAATCAAAATAACATGAATCAACCCTTAGCATACGTTCACCCTGGTGCAAAAATTGCCAAAAATGTGGTGATAGAACCTTTTACGACTATCCATAACAATGTTGAAATTGGAGAAGGTACTTGGATTGGTTCTAATGTTACCATTATGGAAGGTGCTCGTATAGGTAAAAACGTAAGTATTTTTCCTGGTTCAGTAATTTCCGCTGTTCCTCAAGATAAAAAATTTGAAGACGAAGACACCATCACCGAAATTGGGGATAATACCACGATTAGAGAATGTGTCACTATCAACAGAGGGACAAGTGACAAAATGAAAACCAAAGTCGGGAGAAATTGCTGGATAATGGCTTATTGTCACATTGCTCACGATTGTATTGTGGGTGACAATTGTGTGTTTTCCAATAATAGTACTCTTGCAGGTCACATTGTAGTTGGAGATTATGCTGTACTTGCAGGAATGGCCGCTGTTCAGCAATTTTGCAGTATCGGAAGACACGCTTTTATAACAGGGGGTTCCTTGGTTAGAAAAGATGTTCCTCCCTTTGTGAAAGCGGGTAGGGAACCCCTGTCTTATGTCGGAATAAATTCGGTAGGATTGAGACGTAGGGGCTTTGACACCGACAAAATAAGTGAAATTCAGAATATTTATAGAATTCTTTATCAGAAAAATTACAACAACAGTCAGGCGGTTTCAATTATAGAAGCTGAAATGGAAGCAACTCCGGAACGTGACGAAATACTTCAGTTTATTAAAGATTCACAAAGAGGAATCATGAAAGGATATTTTTCAAATTAAAAAATTATGGCTACAACAAGCGACATCAGGAATGGATTGTGTATAAGATACAATCACGATATATTTAAAGTTACTGAGTTTTTACACGTCAAACCCGGTAAAGGGCCAGCTTTCGTGAGAACGAAACTCAAAAGTGTAACCACAGGAAAAGTCATTGACAACACCTTTTCTGCAGGTCATAAAATTGAAGAAGTTAGAGTGGAAACTCATAAATATCAGTTTTTATATCAGGAAGGAGAATTTTACCACTTTATGAACGTCGATGACTACACGCAGATCAGACTTCTTGAAGCTGCTCTTGATATGCCCAATCTGCTGAAAGAAGGTGAAGTAGTGACCATCTTAATCAATACTGAAGATAATTTACCACTATCGGTAGACATGCCTCCACATGTTGTTTTGGAAGTAACTCAAACTGAACCTGGAGTTAAAGGTAATACGGCTACCAATGCAACTAAACCTGCAACCCTTGAAACTGGTGCAGAAGTTAACGTTCCTTTGTTCATCAATGAAGGAGATAAGGTAAAAGTGGAAACTGATAAGGGGACTTACAAGGAGCGAATCAAAGAATAAGTTAACATAAATGAAGTTTCCACAACCACAGAGTCTTAGACAGATTTCTCAGCTCATCGATGCTGAATTTGTTGGTAAACCCGATTTTGAAATTTTAGGAATTAATGAGATTCATGTGGTAGAGCATGGCGATATTGTATTTGTAGATCATCCCAAATATTACGATAAAGCTCTAAAATCCAAGGCTAGCGTTGTGCTGATCAATAAAAAAGTGGATTGCCCCGAGGGCAAAGCACTTTTGATTTCAGAAGATCCTTTTACTGATTTTAATAAAATCACCGCTCATTTTTCACCGTTTGAATCATCAGCTGAAGCGAAATCAAATTCAGCAAAAATTGGTAAATCTACAATTATACAACCTAATGTGTTTATAGGTAATCATGTGAAAATTGGTGATAATTGTATTATACATAGCAATGTTTCGATTTATGATGGCGTTGAAATCGGAAATAATGTTCAGATTCATGCTGGGACTGTTTTAGGAGCCGATGCCTTTTATTATAAAAACCGCTCAACCCATCATGACAAGCTTCTTTCAGGCGGTAGCATTAAGATTGAAGATCATGTTGAAATCGGTGCGCTCTGCACTATTGACAAAGGTGTATCGGGTATAACGAGGATAGGTGAAGGAACCAAAATTGATAATCAAGTCCAGGTGGGTCATGATACTGTGATTGGAAAAAAATGTCTTATTGCCTCTCAAACTGGTATTGCTGGTTGTGTTGTAATTGAAGATGAAGTAACAATTTGGGGTCAGGTTGGTATTGCAAGCGGATTGACGATAGGTAAGAAGGCAATTATATATGCTCAATCCGGGATAAGCAAAAACTTAAAACCTAATACAACCTATTTTGGGACTCCAGCAGATGATATTAAAAAGAAATATAGAGAATTAGCTTATATTAATAGAATACCAGACATTATCCAAAAATTGAAAAATTTATGATACCCGATAATAAAACATTAGTTACAAATTTTTTTACGTCAAAATACTATAAAAATACAGCTGATTTCGATAAATATATCCATCCTAAAATAAAGATTAACTGGAACAGCAGTAAAGGTTTTTTTCAGTTTGATTATGATAAATTTAAATCGATGTCCCAGGAAATGGGTAAATCTTTTGAAAATATGTCACCGGAATTTTCTCACCTTATAGAAGAAAACAATAAGGTCTGTGCCAGATTCACCTATAATGTAGAGACCATGGAATCTCAGGATCTTATCGGTTTAGCCGATTTTTTTAGTGTTTGGGAGATAAAAGATAATCAACTTTACAGAGGATATATTATGTCTCAACCATGTGATGACGGTTTGGAAGGAATATTATCCTTTATTAATGACCATAATTAGACAATTTAATACTTAATAATTTTTAGGGCTCGTCTTAAAAAATTACTTTTGTTCAACAAAAATTAAACAAACTTATGAGCGTTTTAGTCAATAAAGATTCAAAAATAATTGTTCAAGGATTTACAGGGAGTGAAGGCTCTTTTCATGCTGAACAAATGATTGATTATGGAACTAACATCGTTGGTGGTGTAACTCCAGGAAAAGGTGGAACTGAACATTTAGGAAAGCCAGTTTTCAATACAGTTGCAGATGCAGTTGAAAAAGTAGATGCAGATACTACGATTATTTTTGTACCACCGGCTTTTGCTGCAGATGCCATTATGGAAGCTGCAGATGCTGGTATCAAAGTCATTATAACCATTACTGAAGGAATTCCAGTGAAGGACATGATCAAGGCTTCAAATTACATTAAAAGCAAAGACTGCAGACTTATAGGCCCTAACTGTCCTGGTGTAATTACTCCGGGTGAAGCTAAAGTTGGTATTATGCCAGGTTTTGTTTTCAAAAAAGGTAAAGTAGGTATTGTTTCCAAATCCGGAACATTGACTTATGAAGCTGCTGACCAGGTGGTGAAAGAAGGATTTGGCATCACAACAGCTATTGGAATTGGCGGAGATCCTATTATTGGAACCACAACCAAAGATGCAGTTGAATTGCTGGTTAATGATCCAGATACTGAATGTGTCGTTATGATTGGAGAAATTGGTGGTCAATTGGAAGCCGAGGCTGCAAAGTGGTATAAGGAGAGTGGTAGCAAAAAGCCTGTTATTGGTTTTATCGCTGGCGAGACTGCTCCTGCTGGAAGAACTATGGGACATGCTGGTGCTATTGTAGGGGGAAGTGAAGACACTGCTCAGGCCAAGAAAAAAATTCTTAAAGATTCTGGAATACACGTTGTGGATTCACCTGCTGAAATCGGAAAAAAAGTAGCAGAAGTTTTATCTAAATAATATTTTATTGAAAAGCCTTTGGTTATAAATCAAGGGCTTTTTTTATATATAAATTTGAAGCTATATGAAATTATTAAACTCAAAAAATGTAATTATTACAGGAGGTAGCCGTGGAATAGGTAAAGGTATTGCTGAAGTTTTTGCAAAGCACGGAGCTAATGTTGCGTTTACTTATAATTCGTCTTCCAGTTCTGCACATGAACTAGAAGATCATTTAAAAACCTTTGGTGTAAAAGCTAAAGCCTACCAATCTGACGCTTCAGACTTTAATCAGGCTCAGAAACTGGCCGATGATATTATCAAAGATTTTGGCAGCATCGATGTATTGATAAACAATGCAGGAATTACCAAAGATAATTTGTTGATGAGAATGAGTGAAGACGATTTTGACCAAGTGATCAAAGTTAATTTGAACTCCGTTTTCAACTTGACCAAAGCTGTTTTAAGACCGATGCTGAAGCAAAGACACGGCAGCATTATAAATATAAGTTCTGTTGTTGGTATTAAAGGTAATGCTGGCCAGGCGAACTATTCTGCTTCTAAAGCTGGGATTATTGGGTTTTCAAAATCTGTTGCTTTAGAACTGGGTTCCAGAAATATTCGCTCCAATGTGGTCGCTCCTGGTTTTATTGAAACCGAAATGACAGAAAAACTTGACGAAAAAACTGTAGAAAGCTGGAGACAAGCCATCCCTTTAAAGCGCGGTGGGCAGCCAGATGATATCGCTAACGCTTGTGTATTCTTAGCAAGTGACATGAGTTCTTATATCACAGGTCAAACCTTAAGCGTGGATGGTGGAATGCTAACCTAATAATAAATGATGACCAGTCAACTTTTGCTCTTGCTTTTTCTAAATTTTGCATGTGCATTAGCTTTGACCCTTATTTTATATAGAAATATTCTCAAAGACAAAATTCAAAGAGTCCTCGCACTCTTTAGATTTTTGTCTTTTTTTTTGTTAGGATTATTGCTCATCAATCCGGAAATAGAAGTTACCAGCTATAGTCTCGAAAAACCGAAATTGGTTTTTGCTGTCGACAATTCAGAATCCATAAAACACTTATCAGATCCATCCGAAATCAACTCATTTGTTGAGCAACTAAGACAGGATAAAGAATTAAATGAGAGTTACGATATGGATTTTATCAAATTCGGTTCGGATTTGAAGCCTCTTTCCGACACCTTGTCTTTTAATGAAACCTCCACAAATATTTCTAAAGCCATAACTTACGCTAATACTTTAGAAAAACCTGAAACCACATTTGCTTTGATAACTGATGGAAATCAGACTTTAGGCGAAGATTATAATTTCAAATCGTTCAACTCTAAACTTTCTTCAAATATTCTGGTTGTCGGAGATACAACTTCTTTTAAGGACACTAAAATTGACCTGGTGAATGTCAATAATTACGCCTATTTAAAAAATAAATTTCCAGTAGAAGTTTTCGTTAGCCAAAATTCTTCTGAATCGACTAATCAAACTTTGAAAGTAAGTCAGGATGGTAAAATTATAAAAGAAAAAACACTAGAAATCCCTTCAAAAGGCTCAGTAAGAACTGAATTTCTTCTTAGTGCTGATGCTGTTGGGATAAAGGTTTTGAAAGTGGAGTTAGAACCGCTTTCAGAAGAAAAAAACAAAAGCAATAATCATAAAAAAGCAGCTTTAGAGGTCATAGATTCTAGATCCAAAATACTCTTGCTTTCAGATCTGCTGCATCCGGATATCGGATTTTTTAACAGAGTTTTGGAAACCAGTAAAGCTTTAGAATTTGATTATAAATCCACAGATGAAATTGATGAGATTTCAGAGTATGATTTAGTTATTTTTTATCAGCCTCAGGCTTCATCTCTGAATTTAATTAATCAAGCTAAGGACAATTCAATAAATCATTTCATCATTGGTGGTTCCCATACAGACTACAGCGTGCTGAACAGCTTAAATCTTGGTTTTCAAAAAGAACTGATTTTGTCAACAGAAGCCTATACTCCCATATTAAACCCCGATTTTAGTTTATTTCTCGTCAATAATCTGAATTTTAATTCCTATCCACCACTTAAAGATAAGTTTGGTGATGTGCAGCTAAATCAAAACTATTCAGTCTTATTAAAAAAACAGCTCAACGGAATTGAGATAGAATCTCCTTTATGGATTTTTAATATTGACAAGACCGCCAAGCAGTCCATTTTATTTGGTGAAAATATATGGAGATGGAGAGCAAAATATTTTGTTGAAAACTCCTCGTTTACCAAGTTTGATCAAACTTTTCAAAAAATTATTCAGTTTTTAGCTCAGTCAAAATCAAAAAATACAATCAGAGTTAATGTGAAACCCATCATAAATTCGGGAGAAAACCAATTTTTGAAAGTTAAGTATTACAATGAAAACTTTGAAAGTGATACGCGATTTGACTTTGACATAAAACTAGAAAACAGTGAAACTGGTGAAGTTAAAGCTCTCAGATTACTTAAAGGGGAGGAGGATTATATGTTTGATCTGTCAAAATTGGAGCCAGGAAACTATTCGTATAAAATTCAAAGTCCGGAACTAAAATTAACAAAAGAAGGAAGTTTTCAGGTTTTAAAGTATTCAAGTGAAATGCAGCTGGAGAATGCTGATATACAAAGCCTTAGAAAACTGGTTTCTGCTGAAAAGTTATTTACCTTTTCCAACCGATCAAAATTGATTTCAACTCTAAAAGCACAGAAGCCTAAACCAATTCAAAAATCTATTATAAAATCACAGAGTTTAATTGATTTTGAATGGCTTATCCTTTTATTAGCCTTAACTTTGAGTTTAGAATGGTTCTTTAGAAAATATAAAGGCCTAATTTAAATTTTATTATCATGGAAAGATTACCTAAAGCGATAGTACCAATTATAATAGTTGTTGTTATCGCCATCATTTTTATTGCCAACTCTACTGTAAATATCAACTCGGGTGAAGCTGGAGTTTTATTTAAACGTTTTGGTGGAGGTGTTGTTACCGATGAAGCACCTATGAAAGAAGGCTTTCATATTGTAGCCCCCTGGAATACTGTTTTTGTTTACTCTGTAAGACAGCAAACCATAGATGAGTCTATGCAAGTCTTATCTTCAAACGGACTGGATATTAAACTGGATGCTACCATCTGGTTTGAACCAACTTATGACCAGCTAGGCTTATTACACAAGGAAAGAGGAGAAGATTATGTCTCCAGGTTGATTCAGCCTGCAGTAAGATCTGCTACAAGAACTGTTGTTGGGCGTTACAAGCCTGAAGAACTATATGCACAAAAAAGAGAGTCCATTCAAAATGAAATGTATGATGAAACTCAACAGTTGTTGAAAAATCAGTACGTTCAAGTGAACAGGATTCTTGTCAGAGATGTTTCATTGCCGCCTACAATTAAGCAGGCCATTGAAAGAAAACTGAAACAGGAGCAGGAATCTTTAGAATACGAATTCCGCCTGGAAAAAGCGACCAAAGAGAAACGTCGTCAGGAGATTGAAGCTGAAGGTAAAGCCAGGGCTAATGAAATTTTAGATGCCTCTCTTACGGATATGATTTTAAGAGAAAAAGGAATTCAAGCCACTATTGAATTATCAAAATCTGAAAATGCAAAAGTTATTGTGATAGGTTCCGGAGATGAGGGAATGCCCATCATCTTAGGCAACAATTAATTTTCTCTTAAAAGCTTAAAAGCATTTTAAGAATTCAATAATTAGTTTAAATTTGCACTGCAATGAAGTTACATACTCTACATCATTATTTACCTAGCTCGCTCAAAGCGGTTGGAATGTAATATGTAGAATTTAGAACATATACAATACCCGTTTGAGCCAAAAGCTTTAACGGGTTTTTTATTTTAAAAATTTGAAGAATTTAACATGGAAAAATTAAGAATTGCAATTCAAAAATCTGGTCGACTTAATGAGGAATCATTAAAGATTTTAAAAGACTGCGGGATTTCTATCAATAACGGGAGAGATCAATTGAAAGTAGATGCTTCCAATTTTCCGCTTGAAATCTACTACTTGCGAAACGGAGATATACCTCAGTATTTAAGAGATGGTATTGCAGACCTGGCTATAGTAGGTGAGAATCTGCTCCAAGAGAAAGGGGAGGACCTGATCATTCAGAAAAGGCTGGGATTTTCAAAATGCAAAGTCTCTCTTGCCATTCCAAAGCAATCTGATATGAAAAGCGTTAAAGACCTTGAAGGCAAGCAAATCGCTACCTCATATCCCAACACGCTTCAGAAGTATCTGGACAAACACAGCGTTAAGGCAAACATTCATTTGATTACAGGTTCTGTAGAGATTGCTCCAAATATCGGTTTGGCAGATGCTATTTGTGATATCGTATCCAGTGGGAGTACCCTTTTCAAAAACAATCTAAAAGAGTCTGATGTTATTTTAAATAGTGAAGCTGTTTTGGCGAGTTCACCAAGCTTAACTGCTGAAAAGCAACAGATTTTAGACAAACTCCTGTTTAGAATTGATGCGGTTTTGAGAGCCGAAAATTCGAAATATGTGCTTCTGAATGCGCCTAATGACAAACTTGATGAAATTATCAAAATTTTACCAGGGATGAAGAGTCCAACGGTGATGCCTCTGGCAGAGACCAACTGGAGTTCTGTGCACACGGTTCTTCAGCAGGAAAAATTCTGGGAAATAATAGATGAGCTGAAGTCAGCAGGAGCTGAGAGTATTCTTGTCAGTCCAATTGAAAAAATGATTTTATGATGAAAACTATACAATTTCCGAAGAAGGAGGACTGGGGTGAACTACTGAAAAGACCTACCCGAACCTTTAAAGACATCGAAACCACTGTAGATGATATTTTCAAAAACATTCAGCAGGGTGGAGATCAGGCTGTCCTCAAGTACACCAGTATGTTTGATGGTGTAGATTTAAAAAGCTTTGAAGTTAGCGCTGAAGAAATCGACCAGGCACAAAGCCAGGTTTCTGATCCCTTAAAGTCGGCGATTCAACTCGCTAAATCGAATATTCATAAATTTCATGAAGCTCAGAAAACAGAGCCTGTGAAAGTGGAAACGCAGCCGGGAGTGACCTGCTGGCAAGCCAAAAAACCCATTCAAAAAGTAGGCTTATATATCCCGGGAGGAACGGCACCTTTATTTTCCACCATTCTTATGCTGGCTGTTCCTGCCAAAATCGCGGGTTGTAGCGAAATTGTATTGTGTACTCCACCAGACAAACTTGGTAAAATCAATCCTGTAACTCTATATACAGCTCAGCTTTGTGGAATCGATAAAGTATTTAAAGTCGGCGGTATACAGGCCATTGGTGCGATGACTTTTGGAACAGAAACCATTCCCAAGGTATATAAAATCTTCGGACCGGGGAACCAGTATGTGACCGTGGCGAAACAAGTGGCTACTACTTTTGACGTTGCTATTGACATGCCCGCCGGACCATCAGAACTCTTGGTCGTTGCCGATGAAACCGCAAATCCGGAATTTGTAGCTTCAGATCTTTTGAGTCAGGCAGAACACGGTTTTGATTCTCAGGTCGTTTTAGTCTCTACTGATGAACCTATGATTGACAAAGTAAAAGTTGCCATTGAAAATCAATTGAAAGAGCTTCCCAGAAAGGAAATGGCTGCCAAAGCTATTGAAAATTCAAAATTTGTTTTGGTAAAAGATCAGTCTTCAGCTTTGGAATTAATTGATTTTTATGGACCAGAACATTTTATCATTTCTACAAAAAACGATGATTATTACGTAGAAAATATCAATAATGCCGGTTCTGTGTTTATAGGGAAGTATACACCGGAAAGCGCCGGAGATTACGCTTCGGGTACTAACCATACTTTGCCTACTAATGGGTACGCAAAGCAATATAGCGGGGTGAATCTGGATAGTTTCAACAAAGCGATTACCTATCAAAAAATAACAGAAGAAGGAATTAGGAATATAGGTGAAGCGGTTGAACTGATGGCAGAAGCCGAAGGTTTACAGGCTCACAAAAACGCGATGACCTTGCGAAGAAATGAGGTTGAGAATAAATAATACAAGACTATGATTTTAGATAACCTGATAAGAGAAAATGTGAAGAATATGTCGGCCTATTCTTCTGCCCGGGACGAATTTAACGCTGATGAAAATAATTATCTGTTTTTGGATGCCAATGAAAATCCTTTCAATACAGATTATAACAGATACCCCGATCCTTATCAACATCAGCTTAAAACCGCAATTTCTGACATAAAACAAATTCCAAAGGAGAATATTATCCTAGGGAATGGGAGTGATGAAGTTTTGGATCTAATTTTTAGAGCTTTTTGTGAGCCGAAAGAGGACGAAGTTATTATTATGCCACCAACATATGGGATGTATGAAGTTCTGGCTAATCTAAATGCAATCAAAACAGTTTCAGTACCTCTGCAAAAAGGCTTTCAAATCGATGTGGATTCTGTTCTTTCTTCAATAACTGAACAGACTAAATTGATTTTTATTTGTTCGCCCAACAATCCTTCCGGGAATCTACTTCAGATCAACGATGTCAAAACTATTCTTGGTAAATTCTCAGGTTTGGTCGTAATCGATGAAGCCTATATTGATTTTGCTGCGAATAGCTCTTTTATTTCAGAATTGAACAACTATCCCAATTTGATTATTACGCAGACGTTTTCTAAAGCCCTTGCCCATGCTGGTATACGCGTAGGAATGTGCTTCGCCAGCGAACGCATCATCTCCGTACTCAATAAAATAAAGCCCCCTTACAATATCAATCAGTTAAGTCAAAGTAAGGCCCTGGAGGTTATTCAAAACTTTGAAACTTACTTGTTGCAGATAGAAATTGTGAAATCTGAACGAGAACTGCTTTCTAAAGCCTTTGAAGCCATAAGCTGGATTCAACATATTTATCCCTCAGAATCTAACTTTTTGCTTTGTAAAGTTGATGATGCCAATTACAGGTACAAACAACTATTAGAGCAAAAAATAGTAGTCAGGAATCGAACAAATCAGCATCTTTGTGAAAATTGTTTGAGATTCACAATTGGAACGCCAGAGCAGAATCAAACCTTGATCAAGGTTTTAAAACAGCTGGATTCGTAGTGTTCAAGTTCACATGAGGGCATTAAAAACAATAAAAATTACACATGAAAAAGGTTTTATTTATAGACAGAGATGGAACGCTTATCAAAGAACCGGCCGATGAGCAAATCGACAGCTTTGAAAAGTTAGATTTTTACCCGGAGGTATTTACTTATATGAGTAAAATCGCTGCTGAACTGGATTATGAACTGGTAATGATTACCAATCAGGATGGCCTGGGGACTGATGTCTATCCCGAAAACACCTTCTGGCCGGTTCAAAACTTTATCATGCACACCTTTGAGAATGAAGGAGTTCACTTTGAAGATGTGTATATTGATAAAACCTTTCCTGAAGATAATGCGCCTACACGAAAGCCTAAAACGGGACTGCTGACCAAGTATTTCGAATCTAACTATGATCTTAAAAATTCATTTGTCATAGGCGATCGAATGACCGACGTAGAATTGGCTAAAAACCTTGGGGCTAAAGGTATTTTTATCGATAACAAAACCAATTTAGGCGAAGGAGAAACCGAAAATTCTCAATCTGAACTGGAATCTTATATCGCTTTAAGAACCGATTCCTGGAAGGCTATCTATAGTTTTTTGAAACTGGAAACCAGGACAGCAAGCCTAAAGCGAACCACCAAAGAAACCGATATAAAGGTCAGAATTAATCTGGATGGTACTGGTAAAAGTGATATTTCTACCGGAATTCATTTTTTTGATCATATGATAGATCAAATCGCCAGACACGGGCATATAGATATTAAACTCATCGCCAAAGGTGATCTTGAAGTGGATGAACATCACACGATAGAAGACGTCGCTATTGTTTTGGGTGAAGTTTTTGCCAAAGCTATAGGCAACAAACTCGGCATTGAGCGCTACGGATTTTGCTTGCCGATGGACGACAGCTTAGCCCAGGTGGCTATTGACTTTGGCGGAAGAAGCTGGCTGGTTTGGGATGCTGAATTTAAACGAGAGAAAATCGGTGAAATGCCTACTGAAATGTTTATGCACTTTTTCAAATCCTTCACTGATGGCGCGAAGTGTAATCTAAACATAAAAGCTCAAGGCAATAATGAACATCATAAAATTGAAGCTATTTTCAAAGCATTTGCCAAGTCGATTAAAATGGCAGTTAAGCGCGATGCTGAAAAAATGATTTTACCAAGTACAAAAGGACAACTTTAAATGAAAATAGCCATTATAGATTACGGAGCGGGAAATGTAAAAAGCATTGAATTTGCATTACAGCGTTTAGGGTTCGAATCTGAATTAACCAGTGATGCAAATACGATTAAAGCTGCAGATCGGGTTATATTTCCGGGTGTTGGCGAAGCAAGCAGTGCTATGCATATGCTGCAAAGCACAGGACTGGACAGGCTTATTCCTAGTCTGAAGCAGCCAGTTTTAGGCATTTGCCTTGGTATGCAGCTGATGTGTAACCATTGCGAAGAAGGCGACACGAAAGGTTTAGGCATATTTGATGTGAATGTGGTCAAATTCAATACCGACTTAAAAGTTCCTCAGGTGGGATGGAACACAATTTTTAACTTAAAGTCAGATTTGTTTAAGACCGTTGAGGAAAACTCCTATATGTACCTGGTTCACAGTTATTATGTTCCAATTCACAAAAACAGCATAGCCACTTCAGATTATGGTTTAGATTATAGCGTGGCCCTTCATAAAGATAATTTTTATGGCGTTCAGTTCCATCCTGAAAAGTCTGGAAAAATAGGGGAACAGGTTTTGGAGAATTTTATAGTCAATAGTAATAAGTAAAATGTGCGTAGTACAAGAAATTATAGCATAGAAAAAGCGCTGAAACTTACTGTAAACTAACAACGAATAGCAATAAACGAACAACGAGAAAATGAGAATAATTCCTGCGATAGATATTATAGAGGGCCAGTGTGTGAGACTTTCCAAGGGTGACTACGATACCAAGAAAGTGTATAATGAAAACCCACTGGAAGTCGCCAAGGCTTTTGAGGACAGCGGCATCGAATATTTACATCTTGTGGATCTGGACGGCGCGAAGTCAAAACACATCGTGAATCATAAGATACTTGAAAAGATTGCTACGCATACCAGCTTAAAAATTGATTTTGGGGGTGGATTAAAGTCCGATAAAGATCTTCAAATCGCATTTGAAAGTGGGGCTCAGCAAATAACTGGAGGAAGTATTGCTGTCACCAACAAATCTCTGTTTCTGGATTGGTTGGCCAGATTTGGTTCACATAAAATCATTCTCGGAGCCGACGCTAAAGACGGAAAAATTGCCACTGGAGGCTGGAAAGAATCTTCAGATCTTCAAATAGAAGAGTTTATTAGGGACTTCGTTGATGAAGGTATTGAATACGTCATTTCAACAGATATTTCTAAAGATGGCATGTTAGAAGGACCTTCGGTAGACCTTTATGCATCTATACTTCAAAATAATCCTGATCTCAAACTCATTGCCTCAGGTGGAATTTCAGGTTTACAGGATTTAGAGGATGTTTACGAAATTGGCTGTGAGGGCGTTATCATAGGAAAAGCGATTTATGAAAATAGAATCAGCTTAAAGGAATTGGAAACATTTATTTTAGAACACTAAAAAAAAGACTTTGCTTACAAAAAGAATTATACCCTGTTTGGATATCAAAAATGGCCGTACCGTTAAGGGCGTGAATTTTGTTGAACTTCGGGATGCAGGTGATCCCGTGGAATTAGCCAAAATCTATGCCGACAATTATGCCGATGAATTGGTGTTTTTGGATATTTCTGCGACTGAAGAACGTCGGAAAACCCTGGCAAAATTAGTTGAAGAGATCGCTAAGCATATCAATATTCCTTTTACCGTTGGTGGTGGTATTTCTTCAGTAGAAGATGTAGCTCTGCTTTTGAAGTCCGGGGCCGATAAGGTGTCCATTAATTCTGCGGCAGTGAAAAATCCAAAATTAATTTCAGAAGTGGCGAAGCGTTTTGGATCTCAGTGTGTGGTGGTAGCGATTGATGCTAAGCAGATAGAAGGCAACTGGAAAGTACATCTGGTAGGCGGGAAGCAGCCTACAGACATCGACTTATTTGAATGGGCAAAAGAAGTTCAGGAACTGGGCGCAGGGGAAATCCTGTTTACCTCTATGGATCATGACGGAACCAAAGCCGGCTTTGCCAATGAAGCCCTGGCGAAATTATCAGAGGAACTTCACATTCCGATCATCGCTTCAGGGGGTGCTGGAAATGTAAAACATTTTGAAGATACGTTTAAACTTGGAAAGGCAGATGCAGCACTGGCTGCAAGTGTTTTTCACTTTAAGGAAATCGAAATTTCAGACTTAAAAAACGAATTGAAGTCTAACGGAATTTCAATCAGAATATAATAGTATGAATTTCTATATTTATTATAGGTATGTATTCATTTCAACCTTTAGGAAATTTGGGATTTAATTTAATGTTAAGTGACGATTATATATGTTTTAGCATCGAGCGAAGTCGAGATGTGGATGGTTCTCGACTCCGCCTGCCTGCGTTCCGCTTAGGAAGGCAGGCTCGAACTTGAAACAAGAACTTGATTATCAAAAATTTACATAAAAACTTCAGTGGTAGCGCAGTCGATAAATAATAAATCCTAGAAATTAAAATTATGACCATAGATTTCAATAAAAACAAAGACAATTTAGTTCCGGCAATTATTCAGGATGCGGTGACGAAAAATGTTCTCATGCTAGGCTATATGAATGAAGAAGCCTATAAAAAAACAGTGGATACAAAGCTGGTCACTTTTTACAGCCGCAGCAAAAACAGACTGTGGACTAAAGGAGAAGAAAGCGGAAATACATTAGACCTTGTTGATATCCAGGTGGATTGTGATAATGATACCTTGCTCGTTCAGGCTCATCCCAACGGACCTACCTGTCACACCGGAACAGATACCTGCTGGAAAGAAGATAATGAAACGACGTTTGGATTTTTAACCCACCTGGAAAACACGATCCAGCAACGCAAAGCGGAAGGAAAACCAGACGAAAGTTATGTGGCCAGTCTTTTTGAAAAGGGCATCAACAAAATTGCTCAAAAAGTAGGGGAAGAGGCTGTAGAGGTAGTCATCGAAGCAAAAGATGACAACGATGATTTATTTTTGAATGAGAGCGCAGATTTGTTGTTTCACTACTTAATTTTACTTCAGCAGAAAGGCTTCAAACTTAAAGATGTAGAAGATGTTTTAAAGTTTAGAATTAAGAAATAGAAAAAGTCTGCCTGTATGCAGTATAAACGTTTTTATTACCTTATTCAGCTTCAGTATTTAGGGTTTCGCTACCATGGATGGCAAAAACAGCCGGATGTGCTCACCGTAGAGCATATGCTCAGTAAGACCTTGAATTATATCCTGGAAGGTAAACGTTTCAAGGTTATTGCAGCTGGCAGAACCGATGCCATGGTTTCTGTGAACCAAACTTATGCCGAGCTATTTATCTATGAAGACGAGCTGGATTTGGACACTTTTCTGGACCTCTTCAATAAAAATCTCCCCCAGGACATCAAATGCCTTTCCATTGAAGAGACTACAGCCGATTTTAATATTATTCAGCATCCTAAAGTCAAAGAATACCTTTATTTCTTTTGTACACAGGAGAAAATGCATCCGTTTTGCGCCCCCTTTATGGTGAATCTTCAGGAAGACCTGGACATTGAGCTCATGAAACAAGGGGCCGCTTTATTTGAAGGAGAGCATGACTTTTATTCTTTTGCGTTTCGTCCTAATCCTGAGACTCAAACCGAAGGAAAAATTGATGTTTGCGAGCTCAGTGAGAATTCAATTTATACCGCTAATTTTTTCCCGGAGTTAAGCTATGTTTTAAAGGTAGTGGGAGAAGGCTTTAAACGCCAGCAAATTCGACTGATGATGGGAGCTTTAATCGATCTTGGCCGACATAAATATGATCTTGAAGAACTCAGAACAATAATCGATGGCCGAAATAAAATCAAACTTGAACACATAGCTCAGGCTTCGGGCTTAATTTTGAATAGGGTGGATTTAACCTCTTAAAACCAATTTTTTCTTTTGAAGAAGTAGATTAAGGCTAAAGTCATTACTAGCATAACGCCCCACACGATAAAATACGCGGGTCTATAACCCAGTTCAGGCATAAATTCGAAATTCATCCCGTAAACACCGGCAATAAAGGTGAGAGGTATGAAAATGGATGACATGATGGTAAGTACTTTCATCACCTGATTCATTTTGTTACTTAAGCTACTCATATACATATCCATCAATCCCCAGACAATCTCCCTGTATATATCAACGTTTTCGGTAACCTGCAAAATGTGATCGTATAAATCGGCTAAATAGGCTTTTGTGGACTGATCATAAAGTTCGTGTTTTGAAATCTGTAACTTTCTTATAAGTTCTTTGGCAGGAAAAATGGCTTTACGGACACTTAGAATTTCGCGTTTCAACAATTGAATTTCTGAGGTAGAGGCATTATGCGCGTCCTTGAGAATCCTGTCTTCAAGATTCTCGGTTTTTTCCTCAATGGTTTCAGTCACATTATAGTAATTATCTACCACCGCATCAATAAGCGCGTAAAATAGATAATCTGTACCTCGCATGCGAATTCTTCCCACTTTGTTGTGAATTCGATCCCGAATGGAATTGAAAATGCTATCCTGTGACTGTTGAAATGAAATGATATACGATTTATTGAATACAATCCCGAAGTGATTTTTAATCAATAAGCCCGCATCATTATGAAAAATCATTTTGAGGGCAAAGAATACGTAATCCTCAAATTCATCGAGTTTTGGTCTTTGTTTGGTGTTGGCAATGTCCTCTAAAACAAGGGGATGTATCTGCAGTAAGTTTCCAAGGTCGGCCAGTTTTTTAACATCATGAACCCCTATAAAATTTATCCAGTGTTGGAATTCTTTTTCATGAGTGACCAGATCAAGTACTTTTTCAAGAGAACAATTGTTATGGTACACCACTTTTTCTTCGTTATAACTGATGACGTTGATGACCGTTTCTTCCGAAGTCTCTTCACCAACATACGTGATTTTTCCAGGTATTTGGTTCTGAATGGGTTTACGCTTCAGCTTTAAAGCTTTAGGATAGTGTAATTGTTTTAAGGTATTATGCACTTTGTTTTTCAAAATAGTGAAGTTGAGATTGTAAACGTTCTTTGGTCAGATTGATAATTCTTTTATTGACTTCTGAAGAATTTTCGTGATAAAATTCGTACTCAGCAATAGTGAAATGTCCCATAAAAACCCCTCTTATCAGGTTTTTGAACTTTGAATCTTTCTTTACGGTATTTTCTATATAGTTCAGTTTTTCTTCCCGCCCGAGTTTATAAAATACATTTTTATACCTCGCGATATAATTTTCAAACAGCGATAGAATCAGATCATTTTGAAATTTGGCAATGGGTCTCAAAGTTAAATTTTGAAAAGATTCTAAACCGAGTGTAGATTGGTCAACTTTAGCATTTGGCACTTCTAAGCGAATATATAGAAGCTGCTCATCTCTTGGAGTCATAGAAATTATTTTTACTAAAATAAGAAAATCTTTCCCGGAATTCTACGAATCAATTATATAAACATATTTTTAGGCTTGATTGATATATACGCATAAAAAAGCCATCCAAATTTTTTTCGCAAAAAGACTAATTCGGTAATTAGCTTTGAAATAATAAGGATAGCTTTTTTAATACTGAAGTTGGCTTGCTATGCTTTTTTTACTCGATGCTTACATCGAAAGTGGTTTCTATATCAGTTTCCCCACCAACTGAATCAGATAATATACCTTCGCTGGCGCCGGCAGCGAATTTATTTCCATCATGAATAAGGATAAAGGTTAAAATCCCGCTGCTTGCATTTCTGGTTTCCAGCATAAATTCAATTCCAATGGGATTCCCATCAACATCGTTATCCAGATAGGTAGTGGTTAAGTCCAATGAAGTAGAAGGAAGATAAAAGACCTGATGTTCATCACCTTCTTCTCTTACTTCTACTGTAATATCCTCTGCTGGGTCTTCAAGCTTATTCAAAAATTCAACCCGACCGGTATATGTAGTATTAGCAGATAGGGGGGTAGTGGTTTTTTCAGGATTGAGCCCGTCTGCATCGAGGTCATTGTATGAAAATGCTAGTATTTCAGTTCCTCCTTCAGGAGTTAAATACACATTTAAGGTCGTGATTACTTCTTCCTGATTGATTAGTTCTGGTGCATCATCATCATTGGAACACGCACTAAAGGTTAATAAAGCAATAAAGCTTAAACTTAATAATTTGATAGTTTTCATAGTTTTTTCGATTTAATAGTTGAATTTTAATTGTAACATAGCATTGGTGCCAACTTCATCGGCATAAAATCTTAATCTATTGAGGTAGTCTCTGTAACTTGTATTTAAAACATTATTTATAATGATATCTATACTTAATTTGTTTGAATTTAAATCGAATTGTACTCCACTTCTAAAGTTTAAAAGATGATACGCCTCTGGTGGAGTACTTATGTCTACCAAAACCTCCTCAAAATTTCCTGTGGTGGTGTTTACGATATCTGTGGTGAAATTATTATCGGGAAACAGATGTTGCTCAGCTACAAATTTGCTGTTGACAGATAAATAAAAATTATTCCATTCTGCTTTTCTGTAGGTAAGTGTATTCGATAAATTTAAAGGAGGCATATTGATAAGTGCTGTATCTCTATCTATATCGGTTCCGTTGACATACGCAAAATTGGATAGCCAATCGAAATTTCGGTAAGTATAACTGGCACTCACATCTATACCGAATAATCTGGCATCGGTTTGTCTATAGGCATAAACAGGAAATGATCCTCTTATCGTCGTTTCAATTCCCTCAGGTTCGAGGATAATAAAGTCATCGATGTAATTATAATAGGGTTGAAGGCTAAAACCGAAATTGTCTATTTCCCCTTGCAACTCTATACCCACTTTTAAGGACTGTTCAGAACCAAGCCGGAGATCTCCAAGTTCTATCGTTGCCAGACTATGATGCAGACCCTCACTAAATAATTCAGAAGGATTTGGAGCTCTGCTGGCTGAACTCAGGTTTGAAATTAATTTCCAGTCGTTTTCAAAAATATGGGTAGCTCCAACTGTTCCAGAAATATTATGATAATCGAAAATTGGATTTGTAAGAATTTGATTGCCAAATTCTTCTACCTCAAACTGTGGGTATAGTTGATTATAGTTAAGATTACGCCATCTAGATAACGCATAAAACTTATCGGCATTTATCTTGCTGAAATCATACCTGATTCCTGCATCAATCTTCCAGTTTTCATTGAGCTCAAATATAGACGTTGCAAATATGCCTGCCGAATACATATCATAATCTGGAATCAGGCGCTTTACGCCTGTACTGGGGTCACTAAAATTCGTTTGAGCATTTAATTCTATTCCAAATTCTGTATTAAAATCCCGTATTTGAGTCCATTCTAGCTGAGCAAGTAAAGTATGGGTTTTTAGATTCATATCCATAGCAGCTATGTTGCTTCGGCCACCACGTCTTACATCAAATTCTAATCTATCATTATTTTGGAAGGAATATTGTAAACTGGCTTCACCGATGTTTTTGAGTTTTTTAAACGTATTGAGTTTGAAGATTTGATGCGTTACCTCTTGTTTTGGATTATCGATAGAGTAAGAAAAATCTTCGATATAAAATGGTTCTTGTCTGTTAATTGAATTGACTAAATCCCTGGCATTTCCAATATGAGCAGCCCTAAGAATACCGATTTCAGAATTGGTTAATTTATAACTGAAATCAATGCCGTAATCAATTTTATTAAGTCCCAGGCCTAAGCTTAGGTTGTTTTCTCTTTGTCCGGTATTTGTCAATTGATAATCTGGAGCTTTTAAGTCCCCGAGTCTTTTAAGACTGCCCTGAATTCTGTAATTAAATCCACTGAGGTTGGATTTAATCAAGCTTGAAGAGAGTGTTCCACCTCGACCATTGGAAGCGCCAGTTAAAATGGTTTTACCCATCAAGGTATCCTTTATTGGAGCTTTTCGAGGTTCTACTACGATAACACCAGCTATGGCGTCACCCCCATATTTTAGAGCTGAGGCGCCTTTAATCACCATTACGTTCGCAGCAGAATTAATATCTACATTGGGTGCATGATCTTCTCCCCATTGCTGGTCATGTAGTCGTACATTATCGTTGATAATCAATACTCTGGAACTATGCAGTCCCTGTATAATTGGTTTTACAATGGAACTGCCTGTGTTGAGAGTTGAAACTCCACTTATACTTTCCAGGGCTTCTCCAAGGGAGGTACTACTGAACCTTTCGAGTTCTTCAGTTTTTATTTGATTGGAAATCGACGAGTTAAGATTAGTATTGTAAAGTTTACCTTTAAGTAAAACCTCATTGAGTTCTTCCAAATGATGTTCTAGCCGGAAGTTGATTTTACGATCTTCTTTAAGTCTAATGGTTTTGGCTTCTGTTTTGCAATAAGGATG
Organism: Psychroflexus sediminis; assembly: GCF_900099815.1. Lineage (GTDB taxonomy): Bacteria > Bacteroidota > Bacteroidia > Flavobacteriales > Flavobacteriaceae > Psychroflexus > Psychroflexus sediminis. Next base: position 58,805 of record NZ_FNCW01000009.1, on the reverse strand, counting down.
TGTCACTTTCAGAGTGAGTTCACCCTTGCAAAGGTCATTAAATTCATAATATCCGTTTTCATTACTGTAGGATACCGTATTTGTTCCTCCAATAGAAATTACAGCACCCTGAAGCGGTGTGTTATCATGAATATCGATTATTTGACCTGAAATTGAAAAATCGCAATCCTGGGCAAAAATATATGGACTTACAAATAAGATAAAAAACAAAAGACTAAACTTTTGAAACATAGAATATGATTTAAACTAGAAATAAATGAAGTACGTAACCTACTTTAGACTAGTTTAAAAGGAGGGGGTTTATTAAAGTATTTACCAGACCTGGGACTTACTATGGGGGAAGTTAAATCAAATGAAACAGAAGATTCAAGTTTAATTTCAAATATGAGAAAGGAAAATTCTTGAAGATGTGTTGTGATGAACGTGACATCTTTTTGGGTGTTCAAAACGTATTCATCGCAGGTATTGCACTGTTCTACTGAAGAAGTATCACTTTCAAACAGATGACTCAGCGCATGAGCATTAACGACACTTGTCGTAAATACCGTAAACATCAGTAAGCTTAATATTTGTTTGAAGTTCAACATCATTTAATTTGTACGAAAGTAATATTTTTTTTCAAAATAGAACTAGTAAAACTTTCATTGAAATAAAAATCCAAGTCCCAGCCTGGAAAGCATTTTCTTTTCAAAATCCCAGAAGAATTTATTTTGACCAAATAAGGATCCTATAACTACCAGTAGAACTTGATAGATTGGGAAAATGAGTAAAAGCCTTAAAAAGTAGTAAAAAAATCCACCAAAAAATTGCTCTGGAAATGCTTCACGGGACAATCCTATAAAATCTAAAACAGGTTTGGCCAAATAAGCCGATAAGGACCCGGTAATAGCGAAAACTATAAAAATGATAACCAATTGAAAGTTGGATTGAATACCCCAGCGTTCTTTTAATTTTTTCATTTGGCAAAAATACAAAAGCTTATCGCAATCTTTGCCTATATTTCTCTTGAAAATAGAGGAAATAATTATAAAGTAAGTAATTGACTTCGTATCCGTAATCGACATCATACTCATAATCTATCTGCATAGGATACAAATCAGGGCCATATTGAGATGGGTTATTAGCTCTGATATTATAATTTGCGACAAAGATTCTATTTCTCTGTTCCAAATAAGTCTGTCCGTAATATCCCCTTGGCCTTTGAGTTACCAGCCAGGCATTAAAACCAGGTTCTAAGATTATAATTTCATATTCCAAGCTATCGTTGGCAATACGTATAGTGTTGTTTTCCAGCTGAGGATCCAAATTATTTGGAACAGACTCTTTTTTTTGTACAGAACAACCAATTATGATCGCCAAAAATAGAGTTGGTAATAAATACTTCATATCTAAATTTTCTACTTTGTAGTCATATCTACAATAAATGAGCCAGGATATTTATCCTGAAGCTTAGCCTTAAAGTTTTCTGCAGACCTTCTATTAGTATATTGACCTAAAATTATAGTGTAAACTTTTATTTTATTCACCGTTTTGACTTGAACCAGAACTTCACTGTTATAACTAATCTTTAAATTATTGGCTAGTCTAAGTAAATTATCACTTTCTTGAAAACTTGCCACTTGAACTCCGTAAAAATCGGGAGTTACTTCATTTATGTTGAGCTCGTAGAATTCTTCAACTTCTGAAACCTCTTTTTCTAGTGATTTAAAATTTTCGGCTTTTCTTTTGCTAACCTGAGCCTCTTGTTCAGACTGCTGTTTTTTGTTATTGTCAACCGGCTTTGCAGTGTATTCTGCCTTATCATTTGAAACCACCGCATCCTTACCTAAGACTTCAATTCTCACTTCTGTAACACCGCTATCTAATATTCCAAGCGATTGTGCTACAGATCTTGATAAATCGATAATTCTTCCTCTTATAAAGGGCCCCCTGTCATTGATCTTGACAATAGCCGTTCTGTAGTTTTCAAGATTTGTCACTTTTACCTTTGTTCCGAAAGGTAGTTTTCTATGGGCTGCTGTAGCTAAAGAATGCCTGTAAACCTCACCGCTTGCTGTTGGTCTTCCTTCAAATTTATCGGCATAAAATGAAGCTTTTCCTGTCTGAGTTTGTGAAAGTCCGGTAAAGCAGGTCATTATAAATAGTCCTAGAAAAAATGTCTTCATGTTATTAAATTCAAAAAAGTTATGATTTGTTGACTAAGCTCTTGCGCAATTCGATGCTGAGTTTCCTGAGTAGCTCCACCAATATGAGGGCTTAATGATAATTTTGGATTCATCAGTAACTGAACAGGAGGTTGGGGCTCTTCTTCAAATACATCTAACGCCCCAAACATTAATGTATTGTTATCAAGTGACTTAACTAGGGCAACTTCATCGACACATTTACCATGAGAAGTATTGATGAGACCTGCAGTAGATTTCATTTTTTGAAGTTCTTTTGCTCCTATCAAGTAATCAGTAGTTTCTGGAATATGAAGACTAACCACATCTGAAGTTGATAAGATCTCATCAAGTGAGGACGATGATACTTCGAATTTTAAGGTTTGCTTATCATAAAAACTTATCTCTAATTCAGTAGATTTTGTGTTTTTATCGTAAAATTTAACTTCCATTCCTAATGAAATAGCCTTTTTGGCGACTTCTTGCCCCACTTTTCCAAAACCGATAATGCCCAAAATTTTATTTTTCACTTCAATTCCTCCAGAAAATGAACGTCTGAGAACATTAAAATTTTGATCTCCTTCCAGCGGCATTTCTCTATTGGAATCTTTTAGGTGTCTCATGCAGCTTAAAAGATGAGCGATGGTGAGTTCTGCAGTGCTATTGGTCCAAGCATGTTCTGCATGGAAAACTTTAATATTGTTTTGGTTTGCGAAATCCAGGTCTATGTGATTTGAGTTTCTATCGCAATTTCCTATCAGTTTTAGAGATGGCATTTCAGAAATAATCGATTTCGATAGAGGAGTGGAACCTTTAACCAAGAGACCTTCTATGTGATTGGTATTGATATAATTGGTCAACTGATTTGAGGCTACGTTTTTAATCACCACTTCATGGCCAGCTTCTTTCAGTAGTTGAATTCCGACATCAGAAAAGCCATCGGTTGCTAATAATTTCATTGTAAGGTGTTTATATGGTTTTTTCAAAATGCTTCATCACGTCGACAAGGACCTCTACGCTTTCAATGGATAAAGCGTTATACATCGATGCTCTGTAACCACCAACACTTCTGTGACCGTTCAGTCCGTTTAAATTAGCTGATTGCCAAAGCTTATCAAATAGGGGAGTTAGTCTTTCGTTTTTTAAGGTAAAGGTTGCATTCATCATTGAACGGTCATCTTTTGCTGTAAAGCCCTCAAAAAGTGAATTTCTATCAATTTCTGAATAGATCAATTCAGATTTTGCACGATTTTTCTTTTCTATTGCCGAAACACCCCCATGACGTGATAACCATTCCAATGTAAGCATAGATACATAGACTGAAAAAACAGGAGGGGTATTGAACATGCTTTCTTTTTTGATGAATAATTCATAATCCATCATAGACGGTATTTTTCGAGAAACCTTGCCCAAAATATCTTCCTTTACGACAACTAATGTGGCTCCGGCAGGTCCCATGTTCTTTTGAGCTCCCGCGTAAATGAGGTCAAATTGAGAATAATCTATTTCTCTGGAGAAGATATCACTACTCATATCACAAATGAGTGGAGTTTCTCCTGTGTTAGGGAAAGCTTTCATTTGAGTTCCGTAAATGGTGTTGTTGCTCGTGCAATGCAAATAATCAAGACCATTTGGTATACTGTAATTTTTTGGAATAAAATTATAATTGCTTTCTTTTGAACTTGCCAAAACCTTTACTTCGCCAAAACGCTCTGCTTCTTTTATAGCATTTGCAGACCAAGTTCCCGTATCAAGATAACCCGCCTTTTTTTCAAGCAGATTATAGGCTGTCATCAAAAACTGCATGCTTGCCCCACCTTGCATAAACAAGGCTTTGTAACCTTTGGCTTGCAAATTCAAATGTTCTAATGCCAAGGATCTTGCCTTTTCCATAACCTCTACAAAAGCTGTACTTCTATGTGAAATCTCTAAGATAGATAGCCCTGAGCCATCAAAATCTATCACAGCTTGCGAGGCCTTTTCAAAGACTTCTAAAGGCAATATGCAAGGTCCTGCACTAAAATTATGAGGTCTATTCATGTTTTATTAATTTGTTTGAATCAAAAACTCAAGGGTGTCAACCCCATCAGCATAATCTGATAGCTTAGGATGTTGCGCTTTACCAAAGTCAACTTCGCCATACTTGTGAGCACCAACGATGCACTGGATATTCTTTTTTTCTTCTTCGAGTCGCTGTTTCAAATGACTTTCATCAGAAAAGGTTTCATAAAAGAGCGTACCTATTGGTGAAGAAAATTGCAGATCTTCCTTTAGCAATAGAAAGCCGTTATCCAGTAGTTTTACAGAACTCATGAGATAGACAGCCTTATTATAGTCATAATTATTGGCGTATTTATGATGATTTATAACGTCTTTATACCGAAACATTGCTTTAAAGAATTTATCAAAATCATAGGCTTCAGGAACAAACAATTTGGACACATTTCGGCATCCTAAGCCGAAATATTTGAAAACATCATCCCCTAAAGCTTCCAGGTCTTCTTTAGATTCTGTTCCGTCCAGAATAGCAGCAGAATTTCTGTTTTTACGAATGATATGAGGTTTGTCTTTAAAGTAATACTCAAAATAACGGGCAGTATTGTTGCTTCCTGTAGCAATAACCGCATCAAACTCCGGCAGTTTCTCCTTTGTAAACTCAATTTTAGATTTAAAACCTGGTTCAATAGCTATAAGTTCTTCAGCCAGGAAAGGGACCAGCAAGCTGTCGTTTGAAGACAATTTACCAATAAAAGTATGACCAGTAATGAGCACACTTAAAAAGTCGTGAAATCCTACCAGGGGAATATTTCCAGCCATCACAACAGCTACTCTTTTTTTTGATAAATTCTCAAAAACGTAAGGATCAAGCCAGTTGTTTAAGTTGGATTTAGTAAGAGCTTGTGCCCAATCTTTTAATGAGCTATGGATTTGATCTTGTGTAAACCAAGCATTTTGTAACTCAGCGCTTCTTAAGATATTAGTCAATTTTTGTGAAAAATTAGAGCTTGAGTTTTTAGATTCTATGTAGTTTTGTAATGAAAATCCAAGTTCTGAGAAGGCTTCTATTCTGGTATCTAAAGTCATATATTTGGCTAACCTTTATAGTGTTCCTATTTTTGAACAAACTTACATAAATATTACTCAAATGGCTATTAAAATAACAGACGAATGTATCAATTGCGGTGCTTGTGAGCCCGAATGTCCGAATACTGCAATATATGAAGGAGCAGATGATTGGAGGTATGCAGATGGCACAGATCTCGAAGGTGATATTGTACTTCCTGATGGTAAAGAAGTGAATGCTGAAGAGGCTCAGGAACCGATAAGTGATGAATTATATTACATAGTTGCAGATAAATGTACCGAGTGTCTAGGCTTTCATGAAGAGCCTCAATGTGCTGCAGTTTGTCCTGTAGATTGTTGTGTTCCCGATGAAGAGCATGAAGAAACTGAAGAAGAACTCCTTGGCAAACAATCTTTCATGCATAAGGACTAGTTTTAAGGCCCTCACTTAAATTCATCAAACCTCTTAGCTTGAAGCTTTAGAGGTTTTTTTATTTTTAAAAAAAAATTACGGTAAAAATGAATTATACTCGCCTTAGATTTTAAATTTGTTTACAGATTTTTATTTTAAAGAAATCGTAGTATATTTCGATGTTCAGAAAAATTATGGCAGAAGAAACAAAGTACACAGAAGACAATATAAAATCCTTAGACTGGAAGCAGCATATACGAATGCGACCAGGGATGTATATAGGTAAACTCGGTGATGGTTCCGGGGCAGATGATGGAGTTTATATCTTATTGAAAGAGGTATTAGATAACTCCATAGATGAATTTGTCATGGGCTCTGGCAAAACCATTGAAGTTTCCATTCAGAATTCAAAAGTGATCGTAAGGGATTATGGTCGGGGAATTCCCCTGGGTAAAGTGGTGGATGTGGTTTCCAAAATGAATACAGGGGGAAAATATGACACCAATGCCTTCAAAAAATCTGTGGGGCTCAATGGCGTTGGTACCAAAGCCGTCAATGCATTATCCAGTTATTTCAGAGTTGAATCTACCAGAGACAACAAATCTGTTTCTGCTGAATTTGAACAAGGTAATTTAATAAATAAAGAAGACCTTGATGAAACCTCGAGACGTAGAGGGACTAAAGTCACTTTTATACCTGATGAAGCGATTTTCAAAAAATATAATTTCAGAAATGAATATATTGAGAAAATGCTCAAAAATTATGTTTATCTCAATCCGGGATTGACCATACTTTTTAACGGAGAAAAATATTATTCAGAAGAAGGTTTAAAAGACCTGCTAAGTGATAGGATAAGACAGGAAGACCGATTATTTCCGATCATACACCTGAGGGGTAACGATATTGAGGTGGCAATAACTTTTAGCAAAGCTCAATATTCAGAAGAATACCATTCATTTGTCAACGGACAAAACACAACCCAAGGCGGGACTCACCAGTCGGCTTTTAGAGAAGCTATTGTAAAAACAATAAGAGAGTTTTATAAAAAGAACTTTGAACCCAGCGACATCAGAAAATCAATAGTTTCAGCGATCAGTATTAAGGTTATGGAACCTGTTTTTGAAAGTCAGACTAAAACCAAACTCGGCTCTACAGATATGGGAGGGGACTTACCAACGGTGAGAACCTATATTTTGGATTTTTTAAAACAAAAGCTAGATAATTTTCTTCACAAGAATAATGAAACGGCAGAGTTACTTCATAAGAAAATTCTAAGAGCAGAAAAGGAGAGAAAAGATCTTTCTGGCATCAGAAAGCTTGCAAAGGACAGAGCTAAAAAAGCTAGTGTACACAATAAAAAACTGAGAGATTGTAGAATTCACCTGGAAGATACCAAAAAAGAAGGTTATTTGGAAACTACATTGTTTATAACCGAGGGAGATTCTGCGAGTGGTAGCATAACTAAATCAAGAGATGTCAACACGCAAGCAGTATTTAGTTTGAAAGGTAAACCACTAAATTCCTACGGATTGAGTAAAAAAATAGTGTATGAAAATGAAGAATTTAATCTTTTACAGGCTGCGCTAAACATTGAAGATTCACTGGAAGATTTAAGGTATAATAATATCGTTATTGCTACAGATGCCGATGTAGATGGGATGCATATCAGGCTTTTAATCATCACCTTTTTTCTTCAATTTTTTCCAGAATTGATAAAAGAGGGACACTTATATATTTTGCAAACACCACTTTTCAGAGTAAGAGATAAAAAACAAACCTTTTATTGTTATTCTGAAACTGAAAAAAGGGAAGCCATCAAAGCTTTAAGAGGAAAGCCTGAAATAACTCGTTTTAAAGGCTTAGGTGAAATCTCTCCTGATGAATTTAAAAATTTTATTGGGGATGATATTCGGTTAGATCCGGTAATGCTTGATAAATACAAGAGTATTCCTGAAATTTTAGAGTTTTATATGGGTAAAAACACCCCGGATAGACAGAATTTTATTATCGATAATTTAAAAGTAGAAATTGACCTCGTGGAGGAAGTTGAAGAAGAAATACATGAGGTTAAGTAATCATAAATTAGTCAGAAAAATCCCTGGGATCTATTACTTTTCGGTGATCTTTTTTTTGCTGCTCATTTTCCTGAATCAACAACTAGGAAAGCAACTTTTCCCTTCATCCAAATATTATTACGCCTCACATATAGTGGTAGGCTTATGGTTAATCTATATATATTTTGCAGGGAAGTATTTTGAATATGACAGTGAAGGCAGTTTAGTTTCTTTTTTAAACAGAGGGGCCATTTTATCGGAATTTATCAATTACAGGACTAATGTTTATGAAATTAAAAAGGAGAAAATAAAATATTATAAAATATATAATTTATTGTTTTATAGAAGGTTAATGATTGCTTATTCAACAAATGGTTTAGATAAATATATCTACACTAATATCAGTATGTTAAGTGCAAAAAAAACAAGATATTTAAAATTATCTCTCGATAAAATAATAGCAAAAAACCAAATCAACCTATGAGTGACGATTTAGATTTGACTTCTGATTCCCAAGATAATTTTGACCCTACCGCCAGAGATGAATCCATCAAAGTTACAGGAATGTTTCAGGAATGGTTTTTAGATTATGCATCATATGTCATATTGGAAAGAGCTGTACCCGCCATAGAAGATGGTTTTAAACCAGTACATCGTCGCATTTTACATTCCATGAAAGACCTGGATGATGGGCGTTATACAAAAGTAGCAAATATTGTCGGCCACACCATGCAATACCATCCTCACGGAGACGCAAGCATTGGAGATGCTATTGTTCAAATAGGCCAAAAAGATATTCTTATTGACACTCAGGGAAACTGGGGTAATATTCTCACAGGCGACAGCGCCGCTGCTTCCAGATATATAGAAGCTCGTTTGTCTAAATTTGCCTTGGATGTGGTTTTCAATCCTAAAACCACAGAATGGCAGGTTTCTTATGATGGAAGAAAACAAGAACCTGTAAACCTTCCGGTCAAATTTCCAATGATTCTAGCCCAAGGCGCTGAAGGAATTGCGGTGGGTTTAAGCACTAAAATACTGCCTCATAATTTCAATGAACTCATCGATGCTTCAATTAAGCACCTGGAAGGTAAACGTTTTAGCATCTTCCCCGATTTTGCTACAGGTGGGGTTGTTGATGTTACAAATTATAATGACGGCCTGCGAGGAGGAAAACTACGGGTGAGGGCTAATATCGAAATAAGAGATAAGAATTTACTTGTTGTTAATGAAATCCCTTATACCACCAATACTTCTACCCTTATAGATTCTATTTTAAAAGCGAATGATAAAGGAAAGATCAAAATCAAAAAAATTGAAGACAATACCTCTTCTGAAGTTGAAATTTTAATTCATTTACCGAATAATATTTCACCAGATAAGACGATAGACGCCTTGTTTGCGTTTACTAACTGTGAAGTTTCTATCTCACCTCTGAGCTGTGTTATCATCGACGATAAACCTCACTTTTTGGGAGTTTCAGAGCTTTTGAGAAGAAGTACAGAGAATACAGTCCGGTTATTAAAATCCGAATTAGAGATAAAACTGGGAGAACTTGAAGAACAATGGCATTTTGCATCTTTAGAAAAGATTTTTATCGAAAAAAGGATTTATAGAGATATCGAAGAAGAGGAAACCTGGGAAGGTGTTTTGGAAGCTATTGATTTAGGCTTGCAGCCACATATAAAGCATCTCAAACGCGACATCACCAAAGACGACATTACCAGGTTAACCGAGATCAAAATCAAGAGAATATCCAAATTCGATCTTGATAAAGCTGAGCAGAAAATTGAAGCTTTAGAAGGAGAAATAGAAAGTGTAAAACACGATCTGGACCATTTGATTGAATATGCTATTGCCTACTTCAAAAATTTGAAAGCTAAATACGGCACCGGGAAAGAGCGAAAGACAAAAATCCAGCTTTTTGAAGATATCGAAGCTACCAAAGTTATTATTAGGAACACAAAACTTTATGTCAACAGGAGCGAGGGTTTTGTGGGTACAGCTTTGAAAAAAGAAGAATACGTAACGGATTGCAGCGATATTGATGATATAATATGTTTTACTGAAGATGGCACTATGATGGTGACTAAAGTTGAAGGCAAGACTTTTATTGGTAAAAACATTATCTACGTTGGTATTTTTAAGAAGAAAGATAAGCGTACTATTTACAACTTGATTTACAGAGATGGTAAAGCAGGTTATAATTATATGAAACGATTTGCTGTTACTTCTATAACAAGAGATAGAGCTTATAGCGTAGGCAAGGATAAACCAGGAACCAAAGTTTTATATTTTTCCGCAAATCCCAATGGTGAAGCAGAATTAGTTACTGTTTTCTTAAGACAGAAAAAAGGCTTGAAACGTCTGAAATTTGATATTGATTTCTCTGAATTGGCTATTAAAGGCAGAAGCGTAAAAGGGAATTTGGTTTCCAAAATGCCTATCAAAAGTGTAGAGATGAAAGAAGAAGGGGTTTCTACGCTTAAACCCCGCAAAATATGGTTCGATGAAAGCGTAAGACGTCTCAATGTAGACGAGCGCGGCGAGTTGATTGGCGCTTTCAAAGGGAAGGATAGACTGCTTATTATCCGTCAGAATGGCATTATAAAAACTATAATACCAGAACTCACAACGCGTTTTGAGAACGATGTGATAGTTATTGAGAAATGGAATCCAAATAAACCAATCTCTGCAATTTACTGGGAAGGTGAAAAAGAACGTTATTATGTTAAGCGCTTTTTGGTAGATCAGCCTGACAAAGAAGAGTTGATCATCACAGATCATCCAAACTCTCAACTCGAGGTTGTCTCTACAGATTATATTCCTAGGATCGAACTTGAATATAAAAAAGCCAGAGGTAAGGAAAGAAAGGAAAACGATATTATAAACATCGAAGAATTTATCGCTGTAAAAGGTATTAAAGCTCAGGGAAATCAGCTGACATCAGAAAATGTAAAACAAATAGATGTGCTGGACCCTATACCTTATGAAGAAAAAACAGAAGCAGTAGAAGAAGAGACTGATGATGATAAGCCAAGTACTAAGCAATCTTCATTATTCGATTAATCCACCTTGGTCACACGGCCTTTTTGCTTATTATTTTTTCCAACGATGTTATATTCAAAAGTGTATGAATTGTTGGAGGTGGAAAGTATTTTCATATGAATAGGCTTTTCCTCAGCCATATTCTTAGGATTTACAGATTTTAAAACGTATTCGCAGTCGTTAATCCAACGTATTGATGCCGTGTCTTTTTTGTTTTTATAGATTTCAATTTCCAGTGAGTCATTTCTTATAAAGGTCGTCTTTACCAAATCGCCGTTTAAGTAAGTTTCAAACTCAAAAGTACCTGTTTTGAAATCTTCGCATTTGCGTTGAGGATTATAACATGAAATAAAACATAAACTCAATAATAAAATGAAATAGCGCATTTGGTTTTTTATGCGAAATTAATTCAATTCATTTGACTGCTTTAGTTTTTAGGATAATTTTCATAAGACTCAAAGCTTCCATCTGCATAGAATATAATGACCTTATTAATTTCCTTATTAGTCTGTTTTCCAGGTTGAGTATCTGCCACATCAGAGTCAAGATTAGCACGCTCAGTATTCTCCTCATGAGAATCATATGATTCTTCAGTGGTTTGCTCTTTTTTTCCCCCTTCTTTATGAACAGGAGGAGGAAAGTGTCCCTTTCCATTTAAAAGCCAATAGAGCTCTACGTCATCAAAAGTAGCTACTACTTTCATCACAAAATCTAAACTCGGCTTATTTCTACCAGAAAGAATATGAGAAATGGAAGCTCTTCCAACATCTATTTTATCTGCAAACGAGGACGCCGATAAGTCGTAATAATCAAAAATTTCCTTGAGGCGCTTAGAAAAATCTTCACTGTTTACCATTGTAAATTATAAAACATAATAATTATCTATTATAGATTACTAATGTAAACAATACGCCTGAATTGACCAAAACAATGCGTAAAAAAGAACACTTCCATTAAAGTAAAACTACAAGTTAAGTAACTTAACATGCTGTATGTCAGTTTATTATATTGTAAATAATAGCTACACGGAAGAATTCCAGCCCAATCGAGAATCAGGATGTGATTGCTTGCATTCAATGTTTACAAATGTAATCAAAGTGAGTTTTTCTTATGTTTACAAATGTATATTTCTATTTTAATACATTTGTAAACATGAATGTACAGCAGCCTAATTTTTCAGACCTATTTAGTAGTTATTCAGATTTCAAAGTAACCTCTGTTCATGGAAGATATTTAAGAGAGAAAGACCTCTTAGAGGTCTTTAAAACTTTATCACATAAGTTTAAAATAAAAAATGAAGGCCATTCTGAGGAAGGTCGAATTATTTCTTCATTTCGGTTAGGAAAAGGACCTCATAAGATTTTGATTTGGTCTCAGATGCACGGCAATGAAAGCACTACCACTAAAGCGGTTTTAGATTTATTAAATTACTTTTTGATTCACACAGAGATATCAAAGTCCATATTGGAAAAATGCCGTTTTATTATTGTTCCTGTTTTAAATCCTGATGGCGCAGTAAACTACACCCGTGTGAATTCTAATGCTGTTGATTTAAATAGAGATGCTTATTTAAAAACCCAATCCGAAAGTAAAATTTTGCAAAGCCTTTATGCTGAGTTTAATCCTGATTTTTGCTTTAATATGCATGACCAGAGAACTATTTTTAGTGCCGGAGAAACGGAAAAGCCCGCTACGCTTTCGTTTTTATCACCATCTTTTAATGAAGAGCGCGATATAAATGAAACCAGAATCCAATCTATGGGTTTGATTGCTTCTGCAAATCACCTGCTTCAGGAATTTATACCTGGGCAAATTGGCAGATATGATGATGGGTTTAATATCAATTGTATAGGTGATTATTTTCAAAAGAAAGGAACACCTACAGTTTTGTTTGAAGCTGGTCATTTTCCGGGTGATTATGAACGGGAACAAACACGAAAATATGTATTTATAGCCTTGTTAAAGATGATCATTGACATTGCCAATCAAAAAAATACAGATCCAGTGGAACAGTATTTAAGTATTCCTGAAAATGAAAAACTCTTTTATGACATTGTTTTGAGGAATGTGAATTATAACAGCAATGAGACTTTTGACATCGCAATTCAATTCAAAGAGGTCTTAAGTGAAAATAAAATTGAGTTTATTCCTATTATTGAAAAGATGGGAAACTTAACTAGGGGTTATGGACATCGGGAAATAAACCTTGAAGGTCAGTCTTTGCAGTTTGAAAATCCGCTAAATTTAAAAGAAGGGGAAGTTTTAGCATCATTTATCCTGAACGATAACGTTTTCGTTATATAATTAATAAAGATTTAAACGAATCTTTCTTTTTTAATCATAAATATTAATTATTTTTGAATTTTATATAATATAATAAGATTTTACACATGAAAGGAAAACTTAAACTTGACGAGACAGATCATCAAATTCTTAATATGCTTATTGACAACACTAGAACTCCATTTACTGATATTGCTAAAAAATTAGACATATCAGCCGGTACAGTTCATGTTCGAGTTAAGAAAATGGAAGAAAGTGGGATCATCATCGGTTCTTCACTAACTTTGAATTACAAGAAACTAGGCTACACGTTTATAGCTTATGTCGGAATTTTTCTAGAAAAAACCTCTCAAACTCAGTTTGTTTTGAATAGAATAGAAGAAATACCAAACATTACTGTGGCTCACGTCACTACTGGAAAATTCAATCTGTTTTGCAAAATAAGAGCTAAAAACACCGAGCACGCTAAAAACATTATATTCCTGATTGATGATATTGATGGTGTGAGTAGAACAGAAACCATGATATCTATGGAGGAAAGCCTAAACGATAAAACGCGATTGATGAAATCGATTTTCGAAAATATGTAATAAGCATTGTTTAAAATATAAAAAGGCTGGAAGTTATCCAGCCTTTTATATTTATTCATTCATCGTATGGTAGACATTTTGAACATCATCGTCTTCTTCAATTTTCTCTAGAAGTTTCTCAACATCTTCCTTTTGTTCATCAGAAAGGGTTTTACTGACTTGTGGAATTCTATCGAAGCCCGAGGATTCAATTACTATATGATGCTCTTCCAAATATTTTTGAATTCCCCCAAAATTTTGAAATGGTGCATAAATCATAATCCCATCTTCATCTTCGAATACTTCTTCGGCTCCAAAATCAATCATTTCAAGCTCCAATTCCTCAACGTCAATTCCTTCGGAAGCAATTCTGAAATTACAGGTGTGATCAAACATAAATTCAACTGAACCGGAAGTCCCCAGATTGCCATCGCTTTTATTAAAATAAGATCTTATGTTAGCTACCGTTCGGTTCGTATTATCTGTAGCTGTTTCTACAAGAATTGCAATACCATGAGGAGCATAACCCTCGTATAAAACAGTTTTATAATCACCAAGGCTTTTGTCTGAGGCTCTCTTTATGGCTCTCTCTACATTATCCTTTGGCATATTAGCTGCTTTCGCATTTTGAATTACAGCCCTCAATTTAGCGTTAGTTTCTGGATCTGGACCGCCTTCTTTCACGGCCATCACTATATCCTTTCCTAATCTCGTAAAGGTTTTGGCCATAGCGGACCAACGCTTCATTTTTCTTGCTTTTCTAAATTCAAATGCTCTTCCCATATTTTAAACTATTCAGCAAAAGCTTCCATTTTGCGATTGTATTCTCTTATTTCTGCCTTATTTACTGGGTTTTCTGATTTTTTAATCAAATTGATCAAATATAAAAGACTTTCAGATCCTGTAATAATTTCAGTGTTTTCTGCTTCTATTTCTTCACCAGTTTCTTCATCAACGAGAGGCTCATCCTGTGGAATCGGAATTGCGAAAACTTCATTTTCTTCCACATGTTCTGTCACTAACCTTAGTGTTTTAGCTACAACAGGTAAATTTTCTTCTACAGCGTAAGGACGCAATTCCTTCACCATTCCTACCACATCGTCGGTGACTATCTCGTTTGACTCAAGAGTATTGACTATAGAATCTATCAGTTTTAATGCTTTCTTATTTTCCAAGGTTTTATTTTTTAGATGTTATGCAAAAATAATTTTTAGTTTATATATATGCGTAGTTGTTCCTGTTTTTTTAAAATATACTTGCATTAACTAATTTTAATTACGTTCTAAGTTATAGATTTTGGCTTATAATTTCTTAAATAATTTCAATAAACCCTTTAATCTGCGTATTTTTGCAAATCTTAAAATAGTAAATCACCATTCAACTCAAGGAAGTTTATGCCTGAAAAGACTGCAGAAAAGAGCCTCTACGATTATCAAGAAAAAGATTTAGTCAAGATTTTTGATAAGATTGAGAATTCTCCAGATAATTTTAATCTACTATACCAACTCCCAACGGGAGGAGGTAAGACCGTCGTATTTTCTGAAATCGTCAGACGATATATTGAAAAAACAGGGAAGAAAGTCATCGTGCTTACGCATAGAATAGAACTTTGTAAGCAAACTTCAGATATGCTTGAAGGTTTTGGAGTGCGCAATAAAATCATTAACTCTAAAGTGAAAGAACTTCCGGATGATAATGAATACATGTGTTTTGTGGCGATGGTTGAAACCCTAAACAATAGGTTGAATGAAGAAAAGCTGAATATGAAAAATGTTGGCTTGGCAATCATTGATGAAGCTCATTACAATTCCTTTACCAAACTATTCGGATATCTTGATAAAGCGTTTATTCTTGGGGTGACTGCAACGCCGCTGAGTTCTAACATAAAGCTTCCCATGCATAGAAATTATGAGGAACTTATCGTTGGAAATTCAATATCATCATTGATTGAAAAGGGGTTTTTAGCAGAAGCTAAAATGTTCAGCTATGATGTAGGGCTTGGAACGCTTCAAGTGGGGATCACTGGAGATTATACGGTCAAATCTTCAGAAGATTTGTACACTAACCTGGATATGCAGGAAAAGCTAATTCAAGCTTATGAAGAAAAATGCAAAGGTGAAAAAACGTTGATTTTCAATAACGGTATAAACACCTCCTGGTATGTTTATCAAACCTTCAAAGATGCCGGTTATGATATAAAGCATCTTGATAACACACATAATAAAAAGGAAAGAAAAGCTATCCTGAAATGGTTTAGAGAAAAACCCGATGCTATTCTTACTTCGGTTAGTATTCTTACCACAGGTTTTGATGAACCTACTGTAAAAAATATAATTTTAAACAGAGCTACGAAATCCCTGACGCTTTACTTCCAAATGATAGGAAGAGGTTCCCGTAAGCTTCCTGATAAAGATACTTTCAACGTTATCGATCTTGGTAACAACATCGCTAGATTTGGACCATGGAATGCTTCTGTAGATTGGCAAATGATTTTTGAAAATCCGGATTACTTCTTAGATAATATGGTTTCTGATGAAGAAATTGAGCTCAACTTCAAATATGAAATGCCGGATGAAGTTCGAGAACTTTTCAAAAACTCAGATGACATAGAGTTTGACATAAGAAGACGTTATAATGAAACCATCAATAATGGTGATAAGTCAAAATTGGTACTGGAAGAATCTATAGCACAGCATGCCAAAATGTGTGCAGAAAATTCTGAAGATGTTTTTGATGCAAGAATTCTTGCCAGAGAGTTGAAAGATGATATCAAAGATAGAATAAAACGCTATTCCAACTGTATCATCAATAATACCAAAAATTACAGGGATTGGCTTTATGAAGATTATGTAAGAAAATTAAGGGTAAAGATCAATGAACACTTTATGGACTAAATGATAAATCTAAACTAAGGACTATTTAATTATAGTCCTTAGTTTATAATTTTTATCAGGATTTTTTGGGAGAAAAAATCAATCTTTCAGTCTGAGGAAAACTGAGTTAGAAAATATCATAATCGCAATAAGCTTATAAACGGGTAGAGGTATTCCTTAGAGCGCTCCAAATATCAAAGCTCCGTAAATAGCAAATCGAACAAACCTTAAGGCACCATAAAGCAAATAACTCCCAAATGGAAATTTTATTATACCAGCTGAGATACTTGCGATGGCAAAAGGGAGTGGGAGTAAAGCACCAACGAGAATCAAAATCCCTCCCCATTTTCTCATATTCTTAATATGCTTTGCCATTTTCACTTCAAGGTATACAAATACTGAGGGAATGCTGGCTATACCTCTTCCTACAAAATAGGAAATGATACCTCCTAAATAGGATAAGGTGGCCAGGATTGCTAAGAAGCCCCAGGGTGAAGCGGACTTGCCACACCAGGCGATAAAAATTTCTGGAGGAATAAGACCTAAAATTGATTCTGAAGCAAAAAATATAGCAAAGACTGCAACAGGGTGAAAGTTTTCTGTGATGTACAGAAGCATGGTATTGACATCGATCACAAAAAAGTGAATTCCGAGTAAGATGGCGACAAAAATTAAAATAGGCGGCGCAGCTTTAAGCAAACTCCTGCCCAGAAAGCTATAAAAGCCTGTATAGGTGTAGTACTGATGCAGTAATCTCAGATGAGATTTTCGATTTGGTTTTTTATTTTTGTCATTCATAGCAAAAAACAAAAGTAATGGTAAACTCCCATTTCGCCATATTTTTAACCAATCAAATGAATTAAGTATTTGTTAAATTATCTCCCTTAGGTCCTGGTTGAAACTCCTTTGATCCGCTGAGCATTCAAGAGGCATAAAGCCATAAACCCGAACAAACTTAGCATTATGGTTTCTATACTCAAACCACCATCTATCATCCATCCTACAATTAAGGGTCCTAAAGCTGTGCTGACGACCATAAACATCGTAAAAAGACTACGTATGGCCCCTAATTTTTCTATTCCATATACTTCTGCCAATATGGAAGATTTTATTGTTCCGGACATACCTACCGTAATTCCCATCATCAAAAGAAATACAAGCGCTCCAAAAATACTGTGGATAAAAGCAAATGCCAACAAACCCAAAGTAATAGGAATAAGATAAATTCTAAACATTCTTTTGGCCGTAAACTTATCTACCCAAAGTCCTCCAGCAAGAGAGAAAATTAATCGAGTTAAGGCGTACCCCGTAAAAAAAGCAGCATAAAGTTGTGGAGACCATCCTTTTTGTGCCACAAAAACATATTGATAAAAAATTACGGCTGTAACTGTAAAGCTAATCGCAAAACTTGTAGGCATTAAAATTAAAAATCTTCTATCGTTTATAATACTTCCAAAATCCTTCACTAAGGTCAAAGACGATGGTCTTCCAATGCTGAGTTGCTTATTGAAATGCTCCAAATCTGTAAAATAAAGTCTTATTAAATAGAGAAGCAATAAGATACCTGAACCTATCATTACCCAGCGCCAATCAAACCAGGCGATAAAAAAAGTGAGGAGTAACGGCAAAACAATTTCTCCTGAAGAAAAGCCAAGCGAAGAAAAGCTTAAGGCTTTACCCCGGTTTTTATCAAAAAATTTTGAGAGAATTGTCATGCTAATATGAGTCAGCATACCTTGACCGGTTAACCGCAAGCCTACGAGACTTATAAATACAAAAGCGATATGATAGGAAATACCCATCAAAATACACGAAATAGCCAGGCATATAATCGTAAATGCAGTCACTTTTTTGACAGAAACATGATCTACAGTATGTCCGACAGTTAGCATGATGAAAGACGCTAAAACCGTACAGATGGCATAAATAGCTCCAAAACTGCCTTCAGTAATAGCGAATTCAGAAGAGATGGAAGTGACGTAGAGGGAAATTAAAAAGGTTTGTCCAAAACTAGACAAAAAAGTAAGCGTCCATCCAAAGCTTAATTTCCTAAAATTTTCCTTTATAAAAGAGATGAAGTCTCTCATGAATCTTTCTGAGGTTCAAATGTTGATGAAAGTGACTTGAGATCTCTTCCAGAGGGGTATTCAAAACATTCCAAATCAAAATATGGGATTGCAGCCAGTAAGTGATCGAAAATTCCAGCCATAACACGCTCATAATTGGCCCAGACTTTGTCTTTTGAAAAGGCATATAATTCCAAAGGAATACCTTCGGCAGTAGGGGCAAGTTGTCTTGTCATCATCATCATATCTTTATTGATATCAGGATGTTGATCCAAATAATGGTCTATATAAACTCTGAATGCTCCAAAATTGGTTTGATTTCTGCCGTTGATCTGAACTGATTTATCCACCTCATGCTTCAAGTTGTATTCATTGACTTCCTGTTGCTTATTTTGTATGTACTTTGAAATCAGTGCTATTTTTTTAAATTCTTCAATATCTCTTTCAGATAAAAATTTAATACTATTTGCTTTTATCAAGATAGAGCGCTTGATTCGTCTTCCCCCGGAGATACTCATCCCTCGCCAGTTCTTAAAGGAATCCGAAATTAGATAATAGGTTGGAATGGTAGTGATGGTATTATCAAAGTTCCTAACCTTTACAGAGGCTAGGTTTATTTCATAGACATCTCCATCGGCCCCATACTTTTCCATGGTTATCCAATCTCCAAGCCTTACTGTATCATTCACTGTCACTTGAATACTGGCAACAAAACCTAAAATGGTATCTTTAAAAATCAAAAGTAAAACAGCCGAAAAAGCACCAAGGGCAGTTAAAAATTTAAACAGAGGTTGACCGGTTATAGCTGAAAATACAATGATAATACCCACAATCCAGATGATTATCATAAAAACCTGGATATAACTCTCTATCGGCTTGTCTTTGAACGTATCAAATGTTCTCAGGTAATCTTTAAAAGTCATAAAAATTGACCTTAAGATCCAGATGCTGACAAAGATGATAAGGACTTCAATTAATTTTTCAAAATAAATTTCAGATTCTGGAAAATCGATTAAAACAAGTGGAATTAACTCATGAATGCAAAATAATACAGCAATATTGGCAAGGTATACGAAGACTTTATTCTTGACCAGATAATCGTCAAAGGTAGTTTTGGTTTTATTAGCGAGATTTTTAACAAACCGTATAGCTATATATCTGAAAATTTTAAAAGCCACATAACTCAATATAAGCAGGACTAGAGCATTCAATACAGCATTGAGATAAATGGAGGCAGTTTCTCCAAAGTAATCTGAAGACTTTAAAATTTCGTAAAAATATTTAGCTATCTCCGTTTTATTCATGGGTGAAATTTTTGCAAATTTACACATTTAGCGTCATTTATTAACTTTAAAGGACATCTCATTAGAAGCATGAAAGAAAATTTACGTGTAATTTTTATAATCGGTGGAATTCTCCTTTTAGCAGGAGCCCTGTATATGTATATTCAACCCAGTAAAACCTATTCCAGTGATCTTATCGTTTTAAAAACCTGGGAGCTGCCAGATTCACTTCGGGAAATATCTGGAATAAGCTACCTAGGCGATTCAAAAATGGCCTGTATACAAGATGAGGACGGGATTATTTTTATCTATGATTTAAACCTTGGTCAGGTCGTTAACGAAATTGAATTTGGACTGCGTGGTGATTATGAATCCATTAGAGTTATTGATTCTACTGCGTTTATCATGGAAAGTAAGGGTAGTGTTTATAAAGTCTCGAATTTTGAATCGGATAGAAGACAAATTGAAAAGTTTACAACTGAATTTAATTCATCAAATGACATGGAGAGCCTGGATTTTCATCCTATAACAAATTCATTTTTGACAATTCCCAAAGAAAAAAATCTGTCAAAACAATGTAAGGCCTTTAGCATTTATAAGATGAATGCCAAAAATTTCAAAATTGCTGAGGATTGTTTTTTGACTTTAACCAACAAACAGGCTTTTTTTAAAACACACAGACCCAAGTTTAAGGCATCGGATTTCCATGCCTCAGAACTTAGTGTTCATCCCCACACGAGTGAAATTTTTATATTGTCTTCGAAACCTCCACAATTACTAGTGATTAGTAAAGAAGGTTTGCCAAAAGAATTTCATTTACTAAACCCAAAACAGTTTCAGCAACCCGAAGGCTTGTCCTTTGATTCTAAGGGTAGGATGTATATATCTAATGAAGAGGGGAATTCTAACCGGCAAAATATTCAGTTGGTGGAGTATAAGGGAGTCTAGTTTTTATTCTTGCCAAATAAGCGTTCAAAAAAACCTTTCTTTTCTTTTTCTTTCTTTTTATCGAATTTTTTTTCATCGTCATCATCGGAAAACAGGCGTTTAAAAAAGCCATCTCTTTTTTCGTTGACACAATCCATAGCTTCTTCTTGTTGCGGACTTAATTTTGAAAACTTAGCTTTAGTAACAGAATCAAATTGAGAATCTTTAGTCATTTTTTGATAGAGTCTGCCAAAAATAGGCAAAGCTGTATTGGCCCCTTGACCCAGTCTGGTGGACTTAAATCCAATGCTTTGATTATTGTGACCAACCCATGAGATATTAACCAGTTTAGGGGTAACTGCTGCAAACCAGCCATCTTTATTGTTTTGTGTTGTACCCGTTTTACCAGCGATATTTTGAGTTAACCCATAAGTTGTTCTCAATCGCTTAGCTGTGCCTTTATTCACCACATTTTCCAGCATAGCTAACAAAAGTCGATTTTGTTTAGGGCTCAAGTTCGATGGCTGGGGAGGCTCAGCATTAAATTCAGCGATGGTTTCTCCGGTTTTTGAAGTTATTTTGGTGATGAAATAAAGCTCCGGGACCTTGCTTTGATTGGCAAAACTAGAATAAACCTTTGCCAGCTCTTTCATATTCAATTCAGCTGTTCCTAAGGCCAGGGAGGGTTGTTCTACTAATTCAGAGGTGATACCCATGCTTTTCGCCAGTCTTATAGTCTTTTGGATTCCAACTTTCTCCAAGACTTTGACACTTACAGTATTGATGGAATTAGTAAGAGCATATTTTAGAGAGTAATTCAAATATGGATCTTTTTCCTCATTGCTTGAATTTTGTGGACTCCAATTGTCTAAATTGGTATAAGTGACTTCTTTAGCAGAAATATAATCGCAGGGTCTCAATCCATGTTTAAGACCACTTGCATAAACCACGGGCTTGAATATTGATCCAACCTGACGTTCGGCATTTTCAATGATATCAAATTTTGAAAGTCGGTAATCTGCACCGCCAACATAAGCTAAAATCTTACCTGTAGCAGGATCAATACTTAAACTTGCCGCATTGATCTGCTTTAAGTTATGGCTTAAGCTATCCAATATAGATAACTGCAAAACAGTTGATTTTCCATTCTTAACAATTTCTATAGGTCTTGTCGTTTTCAAACTATCTAGAATTTGTTCAGAGGATAAGTTTTGAGTTTTCCAACTGTCATATTGCTTTGTTTTTTTTGCCAATTTCAGGAGAAGTTCTTCATTCTTCCAGGGAGGAGTATTTCCATGTTCTGCTTCAAAAAGTGGTTGTAGGTGGGCTATTTGATTGTTAACTGAATTTTCCAAAAGCTTTTGCTGGTCTAAATCCAGAGTGGTGTAAATCTGTAATCCATCTTCATCAATACTGTAAGCTGTTCCGTCTGGTTTCTCATAATCGCTTAAAATCTTTTCAGCTTTATCCTTTACCAAGTCGATAAAATACTGCCTTTGAAATGTATTTTTTTCTGAAATATTCAGCTGAATAGGTTCAGACATGGCTTTATTAGCCTCTCTCGATGTCAAGTAGTCGTATTTTTCCATTTGTGAGATGACAACATCACGTCTTAACTGACTTCGCTCTGGAAACAACCTGGGGTTATATGAGTGGTTAGCTTTCAAAGTGCCTACTAAGGTTGCAGATTCTTTCAAATCTAATTCCGAAGTTTTTTTATTGAAGAATAATCGAGCTGCGCTTTCTATCCCATAGGTGTTGCCGCTAAAAGGGACTGTATTCAGGTACAATTCCAAAATTTCTTCTTTTGAATACAGATCTTCAATTCGTTTGGCGACTATGCTTTCTTTTAGTTTGTTCACTGGCAAACTAAAAATCCCGTAAGATTCTCTGCCATATATGTTTTTGACTAATTGCTGAGTGATCGTACTGCCGCCTCCAGAGGTCTTATCCCCAGAGAGTATGGTTTTAAAAAATACGCGTAACAGGCTATATTTATCCACGCCATCGTGTTCATAAAATCTAGCATCTTCTGTGGCTATCAAAGCCTGAATAAGATGCTTAGGAATTTCAGAATAAGAAATCGACTGCCTGTTGTACTTATATAGTTTGTCAATGATTTCTCCTGTGTGGTCCAGAATCTCTGAAGCTTCAGATTGTTGAATATTGGCTAAATCTTTTTTATTTTGAACTTTCCCCCAAAAGCCCAAATACACGCTGCCAAAAAATAATAAAAAAAGAAGTAGGCTAGAGGAAATCCCGATGATGGAAACTCTAATGATTCGGTTAAACTTTCTTATTTTTGGTTTGGATTTGGACATGAACTAAAATTTGATTCAAAAGTAATTTTAAATGTAGGAATCTTCGCGTTAAAACTATTTAAAATGGAGATTAACTTATTTTATAGAATGTAACTTTAAAGTGAATTAAAAAGTATATACCATGAAAAATAAAGTAGCATATATTACAGGAGGAAGCAAAGGTATTGGATTTGGAATTGCAGATGCCCTGATGAAAGAAGGAGTAAACGTTGCAATTACGAGCCGATCTCAATCTTCTGCAGACGAAGCCGTAGAATTACTCAAAAGTTCCAATTCAGCAGCAAAAGCCATAGGAATTGAAGCCGACGTCAGAAGTATGTCTTCTCAACAAGAAGCAGTCGATAAGATTTTAAAAGAATTTGGCCAACTTGACTATGTCATTGCTAATGCCGGTATAGGTCATTACCACAGCATTGAAGATTTAACCGAAGAGCAGTGGAATGAGACCATTGACACCAACCTGACGGGGGTATTTTTTTCTATAAAAGCTAGTGTAGAGGCCCTAAAGAAAAGCAAAGGTTATTTTATAACGATTTCTAGTCTGGCTGGAACCAACTTTTTCGCGAAAGGTTCTTCTTATAATGCAAGTAAGTTCGGATTAACTGGCTTCACACAAGCTGTAATGTTAGACTTAAGAGATCATGGCGTCAATGTTTCTACGATTATGCCAGGCTCGGTAGCGACTCATTTTAACGGAAATACCCCGGATGAAAGCGATTCCTGGAAAATTCAACCTGAAGACTTAGGTGAAATTGTCGTGGATTTGTTTAAAATGCATCCAAGAACATTACCAAGCAAAATAGAAGTAAGACCCTCACAGCCTTCAAAAAAATAATAAATAGTGTTTAATAAAAGACCCCATAGGCTTCTTGCCTATGGGGTCTTTTATTATACATAAGGTATTAACCTAGATACTTTTTAAGCATTTTATTTTTGGATTGATGCTTTAAACGTCTAATTCCTTTTTCTCTTATTTGTCTGACTCGTTCTCTGCTCAAATCAAAGGTGTCTCCAATCTCCTGAAGCGTCATCGCTGGTTGATTTCCGATTCCATAATTAAGGCGAATGACATCTGCTTCCCGTTGTGATAAGGTTTCAAGAGCTCTGTTAATTTCTATACTCAAAGAATCCCTCATCAACTGATCATCTGGGGTAGGAGAATCTCCGGAACTGAGTACATCATATAGATTAGAGTCATTTTCTCCTTCTTTAAATGGAGCATCCATTGAAAGGTGACGTCCGGAATTTTTAAGAGCGACTTTTACCTGAGATTCACTCATATCCAATTCTTTTGCAATTTCAATTGCAGAAGGGGGGCGCTCATTAACTTGCTCCAGGTGTGAAAATGTTTTATTGATTTTATTGATCACACCAATCTTGTTCAAAGGAAGCCTGACCACTCGGGATTGCTCTGCTAGAGCCTGTAAAATAGATTGTCTGATCCACCAAACCGCATAAGATATGAATTTGAAACCACGGGTTTCATCAAATCTTTTGGCTGCTTTCACCAGACCAACATTACCTTCATTGATTAAATCAGGAAGTTTTAAACCTTGATTTTGATATTGTTTTGCAACTGAGACGACAAACCTTAAATTTGCATTAGTTAATTTCTCCAAAGCCGCCTGATCGCCTTCTCTGATTCGTTGTGCTAATTCCACTTCTTCTTCAGCGGTAATTAAGTCAACTTTACTTATATCTTGAAGGTACTTGTCTAATGATTTAGATTCACGATTGGTGACTTGTTTAGTAATTTTAAGCTGTCTCATATATAATTTTTATATAATAGTATAATTGTTAATAACTGAAATCTTGCTATAATACGACTTAAAACTAACAAAGTCAAGTATATTAGACTTATATGTGAGTCAAACTCAGTATTTTATTATATAATTAAGAAGTAAAAAGAAATAACCCATAAATGAAGATAAAAGTCCATTGAAAAGTTCTCACCCAGTTTATACTGATCAATTTTGTCGCAGATATTTTAAGGTCTATATTATCTTCGATTTTTTGATGAAGCGGAACAAAATAAAGAAATGTGCTTATCCAGGTTGAAAGGACTAATAATGAATATATAAAGTTTAAGAGTGAAAATTCAAAAACAGATAAATAAATGGCAATTGCCAGTTGAATAAACATCAAAGGAGCCACAACAAAGCTTATTCTGGGTAAGTAATACTTGTGCCATTTTAAAAGATCTGAATCTTTATAGAAAGTAAATCCTGGATAAATGATAAGCTGAACCATCCAAATGAGCACCACCAGGCCAAAATCTATGGTTATTCTTATGGAATGTATATGTTCTAAGACTGAATTCATTTCTCCTTAAGTTTCCAATTATAGTCCTGGTGTACATTTTTTAAAATAAGAAAAAAAGGAATCCACCAAATAAAATCATTAGTGATCAAAGTATAGAAAAATTCAAATGGAACTTTTCCTTCTAGATAATTTAATACAAAACCCAGAGGGCCAAAAACTTTTCCAAGAAAGCCAACAGCAACAATTGGCCAGTGTCTCAAAGCATCGTACGAGGCCCACCAGTATCCTAATCCAAAAACAGCAATCACCATGCCCATGCCTTGCCAGATCATAGGCTGGGAGGGGAGTTCCATACCTACAAGTTCAAAAAAGTGATTAGGAAAAATGACAACCCAAGCTCCCCAAAGTATATTGTAAATAGATGCTAATTGTAAGGTTAATTTCATGAAAGCAAAAATACTCAAGCGGAGATGAACAAGTTTAAATTTTAATTAAATACTTTAAACAAAAAAAAACGCTCAACAGATTTTTGAGCGTTTTGAAAAGCAAATGAATTTTGATTCTATTTTTCCCATTTGAATTCTGAAAACATGTCGTCAACTGGAGTTTTACCAATATGATTGATATAATTACTCATCGTTTTCATACCAACACCTGTAACGACTCCAGCGATATGCTCATCTCCATAGCCTTTATCTTTGAGTGCTTTTGTGGCTTCATCTGTAGGATAACCTCTTTCTTTTGCCACAGACTTTGCAAATGTTGAAAGGGCATTAAGTTTATCATCAGGTAATTTTTCCTGATTTCTCAGAGCTTCCAGGACATCAGAAGATACATGACTTTGATTTTTTGCAATAAAACTATGTGCAGCCACACAATAATGACAGTTATTATAAATGGCAACTGATAACAAGATAACCTCCTGTTCCTGTGAAGTAAAGCCTGAGTTATTCCTGAAGGTATCGTCTGCTTGTGTATAAGCTATCAACAATGACGGATTGTTAGCCATCATTTTGTACAAATTAGGAATAGCTCCCATTTTTGATTTTGTAGCTTCTAAAATTTCTTTGGCTTCTTTCTTGGCTTCGTTTATTTCTAAAAGTTTCATAGTTATAGTTTTTAATTCATTTGAGTAGTCGATAAAACTAAGTATTACTTACAAAAAAACCACTCGATTGAGTGGTTTTAAGCAGTATTTTATGTTTTGACAGAATTAATTTTTGATTTCAACCAGTTCTAGTTCAAAAGTAAGATCATGCCCAGCAAGTGGATGATTGGCATCTACAACGATGTGGTCATCTTTAACTTCAGCAACTCTTAACTGTCGCTCAGTTCCATCTGGATTTTGAGATACTAAACCCATTCCAACTTCTGGTTTGATTTCTTCAGGAAGTTGGTCTTTTGGTACTTCTTGAAAGAGATCTTTTCTTACTTCTCCGTAAGCTTCTTCTTTTGGTATTTCAATAGTTTTTTTCTCAGTTTCTTTCATATTGAGAACACCAGTTTCAAAACCTGGAATAATAGTTCCTTCACCGAGGGTAAATTCGATTGGCTCTCTTTCCAAAGAACTATCAAAAACCTGACCTGTTGAAGCTAACTTACCAGTATAATGTACTTTTACTGTGTCTTTTTCTTTAACTTGACTCATAATATTAATTTATTGATTTCTAATTAATTAGATTTCTACTTAAATTCACTGCAAAGGTATGATTTACATCACCAAACCCAATTATAAAGGCAACAATTTCGGTATTTTAAAGGAATTTTAACCTTAGCTAGGAGGATTATTGAAAGAATTGAATTTAATTTCGTTGATCTAAAACTAATTGCAAATAATGGGAGAGAAGTCCAAAAAGCCAGACCAAGTCGTTTATAACGAAAAAACCGATAAATATGACGCCGGATTATTGCCCTACGCAACAAATTCTGGAGCTCCCAAAATTACTCCAACAGATTTGACCGGTTGGAAGAATTCAAATGTAAGCAAAGTCAATCATCAAATCAAAACGGAATATGAAGAGCTTAAACATCAATATGAAAAATTGATGGCTCAATTTGAATACAACAACCTTATTTACAGTGCAGAATTTAGTTTTGAACCCATCGTTGGTCAAATCTATCACTTGTATAAGAAAAAGAACGGGAATATTTTTTTATCCATCATTTCTCCTAACGAATGTAATTTTCAATTTAAGGGTAGTTTCAAGTTAAATGAAGATAAAATGTGGATCCGTTTGGATGCGCAAGCAAATCAAAAATCTATAAAATAGAAGCTATGAAAATTTATAAACTTATGCTTTTAGCCTTGGTTGTTATTTCAACAGCATGTAAATCGGAAAAAAAAGATAAAACCGAAAAGGGGATTAATGTTGTTGCTGAAGCAAACGACATAAAAATAATTGGAAAAGAAATTTCTTACGAAACCGACTCTACAACCATGACGGGCTATATAGCTTATAAAGAGAACTTAGAGGCCAAGAGGCCCGGTATACTTGTAGTTCACGAATGGTGGGGCCATAATGAATTTGCTAGAGATAAAGCTGAAAAGCTTGCTGAATTAGGTTATGTTGCGTTAGCTGTAGATATGTATGGCCAGGGTAAGCAAGCAGCACATCCTGAAGAAGCTATGGCGTTTTCCAGTACGCTTATGAATAATTTTGATACTGCAAAAAAACGCTTTAAGGCAGCTATGAAAACTTTAAAAGCAAATGAAAATGTGAATCCTGAAAAAATATCTGCTGTTGGTTTTTGTTTTGGCGGAAGTGTTGCCTTGGCGATGGCAAATACCGGTATAAATCTTGATGCAGTTGCGGTTTTCCACAGTGGTTTAGGATTACCTGTAATGCCCACTGAAGATTTAAAAGCTAAACTTTTAATTCAAAATGGAGCCGAGGATGTTATGATAACTGAGGAACAGGTTAAAAATTTTAAAGCCCAGCTAGATGCAGTAGACGCAGATTATCAGTATCTCTCATATGAAGGGGTGAAACATTCATTTACCAATAAAGATGCCGATAGCATTGCCAAAAAATATGATCTCCCGCTGGCTTACGACAAAGATGCAGCAGAAAAATCATGGGAAAAAATGAGTATGTTTTTTGAAAAGATTTATAGTAACTAGTTAAGTTTGTTGAAAACGAAAAGCCTGCTTAAATGAGTTTAAGCAGGCTTTTTTAATGATATGAAAATATTTATTTATTTAACAATTCTTGATACCTCTCAATTTTAGGAAGTAATAAAATCGTAGTCCTCCTGTTTTTTGCTCTGCCTTCACTTGTAGAATTATCTGCAGCTGGTTTATAATGAGATCTACCAGATGCAATCAATCTGTCTCCGCTTACCTGAAACTCGTTTTCCAAAGTTCTTACGACAGAGGCGGCTCTACGAATACTCAAATCCCAGTTATCGACTATGTAAGATTCTTCAGCAACTTTGATATTATCTGAATGACCTTCCACGCGAACATCTATGTTTGGTTCAGAATTGATGACTTCTGCAATTCTTGCCAAAAGATTGTAGGCTTTTTTATCTACCCAATAGCTGCCACTTTTAAATAATACTTTATCTGTGAGTGTAATTCTTACAATTGGTTCTGAAACATCGACTTCAATAGCTTCGTCTGCTATGCGGTCTTCTTCTTTCATTTGCTTAAGAAGATTTGACTTTATATTATAGGCTACGGCTAAGTTGATAGAGTCTTCCAGGGTTTTAGCGTCAGAGCGTTGCTCTACAGGCATTTTTGAAAAAACTCGTCGTATATTAGTTTTCATATCTTCAGAAACTAACTGACCATTACTGGTAAGTTCTATTTTGTCCTCTGAATCCCCTTGAAGTTCCGCGATTTTTTGTTTATAGGACAGGACTTCATCTTTAAGATCAGCATAATTTTCATTACAGGCTTCCCGCTCAGATTTTAAGTTAGAAATTTCTTCCTGTAATGCTATTTTCTGATTTTCAACTTGGTTAAATTTTTTCTTTGAAACACAAGAAGTTAATAAAATAGTAAATAATAATGAAATAGTAGCAATTTTATACATAACTGGTTAGATTTGAGATAAATGTAAATATTTTTATTAGAATAATTACAATTTTTTTCCATAAGCTAAATCGCCTGCATCACCTAAGCCCGGAATAATATATCCTTTTTCATTTAATTCTCCATCGATTTCTCCAATCCATAGATGAGCACTTGCTGGAAGATAGTTTTTGATCAAACTTACACCTGGTTGGGCTCCAATGACAGACATAATATGAATAGATTTGGGTTGACCGATTTTTTCCAGAGCTTTTAAAACATTAAGCATAGAGAGTCCGGTAGCTAGCATGGGATCAACAAGCACAAGTGTCTTGCCTTCAAGACTGGGAGTAGATAAATATTCAACCACAATTTCAAAATCTACTTCAGAAGCAGAAGATTCTTTTCGGAATGCAGATACGAAGGCGCTATCGGCTTCGTCAAAATAATTGAGCACACCATTATGAAGTGGAATCCCAGCTCTTAAAATAGAACAGATTACTATATTTTCACTTACTTCATCAAATGTTGCCGGACTTAGTGAAGTCTTAAAATCACGTGTTTCAAAGTCTAAGGATTTACTCATTTCATAACTCAAAACTTCGCCTATGCGTTCAATATTTCTTCTGAATTTCATCCGATCCTTCTGAATGTCCTCATCTCGAATTTGGTGTAGAAAATGATTTAAAATGGAATTGGTTTTGCTTAAATTATGAATTGTCATAAGATTTTTTTTTCAAAAGTAATTGATTTTAAAGATTGTACACAACTGAAATTAAGAGTTTAATCTTTGTTAATTGAATTTAAAATCTCCCCTGTTATTAGTATTTTGAAATCAACTTAAACAACACAAACAACCATGGCAAGAAATGTAACTCAAAAATTAATTGAATCTCATTTAATAGAAGGTGATATGAAGCCTGGAAAAGAAATTGGGATAAAAATAGACCAAGCTTTACTTCAGGATGCAACAGGTACCTTAGTGCAACTTGAACTTGAAGCAATGGGTTTAGATAGAGCAAAAACAGACGTGGCTGTACAATATGTGGACCACAATTTACTTCAAACCGACTTTAAGAATGCAGATGACCATAAGTTTCTAAAGTCTGCTGCTCAGCGCTTTGGGCTTTGGTTTAGTCGTCCTGGAAATGGGGTTAGTCATCCTGTACATATGGAACGTTTCGGAAAACCTGGAACAACCATGGTAGGTTCAGATTCTCATACTTGTGCTGCTGGATCGCTTGGCATGCTAGCTATTGGTACCGGGGGATTAGATGTAGCTGCAGCCATAGCTGGACAACCTTATTTTGTAAAAATGCCAAAGGTGATGGGAGTGAAGCTCTCCGGAAAACTTCCGGACTGGGTGAGCGCAAAAGATGTGATTTTAGAAATGCTAAGACGTCACGATGTAAAAGGCGGTGTAGGTAAGATAATTGAATATTATGGAGACGGTCTCAAAGAGTTGAGCGCCATGGACCGTCATGTTATTGCTAATATGGGGGCAGAACTTGGGGCGACCACCTCCGTATTCCCAAGTGATGAGGAAACCAAGCGCTTCCTAAAATCCCAAAATCGAGAAGAAGACTGGACGGAATTGGTAGCAGATCAGGCTTGTGATTATGACTTTCATGAAGAAATCATTCTAGATGAATTAGTTCCATTAATTGCACTTCCAACGAGTCCTGGGAATGTGGTTCCTGTTTCTGAAGTCGCTGGAAAAAACATTGGTCAAGTAGTGATAGGCTCTTCTGCTAATCCAGGTCTACGTGACTTTTGGGTAGCGAGTGCAATTGTAAAAGATAAAAGTGTGAGTTCTGAGGTCAGTTTAGATATTAATCCAACCTCAAGACAAATCATGCAAAATATGATTGAAAATAAAACCTTTGGAAATCTTATAAAATCCGGGGCAAGATTTCACCAGTCAGGTTGTATGGGTTGTATTGGTATGGGGCAAGCGCCTGCAAGTGGAACTATAAGTTTACGAACCATGCCTCGCAATTTTCCAGATAGAAGCGGAACGAAAGATGATCAAGTGTATTTATGTAGTCCAGAAACTGCTGCAGCATCTGCGCTGATGGGGAAAATTACAGATCCAAGAGATATGGAAAAGGAATTCGATATGGAATATCCCAAATTTGAATATCCTACTTATGAGATTATCAATACAGATATGCTGGTAGCTCCAGTTGAGGATAACAAATCTGTAGAATTGGAAAAAGGACCAAATATTAAAACCCTTCCACACATTCCAAAGCTTAAAAAATCATATAGAGTTCCTGTTTTGCTAAAAATGGGAGATAATATTTCTACAGATGAGATTTTAAAAGCAGGAGCAGAAGTTTTACCTTTTAGGAGTAACCTTCCTGAAATTAGCAAATATTCCTATTCGGTTATTGACGAAACATTTTATGACAGAGCCATGCAAACCAAAGACACCAGGGGCGGTCATGTAGTTGTTGCCGCAGAAAACTATGCCCAGGGATCGAGTAGAGAACATGCCGCTTTAGCACCAAAATACCTGGGACAGGTTGCGGTTATCGCTAAAAGCTACGCTAGAATTGCCTGGCAAAATTTAGTCAATTTTGGTATTTTGCCGCTTGAATTCATCAGTGAAACTGATTATGACTTTATTGAACAAGGAGACGACATTGAGTTAAAAGATGTCATCAATTCAGTAAAGTCAAAGGAACCGATTGATGTCGTAATCCATAAACCGAGTGGAGAGCGTAAATCTATCAAGACAAAACATACATTAAGCGGGCGCCAAATTGATGTTCTTATCAAAGGAGGTATCATCAATGATTTTAAAGAGCGTCTATAAAACATAAAAGCATTACCAAAAGCGGCTCACTGTTGTAGTGAGCCGCTTTTGGTATGGTTTAGTTTAAGTATCCTAAGGTAACTTAGCATCCTTAGAGTCTGCTTCCTGTAAGTGCATTATATCATTAATACCTTTCACCTGAATCACTTTATCTCCTCTCATAGCTATAGGATGCTTGAGAACTTCGGGATTCATTTTAAGAATCTTTACGGCTTGATTAGGATTTAAATCTGGATTTTTACTTAAAGTTTCTTTTATAAAAGGATGTGAGGTATCGATTAGTTCGGTAGGATCCTTATCCAGTAATCTTGATAGTTCTCCCCACTGGGTTTCAGTAAGGTTTTCTTCCGCAAGATTCACCAAGACTTTTTTAGCTTTTGAAGCTTCAGCCACAGCAATACTTTGCTTAGCTATTCTATTACCAGGATGATAATATAATTTTAATTCATGATCACTTTTGGCTATAACTCCCATATCTTCTTTATCTTCTTTGCTCATGGTTAATATTTTTTTCTAAAGTATAAATTAATTTAGGGTCTTAGAAATTTTTAGGAATATTTTGAGGTTTAAAAACATTAAGATTTTCGACCTTAGAGCAAAATACGATGTTAATGCAAAAACAAAAGATAGCTATAGTTGGTGCAGGCCTAAGTGGACTCGTAGCTGCCATCAATCTGGAACAGGCTGGATTTAAACCTCAAATTTTTGAAGCAACAGATCGAGTAGGAGGTCGCGTAAAAACTGACTATAGGGATGGGCATATATTTGACCATGGTTTTCAAGTCTTACTGAAACAATATCCGGCAACTCAAAAATATTTAAATTATGATTTATTAGAATTGCAGGATTTCTATCCCGGTGCTGTCATTTACAAGGAGGGTCATCAAAACAAAATCGGAGATCCTTTACGTCAGGTCAGTTTACTATGGCCAACCTTAATTTCCAAAATTGGCAGTGTTGCTGATAAGCTTAAGGTTTTAAAACTTAATACTGAACTTAAAAAAAAGTCTTTTGATGATATTTTTTTAGCTGAAGAAAAAACAACGCTTCAGTATCTTCAGGATTATGGGTTTTCAAATAAAATCATTCAAAACTTTTTTAAACCCTTCTTTACTGGCATTTTTTTGGAGCATGAACTGAAAACTTCTTCAAGAAAATTCGAATTCGTCTATAAGATGTTTGGCGAGGGGAGTGCGGCCATTCCCAAAAAAGGCATTCAAGCCATACCCAATCAATTAATGGCACAGCTAAAGCATACCAAAATTCACTTTAATACTCCTGTAGAATCTATTCAAGATCAGGAGATCGCCTTTAAAAATGGATCGATAGAAACTTTTGATTTTGTCATTATTGCTACTGAGGCATCACATTTGATCTCAAATTTAAAGAACCAGCAGACGCTTTGGAAAAGCGTCGATAATTATTACGTAAGCGTTAAACAGCGGAATTTTAAAGAACCCATGATAGCGCTTATTGCAGATGAAAACGCATTGGTCAACAATATATATTATGTTTCTAAACCCGATGCTGAAGAACATGTGCTTTCTGTAAGTATTGTAAAACCACATGTCTTATCACAGGAGGAGCTTAAGGAAACAATAACTCAAGATTTGAAGTCTTATGCCGAAATCGATACCATTGATTTTAAACAATTCTACCATATCGAAAAAGCTCTGCCTATTCTTAAAACAGTCAGCTATATGTTGCCTAAAACGGAAACACAGCTAAAGGATCAGGTGTTTTTAGCAGGAGATTATCTGGCTAACGGGTCCATCAATGCCGCTATGCTCAACGGAGAATCTGCAGCTCAGGCGGTCATTTCCAAAATTAAGGATGGATCTATTAGTTTAAGTCAGTATTAAACCTTAACTTTAAGTATGATGTTTAAATATTTAAAAATCAGTTCTATACTAATGTTCACAGGAGTAATGATTTTTACTTCATGTGGGAACTCGCGTGAATATACTTCCGATGATTTTAAAAAATTAGATCAAATCATTCAAGATCATTATTTTGAGATTGAAGCTGAATGGGCAAGGCCTTTAGTGACCAGTGCATTAATTCAGCTGGATAATGTTGGTTTGTTTGCTCCAGGGGATAACGCTTCACAAATTAATATTTCAGGCGAATCCAGTC
Source organism: Psychroflexus sediminis (assembly GCF_900099815.1). Lineage (GTDB taxonomy): Bacteria > Bacteroidota > Bacteroidia > Flavobacteriales > Flavobacteriaceae > Psychroflexus > Psychroflexus sediminis. Next base: position 24,510 of record NZ_FNCW01000009.1, on the reverse strand, counting down.
ACTTGAGATTCCAAGGGGTTACTGTAATAGCAGATTTACCCTATTTTGGAGAACGACAAATGGGCGGAGGTTATAATAACAGTTCCGGAATTAAATTTGAGGCTAAGCCAGAAGAATTGGAGATCCTTAAAGAAAAGACTAAAAATCAGTACCTCATTAAATTCAATATCACTGAAAACACTGAAAACTTCAAAATTCTTTTAATAGTATATCCAAACTTCAAATCAACACTTAACATCTCGAGCTCCCAAAGAAATCCAATCAGTTATCGTGGACATCTAAACGATTTAAAAATTACAGAGGAGAAGTAGATAGAAATAATTCACCATATCACTTAAGTTTAATTTATTTCTATTTTACATAATATAAATTATAAGACAAAAGTATGATTTACGCCATATAGCGAATAGAACTTTTTAAAGGCCTATTTTACATAGATGCAGATAATAGCATGTAATTGTTTTATAATCAGTTGAATTATTTTATTCCATAATTCTCTAGCCATTTTAACTCATTTTTTAAGCAAAGATAGCTCTAAGAAACCTTCAAAGCTTTTGTGTAACTCATGAATATCCTCCTCACTACCGTAATCATTTATTAGTTTAGGTAAGTTACCTACCAGATAATACAAACTCCCATAACTATTAATACTATTTATTTTTCCCAAGACCGCATTGTATATAATTTCTTTTAAATTTTGAGCAATATCTTCTTTAGGGTAGATTTGATAAATTTTCAAATCTTCAAGAGCAGCATAATTACCATTTAGATATCCGGAAACCTCCGTAGAACTTAATCCTTTTTCGATTATAAATTTTTTATCCCTTGAGTCTAAAATTCCTTGTTTGTATCTATAGCCACTCGGATTTGTCTTTTCATGTTCTCCTTTCTGTTTCAAAACTGTTATTCCACTTTTTTCAAGTGTTTCCAATTCTTTTGCATTATCCGATATACGAATTTTAAATCTGAAAAAATTTAAATTTTTTAATAAATCTGTCCATTTTGAGGAATAAAAAACGTTCGAAATACCATTGAAATCAATCTCATTGTTAAATCTATTTTGCCTCCACAATGTATTCACAGCATAATTAAATACTTTTTCCGGAAATGCACTAATATGATTTGGAGGTAAATCAAACCATGAAATATTCAATTCATCTAAATCATATAGTTTTATAACTTTCTTTATGATTGAAGGGGGATGAATACTAATGTAGTCAGCTAATAAATTCCTAATTCCCTTCTCCGACATTTCTTGGGCTAAAACAATTGTTTTAATTCCAGTCTCCTCATCAATAAGTTCCTTTTTCTCAAAAACTTTTAGCGCAACATATATATTGATAACCGAGTAGTCCTTTCTTCGGTAGTACATGGACCAGAAAAATCCAATACTTCCGATATCAATTCTTCTCTCCTGCTCAACTGATAAACGTATATAACTAAGAATATTAGTCCACATATCAAAAGACCCAATTGAACTATATTGGTTTATATAGTCCTTTAGGCTAAGATTCAAATATGGATTATTATCAGGAAGTTTTCCCAATGCTAGAAGATTCTTCCTAACATCATTTAAAACCCAATGGGGAAATCTTCTTTCAGAACTTTGTCTATCCAATATTTTTTTTAACTCCGCAATTCCTCGGCCTTCATCAATATCTATGAAAATATCTACGCAGTTTTGTAACTCGAGTAATGACTCGTACTCGGTTTTATGAATATATAAATTGGTAAGGATTTCGGTTAAATATTCTCTCCAATGAAAATCATCTTTTAAGTAGGTGTCAATAGGTTTAATTAAATTAAGTAAATCATTATACCTTATAAAGAATTGCTCTTCGTTTAAAACATCATTCTCTAATTCTTCTAAAAAACGAGTTGTGCTGTAAAACGAATCACTTGTTATATCATGGAGAGGAATAGAATCTTGCCCAATAACATAAGTTAGCATTCCGAACAAATATTCAGAACTAGTTACATCCTCTGCTGTATAACCATTGAAGAAAAGACATTTAGTATAAGTATATAAAAACTGATTTAATGTAGAGATGTGGTCTCTATTTACAATATTGATGATTAGAGATAAATCGTAGTAATGAGTTATTTCCAAGTCATCACAAGAAATTTCCATTAATGCTTCTCTTAGTTGATTATAGAATGCTCTTATCGCTTCAAAATCAATACAATCCTTCATGATGTCTTTAAAAACCTCAATTGATGAGAATTGTTTTATGATTTTCAATTTCATCTCAGTTTTAAGCTCAAAATGAGCAAATCTGGACATAAATCTCTTTTCCCTCTTTAGGATTGAGGACGACACTATTTCACCTACAGTATCTTTTCTTTTTAAATAATTTATGCCTTGTTCTCTCAAATACTTATTCAGACTATCATGAAATAATGAAATTCTGTTAAGTCTTTTTTCAAACAAGTAAGGATAGGCAGTAATAAATTCTTGCAAATTGTCGAAAAGTTCATCTTTAAGGAATAGTTTTAATTCTGATTCCATAAAAAAACTTTGAGAACTCAGAAATAGAGTTAATGCGGTTTTAGTATTTACGCTTTCAAGAATTTGATTATAATAATCTTCAACATCTTTTAATTTTTCAAGATTTGGTATTTCCTTAAAGGCTTTATAGTGCTCACCAAAAAACTTGACTAATATTGGATAGCCATCGGTTATACTATAAATACTACTACAGATAGAGTATTTGTTAATATGATAAAGCTCATCGAGTACCTTTTTGGTTTCATTTTCATTCCAATTATTAAGTATTTGTTTTTTCCAAATTGTCTTCAGTTTTAAAGGTCTTGATAGGACAATAGTTTTACAATTAGGAATAAGTTGGTTTATAAAATCTACAAATTTTTCTAAATCCTCGCTATTATAGTTTTCTACATGGTCTAATCCATCAATTATGAATACATGTCCATTTTCTCGTAGTTTATCAATTACTTCAGTTTCATTTCTGTTTACATAATCTCCAAACAATTTTTTAGTGATATCAGAAATGAAGTTTGAATATACTAACCGTTTCTTGTAGTCTTTGTCCTGATTTGAAATCCATAATCTATAGACAAAACTATTATTATGAATAGTCGAAAGTTTATTGACATAATGGCTTTTCCCTATTCCCGGTTTTCCTTCAATATGTAGAATATTTGAAAATTCTAAATGTCGTTTTCCAACATCTATGGTTTCCTCTAACAACTTAGTTTCAAATATATTTATAATGGGCAGATCTTCTCTTTTAATTGCTAGTATTCGATTGTCAAGGCAATCAGAGAAGAATTTATTTATTGTAATTTTTCTTATTTCATTATTCTTATATAAATCTTCAATCGCTTCGTTAGCTTCTATTCTAGATAATGATATAATAAGAACGTTATTTGTTTTTAGAGCTGGTATTCCTAGAAAATTACAATTTGAGTTAATATCAATTTTCTTAAAAAAGAGAACGTTTAGACAGTTATTGGCTAGACTATGTTTTTTTCCTTTAATTGATACTTGTTTTTCCGAAAATTTTAAATCGGTAAGTTCTACTTCATCAAAATCTTTTATTTGACTATAAATCAAATTGTCCTCTATTGAAATTTTAACATCGTCAAAATTATTTTTTACATCTGCCTCAATCTCTAAACGGTCAATTTTTCTTTCGGCATCCATAAGTGCCAAAAACAAAAAAGTTATTTGTTCTTGGTATGTATAGCCGATAAATGCATTTCTTGATGGTCTCATTAATTATATCCGAAATATTTTATTGCGTTCCCACTAAGACTAAAATAGTCTGGCTCAGAAGAAATATAAGTTAAGACTTCAACTTCAAAATCCCATTTTTTGATGTGATGCTCCAAATATTTTTTTGATTTATCCAATTTGGAATGAGAGTCTATTGTGCAAGCCAGCATTAATTTCGAAGGTTTAATCTCTTGTGCAATTTTTACGAGGTTATTTAGACTTTTTTTATCTTTTTCTTCAAGTAATTGCTTGCTATCATGCTTAGCTTCTCCTATAATCAAATGACCGTCTGATTCACAAATGATATCAATATCAGTTATAGGTTTACTAGCTAAATAGGAATCATATATATCAATTTGTGGATTATATTGAAAAGAAACTCTAGAAATGTTCTTTAAATAGTTTAATGTCTTTAATACTGTGTAATTTCCTGCAAAAGATTCTTTTTTAGTACCATTATTTAGGAAAAAGTTGTTTTGAATTAAACTATTTAATTTATAAGAGTATGGGTGTTCGATTGGAAAAGAATACTTTTCTTCACATCCTTTACACTTTATTGTATCTGTTATTTCGGATAGAGAAAACCAGTACTTAGAGGAACAATTTGGACATTTAGCAGTAAAACCTTTAAAAAAAATCTTCCTTTCACAATACTCAAACAAAGTATTTCTTAATCCTTTCTTCAAATCCTCTTCACTGTAATATTTTATTTTATCTGGGTCTAATTTTATTCCTAAGGAGGGTAGTAATCTTTTACACCTTTCTAGAACTTCTAAATAAGTTATTGAATCACCTTCTACTCTGTTATTGATTGAAAGTTCTTTAATAATTTCAAACCAAAACTTATCCTCAATGAAATCGCTTATTTCATGAAAATTGTTTCCGAATAGCTTGATTAATGACTTCAATCGATAGCTTTCATCATTTAGTTTTATTTTTTGATATTTCGTGGTAACTCTTTGGGTCTGAATAATTGGATTTTGTACCATCATTTTTACTCTTGAGAAAAAATCTGGAATTTTAAAAGAAACAAAATTATTTGTGGTGGTGGCAAAATTAACTTCCATGGAGATGCTATTCCTTTTATTAATCCTAGATTTGGTACGTAGAAAAAACTGTGGGTCTTCAGTCTTACAAAATCTCATATTTGACGAAGTGCTATCTGAATTATAAACATCAATATCCAGAAACCAAGTATTTGATGGAGGATGTTTCTTTTGATTAAAAGAAACATCTGGTATGTTGAGAAAAACATCATCTTTAATAGAAGTAAAATGCTGTTGAACAAGCGGTTCTCCAATTTGATAAGGACCAATTCCATTATTGTCCATAATATCAAACGGGAAGTCATTTTTGGATATTGAAATTCTATGACTTAGAGTTTTACTTTGAAGTTGTTTTCTTAATTCTTCTAATTTTTTGTCCTCAATTGATTTTGAGATTACTTCAATCTCGTTATCTCTAGAAATACTATAAAGTAACCCATCAATAACAGGTAAATTAATTAATTCTTGAAATTCCGTCTCTGTTATAAAAAATTGAGATGGCCTAACCCAATGATTGAAAATAAAAAGTTGACGATTCCAATAATATAGTAAGTCTTCATTTTTACCTTTATCTTCTGAAATGACCAATTGAAAGTGCTCAAAGGGGCTCCTGCCCTTGTTACGTAAAACTTGGGTATTAATATTTAGGGTTGAGAGTAAGCTCTTATTGAACACCTTTTTTGTGTGTATAAGCTTAGGTATATCATTAAAATTAGAGTCATCAACTTTTATTATTTCATAATCTTGTGCTAATTTGGATTCCGTCATATGCATTCTAGTGATTCCCAAATTAAGCTCTAGAAAATTTTTCAAGCTAGTCCTAAAACCGTTGCTTAATACCAAATCAATAATTGAATGTTCTTTAGGTATTTTAGATATTAAAAAGAAGGAGCCAAGTCCCTCAAATCTATTTATAGCTAAATCAATATTAAAATAATCAATAGGTGAAAACATATCCAGTTCTTTTATATAGTCAATGGAAACCTTTTCAGTATGATATACATAGTCAGGGTCGTAGTATTGAACTATATCAAGATATTTTGATTCAATTTGACCACCAACAATAGGGATTATGGGTGTATATCTTCCGCCCCAAAGGCCATTGCAATTCATTATTAAATCATATAGTTTATCAAAAGGATAATCTTCCTCTATAAATAATACATTTCTAATGTGCCTATTTCTTGTATTAATATTCATGCAAAATATTATTGTGTAAATTTAAAATCATTAATATAGAATTTTGAAAAATGATAAATTACTTTTTACGCTTTTTATTTTAGTAGAACATCCTTTCTACAAGCATAATGTTTCCATCCTACGTCGTATCATAAAAAGTGTTCCACTAACATTACAGAAGAAACATTTGAAAATAAATTTTTCAAGCAAATTCAGATGTTACTTTTAAATATGGCCCACCTACTCCACTCCAAACACCATACAGTGCTGCTACTGGAGATTATCGATGTCTTTGTTGAAACCCAAGGCTTTCACTTCCTTTACGGTCTAAGCTTATGACATTTTATGCAAGTACGAGTTTTAAAGCTTATATTTTAAACTCACATCAATTTTAGTCTTAGCATTCTTAGCGCCACCGCGGTGAATAAAACTATTTTTAAATATCTACTAAGAATTGCCTCTCCAATATTAAACCGCTGAGTCGAAAAGTGCGTAGAGATTTCTCTTTGGAACTTAGCGTCTTGGCGGTGAAAATTCATATGAAACATTAATATGATCCGCAGAGTTGGATTCACCACGGAGTCATGGAGGTCACAAAGTTTAAGAATTTCTTTATGGTCAAATTTTAAAAATTAAAAATAGGTGCACTCCTATTCTACTCCAAACACCATACAATGCTGCCAGGGCAGATTATCGATATTCTCGATCAATTCAAATCCGTTGGCTTTGAACTCATTGACAGCCTGGGCTTCGCTCATTTTATGCAGGCGTTTGATGGGCACCGTAGGATCTTCGGCTCTGTATTCGATAAGATAAATCTTTCCTCCAGATTTTAAGGCCTTTTTCATGGACATCAGCATTTCTATGGGATATTCAAATTCGTGATAGACATCGACCATCAGGATTTTATCTACAGAATTTTCCGGCAGGCTGGCACTTTTTTCTTTGCCTTTAATCAGTTTTATGTTGTTCTGGTTCAGTTCCTGCTTTTTTGATTTTATGGCTTGCAGCATTTCGGGCTGGATATCCACGGCATAGACCAGACCTTCATCGACTTTCGGCGCTATTTTAAACACATGATAACCCGAGCCGGCGCCAATATCGGCAACTACATCCGTAGGTTGCAAATTCATGTTTTTCAAAAGTTTGCCGGTGTTTTCTTCCTGTTCGCGTTCGGGACGTTCCAGCCAGTTCATGCCCTGATAACCCATAACGTGAGAGATTTCGCGTCCTTTATACCACTTTCCAATCCCCGAAGGATCGCCATTTTTGAATTCGTATGGGGAGTTTTTTGAATTGGTTTGAGCCTCAGCTTCAGTGAGTGGGCATATCAAGATCAACAGGGAGAATACAAATAGTGCTTTTTTCATCATCATGGTCTTAAAATTAAGTGAGTTACTAAGTTAAGGTCCTGAAGGTAAAAAATTATTAAGTTTGATATAAATTCAAAAGTATTCACCGCAGTGTCGCAGAGGACGCTGAGTTAAATTCACCACGGAATCACAGAGGTCACTGAGAACTTTCTACTTTGTGTTCTTTGTGTTCTTTGTGCCTTTGTGGTAAAAAAATCATTTGAAAATTATCCGCGGATCTGCCTGCGTTTCCTTTCAGAAGGCACCGTAATCACGAAGTTTAGGGATTCTTCTGTATTTTTTGTTTTATAAAATCACTTAATGAAAATAACCGCGGTGTCGCAGTGAACGCAGAGATTTCTCTTAGCGAACTTTGCAGCCTTGCTTTCCAAAGTGAAACACAGGTAAGTTGACGGTCTAATTTGAAGAGAAAAAACAATTCCCAACAAAACAGTACATTTGTTAATTCCTTTTTAGAATGATTCGCAAAGAATTATATTTATATTTCAAATTCGGATTCAATACTGTGGAACAAATCAAAGCCTTTTTAAATCAAATTGTTGACATTTCCCCAGCGGACTGGGACTATTTCACTTCAAAACTACACGCCCGCTCCTTTCCCAAAAAGACTGATTTTTTAAAGCTAAACGAGGTTGAAAATCACATCTCCTTTATAGAATCGGGAGTTGTTCGTTTGTACATTCCCAAAGAAGATCCCGATAAGGAAATCACCTTTGGTTTTTGTTTTAAAGACGAATTTGTAAGTGCCTATGATTCGTTTCTAACCCGGAAACCCTCGGCCTACCAGTTGCAAACCCTATCGGATACGAAAATGATGAGCATCACTTACGAAGATTTGCAGCTAGTTTATAAACACACCCAGATTGGAAATCTCATCGGTCGGCTCACTGCAGAACGTCTTTTTTTGATTAAATCTAAACGGGAGCAAAACCTGCTCAACCTTTCTGCAAAAGAGCGGTATTTAAATTTATTCAAAGAACGTCCCGAACTTTTGAAAGAAGTCCCTTTGAAATACATCAGCTCCTATATAGGGGTGACTTCACAAGCCTTAAGCCGAATAAGAAAGCGGCTTTGAGCTTTATTTATTGATCTAGGTTCATTGTATTCAGGTTGATAAGCCCCTACCTTTGCATAAAAAATTATGTGGATTATTCTTTTCGTCGCCGTACTCTGGTATAGCGGTTTGTTTTTTCAATCGTTCTTTCTACATCGCTATGCAGCTCATCAGGTGTTTACGATGTCTAAGTTTATGGAACGTCTCACCTATGTACTAACCTGGATTTTTCAGGGCCCCAGTTATTTGAGTGCCTATGGTTATGGTATCATGCACCGCATGCACCATGCTTATACCGATACTGAAAAGGATCCCCATTCCCCTTCTCATGATCCTAACTTGTTTGCGATGATGTGGAAGACCAAAAAAATCTACCAGGATATCAATACGCAAAAGACAGCTGTAGATCAGCGATTTACCAAAAATGTACCTCAATGGGAAAGCTTTGACTTGTTTGCCAGTTCCAGACTATCCCGTCTGTTTTGGGTTTCAGCCTATATTGCTTTCTTTGCGTTTTTTGCAACGACCTGGTGGGAATGGGCATTATTGCCGGTAACCTTTATGATGGCGCCGATTCATGGCGTCATTATCAACTGGTTTGGTCATATTTTTGGTTATGTAAACCACCAAATGAAAAACACCAGCAAAAACCTCTTTCGCTTTGATTTTTTAATGATGGGTGAAGGTTACCACAACAACCATCATAAATATGCAAGCCGTGCCAATTTCGGTGAAAAGTGGTATGAAATCGATATCACGTATTTAATTATAAGAGTCCTGGATGCTTTAGGCCTTATACAATTGAAGCCTATAAAAGTTAGGGACTGATAGATTTTGCGGACTATGTCTAAATGCAATCCATTTTAAATTCTAATAGTCATTTCATCTGTTTTCTCTTTGAGGGAAATGCCTGCAGGCAAAGGGTATGCCTTCATATTGAAGTAATTATCACTTTTAAATGAATTAACACCAGACCTCACAGGTCTTTAAGACCTGTGAAATCTTAGTACGTTTTACATCTTAAGGGACTCGAATTAGCCCTAATTTATGAAAAACAGGACTTAAATTATTGAATATTAGTGTTTTAAGGATTATATTTTCCTTAATTGGCCTCTGTGACCCTGCCTTCTAAAGTAAAACACAGGCAGGTTTGCGGCGCAAATTATCTTTTGTGCATTTAATAGACAATAAATTTTTTAAATATTATCTATAAATTTGATAGTTCTCAAATTTTTAAACCATGCACGAAAATGATTTTGCTAGTAAAATAATAGGAGCAGCACTGGAGGTGCATAAGCAATTAGGTCCTGGTCTTTTAGAAAGCACTTATGAAACTTGTTTAGCCTATGAACTTAGACAAGCGGGTTTAAGTGTGCAACATCAATTAGCTTTACCAGTTATCTATAAAGAAGTTAAGCTTAATGCAGGCTATAGAATAGATCTATTAGTAGAAAATAAAGTTATCATAGAAATTAAAAGTGTTGATGCTTTAGCTGATATACACACGGCTCAATTACTTACTTATCTAAAATTAAAAGATTTAAGATTAGGATTGTTTATTAATTTCAATCAGGTGCTGTTGAAAAATGGTTTAAAAAGAATAGTAAATAAACTATAATTGAGCTTTTATGAATTCAGAATCCGAAAAAGAGATAACCGCGGAGTCGCAGAGAACGCAGAGTTTTTTTCTTTGCGAACTCAGGGCCCCTGCCTTCCAAAGTGAAGCGCAGGCTGGTTTTATGGTTATTTTACTTTAATAAAAATTAGAAATCTAAGCCTCCACATTTTCTCGCTTAGCCATTCTGAAGGTATAATTTGGATAAATAGAGCGTTTGGCAAAGCGATTCAGCTTAGAGCTGTTGATCATTTTGATGAAGACAGGTTTGGTAACACCAAAGTATTCATAAGTTGTTCCATCCATAAAAGTGATTTCCAGTAAATTGCCTTTATGCTGAAAATCTGCAATACCAGAGCTTATGCTTTCTGCATACTGATCGGCGTTAGCTAAGATAGTTTCTGGAGCAATACTGACTAAAAAGTGATAGCCATCAATGATTTTTCTACTTTGGATTTCAGCTTCAGCCTGACGTTCGTCACCTGCCTGAAATTTATCGGGATGCCATTCCTTTACCAGGTTACGGTAGGCCTTTTTCAAAGATTTTAATTCAATGTCTTTTTCAACTCCAAAGAGTTTTTTGTATTCACCAATGCGTTTCATTCGGAAATTTTAATTCTATATCAAATAAGTTGGCAAAAGTAGGCTTTAATAGCAGACGAAAAACATAAACTTTACGGCCAGATTGAAATAATGCCAGCGAACTCAAATCAATGAAAATGAGATGATTATGATTTTAATCGAGTTTAAAATGGATCTTTTGCCGGAAAACAGAAAATGGAATCTGCAGCAAGGGGTGAATTTCAAATAAAACCCATTTCAAGTTACTCCCGATAACCTTCAGCCTGTAACTCAAACAGTTCTGCATACAACTGTGGTTTGGCCAGTAATTCTTCGTGTGTTCCAATCTCCAGGATCTGACCGTTTTGTAAGACTAAAATTCGGTCAGCCATTCTTACCGTAGAAAAGCGATGAGAAATAATAATACTGGTCCGGTCTTCAGTAAGACCAATAAACCGCTGAAAGACTTCAGATTCCGCCCGTGCATCCAAAGCAGAAGTAGGTTCATCTAGAATAATAATCGGTGCATCCGACATATAGGCTCTGGCGAGAGCTATTTTCTGCCACTGCCCGCCGGAAAGTTCTGCTCCTTTTCGAAAACGCCTGCCTAGTCCCTGATCATATCCTTCGGGCAGACTTTCTATGACATCGTTGGCCAGACTTTGCACGGCGGCATTTTTGATTTTATCCAGATTATGCTCTTCATCGATATTTCCTACCGCTATATTGATTTTAGCCGTTAGGTAATACTTGACAAAATCCTGAAAGATAGCACCCAGCATCTTCTGGTAATCCGGTTTACGATACTCCTGAACAGGAACGCCATCCATCAATATCTGACCTTTAGTAGGATCGTATAATCTCAGCAATAATTTGATCAGCGTTGTTTTTCCGGCACCGTTCTCCCCTACCAGCGCAAGTTTTTCGCCTTTGATCAATTCAAAAGAAATATTGGTCAGTACATTTTTTTCTGAACCTGGATAATGGAAGCTTACATTTTCAAACCGAATGCTGTGTTCAAACTCGGTTCGTCCCTCGCGATACTGCTCCGGATGATCACCGCTGAAATCCATATCGATAAACTCAAAATAATCCTGGAGATACATCGCGCTTTCTGTGATGTTCGAAAATCTTGAAAACACAGTTTGCAGCTGACTTCGAAGTCGGCTAAAAGAACCGGCCAGGAATGTTAAGTCCCCGATAGTCACAAATCCGGCAACGGCTTTCAGGACGATAAACACATAGGCCCCGTAATAAGCCAGGTCTCCAAAAACATGAAACGTACCACCCCACAGGCTTTTTTTGATAGAGAGCTTTTTGTTGGCTTTGTAGTATTTATCTGAAATCCGTTTAAAGGTATTACTGATAAAATCTGCCAGACCAAACAATTTGATTTCCTTGGCAGTCACATCGCTTGCCCCAATCATTCGCATATAATCGAGCTCACGCCGTTCCGGGGTCCAGCTCTTTTGCAGAGAATAGCTGGACTGGCTGTATTTCAATTCATTGATAAAAGAGGGAATAATAGAAATGACCAGCAGCACAATCAGAATAGGGTAAAAGTAAATCAAGCCTGTAACCAGTGAAATGATGGTAATAAGGTCCTGAATCTGTGCCAGTACATTGGACATCAACGTGACTCGACTGGTGGTTTGCTGTCGCGCACGCTCGAGTTTATCGTAAAACTCGGAATCTTCCAGACTGGCCAGTTCCACTTTGGCTGTTTTCTGGATGAGTTCTATAGAAGATGAATTGGAATATAAATCGCCCAAAAGGCCGTCGGTAAGGGCAATCAATCGATTAAATACATCACTGAAAATCGCCAGAACCAATTCGATACCGATTAACCAGTACAGACCCGTTAAGTCCTTATTGTCAAGATCCACTTGCAGAATGACTTCATCGATGATTTCCTTACCCACCCATAACAAGGCAATTGGAATCAAGGATTTGAGGAGCCTTAGGAGGACGTTTGCTATAAAAAGCCCGGGGTGCGTGTGATACACCTTGCTTAAAAATCGGGGAATAAATTTAAGAGATGCAAAATTGCTTTTTTTCTCGCGAGCTTTAGCCATGTATTGAGTTTAAGGTAACAAAGATAGGAGAATAGTCTCAAGTTAAATAGTTGACAGTTTTCAGTTCTTTATTAATAGTTTTGAGTGACTGTTTATTTGAATTTATCACTACTGTCAAATAGTCCTTTCTCTTAGTTCCTGGTTCTTTTCTCTCTATTTCTACCATCAGTCAAGAACCCTGATGCGCACTTTTTTAGTTTTCAATCTGGAGTTATTCAATTTATCAACCAGCGTATCGGCCAAATGTGAAGGAACCCCTACAAAAGCACAATCGGGTTTTAGTTCTATCGTGCCTAGCTGATCCTGATGCAGTCCGCCTTGTTTAAAAAACAATCCGGCAATATCTCCTTTTGAAATCTTATCTCTGCGGCCTCCGGAAATAAACAGGGTTTCCCAATGCCTGGGTTTCAGGACTGCTTTTTTGGAAATATCGGCACTGCTCACCTTACCAATAAATTCAGGTAAAGCCTCGCGTTCCCACTTTAAGATATAGGCCGTTCCTTTAGCATCTACTCTGGCTGTTCTCCCATTTCTGTGAATAAATTCTTCCTCATGACGCGGGAGCTCGTAGTGGATAATGAATTGCATTTCCGGAATATCGATTCCTCGAGCAGCCAGGTCGGTAGCCACCAACAGCTGTGCGCTTCCATTTCTAAATTTAATCAACGCCCGTTCCCGGTCTTTCTGCTCCATCATCCCTGAAAAACAGGTGTGGCTGATGTGATGCTGACTAAGATAAGCACTCACATTATCTATGCTTTCTCTCAAATTACAAAAGACAATGCCCTGACTATTGCCCAAATGCCGGACCAGTTCTACCAGGGTTTTTAATTTGTTTTGGCTTGGAGAAATCACAGTTCTAAGGCTTAATTTAGACTTGTTTTTTTGATCTAAATAGTTAACTATAGTGGGTTTATCCAAATTGACGAAATTCGGAATTTTAACCCCCTGGGTAGCCGAGGTCAAAACCCGCCTGGAGAGGTTGGGCAACTGACTTAAAATCGACTTCATGTCTTCTTCAAAGCCGACTTCCAAAGATTTATCAAACTCATCCAGAACAAGGGTTTTTATACTTGCTTTAGAAAAGTTATCGCGGTTAAAATGATCTAAAATTCTTCCCGGTGTTCCAATAAGAATAGCAGGATTGTGTTTGATTTCTATTTTATCCTTGGACACAGGTCTGCCCCCGTACACCGCATTGACTTTATAACCGGATCCCATCGAACGTATCACTTGTTCAATTTGAATAGCCAGTTCTCTGGAAGGCACCAAAATTAAAGCCTGAACTTCAGGAGATTCCGGATCCAGCATATTCATTAAAGGCAATGAAAAGGCTAAGGTTTTGCCGGTTCCTGTTGGCGACAACAGCAGGGTATTCGCTTTGCTTTCGATTAAAGGAATAGCTTCCGCCTGCATAGGGTTCAATATCTGTATATTTAGTTTTTGTAAAATCTCTTCCTGTGACTTTATAGAATTGGCCATAAGCTTATTGTTTTTTAGTAGGTTCAGTGGATGTATGCTCAGTCTTTGCCTGCTTCAACTCATAGGCAAGTACTTTATCGATGAGCTCTTCTTTGGTCAAATGATGAAACACCGTTTGGATTTTTGATTTTAATTCGGAAGAGACCTCCCGATTGGGTTTGGTTTTGAATACCTTTTTAGCCCATAATAAGGCATTGTTTTCTTCAAGACTTTGAGGATCTGCTTTTGGCACTTGATGAAAGGTTATGCCTAATTCATTTTTAAATTTAGCCACTTCCACGACTTCATCTTGCTGTAACACCGTAAATGATAGTCCTTCTGCTCCTGCTCTGGCAGTACGCCCGCTCCTGTGAACATAGGCTTCGCAGGTATCCGGTAAGTGGTAATTGACCACAAAGGATACCGCTTTTACATCAATACCCCGAGCGGCGAGATCGGTAGCGACCAATATATCAATATGACCCTCCCTAAACTGTCCTAAAATACGGTCCCTTATCCCCTGGGTAAGACTCCCGTGAATGGCTCCCGATGAAAATTTATTGATGGCCAGTTTTTTCGCCAGTTTATTGACCGCCGCTTTAGTCTTACAAAAAATGATACCTCTCTCCCCTGCTCTGGAATTTAAAAAATGCAATAACACCTCCAGCTTTTCTATGGGTTCGACAACGACATAATGATGTTCAATCCCCTGATGACCTAGGGTGGACATCTCTGAATTGATTTGGAGTACATCCGGGGACATGGAGTTTTGTACGATTTGCTTAAGGCTTCCCGGAAGCGTAGCTGTAAACAGGAAAGTTCTTCTCGTTTTAGGCAGAATTTTAAGGATTGAATCCATTTCTGTCTTCAGAGCACTCAGCATTTCGTCGGCTTCATCTAAAACCAAATGTGTAATGCGGCTCAAATCTATAGCCTCTCGTTTTACAAGATCCAATAAACGGCCAGGTGTAGCCACAATAAGCGCGGGTGCCTGCTTTAGCGCTTCTACTTGAGGTTTTACAGGCGTTCCGCCGGTTAAACAGACCATATGCAATAGATCGGAATACTGAGCAAATGCAATTAGCTGCTCATGAATCTGCTGAGCGAGTTCTCTGGTGGGAGCCAGTATAAGCACCTGCATCTCAGAAGTTCTTAACCTGAGTAAGTGAAGTAAGGGTAAACCATACGCCGCTGTTTTCCCTGTTCCCGTTTTGGATAAAACCACGAGATCTTCGGTTTGATGTAAAATACTGGGTATGGTTTTCTGCTGAACCTCTGTAGGTATGCTGATCTGTAAGTCCGCTAAACTTTTTAGTAAGGACTCATCTATGTTTAATTCTGAAAACTGCTTTGACATGGGGAAATTTTTGCAAAGGTAAGGCTTTGCAAGTCTTAAAAAACCTTCAGGTTAATTATGAATCTAAGCAGGAGGCAGTTATTGGTTTTCTGTTTTTCAGAAGTTACACTTGAGATTGAGTTTAACGAACTGAGTCAGTGCCTATGAATCTATAATCTTGTCATGCTGAATTTACGTCAGCATCTTCATTAGAGAGAACTTGGACCCTGATCCCGAAGCTTAGGGACAGTATGACATAGCAAGTAAAGATAGTACTGTCATCATAATAATTACTCAATACTTATTACTTAATACTGACTACTCATTAAACATTAAACCTAAAATTCATGATATCGCCGTCTTTTACGATATATTCTTTGCCTTCCACATTCAGTTTTCCTGCATCGCGCACCTTAGCTTCACTGCCGTAATGCACAAAATCGTCATATTTAATGACTTCTGCACGAATAAAACCACGTTCAAAATCCGTATGGATCACTCCTGCTGCCTGTGGAGCAGTTGCACCCACTCTCACCGTCCAGGCCCGTACTTCTTTTTTACCGGCGGTAAAATAGGTTTGCTGATTTAGCAGCCTGTAAGCCGAACGGATCAACTTTCCGGCCCCGGCTTCTTCAAGGCCAATATCCTCAAGAAATAGTTGCCGCTCTTCATAATCATCCAGCTCAGCAATATCGGCTTCAATGCCAACAGCAAGTACCAAAACCTCGGCGTTTTCATCCTTTACAGCCTCTTTTACACGATCCACATGTGCATTTCCGGACACTGCAGAACCTTCGTCCACATTGCATACATACATCACAGGTTTGTCGGTAATCAGCTGCATCGGTTTAACAAAATCAGTTCTGTCCTCCTCAGTAATCGTTAGTGCTCGTACGGAAGTTCCGCTTTCCAGACCCGTCTTCAATTGTTCTAAAACTGCAAATTCGCGTTGCGCTTCCTTGTTCCCGGTTTTTGCGGCACGCTTGGTTTTATCCATTTTTTTCTCCACCGATTCCAAATCTTTCAACTGCAGTTCAATATCGATGGTTTCTTTATCCCGTATCGGGTCGATATTCCCATCCACATGAACCACATTATCATCGTCAAAACAACGCAAGACGTGCAAAATCGCATCGGTTTCTCGTATGTTTCCAAGAAATTGATTGCCTAAGCCCTCACCTTTACTTGCTCCTTTTACAAGGCCGGCAATATCCACAATATCCACAGTTGCAGGCACCACACGCTCAGGATTTACAAGGGATTCCAGCATCTCAAGACGTGGATCCGGCACGTTTACCACCCCGATATTGGGCTCTATCGTACAAAATGGAAAGTTCGCACTCTGCGCCTTGGCATTGGAGAGCGAGTTAAATAAAGTCGATTTTCCTACGTTGGGTAAGCCTACAATTCCTGCTTTCATATCAAGTATTCTTCAATTTTTTCAAGCTGCAAAGCTAAGCTTTTTTGAGCATACTACATTCGATTTGCAATTGGCAAATTCAGGATTATTTTTTCTTTTGATTTTGATACTGAAAATCTTCAGGATACATACCGGTTAGCTTGAAGTACGGCGTTCATTTGTTCCTCCGTCCGGGCCGTAAAGGTTTTGACTGAAGGCTTTAAGGTGAATTTCAAATCACGAAAGTTTTAAGAGCTGTTAGCCTAACCCAAGTCAATCCTGTTTCAAATTAATATCAAATTCTTGAAGTATATCAAATAGTTAAAAAACTTTTTATTTGGTGCTAATTTGGTGTAAATTTGCATCAAATGTTTTAATTATGAGCAGACAAAGTATTTCACTTACAGAACCCAACGATGACTGGTTAAAAAATCAAGTAGAAAGTAAGGAATACTCTAGCAAAAGTGAACTCATTAACGATTTGATTCGCCAAGCCAGAAATCAGCAAGTTCAAGTGAATTGGATTCAGGCCAAGCTTGAAAAAGCTGAAAATAGCGGATTTACCAATGCTACTAAGGCACAAATATTAGCAGAATCTAAGTCTTCGCTAAATGGCTAATTATAAATTAAGTCGTGTTGCGAAAGATGATTTGATAAGAATTCATCAGTTTGGTGTTCGAAAATTCGGATTGACTCAAGCTGATAAATATTTTGATTCTTTCTTTGAGTATTTTGAGATTATTTCCAAACACCCCTTTTCATTTGAATCTGTTGACTTCATCAAGAAAGGATACAGACGCTGTGTCTGTGGATCTGATAGTATCTACTATAGAATAAATAATGATACTGTTGAGATAATGACTATCATTGGCAAGCAAGATTTGAGTAATATTTTATAATTTCTTAGTTTAAAATAAACCCACAAACCTTTCAGAATTGTTATCGCTTTTGGCTTTGTCCTTCTCTTCCTTGCCTACTTTCACTTCTATCACATGGTTTAGATTTGTGGTATAAGCCTGAGAAAGCCGTTCTCTACGCATTTTCCAGACCCTGCCCAAATCCTGACTCCCCAGGCGTACAGCGCCTGTACCATAGACACCATTTAGCCTGTCGATCTTCTGCATCAGCTCTTTATGCTTTGGATTTTCTGCCGTAAAAAACGCCAGTTGTCGTTGGTCTTCAGGCACCAGGCCCATTACGATGACTCCCGCTTTTTTATAGTAGTAATCAGGATGATAAATCTTCTTAAGTCCTTCTACGGCAAATTTGACAAGATCTATACTGGAATTAGTCGGATAACCCGTTTGCACGACAATACTGTTTTGATACTGCGGTAAATCCTGCCGAAATTTATTGGTTTTTAAAAACACGTACACCATCTGGCAGCAACTCCTCTGCCTTCTCAATTTCTCTGCCGATTTGATGGCAAAACTACTCACCCGCTCCCGGATGTAGCCAAATTCTTTGTACTGCTTATCAAATGAACGCGTAGTAGCGATGGCTTTTTTATGGGCAGGGGTTTCCAGCTCCAGCGTCCGTCGGCCCTGCAGTTCTTTTTTGAGTCGCAGACCGACGACGCTCATTTGCTTTCTTACCCAGTCGTCGGGGAGTTCAGAAAAGCTATAGGCCGTGTGGATATTGTGTTTTTTAAGACGCAGGGCATGCTGACGACCAATGCCCCAAACGTCTTCGATTTTCAGCCATTTCAAAGCTTTTATCCGGGCACTATCATCTTTCATAACAAAGACACCTTTGGTACGTTCGGGAAACTTTTTAGCAATGCGATTGGCTATTTTACTCAAGGCTTTTGTAGGCGCCAGGCCAATACTTATGGGAATACCTGTTGATTTTTCGACCACATACTTCATCTTTTCACAGTAGGCCTGCATGTTGTAATTCCCAAAGCCCGTAAATTCCAAAAACGACTCATCGATACTGTAAATTTCAATGTCTGGTGTAAAAGTTGACAAAATATTCATGACTCTAGCACTCATATCTCCGTACAGGGCATAATTGGAAGAAAACACCTGAACCTTATGCTGCTTGAATATCTTTTCAAACTTGTGCGTAGGTGCTCCCATAGGGATTCCCAAAGCTTTAGCCTCGTTACTTCGCGCAATCACACAGCCGTCGTTATTGGATAGAATCACCACGGGCTTGTCGCGAAGACTGGGATTAAAAACCCGCTCACAGGACGCATAGAAATTATTGCAATCTACCAAAGCAAACATCAGTCTACTTTTTTGATAACAGTAGTCACCACCCCCCAAATGACAAAGTCGTTGCTTTCATCGACCTTTATAGGCGGATAGTCTTTGTTCTCCGGCATAAGCCAGATATTGTCTTTTTCCTTTTTGATGCGCTTAACGGTAAACTCTCCATCGATAAAACACACGGCAATCTTTTTGTTTTCGGGTTCCAGGCTTCTGTCAATAATCAGTAAATCTCCATCCCGAAGCCCTGCACCTAGCATACTACTCCCACGCACGCGAGCATAAAAGGTGGAATTAGGGTTTTTGATAAACTCCCTGTTCAGATCAATTTTAATGTCCAGAAAATCATCGGCAGGACTGGGGAACCCCGCACTAATGCCTTGGTTTACAAATGGCAAATCCAGACTTTTGGATAAGTCTGGAGGATAGATTTCCAAAGCGCGATGTGCCTGATGAACCAAATGTAGCATAGTATTTTTTCTACAAATTTAGGATATATTCCATAATATTGGAATATATCCAAGTTAATTAACATTCGTAGAATTGATGTTTTATTAAAGGTGAATTTGCCTGCGAGTCATGGACAGGCAGGCAGGTTCAGCAGAAAAAAATCACCCACTATAATCTGTTTTAATCCTCATTAGTATCCAAAATGCATCGGCTTCGCTCGCGCATATCTTCAAGATCATGGCTGTCTTCAAAAGAATCTTCGGCGACTTTCAAAATCATTTCTGCATGCTTTTTTACCGCTTCTTTGTAAACCTTATAGGAGGTATAATCGTGTATTTTGATCATGGCTTCCATAAGTCTTATCACAACAGCAGGACTGCCCTTGGAAAACTGTCGGATTTGTAAAAACGCCGCATCCAGCATGCCCTGATAGGTTAAAGGTTCAAACACATACCGAAGCTCATCATCCTCATCAAATTTATATTTGGATGGAAATTTGACGCGAGTGAGGTAACATAAGGTAGATGTAAGATTATCTACACAGGCAATAGCTGTAAAAGGATCGTTTATACCGGGAGATAAAGCGCGGCAAGCGATCTCCACCATTTGGTGAATAGAATGTTCTGCATCCTGCTGAGTAGTTCTGGAACTTCCCAGGACATAATTGCTTTCAAAATTTATAGAGGATTCATCCGTAAATTCAGTTTTGGAATGAACGCTAATAATAGGCTCACCTTTTACGATGTAGCCACCAACTCTATGATGCGAAACAATTAGATAGTCGTGTTCCTTGGCTGCTTCGAAAAGAGATATATTTTGAAGATACTGTAAATAACCGCTTTCAGGAGATTTCAGAGTTTTAGAATATGAAAAGTCCTTTAGATAATAGTCTAAAGGTTTAGTGTTTTTTTCAAAAGAAGGATCCTCATCTTCTAGTTCTTCAGAAAAAATCCGCTCTATATTTTTCATTAAGGTCACAGAAATATCAGAGACCACATGGTCTGCCTGTATGCTAATCGAAATCGAATGTATAAAAATGATTAAAAGAATAATATTCCCAATAGCAGCCAAAATGGCTAATAAGATCGATAAGGAGGGAATGAAAACCTGAGCTTCATTGTCTTTCACAACATTTAAAACGATGAGGCAGTAGGCATAGGTAGACACATAAGTTCCTAAAACCACCTGATTGAGGCGCTCGTGCATAAAGTTTTTAAGCAAACGTGGACCAAACTGAGACGAAGCAAGGGTTAAGGCAACAAGTGTAATGGAAAATACAGTTCCTGCTACGCCAATCATAGCGCCAGAAATGGTGGATAAAATACTTCTTGCAGAATCTGCACTTTCAGTAAGGATATAACTCAGGTATTTGATGGAACTGGCGTTAACGGTTCGGTCTATGTAAATCAGCAAAGTTGCCAATCCAATAGAAAAAACAATAATGAGTATGGGCACAAACCAAAAACTGCCTTTGAGTTCCTGCCATAAAAACGTTATTTTCCCCATAATTTCTGTTTAAAATTTAAATGTAAACTTTTTGCTGCGTTTATGCCCGGTCTTTTTAGATCGCATAAAAATTTAGAATGCCTCTCAACAATATTTTCATTCGTCTAAAACATAAGCACAGAAATGCCTCTAAAGCAAAGCTGATAGGCGATTTTTTAAATCAAAGTAAAACTATTGTGGATGTTGGGACAGTAAGCGGTGGTTTGGCAAATTATTTATCACAGCATAATTTTGAAATTACTGCTGTGGATATTACAGATAAAACGGTTTACCGTGACATCACACCCATTGTCTATGATGGTTACCGCCTTCCTCTTGAGAACGAAAGTTTTGATGCCTCTATGTTGATCACTGTTTTACATCATTGCCCAAATCCTGAACAGGTTTTTGATGAAGCGGTTCGCGTTTCCAAAAAGAAAATCATAGTCCTGGAAGATGTGTATCCCTCCTGGGTAATGAAACATTTATCCTGGTCATGGATTCTTTAGTCAATATGGAATTTAAAGGCCATACCTCATACCAATAAATCTGAAACGCAGTGGGAAGACTTGTTTCATAAACAGAATCTGAGCATAAAAAAAAGACCAAAACAAAAGTTCTGGCCATTTTCTCACAAATAATATATCATTTAGAAAAGCGATAAAAAAATCACCCGGATCTCTGTCTAAAGTCAGCTTAACAGGTTTGAGACTCCGAAGATTTAGAACTTAAAGATTTACGCATTAATCATGGCGATAAATTTTTGCTCCAATCGCTTTCAAACGACCATCGATATCTTCATACCCACGATCAATCTGTTCGATATTATGAATGGTAGAAGTACCTTTGGCCGATAAGGCGGCAATAAGCAATGAAATACCAGCCCTTATGTCGGGACTTGTCATCGTGGTTGCTTTCAGCTGAGATTCAAAATCATGACCTATAACCGTAGCTCTGTGAGGATCGCAAAGGATAATTTTTGCGCCCATGTCAATGAGTTTGTCTACAAAGAAAAGCCTGCTTTCAAACATCTTTTGATGAATCAAAACACTCCCTCTCGCCTGGGTAGCTACCACCAGCATAATACTCAGTAAATCTGGCGTAAATCCTGGCCAGGGCGCATCGCTGATATTCATGATAGATCCATCGATAAAATTAGCGACTTCGTAACCATCGGTGTGCGCGGGGATATAGATATCATCCCCCCGTTTCTCTAACTGAATTCCCAACTTTCTAAAGGTCACCGGAATAATTCCCAGATTTTCCCAGCTTACATTTTTGATGGTGATCTCACTTTGAGACATAGCAGCTAGACCAATCCATGAGCCTATTTCAATCATGTCTGGCAGCACTCTGTGCGTACAGCCAGTTAATTCTTTTACACCTTCAATTTTTAATAAATTTGAACCGATGCCATCAATTTTAGCTCCCATTGAAACTAACATTTTGGACAATTGCTGTATGTAAGGTTCACAGGCAGCATTATAAATTGTAGTGGTTCCTTCAGCCAAAACAGCAGCCATCAAAATATTTGCTGTTCCCGTTACAGAGGCTTCTTCAAGAAGCATTTCTGCTCCTTTCAATCCTTCAGGGGCTTCTACCCCATAAAAACGTTCTTCTTTATTATATCGAAATTTGGCACCAAGATTTATAAATCCACCAAAATGTGTATCCAGACGTCTTCTGCCGATTTTATCTCCACCAGGTCTCGGAATATAGCCCTTTCCAAAACGACCTAAAAGTGGACCAACAATCATAATTGAACCCCTGAGGCTACTTCCTTCCTCTTTGAATTTCTGACTTTCTAGGTAATCCAGGTTGAGCTCATCCGATTTAAAAGAAAAACTTCCCTTGCCTAGTTTTTGAATTTTAACGCCAAGATTCCCTAAGATTCCAATCAATTTATTGACATCAAGAATGTCCGGAACATTGTGAATTACAATTTCATCGGGAGTTAATAAAACAGCACACAGAATTTGTAAAGCTTCGTTTTTTGCGCCCTGGGGGTGGATTTCACCTTTGAGTTGGTGACCTCCTTCTATTTGGAAAGTAGCCATTTAGTATTTTCGTTTACGGTTGCGGTTGTTGCCTTTAAAACTTTTCTTTTGAGGTTTTGAATATTTTTTGACCTGTCTAACCAAAGCATTAGCATCGCTCAGTTCTTCTGTATCGGCTTTCAAATCCAATTCCCCGTTACTCAGATCTCTCAGATGATCAAAAATAATTTTATCTGAAACGGAGTCTTTATTCCAGTTCAAATAACATTTTTTCATATGGTTTGCAATATTGAACATAAGTCCGTCTTTCAGTTCACCATCTTCAATTTTGATGGCTTCATCAATCATTCGCTTGATGTTATTACCATAAAATCTATATTTGGGAAAGTTCTGAGGATAGGCCAAAGGCTCAGGTCGGGCATAAAGTTCATCACGAGATGGTTTCGGAAATGGAGAGTCTACCTCCAATTCGAAATTACTGATGATAAAAAGTTGATCCCATAATTTATGCTGAAAATCGGGAACATCCCTCAGGTGAGGATTCATATTACCCATGACATCTACAATGCCTTTAGCAATATTATTTCTTTTTTCGTCATCCTCAATGGTTTTGGCATACTCCACCATTTTCTGGATATGTCTTCCGTATTCAGGAATTTTTAATTCGTTTCTTTCAGAATTATACTCGAGATAAGTTATCAATGGTCTTTGTTTTTTATAAGAATTGCAAAATAAGCATTTAATTTCACTCTGATTACAGAGAAATCACATTATCAATTTCTTCACCTACTTGTTTATATTTTTCTATGACAATATCCGGAGATTTTAGTGTGACATTTATAGAAACGCTGGTATATTTGCCTTTTGAAGATTTTTTAGTTGAAATAACAGCTCCAAGATTGTCGAAAATTGAGATCAGTTGATCTAGATTTTTTTGATCTGAAGAGGGAACAATAAATTTATATAAGTAAGGAGCCGGCCAATCGCTTGTTTTTTTGAGCCTTTTGCGCAATGTTTTATAAAATTCATCAGAAGATTTATCGGACTTCATTCTCAATAGTTTTATGCAAATATACTGTTATTACCTATTTTTATAAATTCTAGTAGTAATAATCTATGTCTAAATCAAAACCCGTCAAAAATTTGCTGATAGGAGGCCCAAGTACAGGAAAATCAACCGTTTTAAAAGGGATCAATCTCAAAAGTTGTGTGTGAATTGAAATAGAATTTAGATTTTTGTCAATAAAAAGAATCATTGGACACATATCTAGACCTACTCAAACTCATCCTACCTGAACTTTTGATTACTCATTTTGATCTGGTAAGGAATACTAAAAACGGAGAAGTCATACATCTTTATTTTGAAGAGCGTAAAACGCCACCCACAGAACAGATCTCCCGTGTGTTAACAGCCCATGGCTTTCACAAAGAGATAACCATCCAAGACTTCCCATTGCGTGGAAATACGGTATATCTTCACTTAAAACGACGTAGATGGCTGGACAAAACAACTAAAGAAATTGTCCA
>NZ_FNCW01000028.1 GCF_900099815.1 Psychroflexus sediminis | reverse complement strand
AGACTAATGGGTTCGAGCTAATAAGGAATAAAAAACAGTTGACTGGTTATGCGGGGCTGGATGTTAGGGAAAAACAATCAGGTACATCTGTAAAGGGTAAACCGCGAATATCAAAAAAAGGAAATAGGCATCTTAGAAAATCATTGCATCTACCTTCTCTGTCATCCGTTAAGTATAATAAATCTCATAGAGAACTATATGCGAGAATAGTTGCCAAAAGCGGGATTAAAATGAAAGCACTGATAGCTGTTCAAAGAAAAATGCTAGAACTTATATTTATAGTAGATAAGAATAAAACTGAGTTTGACAATGATCACCAAAAAAAAAGGACACTAGATGCAAATGCAGAAAGTATCCCTTTACAGACTAGCTTATAGCCGCCTTGAATAACAAAAATAATAAAATAAAAGAGAAAAACTCTTGTTAGTTAACACAGAATCTATCGGGAGAATCAAAAAACGCTAGGCTTATTTTTATGTCTTTGAAAAACTACGAAAGTGTTTCCTCCTCGCAGCGCCAACCGTTGCACTAGGGCACTGCTCCTCTTCCTTGCTTCACCACTTTCTTGTTTTAGTTCACCCCCGTTTCTATTGATTAAGTGTTCATGAACCTCATACTTCGGTTTACTACATCCATAAAAAGTAGGCCATTTTTTAATTATCAATTGCTTTTTCTACTACTCTTTTATGCTATTATTCCATTACACGGCTACACGGTAAACAGTGAACTGTCAACTGTCAACTGACTTACCTCCATAAAAACCAGGCCGTTTCCACTATACTACTACTCCACTATACGATTACACAAATACTCGACTACACGGTGAACAGTGAACAGTGAACTGTCAACTGAAAACTGACTTACCTCCATAAAAAGTAGGCCATTTTTTTTAACTATCGATTGCTTTTTCTACTCCTCTTTTATGCTATTATTCCATTACACGGCTACACGGTAAACAGTGAACTGTCAACTGTCAACTGA
Source organism: Psychroflexus sediminis (assembly GCF_900099815.1). Taxonomy (GTDB): domain Bacteria; phylum Bacteroidota; class Bacteroidia; order Flavobacteriales; family Flavobacteriaceae; genus Psychroflexus; species Psychroflexus sediminis. Next base: position 3,980 of record NZ_FNCW01000028.1, on the reverse strand, counting down.
CTTACCTTCATAAAAACCAGACCGTTTCCACTATACCACTACTCCATTACACAACTACACGGTAAACAGTGAACTGTCAACTGTCAACTGTTTCACCTCCATAAAACCAGGCCGGTTCCATTATACGACTACTCCACTATACGATTACACAAATACTCGACTACACGGAAAACAGTGAACTGTCAACTGAAAACTGACTTACCTCCATAAAAACCAGGCCGGTTCCATTAATAAGACTACTCCACTATACCACTACTCCATGACACAACTACACGGAAAACGGTGAACAGTAAACTGACAACCGAAAACTGACTTACCTCCATAAAAAGTAGGCCGTTTTTTTTAACTATCGATTGCTTTTCTTTTCCTTATTATACTACTATACGACTACAAGTTTGTTGCGCGATTGCATCGCGTCACCCTTAGAATCTTTTGCTTCTTTCAATGTGGCTTCGATACGATCCCAACCAAAATGTCGGGATCACTCAGCCACCAGTTTAAGCCGGTCATTGAGCTTGCCTGCGTACTTTAGAAGGCAGACCTGCCTGCGTACCTTGGAAGGCAGGTGGCCTGGCAATAGAAAAATGTATCGAAATGACGTTAATTCTTTTCCCCATTATACTACTACTCCATTACACCAATACACGACTAGACGGTGAACAGTGAACTGATAACTGTCAACTGACTTACCTTCATAAAAACCAGGCCCTTTCCACTATACCACTACTCCATTACACGACTACACGGTGAACAGTAAACTGACAACCGAAAACTGTAAACCGTCAACACCTCCAGACTCCGCGTCCATTTTAAACTTTAAGCCTTATCTTTAGTCTTAAAAAAAACTCAACCCATGAAATACGTATTACTGCTTGTCTTTGCGCTCAGCCTTCAGTTGGGGGTGGCTCAGGACAAAAACACTAAAGATTTAGATTCTATTTTGGAGAGCATGCCCAAAAGCGAGGGGCTGATCTCGACTTATTTTGAAGACGAAAAGCTCTACTTCAAATTCCCGGAAGAGGTTCTGGAAAAAGATTTGCTGATGGTCACTCGCCTTAAGCAGCTGCCAGCCAACTATTCAGCTTACACCAATGCAGGATCGAAGACTTCAGAGCAGATGATTCACTTTGTGAAAGTGGGGAACTCCATAGATCTGGTTCAGGTCTTAACCACCAATATAGCCGATGAGGAAGATCCCATCAGCCTGAGTGTGGCTCAAAACAACCTCAACCCTATTTTAGCTTCGTTTCCGATCAAATCGGAAGAAGGCGATGACTTCGTCATCGAAGTCTCTTCATTTTTCAATGCCGATTCACCCTCCTTCAACATTGTCCCGGACAGATTAAAAAAAGAGTACAAAATCGGGAAAGCAGACGATAAACGCAGCCGTATCAATGCGGTGAAAAGCTTTCCTCAAAACACTGAAATCACCCATACGCTCACCTTTCCGACGGGCAATCCGCCAAGAGGAAATTCGACCAGTACCTTTACCTTTCAGATCAACCATTCCATCATCGCCCTGCCGGAGGATAAAATGCAGGTGCGCTACGAAGACTCCCGCGTGGGCTGGTTTGGTATCCGAAAATACGACTACAGCTCCGACGCTTTAAAGGCAGATGAGGTGAGACTGATACGTCGCTGGAGACTGGAGCCTAAAGACGAAAAGGCCTATGCCAGAGGTGAGCTTACCGAGCCTAAGAAGCCTATCGTGTATTACCTGGACCCGGCTACCCCAAAAAAATGGAGAACCTACTTTATCCAGGGGATTGAAGACTGGAATTCAGCCTTCGAAAAAGCGGGTTTCAAAAATGCCATTGAAGCCAGGGTTGCTCCAACAAAAAAGGAAGATCCGGATTTCAGTCCGGAGGATGTGCGGTTTTCTACCGTCAGGTATGTGGCCTCAACGACCAGAAATGCTGTTGGACCCAGTGTCTCTGACCCGCGAACGGGGGAGATTATCGAGTCGGATATCATCTGGTATCACAACCACCTGAGATCTTACCGCAATCGCTACCTGCTGGAAACCGGCGCTGCCAATCCAAAGGCGAGATCCCTGAATACGCCCGAAGAAGAAATTGGAGAGATGATGCGCCGTGTGATTTCTCACGAAGTCGGTCATGCCCTGGGATTGCCTCACAACATGAAAGCCAGTTCTGCCTACGATGTGGAATCGCTCAGATCCGGACGCTTCACCCAGAAAATGGGAATCGCCGCTACGATCATGGATTATGCCCGGTACAACTATGTCGCTCAGCCGGGGGATGAAAACATCCGTTTTGTAAGACAACTCGGTCCTTACGATGATTATGCCATTGAATGGGGTTACCGTTATTTTCCCAACAGCACGCCAGAGCAGGAAAGAGAAATTCTAGAAAGCTTTGTGGATGAGCGCAGCACCAATCCTTTATACATGTTTGGCGGCAGAGGAAACGATCCCGATGCTCAAACCGAAGACGTTGGTGACAACTCGGTCAAAGCAAGTACCTATGGCTTGAGCAACCTCAAAATCGTAGCCGATAATCTTATTGAATGGACGACGCCTACGGGTGAAAATTATGACGATTTGGAAGAGCTTTACGGCGAAATGCTGGGGGTATACAGACGTTATATCTATCACGTGGTTTCTGTCGTAGGGGGAGTACATGAAACCTTACTGCATAAAGGTCAGGATGGTATTCCTTATAAGGTCGTGGACAAAGCCGATCAGGAAAACGCCCTGGATTTCCTTAGCGAGAATGTGTGGACGCCACAATACTGGTTAGTCGATAAAGACCTGGTTTCTAAGTTTGCAGAAACCGGAAAACTGGAAAGCCTGATCCGCATCAACAAAGGGGTCCTCAACAGGCTTACCAGTGCCAGACGTCTAAAGCTGATGTGGGATACCCATTCTACCCTGGCCGGAAATGGACTTTCTCCGCAGGAGCTTTTGAATATGCTAACGGAAGATATCATCTATTCCAGAACCGCTCCGGACCAGGTTGAACGCGAACTGCAGAAGCACCTCGTTGTTCAGCTTATCGAACTGGCAGATGAAGAGGATTTGCCTCTCGAGCTGAAGGGACATAGCCTTTCGCTTCAGAATGAGCTTTTATCTGATTTTAAAACAAGAGCTGGTTCTGAGGATGCAGAATTGAAAGCGCATTATTCGTATATAGTGAGCCTGCTGGAAAAGGCGCAAACAGAAGAAAAATAGAAAATATTAGCAGGTGATCAGCAGCCTGTTTTGTATGCTGATTACTACAAAAAACTAAAATGTACGGTTTTCCCGTAACATAAGTACGGTTAAACCGTAACTCGGAGTCTTATTTAAGACTGATATTTGCGTAACTAATCCATTTATCAGTGTTAAAGTTTTATCTGATTTGAGACGGTTCCAACGAAAAGCAAGGTTTAATCGCCTTGCTTTTTTATTTGGCACCTGTCAACAACTCGGGACTTTTGTGGCTTCGACCTGCCTGCCAAGGAACGCAGGTGTTTTGTCGATAGACAGGGTGTATCGAAATGAGGTTAATTCTTCTCCCCATTATACTACTATAACACTATACGACTACAAGTTTGGTGCGTGATTGCATCGCGTCACCCTTAGAATCTTTTGCTTCTTTCAATGTGGCTTCGATACGATCCCAACCAAAATGTCGGGATCACTCAGCCACCAGTTTAAGCCGGTCATTGAGCTTGCCTGCCTGCGTACCTTGGAAGGCAGGTGTTTTGGCGATAGACAAAGTGTATCGAAATGGCGTTAATTCTTCTCCTCATTATACTACTACTCCATTACACCAATACACGACTAGACGGTGAACTGTGAACTGTCAACTGACTTACCTCCATAAAAACCAGGCCGGTTCCATTTTACGACTACTCCACTATACCACTACTCCATTACACGACAACACGGTTGTCTGGTAGACTGGTTGATCGTTCTTCGTTTTCAATTAACTGGTTTTTTTACTCTTAGAGAAATTAAAGTTTTAAGTTATTTT
>NZ_FNCW01000022.1 GCF_900099815.1 Psychroflexus sediminis | reverse complement strand
GACGATGGGGTTGATAGGTCACAGGTGTAAAGGCAGTAATGTCATAGCCAAGTGATACTAATTATCCGAAGAGCTTATCTATGAAGATGATTATTATTTTAATTCCTTACTTCAGACTCTAAAGAGCAAAGCCATTACCCTGCAATTCTTATATATTTTTATTATGTCAACTTATTAGAAGTGAGATGTTAGAGAATAGACATCAGATATGAGACATTAGATTAAAAGACCAGTGGGTCCAAAAATCTAATAGCTGAAGTCCAATATCTACAATCTACTATCTCCTTTAGAGCTTAAGGTGGTTATAGCTCCCGATAGTTATCGGGAGGTACTCCCCTCTAAAGCCTTTAAAATTTAAGGTGGTTATAGCAACGGGGCTCACCTCTTCCCATTCCGAACAGAGCAGTTAAGCCCGTTAGCGCCGATGGTACTACATACCGTGGAAGAGTAGGTCGCCGCCTTCTTTATAGAAAAACCCTGACTTTTTAGTCGGGGTTTTCTTGTTTAAAAAACTGCCCTTCGCTTAGTTAATGAGCTGGCATGACCTTCAATATAAATAATCATCAGTGTGGAAGAGCCCCGAAGCACAGCGTTTTCGGGATTAAACCAGCCTTGTCCGGACTGGCAGGTTCCTGCAGCTGTTCATACAGCCTTACACTTGTATTCACAGGTAGTCATTGAATAGGTCGCCGCCTTCTTTATACTAAACCCTTAATTACTTACGTAATTAAGGGTTTTTTTATTTAAGTAGTTGAGGCATATAGATGATTTTCCTTGTACAATTTAGTATTTTAGCTTTAAAAAATCGTGGCTAAATCTAAGTCTCCCAAGACAACCCCTTTAATGAAACAATACAATACCATCAAGGCTAAATATCCTGATGCGATGTTGTTATTTAGAGTTGGAGATTTTTACGAAACCTTCGGAGAAGACGCCGTTTCCGCCTCTCGAATTCTCAATATTGTTCTGACCAATAGAAATAATGGAGGGGAACGTTCAGAGCTTGCCGGATTTCCACACCATTCCCTAAACACCTACTTGCCAAAACTCGTTAAAGCCGGCTTAAGAGTGGCTATTTGCGATCAACTTGAAGATCCAAAGCAAACCAAAACAATTGTCAAACGAGGCGTTACCGAATTGATTACCCCCGGGGTATCCTTTAATGATGATGTCTTATCTAGAAATGACAACAATTTCTTATGCGCTATTGTGTCAGGACCTAAAGATAATTATGGCATTTCTTTTCTAGATGTTTCAACAGGTGAATTTCTGGTTTCTGAAGGCAGTCTCGAAGATGTTGATAAATTAATTCAGAATTTTTCACCAAGCGAAATCCTGATTTCAAAAAAGCAAAAAACTTTATTCGCCGGTCAGCTAGGAAGTCAGCAGCCTTATTTTTATATAGAAGACTGGGTGTTTAAATATGATTTTTCCAATAATCTCATCAATTCTCATTTTAAAACAACTTCAGTTAAGGGCTTCGGTATCCAGGATTACCATGAGGGCTTGATCGCTTCAGGTGCTATTCTTCATTACTTATCTGAAACCAATCATGCACAGCTTCAGCATATCAATAACTTATCCCGAATCCCTAAAGAAGACTATGTGTGGATGGACAAGTTTACCATTAGGAATCTCGAATTATACCAATCCACAACTTCAGAAGGAGTTTCACTAATCGATATCATAGACAAAACGATATCAGCCATGGGCAGCCGACTTTTAAAACGCTGGCTGGCCTTTCCTTTAAAGACGGCCTACAAAATAAATCAGCGTTTGGAAACGGTTGATTTTCTGAAAAATCATCCCGACCTCCAAAACCAAGTCAGGTCCTATTTGAAAGAAATCAACGATTTAGAACGCCTGGTCTCCAAGATTGCGACACAAAAAATAAATCCCCGGGAGCTTCTTCAGCTAAAAAATTCCCTGGATATTATCAACTCGGCGAAGGACACTCTGGAAAAATCTAAACATGAATCTCTGGTGACTATTGCAGACCACCTGAATCCGTGTGATGTTTTAAGATCCAAAATTGACTCCTCCATCTCAGAAGAGCCTCCGGTCAATATTTTAAAAGGAAATGCTATTAAATCTGGCTTTTCCGATGAACTAGACGAGTATCGCCGTATCGCCTTTTCAGGGCATGATTATCTCGATGAAATGCTCGATGCTGAATCTAAAGACACAGGGATCCCAAGTCTTAAGATTGGCAGTAACAATGTGTACGGTTATTATTTCGAAGTTAGACATACGCATAAAGATAAGGTTCCGGCAAACTGGACGAGAAAGCAAACTTTAGTCAATGCAGAGCGCTATATCACCGAGGAATTAAAGGTTTACGAAGAGAAGATTCTCTCTGCAGAAGAGAAAATTTCAGGTTTAGAGCAAAAGCTTTTTCAGGACCTTGTGATTTGGACTCAGGATTATATGAAAGTCATTCAGCAAAATGCCTTTCAGATCGCTCAGCTGGATTGTCTTTCTGGATTTGCTCAGCTTGCTCTGGAGCACAATTACGCTAAGCCAAGCATAAACGAGGGTTTTGAATTATCTATACAGGAAGGAAGACATCCTGTAATCGAAATGCAGCTCAAAGCTGAAGAAGAATATATCAGTAATGACCTGTATTTAGATCAGGAGACTGATCAAATTATCATGATTACAGGCCCCAATATGAGTGGTAAGTCGGCTTTGTTAAGACAAACGGCTCTTATTGTCTTACTGGCTCAAATGGGAAGTTTTGTCCCGGCTACTTCAGCAGAAATCGGCCTGGTAGATAAGATATTTACCCGTGTTGGCGCGAGTGATAATATTTCGATGGGAGAATCTACTTTTATGGTAGAGATGAACGAATCGGCAAGCATTTTAAATAACCTGTCCAGCAGAAGCCTTGTGCTTTTAGATGAAATTGGCAGAGGAACCAGTACTTACGACGGGATTTCGATTGCCTGGGCTATAGCTGAGTTTTTGCATGAACACCCCAGCAAGGCTAAAACATTATTTGCCACGCATTACCACGAACTCAATGAGATGTCCAAGCAATTTGACAGAATCAAAAATTTCAATGTATCTGTAAAGGAGTTAAAGGATAAGGTCTTATTTCTAAGAAAACTCGTTCCGGGCGGAAGTGAGCACAGTTTCGGAATCCATGTGGCTAAAATGGCGGGAATGCCACAGTATGTGATTCAAAAAGCGAATACTATTTTGAAGAAATTGGAATCATTAAGAGATACCACTGAAGATTCTGCTTCCTTAAAACAGGCGGTACAGCCTGAGCCTCAGTTGAGTTTTTATAATATGGATGATCCTCTGCTTGAGCAGATTAAGGATGAGATTCTGAGGCTTGATATCGATACGCTGACTCCTGTTGAAGCTTTGATGAAGCTTAATGAAATCAAGCGTTTGATAGCGCCCAAAGCCAAGAAGTAATTTTATTATATTTTAGCGAAAAGGTTTTGACAAATCAATTAATATATTAAATTTGCACTCGCAATAATTAATGCGAAAGTAGCTCAGGGGTAGAGCATCACCTTGCCAAGGTGAGGGTCGCGGGTTCAAATCCCGTCTTTCGCTCTTTCCGCTCGGATGGTGGAATTGGTAGACACGTTGGACTTAAAATCCAATGACCATTGCGGTCGTGCGGGTTCAAGTCCCGCTCCGAGTACGAACCCTTTGAGAGATCAAAGGGTTTTTTTATTAAAACAGGTTATGCCAAGAAAATTAAAAAACAGTGAGCTGGTTCGCAAAACCGATGATGAGTTTAAAGCCTCGTCTAAGACGCCATTGATTTTAATTTTGGACAACATCAGAAGTCTTAATAATATTGGCTCTGTGTTTCGAACCGCCGATGCTTTTTTGATACAAAAGATTTACCTGTGCGGCATAACCGCTATACCTCCCCATAAAGATATTCAAAAAACAGCTTTAGGTGCCACACAAACGGTAGATTGGTTGTATAGAGAAAATACACTAGAGCTTATTCAGGAATTAAAAGAAAACGGGATCAAGGTCATGTCCATTGAACAGGCAGAAGATTCAGTTTCTCTGGAGGAGTTTAACCCCGAGCAAAATCTAACCTATGCTTTTGTTTTCGGAAATGAAGTTAAAGGCGTGCAACAGGCGGTTGTTGATGCTTCTGATGCCGTTCTTGAAATTCCACAGCTTGGCACAAAGCATTCGTTGAATATTTCAGTTACTGCGGGTGTGTGTGTGTGGGACTTTATGTCGAAAATTCAGTTTAAATCTTAAGCTTTCTCCTTTTCCAGTTTTTCCTGAAGCATTTTTAATTCGTCTCTGAACCTTGCAGCTTCCATAAAATCCAAATCTTTTGCCGCTTTTTCCATAGACTTCCTTACCAGGGTCATTCTCTTTTTTAAATCTGTGGCATTGTAATTTTCTGCAGCTTCTTCAGCAGCCTGTAAAGTCGGTGTTTCAATAACTTCGTAAGGCTTTTCTTTTTTACCGCTTAAAGCTGAATGGTGAGATTTTTTAAGCGCCTGAGGCGTAATGTTATGTTTGGTGTTGTATTCGATTTGTTTCGATCTCCTGTATTCGGTTTGATCTATGGTTTTTTGCATGCTATCCGTAATCTTATCGGCATAAAGAATCGCCTTCCCTTCCAGATGACGCGCAGCACGACCTATGGTTTGCGTCAGGGTTCTATTACTTCTCAGGAAACCTTCCTTATCCGCATCCAGAATGGCAACCAAAGACACTTCTGGTAAATCCAAGCCTTCCCTCAACAAGTTTACGCCCACCAGCACATCAAACACCCCCTTTCGTAAATCAGACATGATTTCCACACGTTCCAGGGTATCTATGTCACTGTGAATATAGCGTGTTCTGATTTTTACTCTAGTCAGGTATTTGGTGAGTTCTTCAGCCATACGTTTGGTCAGTGTCGTGACTAAAATACGCTGATCTTTATCAACGCGCTTATTAATTTCCTCGATCAAATCGTCGATTTGGTTTTGACTTGGTTTTACCTCAATTACAGGATCCAGTAAGCCTGTCGGACGTATAACCTGTTCCACATACACCCCGTCGCATTTTTGAAGTTCATAATCTGCAGGAGTCGCACTTACATAGACCACTTGATTCTGCAGGGCTTCATACTCTTCAAGTCTTAAAGGCCGATTATCCATAGCTGCCGGTAGTCTGAATCCGTAATCGACTAAATTCTCTTTCCTGGATCGGTCGCCCCCGTACATGGCCCCAACTTGTGGAATGGTCACGTGACTTTCATCCACTATCATCAAATAATCATCCGGGAAATAATCCAATAAGCAGAAGGGTCTTGTTCCAGGCTGTCTCCCATCCAAGTATCTGGAGTAATTTTCAATACCAGAACAATAGCCTAGTTCTTTGATCATTTCCAGATCGAAATTGGTCCGCTCCTCAATTCGTTTGGCTTCCAGAGGTTTCCCGATTTCTTTGAAATAGTCTATCTGCTTGCCCAGATCAATGGCGATCTGATCGATGGCAGAATTCAATACCTCAGGCGAAGTCACAAATATATTGGCAGGATAAATATTCAGCTTATCATACTTGGCGATGATTTCATTGGATTCCACATTAAAGGCTTCAATTTCTTCAATCTCATCTCCAAAAAAATGTATGCGGTAGGCGTGGTCAGCGTAACCAGGAAAAATATCCAGGGTATCTCCTTTTATTCTGAAATTACCTCGGTTAAACTGAACTTCGGTTCTGGAATATAGACTCTGAACCAAACGCTGAAGCAGTTTTGTTCTTGGAATCTGCTGATCCACTTCAACTGAAATGACATTTTTCTGAAATTCAACCGGGTTTCCAATACCATAAAGGCAACTTACGGAGGCTACGACTAAAACATCGCGTCGACCTGAAAGCAAAGAGGAGGTGGTGCTTAACCTGAGTTTTTCAATCTCATCATTGATCGATAAATCCTTTTCAATATAAGTTCCACTAGAGGGAATGAAGGCTTCAGGCTGATAATAATCGTAATAAGACACAAAATATTCAATCGCATTCTCTGGGAAGAAAGCTTTGAATTCAGAATATAACTGAGCTGCAAGGGTTTTATTGTGAGCGAGAACCAGGGTAGGTTTTTGGACACTTTCAACGACATTGGCCATAGTAAATGTCTTTCCAGAGCCTGTAACACCCAGTAAAGTTTGGTAGCGCTCATCGCTATTGAGACCTTTTATCAACTTTTCAATGGCCTGTGGCTGATCTCCGGTAGGTTTAAAGTCTGACTTTAAATTGAATTTCATTCAAATTTATTTTTGCGAAGATACCTCGCTTCCAAGTCAACACAAAGTCGAAGCTCTTCCTTTGGCATTAATTTCACATGTATGAAATTCAGAAGACAGATCAGGAAAAATCCTTATTTTAAAACAAATCTTATCAGGACGTCGCTGTTGATTTTAAACTGATCGAAAGAAAGATTTGTAGTTGCTGCTTCTTCCCGGTTACCGGTCGTATTACTTCTGACCTGCATGCCTGAAGCTTGATTTTGCATGGCATAGATGTAGGAATTGGTCTCAGAAATAAAAAGCGCCTGGCCAAGTTCCTGATCTATAGCCTTAGCCATGGCTTGAGCATTTCTCATGGCATTGGTGACAGCTTTTGCTTTCATTGAAGTTTTGAATTCTTCAATTTTCGAATGTTCAGTTTTGGTTAAGTTGACATTGGCTATGCCGATTTTCTGTAAGCTTCTTAAAACCTCACCCAGGGTAGAAGCCTTATACACCAGAAGGGTGTACTGCTTGGTTTTTAGCACTTTCTGGCCTGAGAAAAAGTAAGACTTGAAATCGCTACTCGCATCAGCCACAAAAAGTTGTTTGTCAATATTGATATCGAGCTTTTTAAATTCAGAAATCAGTTGCTGTTCCAATTCTTCAACACTTGAATTACCGCTGGTTTCTTCTTCAGAAATAGTAATGCCCAGATAAATGCGGTCCGGAGTTACCAGGGTGTCAGCCGTCCCTTTTACTTCAATATAAGGCTGATCGATAAAGTTTTTTTGCTGAGAATAGAGACTTGAGCAAAAAAAGAGAACAAGGGAAAGGCTTAAAATAAGTTTCATAGGATTGAATTTTGATTATAAAATTAGCGTTTTAAAGTGAAGCTTCCTGTTTTAATAACACCTTCTGTTAAACGCACCCGATACCAATAGTCATCCTCTGGCATTTTCCTGCCATTATAGGTCCCATCCCAGCCGCTGTCTTTATTTGTAAAAGTAGTCATAAGTTTCCCGTACCTATCATAAACCTGCAGCAGGATATCTTCCTGGTTATTTTCTAACAGACCACCTATTTGCCACTTATCGTTTATGCCATCTCCGTTGGGGGTGAAAAACGCCATGATACCAATAACCCCGATGGTCTTTTCCGATATGCCACAGCCTGATTTATCTCTGACATAAACTGTATAAATACCAGGGTTTAAATTTTCAAAAACGTTTTCATCCTGAAAATTGAGGGGTTGTTCAAGCGCAAATTCATAATCACCAAGGCTAAATGGATCCACGTTTATTTGAATGGATTTATCGTTGCCGCCGTCATCAACATCAACCGAAAAAGAAGCTAAACCAGATTCAGTTACGATAAAGGTTTTTCTAAGGCTACACTCAGCACCCTTTACATTGATATTAACAAAATATTCTCCGCCGGAATTCACTGATATTTGAGAGGAAATCTCCCCTGTGGACCATAAGTAATCATATGCAGCCGGGTCATCCCCTTCGTTTAAAGCACTGATTTCAAAAGGTTCGGGGAAATCTTCAATACAATAGAAGAGCGTTTCATCAGCGGTATCAATATCAGGCAAATTCTGAAATAGGAGTTCAAATTCAACAAGGGAATTACAGACGCCAAATGTGGATATATCAACAAACAGAGAACTTAGATTTTCACTGTTTTCAAAATTGGATGTGACCTGAATGGGACTGTTTCCTGAGCTGGCATCAGCCAAGGATCTGTAAAGTTTGACATCAATTTCGTTCACACTTAGATTGACCTGTTCACTTAACTTCTCCCGGATTTCAGTTAAATCGTACACCGCGTTACTATCAGGGGCTTTACAGGTTAATAGCTGATCGTCGCTATACGCCGGACTTTTATTGAACGTGATCTGAGCCACCCCAATTAACGGACAGTCACCATTTCCAGGATCTACCTCCAAACGGTATTTTTCCTGAAGTGGAAAACTTGCAGTGGAGTCGATAGTAATATTTAAAACAGGACCTGTTTCATTGTTTAAAACAACTCCATTTTTTGACCAGGTATAAGTTGCATTAGGGAGGTCATCATATTTCAATTCATAACTGTATTGATCACAAAGTGCCACCTGTTCAATGACTTCATTATTAGGTGAATCGACTAGTGGAATTCTTTTACTAAAAAGAGATTGAATAAACGGAGGCAGGCCAGCACTTGCAAATCTTCCATTAAGGGATATCGCTCCCTGGTTAGTTTGTTGCGAATAATTTACATCTTCTCCAATCGCATTGGGATTATTGATAACTCCTAGTGAGGCTCTGCCATCTAGTGAATGATAGATCTTTCCATCTGGACCAAGTTGCAGGGCGTTAAACAATTCACTTGAATCGGTAATCACTATTTTAGAATTCGGAATGTCACTACGCTCTAGATTCCATTGGAGTATCTTTGAAGAGTCTATTATTTCAGACACAACTGCATAAGCTTTAGTTCCGTCCTGAGAGAATTCGACTCCGTAGGCATTGACATTTCCAATCAGCTCAGTTGGATTTGATATTTTTCCAGTAGAATTATCAAAGTCATATAAAAAAACAGATCCATCTCTTCCATCTTCATAATTTTCCCTGTTGAAAGTCTTTGAAAAATGAGCAGTTAATATTTTATCACCATTTGGAGAGGCTTTCAGATAACCTAAAGCACCTCTTCTGTATGAGGTAGTTGGGATATTTGGAAGAACCTGTGAAATTACCGGTGTTGGATCAGTACCAAGCCCAAACTCATCAATTAAAAAAGAGTAATATTTATCTTTAAAGTGTGTAATCACCCATACTGAATTACAGTCACTGCCTCTCACTGCTGTGATTTTCTCTGAAGCCTTGTATTTTATGTCTTCAGAATCATTTGGATCAAAGGTAACAAGTTCATTATTCCTTTCACCGGCGACAACATCACCAAGACCGCTGCGTAAACTCATATCTACAATGGAATAATTCAATCCATTATTAAAGCCATCATCATCTCTAGGAATAATTCCGGTATCATCGTAAGATGGAGTGCTATTTCCATTACTATCTGCGGGACCCTGGCTAGGGTAAGCATTTGCATTATTATGATGTGGCTCATCAATCGTAAATACAAAATAAAGATCGGAATCTGTAGGATGTGGAACAATTAGGCCACTGGATGTACTTGAGGGATCGCCATTCAATCCTGTATTATTAAAGTAGTCGGCATTAGGCATGATTTGGTGGTTTCTATTCCAAATGGTTCTCCCGTCGGTATACATCAAAAGATTACCATTGGAATCTGAGATGGAAGAACAGCCTTCGCTTGTACTGAGTTCTCCATCTGTTAAGGCTGTAGGTGGATTTGTATTGAAAGTAATCCCGGCATTTCTTCCAAAATACCAGTTATTAGCTTCCCCCTGAGCATACATCTTTAAACTCAAAAAGAAAAATAATACCGGCAGGAATTTATACAAAAGTGAAATTTTACCTCAAATATAATTTAAAGATCTCTCTTTTGTAAAAGTTTCCAGGAGGAATAGACAAATATGAAACTCCAGCCCATAACAATTAAAATAGCCGACCACTCCACATCGTAGGATTTTGTGAATTCTGAATTTAGTTGGGTTGCTGCCGACTTTACAATACCCAATCTGGTAAAAGGTTCTATGATTAAATTGCTCATAGATTGCAGGGGTAAAAAGTTGAGGATAAAATCTAAAGATTCAGCCTGGAATTTGACAAATAACTGGACAATCCCTTCAAAAATCCAGAGCAGGAAAAGAAATCCCAAGGCAAAGGCCGAGCGTTTAAGCAAAATCCCAAAAAACAAACACAGGGAGAAAAAACCGACTAATTTTAAAAAATAGGCGAAGATGTATTCAAGATCAGAAAAAACAATATTGAATTCATCATAATCAGAAAAAATCAATCCTAAGATAAGACTCACGATAAACAAAAGAAGGGTTGAGGCAAGAGCAAAGCCTAAAACGCCATAAAACTTAGATAAAATGAATTCTTTCTTGCTTAAGCCATCTATGAGGTTTTGCTTTAAAGTTCTGTTGGTGTATTCACTGGAAACCATGGATACGATGACGACAGCGAGGAATAATTTTAAAAAAGCGACAAAGTAGGCATTGAAATGCCAGATGAAGGGGAAATTGAAAATCCCCTGATCGGCTAACCTGAAATCGATGGAACCAAAGTTGAATTTGATAGAGGCAAACAAGGCAATGGCACTGAACAGAATGAAATAAATCAAACTCAGGATTTTAGCTGCTTTGTTATTTTTTAGTTTGTGGAATTCTATAAGAAAAAGTCTTTTCATTGTCCGGGCTTATTGATTCTTGGTTAATTTTAAAAACTGCTCTTCCAGAGTTTCTTTCCGTTTCACAAGATGTGTGAGTAGAATTCCTTTTTCGAAGCATTCTTTATTGATTAATTTAGCTTCGTAAGGCTGGGCTAAGATGGCTTTGATTAAGTCGTTGTCTGCTTCATCATAACGTTCGATAGCTGAATGCGTTTCGAGAAATGATTTTAATTCGTCTTTATGTTCGCTTTTCAATTCAAAAAAACCATGCGTAGCATTCAATTCGTCTACAGGTCCTGAGTACAATTTCTTTCCATTTCTGATTACCACAACATGTGAGCACACCTTTTCAACTTCATCGAGCAGGTGAGAAGCCAGTAAAATCGTCATGCCCTCTGCGGCTATTCTCTTAATGATTTCTCGAATCTGATGGATACCCTGAGGATCCAAACCATTGGTAGGCTCATCTAAAATGAGAATTTCGGGATCGTTAAGCAAAGCTGAAGCAATAGCTAGCCGCTGCTTCATTCCCAGTGAATAGCTGCTGAAGTGATCCTTTTTTCTGTCGTGAAGATTTACAATTTCCAAAACCACATCTATTCTGGAATACTCCACACCCTTGATTTTGCAGACCAGTTTGAGATTATCCTCAGCACTCATGCTGGGATAAAAGTTGGGACTCTCAATTATAGCGCCTACTTTTTTCAGGGCTTCGTGTGTATTCATCTCCCCGTCAAACCATTCGAATGATCCAGAGGAGGGGTTAACCACATTGAGCACCATGCCTAAAGTGGTAGATTTTCCGCTGCCGTTTGGACCTAATATCCCATATACGTTTCCCTTTTGAATATTAAAAGTCAAAGCATCTACGGCGGTTAGACTTCCAAATTTTTTGGTAAGTTCTCTGAGTTTAAGAATAGTTTTCAAAGTCTGGAGTTTCTTATGAGACGAAAAGCACCGGCTGATGTTACATTTTAAGCTGGCAAATTTGCTACCTTTGAGAAAAAACTAGTCTATGCAAAAGAAACTCATGTCTAAAAAAAAGCCAACCTTTCCTATTAATGAGAATCTGAATAAATATTTGCAGACGTATAACAGGAACACCAAAATTCCGGTCTCTTACGATGATTTGCTGAGATTTTCCGGTTCCATTGTGGTTTATGACAGACATGATGAGGATACTTTATGGGTAAGATGTTATTATTCCGATTTCGATCGTGAAGAAATCGACAACAGCCTCAAGCGAGTGTATCTCATTCTTCACTCCGACGGGCGAAGTGAGCACATGGATTTTCTCAATGTGGACGCTATAGATTTCTGTACCTTCGGTAATTCCAAGCCCTTCCGAATTAAAATAAGAAATGTCCTGAATGACAACTTCACTTATTTCTATGTCAAAAAAGCAGATGCGTCAAGGATTTACGGGCTTGATTTTGAACATATTCTTTCTCCAAACCGGATCAATTTCCTGGTATATAAAGACACCCTAATCGAAGAGCATATTGCCGGAATTCCCGGGGATGTTTTTATCAAAGAGCAATTGCCGGAATGCAGCGACAGGGCCAGGAATGAAATCGCTAAGCAGTTTGTGAAGTTCGACGAGCGGTGTACGCTCAGACTTCTCGGTGATATGCGTTCTTATAATTACGTGGTTATTCCTACTCATGATTTTGACCATGTGGATTATAAAATTAGAGCCATCGATTTTGATCAGCAGAATTATGAAGGGAATTTGAAGGTTTATCAGCCTCATTTTTTCAAGGAAAACCGGCCTTTGGTAAAAATGGTTTCAGATTTATTACAGGACACCTCTGTAGAGCAATACCGTAAAGAGGAGCGCTCTCAGGTGGCTAAACGTCTCATCACATCAGAAAAACGCTTTAGAATGCTGATTCGCTGTATGATTAAAGACAGGGTGTCTACAGACGAGAATGTGAAAATGCTGAGGAGACAGCTAGTAGAATTTACCAGAGATATACGTTTCAAACGCTGCAAAACTATGGGGCACATTCTTAAAACCGCCCTGGATTTCGTGAAAAGGAATTACCTGGAAATAGAATAATTCAAACACCAGGCTTCACTTATTCTTGTTTTTTTTATTTTAGAGCTCAAATTCAAACATTTTCAAACCTTATATTTATGAACAAAATACATTTTCTATTTTCAGTTTTGGGCTTAAGCCTTTTGACGCTGCCCTCAGCTTTTGCTCAGCTGGACAATAATCAATCTCAATTCGACGAATTTATGGACAGGTCGGGTAATGTCTACAGGTCAGCCTCAGGTAAACCAGGTCCGGAATATTTTCAAAATGAAGCAGATTATACCATCAAAGCCGAATTAAATCCCGAGACCCATATCATCAGGGGTCAGATCACAATGACTTATACCAACAACAGTCCGGAAGATTTGGATTATATCTGGATGTATCTGGAACAAAACAGGTTTACAGAAGACTCCAGAGGAACCTTGACCACTCCAATAGGCGGCAATCGTTATGATGGCGATCCGCTGGAAGGTGTCAAAATTTCAAATCTAAAAGCTGAAGTCAGAAGATCGACCTCTTCAAAACACCTTATCTCCGATACGAGAATGCAGGTGTTTTTTGACAAACCCTTAAAGGCTGATGGTGGAGAAGCGGAAGTCTCCATGAATTTTGAATTCGAAGTTCCTGTTAACGGCATGGACAGAATGGGACGTCTTAGCACCAAGAATGGAGAGATTTATGCGATTGCACAATGGTTCCCACAGGTTGCCGTTTTTGATGATATCGAAGGCTGGAATGTGGAGCCTTACCTGGGTGCCGGAGAATTTTATTATGATTATGGTGAATTTGATGTTGAAATTACGGTTCCTCATAACTACCTGGTAGTGGCTTCCGGGGAATTACAAAACCCAAAAGACGTTTTGTCGTCTGAAGTTTACGATCGCTATAAAAAAGCCCTGGAAAGCGAAGAAACAGTGACTTTAATTTCTTCTGAAGAAATAGGTGATCCCGCTATGTTTGATAAGCAAAGTGGAACACAGACCTGGCATTATAAGATTGAAAACTCAAGAGATTTTGCCTTTGCTACTTCCAAAGCCTTTATATGGGATGCTGCACAGTTTGTGTTACCTAGTGGTAAAACCGGCCTGGCGCACTCTGCTTATCCTATAGAAAGCAACGGGCAAAATGCCTGGTCCAGATCTACAGAATACAGCAAGGCCTCCATAGAATATTATTCCAAAAAATGGTACGAATATCCTTATCCTGCAGCGGTCAATGTGGCAGCCGATATCGGCGGGATGGAATATCCGGGACTTAATTTTTGTAGCTGGAAAAGCACAGGAGCTGGCCTGTGGGGAGTGACCGATCACGAATTTGGTCATAACTGGTTTCCTATGATCGTGGGTAGTAATGAAAGACGATATGCCTGGATGGATGAAGGCTTTAATACATTCATCAATTATTACAGCACCAAAGCATTTAATGAGGGAGAATATCCTACAAGACTTAATCAGCCAAGAACACTTACGGGCTGGTTTTTAAGCGAAGAACGCGAGGGTATCGATACTTATCCGGATGTTGCTAACCTGAGAAATCTCGGAATGATTGCTTATTACAAACCTGCTTTAGGTCTGGTCACTTTAAGAGAATATATTCTCGGCGAGGAACGTTTTGACTATGCCTTTAAATCTTATATTGAGACCTGGGCATTTAAGCATCCTCAGCCTAAGGATTTCTTTAATCATATAGAAAATGCAGCTGGTGAAAATCTATCCTGGTTTTTTGAGGCCTGGTTTTATGGTACGGGAAATATCGATTTAGCAATTGATTCGCTGAGAAAACGAGAGGGCGCTTATTACCTCACAGTTTCGAACAGAGGGGATATTCCAATGCCGGTTCATATGCAAATCACCTTTGAAGATGGCACAACAGAAATGAAAAGCCTTCCTGTGGAAATCTGGCAGAGGGGAGATACCTGGACGCATAAATTTGAAGCTAAAAAGGACATAAAATCCATTGAAATAGATCCTGAAAAGATCTTACTTGACGTGAATTTCTCCAACGATTCATGGCCGGTGAATATTTATAAGGATTAATAGATAATCTTAACCAAAAAGCCTCGCTTCAGTTTGATGAAGCGAGGCTTTTTTAGTTTATATAAAAAAAGCTTTGAACCTGTAAGTTAATCTTCAAGTTGGGATCGCTTGGAGAAGATAACCTCATGAGTTATGAAGCATAAGAATTTTCGTTCACCTGAAGTCGGGTTAAAGGAGTTACTTCTTGGATCAGATAAAACAAAAAAAACCTCGAATGAGGTCTTTTTTTGTTTTGGTAGTCAATTTTGTGACAAATAACTTAGTATGGATTGTAATTTTCAAAAATTTCACTACTCACTACTCACTACTCACTACTTTTATAAACCAGAAATACTATCTGCGGTTACCTGTCTATCCACTTTTCTCAATAAGCCCTGGAGCACTTTTCCCGGACCCACTTCGGTAAAGTCAGTAGCACCGTCGGCAAGCATTTGTTTCATGGTTTGTGTCCACTTGACAGGAGCCGTCAATTGCTTGATCAAATTGATTTTGATTTCTTCGGGATCCGAAACCGCTGTGGTGGTGACGTTTTGATAGACCGGGCAATGAGGCGTATTGAACCTGGTAGATTCTATCGCTTTTGCCAATTCTTCTCTGGCGGGTTCCATGAGTGGCGAATGAAAGGCACCACCTACAGGGAGTAGTAAGGCTCGTTTTGCGCCTTTTTCTTTCATGGCTTCGCAAGCCTCCTCCACGGCCTGATGGGTTCCCGAAATCACCAGTTGGCCAGGGCAATTGTAATTGGCAGGAACCACAACCCCATCGATGTGTTTACAAACTTCTTCCACAATATCATCTTCCAGTCCAAGGACTGCAGCCATGGTCGAGGGATTGATTTCACAGGCTTTCTGCATGGCTAAAGCCCGTTTATGAACCAGCCTGAGGGCGTCTTCAAATTCCAAAGTTCCGTTGGCCACCAGAGCAGAAAATTCGCCTAGCGAATGGCCGGCTACCATGTCAGGCTGAAAAGAATCACCCAGAACTTTGCTTAAAATGACCGAATGCAAAAAGATAGCGGGTTGCGTGACTTTGGTTTCCTTGAGGTCTTCAGCCGTACCTTCAAACATGATTTTGGCAATGTTAAACCCAAGAATATCATTTGCCTGATGAAACAGAGTTCTTGCTTCTTCAGAAGTATTGTATAAGTCTTGTCCCATACCTGTAAATTGGGCGCCCTGCCCGGGAAATATGTATGCTTTCATAAGTGTTTTATTTGAATTGGATGTCAAAGATACTATTTTGAAGGATTTTGAAAGCATACTGAAAGAGTTCTCGGCTGAGTTTATCCTGAGTGATGGCGAAGGGCTCGGACTAGGTTCTCGGCTCTACTTCGTTTGCGCTCAGTACAGGCAGCTCGAACATAAAACATAAAAGAAATGCTAGAACTTCAAACAAGAATGGTTCCCGAGGGAGTTTATCCTGAGCGATAGTCGAAAGGCTCGAACTTGAAACAAGGAGAAATCCTGACTCTACTTCGTCTGCGCTCAGTGCAGGCAGCTCGAACTGGAAACAAATTGGGTTTTTTTATCAACCTGATGTTTGAACATCGAGCGGGTTCTCGACTCCGCTATTAGTTTTACATTTTATATTTATAAGAAGTTTAATCATATTAAATTTCTGAAAAACCAGAGGAGCAAGGTGAACTATCTCG
>NZ_FNCW01000010.1 GCF_900099815.1 Psychroflexus sediminis | reverse complement strand
GTAACCTTTAATTACAACCTGATGCCAGGTCGTAATGCCATAAAATATTAATCCAAATTTCTCTGGGCTATCTTTTAGTAATAGGTAGATTGTATACGCGTTACGCACCCGTCCGCCGGTCGTCGTCAAGTGCAAGCACTCACGTTACCCCTCGACTTGCATGTGTTAGGCCTGCCGCTAGCGTTCATCCTGAGCCAGGATCAAACTCTTCATCGTTAAATCTTATATATCTTAACGTCTAAATGAATTCAATTCTAAAATTGTCTTCTCAGGAATTAACTCTAATCTGTTACGATTAGTCTAATCTTTTAATGTTTCTAATTCTATAAGTAGATCGCTCTACTTATAATTGTCAATTCAATATGTCAATGAACTTTTTCCCTTCTGCCCATCTTCAACGGACATCTTCCCAAAGGAAGAAGAGGAATTCTTGGCGTTTAAAATCTAACCAAAGACCTTTAAACTCGTGCCGCTTTCGCTAAGCGGATGCAAAACTAATACTTATTTTTAATATAACAAGTGATAATTTTGAAAAAAATAAAACTTTTAATGAACGTGCTGATTTAGTTTTAAAGGACCGCAAATCTAATACTTTTTTCTTATCCAATCCAAGTGAAATCAACTAAATGTTATCACTCCCTTAATTTTACGTTACCTTATCAATACCTCAATTAGCGGGGTGCAAAACTACAACTAATTCCCAACCTAAACCAAACTTTTAGAAAGGTTTTTTGAAATTAATTTCCCCACTCCCTGTAACTGGCTGACATTATAGCTTTTATCCAGTAAAAAATTTCAGCAAAAACCAGAGGATAGGAACGGCTTCTACCAGAAGCGCTGTATATAGAAACGCATTATGCCGTTTTGAAAATATCATTAGCAGGATTATCAACAGGTGCATATACACATATATATAGGTCTCATTTATGACAAGACTTAACAAAAACAAGGAAACCAGGGTCAAAACTATACCCAATACCTTGGTTTGAAATACGCCTAAAACTTGCGGAAGTGTTTTTAAGTAGATCTGATCTAGCTTTAGATCTCTTATTTCAAAGGGAATAATAAGAGCGATGACTATCAAAAATCGACTCATTATATATAAGGTCTTCTCCAGGTCAAGTGAACTCAGTGCAACTTCAGAAGAAAGAAAAGGAAGAATTACTGTGACTCCGGTCCAGACCGTGGCAATGATAAAGATTTTAAGGCCGCTTACATCTCTTAAGTTTTTTGCCTTGGGCAGAAATGGAAGCACATACAGCAAAGTAAAAATACCTAATAAAAAAATAAAGCTGATGACTTCGAGTTCAAAATAGAATAAAGAAATGAAAACTGGCAGCACCGACACTGCAGATAAAAAAAAGATAAACTTAAGACTATCACCAAGTATCACATTCTTCTTTTTTACCAAAGGAATATATTTTACAAACGTGTAAGCGACCAGTGTAGAAAAAAACACAAAAACCAGAACCCTGCTTTTAATACCCAGGCCGAAGTCTAAGTAAGTAATACAAGTAAAAGACACTACCGCCAGCGCCACATGGATGCTGGAGTTGATGTATAGCTTTAAAAGTTTAGATATAAAATTCACACTGACAAAAATAGAGCTTTATAGAGGATATTTTTTCTAAGAAAGTTAACGATAGTGAAACGATCTTTAACGCTTGTTTCATTATAAATAATGTATTTTTGTGAGCAAATTTTTAAAAGATCTTCAATGAATACAGAATCATTTGCATCAAGACATATTGGGCCACGTGGCGAAAATATAAAGGAGATGCTTAACGATGTAGGCGTAGAATCTCTAGGTCAACTCATCTATGAGACCATACCGGATGATATCAAATTAACTGAGAAGTTAAACTTGCCATCGCCTTTAACTGAATTTGAATTCTCAAATCATATTCAGTCTTTAGCACTTAAAAACAAAGTGTTTAAGTCTTATATAGGCCTGGGGTATCACCAGGCGATTCTTCCGGCAGTTATTCAGAGAAATGTATTTGAAAACCCGGGATGGTATACCGCCTATACGCCCTACCAAGCTGAAATCGCTCAAGGGAGACTTGAAGCTTTGCTTAACTTCCAGACCATGGTTTCTGACCTAACTGGAATGGAACTGGCAAACGCCTCTTTACTCGATGAATCTACTGCTGCTGCTGAAGCTATGACTTTGCTGTTTGCGGTTAGATCCAGAGAGCAAAAGAAAAACAAGGTGGTAAAGTTTTTCGTTGGTGAAAATGTGCTTCCCCAAACCTTGGCTTTACTGGAAACCAGAGCTGAACCACTTGATGTTGAATTGGTCGTAGGCAGCTATGATAAATTCGATTTTGATGAAAGTTATTTTGGAGCTTTAGTCCAGTATTCCGGAAAATACGGAGAGGTTTATGATTTTGAAGAGTTTACTAAAAAAGCTAAAGATAACCAGATAAAGGTAGCTGTAGCAGCTGATCTTTTGAGTCTGGTCTTACTTGAAGCTCCCGGCAAATGGGGTGTGGATGTCGTAGTAGGAACGACACAGCGTTTTGGAATTCCACTTGGTTACGGTGGCCCTCATGCTGCTTATTTTGCGACAAAAGAAGAGTATAAACGAAATATTCCGGGACGAATTATAGGAGTAACCAAAGACATGGATGATAATACATCCTTAAGAATGGCGCTTCAGACCCGCGAACAACACATCAAAAGAGATAAAGCGACTTCAAATATTTGTACCGCTCAGGTTTTACTGGCTGTCATGGCTGGCATGTATGCTGTATATCATGGCCCTAAAGGCTTAAAATATATAGCCAGTCAAATTCATAAAAAGACAGTTAGTCTTGCTGAAGGCATTGAAAAACTCGGATTTTTTCAGGTAAATGACTTGTATTTCGACACCATTTTGGTTAAAGCCGATGCTGAAAAAATAAAAGCTTTAGCTGAGCGAAAAGGAATTAACTTCTTTTACCCAGATGCTGAAAGCATTTCCATTTCTCTAAATGAAACGACCTCAATTGATGATGTAAATGAGATTTTAAGCCTCTTTGAAGAAATTTCCGAAAAGGAAATCGAAGCCATAAAAGAGTTGAAGGACGGAATTATAGATCATTCACAATTAAAAAGAGAAAGCGAATTCTTAACTCATGATGTCTTTAATAGTTATCATTCAGAAACAGAATTGATGCGCTACATCAAAAGACTGGAGAGAAAAGACCTGGCTTTGAACCATTCTATGATATCCCTGGGTTCTTGCACGATGAAGTTGAATGCAGCTTCAGAAATGTTACCATTGTCCAACCCACAATGGGGTAATATTCATCCTTTCGTTCCTAAAAATCAGGCTTTGGGATACCAGGAAATCTTGAAAAATCTGGAAGATTACCTGACTGAAATCACAGGATTTTCTGCTACCTCCTTACAGCCAAATTCTGGTGCACAGGGAGAATATGCCGGATTGATGGTCATCAGAGCTTACCATAAATCAAGAAACGAGTCCCACAGAGACATCTGCCTGGTCCCCTCTTCTGCTCATGGTACAAATCCTGCAAGTGCAGTGATGGCTGGTATGAAAGTAGTCGTAGTAAAAGCAACAGACCAGGGTAATATTGATATTGACGATCTGACAGCTAAGGCTGAAAAACACAGTGATAATTTAGCGGCCTTGATGGTAACCTACCCGTCGACTCATGGGGTTTTTGAATCTGACATCAGAAAAATTACAGCCCTAATCCACGAGCATGGCGGCCAGGTTTATATGGATGGAGCCAATATGAATGCTCAGGTTGGTTTGACCAGTCCGGGCAGGATTGGAGCCGATGTGTGTCACTTAAATCTGCATAAAACCTTTGCCATTCCTCATGGTGGTGGCGGACCAGGTGTTGGCCCTATTTGCGTAGCCAAACAGTTAGCTCCGTTTTTACCAAACAACCCTTTGATAGAAACTGGAGGAACAGAAGCGATTTCTTCCATTTCTGCGGCTCCGTTTGGCTCTGCTTTTGTATGCCTCATTTCTTATGCGTACATCAGAATGCTGGGTGAAGAAGGTTTAAGAGAATCTACAGAGTATGCCATTCTAAATGCCAATTATATTCAGGCCAGGCTGAAAGGTCACTACAAGACCTTATACTCCGGAGAAAAAGGAAGAGCGGCTCACGAAATGATTATCGATTGCAGGGATTTTAAAGACTTTGGTATTGAAGTAAAAGACATTGCCAAAAGACTCATCGATTATGGCTTCCATTCGCCTACAGTTTCCTTCCCGGTTGCAGGAACGATGATGATAGAACCCACCGAGAGTGAAAGCAAAGCTGAACTGGACAGATTTTGTGATGCCATGATTTCCATCAAGCAGGAAATCGAGCAATGCGATAAGAACGAGCCCAGCAATGTGCTTAAGAATGCGCCTCACACCATAGCGATGCTGACCGCAGAGACCTGGGAATT
Organism: Psychroflexus sediminis; assembly: GCF_900099815.1. Taxonomy (GTDB): domain Bacteria; phylum Bacteroidota; class Bacteroidia; order Flavobacteriales; family Flavobacteriaceae; genus Psychroflexus; species Psychroflexus sediminis. The sequence continues at coordinate 124,817 of NZ_FNCW01000010.1, read as the reverse complement.
TGATTATAGCAGACAAACTGCAGCTTTTCCTCTGCCTTTTGTAGCCGAAAACAAATTCTGGCCAGCCACCCGAAGAGTGGATGAAGCCTACGGAGACAGAAACCTAACCTGCACCTGTGCTCCTATGGAGGCTTACCTCTAGATCGATTAGAAATTTTTAAATAACTTTATAGCCTCGGGTTTGATATTCGGGGCTATTTTTTTGTTGAAAAACAAAACCATCTGAAATGATTTTATCCCAAATTGAAAAAAAACAGCTTTTAAACTTTATAAAATCACATTATGTCGATTATCATGATGTAAGATTACTTATAGCAAGAGATCTTGAAGAAGACATCTCACAGCAGATGAAAGAAGATGAGGAGCTTTCATTTGAAGAAGCGCTCGAAAAAGCTTATAAAAAATACGGCGTTATTGGATTTTCGGATGCTTCTGAAGAGTATATGAAGAAAATCAATACATACTTTTATAAAAAAGTGATTTTTAAGGTAGTAAAAGATGAGGCGTCGACACTTCGATTTTGGCTTCTAGCAGTAATGAGTTTTTTAATTATTTATTCAGTAATAACTTCACTTATTACTATGCCTTTTGTTCTTGCTGGTGGATTTATTGTATTAATTATTCTGGGGTTAATTTTCTATTTTCGAAAGCTTCATAAAGAAATTAAAGAATTAAAGAAAAATGATAACTACTATTACTTAGATCAACTTTTAATCTCAAATAATTCAATACTTTTTCCTTTCACTTATATACCTTTTATGTTGGCTCCTCATATTGGGGGACTCACTGAAAATGAAGCTTTTTCAATGGCTATTTTAGCCTTTTTTACAATGATTTCATTTATTGCCTACTACTTAATTTACTTCAGGCTTTATAAGGACAGATCAGAAATTCTTAAAGCATATAAGGAAACCTTTTTAAAAAATAAATTAGATTATAAACTTGAAGTTATTTAAAATCAAATTCAGAATACCTCCTAAAACGTTTTAAAATCTATTAATTTTGAATCTTACTTTACAATTTAATTACATTAACTGTACCTTGCAAAAAAATTTATACGGAACATGAATGCTATAAAAATCGTTGGTGTTGGGAGTTATATTCCTGAAATGATCAAGAAAAATGAAGATTTTTTGGAAAACAAATTCTTCAATCAGGATGAAACTGCTTTTGATGCCCATCCAGAAGTCATCATCAAAAAATTTAAAGCCATTACTGGTATCGAAGAAAGACGTTATGTTGAGGACAATCTAAAAACATCTGACATCGCTACTTTTGCCGCCGAAAAAGCTATTCAAAATGCAGGAATCGATCCAGAGACCTTAGATTATATTATTGTAGCTCATAATTTTGGAGACGTTAGCCATAATACGCAACAAGCCGATACGGTGCCGAGTCTTGCCTCGCGAGTGAAAGAAAAATTACAAATCGATAATCCCAGCTGTGTGGCCTACGACCTTTTATTTGGTTGTCCGGGCTGGATAGAAGGCTGCATACATTCCCTGGCTTTTATGAAAGCGGGAATGGCCAAACGCTGTTTAATTATTGGTGCTGAAACACTTTCCAGAGTAGTTGATCCCAATGACAGGGATAGCATGATTTATGCCGATGGTGCGGGGGCGACTATTTTTGAGCTAAACGATTCCAAAGGAGGGATTTTAGCTCATAAAACTGCTACCTATACAAAAACTGAGGCTAGCTACATTTATTTTGATAAATCCTTTTCTCCCGATAGAGAGGATGATAGGGCTTATATCAAAATGTATGGAAGAAAGATTTACAATTTTGCTTTATCCAAAGTTCCTGAAGCCATGAAAGCCTGTCTGGAAGAAAGCGGTAAATCTATTGATGATCTTAAAAAGATATTTATTCATCAGGCCAATGAAAAAATGGATGAAGCTATCGTACAGAGGTTCTATAAACTATATGAAAGAGAAGCACCTAAAGATGTGATGCCCATGAGCATAGACAAACTAGGGAATAGCAGTGTAGCTACTATTCCTACGCTTTATGATATGTTTTTGAGGGGTGATTTTGAGCATGAAGCCCTAGAGCCGGGAGATACCATCATGTTTGCCAGTGTAGGCGCAGGTATGAACATCAACGCGATAGTCTACGAAATCTAGACGTCAGATGTACGAAAATACCTATCCTAAAAAGCGATTTCGAATCACCCTGGAGTTTTTGAAAACACACGCTCCTCCTCCATCAGAGATTTTGGACCTTGGCGTGGAAAATCCATTTTCTAAGTTGCTGTCTTCGGAAGGCTATAGCGTTGAAAACACTAAAGGCCAGGATCTTGATCTGGATCAAAGTCAGCTCAAAGCTTCTTCAGCAAAAATAACCACAGCTTTTGAAATTTTTGAACACCTCTTATCGCCTTTGGAAGTTCTAAAAAGCCTGCAAAGCGAGTATTTATTTGCCAGTGTTCCCCTTAAACTTTGGTTTGCGAAAGCCTATAAAAGCAAAACCGATCCCTGGGACCGGCATTATCATGAATTTGAACACTGGCAATTTGACTGGCTTTTAGATAAAGCGGGGTGGGAAATAATCGATTCCAAAAGCTTCACCCATCCTGCAAATAAAATAGGAATACGACCAATTTTGAGGTTATTCACACCGAGATACTATCTTGTGTGCTGTAAAAGAAAATCTTCCTAGTGGATCTTGTTATCATCATACCAGCTTATAATGAAGAAAAGTTTATCAAAAACTGTCTGGATTCTCTTTTGAATCAAACACATGCAGCAAAAAAAATACTGGTAGTCGATGATGGTTCCAGCGATAATACTCCAAACATTGTCCACAACCTTTCCCATTCTTACGAAAATTTGAGTCTCATTTCCAGGCAGAAAAGCTTCAGTCATGAACCAGGAAGTAAAATTGTCGATGCCTTTAATTTCGGACTGAAAAACTTAAGAGTTGATTACGATGTGATTTGCAAATTTGACGCAGACCTTATTTTTCCTGAAGATTATCTCAAGGTATTGACTGAAGCTTTTCAGGAAAACTCAAAACTCGGCATGTATGGAGGATTTTGTACACTATGGAAAGATGGGGCCTGGCAGGTCGAGCAGCTCACCAATGCTGATCATTTACGGGGAGCTTTAAAAGCTTATCGCCTGGAATGTTTTGAAGACATAAAAGGCTTAACTCCAGCTATGGGGTGGGATACTATCGATGAAATGAAAGCCAGATTTCAGGGCTGGGAAGTCCATACCAATCCAGACTTGCAGGTCAGACATCTTAAACCCACAGGACAGCAGTACAAAAAAAATCTGCCAGGCGTTTTTGGTGCTTCCTTATTTCGAATGCGATACAGCTGGTCTTTAGCCCTATTGACCTGTTTGAAAATGGCCAAAAATAAATCGAGCCTGTCCTTTTTCCTAGAATCCATGACCTCCTTTATGAGAAGTAATCCAAAAAAAAACACCTTCCTGGTCACTGAACAGGAAGGTGCTTTTATAAGAACCTACAGATGGTCTAAACTTAAAGAACGCTTATTCTAAAACTTCAGAAATAATTGTCCCCGTCGCTCCACTGGGTAATTCAATCCCTAAAAGTGCTGATATGGTTGGAGCAATATCTGGAATATGATAGCGCTTATAAGTTTTTCCGGATTTTATTCCATTCCCATACATCAATAAAGGCGCCTGGGTATCGTAATTATTTCCGCTCCCGTGAGTGGAGCCTTTTTTAGAGTAAGAAATGTAAGCGTTTTCTAAGACATAAGCCACATCCCCGCTGCGTTTCTGGTGAAACCCTCTTAGAATAAGTTCTGCGGGAGTATCTGTGAAATCACTGTTTTCAAGCATTTCTCTGGTATATACCTTGTCTATGTTTTTATACTGAAGTAAAAAGTGCTTTACTTCATTTTGAGCAGCAACAAATTCAGCATAAGAATCAAATTTAGAATAATCGAGAAAGATCTGATGGTTATAAATGCTTTCGATCACATGATCTAAACCAAACTCAGCGCTTAGGTAGTCTTCTAAAGCAGCACGCATCTCATCAACTTCAAAATAGCCTGCAGGAATCTTATTGTCTTTTAAAAATTGGGGCACATGAACAGCCCCGTGGTCTGCGGTTAAGAACAGGGTATAATTTCCTTTTCCAACTTGCTGGTCTAGAAAGGTCATCAAATCAGCGATATTGCGATCTAGTCTCACGTAGGTATCTTGAATTTCTTTTGAATTAACACCAAAATTGTGTCCTACATAATCTGTACTGGAAAAGCTCAGCGTGAATACGTCTGTAAACTCATCCTGGCCAAGCTCTTCATTCACTATAGCTTGCTTGGCAAAATCCAACAGCAAATCATTTCCATAAGGTGTTGATCTTATAATGCTGTAATCTCCATTTTCTTTAGCAAGCTTTTTGAGGTTATAGGGAAAGGTTGCCTCTTCTTTGCTGCTGAACCCATTTTCATAGTCATTTAGGTCTGAACCACTTTCGGTGTAAGTGGATATATCTTGATAGGTATCCCAGACTTTGAGATAACTTTTAGCCACATCAGAAGCATTGAACTTAGTGACCCATTTTGGCAATTTATCCATGTAGAAGTCTGAGCTTATAAAGTCACCCTGATCTCCGCCTACAAACCAGTAAGCGGCATTGGCAGTATGTCCAGCTGGTAAAATAGCACCGCGATCTTTTATAGATACCCCAATAGTTTTTCCTCTGAACTGTGTATGAAGACGGTTTTGATCTGCAAAGCTGGTGGTCAACATTCTATGCGGTGACATTTTACCATCTCTATTGTCTGAATCCACCCCCAAACCTGTAACACTGGGATCTGAAACACAGTAAACACGTTCCTTTATCACTTTATTATACCAGTTATTGGCCACGATGCCATGATTCATAGGGCTAGTTCCTGTGTAAACGGAAGCATGGCCGGGTCCTGTGTAGGTCGGAACATAGTTGAAATGAAAGTTTTTCATTTCAAAACCTTCCCGTTGTAGACGTTTGAAACCATCCTCAGAATAATCTTTTTGAAATTTTGTCAAATAATCATACCGCATTTGATCGACAACCACTCCAACCACAAGCTTGGCTTTACCGGGAATGTCTTGAGCAAATAACTGAACTTGAATAAGTAAAAGAAATAAAACAGCAATTTTAAATTTCATAAGTCAAAATGTTTTTTGCAAAGATAGGAACTTATGTAAGTTTCAAGTTTATGCTTCGGTTAAATCGTATCCTCAAGTTTTTATTCTATTTTTATAAAAATTTCAAAAAGGCTTGAAGCAGATGCTATCAAAATATATAAAAAGTATTGGTCAATATTTCATAATGATTTATGACACCTTTAAAAGAATGACCAAAGCTTCTGAATTGAGAAGACTCATTCTCCAAGAAATAGATGATCTTATCATAAGCTCTTTGGGCATTGTGATTTTTATTTCCTTTTTCATAGGTGCGGTTATTGCCATACAGACAGCGCTTAATTTTTCAAATCCCTTTGTTCCAAGATCACTTATAGGCTTTGCGGCCAGACAGTCCATCATCTTGGAATTTGCGCCAACATTTGTATCCATTATCATGGCCGGAAAAGTGGGCTCTTATATTACTTCAAGTATCGGAACCATGCGTGTTTCTGAACAGATTGATGCCTTGGAAGTCATGGGTATAAACTCGCTGAATTATCTTGTTTTTCCCAAAATTGTAGCTATGTGTCTGTTCCCCTTTGTGATTGCCATTTCAATGTTTATTGGCATCATAGGCGCTTATGTTGCCAGTGTCTACGGTGGATATTTAAATGCAGATCAATTTATAACAGGCTTACAGGAAGATTTCGTTCCTTTTCAGATATTCTATGCATTCCTCAAAAGTTTCATTTTTGCCCTGATACTTGCCACGGTTCCTTCTTTTCACGGTTATTATATGAAAGGTGGTTCTCTGGAAGTGGGTCATGCCGCAACGACTTCTTTTGTCTGGACGAGTGTCATTATCATTTTTATGAATTATTTCATCACTCAATTATTATTAAGCTAATATGATAAAAGTTACAGATTTACATAAGTCTTTTGATGATTTGGACGTCTTAACAGGTGTGAATGCCGAATTTGAAAAAGGTAAAACCAATTTAATCATCGGTCAATCGGGCTCGGGTAAAACTGTGTTTTTGAAATGCCTGCTTGGACTTCTGGTCCCCGACTCCGGAAGTATAGAGTACAATGGCAAGGCTTACAGGCATTTTTCTAAGGATGAAAAAAGAGAAATCAGTAAGCAAATGGGAATGGTCTTTCAGGGAGGAGCTTTGTTCGATTCTATGACCGTTGAGGAAAATGTCATGTTTCCCTTGAAGATGCTTACAACAATGAGTAAACAGGAGATGAAAGATCGGGTAGAGGAAGTTCTTGATCGAGTAAACTTGAGAGAAACCAATCATAAATTACCTTCCGAGATAAGTGGAGGAATGCAAAAGCGGGTTTCTATAGCGAGAGCTATTGTGAACAAGCCCAATTTTTTGTTTTGTGACGAACCCAATTCAGGTCTGGACCCCAGAACTGCCTCTGTCATCGACAATCTTATTCAGGAAATCACTCATGAAAACGACATCACAACCGTCATCAATACCCACGATATGAATTCGGTTTTCGAAATAGGTGAAAAAATTATTTATCTGGAAAATGGAGTCAAAGCCTGGGAAGGCAACAAAGATAATATCTATAAGACAGAGAATAAAAAACTTATCGACTTCGTCTACGCCTCCAATTTATTTCAAAAAGTGAGGGTCGCTCAGCGGGAAGGGCTTTAATTTAAGGAAAGGACTTCTATATTTTCAAGGTTTAGTTTATAGGATAACCAGCCTTCGAGTTGTTGGCGTTTAGCTTCCTTTTCTTCTGGATTCGCTTCTTGTTTCCATTTGATACTGAAGGTTGGGATGGTATCCAGATTCTCGAAGTTCGATTTAATAACATCTGCAAAACTCACTTCTGCTATGTTTTCGTAATTCAGTTGAATTTCCTGAGCCAGCCTGCCAAATTCTACAATTCTGTTGCTTTTTTGCATGGTTCTGAGCTGATAGCGTAAATTTTCAATTTCAGTTTTAGACATGGCCAGCTCTAAAGAATCTCTTTTTTTAAGTTCCACCATGTATTGTACCTGGTTGAAATTCTCTGAATTTTCATTTTGAAGGACTTTTAACTCTGTACCTTCCAAATAATCGTAGGTCTTCATCTTGTCCTTCCATAAGGTAATCACTTCTTTAGGAATTTCTTTGCCTAAAAAAGAAACTTCAATACTTGGTGAAAGCCCGGAATTGTACGAGATATGGGTCGCGTTTTTCTGAAGAAAGGATTGCTTGTAGCTCAGCAGCTCCTCCTGTACAAAGGCAGTGGCATCGGTCACAAAATAAGACTCCTTCATCAGATTATAAAACAAATAAACACTGGGAATCATGACTATGATGGCAATCGAGGAAGCGATTTGTGCAATTCGCTTTCGCCTCAGTGAATTTGCATATTTAACGAGAGGAAATCTTAAGAATTTAGAAACCACAAAAGTGGATAAGGCTATAAATATAGTGTTGATGGTAAACAAATACATGGCGCCTCCAAAAATACTCATGTCCCAGACTGCCAGACCATAACCGGCTGTACAAAGCGGAGGCATCAAAGCCGTAGCGATAGCCACACCGGAAATGACAGTGATGATGGTTCCTTTTTTGGCTTTCGCAATGATAAGGGCAAGACCCCCAAAAATTGCCACTAAAACATCGAGTATGGTCGGATAGGTTCTCGCTTCCAGTTCTGGAGTGAGCTTGGTAAGTGGTGATAATTGAAAATAAATAAATGCCGTAATCAAACTGAGCCCAACCATAACGCCAAGGTTAATCAGGGATCTTCTGAGGGTATCCACGTCATTGATCGCTACAGAAAACCCGAGCCCTACAATAGGTCCCATCAGAGGAGAGATAAGCATCGCTCCAATGACAACAGCTGTACTGCTCACATTCAGGCCTACGGAAGCGACAAAGATAGAAAAGATTAAAATCCAGGCATTGTGCCCCTTGAAGGGAATGTCTTTTAGAATAGCTTCGGTGGTGGCTTCCCTGTCGGTATCATGCGTAATATCCAAAAGCTCGTACAGGAAACTTTTGAGGCTTCCAAACGAATGCCTAAGGCTGCTTTTTACTTGTTTCGAAGATTCCTCTCCTGCAGGGCTTGAGGTGTTTTCAGTCATGAGTTAGCCGTGGTTTTTTCCAAATTTATCCATAACCAAGTTACGTATTGTTTTGATTTCTTGTTCATCCTTTTTGGGTAAAATCACAAGACTGTCATCGCTCTCCACAACGATATAATCGTGAAGACCTTTGATAATAGCTATTTTATCTTTAGACGTTCGCAAAATGGTATTGGTTGAGTCTATAAAAACGGATTTTGCATTTATACTTACATTCTCGTTTTCATCCTTAGGAAGCTGATTGTGAAGTGAACCCCAGGTCCCTAAATCGCTCCAGTCGAAACTGGCTTCAATCACTCCGACCTGCTTTGCTTTTTCCAGGATACCGTAATCGATGGAAATATTTTCAAACTGAGGATAATGATTTTCTAAAAAGCTCTCCTCTTCTTGCGTATTCAATTTGGACCAGGACTTTTCAAAAACAGAAAACATATCTGGAAGAAACTGCTGATACTGATCTATAATTAGAGAGGTTTTCCATATAAAAATTCCTGCATTCCACAAGTAATTGCCTTCTTTCAAAAAGGATTGGGCTGTAGGATAATCGGGCTTCTCGGTAAATGTCTCCACTTTTTTAACAGCGGAAGACTCCTCTTTTTGATACTTGATATAACCGTAACCTGTATTGGGAAAGGTGGGTGTGATGCCTAAAGTCATTAACAGGTCTTGTTTTGTGCAAGCCTCAAAAGCCCTGTGCACATCACTTGCAAAAGCCTCTTCATCTTCTATCCAATGATCGCTGGGAGCCACAATCATTCTTGCTCTGGGATTTTCTTTATTGATTTTAAGAGCTGAAAGCAAAATACAGGGCGCCGTATTTCTCATCGCGGGCTCGGCAATCACCTGAGTGTTTTTGATCTCGGGCAACTGTTTGCTAACAAGTCCAGTATATTCTGAATTGGTTAGGATTAAGATTTGATCGGCTGGAACAATTTTCGCTAATCTTACAAAGGTTTGCTGCAGAAGAGATTTGCCAGTTCCTAACATGTCATGAAACTGTTTAGGATAGGAGGTCTTACTCACAGGCCAAAACCTTGAACCCACACCTCCAGCCATGATTACGGCATAATTATCCTTTTTACTCATACTTATTATTTTAAAAGATCCACTTCAGCATTAGGCTGAAATACATATATTTTTCCTGTGCTCACTTCGTGGCATTCGTAGCGTTTTCTAATTCTCCTGCCTCTTTTAAATTTCCTTCCATTTGGAATTTGAAAAATGCTCCCTAAGGGGATTTCAAATATAAAATATTTATCATTAGGCTTATCGTACTGCTTGATAGCTACAGCAAGTCTGGCATCGGTATCCGTACTTGCGGTAGGGTTTTTGAAATGTCTTGCCAGCTCAGGCAAAAGATCATTTGGGAATATTTCGGGATTCAAAAACGGCAGCATCAATTTCTGAAAGGTATGCTTCCATTCAGGCCCATGAGGCAAAATAGAAAATCCGTAGGTCTTGAAGGCTATTAAATGAGCCACCTCGTGGACCGTCGTCATCAAAAATCGGTATTTATTCAAATTGGAATTGACTGTGATCTGATGAAATCCATCAGGCTTGAGCCTGTAATCACCATGTTTACTTTGCCTCTGGCTTACAATCTTCAATTGAATTTGATAGGCTTTTATCATTCCCATCACAGGAACGACCGAACGCTCTGGCAAATATTTTTGAAGTGTTTCTTTCATTCTATGTTAAGGGGTAGAACTTGAAACTTGCAATAATTTTCCGTTGTAAAAACGCTGACCGTTTTCTGAAAAGCCTTTGATATATTCTGCCATTTCCAGTGCTGAATTGGGAGCCTGCAAACCTGGAAAGGCTTCTTCTAGCATTTCAGTTTGAACTGCCCCCAAGGCCAGGACATTGAAAGAAGGCCCGTTTTCTTTGTATTCTTCAGCAAGTAATTCAGTTAAGGTGATGACCGCTGCTTTGCTTGAGCTGTAAGCCGCAAGTCCGGGAAATTTCATGCTCCCCTGCACGCCACCCATGCTACTGATGGTAACCACATGTGTAGAATCCTTCATCGCCGGAAGCAACTGATGCGTCAAATCGAAAACTGAAAATACGTTTGTTTCATATACGCTTCTCACATCTTCAAGTCTGGTATCTTTAAAGTCCTGCTTTAAAAATTGACCTGCGTTATTAATCAATATGTCCACAGAGCTGACCTGGGATTTTATCTGTTCAGCCACTTCAGAAACCTGAGAAGAATCGCTGAGATCGCAGGAAAAAGAAAACACATTTTCAAGATTCAGAGCACTTACAGGCTTATCGTTTCTGGATAGGGCAAATACAGTATGACCTTCAGCAGCAAAAAGCTTAACAAGTTCAAAGCCAATACCGCGACTTGTTCCTGTGATCACTATGGTTTTTGACATTACTTTAGTTTTACGGTGGTTTCGGTGGAATTGATTAATTGCAAAACTCCAGGCTTTAAGTCGTCGACTAATTTTAAATAAGCGTCTAGGTCGAGCTCTTCAAACTCGTCATTGACATGATGATAATACTCATAGTTGGTAAAATCAAAAGAACTGATGGTATGAGCCGGTATTTTGAAAACCTCATAAAACGGATAATTATCACTTCTTTTAAACAGATTGTACTCAGCAGCCTGAGGTAAAAATCCTAAAAATGCATCCTGGCCTTCATAAAAACTATTGAACACCTCAGCGAGATTTGACATGTCATAACCAGTGACGTAGGCACGATAGGGCTTATCCTTCATTGGAGCCCCCAGCATTTCAATATTAAAGACAAGATAAGGTTCTGTATTTTGAACTTTCAGTTTAGTCGCTAAATGCCTTGCACCAACCAGGCCATTTTCCTCCGCAGAAAAGAGCGCAAAAATAACATCGCGCTTCAATTCCTGGCTGGATAAGAACTTAGCAAGTTCAAGAACAGCGACAGTTCCCGTTGCATTATCATTGGCTCCATTAGCAATGCTGTCGTTATCTACTGCTTCAACAATTCCTATATGATCGTAATGAGCACCAATAATAAGTGGGCTTAAATCATTCGGTTGATCAGCTTTCAAAACACCCACCACATTGTAACCTTCTATTTCTTTCAGTTTGAAAGAATCCTTATAGGTTTCGAAGTAAGGTTTCACACCAAATTCCTGAAAGGAATTTTCAATGTAAAACGCAGCTTCTTCAATACCATCTGAACCTGTGTCCCTGCCCATAAACTCATCGGAAGTTATCTCTTTGAGAGCTGATTCTGCGGTATATTCAAACTCGATTTTATCTGATGCTTCTGAATTTTCTTTTTTCTCATCTTGCGTTGAATTTTTACAAGAGAAGGCTAAAAGTGAACCTATGCAAAGGGTGATAATAATTTTTTTCATAAAGTGAATATATAAAAACTGCCTTTAAAGACCTATTAAAAGTCTAAAAAGGCAGTAGGTTGTTTCTGTATAACAGCAACTATGCTAACATAGTGACCGGATTCTCCAGATAGGTTTTTAAGGTTTGGAGAAACTTAGCACCCGTAGCACCATCAACTGTTCTATGGTCACATGCTAAAGTAAGTGTCATCGTGTGCCCGACAACTATTTCACCATGTTTAACCACAGGTTTTTCAACGATGGTTCCCACAGAAAGAATAGCAGAGTTTGGCTGGTTGATAATACTTGTAAACTCTGTAATACCAAACATTCCCAAATTAGAGACTGTAAAAGTACTGCCTTCCATTTCGTTGGGCTGCAATTTTTTGTTTTTAGCTTTTGAAGCTAAATTTTTCACATTACCTCCGATCTGAGTCAGACTTTGCTGGTCTGCAAATTCTAAAACAGGAACCAAAAGCCCTTCTTCTACAGCAACAGCAACCCCTACATGAATGTGGTTAGCAAGCTTTGTCGTTTCGCCATCCCATGAAGAATTGACTTGTGGATGTTTTCTTAAAGCCATTGCGGAAGCTTTGATTACAAGATCGTTAAAAGAAACTTTCACATCCGGCATCTCGTTGATATGTGATCTGGAAGCCATTGCATTCTCCATATCCACTTCGATATTGAGGTAATAATGCGGTGCTGAATTCTTAGATTCTAACAAGCGCTTAGCTATGGTTTTTCTCATTTGAGAATTCTTCACCTCTTCAAAAGATTCATCCCCCGCCGGGGTGTACACTTTTGGTGCTGGCGCAGCTTCTTCTTGTTTAAGTTGTTCGGCTTGTGAGGCTTCTTTCTGTGTCGTTTCTGCAGAAGGCTTAAAGTCTTCCACATCTTTTTTCACGATTCTCCCATGATCTCCGGAGCCCTTGACCTTTCTCAAGTCTACACCTTTATCTTCAGCTATTTTTTTAGCTAAAGGTGAGGCTAGTATTCTTCCTTGATCATCTGTATTATCGGCATCCTCGTCACCAGACTTATCTTGTGCGCTGGACTGTGAAGGCTTATCTTCCGTTTTCGTTTCCTTAGGGGTCTTGTCTTTAGATTCTTTTTTAGAATCAGAAGATGGTTTTCCTCCTGATTTTAAAGATTTCAATATCTGGTCTACATCTGTCCCATCTGGGCCAATTATAGCCAATACGTCATCTACAGGAGCAGATTCACCTTCCTCTATACCGATGTGCAACAATTTCCCAGTATAGAAAGATTCAAATTCCATCGTCGCTTTATCGGTTTCGATTTCAGCCAAAATATCGCCTTCTTCCACATCATCACCAACAGATTTCAGCCAGTTAGCCACGGTTCCTTCCTCCATGGTATCGCTTAACCTTGGCATGGTAACAACTTCTACGCCATCAGGAAGATCTCCCTGTTCTTCCTCGCCAGCATCGATTTCAGCTTCTTCAGATGAATCATCCTCTGATGCCTTCTTCTCTTGAGATTCAGAGCTATCTTCTGATGAACCTTCATTTTCAGCCTCTTTTATCAAGTCATCAATATCTTCTCCTTCTTCTCCAATAATGGCCAGAAGCGAATCTACAGGAGCACCTTCACCCTCTTCTACACCGATGTGCAAAAGCACACCATCATGAAAAGATTCAAATTCCATCGTCGCTTTATCGGTTTCGATTTCAGCTAAAATGTCTCCTTCTTCTACTTTATCTCCTTTTTGCTTTAACCATTTTGCCACAACACCTTCTTCCATGGTGTCACTTAATCTGGGCATATTTACTACTTCAGCCATCTACTTATAATTTGTGAGAAATGAAAGGATAATCTTCTTGCTCGTATACCACGTCATACATGACGTTTTTGTCTGGGAAATCTGACTCGTCCGCAAATTTTTCACACTCGCTCACTTTGTCTTTTACCCGTTTATCAATCTTCTTTATGTCCTCTTTTGTTGCGTACTCTTTATCCAGCAAAATCTTTTTAATCTTGGATATTGGATCTATTTTTTGATATTCTTCTACTTCGTCTTTCGTTCTGTATTTTTGAGCATCACTCATGGAATGTCCTCTGTACCTGTAGGTTTTTAAATCTAAGAAAGTAGGTCCTTTTCCTGCCCTTGCTCTGGTAATAGCTTCATCCAAAGCTTCAGCTACTTTGGTAGGATCCATGGCATCCACAGGACCACAAGGCATCTCATAGCCTAAGCCAAGTCTCCAGATATCTTCGTGACTGGAGGTTCTTTTAACAGAAGTTCCCATGGCGTATCCATTGTTTTCAACACAGAAAACAACTGGCAGATTCCAGTTGGTAGCCATGTTTAAGGTCTCGTGCAAAGAACCCTGTCTTGCTGCTCCATCGCCAAGAAAACATAGCGTCACTGCATTGGTGTTGAAATATTTATCTGCAAAAGCTAAGCCGGCTCCTAGAGGGATTTGTCCTCCAACTATTCCGTGACCGCCATAAAATCTATGTTCTTTTGAAAAGATATGCATCGATCCACCCAAACCTTGAGAAGTCCCTGTTTTTTTGCCGTATAGCTCTGCCATCACTCTTTTGGGATCCACTCCCATTCCTATGGGCTGTACGTGGTTTCTGTAAGCTGTAATCATTTTATCTTTCTTCAAATCCATGACATGCAAAGCTCCAGCTAAAATCGCTTCTTGCCCGTTATAAAGATGCAAAAAACCCCTTACCTTTTGTTGGATGTAAACCTGAGCCAATTTATCTTCAAACTTTCTCCAAAACAGCATGTCTTCATACCACTTCAAATAGGTTTTTTTTGTTATTTTTTTCATGTACAGCTTTTTTTCTACGTTATAAAACAGAATTACAAAAGTAATACTTTATGTAAGAATTGAAAATACTTTAGGTGTATTAAGTCTAAAGAAATTTATTGTTAAACGCCAGAGGTAATATTTCCAAAAGCGACTTCACACCGATCACTTTACCGCTGGTTCCCGTAAAATATATTGAAATGGGTTCATTTTGTTTTTGCTCATATTCTGCAATAGCTTGCCGACAGGCACCACAGGGCGCAACAGGCTCCAGCACATCGTGTTTTTCGGAGGTTGCTGTTATCGCCAAAGCTTTTATTTTTTGGTCAGGATAATTGGCTCCAGCAGCATATATCGCCGTACGTTCTGCACAAAGGCCTGAAGGATAAGATGCATTTTCTTGATTGCTACCCGCAACCACTTCCCCATTTTCTAATAACAATGCTGCACCCACTTTAAATTTGGAATAAGGAGCATAGGCCGTCAGCCTAGCTTCCACAGCTTTATGCATCAACTTCTGAATTTGGTCTGGAAGTTCGGAAACTGAATCAAAGAGTTGCAGGCTAGTACTTATTTGCTTTTCTGTCATAATACTGATCTTCTTAGAGACAAAAAAAGTATCAATTATCTTGATACTTTTTTTCAAATGTTTCTAACAAATATAGAGTTAATATTCAATATAGGTATTATCTCCAATATTAAAGGTCAACCCAAACCTCAAAGTGCCTTCGAGGGGATTCTGCACTGTTGAAGTTGAAAACAGGTAAGACACATCGATATTGATAGCTGAATATTTAAACCCAGCCCCCATGGTTAAAAATTTTCTAAACCCTTTATCCTGAGACTCATTGAAGTAGCCTAACCTTAAGGCAAAACTATCCTCAAACCAGTATTCCGCACCAAGTGCCCAGGTAATCTCTTTTAGTTCTTCAGAAAAGCCGTCAGGAGCATCGGTCCAGGAAGAAAAAATAGATCCTAAAGCACTCTGATTTGAATAGTCCAGAAATGCCTGCTGACCTTCAGGTGTTAACTGTCCATTTTCAGTTTCAAACCTAGGTGGGGTTGGCACCAATAACTTATTAAATTCAACATGTACACCAATGGTATTGGCAGCATCCAAGATAAAATCAAATCCTGCCCCGGCTTTAAAATTGGTAGGCAGGAAATTTTCCTGACCCACATCATCATATTTTATCTTCGGGCCAATGTTACTTATGGACAATCCACCTCTCCAGCGACCATTGAAATCTTTATAAAATTTCTCTTCACTTCTGTAAAACATAGATATATCTGCTCCAAAACCACTGGCAGCATCTGCCTCTGCAATTCCTGTAGGAATTCTTAAATTAGAATTTATATAACGCCCGGTTACAGCCATGGATAACTCCTCACTTAGCCTTAATGAATAACTTAGATCAATAGCAAATTCGTTGGGATTCGCTATGTTAGGAAGCTGATCTGCTGTTTGCCTCAATTCTATTTCTCCAAGATCAAAATAACGAATACTGGCTGCAAAAGCACTTCTTTCATTTATTCTGTTGAAATAAGATAAATTAGCAATATTAACATCGTTAACCAACTCTCTAAGGTAAGGCGTATAGGACAAACCTATTCCTGTTTTGGTTTCTGAAAAGGTATATTTTGCAGCGTTCCACTGCTGAGAAAAAGCATCTACAGGCGTTGCAACACCCTGGTCTCCCATACCGGAAGATCTGGCATCAGCGGCAATAAGTAGAAAAGGAACACCCGTGGTAATAACACGGCGATCATCTTGTGAAAACGTAGTTTTGGATACGAATAAAAAAACCAGTATCAGTAGCGGTAATGATTTCATAGAGAATATTGAGTTAGCAAATATATATAAATTATAAGATGACAAGTTTTTCATATTTTTCAACTTTGTGATTAGTCAGGTTTGATTTTACGGTAAGCTTATAAACATATACCCCTTTTCCGATTTTATCTCCAAAATCATCTCGTCCATCCCAACTCATGCCCCTGAAGAGAAAACCGCTGGTATTCGCAATTTGATTTTGAGTCCAGACCAACTTGCCTGTAACGGTAAACACCTGCACCATCACCTCAAGAGGCTCAAAGGGACGATTGTGATTAAACCAGAACTCAGTATAATCAATAAAAGGATTTGGGTAATTGAGGACGCGGGTAATTTTGAGTTCATCATCTCCAGCAACTATAAACCGAATATCTTGAGTATGAGAATTATTATACACATCCCAAGCTTTTATGCTTAGGGTATGTTCCCCATCTTCCAGATCACTTAGTCTGTAATACACTTTTCCTTTGGTATAATCATCCTGCTCTGCTTCATAATATTCATTCAGAATTATAGGATTGGCTTCATCACCATCCAAAATACCAACTAAGTCATGTCCTATACCTCCAGCTGTGTTGATTCCATTTTCATCTTCGAGCAATGCCAAAATATAAGGTTGATCATCGGTTATCCCGCCACTCACAAAGTTTTCATCATTCATGAATAAGCTGATGGCAGGTCCTTCATTATCTTCCGGAGCGTTTTCATTTAAACCACCAATCAAAATCTCTGTATTGAAGCCACTGTATTCTTCAAGCGCGTTTGCTTTTGAAGAATAGAAACTCACTCTTCCCTTATCTACTGGGAAACCCGTATCCTTAGGCAGAACAAATTCAAATTCAAATTCTCCATTATCAACACTAGCCTGTCCCCTAAACAAATTCTCGCCCAAAGTCGTAAATTCCATGACAGCCAGCTGACCGTTAATCCGTGTTCCATCGTTTCCTAAAGTTTGCCTTTCAATTCTTTTATCAAAAACAACAGCGGATAAATTCCCCTGGTAATTTTGAAGCACCTGGTTGTTAGCATCTACTATTTGACCTTTAAACTTATATTTTCCAAGAGCCTGCAAAGTATCACTGAATTGAGAAATCGGCACACCATTAATACTGCTAAGTTGAACCCTGGATTTTGGAAGCGGTAATCTCATAGCAGGATCTCCCACAAAAAAGACAATTCTTTTCCCATTTCCAGAAATACCCCGCTTAGCTCTAGCGACAGATTCAGCAATAGTTTCATCATTATTATCAAAATCGAAGAGGTAGGGAGCGAAAACGTTATTAAACTGAACTCCTGCAAAAACACTTATTGCCCTGGTGGTGGTAACCAGTGAAGAGGCTCCCCCGTTTTGATTCCAAAAGGTAAGTTCTCCGCCTGTCATGCGAAGCGGGTTATCAAACTTTGTAAATTCACAAGTGATAGTTACAAAGCAGGTATAGCGGTCTGGATTAGTCCAGTTCTGCGTGTTGGTTTGAGTCACAATACGTTCCTGAGCCAATCCATCTTCACCTCCATGTCCAAAATAGTTAACTACAGCAGCACCTACTTCTATATAATCAGTAATCGCTGAATTCACATCAGGATAGCGGTCTCCACCTGCTCCGGCTATCTGCTGAAAAGCATCAGAATGAATTTTTTTTACGTTTACCGTAGGTTTGTTTTTTGAAATTGTATCCCCAAGATTGTCCAAATCCACTTGAAGCCTAAAGTCACTAACATCATCGGCATCGTCTGAAATCAATATAAAGTTGTTTCTCCATTCATCATAGGACTCTTTTTGTTCAGAAGAAATAATTTTATCAACCATGGCATTTGCACGAAAAGGAGTGTCTGCCAAAATCCTTCCTACAGCAAGGTCCATCAATTCACCTCGATCCATCCTTCCTTCCTCCGGATCCATCATTACAAAATAATCGTCGGACATAAAGGAAGATACCGTGGTAGAAAAACTGCCTAAACTTTGAAACGTAGGGACTATATTCGTATTGTTTTGTAACCTATCCTTATAATCTACAGAAGCATCTCCAATAATTCCTAAAAACTTAATTCTATTCTCTGGAGAAGATGCATTGTCATATATATATTTAACCAGGTTTCTTATCGCTCCAATATCCTGTTTCCCCGAATTAAACTCTTCATAAATATCTTCAACAGCCAAGGTTTTGACAACCAGCCCATCATGTTCTCTTCTATACTGAGCCAATCTGTTGGCTGCAGACATGAAGGAAGATTGGGTTATAATCAAGTAATCCAGATCTTGAAACTGACCTTGTGCATCGGTCAGAATAGTGCCCTTAATGTTTTGTCTAGACACCCGAACATTACCAGGTTCGAGTAAAGGTCGCAAATAAGAAGAAGTAACCGCCTGAAATTCCCTTTCGGAACCCAAAGGGCTGTTAAAGGAAAAAATCGGGGACTGATCTTCATTGGTGACAAAGGTCGGGTTGATAGGGTCTGTAATTTCCCAAACCTGGGTAACTTCTGAAGCATTTTGAATCACATACTCTCCTACTCCGCTTAAGGTCGGCGCTTCTTTATTATAAAATTTAAACTGCTCTGCTCCAGCGATTAATTCTCTTTTGCCTTCAACTGATATGAAATCTAAAAATCCTGAAGCCCCTGGGTTTCCATTTTTGGCATAGGCTAACTCAATACTGACCTCATCAGAATTTGAACTTATCTGAGTTCTTCGCACTGCTCCTCGCGAAGGTGTATTGTCTGATGTTCCTAAAATAGTAATTGGATTTCCCTGAACCTGGCCATTCACAGATAAGTTAAAAGAGGAATTTATGGGAGAAACAGCCCCCAGTCTTACCTCAAGCTGTAAGGGTTGATTTTGCACCAAGTTTGGAAAATTAAAGGTATAAGTTCTCTCGGTTTCTATATCAAATCGATCTCCAAACCAGCGCCTGCCTACCAGAGATAAGCTAGTCTCATCCACTTCATAAAATTGATAAGCATCAAATTCGGTGAATGTTTTGGATGCTGTTCCTAAAGGCTCGTCCAAAGCAGCCATGCGTTTTCCTCCACTAGAATTTACAGACATATAATAATAGGAGCGCTTAGCGTAAAGGTTGAGATTTGTCGCATTTTCCTCACTCCAACTTTCAGTATTCGTGGCATAAAATAAAACATAATCTCCTTGATTGAATATCCCATCACCGCCGTCATAAACCTGGATGGCTATTTCTGGTGGGTCAAAATATAAATTGTCTTCATTTTTTAAAGGAAGCATTCCTCCCCCATGCCCGTATATTTTCAGGTTTTCAGATGGAATGCTAGGTACACCGATCCCTGAATTCCTTAAAAATGAAAAATCCAAGCGATGAACACCAGTCTCTTCTACATAAAATTTGAAAAAACCCTCTGAACTAAATATTGAATTTGTTAGTTGCATATTGTTTTTTGGACGAGAATCTGTCGAAACGGACTTAGCGTTTAAACCCTTAGCCGGAGTGATTTCAAAAGAAATAACTTTATGAATAACATTGTCTTTATAGAAAAAAGGATTCATCCTTAAAATCATTTTACGCTTGCCCCGGAAGTTAACCTCAGTGAATTTATAATCAAGACGTTGTGGAATTAAACGAATATTATTCGTTAGCTTACCTGAAACCCTTTCAGATTTAATGTTTTCTAAAACAAGGCCAGGGCTGTTAGTTTCAAAAAAACAGGTGTAAAGAAGACGCCCTTCGCTCTCATCAAACTCAAAATAAACAGGGTCCAATCCTGATAAATAAGTATAATTTAGAGATTTTTCAGCAATTTTATTGTCATTACCCCAATTTAAATTAACTTTACCCCCCTGAGCGTAAGAAGTTACGCAGGTGAATAAACAAAAAAAAATCAGTAGAATTTTCATGCTGAAACTTGTCAATTGTTATGGTATAACGTAAAGTATACAATGATAGTATATATATAATTAAATAGAAATGAGTTTGAAAAAATTTAATTCTAGCCAAAGAAAATATACTTGTTAATACAGCGTTAATCATTATATTGCGAACAAAATTTGGATTAAAATCGAAATTATGATTATGAAAAACTTCGTTAAATCGTGCACATTTGTCTTCATAGCTCTAGCTATGACAAGTTGCAACAACTCAAGAGACTACCAAAGTAACTCAAGAGCTACTGGTTGGGATTTGAGCGGTAGAGATGGTGGCGTAAGCTATAAGACGGACTATGAACCACAGGAACCTGGTCCAGGACTTCTTTTTGTGGAGGGCGGAACTTTTACAATGGGCAGAGTACAGGATGACGTAATGCATGATTGGAATAACACCCCAACTCAGCAACATGTTCAATCGTTTTACATAGATGAAACAGAGGTCACCAATGTTATGTATTTGGAATACCTGGATTGGTTAAAGGCGGTTTTTCCTCCTTCTGAAGAACGCTATGCTAATATCTATACCGGCGCATTGCCAGATACTTTGGTTTGGAGAAATCCGCTTGGATTCAATGAAAACATGGTAAATAATTACCTGAGACATCCCGCTTACCACAATTATCCAGTGGTTGGCGTAAACTGGATACAAGCTACAGAATTCAGCCAGTGGAGAACAGACCGTGTAAATGAAAAAAGACTTGCAGATAAAGGTTATACCGTAAGAGATGCTTATCAAACCTCTGATGCCAATAATGTATTTAGTACAGAAACCTACTTAAATGCTCCATCCCAGGTTTATGGCGGAAGTGATTCTATAACTAGAGGAGGGAAGCAAAGTGACAGACTGCTGAAAAACAATCCGGATAGCACAAACGTTTATGTACAAAGAAAAGATGGCGAACTACTCCCGGCCTACAGACTTCCAACAGAAGCTGAGTGGGAATACGCGGCCTTAGGACAAAGTTCCTTGAGAGATTATAATTCTTACAGAGGTAGAAAAAAATATCCATGGGATGGTAGATATACCAGATCTGGAGATAGAAAAACAGTCGGTGATCAACGTGCAAACTTTAAACAAGGACGAGGAGATTACGGTGGAATAGCCGGATGGAGTGATGATGGTGCAGATATCACTGCTGAAGTGAAATCTTACGAGCCTAATGATTATGGCTTATATGACATGGCGGGTAATGTATCTGAATGGGTTGCGGATGTCTACAGACCTAGAGTTAATAATGAGTTCAACGATTTCAACTATTTCAGAGGAAATGTTTATACCAAAAACGCCATTACAGCGGACGGTCAAGTAAAAGTGCTTTCCACTGAAGAAGTGGTTTATGACACTTTGAGCAACGGAAAAATCATTGCCAGAAATCTTCCAGGTGAAATTGCGGAAGTAGAAATTGGCGAAAAGGAAACTTATCTTAGAACTCAATTTTCGAAAAGCGACAATGTCAATTTCAGAGACGGGGACAAACTATCTTCGAGATATTATAGCAAACGTTCTGATGATAACTCCCAGATGTACAACTCTCCAGATAACAATGTAACGTTGAAAGATGGTGAGATTGAAAGAGAATACGACGACTCCTCAGGCAGAACAACCTTAATCGATGACAATGTTAGAGTTTACAAAGGTGGATCCTGGAAAGACAGAGAATACTGGTTAGATCCAGCTCAGAGAAGATTTTATCCTCAGGACATGGCTACAGATGATATCGGTTTTAGAAATGCAATGTCCAAAGTAGGCTCTAAGTCTAATAAAGGAAGAAGAACAAGAAATTAAAGAATACTATTCTTACTAAGTAAAAAGCTCTAATTTTGTATTAGAGCTTTTTTTATTTCTATTTATGAAAGATATAGCAGACTTATACTCAAAATTTTTGGAAAGCAGCGGGGTTTCTACTGACACTCGAAAAATAGAATCCAATTCTATCTTCTTTGCTTTAAAGGGCGATAATTTCGACGGAAATGCTTATGCAGATCAAGCTCTGGAACATGGAGCCCTACTGGCCATAATCGATGATGAAACCCAAAAAGGAGATTCGAAAATTCTGGTTGATAATGTTTTGGAAACACTTCAGGAGCTGGCCAATTTTCACAGAAGACAAATCCAGATCCCCATTATTGCTATCACGGGAAGCAATGGAAAAACCACTACTAAAAAGCTGACTCATGAGGTACTTTCTAAACGGTTTAAAGTAAAAGCTACCGCTGGCAACTTGAACAATCACATCGGGGTTCCGCTAAGCCTACTTTCTTTTACTGCAGAATTGGATCTTGGCATTGTAGAAATGGGAGCGAATCACCAGAAAGAAATCGAAGCCCTATGTCAGATCGCAGAGCCCAATTATGGGTTGATTACCAATTTTGGAAAAGCTCACTTGGAAGGTTTTGGAGGAATAGAAGGGGTTATAAAAGGCAAGTCTGAATTATATGACTACCTCATTGAACATGATGGTCTCATTTTTTTTAACCGCGATGATGAAGTGCAAGTCAACAAAGCTATTCAGCACAAAAATTATAGCATTGGGGAAAAATCCCTTTCAGACTGTCAAGTCATTTTTAAAGAAGCCAAACCTTTTGTAAATGTTGAATATTCAAATACCACTATACAGAGCAAATTGATAGGAAGTTATAATTTTAAAAATATATCTGCTGCTATAGGCATCGGGAGGTACTTTGGTGTAGATAAAGAAAAAATTAAGGAGGCTATCGAAAACTTTGAACCTGAGGAAATGAGATCTCAAATCCTGAAAAAAAATGGTCATGACATCTTACTCGATGCTTACAATGCAAATCCTACGAGCATGGAAGCGGCTTTAAGAAGTTTTAAACAAATGACTTCTAAAGAAAAAACAGTGATTCTGGGGGATATGTTTGAAGTGGGTGATGATGCTTCAAAGGAACACAGGCATATGCTTGAAGTCTGTAAAAAATTAGATTTTGATGTCATTTTGGTATGTGGAGCATCTTTTCATAAAGCCTCTTCAGGATTTGATGATATTAAGGGTTTTAAAACAACCGATGAACTTAAACTTTACATCAAAGAAAACAAAACCCTGCTCACCCCAGACATCATGATAAAAGGGTCCAGAGGCATGAAATTGGAAAGCATTCTGGATGTCTTCTAAAACATCCATAAACACACCAAAAGTATCTTTTAAGGAGATTAATACGATTGCTGTTCCTGCAATTATCGCAGGAATAGCAGAACCTCTTATTTCCTTAAGCGACATTGCTATTATAGGAAATGTGGAGAATAATGCTGTAGAAGCTTTGGCTGCAGCTGGTATCGTTGGCTCTTTTTTATCGGCCATCATCTGGATTTTGGCGCAAACTAAAACAGCAATCTCAGCTTTAGTTTCCCAGCATTTGGGCTCAAACCGACTTAATGCAGTAAAAACCCTTGTACCACAAACCATCTTACTCAATTTTATATTGAGTTTGTTTATTTATTTTATCACGGCTTTTTTTGCTGAACTTATTTTTAGCGCTTACAATGCGGAAGGATTGATTTTGGATTACACCAAAAGCTATTACCGGATAAGAGCTCTGGGCTATCCTTTCACGCTTGTCACCTTTGCGATATTTGGCGTCTTCAGAGGTCTTCAAAATACATTATGGGCTATGAAGTGCAGCCTTGTGGGCGGCGCTGTAAACATCGGTTTAAATTTTATGCTGGTTTATGGAATTGACGGCATCATCCCCGCTATGCATTTGGAAGGTGCGGCTATTGCCAGCGTGATTGCTCAGGCGGTAATGCTTGTCATGGCTTTGTATTTTTACATGAAAAAAACGCCTTTCCATCTTAAACTCAGCTTTGGATTAAATCCAAACTTAAAGCCTCTTATCTCCATGGCTTCCAATTTGTTTTTAAGAACCCTGGCTCTTAATATCGCGATCTATTTGGCAAACTCTTATGCCACGGATTACGGAAAAAACTATATAGCCGCTCAAAGTATCCTGATGAATATCTGGCTGTTTTTTTCATTTTTTATCGATGGGTATGCCAATGCCGGAAATGCCATTGGGGGGAAACTTCTTGGAGCCAAGGCCTACACCAAACTCTGGAATTTAAGCAAAGACATTAGTAAATATTCAGTTATTATTGCTCTTCTACTGGCCGGGATTTGCGCTGTGCTTTACGATGAAATCGGACTGATATTCAATAAAGATGAACAGGTTTTATTTCTTTTCTCTTCGGTGTTTTGGCTGGTTTTGCTCATGCAGCCCGTCAATGCCATTGCGTTTATGTTTGACGGCATTTTTAAAGGGCTTGGTGAGGCTAAATACCTCAGAAATGTTTTACTTATAGCTACATTCCTTGGTTTTTGGCCAACACTCCTTTTATTTGATTATCTAGGCTTAAAACTCTATGCGATCTGGATTGCTTTTTTTGTCTGGATGCTTATCCGAAGTATAGCTCTGGTTATAAAATTCAGGAGAAAATATTTAGCCACTTCTTAAACCGAGCTGGTTTAATTTAAAAACAGTTTAACACAAACTTATTCCTAGTCTCCTCTTATTTCTACTACTTTTAAGGCATGGCAAATTATAGAAAAGGCATCGTTTTTAAAACCTATGAAGAAAACACCAGTTTATTTGATAGGCTGTTGGACATTTTTATGGAATTGATCACGCATACCTCAGGCGACTTCGACGAAGCTATTGACTGGTTGCGTGAACTCGATAAAGCCTACGAAATTACAAATGAAGATTATAGCATAGATGACTTTATAGAGGATCTCAAAAAGAAAGGCTACATCCGGGAAGAGATCAAACCCGATGGTAATTCTGGAGTGAAAATTACCAACAAAACAGAGCAAGCCATCAGAAAGCATGCTTTGGAACAAATCTTTGGTAAGTTAAGAAGAACCGGTTCCGGCAAACATAAAACAAAGCATACAGGAATTGGGGAAGATAAGACTGGAGATCTAAGGGATTTTCAATTTGGAGATGGCTTTGATCAGGTTTCCATGACTGAAAGTTTTAAAAACGCTCAGATCAATCATGGGATTGATGAGTTCCGGATGTCTGAGAATGACCTGGTAGTCAACGACACACATCATCAAACTCAGATGAGCACCGTTCTTATGATAGACATCAGTCACAGTATGATTTTATATGGTGAGGACAGAATCACCCCGGCCAAAAAGGTAGCCATGGCTCTTGCTGAAATGATCACTACAAAATATGCCAAAGACACCCTGGATATTATTGTCTTTGGAAATGATTCCTGGCCTGTTAAAATTGGTGATCTGCCTTACTTACAGGTGGGACCATACCATACCAATACCGTCGCAGGATTGCAACTGGCCATGAAAATTTTAAGCAGAAAGAGAAATGCCAACAAGCAAATCTTTATGATAACCGATGGCAAGCCAAGCTGCTTGAAACTTGCTGATGGGAGCTATTACAAAAACAGCGCAGGCCTGGATGAAACCATTACTAAGAAATGCTACAATATGGCTGCTCAGGCCAGAAAATTAAAAATACCTATCACCACTTTTATGATAGCTTCTGACCCTTATCTACAGCAATTTGTAAGGGAATTCACCAAATCAAATCAAGGAAGAGCTTACTTTTCAGGACTGAAAGGTTTAGGAGAAATGATTTTTGAAGATTACGAAAATAACAAACGAAAAAAACTATAACATGCAACTTACTGCACTGAAGACGCTTGGAGATTTAAAGGATAATAATTATAAATCTAAACCTATAAAAGATGAACTGAGAGACAATCTCATTTTCAATTTAAAAAATGATAAAAACTCTTTCGAAGGAATTTTTGGGTATGAACACAGCGTCATCCCTCAGCTGGAACAGGCTATCCTATCCAGACACAACATCAACCTTTTGGGACTCAGGGGTCAGGCCAAAACAAGAATTGCAAGACAACTTCTGAACCTGTTAGATGAATATATCCCCTTTGTGGAAGGTTCTGAAATACATGATGATCCTTTTCATCCCATTTCACTTTATGCCAAAGAGCTGGTCGAAAAAAAAGGTGTTAAAACACCCATTACCTGGTTACACCGAAGTGAACGCTTTGCAGAGAAACTGGCCACACCAGATGTAACCGTCGCCGATCTTATAGGTGATATTGACCCTATAAAAGCAGCAAATCTTAAGCTGAGTTATGCCGACCAAAGAGTGATTCATTACGGAATGATTCCTCGAGCCAATCGCTGTATTTTTGTCATCAATGAATTACCCGATTTGCAGGCAAGAATACAAGTCGCTTTGTTTAATATTCTTCAGGAAGGCGATGTTCAGATAAGAGGCTTTAATTTGAGATTAGCGCTTGATTTACAGTTTGTATTTACGGCCAATCCGGAAGATTATACCAATCGTGGAAGTATTGTGACTCCTTTAAAAGACAGAATCGGTTCTCAGATTTTGACCCATTACCCAAAAGATATTGAAATCGCCAAGCAAATTACAAGACAGGAAGCCAACTTATCCAATTTCAAAAAAGATCACATCATTGTTCCAGATTTGGCCAGAACGCTTTTAGAACAAATTTCCATCGAAGCCAGAAAAAGCCATTATGTAGATGCAAAAAGTGGCGTTAGTGCGAGATTAAGCATCACAGCATTCGAAAACTTATTGAGTACTGCAGAGCGTAGAGCCCTGGTCAATGGTGACGATGAGACCTGTGTACGCTTAAGTGATTTTAGCGGGATTATTCCAGCTATCACCGGAAAGGTGGAACTGGTTTATGAAGGTGAAGAAGAAGGAGCAGAATTTGTTGCACAGCAACTTATTGATTCTGCAATCCTAAGCCTGTATCCGGTTTATTTTCCTGAGATCAAAAAATTAGAAAAGCAGGATGAAACGCAGTCTTATGACGAGATTCTGAAGTGGTTTTTAGAACATGATGATATTCAGTTTTTTGAAGATGACTCCAATGCAGAATATGAGTCCGCCCTTTCAAAAATAAAGCCACTTGAGAAAATGCTGGATAAATACGTGTCTAATTATGAGCCTAACGAAAAGTATTTTTGGCTCGAGTTTATCCTCTGGGGACTTTCAGTTCATAAGAAACTGGACCGAAATCAGGTGGATACTCAACTTAATTTTGGTGATTCCCTTGGAAATTTCATCAAAGGACTTTAATTTCAATCTTTTAAACCAAATGATATGCAAACAACCGTAACCAAACCTTCAAGTAGTAACAGTGAGGAATACTCTCCTTTTGAATTTACTGAGTTCCTTCAAGAAAACTGGTTATATATAGTCTTACTTATCATAGCGATTATTCTGGTGATCAGATTTTCAAAAAAATCAAAAAAGAACAAGGCCGAAGAATAATGTATTCCTGAAGTTCATCTAAATTATGAATCTTAATTCTTTTAGATGAATTTAATTTAACATTTATGTTTAAAGACCAAAAATACAGTCATGCAGCAAAGTGAATTACCCAAACCTGAAGGCAGTCATAGTGAATCCTACAAACCTGGTGAATTCACCGAATTTTTACAGGAAAATTGGATTTATTTAGCCTTTGTAATTGTGATTATCTATATCGTTGTGATGTATTCTAAAATTTTAAAAGAAAGAAAAAAAAACAAAGAAGAATAATTGTTCCAGAGTTTTAAACTAAAAAAGTCCGTGTTAAGAAAAACGGACTTTTTTTTATAAATTCTCAACATAAAAATAATATTCTGGCTTATTGTTTTACAACTTTACCATGCTTCATGACGAAAATTACATTTTCCAAAGTTGAAATATCTTCAATCGGATTTTTTTTAACAGCGATGATGTCTGCTTTTTTTCCTTTATCAATAGATCCATAAAGGCTATATACCTTAAGCAATTGAGCCGGGATAACAGTAGCAGACTGGATAGCCTCCATAGCTGGCATACCCACTTCTACCATATAACCAAATTCTTTGGCGTTATTGCCGTGTTTGAAAACACCGGCATCAGTTCCGAAGGCTATATTCACTCCCTTTTTATAAGCCTTTTCAAAAGTATTCTGAAGCTGAGGACCAATTGCTTTAGCTTTTGGAACTACTAAATCAGGATAATACCCGACAATTTTAGCCAGTTCAGCTACGCTTTTCCCTGCCGTGATTGTTGGAACCAGGTAAGTACCGTATTGCTTCATCAGTTCCATGGTTTCTTCAGACATCAATGTCCCATGTTCTATAGTTTTTATCCCTGCTTTTATGGCTCTTTGCATGCCTTCGTCTCCATGGGCATGAGCGGCTGTTAACATACCGTAATCGTTTGCTGTTTCTACTATAGCCCTAATCTCATCTTCAAAAAACTGAGGATTAGAACCACTTTTGGCTACGCTTAAAACTCCGCCAGTCGCGGTAATTTTGATAACATCCGATCCGTTTTTATAACGCTGTCTTACAGCTTCTCTGGCTTCAGCCGTACCATTGATAACGCCATCTGCCGGGCCTGGAACTCCCATCAAATCTTCTTTATAACCATTGGTAGGATCGGCATGACCTCCGGTTGTTGCAATGGCTTTGCCCGCAGAATAAACCGTCGGGCCAGTGACTAATCCTTTGGCTATAGCGTCTCTTAAACTTGTATTGACTCCACTTCCACCAAGATCTCTCACGGAAGTAAAGCCGGCCATCAAAGTTGTTTTGGCGTGAGCTTGAGCTACAAAGGCTACGTCAGCGTCGTTCAATGTAAACTGCTCTATGTATTTGTCTTCTGATGTTTCAGACTCTAAATGCACATGCATATCAAATAAGCCCGGAAGAACCGTTGATTCTCTTAAATCTATCAACTTTGAATTCTCTGGAACGTTTACAAAGCCGTTTTTAACCTCAACAATAAGGTCCTTTTCTATAATGATAGTGGTTTCAGAAAGCATTTCACCTTTCTCTACGTCTACTAAATTTCCGCAATAGATATAAGTCTGCTGTGCTGAAAGTGACAGGCTTAAGAAAAATATAAAAAAGAATACTACTGATTTCATGGGATATAATATTTGAACTAAAAATAGAAAAATACAAGTGATATCTCTTCACGGAATAGATAAATATTTTGGCTGAATATCTTTTTTGCTTATTTTCGGGAGACATCACGCAAAATTTCTTCATCGAGATGTAAATCTTTGGAGGCTGAAGACTTATGAAGCACCGTAATATCTCCTGTTGTTTCAAGGACAACTGCCAGAACCTGATCAAAATTATACACATTGGCTTCTCTAAGTTTTGTAATCAATTGCTTTTCCTGAATTCTGGCCTTTTTAAGATTGTCATAGAGTATTTCTGAAGCATCCATCAGTAAAAGTGGCTTATTCGAGACCAGGCTGTCAAAAAATCCGGAGCGTCTTTGTAGAATTGAAAAAATATAGGTCAAAAGCATCAATCCAAAAATGGCTACAGAACCATGGGTTAATGTTATTGCGGTCGTCAGAACAGAAGCGGTTATACTTCCGATGGCTAATGTCAATACAAAATCATAGGCTGAAAAATTAGCAAAAGATCGAAGCCCTATTAATCGAGTAGCTATAATTATTGATATAAACACACCCAGGCAGGAGGCTAAAGTTACAAGAAGAGGATCCGCCGAATTATATATCCAGTTCATAAGTATTGGTTTTGAAGATTAGATTAAAAATGAGGTTTAGCTTATAATGCAATTAAATATACAGTATTAAAATGAAGTCAGGGTTTTGGCTTATAACAAAACTCCCCTTAAACAGATTATCAATGCACTACATCATATAGCACATCAGATCATTTTTAAACAAAAAAAGAGGCTGCAAAATAGCAGCCTCTGTGTCTATGATTAAGTCATTGAAATACTTACGCGAAATCTTTAATAGTCTTTACATGATCTAGCGATGCCTGTACACTGCTACGGTGTTTCTCCAGCACTGTTCTTGTGGAAGCAGGAAGATCAAGTTCTTTTAGGATATCATTATAATCTTCTAGGGCCTTTTTTTCTCCTCTAATCGCTTCTTTTAGCACAGCTTCATCACTATCACTGGAAAATGTTGATTTCAGGTTCATCCAGACCCGATGAGCATCTCCTTTTAAGCTTGTTCCTTTGTCCGGCTCTTCGCCGAAAGATTTGATTTCTGCTTTAAGTTCATGACCGAAATCATATCTATCGGTTGCTCTTTCCTTAAAGAAATTTTTTAAATTACTGTCTTTTACATTGTCTTTAGCTGCTATATATCCAGCCTCTGCATCGTAATTTTTTTCTAATAGTTCATTGAGTTTATTTGAAACTTTTTCTGTGTATTTCATTTTATTTAATTTTTTGATTCCTTCAAATATAAAAAAATAATAGGCTATCAGACAAAGGATTAACACTCTTTAACCCTTGTATACATAGCACATTTTCTGGTTAAAAAAATTAAAATATTCATACCCAAAATGCCGAAACATAGCAATAAAAGCATTTCTTAAATTGGGGTTTACCTGCTTGATCAAAAATGAAAAATGCAACTAAATTTTACATATTAAATTTTTTTCAAGCTTACGAAGACAAAAGAACAGGTTAAATCATGGGATGTTTAAAAGCTTAAAGAGCATAATGTAAAGAGAAGTTGAAAGGCTGCCTGAAAAGCTTAGAACCAAAGGAATGTATAAATATAAAATGCAAATTGATGCTTTTTTATTTAAGATGCCTTGAAAATTATCTTAATAACCGCTTTGTGTTAGAAATGAAAATAAAAAAAGCCTTACGATTACGTAAGGCTTTGATTATTAAGCTCCCCCTCAAAGACTCGAACTTTGGACCCTCTGATTAACAGTCAGATGCTCTAACCAACTGAGCTAAGGGGGAATTTATATGATGTAAAAAACTCTCGTGTTTTGCGGTTGCAAATATAAACCAATATTTAG
The DNA here is from genome assembly GCF_900099815.1 of Psychroflexus sediminis. Lineage (GTDB taxonomy): Bacteria > Bacteroidota > Bacteroidia > Flavobacteriales > Flavobacteriaceae > Psychroflexus > Psychroflexus sediminis. Next base: position 93,955 of record NZ_FNCW01000010.1, on the reverse strand, counting down.
TTTCACAAAATATTTTTTGGAAAAAAAATTAATTTTTAACCACCCGTCAGCCAGCGGTAAACGTCATTACCATTAGCAAACAGGACCAAGGCTATAATTATAAAGAAACCAATCATTTGGGCATATTCCATAACCTTTTCATTGGGCTTACGACCGGAAATCATCTCGTAGAGCAGGAACATGACATGCCCTCCATCCAAAGCAGGGATAGGAAGTATATTCATAAAGGCTAGAATAATAGAAATAAAGGCGGTTGTCGTCCAGAAGGCCTTCCAGTCCCACGCCTCGGGAAACAAACCTCCTATAGCACCAAATCCTCCAACCTGAGTGGCTCCTTTTTTGGTAAACACGTATTTGAACTGGGCAGCGTAATCGTGAAGCGTCCAGTAGGCAAAATCAAATCCCGCCCCTATGCTTTCTCCGAAACTGTAATCCCTGGTCAAAATATCATCAGCCGTTATAGCTGACGTGTACACGCCAATATTGCCTTCTTCATTGGTCGTGACGTCTGCCTTGCCAAAGCCTTCCCCGTTGAGTTCTTTATCAAGACCCGGGTTGGCCTCGGGTGTTGAATCATAGGTTAAAGAGATGGTCTGTCCCTGGCTGGCTTCTACTTTTTCTCTGAATTCGTGCCAGTAATTCACCTTTTCTCCGTTAACCGACGTGATCAAATCACCTTTTTGCAGCCCTGCCTTTGCAGCAGGGGAATCTGCCAGCACAGAGTCGATTATCGGTTGTTTAACCGGAGAAAAAGGCTGCAGGCTTCCCGATTGAAACAACCGCTGACCGATATCTTCGGGTAGTGAGATCGTTTCTGTGGTTCCGGTAGGATGCTGCACTTCTACGGTATTCACATTTCTCAACAAAAGGTATTTATTGATATCGATCTGGCTTTGTAAAGGTTCTCCGTCAACACTCAAAATCTTATCACCGTCCATGAAGCCGTAATCTTTCATCACCTCAGCGGTTTCCAGACCGTCATCGAATACGTCCGGAGATAAATAATTTTCACCATACACAAACAGCACCATCATATAAATCAGGAAACCAAGAACAATGTTCACCGTCACGCCACCAAGCATGATGATAAGCCTCTGCCAGGCCGGCTTACTTCGAAACTCCCAGGGCTCAGGAGGTTTGGACATTTGTTCCTTATCCATACTCTCATCGATCATCCCCGAAATTTTGACATAACCACCCAGCGGCAGCCATCCAATTCCATAGACCGTATCGCCTATTTTCTTTTTGAAAAGAGAAAATTTTACATCAAAAAACAAATAGAATTTTTCAACTCTGGTATTGAAAAGTTTGGCAGGAATAAAGTGACCTAACTCGTGCAAAACAATAAGTATAGACAAACTCAAAAGGAGTTGTATAGCTTTTATAAAAAATGGATCCATCACTATGTAATTTTCAACCGCAAAAGTAATCTTTTATCGGGGCATAAAAAATTTTTGATGGACTACTGCTTAGACTTAACAAATAATTGTAACCCAAGAGACATAACAGCATTCTCATTCGGCTTATTTTTGCAGTATAAAAATTTAAAATGCTCAAGTTTTTTGCCAAGTACAAATTTTTCGCCCTAGTGATGCTCCTGCTTTCCGCTGTCATCATCACTCTCATTTACAGGCAACTGGACCCCACACCTAAACTGCCCGTTTATCAACCCAGCATGGTTACGGCAGAGCTCGTGGATACCACCGTTCAATACGTTAGGAAATACCACAAAGTGGATGATTTTAAACTCGTCAATCAAAACGGAGACACGATTACGCAGAAGGATTATAAAGACAAAATCTATGTGGCTGATTTCTTTTTTACCACCTGTCAAAGCATTTGCATAGACATGGCCAAAAGCATGCAAACCTTGCAGAAAGAATTCAAAGACGACGAAGATATTCTGTTGCTTTCTCACAGTGTTACTCCGGACATAGACGATGTCCCGCAGCTTAAAAAATATGCCCTGGAAAAAGGAGTTATCGATAGTAAATGGAACTTGGTAACAGGTGATAAAAAACAGATTTACAATCTTGCCCGGAAGGAATATTTGGCATCAAAATCTGAAGGTGACGGCGGTAAATACGACCTCATCCATACCGAAAATTTTGTATTAATAGACAAGGAAAAACGCATTCGTGGTTTTTACGACGGCACCAATCCCGATGAAATCGAAAAGCTTATCAGGGATATTGACATCCTTAAGCTTGAGTATCTCCCCAAAGAATAATGCTCTTCAGACCTGCCTTTAGCTACACAGGCAGGTATTGCCACTGCAAAAACTTGTGAGTAGTTACGACAGTAAGCTTTTGCGGCGCAGCAGGCTTCGTGTTAGTATCTGTTGCCGAGAAAGCTTCAGGCATTTCGCAAACTTTGTATAAAATCGTTTAATAGAAGCTCAACCCTTACATGTAGGACGAAACATTAAGTCAAAGTTTAGAACTAAGCTGGATATCTAGACCTCACAGTCTCGAAGTTTCGAGACTGTGAGGTCTGAGGTTAAAACAGCCTATTGATCACCGCTTCAATATCGATTAAGATGATACTAAACACGCCAAGCAAAATGACAAATTTCAAAAGGTTATGCAGCAAGAGGTAGTGCATTTTTTGCTCTGACCTCCAGAGCTGAAACAGGAATATTAAGAGCAACACCACACATAAGAGGAAGTAATAATCCATAAGGCCTGAGTCGAAAAAAAGAATTAGAATCAGTGCTGGCACAATAGTGGAAATGACCAGAACAGAAATAAGCCTTTTTGTGAATTTTACGCTGTATTTTACGGGAATTGTAGAATAATCCAAGGTGAAGTCACCTTTCAGGTTTTCGAGATCTTTAACGAGTTCTCTGATCAGGATAATAAAAAATAAAAAGATGGCGTGAACAAAAATCACCGCTTCAAAATTTCTATAATACACAAAAATGATGAAGAAAGGCAAAATAGCTACCAAACCAGCCGTAAGGGTGCCTAAAAAAGGATAACGCTTTAGCTTGTGAGAATACAGCCACAATACAAAGATGTAAAGCGAAAAGAAAAGCACAGCTTTAAAGCTAACATAACTAGCGATAATAACGCTAAGCAGATTAAGCGTGAAATAGACACCAAGCTTGGTCTTTTGGCTGACGTAATTATCCAGTAAGGTCTTTCGAGGCCGATTGATCAGGTCCTTTTCAGAATCGTAGAAATTATTGATGAGATAGCCTGAAGCTATGGCTAATGCTGTAGAGATCACAATTAAAAAAAGATTCGGATCTAAGATCACCTGGCGCGCAGGCAAATGGTGAGCCATTATAAAAATGGAGGCTAAATATTGAGCGATAATAATAACCAGGATGTTATAACCGCGAATAACGGAGAACAAACTCAAAAATTTGAGCCAAAGCCGTTTGTTCTCTCGAGACATGTCTTAAAGGTTTTTAAAACGTATAAACCACTTCTAGCTTGTGATCTTTCAAAGCTTTTTTGGCTTTCTCAAAATCCTGGGTAAAGCCTAAAATATAGCCTCCACCTCCAGAACCACAGAGCTTGAGATAATAATCGTTGGTTTCGATACCTTTTCTCCATAACTCATGAAACTGCTTAGGAATCATAGGTTTGAAGTTATCCAAAACCACATTGGATAGGTGTTTTATATTTCCGAAAAGGGATTTGAAATCTCCTGCTAAGAAGTTATCTACACAGGCATCGGTGTGTTTTACAAACTTATCTTTGATGATGTTTCTAAAGCCTTCCTGTTTCATACTATCCATAAAGATTTGTACCATTGGGGCTGTTTCTCCAACAATACCGCTGTCCAACAAAAAGACAGCTCCATTTCCATTTTGAGTTTGTGAAGGAATCCCTGCAGGTTCAATGTTATCTTTGGAATTGATGAGAATTGGTAAGCTTAAATAACTGTTAAGCGGATCCAGGCCTGAAGATTTTCCGTGGAAAAAAGATTCCATCTTGGAAAAAATAGTCTTTAGTTTGAGGAGTTTATCTTTAGACAGGTTCTCTAAGACTGTGATTTTATCGAATGCATACTTGTCATAAATCGCTGCAACAAGCGCACCACTACTTCCTACACCATAACCTTGTGGAATGCTGCTGTCAAAATACATCCCTTTTTCGATATCTTCATTCAGAGAATCCAAATCGAAACGAACTGGGGTACTTTTTTCTAGATTTAGGTTCTCCAGGTAAGATGAAAATCGCTTGAGTTCTTTATTCGATTTAATCGCTTTTTCATCCGGATGTTCATCTACTTTCAAAGCTCCATTGTAAAAATTATAAGGAATCGATAAACCTTTGGAATCTTTAATGATACCATATTCTCCAAACAATAGAATCTTTGAATAAAATAGAGGTCCTTTCATAATAGTGAACTTAAGATAAAATTAATTACTTCTGCAAATATTACTGATTCTTAGGAAATAAACCATCACATTTAAGAAAAGATATCTGACATAGAATTAATATACGACAAATTTAGCGTATTTTGTTTACTATTTATTCGAAAACTTAAAACAAGATTAAAATTGAATTTGATCGTGAATCACTTTTTCTCCCTGGCAAAATTGAAGTAAATGGTCCTCGATAAAAACTCTCACTTTAGTTTCTGATGATTCTGGATATAAGATATGGACATTGGCTCCCGCATCTAAGGTAAAGCCTACTGGCACTTCTTCAGATTTCCTAAATTCCCAGATTTTATTGATAACCTGTAAAGTGTTAGGCTGCATCAAAATAAAATAAGGCGAGCTGGTCATCATCATGGCGTGAAGGGATAAAGCTTCAGACTCGACTAAGGCAAAAAACTCATCGAAATTTCCTTGAGCTAAAATCGGTTTCAATTTAGTCAGGTTTGAATCTGCCTGCTCAAAGCGCTGTTCTGCGAAGGGATGACCGTGCATCAGATCATGACCCAGGCTACTGCTAACCTGCTTCTCACCTTCATCTATCAATAGAATAGAATCCCTGAAATTTCTGAAATTGTTATGAACTTCATACGGATAATCAATCCCATAAAAGCCGGAGCTGCCTTCTATATCTTTATGTTTCCCCCAGACCACAAGTTTACCACCGGTGCTTCTGCAGGCACTTCCCGACCCCAGCCTGGCTAAAAAAGAAGCCTTCTGAGCTTGAAAGGTTTCGGTTAGTTCTGGTTGTACCGAAGCCTGCATAACTACAAAACATTTGGCTAGCGCCGCCATACCACTGGCTGATGATGCTATGCCGCTGCTGTGCGGAAAAGTGTTTTTGGTATGAATTTCAAACTGAAAAGACTTTAAGAAGGGAACATAGACTTCTATTCGTTTTAAGAATTTGTCTATTTTAGGTTTAAAAGACGACTTGAGTTCACGGTCTAAGAAGACCTCATAATGAAACTGATCATCAGCTTCTATGCGCTTTTTCAGGATGACTTCAGTTTGGGTTTTACAATTCTTCAAGGTGTAGCTTATCGACGCATTTTTTGGTAATTGCTCTCCATACTTCCCCCAGTATTTAACCAGTGCAATATTGCTTGGCGCTTCAGATCTGTAGGTATCGAGATCCGGTAAAAGCTGTGGTGTTTTATAGGTAAAATCCTGATGATCCATTTTGTTTTGATTTTGAGCAAATATAAGGAAAGCTAGATGTTCTCATATAAATTGTAAATAATGAAAAATATTAATAATTTGCTGCATACAAATAAGCTTATGAAAACTTCAACCGTCTTAAAAATAATTATCGCCGTTATAATTTGTCTTGGCATCGGATTTATAGGGTCTATTGCTACGCAAACCAGCGTAGAGACCTGGTACACTACCTTAGAAAAACCAAGCTTCACCCCTCCTGGCTGGCTGTTCGGCCCTGTCTGGACTCTGCTTTATATCTTGATGGGTGTTGCTGCAGGAATAGTATGGAGCAGAGGTTTTCATCATATCTGGGTTAAAACAGCTCTCTACCATTTTGGTTTTCAGCTTGTCCTGAATGCCTCCTGGTCGATTGCCTTCTTTGGTTATCAGTCCCCTTTGGCCGGACTATTGATAATCATTGCTCTCATCATCTTAGTCCTGATCACTTACAAATGGTTCAAGATTGTCAATAATTGGGCAGCCTATTTGCTTATTCCCTATATAATTTGGATTTTTTATGCTGCAGCTCTGAACTTTGAAATTTGGAGACTTAATTAGTTTTATATAATTCCTAAGGCATAAAGTTGTTCCATATTAGGCGATTTGCTCCCCCCTGACGGCTCTAAAGTTATTCCAAAACCTTCAGCTTCCGGGATATCTCGTAATCTAAAAATTTTATTGCTAGCCGATTTCCCCTTAGCTAAAAGGCCTATGCTGTTTGGCGTCAAAGGTTCAAAAGTAAGTGACCAAGCCTGGTAAACCATACCTTCCGGAGCATCTGGCAAACGGCTTATGTCTAAAATCAATTCATCATTCTCGTCATCATAAAAAACAGCAACAGCCGAATCCGGGGCATTGATTTCGTTTCCTGGCAGAGTCAACTTACGCGTTCCGGGCTGAGACATTTGAACAAGTAAAGCTTCCAGATTCTGGACCTTTTCACTTGAATTGACAAGCTGTGTCTCCTGCAATTCATTTTCGCTTGAAACCACCTGGAGTTCTTCTTGTAAATCCTGATTAAGTTTGAGGAGCCAAAGAATTCCCCCCAGAAGCAAAATGGCCGCAGCCCAACCAAAGTAAGAAAAATTTGAAGTGATGATTTTCACTTTAGGCTTCTGCTGAGCAGTTTTCTGATTTATTTTCTGGAGCACTCCCTGTTTTACAGACGGATTTAGGCCAGTGGAAGTCGCTTTAGAAAGATTCAACAGGCTTGCTTCAATGGATTCAACTTCGGCTTGAAGTTCAGGATTTTTAGCAATATCTGCTGCAACCTGTGCTTGCTCTGTATCCGGGAGCGTCCCATATACAAAAAGCTCAAGCCTTCCCGATTCTATATACTCTTTGCTAGTCATATTATTCTAGTGTTTCTCTTAATGAATTCAGTCAGGTTCTGTTTCTGGATTTCACTGTTCCCAGGGGTATTTCCAAAGTTTCCGAATCTTCTTTTTGAGTATAACCCTTGAAAAATAACAAATCAATCAATTTCACACACATAGGCTTAAGCTGATCCACAAACTTTCTTATGCCATACCCATCACTTATACTATCCAGATTCATATCGTCTTTTATAAAAAAAGAAAAGTTATTGAAATCTGAATTTTTACGCTTATTCTTATAAGCTTTGGATCTTACTTTGTCAATAGCAGCATTTCTGGAAATATTCAATAGCCAGGTAAAAAAACGGCCTTTTTCGCTGGAATAAGATTCCGATTTGTCCCAGACTTTTATAAATACATCTTGAAGTACTTCTTCGGATACTTGGGTATCATTAATTATGGTGTTAATGATACCGAAAATATTTTCAGAATACATATCATAAATCTGAGAAAAAGCAAATTCGTTTTTTTGCTTTAACTGGAGAATGAGTTCATCTGGCTGCATTTTCAATTTTTTTCTAAATCTACTTATTATAATTTATACCACAAATATTCACTTGAAAAAGAGCATTGTAATTTACATTTATCTCAAGACCCATTCGATGAGATAAAAAACCACTATCGGCAATCCCGAAAATATTTTTCATAAGTAGTTACGTAATTGGGTTGATTAAGGTTCAATTTTTATTTTGAAATGAAATTCAGAATAAAACGACAACTACCAAACAAACTATAAAATGTATTTTCGCAGTCTATGACTTGGATTAGAGTAATTATACCAGCATTTAACGAAGAAGGCTCTATTGCCAGGGTTATCTATGATATTCCTTCGCATATATCGGAAGTGATTGTCGTGGATAATCAATCAAAGGATAAAACAGCACAGGAAGCCATAACTGCAGGCGCTACTTTGCTTTATGAGCCAAAAATGGGCTATGGTTATGCGTGCTTGAGAGGACTTTCTTATCTAAAGGAATTGGAAGAACCAACTGATATCCTTGTTTTTCTTGATGGTGATTACAGTGATTACCCGGAGGAGATGGACAAAATCATATCCCCTATTATTGAAAATAACATAGATTTAGTTATTGGGGCCAGAGTAAAGTCAAAACGTGAACCTGGCTCAATGACCTTTCCACAAATTTTCGGAAATTGGCTAGCGACCCGGTTGATGCGCTTGTTCTTTAATTCAAAATTTACAGACCTGGGGCCCTTTAGAGCGATAAAATACACTAAGTTATTAGCTTTGAACATGCAAGACAAAACCTACGGCTGGACAGTTGAAATGCAGTTGAAAGCCTTAAAACAAAATCTGACTTACACTGAAGTCGGTATACATTATAGAAACAGAATTGGAGAATCCAAAGTTTCTGGCACAGTCAAAGGTGCCGTTATGGCTGGTGTTAAAATACTGGGCTGGATTTTTAAATATACATTTAAATGATTCTTGATTATATCATAATAGGACTTTACAGCTTCGCCCTTTTTGTAATATTGATTTACAGTTTGCTTCAATTACAACTTGTCCTCAATTATCAAAAAGCAAAAAAGAGAGAACCTGAAGCCATTCAAGCAACATGCGAATGGCCAAAAGTGACCGTTCAACTTCCACTGTACAATGAAAAGTATGTCGTCAGGCGTTTGTTGAATAACATCTCCCATCTAGATTATCCAGCTTCGAAACTGGAAATTCAAGTCCTGGATGATTCCACAGATTCTTCCAAAGCTTATACAGAACACTTAACCCAAGAGTTGATCAGTAAAGGAATAAACGCCAAATATATTCACAGAATTGATAGAAAAAACTTTAAAGCCGGAGCTCTTAAAGAAGGTTTAAGTACTGCTGAAGGTGAGTTTATCGCTGTTTTTGATGCTGATTTCCTACCCCAGGCAGATTGGCTGAAGAAAACGATTCCACATTTCAACACGCCTGATATCGGAGTTGTACAAACCCGCTGGGGACATGTTAATAAAAATTATAGTATACTTACCAAAATACAGGCTTTCGCTCTGGATTTTCATTTTCAGATTGAACAGGTGGGCAGGTCGTTTGGCGGCCACTTTATCAACTTCAATGGAACAGCTGGAATATGGCGAAAAACCTGTATAGAAGATGCCGGAAACTGGCAGGGGGATACCCTGACCGAAGATTTGGATTTGAGTTACAGAGCCCAGCTCAAAGGCTGGAAATTCACTTATCTTAAAGATGTGGTTACTCCGGCAGAACTTCCCGTTGTCTTAAGCGCTGCAAGATCTCAGCAATTCCGGTGGAATAAAGGAGCTGCAGAGAATTTCAGAAAAAATTTCAGTTCTGTATTTCAAAGTGAAGCCATGAGTTTTAAGTCGAAACTTCACAGCTTTTTTCATCTGTTAAATTCCAGCATGTTCTTTTTGATTTTATTGGTTGCTGTTTTGAGTATTCCGGTATTGTATATCAAGTTTCAGCAGGAATCCTGGAGTATCATTTTTTACATTTTGGCAGCTATGGGGATCAGTACCGTAATTTTTATTTACGGGTACTGGACCAGTTATAAAGAAATTTATGGTAGCGGATTGATTTCTTTTTTGAAATTCACGGGGCTTTTTATCACATTTTTTTCAATTGCGATGGGCTTATCGGTTCATAATACGCTGGCTATTCTGGAAGGACATTTCAATAAAAAATCAGCCTTCATTCGCACCCCAAAATTCGATATTTCCTCAACTACAGACACCTGGGAGGGAAAAACCTACATCAATAAAAAGATTTCCATTCTCAACGGTATTGAAATCCTGTTATTTGGGTATTTTATTTACGGGATTTATAGCGCTTATTTAACACAGGATTTTGGTCTTGTTATTTTTCATTTGATGCTTGTATTTGGCTTCGGATTTATATCCTTTAAAACTTTATTTTCTAAAGCCTGATGAACTTTAAAGCAATGCATTTATGGTTGAAATTAGGGAGTGCATTTTTGCTTTGCCTGGTTTATTATCAAATAGGTTATGAGCTTGAACGCCCTCAATTTTGGCTGCTTTTTTCACTGTATTCTTTAGCATTCGGACTTTCCATTTACCTCTATAAAAGCGGAATAAAACTCAAGTATTTAATAGGATTAAGCTTTCTGTTTAAGTTTATTTTCTTGTTTTCAGTTCCGGAATTATCACAGGATTTTTATCGATTTATCTGGGACGGTATGCTCAATGTGAAAGGCTACAATCCCTATCTTCATCTTCCCATCGATCTGATCCATCTTGAATTTATGAAAGATCAGTATTTCAACAGAATGCTTTATGAAAAGATGGGTAATCTCAACGCCTCAAATTATTCTACTTATCCGCCAATAGCGCAACTGTTCTATAGTTTTAGCTATGCAATTTCAGGTAATGATTTGATGCAAAACATCATTGTGCTCAGACTCGTCAATATAATAGCAGAAGCGGGTCTTACTGTATTTGGATTGAAAATCCTAAGTGATTTAAAACGCCCTAAATCACAAATTTTATTTTTTATTCTGAATCCACTGGTGATTTTAGAATCAACATTCAGTCTGCACTTTGAAGTTGTAATGTTGTTCTTCCTGGTCTTGAGTCTTTATTACCTCTACCGTTCAAAAATTTATATGTCGGCATTGGGATTGGCAGGTGCTGTAGTTTCGAAAATGTTACCGCTCATGTTTCTGCCTATACTTTTCCCTTATTTTAATAAGAAATCAAATACTTTTAATAGACATCAAATATTGAATTACCTTAAATATATCTTAGATTTAGTACTAGGCATCATTTTATTTTACTTCGGGTTTTGGAACGATGATCTATTTGTCAAAAGCTCTAAAACTCTAAGCCTTTACTTTAGTTCGTTTGAATTTAATGCTGGGTTATATTATGTTTTGAGATGGATTGGTTTTAAATGGAGCGGTTATAATATGATTGATGTCATCGGAACCGGATTATCCATTTTAAGCTTAATTTTTATTCTTTTCCTAAGCTTAAAACATAAACGGATTGAGTTTCAAAAACTGATCTCTTATATGCTTTTTGCTTCTACAGCTTACTATCTTTTTTCTACCACAATACATCCCTGGTACATCATGCTACCATTATTGTTAAGTGTTTTTACTAGGTATAATTATATGCTCATCTGGAGCTGGTTGATCTTTTTAAGTTATTCAGCCTACAGATTAGAGGTAGTCGAAGAAAATTTTTGGTTATTGGGAATACAGTATACTGCAATACTTAGTATAATAGGCTACGAAGTAATTTCAAAAAGAAAATTAGTCTCGTAAAATGGATTTTTTGGTGAAAGTTACATACAACCCAAAAACTAAGCCTACTAGGAAAATCATCCAAAGATGATCGTCTATTGGTGTAGGAAGATCATCAACTGGTCCAGGTGGGGGTGGAGGATCTCCAGCTTGTGCGAAAGCAGTAGCTACACTTAAAACAGAGAATAAAATAAATAAGATTAGTCTTTTCATTATCATAAATGGACTCAAATGGAGTTCAATCAATCAGCAAATTTAAGGTATTCAAACATATAAATACTAAATTTACACTTAAAGTATTAAATTTCAGACTATAAAATATTACTAATTAAAACAATTATACGCGTTTAGTATTTAAATCTGAAATTTAAGCTGACTGATTTTAATTATTTTTGTTTTAAATTTTCGTTATGAAATACTATTTGGCCTCCTTAATTTTTATTCTAATCTCACCCTTGAGTATTCTAGCGCAAAACAACACTACAATTGAAACCGTTGCCCTTATAGAAATTTTGAGCGACAATGTCATCGCGGTAAACAAGGATACCATCCCACTAAATCTAGCTCATAAAAAAATAACCCGCTTACTTGAAAATCATATTTCGGATGGAGATTTTTTTCCAAGTATAACCCTTGTTGCCGGGCCGTCTATTTCAGAAAACAGTATTGAGAACATCAAATATCAAATCAGATCTACAGCAGTTCAGCTCATCAATCTTCAACGAAAAACTATAATCAATTTCGATGGAATTGAGATAAATCAAGATGTATTGGATCAATACAATTCACTTATAAATTACTGGAATACTTTAAGACCTGAAAATAGATTTTACAGAGAGAACGATTTAAAATTCATCGAATCCGTTGCTTTAAACATGTCTTTTAATCAATGCATCAGGAATGAGAAACTTCCGGGATATCTTCCCTTTGTAAAGGAAGAACCTCAGCAGACATCACTTTCTGCATTAATAATTCAACCAGATCTATCTTATTTATTCGTTCATAAAGAAGATACCATAAAAAAAGAAGAGGCATTCAAGCATTATCTAAACCAGCCTTATATCTTGAAAAGACGAATCATCGATGAAGAAAAAATGATTTTAGTTGAAATTATTCAAAATTAATTACCTTTCAATCTCAACCATAAGCCCGACAGTAATGCTTTGGCATCACGGGTATTTTTTGGCACTTCTGTAATTTTTAATCGATTATTTTTCTCTTCCAAGAGATATGAAAATGCGAATTTTACAGAATTCGGATCAAGACTTACTAATCCGAATCGAAGATCGTTTAAATATAAATCTCCTTGTTTTTCTGAAACTGTATACCAGCCATTGGTTATATCTATTAGCCTTTTCAAGTTTTCGTAACTCCTCAGATGCTCTATTTTTTGATGATTTTTTGGATAGGCTCTAAATTCAATAGGTTCCGTATCAAAAATGGAATATTCACCTATGAGGAAGTTATGCTTGGTTTCCACATTGGCGGACCACAATAGGGTATTGAAAGGAGAAGGTTTCGTTTCTATTTCAGAATAAGCAATGCCTTGGTTTTGCAGAGCATCTTCAAACTTTTCGAAAGTAACTCCTTTCATTACCAGTGAGAGCATAAGGTAACCCGAACTCAAAATCAATCCTAGCCTATTGAGTTTTCGGCGTCTTGAGGAAGTCCTTTTATATCGTGAAGCAGCAATTAGACAGACTAAAAAAGGCAGGGTATAAAGGGGGTCAATGACAAAGATGGATTTAAAAGCTATTCTCAAATCCAAAGGCCAAAACAACTGTGTGCCCCAGGTTGTAAAACAGTCTAAAAGCGGGTGTGTAAACAAGCTCCAAAACATCAGTTTGGACCAGTCTTTCCAAGTCGCTTGTCGATGAATTTTAGATAAAAGATATCCGAAAAATGGCGCTGCCAGAATAGAAAACGCCAAGGAGTGCGAAAATCCTCTGTGAATTTCCAAGGCCGTTACCGTGCTGTAAAAATTTCCTGCAATAACATCCAAATCAGGAATCGTCCCTGCAATACCTCCATAAATCATGGCTTTATTACCAACTTTCTTTCCTAATACAACTTCACCAACCGCTGCCCCAAGAACAATCTGTGTAAGAGAATCCATTAAGCCGTGACGAATTGAATAGTTTCTTTATGCAGTTGTTTTAACAGAACCGTTTTGTCTTTTTCTATGCGTTTTATCGCCTCATCGTCATAATGTCTTATGGTAAAAAGAGATACTCCTTTTTGGTGATCGACTTTGAATTTCGCCTTTAAAATTTCGATCAGTTTATCGACATTCTTAAATTTATTGTCCACACATACTGAAAAACTAATCGCCGAATTCTGAATTAAATCCACTTTGATTTGGTGTTTGTGGAAAAGTGCAAATACCTCACTGATATTTTCTTCTACAAAAAATGAAAAGTCTAGGGTAGACAGAGATAAGAATACCAAATCCTTTTTAACGATGTAACAGGGCAATAAGGGATTGAGTAATTTTCCTTTTCCAACTTTAGTTCCTTGATCTTTAGGATTGTAAAAGGATTTTACAAAGAGCGGGATTTCCTTTTGCTGTAAAGGTTGTAAGGTTTTCGGGTGAATAACAGAAGCTCCGTAAAATGCTAATTCAATAGCTTCTTCGTATGAAATCTGTTCTAGAAGACTGGTATTTTCGAACACATTGGGATCACCGTTAAGGACACCAGGCACATCTTTCCAGATAGTAACATTCTCCGCGTTGAGACAGTAAGCAAAAATTCCGGCGGTATAATCGGATCCTTCCCGACCCAGGGTTGTAGTGAAATTATTGGAGTCTGAACCGATAAAACCCTGAGTTATACTTAATTCCTCTTCGTTGATATGATTTAAGATTTTCTGCTGAGTATTTTCCCAGTTTACTTCTGCATCACGGTAAACGCTGTCCGTATCCACCAGGTTCCGGCAGTCGTGCCATACGTTTTCAATACCTACAGACTTTAAGTAATAGCTAACAATGCTCGTGCTTATCAATTCTCCAAAACCTACCACCTGGTCATACACGAAATCATAATTCGGAGATTTATTTCTATCGAAAAAAATAGAAAGTTCATCAAAAAAATAATTGGTTTTGGTGTAAGCCGGATGTGAGGTATTATCAAATAACTCGCCTAATATATCATAATGATCTTGCTTTAGAGCAAGAATAGCTTCAGAAAGTTCTTTGCTTTTATCAAAATAAAGCGAGATGATAAGCTCAAGCTTATTGGTGGTTTTTCCCATGGCAGAAATAACGACTACCTTTTGTTTCGGGTTTGTAGTTTCCAGGACTTTTGCAAGATTTCTTACTCCTTTAGCATCTTTTACAGAGGCTCCTCCAAATTTATATACCTGCATTTTTTACTTATGAATTGAAATGATTGATTTGATCTTCGCCAAGTTGAACTGTTCTCCATTCTTTAAATACGGTGGCTCCGTACCTTTCGTAAAAATCGATGGCATTGGTATTCCAGTCTAAAACGACCCATTCCACACGTTTTATATTTCGTGTTTTGGCATACATAATGACAGACTCGAACAAAGCTTTACCCAAAGATTTCCCCCGCATAGACTTGGTGACAATAAGATCTTCCAGATGGACAGTTTCGCCTTTCCAGGTAGAAAATCTGGAATAAAATAAGGCCATACCTTTTATCTTGGAATCGACTTCTGCTACAAAACATTTGTAAATAGCTTCTTCTCCAAACCCATAGCGATATAGATCTTCTAAAGTCACCTGAACGGCATCGGGTTCGTTTTCGTATACAGCCAGCTCCTGGATAAGCTCCAGCATATCTTCCAGGTCTTCGGGAACAGCAAATCTGATTTTAAAATCCATGACTCCAAAATTTGCAGTAAAAATAGTCAAGTAGAATTAAATTTAATGAATTTGATAGCCACATTATGAATTTTTCTATTTTTGCGCCAACTACAACGTTTTCGTTATGAAAGAACACAATCAAACTCTTGGAGAGTTTATTATTGAAAATCAAAAATCCTTTAAATATACTTCAGGCGAACTTTCCAGGCTGATCAATTCCATCCGCTTGGCAGCCAAAGTGGTGAATCACGAAGTAAACAAAGCCGGGCTTGTAGATATCGTAGGAGATTATGGCGGTAAAAACATTCAGGGTGAGGACCAGAAAAAACTGGATGTGTACGCCAACGAAACCTTTATACAAACCCTTATCAACAGGGAAATTGTCTGCGGAATAGCTTCAGAAGAAAATGATAGTTTCATCACGGTACAGGGAAATAACAAAGACCATAATAACAAGTATGTAGTACTTATGGATCCCCTGGACGGCAGTTCCAATATTGATGTCAATGTTTCTGTAGGCACCATTTTTTCGATTTACAGAAGGATAACTCCGGTAGGACAACCTGTGGAAATGGAAGATTTTCTTCAACCAGGAAATCAGCAAGTCGCCGCTGGTTACATCATTTATGGAACATCCACCATGCTGGTTTATACCACAGGCCATGGGGTGAATGGGTTTACGCTTAATCCAGCTATAGGCACATATTATTTATCTCATCCAGATATGAAGTTTCCAGAGGATGGGAAGATTTATTCCATTAATGAAGGAAACTACATCCACTTTCCCCAAGGTGTAAAAGATTATATCAAATATTGCCAAGCCCAGCGCGACAAGGATCCTTATACTTCGCGTTACATCGGCTCTTTGGTTTCAGACTTTCATAGAAATATGATCAAAGGTGGAATTTATATGTATCCCAAAAGCTCAAGTGCAGAAAAAGGCAAGCTCAGGCTGCTTTACGAATGCAATCCGCTTGCTTTTATCGCAGAACAAGCCAACGGCAGAGCTTCTGATGGCTTTCAAAGGATTTTGGACATCCAGCCTACCGAACTTCACGAGCGCGTTCCGTTTTTCTGTGGAAGTAATCGCATGGTAGACAAAGCTGAATCTTTTATGAAAGCAGCTCAGTCTACTGAGTAATTCATTGGTTTATCACTAATTATCATCAGACTCGATAAAACGATGGTAGAAATCGAATGAAAAGTTATTTTCAAATAACTTTTTGGACTTATTAATTATCACATGTGCCTGTTCTTCAGAAAACCCGAGACCTACCGCATACTTTTTGATTAAAAACTCCTCGGTTTGATCCATTTCATGATCTGTGTAAATAATAAGCAGCAGGTCGAACAAAAACTCTAATCGCTGCGTTTTGGAATTGATAGCATGCACCGGAAAAGATGCTGGATTTTCAAGAATTCTTTCATAATCCGCTTTGGAAACATCAAATTTCCTAGAAAAACGCTTTAATAGTTTTTCTTCTTCAGGTTTTATAACGCCATCCACTGCAGCCAGGTTTACCAGATTTGCGAAGTGATTCAACCTGGTTGAATTTCTTATATTTTCGTAAAAGTCTTCTCTTGACATTTTATTTGGTTTTTTTGATGAATATAATATTAATTTCGCCTAGAACTTCTGTTTTATATCATTTTTGTAATTTGCATTTATGAAAAAAAAAATTATCGGTAGGCTGGACAAAGCTGATTTTCCTGAGTTGAATTTAAAAGAAATCTCTATCAAGATAGATACAGGCGCTTATACCTCTTCCATTCATTGTGAAAACATAGAGGAAAAAGAAGATGGCTTACACTGTACTTTTTTGGATAAAGAACATCCGGAATATAATCATAAGCCTTTTGTTTTTAGGGAATATAACAAAATACGCGTAAAAAGTAGTAACGGCATTGCCCAAAGCAGGTATGAAATAAAATCAAGGATAGAAATCTTTGGAAAAGTTTATAAAATTTCACTTTCTTTGAGCAATAGAAAAGAAATGAAGCATCCTGTACTTGTGGGGCGCAAATTCCTGAATAAAAAATTTATAGTAGACCCCGAATTAAAAAACTTATCGCATAATATCCAGCACCATGAACATTAAAATCTTATCTAGAAACCCAAATCTCTATTCAACTAAACGTCTTGTTGAAGCTGCAAAAAAAAGAAAGCATGACGTACAGGTCATAGACCCACTCAAGTGTGATTTGGTCATAGAAAAGCGCAATCCCAATATTTATTATAAAGGAGAATATATACTGGATACCGATGCCATCATTCCCAGAATTGGAGCGTCAGTGACTTTTTACGGAACCGCTGTTGTGAGACAATTCGAAATGATGGGGGCTTTTAGCACCATAGATTCTGAAGCTTTGGTAAGAAGTAGGGATAAACTGAGAAGTCTCCAAGTGCTTTCCAGAGCTAAAATAGGTTTGCCAAAAACCGTTTTTACCAATTATTCCAGAGACGTCAATGGTGTCATTCAACAAGTTGGCGGAACCCCACTTGTGATTAAACTTCTTGAAGGGACTCAGGGTCTTGGAGTGGTTCTGGCTGAAACCAAAAACGCTGCAAAATCTGTTATCGAAGCCTTTAATGGCTTGCAAGCCAGGGTTATTGTTCAGGAATTTATCAAAGAAGCAAAAGGGGCAGACATCCGTGTATTTGTCGTAGATGGTCACGTCGTTGGAGCTATGAAAAGACAAGGAAAAGAGGGCGAATTTAGATCCAATTTACATCAGGGCGGATCTGCAGAAGTTATTGAACTTACCGATGAAGAGGAAATTGCAGCTATAAAAGCAGCCAAAGCTATGCGCCTGGGTGTGGCAGGTGTCGATCTTCTCCAGAGTGCCAGAGGACCTTTAATTCTTGAGGTGAATTCTTCGCCAGGCTTAGAAGGTATTGAGAAAGCAACCGGCAAAGACATTGCAAGAACAATCATACAGTATATCGAAAAGAATGTGTAATGCCTCACATCGATTCTAAAAATGTCATGCACATTCTGGACAGAAAAGTTTTCCCGGGAGAAAAGGCCAGGATAAATTTTAACACGGCAAAACTTTATACCACCACTGTTGTGGAAGTTCCCATCATCATAGACAGGGCCAAAAAACCAGGCCCCGTGCTTTTGATCACCGCTGGAATACATGGAGATGAAATTAATGGCGTTGAAACGGTAAGACAATTCATTTCAAAAGGAATCAACAAACCCAGTAGAGGAACCACTATCTGTGTTCCTGTGCTTAATGTTTTCGGTTTTTTGAATATGACTCGAGAGTTTCCGGACGGGAGAGACCTGAACCGCATGTTCCCCGGATCCAAAAAAGGGGCTCTGGCCAGTCGATTCGCTTACCAGTTCGCTTCTGAAATACTTCCTGTTGCCGATTATTGTTTCGATTTTCATACGGGAGGGGCCAGCAGATTTAATGCAGCACAAATACGAATAGATAAAACTGATGAACGCGGAGAGGAACTAGCCAGAATTTTTAATGCGCCTTTCACGGTGTATTCTTCAACTATAAAAAACTCTTATCGAATGACCTGTGTCAAGCAGGGCAAAACTGTTTTGTTATTTGAAGGAGGGAAATCCAAGGATAACAATAAAGAGATTTCAAAACACGGAGTTGATGGACTTAAACGCATCATGAAACATTTTGATATGCTGAAATCCAACTTTGAAGTTGAAGATCCGGCTGAAAATACCAAATTTATATCCAGTACATACTGGATGAGAGCAAAATATAGCGGTCTTCTTCACATCAAAATTCCCATTGGAAAATTTGTCGAAAAAGGAGAATTTATCGCTACCATTACAGATCCTTACGGTAGCTTTAGGCATAAAGTGAAGGCCCCCAATAAAGGTTATGTTATTAATGCCAACCAATCCCCTATCGTTTACCAGGGCGATGCCATTTTTCATGTTTCTAAAGAAGCTACCGATGCATAAAAGTGAGCTGAGACACACATACAAGGCTTTAAGAGAAAATCTGTCAGCATCAGAGATAGATAAAATGAGTCTCCAAATTGCCAACCAAAGTCTGAAATTAGACATTTGGAAATTTGAATTTTATCATATTTTTCTAAGTATTACTAAGCATAAAGAGATCAATACAGAATATCTATTACAAATCATCTTTGGCAAAGATGGAAATGCGGTTATTCCCAAGGTAAAAGGCGCTGAACTTGAGCATTATTTGCTCACAGACAGCACAAAATTAAAAATTAGCAACTGGGATATTCCAGAGCCAGAAAAAGGAATTAAAATCCAGCCTGAGCAAATCGATGTGGTATTTATGCCTTTACTAGCTTACGATAGGTCGGGAAATAGAATTGGTTATGGAAAAGGATTTTATGATAAATTTCTATCCAGGTGTCGTCCTGAAACCTTAAAAATCGGTTTATCTTTTTTTGAACCAGAAGCAGAAAACATTGAAGTTTCAGAGCACGATATCAATTTGGATTATTGTGTGACTCCAAACACAATCCACAAGTTTTAATTCTAATCTTTACAACCACACTGACTAGAGCCGCAAGCTGAATCTGCTTTTTTGGATTTAAAGAAGAATTTCTTTATTAAATACCCTAAAGCAATAAAAAAAATAACCACTACCAGTATTTCTTGTAACATCGTTTTATTTTAAAATTTGAAAAGCGATTAATGCAACCACATAGGCAAATCCAGACATCCCAAACAATTGAATCAACGGCCACTTCCAAGTTCCTGTTTCTCTCTTTACAATAGCCAGTGTACTCATGCATTGCATCGCAAAGGCATAGAATAACAAAAGGCTGATTCCGCTAGCAAATGTAAACAGCGGGCCTCCCAAAATAGGATTTACTTCAGCGGCCATTCTGTTTCTTATGGTTTGTTCTTCATCATTACCAACACTATAAATGGTGGCTAAAGTCCCGACAAACACCTCTCGGGCTGCAAACGAACTTATGATGGCTATACCAATTTTCCAGTCATAACCTAAAGGTACAAAAACAGGTTCAATAGCTCTGCCAGCATACCCGATAAAAGAATGCTTGAGCTTATAAGAGGAAATTTTAGTGTCGAGTTCTTCTTCAGTCAACTCAGAAGTATCTGTTTGAGATTTCACAATTTCTTTAGCATTACTGAAATCTTCCGTAGGTCCATAACTGGCAAGAACCCAAAGTATAATTGAAATGGCCAAGATGATTTTTCCTGCACCGAAGACAAAAGATTTTGTTTTTTCAACGACGGTATACACCACATTTTTGACGATAGGTAATTTATAATCTGGCATTTCTACAACAAAATAAGTTTTGAAATCGACTTTCAGCAACTTGCTAGCCAGCCATCCTGAAACCACTGCGGTACCAAAGCCCAACAAATACAATAACATCAAGGTTATGCCCTGATAATTAAAAAGGCCAAGCCAGCGTTCGTCTGGAATTACAAGACTGATGATAATAAGATAGACAGGAAGCCGTGCAGAGCAGGTGGTAAAGGGTACTACCAAAATAGTGACTAGCCGTTCTTTCCAGCTCTCAATATTCCTTGCGGCCATAACAGCAGGAATAGCACAGGCCGTGCCAGACACAAGCGGCACAACGCTTTTGCCACTCATACCAAATTTACGCATGACTCTGTCCATAAGAAAAACCACCCGGCTCATATAGCCGGTTTCTTCCAAAATAGAAATGAACAGAAACAAAAATGCTATTTGAGGAACAAAAATGACGATCCCTCCTATCCCAGGAATAATACCTTCTGTAATCAAATCTGAAAGCATTCCACTTGGAAAATATTGCTTTACAAACTCACTTAAGTGCAGAAAACTTTCATCGATGAAATCCATGGGATAGCTGGACCAGTCGTAAATCGTCTGAAAAATCAAAAAGAGAATAGCCAAGAAAATGACGTAGCCCCAGACTTTATGAATCAAAAGTCTATCAATTTTAGCCCTGAGCCCGGTCGCTAAGTTCAGATCTTTGGTCAGTGTCTCTTTTAAAGTTGCATTGATAAACTGATAGCGCTTGATGGTTTCCTTTTGCTGAAGGCGTTTTATTTCTGAATCTGATTTGGGTTTGAATTCACTTTCTGCAGGTATTTTATTTCTGTTGGTTTTACCAAAATTCACATCCTGAGTGATGACCAACCAAAGCTTATACAATTCCTGGTTGGGGTAAGCTTTTTTAAGAGATTCAAAATAAGCCTTATCAATTTCTGAAGCATATAGGCAAGGCTCCAGTGAAATGTTTTGATAATTGATAATAGATTTTTTCAGATCATCAAAGCCTTCGTTTTTTCTGGCACTTATCAGATTCACCTTTGTATTCAGCCGCTTTTCAAGTAAATCGATATCCAGCTGAATGCCCTTTCTGTCCATACGATCTGCCATATTGATAGCCAGAATTGTCGGCAAACCCAAATCTTTTATTTGAGTAAATAAGAGCAGATTTCTCTTTAAGTTTTCGATATCACTTACCACAACCACGACATCTGGAAAGTCCTTATCGTTTTTGTTAAGAAGTAATTCAATCACTACATTCTCATCTATTGAAGTTGCATTCAAACTGTAGGTACCCGGTAAATCTAAAACGTGAGCTTTCAGGTTTCTTGAAAGTTTTATAATAGCCTCTTTTTTCTCAACCGTAATTCCGGGATAGTTACCCACCTTTTGATTTAATCCGGTAAGATTATTGAATACAGATGTTTTCCCTGTGTTTGGATTGCCTACTAAAGCAACATTAATTTGTTTACTCATCGTTGATAAGTTCTACATTGATAAGTCTAGCTGTTTCTTTTCTGATCGACAAAAAAGTATCATTAATATTGAGATAAAGCGGGTCTTTAAAAGGTGCAATTTGAATTAATTCAACTTGATTTCCAGGTAAACATCCCATTTCTAAAAGCTTAAGCGGTATTTCATTGGAGTTCATTTCTCCTATGATAGCCTTTTGTCCTTTCTTCAAACTAGCGATAGTTGCCATCTATTTAGAATTATTTTAAACAAAAATAAGAAGCTTTCATGTAAAAGAAGGCCATTTTGCACATAAATAAATGACACCTCCCAGAAGAGATAAAATGAGACCTGTATTTTCATAAAGCTATTGTAAAGCGCTAAGGAAAAAATTACCTTTGCTTCTTTCTAAACTTATTGAAAATGCTAACAAAAAAAGTAGTTGAACTTCTCGAAACTGATCACATATTACAGGAATATAAGGTAAACGGCTGGGTAAGAGCCTTCCGAAGCAATCGTTTCATTGCTTTAAACGACGGGTCCTGCCTGGATAGTTTACAATGTGTTGTAGATTTTGAAAATACGGATGAAGTTACTTTAAAAAGCATTTCTACAGGTGCGGCCATCTCTGTGGAAGGAACCTTAAAAGAGAGTGAAGGGGCAGGTCAGCGGGTTGAACTTGAAGTAACCTCTATTGAAATCTTAGGGATTGCAGATCCGGAAGATGTCAAGAAAACCATTTTGCAGCCTAAGAAACACTCTATGGAAAAGCTGCGAGAGCAGGCTCACCTGAGAGTAAGAACCAACACCTTTGGAGCGGTCATGAGAGTAAGGTCAAAATTGGCTTTTGCAGTTCATCAATACTTCAATGAAAATGGATTTAATTATGTAAACACGCCCATCATTACCGGTAGTGACGCTGAAGGTGCTGGCGAAATGTTTAAAGTTACCAACTTTGACCTTAAAAATATTCCTACCAATGAGGCTGGTGAAATTGACTATTCCAAAGATTTCTTTGGGAAAGAAACCAATCTTACGGTAAGTG
The DNA here is from genome assembly GCF_900099815.1 of Psychroflexus sediminis. Lineage (GTDB taxonomy): Bacteria > Bacteroidota > Bacteroidia > Flavobacteriales > Flavobacteriaceae > Psychroflexus > Psychroflexus sediminis. The sequence goes on along the minus strand of NZ_FNCW01000010.1, from coordinate 71,160 downwards.
GTCAACTGGAAGCAGAAACTTTTGCGCTTGGCCTGGGAAAGGTATACACCTTCGGTCCAACCTTCAGAGCTGAGAACTCTAACACGTCCAGACACCTTGCGGAATTTTGGATGATAGAGCCAGAAGTTGCCTTTTGTGATTTAGAAGGAAACATCGATCTCGCTGAAGATTTCATACAGTATGTTTTAGAATATATCACAAGGCACTGCGCTTCAGATTTGGAGTTTTTGGAAAACAGACTTGTACAGGATGAAAAATCCAAACCTGAAAAAGACAGGTCACCAATGCCGCTTAGAGAGAAAATTGATTTTGTACTTAAAAACAACTTCAAAAGAGTTTCCTATACAGAAGCCATTGAGATTCTTAAAAACTGCAAACCCAACAAGAAGAAGAAATTCAACTACATCATTGAAGAATGGGGAGCTGACTTACAAAGTGAACACGAGCGTTATTTAGTCGAAAAACACTTCGGCTGTCCTGTTGTTTTATATGATTATCCTGCAAATATCAAAGCTTTCTATATGCGTTTAAATGACGATGGGAAGACGGTAAGAGCCATGGATGTTCTCTTTCCAGGTATAGGAGAAATTGTAGGAGGTTCTCAAAGGGAAGAACGCTACGATGTATTGCTTTCCAAAATGAAAGAAATAGGGGTGGATGAGAAAGAATTATGGTGGTATCTGGAAACGAGAAAACTGGGAACCTGCAAGCATTCCGGATTTGGGCTTGGTTTTGAGCGTTTAGTTCTTTTCGCTACGGGAATGTCCAACATAAGAGATGTTATTCCTTATCCTAGAACTCCACAAAATGCAGAATTCTAAATCGAAAACCTGTATTGAAACCCATGAAGTCAGTAGCATTCAGAAAAGCATAAGACTCCAAGAGTATGGAGTGGGTGTCTTTGAATCTATACAAACCAAAAGCGCCTTAAAAAAAAGCATCAAAAAGGGGCTCATTACAAGAGATGGTGAGCTGGCCAAAACATCTGACTGGGTTGAAACCGGACAAGTTCTAAAACTTTATGCAGAAGAAATTCAGCATGATAAAAAGATTTTTAAACTGAAACTCGATGTGCTTTATGAAGATGACTTTTTGGCTGTCGTTTACAAACCAGTTGGATATCCTACTAATGGTAATTATTTCAAAACCATAGAAAATGCGCTGCCATTTAATTTAAAACCAACTTCAGAGAAGGACCGCCTTCCCTATCCCCAGCCTGTTCATAGGTTGGATAATCCTACATCTGGTGTTCTGCTCATTTCGAAAACAGTTTCGGTCAAAACTTTACTTTCAGTCTTATTTGAGCAGCATGACATTCAGAAAAGCTATATAGCTATAGTTGAAGGCATCATAGAACCTGCTGAAGGAGAAATAAATTCAGAAATTGATGAAAAAGATAGCTTCACCAGATTCCAGGTTCAAAAAACCTTTAGAAAAAGAAATGAAGACTTTAGTTTGGTCAATTTGTATCCAAGTACCGGAAGAACTCACCAAATCAGGATACATCTCTCTTCATTAGGACACCCCATTGTAGGTGATAAAATTTATGGGACCGAAGTCAGTAAAGAAAAACTGTTTCTTCACGCGAGTTCACTTCAATTTCAGCATCCGAAAACACAAAAAAGCTTAACTATCGAAACGAAGATCCCACATAAATTCGTTAAATTTATAAATGAGTTGAAGTAAAATTTTAGATTTGACTTATATTAGAGAAAGGCCTCTGAAATAAAATTCAGCCTAAACTATTGAATCATCATCATGCTTAAACAAAAGCTCAATTTAAAGTTATCACAGAAGTTATCTCCACAACAAATCCAGTTGATGAAGTTGATACAGCTTCCTACATTGGCTTTTGAGCAGAGAGTTAAGCAGGAGTATGAAGAAAATCCGGCACTAGATGCGGGGAAAGAAAAAGATGAATACGAGGATGAATTTAAAAATGAAGCCGATGATGATCACGATATCATCGAAACAGAATTTGATGTTGATGATTATCTAAGCGACGATGAAGTTCCCAGTTATAAATTAAAGGCCAACAACTATAGTGCAGATGATGAAGATAAGCAGGTCCCTTATGCTTCCGGAACATCGTTTTCTCAATACTTAAAAACCCAGTTACAAACCTTTACTTTTAAGGGTGACCAGGAAGAGATTGCCTTTTTTCTGGTAGGAAGCGTGGATGACAGCGGTTACATTCGGCGGTCACTTATCGACATTGTAGACGATTTAGCTTTCACACAAAACATTTATACCGATGAGGAGACCGTTGAAAAAGCATTAAAAATAGTTCAATCTTTAGATCCGGCAGGTGTTGGAGCAAGAGATTTAAGAGAATGCTTATTGATTCAGCTCCAAAGAAAAGACAAGACTGAAAGCGTAAGTCTGGCCTACAAAATCATAGATGAGACCTTCGACAAATTCAGTAAGAAACATTACGATAAACTTTTACAGAAGTTCAGTATTTCTGAAGAAAAACTGAAAAAAGCCATTGAAGAAATTGAACATCTCAATCCAAAACCGGGGGCTTCTTATTCTGGAAACAGCAAATCTGTAGAACACGTTATTCCTGATTTTGCCATTCATATCAAAAATGGTGAGTTAGAGCTTACCTTAAACGGAAGAAATGCACCTGAGATGCACATTTCACGTGATTATTCCAATATGCTGAAAGGCTACAAGGAGGCAAAAACCAAAACCAAAGAACAGAAAGAAGCTGTGTTCTTTATCAAACAGAAGTTAGACTCTGCAAAATGGTTTATCGATGCTATAAAACAGAGACAGGAAACGCTGTATTCAACGATGTATTCCATAATGATGCATCAGGAAGAGTATTTCTTAACCGGTGATGAGCGAACGCTAAAGCCGATGATATTAAAAGATATCGCTGAGAAAATTGACATGGATATCAGCACTATCTCCAGAGTAGCGAATAGCAAATATGTAGAAACACCTTACGGAACCTTTTTGATCAAAAGCTTCTTTTCTGAATCTATGAAAAATGAAGAAGGCGAAGAAGTATCAACAAGAGAAATCAAGAAAATCCTGGAAATGACTTTGGAATCTGAAGATAAAAAGAAACCTTATACCGATGCTAAGTTAGCTTCTATTTTAAAAGAGAAAGGATACCCGATAGCAAGAAGAACCATCGCCAAGTATAGAGAGCAATTGGACGTTCCGGTAGCTAGATTGCGAAAAGAAATATGAATTTTTTGTCGAGGCTTTCATCACTCGTATCCGTATTAGGTCATCCGCTCTGGATGCCTTTTTTAGGATGTTTGTTTTATTTTTATGCGATCCCCAACTATTTAGACCAGGAAATCATTACTGCCAAACTGATGGCGGTTTGTATACTCTTAATATTCTTACCCATCGTATTTTTATTTATTGCCAAGAACTTAAAACTTATAAGTGATTATAAGATTTCAGATGTGAAAGAAAGACGCGTATTCTTGATGTTCTTCATCCTGCTCATTCTTATTCTGCTCAATACCATATTAGATGTGTATAACTACAGAACGCTGTTTTACTTCTTTTCAGGCATTTTATTTTCAGGAATAATTGCTCTGTTATTCAGTATGTTCCGGTTTAAGATAAGCTTACATGCGCTGGGTATAAGCGGGCTAGTGAGTTTTGTGACAGGCCTTAGTATATCTTTTCATGAACCGATGGTAGTTTCCATAAGTTTGCTTTTTCTTTTTTTAGGCCTGGTCAGTTCCTCGCGCTTATATGAAAAAGCGCATACCTTATCAGAAATTCTTTTAGGAATTCTCGCAGGATGTATTCCCCAGTTATATTTTCTTAGTTACTGGATTTGATCACAGAAAAAAGAAAGTCAGACCGGCTTTAACAGGCATTATACCCACCTCCTCACCGGTAGAATCAATTTCTGCGTCGAAAATGGGGTTTAGACTCAGGTCGATAAAGAAATTGACAGCCCCGTAACCAAATGTAAGTTTTGTACTAGTTCTGAATTTATGGATAGAGTCTATGGATTTAAAACTAAAACTATCATTTGGACCACGAAAACTGGATTTGGAGCCTATCACATAACCTATCTTGAAACCCAAATATATTCGCCAAAAAGACAATTTATTTATATCGGATGAGCGCCATCTAAATTCCAAGGGGATTTCTATCAAATTGGTTGTAAAGCGATTAGAATCATAGTTTCTGTCAGAATCGATTGGTATAAACTGATCTTCACCATCTCCTCCTTTTTTTATTTGAAGTGTCTGACCAAAAGTATTGAGATTAAACCCTAATCCCAGACCAATGGACAAATTGCGTCTTTTATTAATTGGCATATCCCGTATAAACCCAAAAATGAGGCCTCCGGAAAAACCAGACTGCTCGACCTTAGCAGGAAGATCTGTAAGAAAATTAAAACTAAAACCTAAATAAAATTGATCTTCTCTATATAGAGAATCAACTTCATTTTCTTTTAACCATGAAAGTCTTTCCTGAGCTACAGAGGAGCAAAAGAGACCTAAAAAAACACTTAGATAGATTATTTTCATCGCTGACTTAAAGGGGGTAAGTTAACTAGGTTTATGCAAATAAAAAAGGCACCCCTGTAAAGGAATGCCTTTGAAGTATTTAAATTTTATTCAAACTACTCAAGGTTCAGCATGGCATCACCTTCTTTAGTTGTGTAATTGATTTTAAGAGCTTCAGCTTTACGCAATTCTTGTTTGATATCTGAAACCAGTCCCATATTGGTTGCTTTATCAACCTTTAGCGCTGTTGTCAATTTATCTCGTAATTCTTCACGTTTAGACTGACGTTCTTCTTTTATAAATTGCTGAATATCACTAATTTTAGCATATTTATCGTTCAATTGTATCCTAGCTTCAGTTCCGTAAGTTTCTTGATATCTAGGAGAAGGTTTCCCTGCATAGATATACATAATTAGATTTTTCTTATCTAATTTCTCAACTTGATCTGCGAAAGGTAGAATATTTTGAACCTTAAGAGATGAATCTCTCATCACAGTTACAACCATAAAAAAGAACAAAAGCATAAAAACAATATCCGGTAGGGATGCAGTGGAAATAGCTGGTGTACCACCATCACCTTTCTTTTTAAATTTTGACATATGTGTTCAATTTTTTATCGTTTAGGTTCTGCTTCGGAAAGTTTTTGAGGAAACAATTCTTGAATCTTTTTAATTCTTTCTTTAAGCTCTTCCTTATCACCTTGGTAATTCGGATCATTATAGACAGCTTCCATTTCTGTGAAATCTACGCCATAAAGTCTGTTCGCCTCTCTATTCCTTAATTGATTATAAGCAGCCACAAGTTCATTTTGAACTGCTATATAAGTTCCGTATTCTGTTCTCCTGTCATTCTGTAAAGAAATAACAGCTTTGACAGGATTATCTGAAGAATCTGATAGTCCGGGTCCCTGGCAATAATTACATGCTTCGTCACCTGTACCTCCACCATTATCTAAAAAGGTAACAGCAGCTTCTCTCAGATTTTGAAATTCCATGGGTTCATCTTCAACAAGCAAGTCACCATTAGCATTTACAAGAACAATAAAAATATTCTTCTCTTTAAGCGGTGGTGGATCTTCTTGTTCATCATCTATAGGAGGTAATTTCCTTGTGATTCCGCTATCTGTTTCTATGGTCGTTGTGACCAAGAAAAAGATAAGCAAAAGGAAAGCTATATCCGCCATGGATCCAGCGTTTACCTCTGGTGCTGATCTTTTTGCCATAATTATCTTGTTATAATTTTTCTTACGCTAGATAATAGCATTGCCAAAACCGCTAAAGCAGCTAAGATATAAAATGCTGTTAATCCCGTACTAACCCACCTAGATCCACTTGCAGATAACACGTCTCCATCTCTTAAAGCTGTTTCTGTTCCGCTAGAGACTAGATAAGATATTACAATGACCAGAATAAAAGCCCCTAGAGAAATAAGTGTTTTCTTAACATTACCCGTAAAAAGTGCTCTTACAGAGAAAATTAATACCGCTAGAACTGTAATTCCTAATATAATGTATGATACATACATAAAAGGAGCCAATACACTTGACTGTATTGCTGCGTTAGCTTCTATCGCTTCATCTCCGGCGTTGAGGATTCTCACAAAGAGAATAGCTCCTACAACACCAAAAATGATTTTTATAATATTAAATATTTTATTCATACTGATTTATTTGTTTTTGTGAGCAACTAACATATCGATAAGCGTAATCGATGCGTCTTCCATATCATTTACAATACTATCTATCTTAGCGATGATATAATTATAAAAAACCTGAAGAATAATAGCAACGATCAAACCGAATACAGTTGTTAATAAAGCTACTTTAATACCTCCGGCTACCAAAGATGGCTGCATATCTCCAGCGGCTTCAATTTTATCGAAGGCCTGAATCATACCAATTACAGTACCCATAAAACCAAGCATAGGAGCTAATGCAATAAATAAAGATACCCAAGAAACATTTTTCTCAAGTTGTCCCATTTGAACACCTCCGTAAGCTACGACAGCTTTTTCTGAAGCCTCAACACCTTCATCCATTCTATCAAGTCCCTGATAGTAAATAGAAGCAACTGGGCCACTTGTGTTTCTACATACTTCCTTGGCAGCTTCTACACCACCACTCTTCATAGCATCCTCTACGTTTTGAGCCAGCTTTTTCGTGTTAGTTGTAGCCAGATTCAAGTATATAATTCTTTCAAAAGCAATGGCTAATCCAAGAATTAAACAAAGAAGCACAATCCCCATAAACCCAGGACCACCTTCAATAAAACGCTTTTTTAATTCTTGATGAAAGCCTGGACTTTCTTCTGCAGCATCAGCGGCTGCGGCATCATCTTGTACAAAAGTCACAGCTGCTTCAGTAAAAATTTCAGAAGAATTGGCTGCATTTAAAGTTGTGTTACCAACTGCCATGATGGCTAAAATGGCTAAAATTGAAAATAATCTTTTCATTGTTGTCTGTCTTAGAATTAATAATTAGTGTTTAATGATTTTAGTTTGTTTTTGTAAAGCAGAGAGGAAGGGATTCGAACCCTCGGTTCCGATACAATCGGAACATACGCTTTCCAGGCGTACACCTTCGACCGCTCGGTCACCTCTCTAGAAATTATAATGAACGATAACTAATTCTTAGCAAATAAATAAAAAAAAATACTTTTATAAGAAGAAATGCACGTTAATTTTTAATTCATTTCACCTCTTAAAGAGGTTTCAAATATAGTTTTAAATACTTTTGGTCCTAATTTTTTTGTCAAAAGATACATCATTTTTCCCACAGCAGCCTCTGTTGTCATGTCTCCTCCGCTTATAACCCCTAGTTTTTTTAAACGTTCACTTGTTGCGTACTTGCCCATAAGCACCGCACCTCCAACGCATTGGGTTACATTCACAACATGAACTCCTCTGTCTATTGCCTGTTTTAGAAGCTTCAGGAACCAGGGATCCGTCTTCGCATTTCCACTGCCAAAAGTCTCTAAAATAATTCCTTCTACATGCGGTGTGTTAAAAATATGTTCCAGTGTCTTATAATTTATTCCCGGAAATAATTTCAGAACGAAGATATTATCGTTTAAGGATTTATGAACGATCATCTTCTTTCTCAAGTTCGGTTTCATGAGTTTTTCGTAATTCACCTTCAGATTCACACCAGATTCTGCAATAGCGGGAAAATTGGAGGATTCAAAAGCTTCAAAATGTTCAGCATTAACTTTGGTTGTTCTATTAGCCCTGTATAGTTTATATTCAAAATAAAGACCCACTTCTTTAATTACGGTCTTCCCGTTCTCTTTTAAACCCGCTAACTGAATACTCGTAATCAGATTTTCCTTGGCATCGGTCCTCAAATCTCCGATAGGCAGTTGTGACCCTGTAAAAATAACCGGCTTTTTCAGGTTCTCAAACATAAATGAAATCACAGAAGCGGTGTAGGACATGGTATCACTTCCGTGCAACACCACAAAACCGTCATAGTCTTCAAAATGATCTTCTATTAAATGAACGAGTTTCACATAATCTGAAGTATCCATATCTGAAGAATCTACAGGCTCTTCAAAACTCACTGTACTAATGTCGTGCTCCAAAAGCTTCAGTTCAGGAATATTGGACAGCAGCTCATCAAAATTGAAAGCTGTAAGCGCTCCGGTTTCAGGATTTTTGATCATCCCAATGGTTCCGCCTGTATATACTAATAGAATTCTGGACATAAAGTTATCTGTATTAAATTCCGAAGACGTCTTTAGAATTCTGAGTGGTTTGTCTCGCTATTTCTTCTAAACTTATCCCGTATAATTCAGAAAGCTTTTCTGCTACTTTCAAAATATAAAGGCTTTCATTTCGCTTCCCCCGATAGGGCTTTGGAGCAAGATAAGGGGAATCGGTTTCTAAAACAATATGTTTCAAATCGATTTCATTGATAAACTGATCTATTTTTCCATTTTTAAAGGTAACAACGCCTCCAATTCCGAGTTTCATATTGTAACGGATCGCCTGTTCGGCCTGAGATTTGGTTCCTGTAAAACAATGAAAAATGCCGCATAAGTCTTCTCCCTTTTCTTCTTCAAGCACCTCAAAAATCTCATCGAATGCCTCTCTGCAGTGAATGACTATAGGCAATTTATATTTTTTAGCCAGCTTGATCTGATGTTTAAAGGCTTTACGCTGGGCTTCAAAAAAACCTTTATCCCAGTACAAATCGATGCCGATTTCACCAACAGCATAAAATGTTCGCTTGGCCAGTTCTTCTTCAACATGCTTAAGCTCCTGCTCTACAGTTTCTGAAACGGAGGTGGGATGTAATCCCATCATCAAATACATGTGCTCCGGGAACTGCTTTTCCAAATCGTACATAGCCTGAGTGGTATCTGAATCTATAGCGGGAATAAAGAAACGCTTAATGTTATTATCTATGGCTCTTTGGACCACTTCCGTTCTATCTTCGTTAAAAGCTTCAGAATATAAGTGGGTATGGGTATCTGTTAGTATCATAGTGGCAAATTTATTTAAAACGAAACTTTATATTTGCCGAAAATTCAATAAATGTCTTCCTTAAAATCCTTTCTGAAAGAAAAAAAATACAAAGCCTTAAAAATGAATAGCACGGAGACTAATCATTACGAGTGCAAAGTCACCATAAATGGTGTGGAAGGCAGTTTTATTATAGATACCGGCGCCTCCAGTTCCTGCATCGATTTTACGTATGCAGATCACTTCAACTTATTTTCTGAAGACAGCAACATCAAAGCCGCTGGTGCAGGCGCCACCAATATGCTCACCAGAGCGTCCACCAACAATAAAGTAAGCATCGGAAAATGGACCAAAAAGAAAGTGGATTTGATTTTATTCGACTTGTCTCACGTCAACAAAGCGCTAAACGATCACGATGCTGAGCTGGTGCACGGTATCATCGGGGCCGATATTCTTAAAAAAGGCAAGGCCGTGATCGACTATAAAACCGATTATTTGTATTTGAAGTAGAGGTGAGTTTGTTTCTAGCCGTATTTTAAAACCCTAAACTTTTAAGAAATGTAGCAAAATCCTATAAAGCTAACGAGATTAAAATCAGTATAAAAAAACCCTGAAGCTTTAAACACTTCAGGGTTATGAATTCAATAGAAAGACTGACTAAAGCTCGAGTGCTTTTTCGACGTCGCTATCCATCAACAACTCTTTTGGATCTTCCAGGGCTTCTTTTACAGCTACCAAAAATCCTACGGATTCTTTACCATCGATAATTCTATGGTCATAAGACAGGGCCACATACATGATCGGACGTATTTCTACTTTCCCGTCTATAGCCACTGGTCTTTCCACAATGTTATGCATACCCAGAATACCACTTTGCGGCGGGTTGATGATTGGTGTAGACAACATAGAACCGAACACCCCTCCATTGGAAATGGTAAAGGTTCCTCCTGTCATCTCATCCACAGTAATTTTTCCGTCTCTGGCACGCGTGGCCAGACGTTTTACTTCCTGCTCAACGCCTCTGAAACCAAGATTCTCTGTATTTCTCATCACCGGCACCATCAAACCTTTTGGTCCGGATACGGCGATACTGATGTCCTTATAATCGTAAGTAATCATTTCTTTTCCATCCACCATAGAGTTTACAGCCGGATATTTATCCAAAGCACGAACCACAGCTAAGGTAAAGAAGGACATGAAGCCAAGACTTACGCCATGGGTTTCTTTGAATTTTTCTTTGTACTGGGACCTCAGATCGAAGATAGGCTGCATGTTGACTTCATTGAAGGTCGTTAACATCGCCGTTTCATTCTTGGCACTCACCAGACGCTCTGCTACTTTTCTTCGCAACATAGACATTTTGCTTCTGGACTCGCTGCGTTTGCCCGGACCAGGCGATCCCATAGAAGGTTTTGCCTCTGCATTCATGGCATCTTCTTTAGTGATTCTGCCATCTCTGCCACTGCCTTTGACGTCTTTAGGATCGATTCCTTTTTCATCCAGGGTTTTCTTAGCTGCCGGAGACGGGCTGCCTGAAGCGTAAGATTTATCAGCATCTGAAGAAGACTTTTTATCTTTCTCTTCTTTTTCTTTTGAAGACGACTTATCTTCTTTGTCTTTGGAGGATTTGTCCTGATCCTCTGAAGAAGACTTTTCATCTTCATCTTTAGACTTGTCTTCTTTCTCTTTTTTATCCCCAGATTTTTTGTCTTCTGAAGATTCTTTAGACTTGGATTCCTCTTTTTTATCATCACCGTTGTCAGAAGGTTTTTCCGCATCGGTGTCAATTAAGCAGACCACTTCTCCAACCTGGACCACATCGCCTTCTTCAGCTTTAAGCGTAATAATACCTGAAGCTTCGGCTGGCAATTCCAAAGTTGCTTTGTCGCTATCCACTTCAGCGACCGCCTGATCTTTTTCTACGTAGTCGCCATCTTTTACTAACCATTCTGCGATTTCAACTTCGCTAATTGACTCTCCCGGTGAAGGGACTTTCATTTCTAAAGCCATAATATTATGTGTTTCGTGTCTTAATTTTTACTTTTATAATCTTTTACATTATTGTTTTTTGAAGGATCGAATACATAGTCGATAACGCCTTCATGTCTTTTCTTAAATCTCGCCTGGCTTCCTGCTGCCGGAGAACCGTAAAAACGCCTGCTGCACACTCTAAAGTCTTTGGCTTTGTCGTATTGCAACAGCAAATGGGAGTAAGCACCCATATTTCTTGGTTCTTCCTGAGCCCAAACGATATCCTCAGCATTTTTATACTTCTTGATCATCTTATTTAACGCGTCTTCCGGCAAAGGAAATAACTGTTCCAGTCTGACCAGGGCCATATCGTTTCTCTCTTCTTCTTCCCGTCTTTTTTTCAAGTCATAGTAGAACTTTCCAGAGCAAAATACCAGAGTTTTAATGTCTTTCACTTTTGCATTGGGATCGTCGATGACGGTCTGGAAGCTTCCTTCGGCCAGGTCTTCTTTTGGGGAAACCACCTCAGCATGTCTTAACAGACTCTTTGGTGTAAAGACGATTAAGGGTTTTCTATAGTTGGTCTTGAGTTGCCTTCTTAACAAGTGAAAGTAATTGGCAGGAGTTGTACAGTTGGCTACAAACATATTGTCTTTGGCACATAACTGAAGATATCTTTCCATTCTGGCTGAAGAATGTTCAGACCCCTGACCTTCATAACCATGCGGGAGTAATAAAATGAGACCATTTTGGGTTTTCCATTTATCTTCTGCTGAAGAAATGTACTGGTCTATCATGATTTGTGCGCCGTTACTGAAATCTCCAAATTGGGCTTCCCAGATCGTTAGTGTATTTGGATTGGCCATGGCGTAACCATAGTCAAAGCCTACAACGGCATATTCTGAAAGCAGCGAATTATAGATATAAAAATGACCCTGATCTTTATTCAGGTTGTTATGAGGCACATATTCTTCCTCATTGTTTTCAGTTTTAATCACCGCATGTCTGTGAGAGAAGGTCCCTCGCTCTACATCCTGTCCGGTGATACGTACATTATGCCCTTCATCCAGAAGCGTAGCATAGGCCAAAAGTTCACCCAGCGACCAATCCAGCTGATTTTTTTCAAAGTATTTTTCATGGTGAGACTTCATAAGTTTATTCACTTTTCTCATGAATTTCTTATCCTCCGGCAAAGTCGTTAGAGATTCTGCAAGTTTAGATAACTTATCCAGGTCAAAAGTGGTATCGACGGGCTCCAGCATTTTTTCCCTGTCTGCATATTCAAATCCTTCCCATTCATCCTGAAGGATTTTAGTCACTACAGACTTTTCTTCTTTTTTGGAAACTTCGTACTCTTCGCTGAGTTTGGTTTTAATCTTTTCTTCCAGTTCATCCAGATAATCTTCATCGATGACACCTTCATCTTTCAATCGTTCCGCATAAATATCTCTTGGATTTTTATGTTCTGAAATGGCTTTATAGAGTTGAGGCTGGGTAAATCTTGGTTCATCTCCTTCATTATGTCCATACTTCCTGTAACCCAGTAAATCGATAAACACATCCTTACCAAACTCCATTCTATACTGAAGGGCGAACTTCATAGCATGAACAACAGCTTCAGCATCATCTGCGTTCACATGAAGCACGGGAGATAATGTCACCTTGGCCACATCTGTACAGTAGGTTGATGATCGGCCATCAGTATAGTTGGTGGTAAAGCCAATCTGGTTGTTAACGACAATATGGATAGTTCCCATGGTTTTATAACCATCAAGCTGTGCCATTTGCACAATTTCATAAGCTATACCTTGTCCGGCAATGGCGGCATCTCCATGGACGACAATAGGAAGTACATCCTGCTCCTCGCCAACATGATGGTCATCTTGTTTTGCCCTGGCAATTCCCTGAACAACTGCACTTACGGTTTCCAGATGAGAAGGGTTTGGGGCCAGGTTTAAATTTATTTCTTTTCCTGAATCCGTTTGACGACAGGAGGTCCAGCCTAAGTGATATTTCACATCACCATCAAAGCTGTCTACATCATAATCTTTACCTTCAAATTCATTGAAAATATCCTTGGCACTTTTACCAAAAATATTCACTAGGGTATTGAGACGGCCTCGATGAGCCATACCCATCACAAATTCTTTGACACCCACATCTGCAGCACCTTCAATAAGCGCATCCAAAGCCGGAATTAAAGATTCATTTCCTTCCAGAGAAAAGCGTTTCTGCCCGACATAACTTTTATGCAGGAAACTTTCAAAAGTGACCGCTTCATTGAGTCGGCGCAAAATATTTTTTTTCTGATCTTCGGAGAAATCGGTTTTATTTCGGTTTTTGTAAATATGGTCCTGAATCCACTTCACCTCCTCCGGCTTGCGGATATAAGCATATTCCACACCTATGGAATCACAAAACACCGTTTCTAGAAAATCGATGATTTCCTGAAGCGTAGCTTTTCCAATACCGATAATTTCACCAGCCTCAAACTCTCGATCCAAGTCAGATTTTGATAATCCGAAATTTTCGATATGCAGCTTTGGTGAATATTTACGGCGTTCTCTTACGGGATTCGTTTTGGTAAATAAATGACCCCGGTGCCTGTAGCCATCAATTAGATTGACCACCTGAAATTCTTTCTGGACATTTTCTCGCACCTGAACCTTTTCGGTTTCTTTGGTTTCACTGTCTTTTAAAGTCACTGTTTTAGAGCCATCTAAAGACTCTCCTTCAAAACCGGATTCCAGACCAAAATCAAAACCTTGGAAAAAGGCTCGCATACTTGGTTCTATGGCATCTGGATTTTGTAAATATTGGTTATAGAGATCTGCTAACTGCGATGGGTGCATCGCATTCAAAAAAGAATATTTGTCCATATTAAGCTTACATCTTGTAATGTGTAACACAAAATTACGATTTCTTGCTAAACCTAGTTACTTTTCACTAAATTTTATGGCTAAACCGATTTACTTACTTCAAAAAAATGCAGTATTTAAAACCGGCAATCCGCTGCAGAAAAGTCATTTCTCGTGTGTATTTAATTTTTCAAAAAGTATGATTTCACTTCATTAATTGAGTGGTTATAAAAAAGTCTCATCAACACTAATTCACTATTATCTATATAGATATTATCTTCTGTTAAACTATAAACACTACAAAAGGAAAAGTGGTGATAACCCACCCCCTTTTTTCCTCATGTATATACTAAAAAGCCCGAAGTGTTAACACTTTGGGCTTTTTGTCGTTGTTGAATTTTAGTTATTCTTTTATTTCCAGGACTTCATAGTCTTCAAAAAGGGAAAGGTCCAGTTCACTTATATCTTCCTGATAGGCTTTCCACTCCTCAGCAAAGAATTTATTCAAAGCTTCAATAGCTGGTTTTAAAGCTTCTTCGGCCTGCTTTTTCAAACGTTCCTGGGTATCTCCTGGTTTATCGAAACTAGCTGCTGTATAATTATAAGCATTACTTATTCTATCACCAATATCCGGAACGGGTGTTCTTATGATGCCTTGCTTATCGCTAAAGTCTTCACCTACCAATGGTTCAAATAATACCTCTAAGGAATCTTTGATCGCTTTGCTGGCTTTAATCTGTTCTTTAAAGGCCTTTTTATCTTTCTCCTCCATCCACTGGATATAGTGATCAGCTGTTTCCTTAGCTTTTAAAACGCTTTGACTGGCTTCATAAGCGGTAGCCTGCAACTTTTCTATAGATTTCAAGAAGTTGTATCGTGCTTTTAGGTCTGCTACATTTACCTCCAAACGCGGGTCAAACTTCACTTCAATCTCTGTGGAATCTTTATGCCCACCAAAGTGCAGGACTAATTTATATTTTCCCGGCATGACATCTACTCCACCTGGTTCTTCAGCATCTTCTTTGGTCAAGCTTCTGCTCGGACCGCGTTGTCCTGCTTCGTCCATTCTCCAGTACATACGGTGTAACCCGTTATCTTCAGGGGTTTTCTCTTTTAAAGTTCGGATCAATTCACCTTCCATAGTATAGACGTCAAGCTTAAGAGAGTCGTAGGTCACTTTCTCTTCATCACTTTCCTTTTCCTCATTTTCATTTTTGTCCTCTTTTTGCTTAGGTTTATTGATAAGGTAAGAAATCATGGCGTTGGAATTTCTATTCTCGCCATTAAACAGGGCATTGGCGCCAAATCGAGAACCACTAGGCTGCTGATTTACCGCCTGATAAGCCACAGGAGGCGTAAACAGTTTCAAGGGCTGATTCAATACAACTCTCCCTTCCGCAGCCAGTGCTCTTAATGGTCTGATATCATCCATGATGTAAATCGCACGGCCAAAAGTCCCAATCACTAAATCATGTTCTCTCGGATGAATCATCATATCACGCGTAGGCACATTTGGATAATCATTTGTCCATTTTTGCCAGTTTTGACCTTTATTGATACTGAAATATAATCCGCCATCTGTTCCTAAAAACATTAAATTTGGCTCCTCAGGATCCTGTACCACACTTAAGTTATAAGTCCAAACCTCTTCACCATCGGTTAAATTCGTCCAGCTTTTTCCATAATTCGTCGTATGGAATAAATAAGGTTTGAAATCGAAATTTCGGTAATTATTGACCACGACAAATGCTTCACCCGCAGTATAGGTTGAAGCCTGAATTTGTGCTACCCAGGATTCAGCCGGGAAACCTTTGATACTGGTGCTTACCTTATTCCAGTTTTTGCCGCCATCCTGAGTCAGCTGAATATTCCCATCATCCGTTCCTAGCCAAATCACTTCCTCTTCCAAAGAAGACGGGGCAATGGCTGTAATGGTCGTGTTATTTTCTGCGCCTGTAGCATCATAAGTTAATCCACCGCTTTCAAACTGCTTTTGCTTTTTGGGATTATTGGTTGTTAAATCCGGAGAGATGATTTCCCAGGTCTGTCCCTTGTCGTTGGTTTTATGTAAAAACTGACTCCCAAAATAGACTGAGCTATTATCAAATGGATTTTGCGCAATAGCCGCATTCCAGTTGAATCTTAATAGTACGTCTTTATCCGGATGGGTCGGTCTTACAATTTGACTATTTCCCGTTTCTTTATCGTAGCGTACTACAAAGCCCTGCTGAGACTGCGCAAATCCAAATCTAGAATTGTCCGGATCCGGCACGACATCAAAACCATCACCGAAAGCTATTTCCTGGAAATAAGAATTTCTGATGCCTTGCGATTTCCAAACGTAAGCCGGGCCAGCCCAACTCCCGTTATCCTGCATCCCTCCATACACATTGTAAGGGTAATCATTATCAGTATTGATATGGTAAAACTGCCCTACCGGAAGATTTTGTACAAACCTCCAAGTCTCTCCTCCATCGTAGGTGATGTTTAATCCGCCATCATTTCCGTCTAACATCATATCTGGATTATCCGGATGGATATACCAGGCGTGATGATCTGGATGAACCCCGGTAGTAGTCCCATACGCCGGCATTAGTCCTTTAAATGACTTTCCACCATCTTCGCTCACATTTACATAAGTGAATATCGTATAGACTCTATTTTCATTTGATGGATCCGCATACAATTCTGCGTAATAAAACGGACGATTACCGATTTCACTCATGTCCTCATTAATCATGTTCCACGAATACCCGCCATCTACTGATTTATAAAGTGCATTCTTTTTGGATTCTATTAAAGCGTAAACGGTTTTGGAATCTGCTGCTGAGATTGCTAAGCCCATTCTTCCCAAATCGCCTTTTGGCAACCCATCCTTATCGGTCAACTCTTTCCAGTTTTCACCACCATCAAGAGTCATGTATAAGCCAGAGCCAGGACCGCCAGAAGTAAAAGTCCAAGGTTTTCTTCTGTGTTCCCACATAGCTGCAAATAACTTATTCGGATTATTGGGATCCATGATTAATTCTGAAACCCCTGTTTTATTATCGACAAAAAGACTCTTGGTCCAGGTTTTACCTCCATCAGTAGTTTTGTAAACCCCACGCTCAGGATGTTCTCCCCAGGGTGAGCCAATAGCACCTACATAAACGGTGTTTGGGTTGTTAGGATCAATTCTCACCCGATGAATATTACGCGTTTTCTCCAGGCCCATCAGTTTCCAGCTCTTTCCACCATTTATGGATTTGTATAGTCCATAACCACCATTAGAACTATTCCTAGGGTTTCCTTCTCCTGTACCTACCCAAATCACATCAGGATTATCCTGCTGAATGGCAACGGCTCCGATGGAAAGGATTTGCTCTTCATCAAAAACAGGATTCCAGTCTACACCCCCGCTTTCAGATTTCCATACACCACCAGAGGCGGACCCCACATACATTATCTGCGGATTGTCATGCACAACATCAATGGCCGTTATCCGACCACTCATACCGGCTGGGCCAATACTTCGGACATCCATGCCTTTTAATTTATCTAAATCGACCTGCTGACCAGTTACTGAGTGGCTTATAACACATGTGAGGAAAGAAAATAAAATTAACCTGAGGAAATTTTTATTCATGATTCTTAAAATTTAATTTTTTTGAAAATTATGATATTTCAGATGAATACACAATATTCCATATTCATGAACTTCCCCCTCATTCCGAAGCAAATATTCTGCTTATTAATAGAAATGCGGTTTATCATAAAGCGCTACTTTCTCTGCCTCATTCTTGAACTGCTATAAAAAATTGATTTAAAAACATGAAACACCACGGTATTCACTTAAATATCTGAACTGAGCCGCTTTTCCAAGACAGAGTCAGGTTATTATATCAAATTAAGACCTAGATGCCTAGGTATCAGGGTTAGTTTAACTGACTAATTTCAGTACACTGCGCTTCAAATTTTGAATTTTACTGAGTATTTTCGAAAAGACATGCCTTAACAATCTTGAAAAAAAGGACGTAGATAACTTTAATGATTTATTTTAGCCGAAAAAAATTGATGTTGGATTTAGAAGCTTACAAAACCTCTTTTCTTTCTTATATGAAGGCTCAACTGCCTCAAAAAGAACCAAGAAATCTTTACGAGCCTATAGAGTACATCTTACAACTTGGTGGCAAACGCCTGAGACCTGTATTGGTGCTGATGAGTGCCGATATCTTTGGCGGGGGTCGTGATAAAGCAATGGATGCTGCTTTAGCCATAGAGATTTTTCACAATTTCTCTTTGGTTCACGATGACATTATGGACGATGCTCCTCTGAGAAGAGGTAAACAAACCGTACACGAAAAGTGGGATATCAACACCGGGATTTTATCTGGTGATGCCATGCTTATCAATGCTTATCAGCTTTTTGAAAATTATCCTGCAGAACACTTCAAGCCTTTGGCCAAACTCTTTACCAAAACCGCTATTGAAGTTTGCGAAGGCCAGCAATACGATGTTGATTTTGAAGAGCGCGATGACGTCAGCATCGAGGAATATCTGAAAATGATCGAATTCAAAACCGCTGTACTCGTGGGAGCAGCCCTAAAAATGGGAGCCATTATAAGTGATGCTTCTGAAGAGGTTCAGGACAAAATTTATGAGTTCGGCAGGCTGCTGGGCATTGCCTTTCAGATTCAGGATGATTATTTAGACAGCTTTGGAGACCAGTCTGTTTTCGGTAAACAAATAGGCGGTGACATCATAGAAAACAAAAAGACTTACCTGTATCTCAAAGCACTTGAGCTTGCAGATTCCAGCAGTGCAGACCAGCTAAGACATCTGTATACCATCTCCCCTGAGGAGCCGTTAAGCAAAATTGAAACTGCTAAGCAGATTTTTGAGGATTCCGGGGCCAAAGCAGCCACCACCGAAAAAATAAAAGCCTATACCGAGCAAGCCTTCAAACATCTCGATCATATGCAGGTGTCTGAAAAAGGAAAAACATTTCTTAGAGCCTTTGGGACTAACCTTATGAATCGCGATGTGTAAATGAGTATTCCTCAGCAACTTTCCGAGATCACCTCCGAGCCAGAGAAATACGCCGAGGTCTGGAAAAAGTTGATTTTGCAACTCAATAAAGATCTGGCTCTGGTGGGACTTACAGAAATCGAGTTGCACACCAACATTACACCAGATGAATTATGGCAAGGCTTAAACCCCATTTTTTCTGAGCTTATGCATCAAAAAACCTCGAGTTTTATTCACCTCCTTTATAGAATTGACATTCACGAGAAGGAAATTCAGCGGCTGATGACTCAAAACGATTTCCTGGACCGCCTGATTCATCGCGTGGTTGAACGCAGTTATCAAAAAGTATATTGGCGGTCGATTTATAAATAAAAAGTTGTTACCATTATCTCTGTTTTCTCCGTGGTGAATAGAACCACAAAGTCACAAAGTTCACAGAGGACAGACCGTCATGAACATTACAAATAAAACTCGGCCTTAAACACCGTTTTGGCCTGACCTAAGATGTAGACACTATCGTTTTTCAGCTCTAGCTTCAGCTGACCTTTGCGCTCCGAAATCTGTTCTGACTTTAAAGCCGTTTTGCCTAAAACCTCAGCCCAGTAAACCCCAAGCGCACAATGCGCAGAACCCGTTACAGGATCTTCCAAAATATTAAGATTAGGCACAAAACATCTGCAAACAATATCTCTTTCTTCTGAGGTTGATTTTGCTGTAAAAATGCTTTGTCCCAGACCTAAACTTTGAAGCAGCCTGGCATCGGGCTTGAAATTAGCCAGTTCCTCTTCAGATTCCAAAACCAGCATGGTCCAGTCGTTGGTGACTTCAAAAGCCTTATTCACCTGAAGATGTAAAGCCTTAGCGTAATTGGTAATCGCTATTTTATCCAAGCTATATTCAGGAAACTTCATCTGATAGCCCTCAGCGGTAAAGCTGATTTCTAACAGATCTTTGGGTGCCTGAAAGATTATAGATTCCTGTTTTGAAACCTGCCCCAGTTCATACAAAATATGAGCTGCAGATAAGGTGGCGTGTCCGCAAAGCGGCACTTCAGCTTTTGGGGTAAAAAACCGAATCGCAAAGTGATTTTCTTTGGGCAAAACAAAAGCCACCTCCGACACATTCATTTCCTTGACGATATTCAGCATCAGCTTCTCTTCCAGAAACTCATTTTCCAACAGCATAACGCCTGCCGGATTGCCTTTGAATAGCTCATCTGTGAAGGCATCGACTTGGTATATTGTAGCCATAATTTCTTTTTTAGGTAAAACTAATGATTTATAAAAATATAAACGGTTCTCGACTGAGCCTGTCTTGATGAACAGAAAGGCTCGAACTTAAAACATGAGATTTATTTAAAAAATCAAAACTTTAACAACTATTATTGTAGTTAAACTATTATTTTAGTTTAACTTGGTCAAATAAAATTAAAGCCCATGAGACAATTAACACGAGCCGAAGAAGAAGTGATGCAGCTATTATGGCAAAAGGGAAAATCCCGGGTTGCTGAAATCATCGAAGATATGCCTGAGCCCAAACCTGCCTACAACACCACCTCTACTATCGTGAGGATCCTGGAAGACAAAGGCTTTGTAGGTCATGAAAAGGCAGGAAGAGGCTTTAAGTATTTTGCCTTAATCGACAAAGACACTTACCAAAAAGCCACGATGAAGAAGATGGTCAACTCGTATTTTGAAGGCTCCTTCAAAAACATGGTTTCCTTTTTTGTAAAGGAGAAAAACATGAGCGCCAAAGATTTGGAAAGCATCCTAAAAGAACTCGATAAAACCAGGGACTAATGTGGTGGTATTTATTAGATGTTATTCTTTTCCAAACCTGCTTTTTGGGGCTGTATCTGCTCTTTAAAACAGAGACCTTTTACGCACAAAACAGAGCGTACCTGCTGGTCACTGCGGTGCTTTCGTTTATAGTTCCCCTGCTCGACTTTAGCGTACTGGCTATCGATTTTGGCCCGGAGGAAACGGTAAATACGGTGGATACCCAGTTCCAGTCTTATTTTATGACAGGAAAAGAAGTGAACTTAACCGCCTCAGGTGCAAACACAGAGCCCCAGACGAGTACCTGGAGTATGGATGCAATACTTAAGCTTATTTATCTTATAGGCATCAGTTTTTTTGCTATTAAATTCAGCATAGGCTATTGGAAACTGAAGCAACTGACACATAAAGCCCGTTTCGAATGCTATATCCATAAGGTACAGTGCTATAAACTGGAAGCTTCTGAAAATGCGTTCACCTTTTGGAAATCCATATTTGTGGGCGACAAGATCCCGGAAACTCAGCGCGCAAAAGTGGTGGCTCACGAACTGGAACACGCCCGCTCCAATCATGCGTTGGATTTATTTTTTACTGAATTTCTGCGTATGCTGTTCTGGCTGAGTCCCGCTCATCACTGGCTGAAGCGCGAACTGGTCCTGGTCCACGAACTCCAGGCCGATGCCGTGGCTGCCAAAGACCTCAACAAACGCGATTACGCTCAAAGCCTGCTTAACCAGGCCTTTGGCACCAGGAATTTCGAATTTTCACATTCATTTTTTAATCACTCTCAATTAAAACAACGCCTTATGATGTTACAAAAGAAAAACTCTCGTCCACAAAACTTATTAAAATATCTGCTGATTTTGCCGCTGCTAGGCCTGATGCTGACGTATACCGCCTGTAAGGTGTCTACACAGGAAGAAATCCAGCAACTGACAGAAGAAGCTGAAGCTGAAAAGTTACGTTCACAATACATGGACGAACTGGAAGAGGCTGTTGCTAAATACGGGATGTTTTCAGATGATATACCAGCAAAATTCAGACTTTCCACTTATAGAGAAATCAACTCCAGAGAAGATTTTTACAGACGAAATGTGTTTATGATTCTCATGGCTGAAAAGATGGACGAAAAAAGTTCTGATGGAAACAAAATGTCCATGACAGATACAGATGCATTTCGAAAGCTGAAAACTCAGACTTATGAAGATTATCTTCAGGAGAAAGAAAATGACTGGAACGTTGAAGTCACAGAAACTGAAAGAGCATACGATACAACTGGCGATGTTCCCTTTGCTGTGATCGAAAGTGTACCCGTCTTCCCTGGCTGTGAGGGTTTAGCGACGAACCAAGAGCGTAAAGAATGCATGAGTAAAAAGATCAGCCAGTTTGTAAATGAGAATTTCGATACCGGTCTGGCAAAAACACTGGGACTTACAGGTGTTAACCGGGTCTATGTGCAATTTAAAATTGATAAGACAGGTAAGATCGTTGATGTAAGAGCAAGGGCGCCACACCCGGACCTTCAGGCCGAAGGCGAACGCGTTATTAGCAAACTCCCCGAAATGCAACCTGGCGAGCAAAAAGGTGAAAAGGTGGGCGTGCTTTATTCCTTACCTATAACTTTTCAGACGTATGGAGACAGCACTGAAGAGAATGAAAATCAGGCTCCGATGACCAAGATTACAAAAATTAAAAATACAGAGGCTAAACTAAGCGATGTTCCCTTTGCTGTGATCGAAAGTGTGCCCGTCTTCCCGGGTTGCGAAGGTCTAGGCAGCAATGATGAACGTAAAGAATGCATGAGCAGAAAGGTGAGCCAGTTTGTAAACGAAAACTTTGATATCGGTCTGGCAAAAAAACTGGGACTTACAGGTGTTAACCGAGTCTATGTGCAATTTAAAATTGATAAGACAGGCAAGATAGTAGATGTAAGAGCAAGAGCGCCACACCCGGACCTTCAGGCCGAAGGAGAACGCGTTATAAAAGAGTTACCAAAGATGAAGCCCGGCGAACATGAGGGCGAAAAGGTGGGTGTACTTTATGCCATACCCTTAACATTTAATGTTCCAAATGAATAAAACTATGGTGAAATTCATCTTGTTCATTGTGCACCTGGTTTTGGGTGCACACTTTATTTACGCTCAGGACCTCGACAGCTTATATGCTGTGGGTGAGTATTCCAGCATCTTAACCCATTTTGATAAACATCCACCCCTAAGTTTTAAGGAAAAGATTTTAAAGGCCAAAAGCCTTCAGGCTAAAAGATTTGATGAAGAAGCCATCGCCAGTTATCATCTGGCACTGGCAGACCAGGAGGATGAACCCCGGCATCAGTTTGCCTATGCCAGGCTATTAAAAGCAAATGCTTATTTTACAAAAGCGGATAGTTTACTCACTTTACTGCATTCCCGTTATCCTAAGAATGCAGAATTCGCTTATCAGCTGGGGATTTGCAAAGCAGAGATCACAAAAAACTCAGCCGAAATCTTTTATAAAAAAGCTCTGGACATGGATCCTTCCCATCAGCCGGCTGCCTATGCACTTGCTGAGTTTTATTTTAAGATCAAAAGTTATGAGTTTGCTGAACATACGAGTCTAACCGCTTTAAGTTTTAATCCTAATAACAAAAAAATCATCGGCTTACTGGGTCAGATTTATTATCGGCAGAGAAAATTAAAACTGGCTTTAGAGCAGTTTGAGAAGCTTCAACAGCTTACAAGCATACCAAAATTCGTGATAGAAAAAATGGCGATCGCCTATGCCAATACAAATCAGCTGGAGAAATCCATTGCAATGTATAAACGCATTTTGAATATGGAACCCAAAAACGCCATGTACCACCATCAAATTGCTAAAGTCTTTGCCTTACATCAAAATTTTGCTGCTGCTGAAAAGCATGCTGAACTATCCATGCGTTTGAAAGATACCAGCCTGGACGAAGAACGATTTACGAAAGCTTTGGCCCTAAAAAACCAGGACAAACTCGAAGAAGCCATCAAATTATTTGAACTCGTGATTGAGGAATGTCCCAGTTTTGAAAGAGCCTATGTAGAATTAGCTCTTGCAGCAGACAGGCGCTATGAAAATCTGGACAGGAAATTGCACTATTACGAAATTTATGAAGTTCAGTTTGCTGATATTGGGAACGCCACTTTTAAAAACCTGATGTATAGACGCCTTACCGACTTACGAAGAGAAAAACATTACGCATCCAGCAAATAAAGAAATAAACTCTTCCAAAGTTAAATTAAAGTGAAACTTTGGAAACTTTTATTGTATTAAAAGTTTCCGTGCCTAATTTTGCCGCCTGAAATGAAAGAAGACATTCTACATAAGGCGGGCGATTTGTTTTTGGAATTCGGTTTCAAAAGCGTCACTATGGACCACCTGGCCCGGGAGCTTGGCGTGTCCAAAAAAACCATTTACGAATATTTCACTAATAAGTCTGACCTGGTGGAGCAGGTCGCCTACTTCATTCGCGACCGCATACATGCCGAAATTGATTTGGTTCAGTTGAAAAAACTCGATCCCATCGAAGAGATGATAGAGATTAAGCGCGTCGTGATGAAACGCCTTAAAAACGAAAAAACCTCTCCACAGTTTCAGTTTCAGAAATACTATCCTAGGATTTATGCGAAGATGCGCGAGTCTCAGATTTTGAAGATGGAAGACTGCATTGGTAAAAATATAGAAAGAGGCGTCCAAGAAGGCTATTACAGAAAGGACATTCACAAAGTCTTCACCTGTAGAATTTACATTGCCGGTATGCTAAATTTGAAAGATGAAGAACTCTTCAAAGACAGCCATCTCACTCCAAAAGAACTTTACGAAGAATTTTTAAAATACCATCTGCGAAGTATTGTAGATAAAAAAGGTCATCAACGCCTTATCGAACTCGAAAAACAATTGCTAGAATGAGAAAACTAATTTTAGGCTTACTCCTATTTACATTTTTGGGACTATCTGCACAAAATACAGAACCACCCAAAAGCTATGAATTTACGCTTCAGGAAGCGATAGATTTTGCTATTGACAGCAGTTACGCCACCATCAATGCCAGACGGGATGTGGCTATTGCACTCAAGCAAAAATGGGAAACCACAGCTGATGGTCTCCCGCAAATAGATGGTGCTGTAAATTATGAATACAATGCCATCATAAGACAAACACCCCTTCCCGGAGAATTGGTTGGTGAAGAACCGGGAACGTTCGTGCCTGTTCAGTTTACGCCAAGGCAAAACATGAATGCTTCCGTTACACTGAATCAACTGATTTTTGATGGGTCCTATATCGTTGCTTTGCAGGCCGCTAAAACCTTTCTGGAATATTCAGATAACGCAGAAACACGCACAAAACTAGAGGTCAGGAAAGACGTGGTGAGTGCTTATGGCAATGTGTTGCTCACTCAGAATTCCATTGATATCATTGAAAATAACCTGGAAACTGCTGAAAAAAACCTGTACGAAACGCGTAAGATTTATGAAAACGGCCTAGCCGAAGAAGAAGATGTGGAACAGTTACAAATCACCTATCAGCAGTTACAAAGTCAGTTGAACAATGCTCAGCGCATGAGAGACATTTCCAAAGAAAGTCTCAATATGGTACTGGGTTTACCCATAAATACTGAAGTAATTTTGCTGGAGGATTTAGAAAATCTAGCGAACAGAGAAGTTTTAGAAACTGAAGTCTTAGCCAATGATCTCCAAGTAGAAAATACCATTCAATTTAAAATCGCCGACAATTTGGTAAAACAGCGTGAGCTGGAAATGAAGCTTGAAAAAAGCAAAGCTTTACCAAGTCTTTCCGCTTTCGCTAATTACGGTCAGACCAGTTTTGGTGATGATTTTGAATTCTTTTCTTCCCGAGCAGAATGGTTTGAATTTTCAACCATCGGCGTAAGTCTGAATGTTCCTATTTTCAGTTCGCTACAGCGTAGTGCCAGAACACAAAAAGCTAAGATTGAAATGAAAAAGGCTGAAACTCAGAAAACACAGGCGATCAATCAAATTAAACTTCAATTGAATAATGCTAAAAGCAATTTTGAATTTGCTGTCGATAATTACGAATTGTCTAAGAAAAATTTGGAACTCGCCGAACGCATCGAACATAAAAATCAAGTGAAGTTTAAAGAAGGTGTGGCTTCCAGTTTTGAGCTAAGACAAGCGCAGCAACAGCTTTACGCTGCACAAAATGAACTTTTACAATCCATGCTGGATATTATTAATTCTAAAGCAGAAATCGAAAAAATCATCAATACTCCATTTACAAATTTTGAAAAATAGACTCATGAAATATCTGAATTACCTACCCATTCTTTCCCTGTTCTTTTTGATGTCTTGTGGCCCCCAGGAAAAATCAGTTGAAGAAGTCCTTGAAAATGGAACCCAAGCTGAGATTGAGCAAAAGCGAAAAGCTCTGAATACAACTATGCTTGAACTGAAGAATAAGATCAAAAAATTGGATGAAAAATTATCTGGATTTGAAGAGGATTATGCTTATGCTTTGGTAGAGGCAAGAGAATTGCAGCCCAGAGCATTTAAGCATTATATCAAAATACTGGGTGAAGCCACAACTGATGAAAATATTTTAATTTACCCGGAATTCTCCGGTAATCTGAAAGATATCTACATCAGCGAAGGTGAAGAAGTTAAAAAAGGACAAAAATTAGCCAAAATTGACGACGGCGGTGTATCCAATCAATTAGCAGAGCTGAAAGCCCGTCGAGATTTGGCTAAAACCCGCTTTGAAAGACAAAAACGCCTTTGGGACCAGAATATAGGTTCTGAAATTCAGTTTTTGGAAGCTGAAACCGCTTATGAGCAACTCAATAATTCTGTAAAACAGGTAGAAAGCCAGCTTAAGAAATCTGTTATTTATGCCCCTTTCAATGGAAAAATTGATGAAATCATCACCGATCAGGGACAGGTGGTGTCTCCCGGGCAAACTCCTATTTTCAGAATTTTGAATTTAGGCGAAATGTACGTCAGTGCAAATGTGCCGGAAAATTATGTAGGGAGTATAGATGTAGGAAGTGAAGCTATTGTTTCGTTTGGAGCTATCGGTAAAACATTTAAAAGTGAAGTGATGCAAGTCTCCAGTAATATTTCACAAAATAACAGAAACTTCAGAGTTAAGGTGGCTATTCCGGACAGCATTGATTTTGTAAAACCCAACCTCATTGCCACTTTAGAAATAAACAATTACAAAATAAACGATGCTATTGTCATTCCTGAAGATATTCTCAGGGAAAACGCCCAGGGCCAATCCTTTACATTTGCGCTCAGCATGGAAAGCGACAGTCTCGGTGTTGCCCAGTTCAGAGAATTGAAACTCGGCAAAAGCTATCAGGGTGAAATTGAAGTCCTGGAGGGACTGAAAGCCTCTGATATCATCGTCACTGAAGGCGCAAGAACGATTAAGAAAGGAGAAAAAGTCAAAGTTTTAAACTTTCAAAAAAACTAATTAATGGCAAAGAAAAACACCTATAAAGAATTTGGCATCTCCTCCTGGGCAATAGATAATAAAATGACAGTGTATGTCATTATTGCTATCATTTTATTTGGAGGTATCATGGCTTATTACACTATGCCAAGAGAAGACTTCCCCGAGGTTGTGGAGACCAAAATATACATTAGTTCTGTACAGCCAGGGACTTCAGTTGAGGATATAGAAAAGTTCATCACAGAACCTCTGGAAGAAGAGTTTAAGAATGTGAAAGGGGTAAGAGAAATTACCTCTACTACCATGCAGGACTACTCCATGGTCATTGTGGAGTTTGAAGAGGATATAGAAGTCCAGAATGCAAAGCAGCTTATTAAAGACAAGGTAGACCAGGTGAAATCGGAAACCACCTGGCCTACTTTAGATAACGGGGCAAAGGTAGAACCCAATGTCTTTGACCTCAATCTTTCTGAAGAAATTCCAATTTTAAATATCAGTTTTACAGGGAATTTCAACAAACAGCAATTAAAAGATCACGCAGAGCATCTTCAGGATAAAATTGAACTTTTACCTCAGATTAAAGAGGCCAAAATACGAGGTATAGACGATAAGGAAGTAGAAGTGGCCGTGGACATTTACAAAATGTCTGCCATGCAGGTAAGCTTCAACGATGTAATAGCAGCCATCCGAAATGAAAATAAAAATATTTCTGGCGGTAGTATTGTATCCAAGGGTATTGAAAAAACAATACGGGTTCTGGGGGAAATAGAATCTCCAGACGAACTCAACAACATCGTCATCAAAAACGACGGTGGTGAAGTCTATCTAAAAGATGTGGCTGATATAAATTTCCATACCAAAGATCCAACAACCTTCGCCAGAGATTACGGGGAACCCGTAGTGATGCTAGACATCAAAAAAAGGTCTGGTAAAAATATGATTGAGGCGATAGAAGAAATCAAAACTATTGTGGATAAGGAGAGGAAGTCCTATTATCCAGATAATTTGAACATCAGCTTATCCAATGATCAATCCATCAAAACAGAAAATCAGGTCAATGACTTAGTGAATAATATCATCTTTGGTGTTCTTCTTGTTATTATTGTATTGATGTTCTTCCTGGGGCTTAGAAATGCCCTTTTTGTAGGCGTGGCCATTCCTATGTCTATGCTTTTATCGCTTATTATTTTATCAGGTTTAGGTTTTACACTGAATACGATGGTACTCTTTGGTCTGGTGATGGGACTTGGTATGCTGGTGGACAACGGTATTGTAGTGGTAGAGAACGTGTATTCTCTGATGGACCAGGGCATGAGCAGAACAGCAGCAGCGAAGCAGGGCATTGGAGAAATCGCCTGGCCAATTATCGCATCGACTGCAACCACTTTGGCGGCTTTCTTTCCTCTGGGGCTCTGGCCGGGAACCATTGGTAAATTTATGATTTATTTTCCTATCACCTTATCTGTAGTGCTGGGCTCTTCCCTTTTTGTTGCTTTGGTTATCAATGCCATGCTGACTTCAGAATTTATGAAAGTAGAAGAGAAGAAACTGAAAGATAAACAGGTGATTCGTTGGAGTTTGATTTTGCTAGTTATCGGAATTTCATCCTTAATCGCCGGTTTTCTTCTGGACATTGGTGTGCTGAGAGGTGTCGGGAACCTGGCTATTTTAGCTTCGATTTTGCTTTGGGTTTATAAGCTATTTCTGCTTAAAGCCATTTACTTTTTTCAATTCAGATCGCTTAAAAGATTAGAGAATTTCTATGAAAAATCATTAAAATATGCCCTTCGTAAAAGGAATGCTTATCTGTTCTTTTTCGGAACTATAGGGATTTTGATTTTATCATTTGTACTGGTGTCTGTCGTTCAGCCTAAAGTGCTGTTTTTTCCTGAAAATCAGCCCAATCAAATCATGGCTTACATTGAATATCCTGAAGGCACCAATATCCATAAGACCAATGTCCTGACCAAAAAGGTGGAACAGCGTGTTTTTGAAGTCATCGAAAAATATGAAGATGAGGACGGTTACAACTTCATGGTAGAGTCCGCTATTTCTCAGGTGGGAAAAGGCGCGGGAAACCCAATGAACAGCACCGGCCAGGTTAATGACATGCCCAATCGAGGTAAGGTCACCTTGTCTATGCGAGAATTTAAGTTAAGAAGAGGTGTGAAAAGCAGCAAGGTTTTGGGGGAAGTTCGTGATGCCGTTAAAGGATTTCCCGGGGTTTCCATTATTGTAGAAAAAGACCAGGCTGGACCCCCTTCAGGCTATCCTATCAATATTGAACTCAAAGGAGAAGACTATAACCTTATGCTGGCTGAAGCTAAGCGTATGACCGAATACATCAATGCGACGGGCATAGAAGGAATTGAAGAACTGAAAATCGATGTCAATAAATCCAAGCCGGAACTGGACGTGACCGTTGATAAATTAAAGGCCGGGAAACTCGGGATCTCTTCTGCTCAGGTTGGGCAGGTGATCAGAAGATCCGTATTTGGAGAAGAGGCTTCAACCTATAAAGATAACGAGGAAGATTATCAAATCAATGTCAGATTTAATGAAGAATTGAGGTACGATGAGAATGCGATCTTCAACCAGCCCGTCACCTTCAGGAACACTAAAGGCCAAATAATACAAGTGCCTATTTCTGCTTTAGTTACAACCAAACCCGCTTCAACCTTTTCTGCCATCAAGAGAAAAGACCTGAAGCGTGTCATTACCATTTATTCCAATGTGCTTAGCGGTTATAATGGTAACGAAATCGTAAGTCAGCTGGAACAGGAACTAAAGTATTTCGATTTGGAAGAAAGCATCGATTATAAATTTACGGGTGAACAGGAGAAACAGGAAGAAAATTTAAACTTTTTAATTAAAGCCCTCTTGCTGGCTATCGGAGCAATACTTTTAATTCTTGTGGCGCAGTTCAACTCCATTTCCAAGCCTATCATCATCTTAATGGCCGTGGTCTTGAGTTTGGGTGGCGTCTTTTTTGGCCTGAGCATTTTTCAAATGGATTTTGTCATTATCATGACGATGATGGGAATTATTTCACTTGCTGGAATTGTGGTTAATAACGCTATTGTGCTGGTCGATTATACTCAGATTTTAATTGACCGCCGAAAGGAAAAACTGGATATGGAAGATGGTGAAATGCTGACCAGGCAGCAGTATTTTGAAGAAATCGTCGCTGGAGGAAAGTCCCGTCTTCGTCCGGTCTTGCTTACGGCAATTACCACCGTGTTGGGCTTGATTCCTCTGGCTGTCGGATTAAATGTTGATTTTTTCGGACTTTTTATAAATTATGCCCCTGACATTTATATCGGTGGAGACAATGTGATTTTCTGGGGACCCCTCGCCTGGACGGTTATCTTTGGGTTAATTTTCGCGACTTTCTTAACTCTAATCGTCGTTCCGGTTATGTTCTATTTAGTGACTCGAGCTAAATTAAAGTTCAAAAAACAACCGGAAACCACAAGTGTCTCCTCATAAAAGATTTGGTAAATGCCTTATTTTGAATTAATTTTAGATAAAATCAATAACAGATGACCAAATTTGGTGAACTCATTGATGAGCAAAAACCCATTTTGCTCAATTTCTTTGCAGACTGGAGTGAGGATTGTGAAAATATTCACGATCAGCTCAAAGATGTGAGTGCGGCATTGGGTGACAAAGCCAAGCTGATAAAAATTGATGCTGAAAAAAATGCTCAATTAGTTGAAGCTTTAAAAGTCAAAAAACTGCCCACCTATATGCTTTACAAAGCTGGGGAAATGGTATGGCGACAAAGCGGAAAGCTGGAGGCCAACGATCTTATCATCCTCCTTGAGGATAATTCTTGAAGCGAACTAAAGAAACTTCAAAATAATCTGATTTAGCTTTGTCAAAATCAAAAATGGACTTATATTTGCAACCGCAAAACGCGCAAGTTCTTAAAAAACATTGGAGAGGTGGCAGAGTGGTAATGCAGCAGATTGCTAATCTGTCGACGGTCAAACGTCGCCAGGGTTCGAGTCCCTGTCTCTCCGCTGATATATTAGATGAAGCGAGACCCATCTATACATAAAGTTTAAGTCACTATACATCACTCGGGGTGTAGCGTAGCCCGGTCATCGCGCCTGCTTTGGGAGCAGGAGGTCGCAGGTTCGAATCCTGCCACCCCGACCAAGAAAAGCCAGTAATCTTTTGATTACTGGCTTTTTTGTTATGAAATATTGAAAGTGATAACTTTCATAAATAAAATAACTAAAAAAGGTATAAGCACCGATAGGTGCTGGCTTTTCCTGAGCAACACCCCTACTCAGGATCACCGACCAAAGGGAGGTAATCCTGCCACCCCGACCAAGAAAAGCCAGTAATCATAAGTTCAAGGTTCAATTTCTTAATTTTCCTCCAGCCCTGGTAGCAATAAAGCTAATCACCAGAATTTGAAAGGCATGAAATATCATAAGGGGTAATAGCATTATTCCTAAAGCCATTGATTCCGGAAAGAGAACTTTTGAAAAAACAGTGCCGTGAACAAGTGATTTTTTTGTACCGCAAAACTGGGCTGTAATTTGATCTTCCCGATTAAAGTTTAACATTCTGGAAATATAGCCAATCGTAAAGTACACGATAAAAAATAAAAGCCCAACGCCAAGACCTATTAAAGCTAAATCAATAGCTTTTAGCCTGGTAAAGATATCTTCTTCAAAAGACTCAGCAAAGCTTTTATAGATAATCAGGAGTATGATGGATTTATCAAACCACGTTAAATAGGCAGAATACTTCAGAGCGAATCTACCCCAATATTTCTGCAAAAATAAACCCAATACGAGGGGAAGAAGTATTTCTATAAGGAGCTTCAGGTAAATATCGCCCAGACTATATTCCACACTCGACTGCTGCAGGAATATCCCAACCCATAGAGGAGTAATCAAAATACCTATCAACCCTGAGATACTAGCATTAAAGATAGCGGCGGGCATATTTCCCTTTGCCAGTGAGACCATAACGACAGAGGAAGATACCGTGGAAGGAAGTGCCGCTAAAAACAAAAAGGCCAGCCAAACAGATTCTGAGGTATCCCCCTGAAAAAAAGGGTAAACCATGATGACTAACAGAGGGAAAATCAAAAAGGTGGATAACTGAATAAGCAGGTGTAGTCTCCAGTTTTTTAGGCCGGAGACCAATTGTCTCAGACTTAATTTCAGACCATAAAAAAAGAATATCATTGAAATACCTATGCTCGCAATACGGTCTAGCGGAATCACACTTTCTTCCTCGCCAAACTGGGGAAAAAAGTAGGCGACAACAATAGTCAACACTACTGCCAGGACAAATTTATCAATCTTCATGTACAGAAATTCAAAAAATTAAAGCTACAAAACTACCTGAGTAATTCGAATTCAATCCTTATTGAGGTTGAAAATATTAAACATAGTACCCTATTAAATCCTTCGCCCGTTTGTAATAGCTTCCTCCAAAGATATTCACATGTACCAAAATATAATAAAGCTGCCATAAACCCATACGGTCTTCCCAATCCTTTTCAAAAGGAAAGGATTCCTGATAGGTTGTATACATCAGGTCATCGAAACCACCAAAGAGCTTCATCATCGCCAGATCCATTTCACGAGGAGCATAAGCCACAGCAGGGTCAATTAAGCAAGGTTTATTATTGGAATTGACCAAAAAATTACCAGACCAAAGGTCACCATGAATCAAGGCTGGTGGCTCATTGGGAATAATCTGATCCAGCTTTTGATATAATATCTCTATGTTCTCAAATTCATAACCTCTGTCCTTTGCCATTTGAAATTGAGGCTTTAAGCGCTTCTCCCTATAAAATTCTGAGGCAGTTGCTGCACTACGGTTATACTGAGGCAAACTTCCTATATAATTGTCTTCCATAAATCCAAAAGCCTCCTTCGTCTTGCGATGCAAATCGGCTAACTGCTGACCGAACAGCTCCCAAAATTCCTGATTGATCTGACCCGAAGGCTTATACTCCATCACTAAGTAAGTTTGAGAATTATAGTCAGCGTAGCCCAAAACCTCAGGAACATCAATCGCCTCAGTTGCGCGTAAAGCAGTTAATCCATTCGATTCCTTCTGAAACATCTTTGGAAAAACACTGGCTTTATTCACCTTGACGATAACATCATTGGTCTTGGCTTTTAAATGAAAAACAGAATTGATATCTCCGCCTCTTAAGGCCTGGGCTGATTTTATAGTGAAGCTGAAACGCTCTTCCAGGTGTTTTTTAAGGTCATTTGTAAGCATAGAAATGAAATGATTAACATAAAAGAAATCAGTTTGAAATTACAAAATAATAAAACTAAATCACATTTAAATTTAAGGATACCACTCTGTACCCGGAAAGCTATACTACAGAGTGTATAGCTGACTATGGATTGTACCGTCCTTCCGTTTCGGATTATTAGAAAGTAACTGTAAATCCTTTGCCTGCCGGAATCCTTTTCTTAGACATTTTTCCAGAGTTGCCGAACTGCCAGGACTATTTAAGTTTAGGTGCTGATAAAATTTGGCATCCATTCTGGCAGCATAGTCAGCAGTAGGAATCCACCAGTTTTTTTGACAAATTTTCTTAACTTCCCTGCCTTAACTTCAAACCATACCATGAAAAAAATAGTACTTATGCTTATGATCGCTTTTGCCGCGACAGCCTGCAAAACCGAACCTAAAGACCAGAAACCTATGTCTGAAGAACAGATACAGCAGAAGGCCGACTCCCTCGCTAAGGCTCTTATCATCACCGATGGTCACGTGGATCTTCCGTACTGGCTAAAGGGCCGGGGAATAGATAAAATAACACCTGAAAACGGGAGTCTTGTTATCGATGCGGGTGAAGGTGATTTTGATTATGACCGGGCAAAGCAGGGCGGACTTGATGCTCCTTTTATGTCGATCTACATTCCCGCAGGACTTCAGGAGACAGGTGGTGCAAAAGCCCTTGCCGATTCTCTTATCGATCTGGTTGCCTCTATGACTACAACCTATCCGGATAAATTTGCTCTGGCAGGAAGCCCGGCTGAAGTCCAGGAAAATTTTAAAGCAGGTAAGATTTCTCTGCCCATGGGTATGGAAAATGGTGCCCCTATAGGAACCCAAATTGAAAATGTAAACTATTTCTTTGACCGCGGCATCCGCTATATCACACTTACTCACAGTAAGGACAATCAGATATCAGATTCCAGCTACGACACTACCGCCACGCATCAGGGATTAAGTGGTTTTGGCCGTCTTGTGGTCCGTGAAATGAATAGCGTGGGAATCATGGTAGATGTGAGCCATATTTCTGACAATGCCTTTTACGATGTCATGGAAGAAACCAAGGTTCCCGTCATTGCCTCTCATTCTTCCTGCAGGCACTTTACACCTGGTTTTGAAAGAAATATGTCTGATACCCTGATCAAACGCCTTGCAGAAAACAAGGGCGTTATACAGATCAATTTTGGATCTAATTTCCTGGATGAAGCCTCTCAGAAAAGCCGGGATGAAAACCGGGAGAAGCTTAAGCAACTCCTGGAAGAAAAGGACCTGAGTTACGATGATGAGGCTGCAAAACCCATTATAGAGGAATTCAATACCAACAACCCTTACAACTATGCCGATGTGGAAAAAGTAGCCGACCATATAGACCACGTGGTCAACCTAGTGGGTATCGATTACGTGGGTCTGGGATCTGATTATGACGGTGTAGGCGATACCCTGCCTGAAGGTCTAAAGGATGTTTCCCAATTTCCTAATCTTATTGCAGAACTCATCCGCAGAGGCTATTCGGACGAAGATATTGCCAGGATCTGCCATAAGAACGTATTCAGGGTCTGGAATACCGTACTGGAATACGCACAATCCGGCGACAGCCAGTAATAATTAAATACTATAAATTGATCAACATTTCAGAGCCTGGTGAGAACCGGGCTTTTTAATGTCTTCCATTTCAGAAAGTAATAAGCTGGATAGAGATCCATTATGCCAGCTAACTTCATGGTTCAGGCTAATCTGCTGCAAAACCTGAGGGATGACGTATCAATTGCCGATGGATAAAATTATACTGAAAATGACAGTATTCGAAAATCACTGGTTCCTTATCAACTGCCTAAAGACACTCTAGAAAGAATTCAGTCTAAATATAATACTTAGTATCTAAAATAACAAAGCAGTTTTCAATCCCAGCATTTAAGTTTGAAGGAACATTGACTTCAACTTAAATCCTTTAATTATCATCGGGTTCCAGGACGGGGTTCTGAAATCAATTCTGGGATAAAGATGCATGTCGACATAAATTAAGCTGTCTCTATCCAAATTCAGCATAAAAACTCATTTTCGATGCCATTTGCTTGAAAAGAGCCAGATGGCTCCCTGCACAAAAGCGGTCATAAAGCAAATGAGTAAGGCGTTTCTTAAGGTCATATAATTACTCCCCATGATGAACGCATCGCCAAATGACCACAGATTTTTGGCTTCCCCAAGATTCAGGTAATGCCTTAGAAAAATAAAGGCGATGATTACTATAATATAATCCAGTACAAAAAGAACGTATTTCTTTTGAGTCCACTGGTAATAAGTGGCTGAGGAGGTGATCAACACCCAGGCGCACCAGATACTGATTTGAAAATTCCTGACAGAAAGACGAACGTCTTCTGCAGATTTCAGATCTGAAAAGGCAGCTTCTACCTTGATCAAATATAAAATGATAATAAACAGTCCAAGTCCTGTGACGATCCAGGGTATCCCTTTTTTCATTTTCATAGAGCTGTAATTTATATGAAATTCATACTTAGTATACAGAAAAAGAAACAAAAATGACCAGGTGTCATTAAAAAATAAATCTGACTCCTCAGTCTTTAAAATGAACCCTATACTCTACCACCTGTTCCATTTTAAGGAAAAATAAAATAGGCAGAGAGAAAGCATGTAATTATTTTTATCAAATCTAAATAAGTTTTATATTTGATGCGTATATTGATTTTTTAAATGACATCCTGTTCCGCCATCACCATTCTAAAAAACCAGTGATGGCGAACCCAGGCCCTAAATCTAAAGCCATGTGTGACACCACTATTTTATACTAAGATTCTGAATATTTGATTTCCCAATGCTCTTCCTGCGAAAAGGTCTGTGTCTATTTTCAACAGGTTATTATCGGTCTCAGTAAAGAAGAGTTTCTGGACTGGAACCTTTCTTTTTTCGCAATTCCTTTTGAGGAAAGGGCGTATATATTTCCTGACCAGCAGCTTAGAGTCATAGTCGACACTCCTTATCCGGATCTGCAGCTAACATTTAACAAAGCGCAATACAATCAACTTAAAGACGGAATACAGCAGGCCTTGAATATGATGAGCATTCAGGAACTGGTTGCTTTTTAATGTCAATTCTGTTCTTAACTCAAATAGCCAGGTTAGTCAAATAACTTTATTTAAAGACTGGATATCTCGAAGCATTAAAACGTGTTCTGCTTAAAGTCATTCTAAAAAATTAAAGCAATTTCACAGCTATATAAATCCAAACCAAAATTTCAAAGCTTAGGTCTTACAATCATTTGGGCTTTTCACTTCAGGATTTTGCATCAAATATCCAACTTTAAAACGATTTATAAGACATTTACTTAAAGCTTCCATTTAAATTTAAATCTTATATTTATGAGAGTAAAAGATAAGGCCTGTTTACATACCATTTTGAGTATTTAATATGGTTAAGAGAACGAAATTGCTTTTTTCTTATTTGACGCTGTGAATTTGCATAGTCCCGATCCCGATGCCTTTGGACGGGAGAAATTATGAACAAGAAAATAGATGGATAAATAATGAGTTGTATAGCGATATCTGATGTTTAACATAGTATAAATAGTTGGTGAGAGCAAATTAAAACCCAAAGATTTTAAACTTAAAGAATCTTAGAACCTATCCTATGAAATCTATCTTTGATAAAGAAGCTTACCAGGAACTTAGCTCTCGCTTAGAGGAGTTAACTCCGGGGCACCAAGCCAAGTGGGGTAAAATGAATGTTAACCAGATGCTGAGTCATTGCCAAAAAGTAATTCAGGTTGCTCTTGGTGAGAAAGACTTAAAACGTCCAAATTTCTTTGTTAGATTTCTCCTGCAATTCATGAACCCAATGCTCTATAATGATAAGGCATGGATAAAAGGTTTACCTACAGCCAAAGAATTTGTGATAAGCGATACTGAAGGATTTGAAACTGAAAAAGCCCAGCTTAAAGCATTAATGAAACGCATGCACTACTCAAAAGAATACTTTAAGCCTTCCAAGGAGCATCCCGTCTTTGGAAAAATGAAAGTTTGGATGTGGGGGCAGTCCGGATATAAACATCTGGACCACCACTTTCAGCAATTTGGAGTGTGATTTCCTTTTTAAAGCATTCCCTATAATTCATAAACACTGATTATCAAAACTTTATAATTCGTGGCATAAACTTTGGTTTTAGATGTTCACAACATTAAATCTAATGTCATGAAACGATTTATTTTTTTACTAGCAGGGTTTGTTTTTTTCACCACACCTGTTTGGGCAAATCATTCAGGTTATGAAATTGACTCAAGGTCCAATAATTGGAACAACAGTCAAAACCAGCCCTTTATTTTTATGGAAAATGGAATAGAATTTTCTGTCTTTCAAGATGGCCAGTTTGATTTTTTTATCCCCAATTACGGTCCTAATGTATCGGTGGGATTTAACATCGCGAATGTGAATTTCAGTTTCAATTCGGGCTATGACTATAACCCTTATGTACAATATGATGATTATGGTGCTATTATACAGATACAAAATACTCCTGTCTTCTACGACTATTATGGTCGTATACATCAAATAGGAAATATAGTAATCGACTACAATACCTATGGCTTGGTTAGTAGAATTGGTGGTTTACAACTCTTTTACAGAAACCATAGGGTTTGGAGACAAAGTGGATTTATAAATCATTCGAACAGGAGGTATGTAAGGAGACCCTGGCACAGGTATTATGCCATGCCTGTTGCTCAGTTCAGTTTGGTAAGCTTACAGCCCTACAGACAGTTCTACAGACCTGTAAGACATATTTATTACAGACCTTATGCGAATAACTTCAGAGATTTTGATTTGAATAGAAGACATTCAAATGCAAGGCAAAGAACTCACAATACGAGATCGCAAAGATATACTCAATCTCCCAGAAACAGAATGGAGAGAGATGTCAGATCCAATGTTCAAAGACGTCATAAGTCAATCCAGTCGATGCGAAATTCCAGAGTCTCTACGATTAAGCCTTCGAATAAAAGAAACTCTAGATCAATTTCAGAAAGAAATAACAGAACTCGCAGAGAGGTAACTTCAAGAGCTACTAGAAAAGCTCGAGAAATAGATTATACCAACAGGAGGAGTCCGGTTTCTAGACAAGCACGTAGAAACATGAATGCTGATAGAAGCGGTTCTCTAAACCTGAAAAAAAATGAACAGGCCAGAACACACGACAGAAAAGCAAATGAGGTTTCTGGAAGAACATCGAATAGAAATGCCAAGGTGAACAGAAAGACCTCTAGAAGAAATTCGGTCCAAACAAAACCTTCGTCATATAACAGAAGTGCCCATAAAACTGAGAGAGGCTCAAGACCTAAAGGAAATACTAGAGGCAAAAGATCGAGAAACCGCTAGTTATAGATTTTAAATTTTGGTTCTTACCCCTTTTTGGAATATCCAAAAAGGGGTTTCTTTTATATAAGTACTTAAGTTGACGCCGATTTTAAATACAAAAGACCTTCGAACTAAAACCCATTTTATAAAAAAATTAAACTCCGGCATAAAGGATTTTTAATTCTTTCCATCCATCTCCAGGATGATCCCTGTCATTAAGACCCTGTATTATTTGCAGGCCTTCACCCATTTTTTTTTGTGGAGTCTGCAATTCTGCTCATACCTGTTTTTTCACCTCGTCATTTACCCCGGATTCCGGATTGAAAGTAAGAGTTTGAACACTATCAACAAGTCTTCTACCAATAGGCCGGTTATTTCGGAGTCCGAAGAAAATTAGCTGATAGAATAAAAGCATAGAACATCTCTTCAAGTCAAAGATGTTTTCCGAAAATCCTTATTCAACGATGATCTTTTTGGTTATACTTCTGTATCCGTCACTTAGCTTTAAAAGAAAGACTCCAGAGGCAAATTGACTTAAATCCAATTCTTTCCTGAAGTCACCATACACATCATATTCATTTCTAAGTAGAAATCGGCCTCTTAAATCAAAGAGGGACAATTGAATTTTTGCACTTTTTTCAGTTGCAAATTGAATATTGAATACAGCCTGGCTAGGATTAGGATAGATAGATAGATTTTGAAATGAAAATGAATCTGAGCTTAAGGTAGAAAGTACATTTAACGTGTAGTCCTCGACTTCGCCGTCAAACCCATTCTCACAGGCTTTTGGAAAATCGCTGCTATTGCTAGGTATGTACTTTGTGGTCACTCGCATGGTTGTATTGCCCAAAACAGCATCTGTTGGCACAGTGAATATTACTGGAGAATTCGCTGTGGGTTGATTGGACAAATCAAAA
Organism: Psychroflexus sediminis; assembly: GCF_900099815.1. Lineage (GTDB taxonomy): Bacteria > Bacteroidota > Bacteroidia > Flavobacteriales > Flavobacteriaceae > Psychroflexus > Psychroflexus sediminis. The sequence goes on along the minus strand of NZ_FNCW01000010.1, from coordinate 31,600 downwards.
GCACTGCCAAGATCATACTGTTCTCCAGGATCATCAAAACTGCAGTTCTTATTCCAGTCAATCCAAACGTAGGTCTTAGTCTGAAACTGGCCATCAGTATTCACATTAATCGAGAGTTCATATGGAGAATTTACTATCACATCTGTCACAATATTGGTAAAATCGCTATAACCTGCTGGTTTACCCGTATTAAGATTGCTCAAAATAGTAGTCCCCGCATCATTTATCATCACTCCCGTGGTACTTGTTTCATAGTTTGTATTAGCGATAGATTCACATCCGCCGGTTTTTATAGTGAGTTTAACGCTGGTCGTTTTAGTAATAGAAGTGGAGGTTCCTGTAATTTCAAGTGTATAATCCCCTGGATTTAGGTCTAACAGATTAGTCAAGTTCAGACTAAAACTCCCGTTGGCATCTAAATTAGACGGCGTAAATGAGTAATTTATAGGATTAGGACCAGAGACCGAAAATTCAGTTGTTTCTGAAAAGCCATTGGAGGTTTTAAAGTCAAATTCGTAGCTAGCAGTGTCTAAGTTGCAAACGCTTTTTTCTGGTGTTAATGAATTAATGGTAAAATCCGAGGAGGTTCCGACAGCAAAAGCATCTGTTACTGAATAGAAAATATGATCTGCTGCCTCAATTAGAATTCTTGCTGTTGATGTGTTGGCAATCGAGGGTAGAGTTACTACTACAGATCCAGTATTGGCAACCCCTAAAGCTAAGGGTGTAGAGAAATCTATACCATCTTCAGAAAAATAGATATTTACTGCTTTACAATTTATAGGCGAAATATTAGACTCACCAACTATCCAATTAAGGGTTTGGGTTGAACCGGAAGGCCATGTAGGTGGTGTAAGTACAACAAATGGAGTGGTATCCACGCTCGTAATAGTAACTTCTTCTGAATTACTATTACCTGCAGGCATAGAATTGTCTCTCACGGTAAGTAAAAAATTCATTTCTCTGGCTACAGAAGGAACTACCTCCCAGGTTGAAGATAAGGAACCGGAAAGCACAGTACTAAAGGAAGGCATATATCGATTGGGTGAAGTTGTAGGAGGTATAGAACGGAACAAGGGCCCTGAAGTCGAAGTGGATTGGGGTGGCATGGGCGCGGGAGTTCTATCGATCTGCTCCCAAACATAGGTGAGCACATCGCTATTATCCGGATCTGAACCGCTGCCTCTCAAGATAAAAGGGGTTGATTTTGGAATAAAATAATCGGAGCCTGCTTTAGCAACAGGAGCTGTATTTCCAGTTGTTGTTATGCTTGGACAATTGCTGCTATTTCCCAATGAAATGTTCAGCCACATTTCTTTTATGTTTTCTCCGTGAAAATAATCGTCACTATTCACCTGAACGTTTGGAGGACAAATCCCTGCATAGCTCATAATTGTAGAACCACTTCCAGGCTCTACAGAGACCGTACTTCTATTACAGTCGTTGTTTTGAGTATGATTCCCCCCGTATTGGTGCCCCATTTCATGAGCAACAATATCTATATCGAATGTATCTCCAGTCGGAAACGAGGATCCGCTTACCCCTCGCGCTTTAGAATTTGTACAAGGAGATCCCAGAGTAGCAACACCACCTCCTCCTGTACCAAACACATGCCCGATATCATAATTTGCAGAACCGATATTAGTGTCGCAAACCGTTTGATTTTCACTCAACATCGCAAACGTATCCTCATTTGTATATGGATCTGAATTTGTGTCCGGTCCAAGGAAAATAACATCTTCATTGTTGGCAACTAAAACCATCGTTAAACCTAAATCACGTTCAAAAACTCCATTTACACGAGTCATCGTTGAATTCATAGCAGCCATAACATCGGCTAAAGTTCCACCGTGAAATTGAGCGTATTCCACCGTAGAGGCTAAAGCCAATCTATAGGTTCTCAGTTTTCCATCATTAGCATTTTTTAAAGCTTTAAATTCTTCATTAGACATCAAATTTTTAAGGGGAATATATTCGGTCAGGCATTCAAAATCCTCTTTAGGCTTATCACCTGCAGAATTAATATAGCTGATATAGACGTTATCCATTAGCTGATAAGGCTCAATAAAAACTGTTTCTTCGCCTGATAACAGCATGGAGCTCAGTCCTTTTTCTTTAGACATACTAAAGCGAATACTCGAAGATGGATTATTAACTCCCCTGCCTGTATAAGACCGTATACCAGGAAATTTCTCCTGAAGCTCTGGCGTCATAACTGAAGCCTCCATTACTCTAAAAGACTCCAATACGCCCTCTGCATTTGGAAAGCTGATGATTTTTGAAGAGGTTTTGCTTTCACTTCGCCCGGGAACAGTGGCCAAGAACTCTTCCAGCCGTTTAGCATCCAAGATGAGATAGCTGCTCTTTTCTGGAATTGACCTGTTAAACTGAACTTTTTTCAGGTTATTCTTATCTACCTGAGTCCAAAATGAACTCCTATTTTGGGAAAAACCAGAATTGGCGAAAAAAAAGAAAGAAACTAGACTGATTATAATCCTGCTGTTATAAGATGACATCATAAATAGGTATAGATCTTGAATTAAACTAATAATTTATTATATATTACTTAGGAATTCTGTTTACAATTAAATGACCATGAAGTTAAGACTTATTTTTTTACCTGGCCTTTTCTTGTGTCTTTTAGCTTGTAAAACCAACCAGAAAAACACCGTAAAAGACCACAGGGATAAAACCACAATCACTAATTGTCCAGAAGCAGGAACTTGCAGCTTTGAAGTTTTAAAAAACAAGGCTCTGGTCATCAAAACCGATGGTACTGGAAGCACCTACCCGGACGTAGTAGAAGGCAAACAAAGGGTCTTGAAATTTGAATACAAACGAAACCAAGATATCAGTGTAGCTGACGACGAATACACTGAAGTCATTTATGCTGAAATCGAGCCCGATCAAGAAGAAATAGTATTAAAAGACGAAGAACTTAGCCAAGCCAAGCTTTTGTTTGGAAGGCTTTGCTTTTGCAGAGGTCAGACGGGATACTACCCTGTCAGGAAAGGACTTCTTAAAATCATCACTCACGAAGATCAGTCAGTCACCTACAGGTTTAACATCGAAATCACGGAAGTACCGCAGGTTTTGACCGAGGTTCTGGTGAATCAGAACTGATTAGCCATTTAAGAATATAAATGGTTCCTTTTTGCAGGAGGATGGTTTTAGATCGAAATTCCTCCATTCATTTATTGGAACTTTCCCCATATTCAAGCCGCAGAGTCAGGCGAACCTACTCAGTATGCTCTATACCTGAACCAGGATAAGCCAGTATAAAACACATTCAGAAAAAGACACCCACATCTTAATGAAAGACAGTAATGCCTTATCTAAAAATATGATAACCAGCAAAAGCATTTAAAATGAAATCCCAATTCAATAAAAAAACTATTTTTGTCTTTCAAACTAAACTTATGTCATTAAAGAAAGCTTCCCTATTCATCCTTATCATTTTAGTGATAGACCAAGTGTCTAAGATTTATATCAAAACCCATTTTATGTTGGGTGAAGAAGTACGTGTCTTCGACTGGTTCCGTATCCTATTTGTGGAAAACGACGGTATGGCCTGGGGTGCCGAAATTCCTGGAGCTTATGGTAAGATTCTTTTAACCTCTTTTAGGATTATCGCTATCGGTCTCATCAGTTATTGGCTTTGGGATTCCGTAAAGAAGAATTCTCCTAAAATTTTAATTATTTGTCAATCCCTTATTCTCGCTGGAGCAATTGGTAACATTATCGATTCTGTGTTTTACGGGGTTATTTTCGACAGCAGTCTGGGGCAGGTAGCAACACTTTTTGCAGAAGAACCTTATGGCCAATTACTAAAGGGAAAGGTGGTCGATATGCTGTATTTCCCAATCTATAACGGCATTTTACCAGAGTGGATTCCCATTTGGGGAGGCGAACGCTTTGTGTTTTTTGAGCCCGTATTTAATATTGCCGATACCGCTATCAGTACTGGTTTTGGTCTTTTACTGGTCTTTAATAAAAAAGCATTTCCAAAGAAATAATCACTTAAGGTTTTGTTGCCACAATCTTTAGTAAAAGCTGGTAATTTTCAATATTCTCACCAGGTTTTACAGGATAGGGTGTGAGGTTTTTTATGTAAACTTTATGTGTTGGGCTTGACAAAATTTCTCTGTGAAAGCCCAGGGCAGGAATAGTGATTTTCCTGGCTATGGACTCTTCTCCGTCCTTTATTTCTATAAGAATTTCGGCTTCACCAGCCCAGACACAAGTCACCTTTTTTGGGCAACGTCCATCGTTCAACACACTTTTGAATGTGATGATCTTATCGTCTACCTGCATGTCTTTCAAGACACCGAGTATTGTTAAAATTTCGGGCACCTGAACTTTATCTGACGTAGTCTTTAGGTTTTCTTCTGACTTGCCTGACTCGGCCACGTCAGCAGGATTTTGAGCGTTGAGACTTAATGTCATCGACATCACAGCTAAAGCCAATAGATAAAATTTCATAAGTCGTGTGGGTTAGCGTTTCAGAAATCAAAGATAAGAGTAAGTATACCCATAAAACTCTGATTTGATTCTTTAAGTTTTTCAGTCTTTTGAAAGAGGGTCGGCGGAGATAGGCAATCTGTTTGCTAAGCAATTCCAGTACTAACCGGATATAAAAATGTTTCAACTGCACTAGGCAGAGCCTTGACAAGGAACAATTAAAAGACTATCCTAAACCAACGTCTAAGGTCATCATCACCACAAAGCCAGCAATAAAACCTAGCGTTGCCAGGTCAATATTTCTGGCCTGCTGGGACTCCGGAACGACTTCTTCGATCACGACAAAAATCATAGCTCCAGCGGCGAAACAAAGCGCATAAGGTAAAATCGGTTCAAAGGTCAACACGGCCCAGGCCCCTAGCACAGCAGCAAAGGGTTCAACAATCGCCGATAGATGTCCATAATTGAAACTCTTCCAGCGAGAAAGTCCGAGTCCGCGCAGGGGCATAGCCACAGCAAAACCTTCAGGAAAATTTTGTAAACCAATACCAATAGCCAAAGCTACTGCTCCACCAATACTGGCGCCTTCCATTCCAGCTGCTGCACCGCCGAACAAAACGCCAACAGCAAGACCCTCAGGGATGTTATGTAAGGTAATCGCCAGTGTGAGTAATACGGATTTATGCCACTTGGTTTTTACACCTTCTTTCCTGCTTTCCTTGAAATTGACATGCAAGTGAGGTAAAATCTTATCCAAACCAAAAATGAAAAGTGCTCCCATGATAAAACCGACGACCGCGGGAATCACCTTTATAAAACCTTCGCCTTCGCTCATTTCTATACCAGGCGCCAGCAAACTCCAGAAACTGGCCGCTACCATCACCCCCCCGGTAAACCCCAGAATTGCATCAAATAACTTCCGGTTCATACCCTTGAAAAAGAAGACTAAAGAAGCGCCAAGCCCGGTTACCAACCAGGTAAAAATGGTAGCAATAAGCGCAGCCATCACCGGATCCTGAGCTTCAAAAAAAGAAAGAATATTTTCCATAATTAAATTTTAATGTAAATGTTTGCAGTCACCAATGTCGATACTCTCAGCCTGTTTTTCTCAATCTGAATCAACATAGACCCGTCAAATTTTTCCTGATCCAGAACTTCTATGGTTTTACCTAAGGCAATTTTATTTTTGTCGAGGTACTTCAAAAATTCCGGCGAGGTATCCTTTACCCCCACCAAAGTTCCTTTTTCACCTGTGGACAAATCGGATAGCAGGGTTTTGTTGGCCACCTGAAAATTGCCTTTCGCATCTGGAATGGGATCCCCATGCGGGTCTCTTTTGGGATAATCCAGGAATTTGTCCAATTCTGAAATTAATTTTTCCGACTTGATGTGCTCCAGTTCTTCTGCCACATCGTGGACTTCATCCCAGGAAAAGTCAAGTTTTTCTACCAGAAATACCTCCCACAACCTATGCTTCCTTATGATTTTCAAAGCGGTTTTACGGCCGGACTCAGACAAATACACGCCCTGATATTTTTTATAAACCACCAGTTTCTTATCCGATAGCTTCTTGACCATATCTGTGACCGAAGAAGCTTTGGTTTGCATCTCTTCGGCTAAAGCATTTGTACTCACTCCAGCGGTGGAATGTTTTTGTAAATGAAAAATAGCTTTTAAATAATTCTCTTCAGATAAGGAAAACATAAAACAATTTTAAGATGCACAAAAGTAAGTATTTTTTTTATTCTTATAATATATTTAGATTTACACATTAATTATTTTTAGGTTTGTCTAAATTTAAATTAAATCTTGATGAAATATATATTTTCTATGGTCTTGTTTCTAATGAGTCTCGGAAGCTATTCTCAGACTGGAAGTATTGAAGGTGAAATTTTATTCGAAAATGAAGCAGGAGCCTCTGCTAGCATTGAAGTCCTGGGACAGGATACGTATAGCATTACAGATCAAAATGGAAAGTACCTGTTTCAAAATTTGGTCCCGGGAACTTATCAGCTCCGGGTAACCTCCCTGGGCTATATCGATCAAATTAAGTCGGTTGAGGTAAAATCAGAAGAAATCACAAAAGTTGTCCTTCAGCTCAAGGCAAAAAACAACACTTTGGATGAGGTGGTCATCATCGACCGGCAAACGGGATTAAATTCAAAAACCCCTTACAATTACACCCCAGTGAGTATGGATCGCATAGAAAATAAAAGCAGTCCTTCCGGTGTGATGGGAATTCTCAGAGAAGTACCCGGGGTTTATGGCGCAGAATTTGGCCAGGGTATTGTAAAGCCATTTATACGCGGACTTGGTTTTAGTCGGGTAGCCACTATTTTTCAGGGTAATAAACTGGAAAACCAGCAATGGGGTGCCGATCACGGATTGGGTATCAATGATCTAGGGGTAGAGCGTATCGATGTCATCAAAGGACCCGCCTCTGTTCTCTATGGTTCGGGAGCTCTAGGTGGAGTGATTTTGATTCATGATGATGAATTTTATAAAAACTCGACAAGACTTTCCGGTAATATAGGAACGTCTTTCAATTCGGTTTCCAGGGGACTGAGGACCTACGGCTCGGCAGGGCAGAACTTGAAAAATAACCTGTTCTATGGGGTCGAACTTGCCTACGAAAATCATGCAGACTACATATCTGGTGACGGCAACATTATTGGAAACAGCAGGTATAACATGAGTAGCGCCAGAGTTCACGCAGGAATCGAAAAAGAAAACTTCGATAATAAGTTATCGGTATCCTACTCCATGCAAAATCTTGGAATCATTGGAGAAGATGAGTTGATGAATTCTAATGCCACGACTCGAAATGACAGAACTATGCAACTGCCTTTTCAGGAAGTGACCGACGTCTTGATTTCGTACAACCAACACATAGACCATGGAACATTTGAAAGTTTTTTTCACGTCTCTCATCATTATAACACCAGAAAAGAAATAGAAAGCAGCATCAGTCTAGTGGACTTAGGCCTCAATCAAAATAACACCTTTTACAATGCCAGGATTAATTTTGATAAGGGAAATTTCACTCATAATTTTGGTGTACAAGGGAATTTTTTGAAGAATGAAAATCAAAATAAGGTTCAGGAGATTTTGATTCCCAATGCCAATTATGCTGAAAACGGTATTTACTACATGGTGAACTGGGATTGGAATACCTATTTTATTCAGGGGGCTTTGAGATACGATTATCGACAGGTAAATGCAGATGCCAGCGATGCTCAGTTTATTGAACAAGGCTTTATATTGCCGGGTAATCCCGAAAGCCGGACCTTGGAATCCGATTTTAGCGGGTTTACGGGTTCGCTTGGAATTACGAAAAGCTTAAGTAAAACTCAGAAACTAAAGGCCAATTTCTCCTCTGGTTTTCGTTCACCGGATTTAGCCGAATTGTATTCTTTTGGTCAGCATCCGGGTACCAGCAGATTTGAAATAGGCAACGCCAATTTTGGACGCGAGCAAAGCATACAATTAGATTTTAATTACAGCTTAAGCATGGATAGGTTTAGACTGGACTGGTCTATTTTTGGAAGTCAGGTCAATAATTATATCTTCTTTGCAGACACCGGCGAAATCAGATCGGATTCTGGACTTCAGATCTGGGAATACCAGCAAGTACTAGCCCAACTTTACGGCAGCGAACTCAATCTCCAGTATGTCGCTTTAGCAAATCGAAATTTGAGATTCAATCTCGGTGCAGCTATGGTCAGGGGGGAAAATAAAGATTTTGATGAACCCCTTACCTTTATACCTCCAGACAATGCCAGTTTAGAAGTGAATTATAGTTTTGGCAAACTTCAAGACACCTCAGTTTTTACAAAAGTAAGAGGGGTTGCGAAACAAGACCAACCAGGCTTCAATGAAGAAGAAACCAGTGGATTTTCTTTAGTGGATATTGGTTTAAGCAAGATCTTTGAGTTTAGAAAATCTAGATCACTTGAAGCCTCCGTTGCCTTACAGAATGTATTCAACGAAACTTATGTAGATCACTTATCTATTCTGAGGGCTTTCAATGTTCCCAGCCCTGGCAGAAACCTGATGTTAAATCTGAGGTATCAGTTTTAAGGCAGCATAGAAAGGCAACCCATCATACTATTTTATTTCCGAGGATCCTACGGAATTGATATAGCCTAACTATCTTTGACTCACTTTTCTAAATGAATTTCTTATGGATGTTTCCTTGACTACGCCAGCTTTGCTTTTTCCTGCCATTTCACTCCTGCTTCTCGCCTATACCAACAGGTTCTTAACCATTGCTGGCTTGATAAGGAATCTACACCAAAAGTATCAGGACCATCCGGATACCGACGTAAAGGCGCAGATTTCTAACTTGAAAAAGCGAGTCACTCTTATCAAAAACATGCAATTATTCGGTATCGTTTCGCTTCTCCTTTGCGTGGTAAGCATGTTTGCGATTTATGAAACCTGGCAGACGCTAGGCAGCATCATATTCGGAGTCTCACTGATCTTACTCATGGTTTCACTCATCTTATCCATTATCGAAATCCAAATCAGTGTAAAAGCCTTAAATATTCAGCTTAAAAACATCGAAAACGACTAAATATCATCGTAATCCACGACGACTTTTGCAGAGGTAGGTTGCGCCTGACAGGTCAGGATCAAACCTTCTTCAAGTTCATCATCGGTTAAAATTTGATTTTTTCTCATTTCAGCCGTTCCCTCCTTAATTTTGGCAACACAGGAACTACAAATTCCTCCCTGACAAGAATACGGGGCGTCGATGTCCTGAGCTAAAGCAGCATCCAGGATCACTTCGCTTTGCTCCATAGTAAATTCGAATTCTTCATCATCTACAATCACGGTTACTCGTGTTTTACCATCTGTGCTGGCTTCCACGCTGCCTTCCGACTTAGAGAAAAACAATTCGTATTTAATTTTGTCCTTGTCGATTTCAGCAGAAATTAAGCTTTCGGTGACGGCTTCTATCATCGGCTCCGGACCACAGAGGTAAAATTCTGAAAACGCATAGCCATCATATTTGTTTTTGATGATGTAATTCACGGTCGAGCGCTCTATCCTTCCAAATCCAGCCTCATCCTCTTTAGCCTCACTATAGATGAATTCCTGAAAAAATCGCTTTGGATATTCTTTCTGGAGACTCAAAAGTTCTTGTAAAAAAATGGTTTGCTGCGGAGATTTATTACCATAGACCAGAACAAATTTGGAGGTTTCAGACTGGGATAATGAAGTTCTTATCATCGACATTACAGGCGTGATCCCACTTCCTGCGACAAAAGCAGCAAAGGTTTTTTCATCGATTTGCTCTGGCAGAACAAATTTACCTTCCGCCGGATGCACTTCCATAGAATCCCCAACATTTAAAGCAGAATTGGCATAATTGGAAAACTTTCCTCCGGGTATGGCTTTGACGACAATTCCCAGGTCTTTTCCTTCTTGGGAAGAAATGGAATAAGAGCGCCTCACCTCTTCGCCATCAATCCTGGCTTCCAAAGTAATGTATTGTCCCGCTTTAAAAGTATATTCTGAAGCCAGTTCAGAAGGAACTTCAAAAACTATATTAACAGCCTTATCGGTTAATCTGTTGATTTCTTTGATAGAAAGTGTATGAAAATGAGTCATCGATTTAATTTTATGCCCAAAAATACAACCCTTCAAGAATTAGCCTTAACAATGAACAATAATTTAATGTGGATTTAAGTTTTTATCCATAATTACAGTTTTTCAAATTACATTTGAATTTCTAAATCAAAAATTTCTATGACTATTACCTCCTTCCGGTTCCTTTTAATTTTATTCTGCAGTACAAGTTTATGTCTTGCTCAAAATCCGAAAACCAAAGCTCTAAGCTGGAAAACCGTTGAGGTTGAAATTCATAAAGTCGAAGTAGATTCTTTAGAACTGATTCTGAAAGACTACCAAAAATCCATGGTATTGGATTCCCTTTGGAGATCTCGGCTGACCGATCAAAATTATTCTCAACACCTGGAACGTGTGATTAAAGATAGTCTGGACAAGAAAACAATAATCACCGAGATTCCTACTGCACTTCTCAAAGAGCGTTTAGCCGCCTTAAATGCTAAAACGCCTTTCAATATTGAATATAATGAGAGTCTGGAAAGTGTCATTGGTTATTTCTTAAGGCGTGAGAAAGAAGGAACCGAGCGGCTGATGGGCCTGAGTGAATTCTACTTCCCTATGTTTGAAGCTGCGTTTGACAGGCATGATGTTCCTTTGGAAATGAAGTATCTGGCCCTTGTTGAATCCGCTTTAAATCCAAGAGCAAAATCAAGAGTTGGTGCTACGGGTTTATGGCAATTCATGTACAGTACGGGAAAAATGTATGATCTGGAGGTAAGCAGTTATGTGGATGAGCGCATGGACCCTGTAGCTTCTACTGAAGCTGCTGCGAAATACTTAAAAAGGCTTTACATCATGTTTGAAGACTGGGACCTGGCCCTGGCAGCCTACAATTCCGGAATGGGAAATGTCTCCAAAGCCATACGCCGAAGTGGCGGGGAAACCAATTACTGGAAACTGAGACGCTATTTACCCCGGGAAACGGCCGGTTATGTCCCTTCATTCCAGGCCATGCTCTATATTTATGAATACGCCGAAGAACATGGCTTTCGCCCTCAACGCCCACGATCTACCTATTATGGCACAGATACCATTCAAGTTAAGCAACTCATCACCTTAGACCACATTGCTGAAGTCACCCAAACCGATAAAGAACTTTTAGAATTCCTTAATCCGAGCTATAAACTGGGTATCATACCTTTTGAAAAAGACAAGTCCTATTACGTCCGCCTTCCTTATGAAAACTCAGGATTGTTTGTAGCTAATGAGGATAAAATCTATGGATATACTGAACATCTTATCGCTAAGGAGAAGAAAACTCTACCGAGATATCATAAAGCAGAAGATAAAATCTATTATTATGTAAAATCCGGTGATTATCTAGGCGGAATTGCTGAAAAATATGGAGTGGGCGTGAGTCAAATTAAAAATTGGAATTCCCTTGGAGGAACCAATCTGGATATAGGCCAGAAGCTCATTATTTATCCTAAAAACCTGGATGCTGTTGCTGAAACTAGTTCAAAAGCAGAACAAACTTCAAACCGAGACACCGAATTTTACAAAGTAAAATCCGGAGATTCCTTATGGACGATTTCCAAAAAATACCCGGGCCTCAGCGTAGAAGATCTAAAAGTGCTCAACGAGCTGAAAAGCAATCGTCTCCAGCCAGGCATGAAGCTGAAAGTTTCTAAGGGTTAGAAAAACGCTCTTAACTGAACACTACCGGTATGAGTAGCATTTATATTTTCACTTTTCCTGCCAAAATAAGTCAGGTTAAGATCCAGGAAAGCAGTGATTTTCTTTTGTAAAAAAAACGACCAGGTAAAGTTATCGTTAGGCTGCAAACCTTCCAGCATCTGGTAAGCTACAGGAGAAAAAGTACTGCCGTTAAATTTATTCTGAATGTAGTTGACTTCACCTGTAATACTATAGTTCTGGTCGCTATTCAATATAAAGGATAAACCGAAAGTCTGCTGATCCAATGTTTCCAACCCCCCTATTTGATTTTCTTTTGACGCTAACTCATAGAAAATATCAAATCGTTTATCCCCAAGCAAATAAGACACTTTGGGATGAATTGAAAAGCCTTCAATGTTGAAATTTCTATTTTCAAATTGATCCGAAAAACTTTCAGAGGAGTTGTAATCTTGGGTTGATGTGATCAACCAGCTTTCCTGAAATTTATGAATGAATTTAAGCTCATGCAATAGGCTGGAACTTTCCTGGAGTCCTAAAACAGTAAGGTTCCTTATGGTATTCTTTGTAAAATTATAAGAGGCCGTATACTTTTGCAGACCTCTATTGAAAAAAAGGACATTTCTAAAAGTTGTATTCTCTCCTAAGGCCTTTTCATCACTAGAGAAAGGGTTCAGATGAAGGGTATTTCCATCTTTTCTCAGTTTTTTATCCAGTAATAAAGAGGTCTGGTTATAAAAGTTTGAAGCCCATTTCTTCCACCCCTTTTTATTTTGCCAAGTCTGAAAATTCAGCGTCATTTGTTGGCTAAATCGCGTTTGATTGGTTCTTACATAGATTTGATTGGGCAGTAAAATCCTCACGTAACGGCCTTCATCCTGGAATTGTGCAATTTCAAATTCATTTAATTCCTGGATTCCATTCTCGTTATAATCTATCCAGGTGTACTGTCCCTGTCCTGGTTCTACTTCAAGATAAGTGAAATCCTGCTGAGCTATATTCCCACTATTGGTTTCATAGGAGGTATTAAGATTGATCAGCCGATTCCACAAATTCTGAGAATAGATTATTCTGGAGTTTAATGTCCTTTCATCAGCTCTATTCTCTTCGTTGAATTCTAGATTTCTCAAATTTGCAAACAGGCTTAATCTTGAAGCTTTCGTATTGACCAGTTGTGAACGCACATAATAGTTGGCAGACCTATTGACACGCTGCAACACATTATCTCGCAAACTATCGTTTTGTCGAAATCGAAACCCTAATTCCACATATACATTTGTAGAATCTCCAACCCCGGAAAAGACTTCGTAACTCGAAAAACCCTGTGTATTGGCTGTAAATTTTTTTGTCCCCACGGTTTGTTCCTGATTATCTTCCATCGTGTAACGCAGTCCAGACCATATTTTTCCAAAATCATAAATTCCTGATACACTTGCCCTGGCAAATTCTGAAGTCAAAATGGAAGATTCACTGTCCAGATAACTAGCCTGAGCATCAATTCTGAATTTATCCTGAACTTGCCTGGTAGTAAGAGAATGCTTTTGACCTAAGAAATCATTTGTATATTCCAGCCTCTGAAAGTTGTACTGAGTAAAGCTTAGCAAATTATTTCGGAAATCGAAACCCGAATCCAAAAACAACTGATCCCCGGTTGGATTGAAAAGATTCCAGTCTCGCTTAAATTCTACATTGTAAAGACGCTCTATACTGGTGTAGGTGTCTTCTATAAAATTCAAATTAGCAAACACATCCAGTTTTTGCTCAGCGTCAGATTCGTAAAGAGTTTGATTGACCGAAAATTGAGCAGCCAAACCACGATTATCGCCTTGATTCAGTTCTGAAAACAAATTTTCATCAGCATTACTCGCTGCAACTTCAAATTGAATTGTAGAATTTTCTGAAGGTGTATACAAACCATTGAGCATAGCGATTTGAAGTTTGGTAGGAGCAAAAAGACGTACAACAGGTTCAAAATTTCCTTGAGGAATTCCGTTAACTGGCGAAACATACTCATAAATACGGGCAATAGCATCCTGACTAGAAAGCAGATAGTTTCCCTGATTAGGGCCTACATTGGTAAAGCGAACGTTAAACAATTCCGCCTCTGAATCAGTAGAAAAAACAAAAATATCCTGACCATCCCTAAATTCTCTAGCATATAAAATTCTGTTTTCAGAATACTCTGTCGGGACGGCGCTGGGAGCAAACATTTCATCTGGGTTATCACCGGCCTCTTGCAATGTATTCACCTGTGCTTCGGTCAGGCTTTGCTGTAATGGCTGATTTTTAAGATCGTTTTCGTTATACAGAAAGCCGTTCAATTGAAGAGATACGGATTTAAATCGAGAACCTGTTGTGGCAACAATTCTTGAAAAGTTTCTTTCGGAAACCTGATACTCTACAACGATCCGCATTTCTGAAGTGACCGGAAAAGTGGGGTTGAAGATAATTTCTCCGGCATTATAATCTATGAGATAGTCTTCATTTTCTCCACGGGTAAGCAACCTTCCATTAACGAACACCTTTTCACTCCCTGAAACAATTAAAACGTAGAGTTGTCCATTCTCTCCTACCAATTTATAAGGGCCTTGATTGCCTTCCAGGGCAGTCAATTCACTTCTGGTAAAAACCCCTCTTACCAAAGCAGCAGCTCCATATACTTCGGTTTGTCGACTTTCATTACCAAGATCTGCAGAAAGTAAAAGTCCCTGAACACGCTTAGTATAGGAGGCAAAAAAAGATTGGTTTTCAACCAAATCTATATCTCCTGCCCGAATTCTCCACTTTTCGGCTTCCATCTCGATAAAAATTTGATCAAATTCATTGAGCTGTTGAGTATAACCTCCGGATTGTATTGGGGTATTGTCATCTTGTATAGAAGCCCGAAGCATAACTTTTTCTGAAATTTTGCCGGAAATCTGCAAGTCAAGTTCAGACCTTACCACTGCATTTTGGTTGTTTCCTACACTGAGAGCTCTAGAAATACTTCCACTTGTATTCAGACCAGAAAAGGGAACAAAATTGCTGGGCTGCCTTTTTTGCTGTAATTCGTATAGATTATCTACGGGATCTCCTGTATCAATGATAAGCTTTTCATCGAGGGCTTGATAGGTTTTTGTTAGAAATTCCGGATACTTAACATAAGTGACAAGTAAACTATCATGACTCCATCTCAGTTTTGAAAAGGGAACCAGCTGAGCTTTGGAAAAATTGATTTCATAAAGCGCCGAATCAACTTCTACACTGTCAGTCGTCTGAAGTTTAAATTGAAACGGAGAAATACTGACCTCTTCCAGCTGAATGGTATCTTGGATTGAAACCGTTTTGACAACCCTTCCAGACTGAGCCAAAAGTGAAGTCATTCCACTAAAAAAAAAGACATAAAAGAGAAATAGCCTCATGTGTGTAAAACTAAAGCATTACAGAAATATTTTAAAGTCTCTTAAAAAAAGTAGTTGGGGAGAGGAGAAAAGCTCTTAAAAACACAAAGCCCTGGTTATAAAACCAGGGCTTTGCTAATTAACCAATCTATTATGAAAAACTTCATCCTAATACAAATATAGAAGATTATTTTAGTTGGCAAAAAGATTTAAAAGCTAAAGTTTTATTAATGCAAAAGTTAAAATTCAAAACCCTCATTAACAGGAGGTTCCCAGAAAAAAGACTTAAAATTTTTAATCTGGTCGTTTGCAATCTCCAGACCTTCTTCTTCCAAAAGTCTTTGCATGGTATTCTGACCGGGGAAATGGTGTTTACCTGTTAAAACGCCGTTTCGATTAACCACGCGATGGGCAGGCAGGTCTCGATTTAGTTTTACACAGGCATTCATAGCATAGCCCACCGTTCTGGAACTTTTGGCTGCGCCTATAGCTTTGGCAATAGCGCCATAGCTTGTGACTTTTCCTTCCGGAATACATGCGACTACTGCATATACTTTTTCAAAAAAATCTGAGTTGGCCATAGTTTATAGTTCTTAGAGACGAAACCAGGTCACGACGATAAGAATAAGCATCAAAACAGCCATGAAATAGTTGGAATACCTTTTAAAAAGTTCTGTTTTACCACCTATTCGCATCATAAAAATCACATAAAAATAAAGCGTAGTCAAGGTTCCTAAGGCAGCACTTAAAGCGAAAAATAAGTCGGTGTAAAGCGAAAATCTTATTTTGAAATTATTGCTTAGCAAGGTGGCTATAAGCACAAAATAAGGGATGGGAAAAATATTGATAGCAGACACCAAAACGCCGGTGAAAAAGCTCTTGGTTCCTGTACGCTTTTTGATGTTTCTCTGTGTTTTTTTATAATTGGCCGACAGCAAAAAATAAATAAACATCAGGATGAGTATGGCAATCCCCGCCTGCAGAAAAATATTCTTCACATACGGATTTGAGAATATAAATTTTGAAATTAAAACAGCCAAAAGGGCCTGGAAAAACACAATGCTGGAAGCTCCGAAGGCCATTAAAATCCCATTACGTCTTCCCCTTTCCAGGCAGGTTTTAGCGACACTCATATTGACTAATCCTGGAGGAATTACGCCAACTAAGGCCGCCAGATAGGTGTAAATGTAAATTTGTAAATCCTCCAAAATTTATGGCTTAAGTCTGAATTTCAAATAAGTTATAGATTTCTTTTTATCCAGATACTGCTGTTCATAAAAGGTCTGTATACCAACGACTTCTTCGGGTGCTTCATGGTTCACATAGATATCATGATGGGCATATAATATATCATGTCCCAATCCTTCCAAAATTCCTAAGGTATAGCCATGCATAAACTCACTATCGGTTTTCAAATGAACGATGCCGTTTTTAGTCAAGATCTTTTTATACTTATTGAGAAACTCCGGGTTGGTCATTCTATGCTTGGTTCGCTTCCATTTGATTTGCGGATCTGGAAAGGTGATCCAAATTTCATCCACTTCTCCTTCAGCAAAAACCTGGTCCACCAGTTCAATTTGAGTCCTCAGGAATCCTACATTGGTCATATGCTCTTCCAAAGCGGTTTTGGCTCCTCTCCAGAATCTGGCCCCTTTGATATCTATGCCTAAAAAATTTGACTTTGGATTTCTCTTAGCCAGACCCACTGTATACTCTCCTTTACCACAGCCTAGTTCTAAAACTAACGGATTATCATTCTTAAAAAACTCTTGTTTCCACTTCCCTTTATAAGCGTAAATAGAATCTACAATTTCAGAACGTGTAGGTTGGACTACATTTTCAAAAACCTCATTCTCTTTAAAGCGTTTTAGTTTGTTTTTACTCCCCACGTTTGTTGAAATTTTCGTGTAAAATTAACTAAATTTACCAATACGCAAAACCTTCTATTATGGCTTTTCCCAGTCACGTTTTAGTTTCTCCTCTCAACTGGGGTCTGGGTCACGCCACAAGATGCATACCTCTTATTAATTATTTTTTACAACAAGGTTCTAAAGTGAGCATAGCTTCGGATGGAAACGCACTCCAGTTGCTGAAAGATGAATTTCCTGATCTTCATTCTTTAGAATTAAATTCCAGCCAGGTCACTTATTCTGCCTCTGGGGTTTTCTTTTATCTGAAATTGATGTTGCAGAGCGGTGGGCTAAAGAAAAGAGCTAAACAAGATGAGCATCTTGTCGATCGCTACATCCAAAAGCACCAAGTAGATTTGCTGGTTTCTGACCATAGATTCGGAGCTTTTTCAGAAAATATAAAGTCGGTGATTATCTCTCATCAACTTCAATTTAAAGCGGGTTTATTTTCCGTTGGATCCTCCTATCTCAATGCTAAATATCACAATCGCTATGACGAAGTCTGGGTTCCAGACACGGACACAAAACCTGACTTAAGCGGGGTTTTAAGTCAATCCCGCTGGGTAAAAGTTCCGGTGAAGAAAATTGGCGTATTGAGCAGATTTTCAAAACTAAATCTTGCTCATGATATCGATTATCTAGCCGTTATTTCCGGTCCTGAACCGCTTCGCGCTCAGTTTGAAGAGAAAATACTTGAGTCTTTTTCAAGGCTCACCTCCAAAACATGTGTGATAGTTCGCGGTGTTTATAATCAGACTGACCTGGAAAACCTACCTCACCTTCGCATTTTTAATCACTTGAAGTCCAAAGAACTCAACCATTTGATTAGCAGAGCAAAGCTCGTTATTTGCAGATCGGGTTATTCTTCGGTTATGGATATGGCTAGTTTGGGGAAAAAAGTCTTCTTTGTCCCTACACCTCATCAAGGTGAACAAGAATATTTGGCTCAGCGATTGGAAAAACAAAAGATAGCTCCCTTTTCATCTCAAAAGAAATTTGAAACAACAGATCTCAAAAACATCAGGTTGTATTCCGGATTTAATTCAGAAGGCTTGCATCGGTTTCCTCTTCCTGGATTTCGTCAGACTTTGGAAGCGTAAAGGAGAATTCGCTGCCAATCCCGTAAACGCTATCCACATAGACCTGCTCATTATGCGCCTCCAGAATGTGTTTAACAATGGAGAGCCCCAGTCCTGAACCACCTTCCCGCCTGGATCCCGTTTTATCCACCCTGAAAAAGCGCTCAAAAAGCCTGGGAATATGTTCCTTTTCTATGCCCTCCCCGTTATCGGTAACACGCAGCATGATTTTTGAATTTTTTACCTCATCAAAACTGATTTCGGAGGTTCCTCCCTTCTTACCGTATTTGATAGAATTCACAATAAGATTGGTGACCACTTGCTGGATTCGCTCCTTATCGCCTTCAACGTAAATGGGGGAATATTTTTTATCGAAACTCAGGCTTATTTCCTTTTTTGCAGATTTCATCTCCAGTAAATCAAAGACGCTTTCTACAAGCTCTACAAGATCAAAGGTTTCTATATAAAGATTGAGATCGCCGGTTTCCAGTTTAGTAATCATGTCCAAATCCTTGACGATATAAATCAATCGATCCACTCCTTTACTGGCTCTGGAAAGATACTTTTTTCTTACTTTTTTATCTTTGATGGCTCCATCCAAAAGCGTAAGAATATAGCCCTGAACGGTGAATAGAGGGGTTTTCAACTCATGAGATACATTACCTATAAATTCCTTCCTGTAGTTTTCTCTAACTTTAAGGGTTTCTATTTCCAGTTTTTTACCCCTCGCAAAGCGCTCCACTTCTTCGGTAAGGGTTTTCATATCGGAGGTAGTTCTCTGGCCACCCAGCGAAGATTTATCGAGAATGGAAACACTATCATAAATGGATTTTACCCGTTTATAAATAAAGTATTCAATTCTTAACTGAATAATGAGAAATGAAAACACAAAACAAATAATGGCAAAAATAAAAATAGAAGCCAAATTGACTTCTAGTTGGATATACTCATATAAAGCAATTAACCCTGTAAGAAAAAGAGTGATATAGGAAGAGGTATTCAGGGCAAACTTATAGGATCTTTTGAATTTTTTACTCATTCATGAACAAACTTATAGCCGACACCTTTCACTGTTTTGAATTTGTCGTCGCCCAATTTTTCTCTTAGTTTTCGAATATGGACATCGATGGTCCTTCCCCCTACAACCACTTCATTTCCCCAAACCGTGTTTAAAATATCATCTCTTTTGAAGACTTTATTAGGTTCTGAAGTGAGTAAAGATAGCAATTCAAATTCTTTTCTGGGCAAAGTCATCTCTGTTCCCTGACTGGTGATTTTATATTCATCACGATTGATGATAATATCCCCAATTTCATAAATATTCTTTTCTGAAGTTCCGGATTTGAAACGCCTTAATAAGGCTTTGACTTTACTCATAAGCACCTTAGGTCTTACGGGTTTAGTGATATAATCGTCTGCCCCGGCATCAAAACCTGCCACCTGAGAATAATCCTCCCCTCTTGCGGTTAAAAAGGTAATGAGGGTGTTTTCCAGACCTTTGGTCTCCCGAATTTGCTCACAGGCTTCAATCCCATCCATTTCCGGCATCATCACGTCCAAAATCACTAACTGAGGTTTCTTCTTCTTTGCCTTTTTGACGGCTTCCACTCCATTTTCAGCAGTGACGACCTTGTAGCCTTCAGCGTTTAAATTGTAGCTTAGAATCTCCAGGATATCCGGATCGTCGTCCACAACAAGTATAGTGATTTCAGATTTTTTCATGAATTATTGATTTTATTCACCACAAATTTAAGGTTTTGAATATTAGCTTAAAGTTAAGAATAAACACAAAAAAAGCTGCTCTTTTCAGAGCAGCTTATGGCTAAATTATATCAAAAACAATTAAAAACTATAGGAGTAACCCAAAGAAACCTGTTGCCCTGGATCTCTTCTTGAGTAAATTCTGGACTCTGCCTGAAACGAATTATAATTCGTTTCAATAACATCATTTAATATATTACTAAATCCAAAATTTACAGTAGACTGCTTTTCCTCTCCAAAAGATTTAGACAATCTAAAACTCATATTGTGAAATGGCTGCGTAAAAGCATCTGGGACATTTCTTATACCAACCACCTCAAGAGTTTCTCCTTGTACGTTGTAAAATAAGCCACCTTGCCAGCCTTTTTCGTCATCATCGTATCTTAAACCAACATTTATGAGATATGGAGATTGCCCTTGAAGATCTCTTTCATCATCTATGGTTTGCCCCTCTCTTGCAGCAAGTTGTCTGGATTCAAATTCTTGCTCAGACATCTGTACAACAGATTCTATTATAGAAACGTTAGCGTTGACGCTGAATTTTCTTAAGTCTTCAGCAATAAATCCAAAATTCTTTCTTATTTCCATTTCAACTCCATAAACGTCTGCGGAATTTACATTTTGAGGCTGCAGGTTATTAGGAGCTTCAGGGAATGCTACAAGTTCGATTGGATCGTTGAATGATTTGTAGAAAGCACTAACAGCAAATAATTGACCGTTATCTCCATAACGCTCATATCTCAAGTCATAATTATTGATATAAGAAGGCTGAATATTGATATTACCTATAAAAGTAATATCGCTTAAAGGATCAAATATTTGAGCAATCGAGGCTTCTTTAAAAGAGGGTCTTGCAGTGGTTTCGTAGTAAGATGCTCTTAAATTGGTTTGATCATTTAAAGCATATATTAAATTTGCAGACGGGAAAAAATCAGCTTCATCTAAAATTTGCTCATCATCTAGGTCGATCGTTCCCTGGTTGTTAACACCAGTATAATTCAATTGGTAATTTTCAAACCTTAAACCCAAAACACTTTTAAGCTTTTCCGAGATTTTAAACTCTTCAGAAACATAAGCAGAAGCAACTGTTGAATAAGACTCAAAGTTATTTGCCGGCTCAAAATTACCCTGAATATAAGTCCCACTATTGGTCTCTGGCACCCAAATATTTTCAGGAAGTAAAAGTCGATCTGCATCACCTTCAATAGGGATTACTGTAGAACCTTTAACTAAAATGTTATAATTATTAATTCTGAAGTCCCTTTCCTTAAACGTGTAGCCAGTACCAAATTTCAGATTGGCTGACCTTCCGAAAAGCTCGTGTTTTTTGGTAAGGTCTAATTTACCTGTTAAGTTTATTTCTTCCAGATCTCTCCACAAACGCTGTGGAGCACCAGCTGTACTCGGACGAATTGAAAACTGATCTTCACCAATAACTTCAAAAGGAGTAACTCTTACGTCTTTGTCGTTTATATTAGAAATACTAGGTGATAGCGCCCATTCTATTTCCCAGGAAGCATCCTCATTGACGTGAGAACCAGAAAGATTGAAATTGGTAATAGATTTCTCTGTATATTCTATGTTGTCTCTTACCACTTCAATATCATCCTGGATAAAGGTGAAGGTTCTAAATTTACCAGCTCTAGAAATTCCATTTTGAAGATGTAAGACATTGAAGCTGTATTTAGATTTTTCTGTTTTATAAGACAGACCGGCTAAACCGCTAATAAGAACGTTATTAATACCAACATCACCGGTTTGAGTTCTGTTTGGAGTCAATTCAGTTTCCGATAGTGAAATAGGTTTAAAAAAGAAGTTTTGTTCTAATTGCTCAAAATATTCTGTAGTATTTCTATAGGAAACATTGGCCAGATATCCAAGTTTGTTATTCTTTTCACCTACCTCATAACTATTTCCCGCTGAGAAGCTCAAATTGAAATTTGCGGGACTTGTGGTTCTGTCTGCAGCTAATTTTTTATCAAAACTATTGGTAATATCAGTTACACTTACACCATCATCATTTAACCCGTTACCTACGGGTGCAGGTATATCTAAAGTTTCAGAAATCGGAAGATCTCTATCCCCGTTATCAATACCTAAAAAGTCTGTAGGAGAAGTGTTTCCCTGTAGGTAATCTGAATTGAAGTGCATATTAAAATTATAAGAGCCACCCGCACTTACGCTATAGGTTTCTCGCGATGGGAAATCTTTGGTCACAATATCGATAACACCTCCGGTAAAATCTGCTGGCATATCTGCAGTTGCTGTTTTGGAAACGATTATATTTTCAATAATACTGGAAGGAATAACATCCATTTGCAGGGTATTTCTATCGGGATCCAGACCTGGAATATCCATACCATTAAGTATAGATTTTGTATACCTATCGCCAAGACCTCTCACAAAAACATATTTACCTCCCTGGACAGATACCCCTGGTATATTTTTAACGGCAGAGGCGACGTTATTGGCACCTGTTCGTCTTATACCTTCTAAGGACATACCATCTGAAACCTTAACAGACTTTCGTTGCAAGTTCAATACTGAAGCTTCTGTATTTCTCCTCGCAGTTGTGGTTACAATAACCTCCTGTAAGTTATCTGCAGCAGACTTTAAGGTGACGTCAAGTCGTGTTGTTTCATTTTCTTTGACAACCACCTCTGTAATTTCTTTGGTTTGATAACCAACAAATGAAAATGAAAGGGTGTACGTTCCAGGCTCCACTGCAATAGAATACAATCCATCAAAATCTGATGTACTCCCTTTATTGGTTCCAACGATTGTGACGTTTGCAAATGGAAGAACATCGTCTAACTCTCCATCTAAAATTTTTCCTTCTATTTTTCCGTTTTGCGCAGAGACTGAAAACAAGCCTATGCTAAAAAACAGAATTGATGTAATCTTAAAAAGTCTGAACATGTTTTGCATATTATAATTTATAACAATATTGCCCGGCTTGTAAAAACCGAGCAATATCTTGTATGTATTTAGAGTCTTTATTCAACACTAGAAACCTAAAGCAGAAGCTGCTTCAGACACCCAAGTCCATCCAAAAACTCCTAAATCCGCACCTACAGTAGCTGCGGCTGTATCGGCAACAACCGAAACAAATCCATTGGCACCTGTAGCATCATCCTGGAAAGATGTAAGTCCTGAAGCATCTGTAAATAAAGTAGAAATATCAGTCACACCTGCTGGAGGTACAATTTCTATGTTAGAAAAGGTAAGATCGCCAGCATTATAATTATCTGCTACCCCTTGATTATTTGCTAATGTAAAATCAGCATCTGTTAAACCTCCAACTAATAAGATATTGGTGTTAGTACCCATTGCACTAGAACGGAATTGAGCATATTCTCTGTTTCCTGAGTTAGCATTAGTATCAGAATCATCTGCAAAAATGGTAACATTTTCTAAAGTGTACATTCCAGTAGCTGAACCTTCAGGTCCATCAATTTCCAAACCGTGGTCTGAAACGTTATTCATCACTACTGCTGCATTGGTAACAGTACCACTGTAAGCCTGATCGATGTCTATAGCATCATCACCGACTCCCCAAACAACGATGTTTGACGCATCGACGGTTCCACCGAAGAATTCAACACCGTCATCTAAGTTAGCGATAACTTCTATGTGGTTAATCACTGTCCCATTTCCAACTCCACCAAGAGTTAACCCATTGATTTCGTTTCCTTCACCAATGTTTGCTCCACCGTGACGGATAGAGATATATTCAATACTGCCTGAACTGTCAGCTGCATCATTACCTCCGTATAAACCATAACCTGAGCCAGCTGGAATTCCTTCGATTAATTCTTCAACAACATCACCTTCAAGAGAGGCAGGCGCATTACCTAAAACAATGATACCACCCCAAAGTCCTCTGTCATCTACTGTTAGATTTGGACTTACAACGTCTCCAGGCATCAATTCGTCTAGAACTGAAGTAAAGATAATTGGCTGCTCAGCTGTACCATTAGCATTTAAAGTGGCATCTCTATCAACAATTAAAGCAGAAGCCTGTGTTTGCTGACCTTCAGCACCTTTAATAACAGTACCAGCTTCAATAGTTAAAGTTGCACCTCCATCTACAACGACTTTACCATCTAAGATATAGATATTGTTGTTTGTCCAAGTTGCGTTGTTTTCAATTGTTCCAGTAACCGTAACTTCCGCTACTTCCTGGTTAGCCCCGGCTCCAAAAGCTCCGGTTTCACTCACCCAAGTCCATCCAAACACACCTAGATTTGCTCCTACAGTAGCTTCAGAAGTATTAACAATAGCATCTACAAAACCACCCTGTCCAACGGCATCATCCTGGAAAGTGGTTTGACCTGAAGCATCTGTAAATAAAGTAGCGATATCAGAAACTCCAGCTGGAGGTACGATTTCTATATTAGAAAAGGTAAGCTCTCCACTGTTATAATTGTCAGCAACACCCTGGTTATCCTGCAATGTGAAATCTGAATCAGGCAAGCCTCCAACTAATAATATGTTGTTGTTATTACCCATGGCGCTGGAGCGGAATTGAGCATATTCTCTGTTTCCAGAGTTTGCATTAGTTTCAGAATCGTCTGAGAAAATAGTTATGTTTTCTAAAGTGTACATTCCTGTAGTCGAACCTTCAGGACCGTCAATTTCTAAACCATGATCAGAAACGTTATTCATCACTACTGCTGCATTGGTAATTGTACCACTGTATGCCTGATCGATGTCTATAGCATCATCACCAACACCCCAAACCACAAGGTTTGAAGCGTTTACAGTACCACCGAAGAACTCAACACCATCGTCTAGGTTAGCGATTACTTCAATATGGTCTATAGTGGTTCCACTTCCAACTCCACCAAGGGTTAGCCCATTGATTTCGTTACCTTCACCAATGTTTGCACCACCGTGACGTATAGAAATGTATCTAATACTACCTGAACTATCCCCAGGATCATTCCC
Organism: Psychroflexus sediminis; assembly: GCF_900099815.1. Classification (GTDB taxonomy): domain Bacteria; phylum Bacteroidota; class Bacteroidia; order Flavobacteriales; family Flavobacteriaceae; genus Psychroflexus; species Psychroflexus sediminis. The sequence continues at coordinate 6,790 of NZ_FNCW01000010.1, read as the reverse complement.
GCCATATAACCCAAATCCTGAGTTAGCTGGAATACCTTCGATTAATTCTTCAGTAGCATCACCTTCAAACGAAGAAGGCGCATTACCTAAAACAATAACACCTCCCCAAAGTCCTCTGTCGTTTACAGTTAAGTTCGGACTTACAGTTTCTCCAGATACGATTTCATCCAAAATCGTAGTAAAGATAATTGGCTCTTGAGCAGTCCCATTTGCATTTAAGGTTGCATCTCTGTCCACAATCAAAGCTGAAGCTTGTGTCTGCTGACCTTCCGAACCTTTTATAACTGTACCTGCGTCAATCGTCAAGGTTGCACCTCCATCAACAACGACTTTCCCGTCTAAGATATAGACATTGTCTTTAGTCCAGGTCTGATCCTCCTCTATAGTTCCCGAGACTATAATGTCTTCTCCAACCGGCACTTCTGGTCCAGCCGGAGCATCATCATCGCTTGAGCATGATGCTAAAATCATTGAAGCAATGACTGCCGCAGATAAAAATAATTTTTTCATTTGATTAAATTTTAATGTTTTTGATGTCGCAAACTTACATGCAGAATGAGGCTTTCATGTTACCTGCAGGTTAACAAAAGATTGCATATAGATTAATAGATAAACATTCTCTTAATCTAAACTTAACCTTGGAGTTTTTTTTATTTTGACAAGCCTCTGTGTAACTAGGAAAAGGACTTTCTGAAGGTTATTAAAAAGTTAAATACCTGAAATACAGAGGCTAAACTTGCATTATTTAAAATCTTTGTTTATTTTTAATTGAACAATCAATAATGAAATTATGAAAAAAATTACTTTTATTCTAAGCTTGTTTGTAACAAGTTTGATGGTTTCACAAACATCTGTATTTATAAATGAAATTCATTATGATAATGCTGGTGCTGATGTTGATGAGGGTATAGAAATAGCTGGACCAGCTGGAACAGATTTAACTGGATGGTCTATTGAAACATACAATGGTTCCAATAGTGAATCCTACGGTAGTAATGCCTTATCAGGTGTTATTCCAGACCAGGATAATGGTTATGGAACATTAAGCTTCCCTATCAGCAGTTTACAAAATGGTTCTCCAGACGGTTTAGCACTAGTTAATGACTCAGGGGTTGTAATTCAATTCCTGAGCTACGAAGGCACAATTACTGCCGTTGACGGACCTGCTGTTGGTTTAACATCAGAAGACATTGGTGTAGAAGAACCAGCCAGTACAACTGTTGGTGAATCGCTACAACTTACAGGAACTGGTACAGAGTACGAAGACTTTGCTTGGATCAATCCCTCATCGGCAAGTTTTGGGCAAGTCAATGCAAATCAAAGTTTTGATGTAGCACTAAGCAATAAAAGTTTTGATGATTCCAAGTTTAATCTTTATCCAAATCCGGTCACAAATGGTATTTTAAATATCAATACCTCAGGAACAAGCGTTCTGGAAGTTAAATTATTCAATATGCTCGGCCAGCAGGTATTTACCTCTAAAGTCGTAAATCCAATTGATGTATCTGACCTAAGCCCTGGAGTCTATTTGGCCAAAATTGATCTTGGATCTTCTTCCTTAACCAAAAAATTAATTATAAAGTAAAAAGAATTAGCCTTTTTTATACTTAAGCACCCGTCAATTGGGGTGCTTTTTTATTATTTTTGGAATTCATAAAAGCATATGAATTTAGGCTTTCCGTTTACTATAAAATCAGAAAAAGAATTTGAAGAAGCTGCTCTGAATTTATTTCAAAAGCAGGTCGAGTCAAATATAGCCTACAAAGAATTTTGCAAACACCTGAATGTTAACAGGCATGAAGTAACATCACTGAAAGCTATTCCATTCTTGCCTATTCAGTTATTTAAAACTCATGAGGTTAAAACCGGTCATTTTACTCCTGAAATAACCTTCTTAAGCAGCGGAACTACTGGCCAGGTCCAAAGTCAGCACCATGTCAAAAACCTCAGCCTTTACGAAGAAAGTTTTACAAAAACCTTTAACTATTTCTATGGTGATATTGAAGAATTTGTGGTTTTAGGCTTACTCCCTTCTTACTTAGAACGCGAAGGTTCATCCCTGATTTATATGGTAGATCACTTCATTAAAAAAAGCAAACACAAAGAAAGCGGATTTTATCTCAATGAGTTGGATCAGCTGGGGAAAACCCTCATCGAACTCGATAAGTCTGGAAAAAAAATAGTGCTGATCGGTGTTTCTTTTGCTTTATTAGACCTGGTTGAGAAAAGATCTTTTAAATTGAAGAATACCATAGTGGTGGAAACCGGGGGTATGAAAGGCCGTCGGAAAGAGATGATTCGCCAGGAACTCCATGACATTCTAAGCAAAGGCTTTGGGGTTGACGACATTCACAGCGAATATGGCATGACTGAGCTTCTCTCTCAGGCGTACTCTAAAGGGCAGAGCAAATTTGAATGTCCGCCTCACATGAAAATCCTCATTCGAGATACAGAAGATCCTTTTCATTATCTCAACCAGGGAAAAACGGGTGGAATTAATGTTATAGACCTAGCCAATGAAAATTCCTGTGCTTTTATAGCCACCCAGGATTTAGGAAAACAAATCAATTCAAAAGAATTTGAAATCCTCGGCAGATTCGATCAAAGCGATATAAGAGGCTGTAATTTACTCGTGCTTTAAAATTAACAGGGGACTTGGTTTTCAACTCGTTAATTTATCCCTAAGAATCTGTCTAAAACAGGTTCAATATTAAGCAAATAGAGGATTAACTCGTATATTTGCATTTAGATTAAATCTTAATTAGAATTAATTAATTTATGAAACTCAATAAAGACGATATAAAGAAGGCTTTAGAAACCATAAGTATTGCTGGTGAAGGCCAAAATATAGTTGAAAGCGGGGCTTTACAGAATATAGTCACCTTTGGAGATGAAGTCATTGTAGACCTTAAACTTTCTACACCTGCACTTCATATCAAAAAGCGTGCAGAAGTAGATGTGATGAAAGCCATTCATGAGCATGTTTATAAAAAAGCAAAAGTTGAAGTAAAAATAACGGTTGAAGCTCCAGAGAAGAAGAAAAATGTCAATGAAATTAAAGGGAAACCTATTCCTGGTATCCAGAACATCATTGCAGTAGCTTCAGGAAAAGGAGGCGTAGGGAAATCTACGGTAACTGCCAATCTTGCAGTAACTTTATCCAAACTTGGGTTTAAAGTGGGTTTACTGGATGCTGATATTTACGGCCCTTCGGGACCAATCATGTTCGATGTAGCCAATGAAAAGCCTCTTTCTATAACGAAAGATGGAAAATCTAAAATGAAGCCTATAGAAAGTTATGGCGTCAAATTGCTTTCCATCGGATTTTTCACCAAGCCAGATCAGGCTGTGATTTGGAGAGGACCCATGGCCGCCAAAGCCCTCAATCAAATGATTTTTGATGCCGACTGGGGAGAGCTCGACTTTTTACTTGTAGACTTGCCTCCTGGAACCGGAGATATTCACTTATCCATTATGCAGTCTATGCCTATCACTGGTGCCTTGATTGTAAGTACTCCTCAAAATGTAGCTTTAGCGGATGCTAAAAAAGCAGTGTCAATGTTTCAGCAGGAAAGCATCAATGTTCCTGTATTAGGTATCTGTGAAAACATGGCTTACTTTACTCCCGAAGAATTACCAGACAACAGGTATTATATTTTTGGAGAGAAGGGTGCAAAATACCTTGCAGACGATTTAGGAGTTCCATTTTTAGGTGAAATTCCATTGGTTCAAAGTTTAAGGGAATCTGGTGATATTGGTCGCCCTGCTGCCTTGCAAGAAGGGACTCCTCTAAGTGAATCTTTTACTGAACTAACAAGAAACACTGTACAACAAGTGGTAAATAGAAATGAAAACTTACCGCCTACTGAAGCTATAAAAATTACAACTATGGCTGGATGTAGTGCCGTAAAAAATAAAAAAATATGATGACTGGTCAAGAATTAAGAAAAAGCATTGAAACCGCTCTTGATGAAATTCGTCCCTTTTTAAAAAGTGACGGCGGAGATATCGAGCTGATTTCAATAGAAGACGATTCACTGGTGAAAGTTCAGCTTATGGGAACTTGCGTGGATTGTACGGTAAACCAGATGACTTTGAAGTCTGGAGTTGAAATGACGATTAAAAAACACGCGCCTCAGATCAAGGAGGTCATCAACATCAAAGCCGATCAACTGGCTTAATTAAAAGAAATAAAAAATTACAAGTAGATTTTGATATGATCAAAACGGATATTCTCATTATAGGAGCTGGACCTACAGGACTTTTTACTGTATTTGAAGCAGGATTATTGAAACTCAAATGTCACATCATAGATGCCTTACCTCAACCAGGCGGGCAGCTTTCAGAATTATATCCCAAAAAGCCTATCTACGATATTCCAGGTTTTCCGGAAGTAAAAGCCGGACAGTTGGTAGATAACCTGATGGAACAGATCAAATCCTTCCAACCTGGATTTACCCTTGGTGAACGCGCAAAGGATATCGAGAGGCAAGACGACGGAAGCTTTATTGTCACTACAGATGAGGGGACCAAACACCACGCTCCTATTGTCGCTATAGCCGGCGGACTGGGCAGTTTCGAACCCAGAAAACCCCCGATTAACAATATTTCAAAATTCGAAAACAAGGGCATTCACTATATGGTGAAAGACCCCGAACAATTCCGGGATAAATCTGTGGTGATTGCAGGCGGAGGAGATTCTGCCCTGGACTGGAGTATTTATCTGGCCGATGTTGCTTCAGAAGTGACTTTGGTACACAGAAGAAATGAATTCAGAGGCGCTTTAGAATCGGTAGACCGGGTCAAAGAGCTCAAAGACATCGGTAAAATTAAATTGATTACTCCCGCTGAAATCGTTGATGTTCACGGTGATGAACACCTGGAATCCGTATCCATCAGAAAGAATAATAATCCCGAAGAAGATTATAGTCTAGAAACCGATTACTTTATACCTTTATTTGGCTTATCTCCAAAACTGGGTCCCATAGCAGACTGGGGGCTGGAAATAGAGAAAAATGCCATCAAAGTCGATAATACCTTAGATTATCAAACCAATATTCCGGGAATTTACGCGATTGGAGATGTGAACACCTATCCGGGTAAATTAAAACTCATTCTCTGTGGGTTTCACGAAGCTACACTGATGTGTCAAAGTGCATTTGCCAAAATTCATCCCAACAAGCGCAATGTATTGAAGTACACCACGGTTGGCGGCGTCACTGGATTTGATGGAACCAAAAAGGAAGCGCCAAAATCTGTGATAAGAAGTATTGATTAAAATGTCACCGTATTGAATTTAGAAATTTTCAGAGTCCATCTTTTTTTTAATCATTTCGGCTTAACTTAAATTTTAATTCTAAAATAAAATGAGAAATATGAACACTCAGGAACAATGCATGGATCAGACAACATCAAAACAAACACCTATGGCCAAATCAGAATTGCTTATAAGAAGTTGGAATCCTTTAAAATCAATAGTTGCAGCAGTCCTTATGTCATCCATTCTGTGGTCCTGCAATACCTCAAACAAAGATGGAAACACTTCCTCTGAAGACATTCAAAGAGAAGTGGAAGACGTTATACAGGTCTCCAAAGCATACACTGCAGAAAAATGGGATAACCTGAGCGACAATATCGAAAAAATGGAAAATGATATTGAAGCCAGCACCAATGACGTCATAGAAAATTACAACAGCCTAAGTGCTGACCTTCAGAACCAGTTTGAAGACGAAAAGCAAGGCATAGCGGATAGAAAAGCTGAACTAAATAAAAAACTTGAGGAGTTTAAAAAGGCCTCGGGAGAAAAAAAGGAAGAGTTGAAGGCCGAAATTATTCAGCTGAAGACAGCTTTAAACCGGAGTATTTCTACATTTGAAAAAGAAATGGAAGAAGAGCAAAAATAGCAGATCACAAACCCGAATTTTTAATTCAACCTGCCTGTTACATCAAGAGTTTGCCGGTAAAACAAGCCTGACTGGCTTTGCTAAAATCCCCTCTTAAATTTTACCATTTAAAGGAAACATGAGCAATCAATTCTTTAGTTTTGCATCACAGATTTTAGGTTAACTTATGGATGTAAAAATCACAATTATAGACAGAGAAGGCACTCCACATCACGTAGATGCACCTACAGATATGGCGATGAATCTGATGGAAGTGATTCGATCTTACGAACTCGCTCCGGAAGGAACAATAGGTATTTGCGGCGGCATGGCCATGTGCGCTTCTTGTCAGTGCTATGTTCAATCAGATACCGAACTTCCAGAAAAAGAAGACGATGAGGAAGCTATGCTCTCGGAAGCGTTTTTTGTCAGGGACAACAGCAGATTAAGCTGTCAAATTCCCATTACTGAGGATCTTGAAGGACTTCAGGTGAAACTGGCTCCAAGCGAGGAGTAAATTTCTCCCTCTAACTCCCAATCCCGATAGATTCTGTGTTAACTAACAAGAGTTTTTCTCTTTTATTTTATTTTTTTTGTTATTCAAGACGGCTATAAGCTAGTCTGTAAAGGGATACTTTCTGCATTTGCATCTAGTGTCCTTTTTTTTTGGTGATCATTGTCAAACTCAGTTTTATTCTTATCTACTATAAATATAAGTTCTAGCATTTTTCTTTGAACAGCTATCAGTGCTTTCATTTTAATCCCGCTTTTGGCAACTATTCTCGCATATAGTTCTCTATGAGATTTATTATACTTAACGGATGACAGAGAAGGTAGATGCAATGATTTTCTAAGATGCCTATTTCCTTTTTTTGATATTCGCGGTTTACCCTTTACAGATGTACCTG
>NZ_FNCW01000023.1 GCF_900099815.1 Psychroflexus sediminis | reverse complement strand
GAAAAACAATCAGGTACATCTGTAAAGGGTAAACCGCGAATATCAAAAAAAGGAAATAGGCATCTTAGAAAATCATTGCATCTACCTTCTCTGTCATCCGTTAAGTATAATAAATCTCATAGAGAACTATATGCGAGAATAGTTGCCAAAAGCGGGATTAAAATGAAAGCACTGATAGCTGTTCAAAGAAAAATGCTAGAACTTATATTTATAGTAGATAAGAATAAAACTGAGTTTGACAATGATCACCAACAAAAAAGGACACTAGATGCAAATGCAGAAAGTATCCCTTTACAGACTAGCTTATAGCCGTCTTGAATAACAAAAATAATAAAATAAAAGAGAAAAACTCTTGTTAGTTAACACAGAATCTATCGGGGTTTTTGATTCTTTTTTTGGCAATGAAAAAAAGAATGAAAGCGTAATTTATTAGATATACTTTTAATTGATTCTAGACATTACTTCCTAGCAAGCTAAGATTCTTCTTTCACAAAAGGCGGAGATGTGAAGAATCTTTTTGTCGAAAAACAATGAAACGATAAGGCTTTAAAGATTCATCGTCGAAGCAAAAAAGCTTCTCTGTCTGAATGGCATTTTTCTCGATAGTTCTGCTGAATAAAAATAACTGTTTTGGATTCAGCTGTATAAATCACAACCTCTAAGTTATTTACTTTCAATCGCTTGCAAAACAAACGAGTAAATTCTTTATTTCTGCAAGTAAACTCTTATATCTCCATCCTTGTATGCTAAAGCTCCACTCTAAATTTACATGCGAATTGTAAATACAAAAAGATATGACATAGCTAAAACACCTCAACGAGTAAGGGAAGCCTACACTAGTACTTAGGCCTTAAATTTTTAGTTAGGTCTTTAAAAATTAAAAGGTTTAAGAATTAAGTAAAAAATAAGATTAAGAAACACTAAGAATTAACTTCAAGATAACTAGGCTGTTGCTTAGCATTCATCTCTACACTTTTTTTGATTTCCGGAATCACACGATCGATAAGTTGCAAGTAAGCCTTAAGCCCTTTAATGGCTTTTGAATTTTGGCGGAGTCTGGCTTTTAGTAACTGACGTTTTATTTTCTTTTTTTGCTTTAAAATCCTGCCTTCATCGGAGTCATTGATATTCCCATACATTAATTTCAGGCGTCGTTCCTGTATATCAAAATAGGCTTTGGAATAAAGCTCTACCTTGGGTTTAGTTCTATCTTCTCTATCGTGAATCATAAACGTCTTAGATAAGACTCCAATTTTAAAGCCATGATATGTTAAGCGCTGACAATAATTATCATCTTCCCCATAATGAAAAAAGATAGGATCGAAGCCACCTACTGTCATGAGACATTCTTTACTGATTAGCCAACCGGCAGCATTCACAAAAGGCAGGTCATAAACGTTTTGTAAAGGCCTTTCTAACACATGGTCTGAGTAAAAAGCAGGATTGGCATCAAACCTGACGTAGTTTGAAAAATTACGATCCAATCGCGTACGTTCTGCATTAATATGTATCGCACTCAAGATTCCGTATACTGAATGTTCCTTTTGAAATTGAACCAGTTGATCTAAAACATCATCTACCAAATACGCGTCCTGATTCAGCAAAAACACATGCTTAGCGCCCTGATTTAAAACATAACTGATGCCTTTGTTATTGGCTTGTCCGAAACCTAAATTTGTTTGCTCTTCAAATAATTTTATATCAGGATAATTTTTTTGAAGATGCTCCACCGTCTCATCACTAGACGCATTATCTACTACAACAACATCGAAGTTATTTAAGTCGATACTCCCCAGACATTTATCTATCCAGGGCATGGAGTTGTAGGTAACGATGATGATGTAGGTTTTATAGGACACGTCGTTTAATTTTTTTTAATAGTTGACCAAAAGAATTATACTTGAAAAAAAACTCTTTCTGGTATTTATAATTCAGTAACCAAAAGTAATCTTTATAAAGCAGTTGAGGATAAAGTTGGTAATCATTAATTTTGAGATTAGCGTTTTGAGCCGTTGCCTGAGCATTGTGCAATCTAAACTTCACTAAAGATTTATCTAGTATATAGATATCATAAGTTTTCAAAATACGATTCCAATACTCATAATCTAGTATTTGCTTTAAGCTTTCATCAAAGTAGCCTAGTTTATCAATTATTGACTTTCTAAACATCACAGCACTGGGTTCTCCTACTTTGTTTTTAGGCGTCTTTATAAAATCCTTTCTTTTAAAAAGTTTTTTAGTCAAAATTAGGTCACCAGGTGCATCTGAAATATGCTTCTGTAAATCTCCATAGGTGGCTAACCACTGCTTAGTTTTATCATCGTTATGCTTACTGATAATAAATTCTCTTTTCGAGGTCACAAGACCTATCTTAGGATTATTTTCTAAGACTGTATACATCTCCTCCAGACAAGCAGGCAGTAAGATATCGTCCTGAAATAAAAACTTAATATACTTACCCCTGGCCTGACGCATTGCATGATTCCAGTTGGCGCCTATTCCATCTGGCTTATGATGAAAAATCCTTACTGGAAAATTGCATTTTTCCTTAAATCTTTCTACTATCCTAAGCGTATCATCCTTAGAATCATCATCACTCACCACCACTTCAAAATCTCTAAAGGTTTGCCCCTTTATTGATTCCAAGGCCTCCTGAAGATATTCTGCCCCGTTGTAGGTTGGGATGATGATGGATACTTTGGGATTAGGCATCTGTTTGATTAAAATTTCAGTTTCTTTTTGACTTTCTTTAATACTGCTTTCGATGTATATAAAGGCTCGAACAAGAAACCTAAAGCTAAAATTTTTATGGCGTGATTTTTTGAAATAGATAATCTTGACTTTAGTAATTCTTCTAACAAAACTATAGAACTAGAATCTTTCGTATTGTACTCAAACCAATTTAAAGACTCCCGAGTCAATATCAAATTTTGTTTATCGTTTTGTTTGCTTTCATAATTACTTGCTATAATAGCTTTGTCTTTATAAATAAATTCCAGTTCCTTTCTCCAGCTTTTTAATGAAACTTTGTCTAAAAATTTAGGTATAATTTTATATACCTTTCTTTTATATTTTTTATTATATTTTTCATTTTCAATAAATTCAAAATACTCTTGCCTTGATTTAAATTGCTGAATTTCTATTATTTCGTGTGGAAACATATCATTAACCTCATTATGACATACTATTACACCAGTATAACTCAAAATAGGAGCTAGATTAAATGCTAAACCATTGTAAAAACCTAAACCTGTTGCGATAGGATAAGTATTGAGTATATAGTCTGATATTTGATAAAACTCTGTTGGATCTGTAACATTACCGAAAAGCTTCAATTTATTGGATAATAATTCATTTGGACAGTAATTGTAGAAGTGTTCTTCATTACATCCTATTATTATTAAGGTATATGAATTATTATTTTTTAAAAATTCGTTCCACTCCTTTAAAAAATTAATATTCTTGTATGGCTTAAACTTATATGATGAACCTATAGCCATAAATATTTTGTCAGAAATATTTATGGAGTGTTTCTTTTTAAGACAATTAGTATCTTCTTTACTTAAGATTTTTTCAGCTTTATTAATAAAAGGTAGCTCATAATCTTTAGGCCCTTGGACTCTATATTTTTTGGATTGTTGACAATGTTTTCTTGTATAACTTATTCTTTTATTACAAATAATATTACCTAAAGAGAACCTAAAATCGGAATGTACATAAAATATGATATCAATATTGTAGTTTTTTTTAAGAGAATCCCAGAATGCCAATGTTGGGATAACATCATGCATATGTTGATGAATAATTACTTTATCAAATCCTTGTTCAAAGACGAAAGATCTAAGTTGTGATGCTTTTTGAAAATAATCACCAGGATCTAATTTATAAGTTTTAGTATTTAAGGTAAGATTAAATTCTGCTCTTTGATTAGTTAATAAAACTTCATATTGATTATCTAAATCGTGCTTTATCCAATCTTGTACAACTCGCGTATGTCCTCCAACGTCATAAAATTCAGTAGCTAAATGAAGAATTTTATAGTTAGTTTGTTTATTCTTCTTTTTTTCAAAAACCAGTTGGTTATTGATAGTTTTTCTTCCTATCTCAATTAAAAGTTTCTCCAATTCATTTGAAGCTAATAAACCTATGTACTTTTTACTATATATTCCTGCTAATTTCTCAATTGAATTAATCGCCAGCTTGTATTTTTTCTTTTTTACTAAAGAAGTTATATATGACAGATATATTTTATGAACCAAAAAATTTAGCCTAATATAAAAGGCTGTTTTTCTAAATTTCATTAATAAGAATTTAAAGCTTTTACAACCTGATCTTGTTCCTCTCTTGAAATAATTGGACTTAGAGGTAAACTTAAGACTTCGTCATGTATTTGTTCAGTCAGTGGATATGACAATTGGTTCCATTCTGAAAAGGCTTCTTGCTTATGTGGTGGAATCGGGTAATGAATCACCGTTTGTATTCCCTTATCATTCAAATACTGCTGAAGCTGATCTCTTTCTGTACATCGAATCACATACAAGTGAAACACATGATCTTTAACTTCACTATCCCATTGAGGTAATTTGATCTTTGGATTTTCAATGTTTTGCTGATAATAGGTAGCAGCTTCCCGTCGTTTTATAATCTCTTTATCCAAATACTTAAGTTTGACATCAAGTATAGCTGCCTGCATTTCGTCCAGACGTGAATTTAAACCTTGTAATGAATTATGGTATTTTTTCTCACTACCATAATTGCCTAGTTGCTGAATAAGCTCAGCTAAATCTTTATCATTCGTGGTAACTGCACCTGCATCACCTAAAGCTCCTAAGTTTTTTCCCGGATAGAACGAAAAGCCTGCTGCTATCCCAAAATTTCCTGCTTTTTTACCTTCCTTATTTTTTGCTCCATGGGCCTGGGCGGCATCTTCTATTAAAAGTAAATCATGTTCTTTACAAAATCCACTCACATCTTCTGCAAGTTGTCCATATAGATGAACACTTAAAATGGCTTTGGTATTTGAGGTTAATTTTGATCTGATTCCTTCTAAATTCAAATTAAAAGTCACAGGATCGGGTTCAACTAATATTGGTTTGAGCTTATTCTCGGTTAGAGCAAGTATACTGGCGATATAAGTATTTGCAGGAACGATGACCTCATCTCCTTCTTGAAGTTTGTCCTGAATGATCAAAGCTCTAAAAATTAAGATTAAAGCATCCAAACCATTAGCAACACCAATGCAATGCTTTGTTCCACAATACTTAGCGAAATTGTTTTCAAAACTAGAAACAGCACTACCCTTAATATACCAGCCTGAATTTAAGACGCTATTAATAGCATCACTTATCTCCACCTGGTATTGCTCATTAATAGCTTTCAAGTCCAAAAACTTAACCATTATTCTTCAAGTTTTTGAGTCTATCGTTTTCATAGACAAACTTATTACCATGCTCATCTTCCAAATCTAAGGAAACCTTTCGCCCTGTTTCTGTAATATAACCAATCGGCTTAGCGGGATTTCCAACCACAAGCTGATAAGGCTTTACATCTTCAGTGACAACAGAACCAGCTCCAATCATAGCATAACTTCCAATATTAAGATTAGGTAGTATTGTGGCATTTGCACCAATAGAGGCGTAGTCATCAATTTTGGTTTTCAAAAATTGATCAGGATAAGCCTTAGATCTTGGTAACTTATCATTAGTAAAAGTCACATTTGGCCCTATAAATACATTATTCCCCACTCTGGTACCATCCCATAATTGAACCCCAGGTTTTATGGTAACATTATCACCAACCTGTACATCATTTTCTATAAAAACGTTCATATTAATATTGCAGTTGGAACCAATTTTTGCTCCTTTCAAAATAACCACAAACTGCCAGACTGTGGTATTGTTTCCTATATTTGAAGTTTGCACCTCTGCTAAAGAATGAATCATTTTTTATTGTTTAAACTTAGAAATTCATTATAGTCTCTGATATAATCATTTTCATCATATTCATGAGAAGTCAATACTAAACAAATAGATGCAGAGCTGAAGTTTTGTTCAGATGCCCAAATACCAGGAGGTATATGCAATCCTAAAAATGGCTGATTTAAAAACACTGTTCGTTTTGCATTTCCATCATCCAAAAGAACTTCAAAAGCCCCCGTTAGAGGTATTAATAATTGATGGCATTTTTTGTGAGCATGTGCACCTCTTGATTTTCCTGCGGGAATATCATATAAATAAAAAAGCCGTTTTACAGCAAAGGGCAGGTCGTTTTTGATATTTTCAATAACAGTAATACTACCTGATATGGCGTTCAACCGAGGTAAATGCAAAAGACTACAATCATATATGGAAGCTTTATCGTGCATTACAACAAATATTTATTAATGTCTCTAATATAATCGTCTTCATCATATTCTGAATCTGAAATATGAAGAAGAATTGTATTAGTAGCAAAATTTTCAAGATGTCGCCATACATTTGGGGGTATGAAAACTCCTTTGTCAGCTCGATTTAATGTTATTTTTTCCTTTGCGTTATCTTTATTAGTTACTATTAAATCAGCACTTCCAGACACTACGCAAATTACTTCATTTTGAGCTTTATAAGCGTGGCCACCCCTTTTAGAATGAGTCTTCAAATCATAGGTCCAAAAAATGCGTTGCAATTCAAAAGGCAGTCCTACATTTTTTTGCAGAAATGTAAGATCTCCTCTTTTGTCAGTAATTTTAGGGAGATCAATAACTTTGACATGCTCAATTTTCGTCATAAATATTTATTAACTGTTTCCCATTCTGGAAAATATAAATTCATTTCCTCTAGTTTTATCAAATCTTTTTTTAAAAAATTAAAAACAAATTCTTCATCTTTTAAATTGAATTTTATGGGTTTGATTTTTTTATTAAATATAAAGGAATCGCTTATTATATTAGTATTTATTTTTCTCTCTAGTATTTTTAATTTTGTAGGAATTCTTTTCCTGATACGAGAAACTTTAGGTGTTTTATTTTTTAATTCTTTTTCTACTTTAATATTTTCAATTTCTAAATGATTAAATATTTCATTCATAACGACTTCGAATTCAGATCTTAGTCTTTCTAAAGATGTTATATAAATATTCTTAGAATCAAAGACTTTATAACACCTTTTTAGCTGTTTAGCATACATTGAAAATTCTATATAATTTTTATAATTACCTTTTATATGTTTTGTAGGATAGAATTTGGAAGAGTTTTCTAGCAATAGTTCTTTTCGAAAACCTTTTTGTTCATAACCAAGCATTTTCAGCCAATTATAGTGACTAAAAATACGCTCGATTGGATCTCTTGCAATAATTATAATCTTGGCTTGTTTATGATCTCTTTTTATTCTACTTAAAGCCTTATCCGATATTAAGTAAATTGTACTTCCGTCTGGTACATATTTATAGTTTTCTGAATTCGAGTATAAATTATTAAAATTGAAAGGTTCGTTTGAATTGAATCTACTTAGATATCTTTCATCAAATGCGTAAGTATGAGGTTCTTTTATCTTTGGTCTAAAAATTTCAGGATGCTGGCATAAGTAATCAAACAAACTACTCGTCCCACTTTTAGGAAATCCTGGTATTATTAAATTAGGACTTTTTTTATTACTATTCATTTTTTTTCAATTGCCATTCTAATTCTTGATATATTGTGCCTGGCATACGTTTATTATGCTTTATATCTTTACCAAGGTTGACACTAAATGAAACTATATTTTCTAAATTAGCAACTGCGTATCTTTTATTTATACCAAATATAAGACTTACATAATAGCTACCGGAATTTAGAAGTTTTTTTGGTGCACCAGCAGTTACTGTATAAGTTCCAACTAAGGAATCTTGGTTCTCAAAAATCAATGTTCCGTCTGAAAATACTACTGATTCATCTTGATTGCTTACGCTAATCGTGGTTCCTAGAGTCGAATTTTCAATTTTGCTTTTAAAAGTATAAGATATACGTATTTCATCATCAATAAATAAATTGCTTTCATCATTTTCATTCATTACACTTATACTTAATAGCTTAATTTTATCATTTCCTGGGGCTTCTTCTTCATTCCAGCTCAGATTACTTCCTATATCTTGATTTTGAGATAAATAATAATCCACACTCTCTTCCGCTGTTCCTTCAAACACAGAAGTGCCATTCTCCAAAACAATTCCTCGTGTACACAAAGACTTGACCGCGGCCATGTTATGGCTGACAAACAGAACCGTTCTGCCGTCGTTGCCCGAGATGTCTTTCATTTTACCAATGGCTTTTTTCTGGAATTCAGCATCACCTACGGCCAGGACCTCATCTACGACCAGAATATCCGGTTCCAAATGCGCTGCCACCGCAAAGGCCAAACGCACCCGCATTCCCGAGGAATAGCGCTTCACCGGCGTATCCACATATAGTTCGCAACCCGAAAAGTTGATAATTTCTTCTTCCTTAGCTTTGATTTCAGCTTTGGTCATCCCCAGAATGGCGCCGTTCAAATAAATATTCTCACGACCTGTCAGTTCCGGATGAAAACCTGTGCCCACTTCCAAAAGCGAGGCAATACGGCCTTTAGTTTTGATCTTGCCCGTGGTGGGCATGGTCACTCGGGATAAAATCTTCAGCAAAGTAGATTTACCCGCCCCGTTTTTTCCAATAATCCCCAGCACGTCCCCATCATACACATCAAAATTAATATCCCGCAAGGCCCAGACGTAGTCGGTTTCGGCCTTCTTGCTGCGGTCGTTCTCCGCCCCTATCTTCAAATACGGATCTTCCTTCCCCCGCACACTCGCCCACCAGCGGTTGATATCGTGACTCAAAGTCCCCGTCCCTACCACCCCGAGGCGGTATTGTTTGGAAATGTTTTGGGCGGTTAGTATAACTTTATTCATTTTCTTAATCGTGAATTGTTTTTTCGTGAGTCGTTATCCGTGATTCGTGAGTCGTTGTCTGTGAATCGTTTTCCGTGAATCGTGAGTTGTTGTCTGTGAATCGAGACTCGTGAGTCGTTGTCAGTTATTCGTTATACGTAATTTGACTATTCACTAATCACAGTATATCATTCACTGCTCACTATTCACTAATCACTGTTCACTAATCACTGGTAATATTTTTCCTCTTTATATAATTTCTAAATCCAAATATTAATTTTCGTGTATTCATTATTTGTTCTTCAAATGTAATAGAATTTTTAAAGTAATTCTGTTCAACAGCGATCAAGTATTGAGTTTCTAGTTCAGCTAAAGATCCTAAACTGATCGCTAAAAACCTTAAAAGTTCTTTATCCGAGTCTCTTCCAGCACCTTCAGAAATATTTGAAGGAATTGAAATAGCCGATCTCAAAAACTGAGATTTTAATATAAAATTTTCTTCTCTTGGTAGTTGGTCCGCTAAATTATAGGCCATAGAGGTCAGTTTCATGGCTTGCTTCCAAACATCTAACTCTTTATGATCCATACTTATAAATTTATTTTAGTGATTTGTTGTCCGTGATTCGTTTTCCGTGAATTGTTTTCCGTGAATCGTTGTCAGTGAATCGTGAGTCGCATTTTGTCTGATCACTGCTTACTATTCACTAGTCACTAATTACTATTCACTACTCATTATTTACTAATCACTGTTTACCGCTCACTATACACTGTTATCTATTCACTGATCTCCACTCACTATACACTATTCACTGATATCCATTCACTACTCACTGTTCACTACTCACTGTTCACTATCAAACCGTCAACTGTAAACCGATAACCGTTAACCGCGCTTTCAGCGCTACACCGTATCAATAAAATTCTTCTCCGTCCGGTTAAAAATCGCCAGTCCGATGAAGAACACGACTAAAGAAAAGCCCAACGCATAGAAAAAGCCCCACCAGGTGAACAGTCCGGTATCCAGCGTCATATAACGGAAGCCTTCTATAATCTGTGCTAATGGGTTGTACTTAAATACCCAGAAATATTCGGGTTTCTTTTCTAAAATTTCGGTGAGTGGAAAAGGCACGGCCGACAAATACATGAGTAACTGAACACCAAAAGTAACAAGAACGCTTAAGTCTCTATACTTCGTGGTCATGGCCGATAAAATCATACCCAGCCCCAAGCCTGTTGTCCCCATGATAAAGACATAGGCAGGAAAGAGAATTAAATTGGCATTTGGACTGATGTCTCGCCCAGAGGCTACAAAATAGATATAAAAGCCCGCGAAAATACTCAGTTGTATCGCTAACTTTAATAAGTTGGAAATGGTCACCGACATCGGCATAATGACCCGAGGGAAATATACCTTTCCAAAAATACCTGCGTTTTTGGTAAATGTTCCCGAAGTTCCCGTGAGACACTCTCGAAAATATGTCCAGGCGGTAATCCCGGCTAAGTTAAACAGGAAGCTAGGCACCTGTCCGGTCTGAATGTTCGCCACATTATTAAACACCAGCGTAAAAATCACCGAGGTAAACAGCGGCTGTATCAAAAACCAGAGTGGGCCCAACACCGTTTGCTTATAGACGGTGACAATATCGCGTTTGACGAATAAAATCAGTAGATCTTTATACCGCCAGATCTCTTTAAAATTGAAGTCCAGAAGTTTCTTCTCAGAGCTTATTTCGTAAAGCCAATCCGAATCCTGAATCGTATTCTTGTCGTTATTCATAAAGCTGTTGGTTAGCTAACTTAACTTTAGGTGGAAACTAAATCCATATTATCAGACCCAGTCCCCATATAACCTGAAGGAGATGAAGCCCTCATTTATAATTAGCAGCAAATCTACATGTTTTTGGGGAAAATCGGTTGTCTGTTGTCGGTTTTCGGTTGTCGGTTGCCTGCCTGCGTTTCTTGGAAGGCAGGTCGGTGAGTTGGTTGTCGGTTGCCTGCCTGCGGTCCTTGGAAGGCAGGCCTGTCGTGCCTCTGGCAGGCAGGTTTCCTTGGCAAAGGTAGGTTGTTGGGCGGAAACAAAAGGTGCTAATAAACAAATCAAAACCGTGTCACAAGAATATCTTATTTGAGATTTAACTGATTCGGATCTTGTCGGTTATCCCAAAATGAAACTATTTCAATGGTATCATTTTTTATTTTATAGAAAATTAAATAGGCTTTCATAGGTATAACCGTGTTTTCTTATTTGACGTTAATCGACCTATGAATTCGCTTTTTGACAAGGTTTTTAAGACGTCTTCAGTTTCATCGATAAGTTTTAAACTGTAGGTAACAGATTTATTTCTTTCCCTATAAAATTCAAGACTACCTCGAAACTGCGCTTTAGCCAGATCTGACCAAATTATTTTTTTAAGAGCCATTCTTTCATCTCAGAAATTACAGCTTCGTGACTTGAAGACCCTCCGCTTTTAATTTGTTTCCTGCCTTTTGAAATCGCCTCTTTTTGTTCGGATGATAATTGATATAATTCCTGTTCGGATGTATCAAATAGGGTCTGAAGTGCCTTTAAGAAATCTAAATCTTTAGAGCTCTCAATTCTTGAAATTAAGTTATTTTTAATTTGAGAAGTCACATCCATTTTAATCCAATTTTTAAGATCAATCAAAAATAAGGATTTTTCTCCAATTTTATCCATATTAGGGCTGAAGATGGTGAACTGGAGGGGTTAGGTGTTAGGGTCTAGCCAGTAGCCTGCCTGCGCCTGCCTGTCGTGCCTCTGGCAGGCAGGTTTCCTTGGTAAAGGCAGATTGGTGAGTAAGATTTGAAATAAATTGCGAGCTGGTGGCTGAGTGTCCCGACTTTTGCGTCGGGATGTATCGAAGCTACCATGGGTTATAAGCTTTCCGTTGTCTGTTCGAGCTTGCCTGCGGTCCTTGGAAGGCAGGTCGGTGAGTCGGTGAGTTGGTGGCTGAGTGTCCCGACTTTTGCGTCGGGACGTATCGAAGCTACCATCAGTTATCGGGTGTCGGGTGTTAGTAAAATTTTGAATTTTGAATTCTAAATTTATAATTACTCGTTACTCGTTACTCATCACTACTCACTCAAGTAAAAGCATAACAAGATTTAACTTCGATATTTTGTATTCAGTATTGAGTATTCAACTGGTGGACTGGCAGTATTTAGTTGGTGGACTGGAGGGATTAGGAAATTTGAAATAATTTGTGAATGTAAATTAGTGGCTTGAAAATAATCGCAATCATAAAAAACGACCTACTTTTTATGGATGTAAAAAACCGAAGAATGAGGTTCATGAACACTTAATCAAATGCAACGGGGGTGAACTAAAACAAAAAAGTGGTGAAGAAAGGACAAAGGAGCAAAGCGCGAGTGAAACGGTTTGCTTTGCGTGGGGGAGACGCTTTTGTAGTTTTTAAAGACATAAAAATAAGCCTAGACCTTTTTGGTTCTCCCGATAGATTCTGTGTTAACTAACAAGAGTTTTTCTCTTTTATTTTATTATTTTTGTTATTCAAGACGGCTATAAGCTAGTCTGTAAAGGGATACTTTCTGCATTTGCATCTAGTGTCCTTTTTTGTTGGTGATCATTGTCAAACTCAGTTTTATTCTTATCTACTATAAATATAAGTTCTAGCATTTTTCTTTGAACAGCTATCAGTGCTTTCATTTTAATCCCGCTTTTGGCAACTATTCTCGCATATAGTTCTCTATGAGATTTATTATACTTAACGGATGACAGAGAAGGTAGATGCAATGATTTTCTAAGATGCCTATTTCCTTTTTTTGATATTCGCGGTTTACCCTTTACAGATGTACCTGATTGTTTTTC
>NZ_FNCW01000024.1 GCF_900099815.1 Psychroflexus sediminis | reverse complement strand
CTTACTCAATTCATGGGCTTAAGAAAAATCAATACCATCGGACTACAACAAGCCAACAAGGTGATGCACCTCTCAGCCATAGCTTATAATCTGAAGAAGTATCTAAAATTCACTCAAAAACGGGCAAAAAGTGGAGCAAAAGCTCTACGATCATTAGTATCAGAAATAAAAGTACTGCAATACGTAATCCACTCTAATTTAAGCCCTCTAAATTTAACGTAAAACCAACTCTGATAAAAAGACAAAAGCCCTGAAAAGAGCTTAAAATGACTTGTTTTTTGGATTTTTATTGGCTTGTGCAACGGTTACCATTGTGAGCATAAGTACCGGCTACTTCGGTTCCTCCTCCATCTTTAACATATTCAGCTAATTTTTGCCAGTTTACAGCGGCAATAAAATCTTTATCGTTTTGTGAAGCATTTACCTCTTGCATTGTATGTGCTTCTTCTGTATTATAAGACGTAAAGAAGAACCAACCATGAGACTTGTCACGGCCAGGGTGAGCTAAGTCATAGTTGAAACCTGGCATATTCAATTGAAACTCGAGGTTCATTCGCCCTGAGTCTTGATCGATCGAAATAAAACTCAAAGGACCTTTAAACTCGCCTTTCATTTCGTCAATGGGCATATCTTTCTGCGGATTTGGAACTGCAAAACGAGTTCCCGCTACAATATACTCTGTGTTTTCAGTGACAAAGGAAGACGCATGATTACCAGCAGAATTAGGGATTTCAATGATTTCTTCGGTTTCGAAAGTGGTTAAACTTATCCTTGCAATACGCGGTGTGTTATTTTCGTTGATAAACACCCAACGTCCATCTAATTCTCCATTGGTTTGAGAAATATCAGGATGGTGAGCATCACCCCAAGGTATGAATCCATAAGAAGTATTGAGCATGGCTTTGGTCTCTTCAGAATACCCGTAACCATTGGTTGGAAATTGAGAAAACACAGGGATTTCCTTAAACATTCTACCACTAGGTAAGCCATAAACGGTGAGGTTACCTGAATAACCTCCGGATAGAAAAGCATAAAACTCGTCATGCTCCCCAGGGGCAATATATACCTGTTCGGCATGAGATGAAGCCATAGCTCCAGCAGAATCTTCTTTTGAATTGTTACCACAGCCTATAAGCAGTAATCCTGCACTAAGACCTAGTAATAGTTTTTGAATTGTTTTCATTGTTTTGATTTTAAGAATTAGTTATTTGGTAATAAAACGTTATCAATAATGTGTACCCACCCATTGCTTACATGGATGGAAGCCATAATCTTGGCATCACCTATGTAAAGATCTTCACCTTTTTTAGTCACCTCCAAATAAGAGCCATCCGCCATATAAAGCTTCCTGTCTTTCTCTATATTTTTTTCCAGAGTTTTGACCGGGTAGTTGCTCGGTGCAACGTGGTGGACTAAAATGTTAGCCAGCTTAGATTTGTTTTCAGGCTTGAATAAATCTTCCAAAGTGGCTTTGTCTAGTTTGTCAAAAGCCGCATTAGTAGGTGCGAAAATTGTCAGGGGTCCAACATTAACCAAAGCATTTTCAACTCCTGCAGCCTGGACAGCTGTAACCAAAGTGGTGTGGTCTTCAGAACCCATAGCCAGTTGAAGTGCGTTTGGATCTCCATCATTATCTTCAATAAAAGCCTGTCCTTTATTGGAAGCGGAAGTTTCGGTTAAGTCTGTTGTATCATCTGTGGACTGGCCTGAACCCTTAGATTTATCTGAAGAGTTGCATGCTAATAAGCATGCTAACACGAGTACAGAAGCCAACGTTTTGATTGTGAATTGAATGTTCATAAGGTTAGATTTTAGGGGGAGGATTAATTATTCTTGTCATATTTTCTGAAATATTCCAGAATAGCCCGGGCATCTTCTCTCGACACGTTTTGATTGGCCATAACGGCCATATTGTTTTCAATCAGCAAGCGTTTAGCAATCGGGTCTTTTTTAATCATTTCTTCAGGATTCAAAATCATGTTCATGATCCATTCCGGTGTTCTGCGATCAGTCACATTAACCAGTGAGGGGCCTACAAATTTCTTGTCCATTTTATGACAAGCGGTACACAAATTGCCAAAGACTTCTTTGCCCCGGTTCGCAAGACTTTGATCTATGCCTTCCTCGATATCAATAGATTTGACAGGGCCGATTCCCAAATTGGCCATATCCTCTTCTGCTGTAGTTTCAGCGGATGATGAGGATTTAGGTTCAGCTTTTTTTTCTGTTTGAGATTGCTGACCAACTTTTATGGGGTCTTTTTCTTTCTTTTCTCCATTTCCACCACAAGCCATGAGTAAACCTAGAAGGACAAGGGATGAGATTTTAATAAGTGATTTCATGTTTTTCTGATTTTAAATACCTCACCAAAAGTAAAAATTAAGAAATGTTTAATATATGATTGAAGTCATATGGCTCAGGCCAATCTTTCTACAGTTTTAGTATAAGTTATTGATAATCAGGTATATAAATTGAAAAGTCAAAATAACTGATTTTTATCATGTTTTGATGAAAGATTTTGATGAAATCAGATGAGTCTCATCCTAAGTTGAAGTTTTTCCTGCTGTCCATTGCAAAAGTCTGCTCCTCAAAACCTTGAAAAGTGGTCTTATCAGGTTTTCTTAAGTAAATACTGCTTCATTTTTGGCCTAAGCCTTATAGAAATTGAATAGCATTCTAAATGCTTTTAGCTATTGAAATCGCCTTAAATTTTTGTTCAAATCCACATGGCATTATTATTGGTATTAACTTATTGCTAATACATAGACGAATTCGTTTTTTTTTGATCCTTAAGCTTAAAAAGTTATTTATCTTTTTAATGCTATGATATCTCTCACCTTTAAAAAAACGAATGATGAAACCCAAAAAATATCTAGGTAAAAACCTTAATAGAAAGAAAACCTTATTTTTTCAAATGGGCCTAATAGTGACGCTTGTCTGTATTTTGATCTTAGTGGAATGGAAAACTGAAGCCCGAACTACTCCTGATCAAGAGACCATGATTTATCTCCTTTTGGATGATGAAGAAATGCCAGTAGTAAAGATTCCAGAGGAAAAACTCAATCCTATTCCAGAATCAAAGCCAGACACAGAAGATTTTAGTAGTGATGAAGATGAGCCGGAAGTTCAGGAAAAACTACCTGAGCCTGAGGACCAAGTCTCAACACCAGTCTTCTTAGATCTCGATGAAATCGATAAAATTAAGGATGAACCCATCAAAGAAATGCCCTTTGAATTTATAGAGGACGTTCCTATTTTTCCTGGCTGTGAGCAATACCAAGATAACGAGCGGAGAAAATCCTGCATGAGCGAACAGCTCGAAAGATTTATCAACAAGGAATTTGATACAGGTTTGGCTTCAGACCTTGGATTATCAGGAGTGAATAGGATATATACTTCCTTCAAAATAAAAGCTAATGGTGAAGCAGAGTTTATAAACGCCAGAGCGCCTCACCCTAAACTTATAGAAGAAAGTCGACGAGTGATCGAAAAACTCCCCAGGATGAAACCGGGCAGGCAACGCGGGAATCCAATTGATGTTATTTTTGCACTGCCCATTACCTTTAAAGTTTCTAATTAAATCTTAGCATAGACAAAGCGCCCAGATCATTTTCGGGCGTTTTTGATTTTATTCAGGATTACTTTTCTCCAGAAGATTTATGGGTATCCTCATTGTTTTCTCTTTCTAAGCGGTTAATTCTTCAGATTCCTGTCGTGTGGAGAAACTGATTTCTAAAACAAAAACCCCCTAAAACCTACAGGTGTTAGGGGGTTGATTATGGGGGGAACTATGCTCTATATATCGTCAAAACTTATATTGGTAAAGGCTGCAGCGCTTGTTTTGGCTACCGGTTCGGTTTGAGTGGAGTGCTCAGAGTCCGCTTCAGAAGGTTTTGTAAAGTCTTTTTGGTGACGATCGCTTATGACTTCCTCGCCTTTGTTATCGATGATAAAGTTGGTGGTTTCATCCAAGGCTTCCTTGAAGTTTTCGAAATCTTCTTTGTACAGGTAAATCTTATGTTTTCTGTAAAAAAAAGACCCATCATCGTTGGTGAATTTTTTACTCTCAGTTATCGTTAGATAATAATCGTCTGCTTTGGTAGATCTAACATCAAAAAAGTAAGTTCTTCTTCCTGCTCTTATTACTTTCGAGAAAATGTCTTCGTTCTTCATCGGTCCTTGGTCACTCATAATACGTTTGTTAAATAAGATTAATATAAGGTTTGTTCAAAAGTCTTAAAAAAAATTAAAAATGCAAATAAATTTTCAATTTTCTTTTTCCGAAAGTTGTTTTTGATACAGGTCCCTATAGTAACCCTCCTGGGCGATAAGTTCGCTATGCGTGCCTTCTTCTTTAATTTTGCCTTCATCCAGTATGATGATATGATCTGCATTTTTGGCTGAAGAGGCGCGGTGACTGACAACGACCGAGGTTTTGTTGTTGGAGATTTTGTTCAGTTTACTGAATATTTCTTCTTCTGTTTCAGTATCTACTGCAGACAGGCAATCGTCGAACAACACGATTTGTGGATCTTTTATGATGGCCCTGGCTATGGAAACCCGTTGTTTCTGACCCCCGGAGAGGGTTATGCCTCGCTCTCCTAAAATGGTATCGTAGCCTTTGCTAAATTCAATGATGTTTTTATGAACAGCAGCATTTTTTGCTGCATTGATGATATCTTCTTCGGTAGCATCTGCTTTGCCAAACTTTATATTGTCTCGTATAGAACTGCTGAAAAGAAAAGCATCCTGGGGTACGTAGCCTAGTTGTTGTCTTAAGCCATCCAGATTATAACTTTCAATAGGTTTTCCGTCGATTAAAATTTCACCTTCGTCCACATCATATAAGCGTCCTATCAATTCTAAAATGGTAGATTTTCCAGATCCTGTTTTACCCATGACGGCCAGAGTTTCTCCTTTCTTCACTTTGAAAGAAATATTCTTTAAGGCTACAATATTGGTGTCTTCATAAGTGAAACTGACATTTTTGAATTCGATTTCACCCCTGATGGATTCAGAAGAATTTGGCGACTTATTTTTGACATTTGGGGTTTCACTCAAAAACTCATTGATGCGTTCTTGTGAGGCTTCAGCCCTTTGTACCATGGATGTAATCCAGCCTACAGAGGCTACCGGCCAGGTTAGCATGTTCACGTAAAGCAAAAATTCCACAATAACGCCTACGCTTTCTATTTTGCCATCGATATACTGCATTCCACCAAAGTAAATTACAAACAGGTTACTAAAACCGATCAGTAAAATCATGAGTGGAAAAAAAAAGGCTTCAACTTTCACCAGGCTGATATTTTTCTCCTTACTTTGATTGGATAATTCCACAAAATCTGAATTGAAACGGCCTAGAATCCCGTAGGATTTAATCACTGCAATTCCGCTAAAACTTTCCTGAGTATAGGTGTTGAGTCGGGAAAGAAACTGCTGTATTTCTGCACTTCTTTTGTTGATGGCGACGCTCAGTTTATAAATAGCAAACGAAAGTATAGGAAAGGGAACCAGGGTATATAGGGTAAGCTTGGGGGCGGCCTCAACCATAAAATAAATCACGACAACAAAAAGCGTGAGCGTTTGTACACCGTACATCAAGGCTGGACCTACATACATTCTAACTTTGGAAACATCCTCAGAAATCCGGTTCATCAAGTCACCCGTCCTGTTTCTTTTATAAAAATCCAGGGACAAATTCTGATATTGGGCATAGACCTCATTTTTTAAATCGTATTCAATGTATCTGGAGACTACTATAAAGGTTTGCCGCATCAGGAAGGTTAGGATGGCTGAAGCTAAAGCTGCGCCGATGATAAGGCCTATATTGATGAGTAATTCTTCTTTGACTTCTGCGACACTGGTTACTTCACCATTAACATACTTTTCTATGGCAGTGGTGGAGTCGCTAATAAGCTGGGGAGTGAAAACAGAAAACACCCGTGCACCTATGGTGATGATAAATCCAAGAAGTAATCTGCCTCTGTACTTGTATAAGTATTTATTTAGACTAAGAAGAGCCTTCATCCACGTTTCTTTTTGAAGTTGCAAATGTAATCAAAAGACTGAATAGCCCTTTGATATAACAAAAGTTTAAATATCTAAACCATGTGAATTAGGGCTTAATCCATTTTGTTTTTAAAAAAATCAAAATAGGCTTCTAACTCTTCTTTTTAATATTATTTTTGCGCTAAATTTCTATAACCTACTCATGTTAACAAGAAGACATATTCGTGCAAAAGTGATGCAATCTTTGTATGCTTTCCATCAGGGCAGTAAAGACTCTATGCAGGCTGAAGAGAAATTCCTGAAAAAGAGCACAGAAGATATGTATAATCTGTTTTTGCTCAATTTGGAGCTTATGGTTAGCATCAGAAGTCAAGCCGAGGAGTATTACAAGATTGTAAAGAAAAAATTCCTGGCTACAGAAGAGGAAAAAAATCCCAATACAAAATTCATCAACAACCAACTTCTACGCAGAATTGGAAACAGCAATGCGCTGAGTGAACTTATTGAGAATAAAAAATTAAATCACTGGTCGAGAGATGATGAATACCCGATTTTAATTTGGAACAAAATCCTGGAATCCGACCTCTACGCGGATTATATTTTCACGGAAACGACGAGTTATAAGGAAGACAAAGACTTTGTTGTGGATGTTTTCAAAATGATTATTGCTCCCAATGACGATTTATATGATTATTACGAAGATCATAACTTAACCTGGATAGATGATTTCCCTATTGTAAATACAACTCTTTTAAAGTTTCTTCAGAAACAAAAAGAAAGCGATGAGGTCTTAAAGATACCACGATTGTATAAAAATGTAGAAGACGAAAATTTTGCCAGAGAATTATTTACAAAAACACTTCTTGCGGATGAGCAGTTTTCTGAAATCACCAGAAACAAAACACCCAATTGGGATCAGGACAGGATTGCAGAAATCGACAGCATTCTCATAAAAATGGCTTTGTGTGAATTTTTAAAATTTCCTTCCATTCCTGTGAGAGTTACTATAAACGAATACTTGGAACTTGCCAAAGAATATAGCACCCCCAAGAGCAGTACATTTATAAATGGTGTTTTGGATACAGTCTCCAGGGAATACCAATCCAATGGAAAAATTAATAAAGTAGGCAGAGGGTTAATGTAATTGACCAAATTGTCATATTTTTGAATTTAAATTAAAAATATTTACTCATGAAAAAATTAATGTTAGCTCTGGTTGCCTTAGCAACAGTGTCATTCTCAGCTTGTAATAATAAGGCTGCCGACAAAGTAGACGAATCCAAAAAAGAAATGGCAGATCAACGTGATGCAAAAGCAGAAGTGTTTCCAGTGATGGAATTTGATGAAGCGATGCATGATTTCGGTACTGTAGAGGAAGGTGAAGTTGTAGAACATACGTTTGTCTTTACCAACACAGGTGATGCTCCGCTTATCGTTTCTGATGCCAATGCCAGTTGTGGATGTACAGTTCCTACTTGGACTGAGGGTGCCATTGCGCCAGGATAAAAAGGAGAGATGCTAGTGAAATTTAATACTAGAGGTAAGCCCAATCAACAAATGAAAGCGGTAAGAATTGTAGCTAACACAGAGTCTGGAAGAGAAACTATCAGAATAAAGGCTTTTGTGAATCCGCAAAATAGTAATGCTGGTTCTCCAGTTACACAATAATTTATGGATCAAATAGGAAGTTTATTACCGTTAGTTTTAATATTTGTGGTGCTTTATTTTTTTATGATAAGGCCTCAAATGAAAAAACAGAAAAAAGAAAAGAATTTTATAGAATCCATTAAGCGCGGAGATAAAGTAGTTACCAAAAGCGGTTTACACGGGAAAGTCGCAGACATGAGTGAAAAACTTGACGCTGTGATCCTAGAGACAGGCGCCGGGAAAATGACTTTTGATAAGTCCTCTTTATCCTATGAGCTCACCGAAAAAGTAAATGCTCCGGCAAAAGAAACCAAGCCAGAAAAAAAATAATGATTTTTGAAGGTGATATGATTATAAAGCTATCGGTAAACGATAGCTTTTTTGTTTAAATTTGATCGTATAAACTAATAAAACAACATGTCATTAACCTCATCTGCAATGTTGAAACTTGGAACCAAGGCTCCACATTTTGAACTCCCGGATTCTATATCCAGATCCGTTTATTCACTTGAACAACTCAAAGGCGAGAAAGGAACTGTGATTATGTTTATTTCCAACCACTGTCCTTATGTAAAACATGTGAACGAAGAAATTGTAAGACTTGCTAATGACTATAGGATATTGGGCTTTGGTTTTGTAGCTATTTCGAGTAATGATGTAAAGGCTTATCCACTGGATCATCCGGAGGAGATGTTTAAAGCGGCTAGACAACTCAACTATCCGTTTCCTTATTTGTATGATGAAACACAGGATGTAGCCAGAGCCTATCAGGCGACCTGTACTCCAGATTTCTTTGTGTTTGATGAGGCTTTGCAGTTGGTTTACAGAGGCCAGCTAGATGATTCTAGGCCCAAAAATGGCATACCCACCTCTGGCAGAAGTATAAGAGAAGCCCTGGATGCTTTAATGAATAACAGAGCGGTTTCCAGGCTTCAAAAACCGAGTATGGGCTGCAGTATTAAGTGGCGGACTTATTAAATAAGTCTTATAGGTTCTTAAATAAGATTAATTAAGATATAATTAAGTTCAATATTCCAACACAAAACCTAATTTTGTATAAAACATATAATTATGGCATTAGAAATAACAGATAAAGATTTTCAAGAAAAAGTTTTAGACAGCGATAAACCTGTTTTAGTCGACTTTTGGGCAGCCTGGTGTGGACCTTGTAGAATGGTAGGTCCAATTATAGATGAATTGAGCACCGAATATGAAGGTAAAGCCGTTATTGCTAAAATGGATGTCGATCAAAATCAAGAATTTGCAGCTAAGTTTGGCGTAAGAAATATACCTACGGTTCTTTTATTTAAAAATGGGGAACTGGTGAACCGTCAAGTTGGTGTCGCTCAAAAAGAAACTTACAAGGAAGCTATTGATAGTGTCCTGTAATATATTTTATAAAGAGAGTTAAATTTAGGGGCTTGGTTCAACACCAGGCCTTTTTTATGAGTGCTTATGATGGATATCCAGACCGTACTACGAGAATCTAAACTGACCAATCTTCCTCTGCTGGCCTCGCAGGTGGTCGAGGGCTTCATCTCAGGAATTCACAAAAGCCCGTTTCACGGCTATTCTTCCGAATTTGCCGAGCATAAGCTTTATAATACAGGAGAAAGCACCAGGCATATCGACTGGAAGCTTTATGCTAAAACCGACAAGCTCTACACTAAAAGGTTTGAAGAGGAAACCAACCTGAGGTGTCATTTCATCCTGGATCAGTCTGCGTCTATGTATTATCCTGAAGTTGCTTCACCTTCACTGACTCAGCTGGATAAGCTGAGTTTTTCAGCCCTGTCCATAGCGGCTATTATGCAGCTGCTCAACAAACAGCGCGATGCTGTGGGCTTGTCTGTTTACGATGAGGAGCTCAGGTTTCAGGCCACAGAAAAGGGGAGTGGCCTGCATTACAATAGGATTTACAATGAACTTGAAAACTGCATCAATACCCCCCAGCCACGTTTAAAAACCAATACCTATCAATTTCTGCATGAAATCGCTGAAAAGTTAAAACGACGTTCTCTTATTTTTCTTTTTACCGACCTGTTGCAGCCTGATGTGTCACGAGCCGATTTGTTTGAAGCTTTGAGACATCTTAAGTACAATAAGCATCAGGTCGTCCTGTTTCACACCTTGGATCATAAAACGGAAGTCAATTTTGAATTTGATGAAACACCCAAGCGTTTTTTTGATGTGGAGACCGGAGCTAAAATTGATTTACATACCCATCAGATTCAGAAAGAATACGTTGAAAAGATGTCAGAATTCATCCAGGAAGTGAAGCTGACCTGTGTTAAATACAGGATTAGGTATGTTGAAGCAGATATCCGGAAAAATTTTGAGAAAATATTATCGACTTACTTAGTTGAAAAACAGAAGCTAAAGTCTTAAGGTTT
Source organism: Psychroflexus sediminis (assembly GCF_900099815.1). Taxonomy (GTDB): domain Bacteria; phylum Bacteroidota; class Bacteroidia; order Flavobacteriales; family Flavobacteriaceae; genus Psychroflexus; species Psychroflexus sediminis. Next base: position 626 of record NZ_FNCW01000024.1, on the reverse strand, counting down.
TTTTTGTTGAATTATTTTCTTCAAACATGTTTGTGTAATTAAAAATTGGGTTTATATTTGCACTCGCAATTAAGCAACGGTCTGGTAGTTCAGTTGGTTAGAATACCTGCCTGTCACGCAGGGGGTCGCGAGTTCGAGTCTCGTCCAGACCGCTTTAATTTCCACGAAAGTGAAAATTCTTTAAGAAGTTGTGTTGTGAATGTGTAACAGCATTCTTAGGTTTAGAAATGTAAACCGCTAGAAGTCTTTCCCAACAGGAAGGGCTTTTTTATTTGCACTAGTTTCTCTTCATTTTACATCCTTTAAAAGGGATCAAGACTAAAAGTTGTGTTTATGCAAATATCGTAGTGAGTCTATAAAGGAAAAATTCTACATTTTTAACACCTCTGAACTGTGCTCTAAAAGCTTTTATTTTGGCATTAAAGGATTCTGCTGATGCATTCGTGCTTCTGTTTATAAAGTAGTTCAGGATGGATCTATAATTGAGCGTTATTGTGTTTGCTATTGTATTGAAAGCTCTCAAGCCAGTATTTTCTACATCTTTATACCAATGTGCTAATTTTGTATAGGCTATTTCAATAGATGTTGCGGTATTGAATATGTTTCTGAGTCCTTGAACCAGATCG
>NZ_FNCW01000025.1 GCF_900099815.1 Psychroflexus sediminis | reverse complement strand
ACAGAAACAGGTAATTTTAATAAGTTTGATAATCCAAGAAAATTTAGCTGCCACTGTGGTTTAGCTCCTTTTCCATACCAGTCGGGAAGCAGTATTAAAGGAAAAACCAAGACTCATTTTCTGAGAGATAAATCTTTAAAATCTATTTTGACAAAGGGAGCTATCACAGCTGCACAGCATGATCCTCAGCTAAAGGCATATTACAATCGTAAGATTAAAGATGGAAAACATCACATGAGTGTAATAAACGCCATCGCTAATAAACTCGTTTTAAGAATATTTGCTGTTGCAAAAAGAGATGAACCTTTTGTGAAATTATCGGCTTAAAAATTTGTTTTTAACTTAGAATGCTCGAACTTGAAAGAAGGTGTGGGGTTCTCGACTCTACTTCCTTTGCGCTCCTTCCAGCCAGCTTGAACTTGAAAACAGTAATCTCAGAGCAACCCAAATGTTTGAACATCGAGCGGAGTCGAGAACAAACAAAATTTTAACATCTGTAGATTCAAAAAGAAATGAATATTATTCCTATGTTTGTAACATGTTCAACAACAAAAACAATTCTTGGTGGTGGTCTTTATTACGTCAAACGTCGTGATCTAGATCCTGCTATGCATATATTTCATAAAGGCTTGTCTATCACGACAGGCCTTTTTTAATTTTTAAAAACGCTGAGTCTTAAACTATGAGTTATTCTTTAAAAACCACCTATCAGAAGTTGCTTGCCGATACCTTTACCCCGGTGAGTGCTTATCTCAAAATCAGGGATAAATATCCAAATTCTTTGCTTTTGGAAAGCAGCGATTACCACACCAATGACAATAGTTTTAGTTATATCTGCTGCAACCCCATTGCGCATTTCAAAGTGGAAAACGAGCAAATCGAGCTCAAATATCCCGATGGCAGCTTCAAACAGATAGCTATTGATAAACAGGTGAATGTCGCTAACGAACTCAAAAAATATTTAGTTGAATTTGAGGTAGAAGACCATGACTTCAAATTTCTGACCCAAGGGCTCTTTGGATTTACGACTTACGATGCGGTGCGCTATTTTGAAAATCTGACTATAGACAAAAGCAAGTCAAAACTGGGCCTGCCGGATATGCTGTACAATGTGTTTCAAAATGTGATTGTGATCAACCATTTCAATGATGAAGCCTATGTCTTTAACCACTCTTTTGATGGCTCCGATCGTATTTCAGAATTAAAATCCTTACTGAAAAATCAAAATTATACCGAGTACGATTTCGAACTGGACGGTGAAGAGGAATCCCCGATTACCGATGAAGAATTTATGGAGTACGTGACCAAAGCAAAAGCGCATTGTCAGCGTGGGGATGTTTTTCAGATGGTGATGTCCAGACGTTTCTCTCAGGGTTTTAAAGGAGATGAATTCAATGTGTATCGAAAACTGCGAAGCATCAATCCAAGTCCGTATTTATTTTACTTCGACTTTGGAAATTATAAAATCTTCGGCAGTTCACCAGAGGCACACCTCGTGGTTCAGGATGGCAAAGCGGAGATCCATCCGATTGCCGGCACCTTTAAACGAACAGGTAACGATCAGGAAGATGCGGCTATGGCCTTGAAATTATCTGAAGATGTCAAGGAGAACTCAGAACACGTGATGCTGGTGGATTTAGCCAGAAATGATCTGAGCCGCAACGGTAAAAAGGTAAAAGTGGAGACCTATAAAGAGGTTCAGTATTTTTCACATGTGATTCATTTGGTGAGTAAAGTAACCGCTGAAGTCAATCCGGAAGACAGTTTGAAATTACTGGGAGATACCTTTCCTGCAGGCACTTTAAGCGGGGCGCCCAAACACATGGCGATGTCTCTGATAGAAAAGTATGAAAACATCAGTCGCGAGGCCTATGGCGGAGCGATTGGCGTGATCGATTTCAAAGGCAATATGAACCAGGCCATCATCATCAGAAGTTTTGTCAGTAAAGATTTAAAATTGCATTTTCAAGCTGGTGCCGGCGTGGTAAGCGACAGTACCAAAGAAAACGAACTGCAGGAAGTCATCAATAAACTTGGAGCTTTGCGTAAAGCTTTAGATCAATAAAAGGAAGTCATGAAGAAAATATTAGTCATAGATAATTACGATTCGTTTGTGTACAACCTGGTGCATTACCTGGAAGAATTCGAGGCCGACGTCACCGTCAAAAGAAATGATGAGGTTGACCTCGATGAAGTTGCCCGGTACGATAAAATATTGCTTTCACCGGGACCGGGTATTCCCGATGAAGCGGGACAGCTGAAGGCGATCATCAAAGCTTTTGCTCACGAAAAACCGATGCTTGGGGTTTGCCTGGGGCAACAAGCCATTATGGAAGTTTTTGGAGGCGAGCTTTTAAACCTGGATAAAGTTCACCACGGTGTCGCGACAGAAATCAAAACCCTGGTAGAGGATGAAGTCCTGTTCAAAGGCTTACCCGATACGCTGATGGTGGGGCGTTACCATTCCTGGGTAGTGAAACAGGAATTGCCGGACTGCCTGGTGGCGACTTCAGTCGATGAGGAGGGTCAAATCATGTCCCTTCGCCATAAAGAGTACGATGTACGAGCGGTCCAGTTTCACCCGGAATCGGTGTTGACGCCTGAAGGTAAACGCATGATTAGAAACTGGATAGAAAGCTAACCTACTTGACAAACGAACTTTTACTATGAAATATATACTCGATCGATTAATTCACCAGGAACAGCTCTCCAAGGAAGAAGCCAGGGCGGTATTGCTTCAAATCTCCAACGGAGAATTCAGCGACCTTCAAATCGCTTCTTTTCTGACTGTGTTCATGATGCGCAGCATCAGTGTAGAAGAACTGGAAGGCTTCCGGGATGCGCTCCTGGAACTTTGCATTCCTGTGGATTTCCAGGGCGAAACCGTCATGGATCTGTGCGGTACCGGTGGTGATGGGCAGAATACCTTCAATGTGTCTACTGCTGCTTCTTTTGTCGTAGCAGCCATGGATATGAAAGTCGCCAAGCATGGAAACTATGGCGTGTCTTCAGTGAGTGGAAGTTCCAATGTTCTGGAAGCAATGGGTATCAAATTCTCCAGCGAGCAGGGGTTTTTAGACCGATGCCTTAATGAAGCCAATATCGCGATTCTTCATGCGCCGCTGTTTCATCCGGCAATGAAGAATGTAGCACCTATACGAAAGTCCCTGGCGCTCAAAACTTTTTTCAACATGCTGGGACCCATGGTAAATCCGGCTAAACCTGAATTGCAGCTGGTTGGCGTTTACGACCTGGAACTCCTGAGGAAGTATCATTATTTGTATCAGAAGACCGATAAGACCTATTGTATCCTGCACGATCTCAATCAGTATGATGAGATTTCACTCACCGCCAAAACCAAGTGCGTGACTCAGTCCAAAGAAATGTTTCTTTCTGCTGAAGATTTCGGGGTTTTGCCGGTGACCAAAGAAGAAATTTATGGAGGGGATACTGTAGAAAGTGCCGCTGATATTTTTTATCAGATCTTAAGCGGAAAAGGAACTGAAGCCCAGAACCATGTGGTTTGTGCCAATGCCGCCGCAGCGTATTCAACAGCAAAAGATCTCTCTGTAAAAGAGGCTTTTACCGAAGCTAAATCTATTTTAAAGGGCGGAAAAGCTCTAGAAGTCTTGAACCAACTCAAAACCATCAGTCAGTCATGAAAAGGATTTTAGAAGAAATCACAGGTTATCAGCAACTGGTTGTGAACCTTAAGAAACAGAAGATGCCGGTTGAGGTTTTAAAGTCTTTCCCTGAGTTTTCAAGTTCAACGCGAAGCTTAAAGCAGGCCGTGGCAGGTTCAGGACAGGGAATTATAGCGGAGTTTAAACGCCGTTCGCCGAGTAAAGAAGCGATTAATTTGAAGGCTGATGTGATTGAGATTGCCCAAAGCTACGAGCAGATGGGCGCTGTAGGAATGTCGGTTTTGACCAATCAGCGTTATTTTGGGGGGAGCCTGGAAGATTTACAGCTGGCAAAATCGGTTTGTAAGTTGCCGATTCTTCGCAAGGACTTTATGGTAGATCCCTATCAGATTTACGAAGCTAAAGCCTACGGAGCGGATGCCATTTTGTTAATTGCCAATGCTCTGCCTTCAGAAAAGCTGGAGGAGCTGGCCGTTTTGGCGCATGACCTGGGTTTGGAAATTCTGTTTGAAATTCATCAAGCTGAAGAAATTAAAAAACTGGCGCCAAAGTACATCGACCTGATAGGAGTGAATAACCGAAACTTAAGAACCTTCGACGTGGATCTTCAGCAGGGACTGGACATGCTGCCACATTTGCCTTCAGAGCTGCTGAAAATTTCAGAAAGTGGAATTCAGGATAGGGAAAGCATCGAGAAACTAATTCAGCAGGGATTCAACGGCGTGCTGGTAGGTGAGTTTTTCATGAAGCAAAAACGCTCAGAACAACAGAACAGGAAGTGATGAAAGTAAAAGTCTGTGGGATGAAACATCCCGAAAATATAAAGGCACTTGCCGAACAGGACATCGACTATATGGGGTTTATTTTCTATGAGAAATCTCCTCGATTTGCTGAAACGGCAGTGGACGTTCCCGACAGCATTCAGAAAGTAGGGGTGTTTGTGAATGAAAGCATAGCTGTCATTTTGAAAAAAGTGGAAAGTTTTGGACTTGAGGTGATTCAGTTGCACGGGGATGAAACCCCCGACTTCTGCCTGGAACTCAGAAAGGCACTAGATAAAGCAGGTCAGGCTGAGGTCAGCTTATGGAAAGTGTTTTCCATCAAATCAGCTTCAGATTTCAAGGGCGTGAAAGCCTATCACTCTGCTGTTGACGGCTATTTGCTGGACACCAAAGGTCAGTATCGCGGAGGTACAGGTGAGAAATTTGACTGGCAGTTGCTGGAGCAGCAGAATTTTTCAAAACCGGTAATGCTCAGCGGTGGCATTGGTCCTGAAGACGCCGAACAGGTGAGTCAGTTATATAAAGACGGCCTCATTGCAGGCGTTGATATAAATAGTGGGTTTGAAGATGAGCCCGGCCTTAAGAACATAAAATTAGTACAAGAATTTTTACAAAACCTTAGAACATATGAGCAAGTATAGTGTAGATGAAAAAGGATTTTATGGAGATTTTGGTGGTGCCTACATCCCCGAATTACTGTATCCCAACGTGGAGGAATTAAGACAAAACTATAAGCAGATTATAGGGACGGATGATTTTCAGAAGCAGTTTAAGCATTTGTTGAAAGACTATGTAGGTCGGCCAACGCCCTTGTATCTGGCTGAAAATCTAAGTGAGAAATACAAGACCAAGATCTACCTGAAACGCGAAGATTTGTGTCATACCGGGGCGCATAAAATCAACAATACGGTTGGTCAGATTCTCCTGGCCAAGGCTTTGGGCAAGCACCGCATCATTGCCGAAACGGGCGCAGGCCAGCATGGGGTGGCTACGGCTACGGTTTGTGCGCTGATGGGGCTGGAATGTATTGTATACATGGGAGCAGTCGACATCGAGCGCCAGGCCCCCAACGTCGCGCGAATGAAAATGCTGGGCGCCAAGGTGGTGCCTGCTACCTCGGGAAGTAAAACGCTGAAAGATGCGACCAACGAGGCAATTAGGGACTGGATCAACCATCCGCAGGACACGCATTACATCATCGGTTCGGTGGTAGGACCACACCCGTATCCGGCTATGGTGACCGAGTTGCAGAGTGTGATTTCCAAGGAGGTTAAAAAACAGATGCTGGAGAAAGAAGGCCGGGAATTGCCGGATTATGTCATCGCCTGCGTAGGCGGGGGAAGTAATGCGGCAGGATTGTTTGCTGACTTTATGGATCATGAAGAAGTGGGGATTATCGGTGTGGAGGCTTCCGGAAAAGGAGTGGAGACGACCGAATCTGCTGCCACGACGATTCTGGGACGCGAAGGCATTATTCACGGGAGTAAAACCCTGTTGATGCAAAATACCGACGGCCAAATCACCGAGCCGTACTCGATTTCAGCTGGTTTGGATTATCCGGGTATCGGACCGCTGCACGCGCATTTGTTCAAAACAGGTCGAGGTAAGTTTGTGTCCATCACCGATGCGGAAGCTATGACGGCAGGTTTGGAGTTGAGTCGTATGGAAGGGATTATTCCGGCGATTGAAACGGCGCATGCCTTTGCGATTTTCAAGTATTTGGAGTTTAAAGAAGACGATGTACTGGTGTTCAACTGCTCGGGGAGAGGAGATAAAGATTTGGAGACGTATAGAAAGTATTTTGGGTATTAAGTATTAGAGATTTGTCTTCTTGAGTGGAGTTGATAGATGAGCAATACATCTCGGCTCTACTTCGTCTTCGCTCAGCACAGGCAGCTCGATGTTAAAACAAAGTGTATATAGAAATGTTGAATGAATACCTCTGTGTCCTTCGTGGCTTTGTGGTAAGAAAAGAACATAGAGCATGGAGCAAAGGACAAGATGTCAGTTAGAGTGATCCCGACCGTTTTGTTGGGATTGTATCGATAATTAGAGATGATCTCAAATACAATAGCCGTTGATCTATAAAAATGTTTAGAGAATAGAGCGCAGACTTTAGAACATAGAGCAAAAACAAAGAGAAAAATGATAGTTTAAAACTTAGTGTCCTACGTGAATACTAAGTAGCATTGCACTGTAATGACAAAAGGACGCAGAGAAATGAATAAAAATGATATTGCTTTATTAATGTAAATTTGTAATATGGAAGACAAAAATCTCTATATCATTGCAGGTTGCAATGGGGCAGGAAAAACTACTGCTTCTTATACCATCTTACCTGAAATCATTGAATGTAAAGAGTTCGTTAATGCAGACGAAATCGCTAAAGGTCTTTCTCCATTTCAGCCAGAAAAAGTAGCTTTTGAGTCTGGCCGAATTATGATCGATAGAATAAATGATCTTTTAAATGAAAATGAAAGCTTTGGATTTGAAACCACTCTAGCTTCAAAAACCTATAGAAATAAAATTTTAAAAGCTAAAAAGTTAGGTTATACAGTAACACTTCTGTTTTTTTGGCTCAACAATATCGAACTTGCTAAAGAACGAGTCAAAACAAGAGTTTTAGAAGGTGGTCATCACATTCCAGTAGGTGTTATTGAAAGGCGATATCTAAGAGGTATCAACAATTTATTCGACATTTATTTAGATATGGTGGATGCCACCTTTATTTTTGATAACTCTTACGGAAAGCATGAATTAATAGCCAAAAAAATTGAACAGGAGGACATCTTGATTAGTGATGATAATAAATTCAACCAATTAAAAGCATACTATGACAAAACGTGATAAACAAATAGAATTAGGAGAAAAAATTGAAGCTGGTCTTCAAAAAGTTTACGAAAGACTTATAGAATTCAAGAAATCAAAAAACAGTGAACTTGTGGTGATGAGAGATGGCAAAATCGTAAAGATTAAACCAGAGTGAACTTTTAGCTTAGATAGGATAATATTCATTGATAATATTTTGAATGTAGAGAGTTAGTTATTGCAGATACTACCTAATGTAGATAACTTAAGTGAATCTACGATTAGATAAAAAAGATAGCTAAATTGATATTTAGTATATTTGACAAAAGCTTAAAACAATGAATTTAGAAGCTCGAAAATTAGAATTTATACAAGAATTTTTAAAACTTCAAAACGAAGAAGTTGTTTCACGTCTTGAAAACCTACTGAGAAAAGAAAAGAATGTTTCTGACTTAAGAACATTTGAACCTATGACTCAAGAAGAATTGGATAAAAGAATGGATCAATCTGAATCTGATTTCGAAAACAATCGATTTAAAAGCAGTTCTGAATTATTAGCCAAATACGACTAATGGCATTGAAAATAATTTGGTCTGAATTAGCTGAATCTGAGCTTGACGACATTTATGAGTTTTACGAAAAAATCGCAAGTATAAAAGTTGCTAAAAAGCTCGTAAATGCTATTATTAACGAGCCGAATAAATTGATTAAAACACCAGAAATCGGCGAAAAAGAACCCTTTTTAAAACATAGGGAAATTGAATATCGATATTTGGTTTTCAGAAACTACAAACTCATCTATTCGGTTGACTATAAAAAGGGTTGTATTAAAATTGCTGATGTCTTTGATACGAGACAAAACCCTATAAACTTAAACCGAACTAAATAAAGCCACTTGTCCGCAAAAGCTTCAAGAAATGATGACCTGGCAATACCTAACTAAAAAAGACTATGAACAGAATAAATAAAGCCCTGGCTCAGGATAAAAAACTAATCTCCATTTACTTTACGGCGGGTTACCCTCAGCTGGAAGACACTACAGAAGTCATAAAACGCCTGGCCGATGCAGGCACCGATGTCATTGAAATTGGTTTGCCTTACAGCGACCCTCTGGCAGATGGACCCGTCATTCAGAAAAGTTCGGAACAGGCGCTCAGAAACGGTATGAGCTCGCAGAAATTGTTTCAGCAGTTGCAGGGCATCCGCGAGGAGGTGGATATTCCTTTGATCGTGATGGGCTATTTCAATGCGATGTTACAATTTGGCGTAGAGCAGTTTTGTAAGGAATGTGAAGCCATTGGAATTGACGGTATCATCATGCCCGATTTGCCTATCGATATTTTTGAGCGAGATTATAAAGCCCTGTTTGAAACCCACGGCCTTAAATTCGTTCCACTGATTACACCTGAAACTTCGGAAGAGCGTATTCAAACCATAGACGCCTTGGGCGATAGCTTTGTCTATATGGTGAGTTCGTCCAGTACCACCGGAGGCGAAAAAGGATTTGGCGAAGAAGCCATGTCCTACTTCAAACGCATCTCCGATATGCATCTGAGTAATAAACTCATGGTAGGTTTCGGAATTAAAGACGCCTTAAGTTTTGAGCAGGCCAGTCGCTATACCAGCGGTTGCATCATCGGCTCTGAGTTCATCCGCAGGTTGACCAATGAAGGCATGGAGGGAATTGAGCCGTTTATCAAGTCGCTTAACTAGTGAATAGTGATTGGTGAATAGTTTTTTCGTGTATTCGGAGAGACGTGTAATGGGCAATTTTTAATTTTGTTGACCAGTTCACCAGTGGAATATTCAATACTGAATACAAAATATCGAAGTCAAATCTTGCTATGCTTTTACTTGAGTGAGCAGTGACGAGTAATTTGTGATGGTAAAGTTGTGTTTGATCGAATTTTTAATTCAAAATTTATAATTTTACTGACTTGCCTTCCAAGGACCGCAGGCAAGCTCGAACAGACAATGGAAAGCTCATAACCCATGGTAGCTTCGATACATCCCGACGCAAAAGTCGGGACACTCAGCCACCAATTAATTCAAAATAATTAATTTCGACTCAGGACTTATTGTCACTCCCTGATATAGGTTGACCGTTTTAAAACCATTTTAAAGATGATAAAAAGCGGAAAACGTTTAGGACCAAGAAAGATTTATTCAGAAGATTTTAAGCTTCGAATAGTCAAACTTTATGAATCAGGAAAGCATTCAGTTTACGAATTAGAAAAGATTTACGATATTTCAAATCAATCGATTTATAATTGGATCTACAAATATTCAAAATACAACAAGAAATCAGTAAAAGTTGTCGAGTTTAAAGATAGTCAGATGGATAAAATTAATAAAATGCAGGCTCGCATAAGTGAACTGGAACAGGCTCTAGGTCAAAAGCAAATGA
>NZ_FNCW01000036.1 GCF_900099815.1 Psychroflexus sediminis | reverse complement strand
TTGACCGCTTGAACCGTAATAAGGCTTGGTTAATTTGTACAGATCCTCTAAATCCAAAACCGGCTTTAATCTGCGATAAAAATTCTCTTCGGGGATGCGTTCACTCAGTAAGAATCGAGTAAACAATTTCTCTTGATAAGTCTTTTTTCCTTGCATTACTAAAGATAAACAATTCCAAACTTTTCAATGCCAATCAATTCTATATATTTACAAGAAATTCAGTTGTGCAACAGGCACACTGCATATCGCTCATTGCGGATTTTCGGCTGAAATCGGAGTTTTGGGATTTTCTGGGATTAAAATCATAAATTGAAAAATAAATACTAATTTTTCCGAAACGAAGCGATATGCGAGAACGTTGTAAAACATTTAAACCGAATTTCATCTTGTATGTAATCAAGAAAAACTTAATAAACTAAATGAAGTCCTTTAAATCGATAAAAATTATTTTTTCAATTTTCTTTATTGTTAACCTTGTAAGTTGTGCATCACATAAGAAAATCAATAGGCAAATCTCTAAAGTTTTTTGTTCTGAAGAATTTTACTTTGCTTTGGATAAATCAAGTGAACTGGTGAAAATCAAATATCAAGGTGAACATTGGGGAAAAACAAAATATCCAGATTATCAATCGACATTTAGGGATGCTATTGAAGAGTTGAAGTCTAATTCAAAAATTAAAATGGAATATAAACATGTTCTTGGATTCCCATCAGATAAAATAATTAAGGTTAATGTTATAATAAAAAGTATTGAATGGGAATTCAAAGAAACCTCGGCAACTATGAGAACCGAATTATTATATGAAATGCCAAACGATACTATTTACATAACAGGTGTGAATAAAGTAATTATTGGAGGTTCTAAAACTGGTAACCTAATGAAATCTCTAAAAGATGGTACTTATAAGTTTCTAACGGATTTTTGCACTAATTAAAAACGTTTTACAACAATGGTAACCGTTGCACAAGCCAATAAAAATCCAAAAAACAAGTCATTTTAAGCTCTTTTCAGGGCTTTTGTCTTTTTATCAGAGTTGGTT
>NZ_FNCW01000026.1 GCF_900099815.1 Psychroflexus sediminis | reverse complement strand
CCATATAGCCAACTCGTGACTTTGGAGACCTCCCTCGGTAAGATAAATACCCTTTAAACTATAACTGCTGAATCTACTATTTTGGTTATCCGAAAATACGGTCTTGGACTTTGCAGTGATGTGCCTACTCATCCAACCTCATAGCCTCTGTATTCAGTTCCTGTTCGTCAGCACAGTTTACGCAGTCTGGCTTACTTCAATGTATGGGTCACCCCAAACCACCTTGCCACTTGCTTTACTTTGGAACGTTACTTCCATGTATTCGGGACTTACACCCTATGGGCGTTCATGTAAAAGAACTATATTTACCATTCAAGGCACACACATCTAGTATAGCCAATAGCTTCTATCTGCTAAACCGAAAGTTTTGGTATATTTAGAAACATAAAAGATAAACTGAAAATTAAGCTAGTACTTACACGCTACTGGCCATACTAGAGAACCGTTACCACACATTTGACAAAAAACAATGTACAGACATTCAGATCATTCAAAAATTTTCAGGTCAGGCAGAATTGATGAAAAATTTCGTTCGATTTTCCAACGACTTACTCAAACAATCGAAACTGAAACCGAAGATTATATTTTGAATGTAAATCCAACTGAATACTTGGAGCATTTGACAAATTCAAATCAAATGGAAATTCCAATAATTCACTATGAAGACGTTTATGCTGACAGCTATGAAGATGACATTCCAATTGAATATTTTTCAGCCATATACGATAGATTTGGAGTGGATAAAGTTAAAAAGGAAATAATTCAATTTTTTATTCCAGTCAGCGGAAACGTTAATTTACTAAATTATAGTCCAGCTTCAAGGTTCTCTATCGGCGGTGGTGGAGATTTTAAGGTCAACAGCGATACAATTTCAACTGAATTTATAAATTTCGATAGCGATGGGCCCGAAATGAAAAAACGCTTTGATAGAGAAGTAAGAGGTATTAAAAGTAATTATGACAGCTTGGTATCTGATATTGAAAAATTTAATAATTCCCTTAAATCAAACTTGAATAGTGTTTTTAGTAAACGTAAAAGCGCACTACTAAATAAAAATAATTTAATGTCTTCTTTAGGGGTTCCTCTCAAAAGAAAAAAATCTTCAACAAATACCTTTTCTGTTCCTAAACCACAATTAAAGGAAAAGATAAAAATTAACAAGCCTATAGTAACGGAAAAAGGATTTAAACCAGAACCAACTTTGGATGAAGATAGCTATCGGCATATTTTAAAACTTATAAATGACGTTGGCAGAAATTTTGAGAGAATGCCAAGTGTTTACAAAGGAAAAGGCGAAGAGGATTTACGAGACCATATTCTTATGACCTTAGACCCAAATTTTGAACTTGGAAGTGCAAGCGGAGAAACATTCAACAAATCAGGAAAAACTGATATTCAATTGCGATACGATAGTTCTGTTATCTTCATAGCTGAGTGTAAATTTTGGAGTGGAGAAAAAGGTTATTTAAAAACAATTTCACAACTATTGAATTACTTAACCTGGAGAGATACAAAAGCGTCTGTAATAATGTTTGCCAGACAACAAGATTTCAGTTCAATTTTAGATAAAGTTTCGACTAGTACAAAAAATCATGAGAATTATTTAAGCTATGAAAATAATACCGATGAAAATTGGTTTAACTATCGCTTTCACATAAACGGAGATGAAAATAGAGAATTGAAATTAGCTATACAGCTATACCATTTACCAAAATAAAAACGTGTGGTAACACCAGCTATAAGTAATGCGGGAAGTTTGGGCAAAATCGAAGGTTTAGGCGTGTTTTCTCGTTCGCAATTTATATATTTATAGGATGAAAATTATAAACAGAAAATTGCTCACTTGGGTCGGTGCTGAATTAAAAAGTTTTGGTGTTTTTGCCCCGCACTACTCATAGCCCAAACGTTGTACACCATTTAAGAAAAAATGAAAATACTCACAATAATTGCACTTTTTTTATTTATTGATTCTGGAATTATAGAGAATGATTGCGTTGACAATGTGAAAATCGGAATGGATATTTCTGAATTCTTAGAAAGTAAAAGTGAAATTTATAAAGTCAAAAAGGAAACAATTAATCTTGAAGGAGATGACTACCCTATATTTAATGTTTATGAAAACTCTGAATTAATTTATGCGGTTGAACCGGACGAAACTGAAAAAAAAGTTTGGAGGATATGGCTTTATGGAAAAGACTTTAAAACTGATATAGGAATTGGAGTTGGAAATACTCTTGGAGATTTAAAAGAAAAATATAAGATAGAGGAAATAATTACTGGAGAAGGAAATGTTGCTGTTATTGTAAAAGAAATAAAAGTCAGTTTCCTTCTAAATTCTTCTAAAATTCCTAGAGATTGGTGGAACGAAATGAAAATGGATGAATTGAAAAACGATTTATCGATAGAATTAATAATAATATAAAAACGGTGTACAACACCGGCTATAATTCATTGCGGTTGAATTCCTTGGCGGAATTCAAGGCTATTTTACTATCTTTCGGCTACGTCGGAAAGAATCCTGCGGATTTTTCCGCAACGAAATCATAGCCAGAAACGTTACCTGTAATGCGAAAAAATAACGAACAAAAAAGAACAATATTCAAATTTTAATTAGAAATAATGGGGTGGGTTTTCAAGAAATGAAAATGGGAATATAATTAGTAATTAAGCTAATGTAATGAATATTTACGATTACTATTTTTATAGATTATATAAATCAATTAATAAGTCGAACAAAACAGTCCCCGAATGGGCAACTTGTTTTGCGATATCAGTTTTATTTTTTTTTTAACTTTTTCACCTTAGCATCTGTTTTTAATATTAATCTAAAATCAATTGATGAAAATATTTTAATCGTAATTCCATGGTTAATATTTATTTTTAATATTATATATTTTTTAATAAATAAAAGATACTTTAATATTATAACTCATTATAATAAGAGTAAATTTAGAAGTAATACACTACATGACATTTTAATTATAATTTATATATGTGTTTCAATTTTTATATTTCTCAATATTCTTGGGACAGAAATTATTTATTCATCAATATTAATTGGGACAATTATTATGATAGTATTTTATTTAAATCTTTCTAGTAATAATTAAAATAATATATTTAATACTGGCCTTTTTCTTTTAAATCAGTTTAATACAAGAGAATTCTGAGCTAATAAATGTTTATCTCAAATCAAGTATATGCTTATGAAACGATCATAGCATTCCGAATCGCATATCTAATTTGCGATCAAACACATTGTAACTTGAATCCTAGTTTAGTAGGTATATCAAAATGAAGATTCAGTTTATTATTGGTAGAACAATAGCAGTTGCGATAGTTATTTCACTTTTAAGCAATATAATTGAAAATGAAACTGTGTTAGATATTGTTCATGTTTTCGTTACAATTGAAATTGCAATAGCATTATATAATTTTGCCGTAAAAAATTTACAAGAAATAAAATAAAAATATTTTTTTAAGATTGGAATCTGTATTTTACAAACAGATCTGAATAAACAAATAGCCGAAAAGTAAATCACTACAGGTAACACTGCATATCGCTCATTGCGGAGTTTGTGGCTGAAATAGAAGGTTTGTGATTTTCTGCAAGTAAAATCCATAATTGAAAAATAATTGCTAATTTTCCCGCAACGAAGCGTTATGCGAGACCGTTATGCACAAGTTGAGAAAAACAAATGAAAGCGGAAATTGAGAAATATAAAGTGAAAGGAAAAGTTTATACTTGGACTTATAAAGACAACCAACGAAATTATCCTGGTTGGAACTTTACGGTTGACTCAAACGCGAGCGAAAGTCTTTTTGAATTATTGAATCTTATGGATGCTTGTGAGTGGTCAACTAAAAAAACTCTACCAACTACATCACCAACTCAAAATCAACTAAACGTACCGAATAACCAAAACGGAACCGCTCAATGGAAATCTAAACCAAATCTAACTCTGAATTACAAAACAAACGAATCGGAAAATCATTGGCGAATTAACGAACTCAACAACGGAATTGAAATACAGTTCGGAAAAACAAAACTGACTGAATTACAAAACGCAATAAATGGAATTCCAAAAGGAAATGGGGATTTTGCCATTTGTGACCAAAACGAGGAGAACATTTTGTACTTCTGGTGGAGTCTAGATGGATAAAAACCTGTGCATAACAACGGCTACAAGCTATGGCTTCAACCGGCTCACTCGGAAAATCCTCACGGATTTTCCTCAGGTCTGGGTTTTGTTTGCTACATTAGTTGCTCAACTCACGCCACAGCTCATAGCCGTGAAACGTTACCTACTATTATGAAAAAAATCACACTCTTGTCATTACTTATAATATTTATATCAAGTTGTAATTCAGAGAATCATACTGAAAAGATCGAAAGACTTAATATAAAAGTGAAGGAGCTTAATCAAAAATTAGACAAAAAAGTAGATTTGATTACTAATTTAAGAACTCAAACTAAAAAGTTACAAAATCAAAACTTAGAGCTAGAAAATGAAATTGATAAATATCAACAATCATCTGATTATTATCTTTTTATAGAAAACTCAGATAGAGAAATAAATGTAACCGACGTACTCAAATCTGGTGAGAAGAAAATAATTGATCAAAAAGTATTTAATGACACCTTAGATATATCTGACAATTTTTTTGTCTATGAGCATACATCAGAAATAATACAGACTTCTGACTCGGAATTTGGAGCAATTCTTGACAATTTTAATGAAGAAGAGTCTAAATATGGGAATGATTTTTTTGTGAGAGTAATGACATTTTACAATGGTAAAACTTTACCTCTCGAAGTCGAAAATTCAAATACTGATATTCATATTTTAATTCAACCTATAGCATTAGGTTATGAAAATAAAACGTTTGTAATTTCCGATTTTCATCGTGTTAAAATAATATCACTTGAAAAAAATGAGAATGGTGTTGAACTGACTTTTGAGCACGGAGAATATCCACGAAAAATAGAATCGATTATAATTAAACCTGAATTAGTTAAATTTAAAAAAGAATAACAGTAGGTAACACTGCATATCGCTCATTGCGGAGTTTGTGAATGAAATCAGGGTTTTGGGATTTTCCTGAAATAAAATCATAAATTGAAAAATAATTGCTAATTTTTCCGCAACGAAGCGTTATGCGGAAACGTTGTGTGCAATTAAAGTTTTAGAAACCGATACAAAATGAACATTTTTAGAATAGAACACATCTTTTTTTTATTTGTTGCCATATTTTTTGTCAATTGCAATCCTAAAACTAACAAAAAAGCTGAAAGAAGATTAACCGATCAATCGATTGAAAAAAACCAAAAAATTGATTATAGTAACTATAAGGATTTAATTGAGGGAATATGGGCTGAAAATGATTCGGTAAATGCAACATTTTGGTTAAAAAATGATTCCGTATACAATGTTGAACATCAAGATGAACCAGTTCATTATTATTTACTAAATGACACATTAAATATCGTATATTCTGAATCATTTACTGTTAAATGGGTTATTGTCAGATTAGATAAGGATAGTCTGTATATGACAAATGATGTTATAGAAGATACGGCAAAACTATATAGGCGTTAGACAAAAAACTTCAACAGCACACAACATAGGCTATAATTCATTGCGGTTGAATTCCTTGGCGGAATTCAACGCTATTTTACTATCTTTCGGCTACGGCGGAAAGAATCCTGCGGATTTTTCCGCAACGAAATCATAGCCAAGACCGTTGTACAACATTTGAAAAAAGAATTTTAAATTGAAAAAAAGATATCTACTTATAATTTCGATTTTACTAATTATTCTTTCATTTTGGTTAGGAATGAAATTTGAAAATAATTTATCAAAATGGAATGAAATCGCAGAACCAGTATATGAAAAGAAAGAAATTAATTTCCCTAATGAAAATGCTACTCTCTATGTGAAAAGCAAAAATTGGGGAATAACTGGAAATCATAAAAACACTGTGATTTCAACAAATCCTGTTTTGGAATTTCAAGCCGACTCACTATCTGAATATGTTTTTCAAGGATTTAGCGAAATAATATATAAAACTGATAATGACACTTTGACAATTTACTCACATTATGAACCTACAATTCCTTCAAAATTTGATTCTAAAATAAAAGTTGAATTCATTAAGATTCGTAATAATACTGAATGGAATGAATTAAAGGGAAAAATTGAAAGTAATTATCAAATATTCGAGTAATAACGTTGTACAATCGAGTAGACGGCTCCGCCAGTAACTGACGGAGTGCGCCTCTCACACCACCGTACGTACGGGTCTCGTATACGGCGGTTCGTATTATCAGAACTTCACTTTGTGGTAGTAGTATAGCATTTGCTCATAACCTCTGAGTTGCAAGCGTTTTACAGTTATTGTCGTTTTCAAGATTGGACTTTGAGCTACTGCCCATCCTCCCATTCTTGTTCGACTCCAAGCATAGGCTTGACCTTGCTCGATTCCCAACCTTATGAGGTTCTTGCGTTTTCGCTCCGGCTTCTTCCAGTCAGCCCAAATACAATACCGTAACCGATTTCGTAGCCA
>NZ_FNCW01000027.1 GCF_900099815.1 Psychroflexus sediminis | reverse complement strand
AAATAACATTTTTGCCAGTACGGGAAGTGGATATGGCATTTATGTGAATTTCGGCAACAATTTAAGTTTAGATCACAATGATTACTACAGTGCAGGAAACTTTGGTTACTGGAAAGGCACAACTACCAACGATCTTGCCACCTGGCGTGGCCTTAGCGGAGGTGACCTGAATACGGTAACTGTAGATCCCGTCTTTTTATCTGAAACAGAATTATATCCCGAAGCTGTTGTTCTAAATGCTGCGGGGACACCAATTTCATCAGTAACCACAGATATTGACGGAAATACCAGGGATCTTGTAAATCCCGATATTGGTGCAGCAGAATTTACTGTGGGGACCGGAGATGCAGGAATAACCGCTATCCTTTCGCCTTCAAAAATGTTTCCTGAAGGCGAAAACGAAATTAAAGTACAGCTGTTTAACAACGCGGGAAATGATCTTACCACCGTCACCATAAATTTAAAAATTAATGAACAGGAACAGCCTAATATTTTGTGGGAAGGTAATTTGCTTCCCGGAGAAACAGTAGAAGTCTCTTTAGGAAATTATTTTTTCGGACCTGCAACAGGATATACTATCACTGCCGGAACGACTCTTCCAAATGGGCTGGAAGATGAAAATCCATCTAATGATAAAATAACGGTAACTGACTTATATACGGCTATTTCAAAAGCTATATATACTATAGGCGGAGTAGAACCAGATTTTACCAATATCACTGAGGCAGTAAACCAATTAAAGTTCGGAGGCCTTCTATCTCCGGTCATATTTAAATTGAGGGACGGGGTTTATAACGAAAAAATATCGATACCCTCAGTTCAAGGTTCTTCCGCACAAAATACCATAACTTTTGAAAGTGAAAATCTCGATAATTCATTGGTGGAAATTTCTTATGCCGCAGGAAGTCCGGATTACTATGTAGTACAACTTGATGGAGGCAGTTATATCAATTTTAATCATATTACCATTAAGAACACCACTAATGGAAAAGTCCTTGAAATGATCAACGGGGCGAGTTTTAATAAAACCACTAATTCCATTCTTGAAGCCCCTCAAATTTCCAGTACATCTACAAATTATGTTTTGATCAATGTAAACGGTTCCACCACCAATAACAATTACTTTCAGAATAACAGTTTGATAGGTGGAGGAACTGGGATCAGGATAGGTGGTACGGGAGGTAATACCAGATTAAATAATACTTCTGTGACAAACAACCAATTCCTGAACCAGGGGTATAATGGCTTGTATCTGTACTACACCGAAAATTCTTCAATAACCAAAAATAATTTTAACACAAATTCTACCTATGCAGAATATACTTCCGTTTTTGTAAACGGAACCACATATAATTTGAAATTGGAGAAGAATTCGATGTTAAATCCTCTGGGAAGATATGGGATAAGAATCTCCAATGGGTATTCTACTGTAGAGAATTTTAATTTAATAGCTAATAACTTTATTTATTTAGGTAAAAATGATGCTGCATATGGAATGTACTTCGCCAATGGCCAGCATTTCAAAATATTTTATAATAATGTTCATTTAACCGGCACAAATAGTACTAACGTCCGCGCTTTGTATTTAAGTGGCGGTAATAATTATCAATTTTTAAATAATATTTTTTCCAATAGTGGAGGAGGTTATGCTACCTATATAGCTTCACCTGCTGCAATTGAATTATCTGATCATAATGATTTGTTCACCACAGGTGATGTTTTGAGTTATTGGGAAGGCAACAGAAATACGCTCGCAGCTTTGCGAACTGTTTCCGGAATGGAAGCTAATTCTCTGAATGTTGATCCGCTCTTTAGTTCAAATGAAGACTTACATATTAGTGCTTCCAGCCTGTCTGATGCCGGCAGTCCGGTACCTGAAGTTTTAGACGACATAGATGGAGAAACAAGGGACCCGTCTACTCCTAGTATAGGTGCAGATGAATTTATTGCCACATTTGCATACGATCTTAGCCTTACACAAATTATCTCTCCGGTTTCAGCATGTGATCTGGCGACTGATGAAATCTTAAAGGTTGAAGTGAAGAATGAGGGGGCTACAGATATTGCTGATTTTTCCATTGCATATGTGCTTAATAATAATGAACCCATTGTACAAAATTTTACCGGAGGCTTATTGATTGGAAGTAAAAAGAATTATTCCTTTATCCAACCTTTAGATCTTTCTACCAAAGAGATTTATAGCCTGAAAGTATATACCATTTTGGAGGTGGATACTAACAAAATTAATGATACAGTCTCTGTAAGCATTGAAAATTATCCAGATCAAATAACTTCTATCACGGCTAACACAAAAATTTGTAAGGGTGAATCTGTTACTCTGCAGGCAACTGGAGGAACTAGCTTTTTATGGAGCAATCAAGCCACTACTGCCAGCATTACAGTGAGCCCTTCTGAAACTACACTTTATTCGGTGCTAATCACTAATGAGAACGGATGTAAAAAAGAGGAGACGGTTACGGTTTCGGTTTCCAATGTCCCTGAACTTATTTATGCCGGCGGGAACTTGTACTCGGATTCTTATGTTTCCCCCAAAGTAGGAACTGCAGATTCTCTTTTTGTATTTAAAGTGGTTTATAAAGATGTAGATGGATTTCAGGCTAAAGAAGGCTTTCCGAAGGTGCTGTTAAAGAGCTTTTTGAGCAATGTAGAACTAGTGATGGAAGAAGAAGATCCTTCTGATATTAATGTAATAGATGGAAAAATTTATCGAGCACAGATCACTGGCCTTTCTCCAGACGAAATTTGGGAATCCAGTATTATCGCAGAAAACACCAATGGATGTCTCACCCAAACAAAATTTGTAGAAGAACCTTTAGTAAGTAAAAAATTACTTGATCTCGCCATTTTTGCAAATGACATTTTATTCAGTGTTGAAAAACCCGCTTTAAACGAACCTTTTACGGTAACCGCCAAAATAAATAATATATCAGATTTTCCGGCGGAAAATTTTAGTGTAAATATCTATAATAATCTTGAATTTCTCTCGACAGTAACTGTTGATTATGTTGCACCACGGTCTGTTTTAGAAGTGAATTTCAGCAATAGTTTCAGTAAAACAGGTAATAATGAAGTAAAGGTTTATATTGATGAATCCCAGATTTTAAATGAACAAAACAGGTTAAATAATTTTGCTGTAAGGTTGTATTCCTTGCCTGAGGGAATTACTGTATCTGCTAGTCTTGATAAAAGCATATATGAGATAGGAGAAACCTTGTATATTTCCGGGGTGGTTAAATATTTTGGAACCGATATACTAAGTACTGCAGTGGGTGTGGCAAAAGTTGATATTTCTTTAGGTGATGGGCGGAATGCAACGGTATATACCAATACGAATGGTATTTTCAGTGCAGGTTTTTTAGTGCCGGAAACTACTGGAACTTTCACGATTTCCGGCTTGGCTGATGAAGGAAGATTTACAGAATCCTTTGTTATAGGGGACGAGGGAGGAGTAAGTTTTTCTGTAGTTGAGCCAACTGAATCCCAAATTTTACCCGATTTGAGCGGTCAGCTTACCATTAATTTTCCTGAAGGTCGGGATTATTTTTTTGCGGGAGAATCCATTACAGGAATAGCTAAAGTTTCAAACTCAGGCGATGGAGTTGCAGAGAATTTCATTATTTCTTATGGTTCCTGCGAAGTATCACTTGGAGAAATTCTTATAAGCTCATTATCCCCTGGCGAGTTTATTGAATACCCTTTTGTCACTTCACTTAATTCCTTTTATCGTTGTGGTGAGATGCCATGTGACTTCGAATTAAAGGTAGATATCCTGGATGCAGTAACTGAAATAACAAAAGTAAATAACCAAATCAAATTAGCAGTAAAACAGTATCCCGACTTACCAGATTTGGAGCCTTTTTTAAATTCATACAGTAATCGCATCAACGAGGAAGGAAATATAGAAGCAAATTTCACATTGGACCAGCCTTTTTTGTTTCAAGCAATAGCGGCAAATAATGGTGGTATTACCGCTGAAGGACCTGTGAATTTAAATGTATATATTGATGGAGAATTATTTTCCCAATCATCTTTTTCTTCCATTGAAAGTTGTAAATCTTTATATCGAGAACTTTCCTTTCAATTTACAGATACTCTGGATCATTATATAACCCTAAAGGTAGATGAACCAATAGGAAGCGGTTCTGTAATTGAATTTGTTGAAAGTAATAATGAGAATACATACTTAATTAAATACAAACAGGATTTCCCCGATTTGAAAACAGACAAATATAAATTATCTGTAAAACCAAAACTGCCGTTACCGGGAGAAGAATTTACAATCACCGGTACTTTTATAAATCAGGGAGAAAGAACAATTTCCGATGATTTTGTTAATACTTTTTCTATTAATGAAGATGGGATTACCAGGTCTTTTGATAACATTTATTCGGGACTGCTTGCCAAAAGCGATATTGATTCTACTTTAGTATCTACTAGCATATTGTCATATGGGAATCATTCGGTTAAATTCGATCTTGATATAAATAACTCTATAGAGGAATTTAAGGAATTAAATAATTCCGGAGAAATGCCATTGTGTGTTGATTTAACAGCCCAAAAATTCTCTTATAATTCTGAGAAAAACATTTGGAACACTGCATATCAGGTGTACACAGAACAAAAGTTAATTGCATACGTAGGAAACCGGGGATTATTTACACCTTCAAATGTGAAGGTTCATTTTTATTTAAATAGCGAATTAATAGCTTCAACTACACTATCTGAGGTTAATACCACTTATTCATCCGCAGGAATTTTTGTAAGTCTACCTTATGTTTTTACTGAGGCGGGGACTTTTGATCTAAAAGTTATTGTAGATCCAAATAATGAATTTGAAGAATGTGATAAGCTAAACAATGAAATAAATGGGGTAATAACATTAAAAACTCCGGGGCCAGATTTAAGGGTGTTATCTGAATACATAAGTCCTACCCGGGTTAATCCCGATATTGATGAGCCTATTAACATTTTTGTTTCTTTTGACAATATAGGAACTGTACCGGCAGGACCATTTAAAATAAGATTAACAGCAGATAATGTCCCTCTGGGAGAAGACGTTTTGGTTTCAGGGCTTGATGCCGGTTTTAGCAGTACGGTGGCCATTACAGAGAGTTACAGCAGTAGTATTGGAGGGTTCAAAAATCTACGCGCCTATGTAGATGTTGACAATGAATTGTCTGATGGGAATACAGCAAACAATACAGCCTCCAGGCCAATATTTGTGGGCAACGCTCCCAATTTACTATTTACAGATTTAGTTTTCAGTAACTCATGTCCAGAAAATAACGAAGCGATTACTATTCTTGCAAAAATTAAAAATGATGGGGATGTTTCAGTCTCTGCAGAATTAAATTTTTATCAAAAGTATGGAGAGGATCTTATCGCAATAACCAGTGAGCCCATTAATGTTGATGCAAATGGTTTTACAGAAGTATTAATTGATGCCGTGGTTATAAGTAATACTTTTGAAATTTTTGCAGAAATTTCCGGAGCTTCACCTTCAGAATATAATGTTTTAGATAATTCGATTACCAGAGAATTCTGTACTTCAGGCGGAAATTTCTTTAATCTACAAACAGAAGTAGTAGGCTCAGGTTTTGTCACCAGAGATCCAAATCAGATTTTATACTTAGAAAACTCCCAGGTTTTACTTACCTCTATTCCTGCGAACGGATGGCAATTTAGCAAATGGACGGGTGATATAATATCAGCAGACAATCCTGTAAGTATTGTAATGGATACTGATAAGATTATCACTGCAGAATTTGTTGAAATTTTAAGAACTGAGGTCCAGCTTTCCAATGAATCCTGTTTTGAATCGGGAGATGGGAGGATTGAAGTTTTAACTTTTGCAGGGGTAGCACCATATACTTATTCATGGAAAAAGGATAATATTGCTTTATTAGATACCGGTACTGTACTGGAAAATTTATCTCAAGGAACTTACGATGTCACAGTAACAGATAGTAAAGGGGATATTGTAACTCAAAACATTGAACTAATAGTTTCCGATTTTGAAAAGCCTTTAATTTCAGTATTTGAAAACATTGAAATCGTTCTCGATGAAACTGGACTGGGATTGCTAACACTGGATATGGTGGAAAACGGGAGTACTGATAATTGTGCTATCAAAGCTAATTATTTCAATGATAAGCAATTAAGTCTAAGTTACGGATGTGCAGATATTGGAGGAACTGCAAGTGTAACCTATTTTGTAGAGGATACAAATGGAAATATTGCATCTCTAGATTTGTCATTAAAAATTACAGATCAAACCGCTCCTGTTGCTGTTGAAACCCTGATAGCTATTACTTCAGAATGTAGTTTGAGTGAACTCACTGCACCCACGGCAAATGATAATTGCGACGGAATAGTAACCGGAACTACAAATGCAGTACTTCCGAT
>NZ_FNCW01000030.1 GCF_900099815.1 Psychroflexus sediminis | reverse complement strand
TTTGGAACGTTACTTCCATGTATTCGGGACTTACACCCTATGGGCGTTCATGTAAAAGAACTATATTTACCATTCAAGGCACACACATCGCATATAGCTTATGGCTGGGGTTTAGGTCAAAACAAAATTTATTGTATTTTTAGAAAAATTAATCCTCAACTGAAAAGCTTGTTTGCAGATCATCGCCACAAGCCATATGCGAGGAACGTTGTAAGCAATTTAAAAATCAGAATCTAATTACTAATCAAAAAAACCATTTATGAAAAAGACTATATTGTATTTAGTTGTTCTATTTTCATTTTTCTCTTGTAATAATGATGATGACAATCCTTCTGAATTCCAGGGAACTTATTATGAAATTACTCCTGTAGAAAATCGAACCCAAATAAAATTCACTTCAAATACTGATTTAACTATTATTAAATCGGAAAATACAAGTGACCAATTTAAATATGAGATTAGTGGAGATAATATTTTATTGACGCATGAATCTCAAAGTCAATCACAGAGTTTTGAATTCGTGAAAATTAGTAGTAGTGAATTTAAAATACAAAATTTATATGCTGATATTCCTGAAAACGGAATTTCTTATATGACTTTTAAAAAATAAAACTGCTTACAACACTATATAAAAACAATGCTTAAGCCTGTCTCGAATCGAAACACTTGGCTTACTTGCTACGTCTGATTTTCCTGCGGACCATCACGCTCGCCAGCTCGCACAGTTTTTATACGAGACGTTGTAGGTAAGCTAAAAAAACTTCTATGGAAAATATTAAAAAGTTTCGAGAAGACTTATTCAATTCGTTGAAAGATGCTGTAAAAATACAGAAGTTTATTATTAACACTAGGTCTGATTTTAAATCAGACTTTCCATTTATTAAGAATTCGGACATTAGAGTTAGTTCTATAAGTACAATACTACAGCATTCAAGAATCTTAATAGTTAAGTCCAGATTTATAGATTTTGAATCTAGTTCATATGATCTGCAAGACATTTTACTTGCTGAACGATTCTTGAGATTTCACTATTTCATTGATGTCTTTTCTTCTTTTGAAAATTGTATCCGCATATTGATGAGAAAAACAGAAAATGAAAATTACTATAAAAATCCTGATTTTGTTGGTTATATAAAATCACAAACACAAACCTTTGATAATACAAGCGTACTGCAGTTCTCTAAATTGATTAGAAACTGTATTCACAATAATGGATTCTATTTTCCCGATAAAAAAAAGAAGGAATTCCTTGAAATAAATTACAGAAAAAAAACCTTTAATTTTAGAATAGGTGAGCCAATACAATTTTTAACTTGGGAAATAATTTTTCTTATTGTAGAGGATATAATTAAACTACTTATCAATATATTTAATAGTGCAAAAATCTGCTCTGTAGAATATTTTAGAGACCCAGTATCTCTATATGAGAGCATCGAATAAGAAAGCCTACCTACAACACAGGCTATAATTCATTGCGGTTGAATTCCTTGGCGGAATTCAACGCTATTTTGCTATCTTTCGGCTATGGCGGAAAGAATCCTGCGGATTTTTCCGCAACGAAATCATAGCCAGAAACGTTAGCCTTCATTTAACCAAACTGAACTCAATGAAAAAAAACATTTACGGAATTATAATTGCCATTATCAGCATCATAAATATTCTTTTTATGATTTTCTGCTTTTTTGTGTACGATATGGGACTGAATAATAACATCTACATTATTGGAGGAACAGTTATTTCAATCGGACTCTTGGTTCTGCTATTTAAAAACAATATTTACGGATATATTGGAACCATAATCTTTTATGGAATTCAAATGTTAGGAACGGAATTACTTTTCGAAAATTTCAGATACGGACTGATAATCAGAACGGAATCTGATATAAGTGTCAACTCTGCTGACTTTCAATGGGACTTTAATTTTAACGCAATTATGTTAGTGATTTTGGCAATTTTGGGTTACTTCAGACATAAAAAACTGACTGAATTAAAAGCAGAGGCGGAAACTGAATAATAAAAAACGAAAGGCTAACACCGGCTATAATTCATTGCGGTTGAATTCCTTGGCGGAATTCAACGCTAATTTACTATCTTTCGGCTACGGCGGAAAGAATCCTGCGGATTTTTCCGCAACGAAATCATAGCCAGAAACGTTGCCACACATTTGAGAAACGAATTTTTATGCATGCTAAACAATTAGAAAACGTATTCAAACTTGAGTCCAAAGAACGCTATGGATATCTAATAAGAAAAATTGCTGATTTTGAACAAGTTTTTTTGATTGCTGACAAAGAAGGAAATTACGTTACATGTGGAACTTTAGATAAACTGATTATTCCAATTTGGCCCGAACAGCAATTTGCCCTAAAGTTTATTAAAACAGAATGGAAAAATTGTGTCGTAAAGATGGTTGAATTGGATAAATTTATGGACTGGATGGATAAATTGGAAACAGAAAATTATCTTGTTGGTGGTTTTCCAAATCAAAAACTTAATTCAATTATTGTAAAACCTTTGGAACTTAAAAAACATCTGATTTTCGAATGCCGACAATACGAATAGATTGTTACAAAATTGAATACTCTTGAATTTTAAAAATTATATTTATTCAAACTAGAGAACTGATTGAAACGTGTGGCAATCGAGTAGACGGCTCCGCCAGTAACTGACGGAGTGCGCCTCTCACACCACCGTACGTACGGGTCTCGTATACGGCGGTTCGTATTATCAGAA
>NZ_FNCW01000029.1 GCF_900099815.1 Psychroflexus sediminis | reverse complement strand
AGTTTGAGTAGGTCTAGATATGTGTCCAATGATTCTTTTTATTGACAAAAATCTAAATTCTATTTCAATTCACACACAACTTTTGAGATTGATCCGTTTTGTATTTCCAGCAGAGAATGCACTCAGGATATGTAATCCTGTAGCGCCTGCCTGACGCCTGCCTGTCGTGCTTTGGCAGGCAGGTGCCTTTGGCAGGCAGGTTAACAATTTATGTTTGGAAATAATTTTTTATTCCTTGAAATAATTTTTATACAACTCCGATTTTAAAGTCATTTTTAAAACTATCAAAAGAGTCGAAGAATTGGAGTAATGGATCACGGCAAACACAAGTGTCAAAAGCATAGTTTTTGTAAGCGCAGGGTAAAACATAAAAACCAAAATGGCGATAGCCATGGTTTTTATTTCCAGCAGAGAATGCACTCAGGATATGTAATCCTGTCACGCCTGCCTGTTCTGCCTTTGGCAGGAAGATGCCTTTGGCAGGCAGGTTAACAATTTATGTTTGGAAATAATTTTTTATTCCTTGAAATAATTTTTACACAACTACGATTTTAAAGTCATTTTTAAAACTATCAAAAGAGTCGAAGAATTTGAGTAATGAATCATGACAAGCAAAAAAACCACATTCGTTAGAATGTGGTTTGTATTTCCAACAGAGAATGCAGTAAGGATATACCATCATGTCACTATCACTTTCACAAACCCCCAAAACACTGATAATAAGTATTTTTGGGTTTTTTATTTCCTTAATGTATAGCCTCACATGTAACCCTCTATAATGGTGTTCCTATAGAAAGGTTTCCAAGCTTCAGGAACATACTAAAATGGCAACCATCCAAATCTATGCCTGGGTTCTTGAAAAAAAGGTTAGTGAGGATATGGGAAACCTTTTAATTAGACTATACATTTCAGAGGAGATGGCTAAAAAATTAAACTAGCTCTAAGATTGGAAGCTAAAGTGATTGAACAGAAAATTAAGCCCAATTGGCTACTGAGATAAATGGAACTCCCCCACCTCTCAGTACATTCCCCTTTATTCCGTTGCTCTCCATTCCGAGAAAGGCACTTCGTAAAAAAGTTCTTGGACACGGGCAAATAAGTGAATCCCTTCGTTGCGCTAATCCGCATAAAAAGCGGAACCGCTCCAATCAAGGAAACCCTTTTTATTCCAGAGTCCGCCAGATGTGCTCTTCTTTCATGCTTCGTGCTTACCCAAACCAATTAGAATTTATACAGTTTACTGATTCCCCCTCCCTAGCCATTTTTTGAAAAGCCAAAGTTCCGGAATTTAGAAATTAGCCGGTCTTTTACTTTAATTATCTTCTGGTCTTTATTTTTTAGACGGCCTATCCTAATTCTAAATACCCGGCTGAAAGCAGATTTAAAAATATTAACAGCGAAAGGCTCTTTAGGAACTAAATCAGAATTCCCGACGAACTTTTTTCAGTCCATTCTATAATTATATTTACATTCTAAAAATAAAAAATAAAAAACGCTTCAAAAGTCAAAAAATTTAGACAGACCGATCTATTTCTAAATCCCAAACGATGGCCTTGTTGTCACTGATTGATTTTTTTTTATGAAGGGTATTTTTACAAATGAAGTAATGTTCCTAAATGAAAGCATTGGAGAGCCTTTTTAAAAAAAGAATTAATTGGGTTTTTTTCGATTCTGAAAGATATCGAGTAAAGCCAAACCAAGTCTTCGGTTGCCATAAAACCGGATCCAAGGATAAACGTTTAAAGCCAATCATCATATTTCTGTAGTAAAATATGCAGAAATAACTCTCTCAACCTCTACCGCTATAAATGAGAGAGTATGAAATAAGTAATTCGTGAAATGCCCCAGGCTGCCAAAGTTTGTTTCTTGATTTTTGATTCTCTTTTTTTGGGGTCCCTGGCAATTTAATGCTATACAGTGTACAATTTTCCACTGAACAATCGTAACAAATAAAGAAGCTCCGGTATCCGAAGCTTCTTTATTAAAAATCTGAAAACAATTATTCCACAATAAACTGTCTCTCATATGAATGTCCTTTTGCTGTAGTTAATTTAAGAATATAAACCCCACTCATCATATTATGTCTTTGAAACGGAATATCATGAATTTCCATTGCTTTAACTGATCCGGAATACAGAACCTGAATTTCTCTTCCGATATAATCGAAGATTTTCAAAATTATCTCGGCATCTCCCCTAACACTAAACCTGGCTACTGCTTCAGTTTGTATAGGGTTTGGTAAAACCATGAGAGTTTCAAGTATTTCAATTGCCTCATTAGTATCAGTTAATTTTATTTCAAGATCATCATTGGTTTTGTTTCCTTTAGGCTTATGGATCACGATCGAGCCCCCTTCAAGTTCAGTAGTTGCATCTGAATTATCGGATTCTCCAATTTTGTTATCATACACCAATACATCCGAATCACTCTCCCAAATCTTAATCCTGAATTTATCAGAATTAAGTTGTCCATTAAGATCTCCATCGATAGCTACAACCATGAATTTATAGATGCCAGATCCATTAATTGAACCAACTCCTTTATAAGTAGACCGACCTCCAGAAATTACCAGGGACATATCATCATGTGCTGAACTTTTAAAATGGAAATCTGCATTACGGAACTGGAAGTTGGTATTACCCTCGACTTCAGATGTGTTATTTCTTCCGCTCTTGTATTTTGCAACAAAACCAAAACTTGCTTTTCCTTCCAGTGAAGTATCGGCAACATAAGCTCCTACCGGAGAATGGATCCATCCTCCACCCGTTACAAAACCACCATCGAGATCATAGATCACAACATATTCGAAAACAGAAGTTGCCGTTACTCCACAAGCATCTTCTATTAATAATTTTATGCTGTAGACATTAACCGGGAGGTCGAAGGTTTTGGAGATAAAATCACCCAAAATAGTTTCTTTTGGCTGGTCAATAAATGTAGTTCCATCTGTACTTAAAGACCATGTTGCATAACTAATATTGTCATCACTAATAGAAGCCTTTATAGTAATAGGGTTACCAATTGGTACTGGGTCAATCGGACCGGTTATTTCATTTATGACGGGAAACAAATTAGTATTACAACCATCAGGATCTCCGCTATCTTCAACAACCACCATAAAGCCTGTAGAATTGGTGTTTCCAGCATTATCCTTGACAGTTATTGTAATCTCTGTACTGCCTGAAATTAGCTCCCCGGGAGCAGGAATCTGACTAACTATTGGATTAGGATCGCAATTATCATAGACTTCTACCTGAGAGGTATAGTCCGCAAGAATAGAGTTTCCATCTTCATCTCCCTGGATAATTTTATTTTCGAACTCTCCAATTATGGGAGCTGTGGTATCATCAACAATTACTGACTGAGTTTGTTCACTGAAGTTTCCTGCTTCATCCGTATATTTCCAGGTAATGGTAGTGCTCGCCGTTATCGGAAGTACTGCATTTGTAGTTCCGGTTACTATCCCGTCGCAATTATCATTTGCCGTGGGTGCAGTGAGTTCACTCAAACT
>NZ_FNCW01000031.1 GCF_900099815.1 Psychroflexus sediminis | reverse complement strand
TGTGTGTGCCTTGAATGGTAAATATAGTTCTTTTACATGAACGCCCATAGGGTGTAAGTCCCGAATACATGGAAGTAACGTTCCAAAGTAAAGCAAGTGGCAAGGTGGTTTGGGGTGACCCATACATTGAAGTAAGCCAGACTGCGTAAACTGTGCTGACGAACAGGAACTGAATACAGAGGCTATGAGGTTGGATGAGTAGGCACATCACTGCAAAGTCCAAGACCGTATTTTCGGATAACCAAAATAGTAGATTCAGCAGTTATAGTTTAAAGGGTATTTATCTTACCGAGGGAGGTCTCCAAAGTCACGAGTTGGCTATATGGAGAAGTCAGCCGAAGTCATAGTACTTACAGGAAACGAGCCATAAACAGATATTATGGATGGTCTCACAAGTAAGGAAGGACTGAACGAATTATCACGTCTAAATTCATTTAGGAATACAGGTCATAGCACCTATATAGCCTAAATCTAAGCAGACAAGAATAGAACAATTATGATAGAACAAATCTTATCAGCAAGAAACCTGAGCATAGCGAGAAATAAAGTTATCGCTAATAAAGGTTCATCAGGTGTAGATGGTATGGAAGTATCAGAACTAAAGGATTTTATACAATCCGAGCGGTCTACGGTATGCACATCTATTATACACCGAAGCTATAAGAAAAGCCCTATCAGAGGAGTAGAAATCCCAAAAGGGAATGGGAAGACCAGACTACTAGGAGTTCCCACAGTAGTAGAGAGGTGGTTACAACAAGCAGTAAGCCAGCAACTCGCTAATCGGTTTGAATTAGATTTCGAAGAAGAGAGTTATGGTTTTCGCCCAAAGAAGAACGCCCAACAAGCTGTATTGAAAAGTCAGGACTATATCAATAATGGTTATCAGGACATAGTAGATATAGACTTAAAGGGGTTCTTTGATGAAGTACCCCACCACAAGTTACTACAACTTATCTACAACAAGGTAAAGTGCCCGACCACTCTGTGGCTCATCCGTAAATGGCTACGAGCACCGCTCTTAATAAAAGGGAAGTTGCACAAGCGTCGTAAGGGTATTCCACAGGGCAGTCCGCTAAGTCCATTACTGTCTAATATCATTTTAGACCAGTTGGACAAGTATTTAAAACACAAGGGGTATAAATTTATCCGCTACGCAGATGACTTTAGTGTATATACAACATCAAAGTCAAAAGCCCGTGTAATAGGTAATGGTATCTATATGTTTCTAAGAGACAAGCTAGAACTACCTATAAACCGAAATAAAAGCGGGATAAGACGTCCTAATACGTTCAAAATACTCGGACATGGTTTTGTGCCAACATATAAGAAAGGTGCAAAAGGGCAATACCAGATTGTAGTAGATAAAAAGTCATGGCAAAGCTTAAAGCGAAAGCTCAGGCAGATAACCAAGAAAACCAAACCAATGCGTTTAGCAGAACGTCTAGCAGAACTCAAACTTATTTACAGAGGATGGCTCAACAACTTCCGTTTAGGAAACTTAGAGGGCAAACTCAAAAAGTTAGATGAGTGGCTACGAAATCGGTTACGGTATTGTATTTGGGCTGACTGGAAGAAGCCGGAGCGAAAACGCAAGAACCTCATAAGGTTGGGAATCGAGCAAGGTCAAGCCTATGCTTGGAGTCGAACAAGAATGGGAGGATGGGCAGTAGCTCAAAGTCCAATCTTGAAAACGACAATAACTGTAAAACGCTTGCAACTCAGAGGTTATGAGCAAATGCTATACTACTACCACAAAGTGAAGTTCTGATAATACGAACCGCCGTATACGAGACCCGTACGTACGGTGGTGTGAGAGGCGCACTCCGTCAGTTACTGGCGGAGCCGTCTACTCGATT
>NZ_FNCW01000035.1 GCF_900099815.1 Psychroflexus sediminis | reverse complement strand
AACCAACTCTGATAAAAAGACAAAAGCCCTGAAAAGAGCTTAAAATGACTTGTTTTTTGGATTTTTATTGGCTTGTGCAACGGTTACCATTGTTGCCCACAGTATTAATTCGTTAATGTGAGTTCAATTGCTAAAAGACTATATTTATTTTCAGATTTGTCCCAAGCTCCACTATTCTTTTTCCAAACCCTTCTCCATTTTCCTTGCGTGTAAATCCAACTATTTTCATCTGTTACAGAAGGTATTGTTCCAAATGAAGGTTCGTAAGAAATTCTTTTTAATTTCTTATTCGAATCTTGCTTTGTATAATTGTATTCATAGAGATTATCATCTATAATTAACCATTCAATGGCGATAAAAAAACCTTTGTCCGGAAATTCAATATTTAGACCTGATAAATCTATTTCTGTTAATTTTTTTCCTTTTCTCGCAATTCCAATTATGTTTTTATCGTAAATATATTTATCAGGTTCGCCATCTTCATTTACACTGTACAATCTGATATTGAATTTCGCATCTCTAATATCACTGTTTGTTAAAATTTTTATCCTGTCCAAAAATCGAGTTTTTTTATAATTCTTTTGATACGGAAAATATCTTGCAGTAATCCAAGGTGTGGTTCCACAAGCAAAGTAATGATTGATTTTTGATTTTTTGAAGTTACCAATAGTCAACTCAAGGTCTTGCTTATTGGCTGATAATATCACTTCATCCAATGCTGTAATTGAAGCTTTTAGTTCTACGATATTTATAATTGAATTGGACTGAATTCGTCTCGTTTCATATCCAATTGCAGAAAAAACAATTACATGAGGTTCCTTCAAGTTTAATTCAAACTCTCCCTGTTGATTTGAAGTAGTCCCAATATTCTCATTTTCTACCCAAATATTGACATAAGGTACTTTTTCTAATGATTCACTGTCAATTATCACAGAATTAATTTGACCAAAACAAAGGCTTGAAATAAACAAAAATATTATTGAAAGTAGTTTTTTCATATTGTGGGCAACGGTCGTGGCTATGAGCAGTTGGGGATTTCTTGCCCTAACTTTTCAGTTTAGCACTGACCTTTATTTTATTTACTATTTTTTCACATAAACACCTAAAAACCAATTGCTTATAGCCTTTGTGTGTGCCTTGAATGGTAAATATAGTTCTTTTACATGAACGCCCATAGGGTGTAAGTCCCGAATACATGGAAGTAACGTTCCAAAGTAAAGCA